>JAMFSR010000012.1 GCA_026225395.1 Granulicella sapmiensis
CACTCTTAGACGCGTTTTCAATCTGCGCGGGCCCGGCGAACAAGTTGCCTGTGATCACAGCTCGTTCGACGTTGGCACCAAGAACGATGTGCCTGAGCGGTTTACGGAACTCGCATCCGCTCACCACCACGCTTCCCGAGTTGACCTGAAGCGCCGGACGGTCCTTCTGTTTGCCTCCCCATTGCACAAACGTGCAGTCATTGAAGCCCACCGTGCCATATCCATCAATCTTCGCAATCTGATTGCAGGGTCCCCAGAAGGCGCTGTTGCTTAGTCGCACCACACCCACATTCGCCTCAGATACCTCGATCATCGTGGGATCGTCCCCTTGAAACGATGTAAACTCACCGTTCGTAATGAGCAGACCAAACTCCGCAGCTTGCTCCACCAACACCGCGCGGTTGCAATCGTCAGCGCCGATGCCGAGAAAGTTCCCATTACATCCGCCTGTAGAGGTTTGGACAAAACGATATCCAACACGGTAAGCAAAGCAAAATGTATTGAGAACGTATTCCCAATCGGCACGCCCGAAGATAAAAGCCTCCGCGTGGGTCATCTGCCAATTCAATAGCTTGCGATCCGAGCTCCACCAGGGGTTGAAGTGTACATTCTCGATTCGCCCAATGTCGTAAATTGCGTCAACCCAGATGCCTCGCCTTAGTGGCTGGCCCGTGATATTCCGAATGTTGTGGCGCTCATTCTGGCTCGCATCGATACCCTGATAAGGGTTTAATAATTCCACATCGAAAACGGCCGGGTTCTTACCCCTCATCGCAATCGTCCATGGATAAGGCTCAGGCTCATTGTCAGCGATCTGCTCCGGATAGTAGATCGTGAGCCCGCATACGGAACTGTTCGTATTCAGAGTGAGAAAGGCAGTTCCCTGTTCATTGCCGCGTCCTGCCGTCACAAAGAATGCAGTACCATCTTCACCAGGTTTCGGCTGCCCATGGTCGCGAAGCCCGGTATGCGAAGGAACGCATGCGAACGACCCTCGTAAGATAACCCCAACCGGCACGTTCAGCGTTCCCTTGAAGAGGTAACGCCCCGGGGGTGCATAGACAGTTCCGCCCCCCTGAGCACCAGCCGCATCCAGGGCTCGCTGAAAGGAGACGGTGTCGTCCGCCGTCGCATCTCCAACAGCTCCGTGATTCTTCACATCAATGATAAGCGAGGTGCCGGCACCCCGGGACTGCGCAGCAAGAGGCAACTCCATCAACGCGGCGGCGCCGGCAGCTGTTCCCATCAACAACAGATCTCTGCGTGAACGTGGATTCGACATCATCTTTATTCCTCAGCACTTCGGCTATATATACGCTTATGTTGTCTACGGTTGCCCAACTGAATCCGCTGTTCGTACGATCGCTCCCAGCAGCTCTCTTGACAGTTGATTGACCTCGGCTAGGCCGTTGTTCCTACCGGTAATCTTGACGTCAGATTTGCGTGTCTCGGGTGTCACTTTGAGATTGACCAACTTACCTGTGACAACACGTCCTTCGATAGTCGTCTCATACGGCGCATGCAGTTTGAACTTCGCATTCCAGTCCCTTGGCCAAGCCGGTAACAGCGTGATCTGCCGGCCATTGATCTGCATCAACATCTCCTGCAGACCATTCTCGCCGTTACCCCCGTTGTCCTCATCCGGCATATAATCGTGCCCACGCTCCCAGAACGCAGGAAACTTCAGCCGCGGATCCTTGCGTGTGAGATCGAAAGTGACATCCTTCTGAGCCTCATCGGTGAGCCCCAACATCGCCGCCTGGATCGGGTCCTGTACCCAACACCCTGTTGTCTTAATCTTCCGAGCCTTCCAGGTATTAAGCGCCACATTGAGGTCCGGCTGCTCCAATCCATACAGGCGAAACGGATAGACAGCGTAAAGCTCGGGGTTCTCGCTGTTTCCATTCTTCATCGTCTGCTCTCCTTCATAGGGCAGAAGCACTTTTTCACCCTTCACCATGGCTTGCGGAAGCTTCGGCAACTCTCTCAGAAGCTTCTTCCAATCGTTGCGCGTCGCATCATCCACCATCCCGTCGGGCAGAGCAAGCAGCCGGGGAATAATCGCGCGCATCCCCGCAATATCGGGCGCCGGATTGTGCGCCATCCAGTACATCTCGATCGCATTATCAGGATCGAGAACCAATTTTCCCTGAGCATCATGAGGAAAGTGCTGTTCGAAGAATGTAAGCCCTGCTGTAGCGACCGGCACAAGGGTCTCCCGAACAAAGGTCTTATCGCCGGTGTAGTCGTAATAATCCAGCATCATCATGCTGAGTTCGAGTACCGGCGTGAAGTAGTAGTCGGTGAACTTGCCGACAGGCTTGAGCTTCAGGTTCTGGACCGTCGCATAGAAAGCCGCCGTCTCAGCGATATACGATCCGTTGTGTCCGTAAAATTTCGTGACAGACGGAGCATTCTGCTTAATCTCCTGGGCATACATCTTGAACAACGGCTGCATCTCGTCGAAATCACCGGCCATCAGGCGCGGCCAGTACATCGCACGCGTGTTCTGAAACCAATATTGCCCACCCCACGCTCGATAGTTGGCGCTTACTGAACGCGGTGAATTTTTAGTATTCGAATTGTCGGCAGGGTTATCGACAACAAACAGAGAGCCGTTGAACTTGATCGGGTAATTACCGCGCCCCGCACATGCGGTCACGAAGCGCTGCAGAATATAGCCGCGCGTCACCTCCGTCGCTTCCGCGCCCCCGCTCAGGAAGATCCAACTCCGTCCCCAGAATTGGTTCCACCACTCTACATGGGCATCGAAGGCCTTCTTCAACGTCACTGTGTCTGTCTCGGCTGCAGCCTTTTCTACCTGTAATAGCCAGTCGTTCGTGTCCGGTTCTGATGCCGAAAACGGATAAATCGATAGAACTTGCGAGGTCCTTGCATCAGCCGATTCCAAGGTCACCGCGTTCGTGTTCACCAGACCGTCACCCTTCATCACTGCGCCGACGGTCCAGTTCAAGACCCCCGGATCCGAACCAGCGCCATTGCGGTGAAACCACGCCACCTGGTCCTTCTGGCCCTGCAAGACCGTTGGAAGGGCGATCTTATCGGCTTCGGTGTACCACGGCGTGAGTTCGGCCTTCATCTTCAAGGGCTGATCGCTATGGATCTCGATATGGATCACCGAACGATTCGCATCCACCCACACGCGCAGCAATGTCTTCGCCTCCGTAACCTCAATCTCAGCCTCATGCAGCTTGAGCGTCTGCACCAGTGACTTTCCCGCCACATAAGGGTTCGGCGAAAGCGAGACGCGCACCATCCCAACCTTCATCAACCCCGTCTCAGCACGGGGATGTTCACTCCACGCGTCCGTCTTTCCTATATAGAAGAGGAGGTCTCCATTGGGCTCCGTCCACACATTGAGGCCAATCTCTCCATTGCCGAGGGGCATGGAATCGGCGGATCCTTTCCCCGGCTCATTCCAGACGACGTCATACGAAGACAACTGTTTTACAAAGTCTGCCTTCGACGTTTGTGTTTGCGCTGCGCGTGGACACACCGCCAGAATCGCAGCTACACAGCACGAGACCGAAAGCTTCCAAAATGTCTTCGAACCAATCATGATTGCGCCATCCTCCCCGGTTCGAACCTACGCTACAGTTGTGTGCGGGGAGCCCCGCAGAGTGCAACGAAACCAGGTATCAGCTACCTGTCCGGTTACCAGCACCCGAAGAAAACTACGTCACTGAGTATATGGTTGCGATACCATTACCGTCTAGGAGAAACTGACATGATGACCTCACCTCGGCGAGAGTTTAGGACCGCTGCTTCAGCTTTACTCTTTTGCGTTGCGTCAGGTTGCGCCATAGCTCAATCCCCTAATGGTTTCGCTCGCCATAATACCTACTGCAACCCAATGAATCTTCCGTACCGGTTTCGTCTCGAGACACCGAGCCGGCGCGAAGCGGCGGATCCGACCTTAGTTGTCTTCCACAACGAATACTGGCTCTTCCCATCGAAATCGGGTGGCTACTGGCACTCCAAAGACCTGCTGCAATGGAGCTTCGTGAAGTCGGCCGACTACGACGTTGAAGACTATGCCCCAACCGCAATCGTCATAAAAAACCGAATCTATCTAACTACCGGAAGCTCTCACAAGCTATATGTCACCGACGACCCGGCCCAGGGGAAATGGTCCGAAGCAGCCGATTTCGGAAGGTCTTACGGCGATCCCGATTTATTCCTCGACGACGACCATAAGGTCTACATGTACTACGGCGTCTCCAGCAAAGAGTCACTGCATGTGGCTGAGTTGGATCCCGATCATGGCTTCCAGGTAAAAAACACGGCGGATATACCATCCAGCCGTGATCCCCACAATCGAGGCTGGGAAGTTCCTGGCGATGAGAACGAACAAGTGAAGAAAGAACCGTATATCGAAGGATCGTGGGTCAATAAGCACGACGGAAAATACTTCCTCCAGTACGCCTCTCCAGGAACACAATTCAAGACCTACGGCGACGGAGTTCTCGTCGCAAAAGACCCAATGGGCCCATTTGTTTACGCGACAAACAGCCCATTCTCCTTCAAGCCGACAGGATTCATTACAGGCGCCGGACATAGCAGTACCACCTTTGGACTAGATGGCCGACTCTGGCACGTCGCAACGATGACCATCTCAGTACGTCACATGTTCGAGCGCCGGCTGGGATTATTTCCAGCATCGTTCACCGCGAATGGCGAGTTGGTCACCGATACCTATCTTGGAGACTATCCTCACTTCATTTCCGGCGATCGCGGTTTGGTAGGCTGGATGTTACTGTCTCGCAAAAAACCCGTCACAGCATCTTCCGTCCTCGAAGGACACGAAGCAGAGAAAGCTGTGGACGAAGACGTGCGAACATGGTGGTCCGCGAAGACGCCCAATCTAGGAGAATGGCTGAAGGTCGATCTCGGCGCGCCCAAAGCAGTTCAAGCAATTCAAGTAAATTTTGCAGATGAAGGCAGCACCACCCTTGGCCGTTCCACCGAAGGATACCGCTATGTGCTCGAGTCATCCGAAGACAATGTGAGGTGGACGCCGCTGATCGACAAGAGTAAGCGCGGCGAAGATGCCCCTCACGACTACATAGTCCTTCCTCGCGCTCATCGCGCACGGTTTATTCGCATCCGCAATGTGTACTCGCCCAACGGGGCAAACTTCTCCATCAGCGATTTGCGCGTGTTTGGGACTGGAGATGGCAGACCGCCAGCGCAGCCGCTGCAGCCCCGCGCAAGCGTCGATCCCGCGGATGGCCGCCACGCCACAATCGACTGGCAGCCAGTTGCCGGTTCCGAGTTTTACATCGTCCGGCTAGGCACATCCCCGAAAAACCTCTCAGAAAATTATCAAGTCTATGATGGTGCTACTTCACTGGATATCCGCAGCCTAAATCGAAATGTCACCTACTACGTCACCGTAGATGCCATCAATGAGAACGGCGTGACCCACGGAACCGCAATCGCGACTCTTTTCAAGCAGTAACTGCACATTCGTTTTCATCCATCGTGAGCGAGCACTGCGTTACTCCCAGGAGCAACCGAAGCAAGACTATGGTGCTGGATCATTCAGGACAACGCGATTTCCTGCACTTCCCACCGACCACTCTTTAGGAGTACTCCAGCGCACAACCCCAGCGGAGCCAAACAATGAGACAGCTCGCAGCAGGGGCGACTGAACAGTCGCATTCGACACGATCTTGACGCGCAGGCGCACTTGACCACCCGCCTTCAATGCCTTTAGCGCATAGCTTTCGGAACCAGGCTTGAGAGTCAGAGTTTGACTTCCAAGGACCATTCCCTTGCTATCTCCCACATCGATAGTGAGCGACAGACTACCACCCTCCGGGATAACCGCAGATGAGCTTAGGTGGTCCAGCACTCCTGTATAGCCCTGCCAACCAGACACATACTCGCCATCATGAAGCGCATCGAATCCATTTTGCACAAGAACCTGAACCAGCTTCGGCACTAGAGCGCTTTCGGTGACAGCAATATCATCCATCGCGAACTCTCCATGCTGCAACGCGGGAGCATCGCCAATGGTCTCAAGAGGACCCGCATAAGGCTCGAGTTCAACCGCCCGGTCCTGACTCCCATTCAGATACAGAAAGGCTTTACGCAATGACGCGTCATAGACGTAAGTAACATTTACCCAGTTCCCGAGCGGAACAGGCTTGCTGCCTATAGCCGACCTGCCCTGAAACCCAAGGAACAGCTTGCCATCGTGCAAGCCCGCACTCAACACCGTGCCGGTATTGTCTTGATCCGCTCCCATGGGAGCGCGTCCACCAAACAACGCGAGATTTCCACCGTTGCCAAGCTTATCGATCTTTATCCACGCAGACAGCGTGAAAGACTTCCTGTACAGCTGCACGTTGCCTGCGTCGATCGAGGATGAAGATGCTGGACGGAGCCCCGATCCTTCCTTGCCCTTTACCCATTCAGGCGAACCCTTCAGTGCCAGTTCCTCTCCATTGATCTCGTTCTTTACAACCGCGCCCTTGCCTTCATCCAGCTTAAGGTCGAGAACCGGGTTCAGCAGTGCAAGACTTATACCGCCCGGAACCTGAATCAGTTGCTCAGGCATGTTGCCCAGTTGCACATGATGCAGGCCGCCTTCTGAGAATGCGTGGCTAAGCATGACCTTCCTGCCTTCGCCTGACTGCAGGCTCAACTGCTGTGGCTCACCTTCCGGTTGGCCGTCGATCTTCAACACGAATGTTCCGTCATACGGCAGGCTACCCACATTATGGGCATCGGCAGTGACCTGTAGGTTTGCATTCTCATCCACACTGAGGTGCTCATTCTTGAACTCCAGCCGGGCCGGCGATTCGACGACCACGAGCGGTGCGGAGACCATCTGGTTTCCTCCGATCAAAGCAAGCTGGCCACTCTTGTACACCGCTACATGAAATACATGAGACTTCTCTTCGCCAGGCTTTAGCTCGAAGCTCCAGGATCCGAGCGCAACACTGTCATAGAGTTTCGCTTCGGCAACATCGGTCAGATTTCCATCGTTTTTGACCACAACCGCGGCTGCAAACTCCTGTCCAATCTCCGGCTTTTCCGGCGCCTGCAACTTATAGGAAAAGTGCGCGCTATACGCCTTCGGTTCATTGAACTCGCTAGTGATTCCTTCCGCCGGATCAAAGAAGCCGATCTTCGCCTTACGCTCGTCCGTGACGTTCGTCTGCACATCCGGACTGACATTGCCTACATGAATGCGAAACGTCCCAGGCTCGACACGCCGCACCATGTCCTCATCCAGCACTGACAGCTGATAAGGAGTGAGTTCGAACTTGACCGTCCCTGCTTCACCCGCCTTGAGCGGCAGCCTCTGCATCCCTTTCAGCTCAATAACAGGCGTACTGACTGAAGCCACTTTGTCGGTCACATAAAGTTGAGCAACCACATCGCCATCCCGCGTTCCCGCGTTCTGCACATCGGCCATCACGGTAACGAAGCCGGGATCGCCCGCCTTCGGCAGGATGCGGAGATTCGAGTAAACAAAATGTGTGTAGCTCAGCCCAAACCCGAATCGGTACTGTGGCGTGAACGGCATGTCATAGTAGCTATAACGTCGGCCGGACGGATGATAATCATAGTTCAGCGGAAGTTGCGCCGGGCTTCTTGGCCAGGTAATCGGGAGATGCCCCGAAGGATTCTTATCTCCAAAAAGCAGCTCAGCCGTAGCGTTCCCACCATCTTCACCCGGGTACCACGTTACCAGGATGCCCGGAAGATGCTCGGCCTCCCACGCAAGCGTGAATGGCTTTCCATTGACGATCACCAACACCACAGGAGTTCCCGTAGCATAAATCGCCTTGATCAAATCGCGCTGGGCGCCCGGAAACTCCAGCGTAGCACCATCTATGTTCTCTCCGGTAGTTGATTCTCCTCCGCCGTTGCGGGAATTATCGCCCACGACGACCACAGCAACATTGGCCTTCTTCGCCGCATCCACAGCTTCTGCGAACTTGCTCGTATCAGTAGAAGCCGGCGTAGCCAGCCCCGGTGCATAGAGAACGTTTGTGCCCGCCCCCGCATGAGAGCGAATCCCTTGCAGCACCGTGACGCACTGCCCCGGCGATAGCTTCGGGGAGTAGTCGCCCGTCTGCCCAACATCCGCATCCGGTCCAATCACCGCGATGGTTTTCAGATCGTGCCTCAAAGGAAGCACATGTTCGTTGCGTAGCAGCACAGCGCCTTCGGTCTCCACCTTGTTCGCCAGGGCTCGCGACGCGGTCGTGTCGTACTCAGGCAATTTGTCCCAGATCATCTTGCCCGAAGTCGGATGATCGAAGAGCCCCAGCTTGAACTTGGTGCGCAACGTCGGACGCGCCACATCGTCAAGCTCCGCTTCGCTCACAAGCCCGTCGTGGACTGCTTGCAACATCGCGGTTTTGTACATCGCGCCGCATTCCATATTGACGTCGGCAGCCGCTGCCAGAACGACTGCTTCCTCTGGCGTCCGCACAATCGCATGTTTGGTAATAAAGTGCTCAGGCCCACCGCAGTCGGAAACTACCATGCCGTCGAAGCCCCACTCTTGCCGTAGAATATGCTGCAGCAACGGTATCGAAGCATTATCGGGGACACCGTCCCACAAACTGTAGGCGGCCATCACTCCACCGGCATGCGCTTCCTCGACGGCCGCTCTATATGGAGGCAGAAAAATCTCCCTCATGGTGCGATCGGACAAGCCATAATCCTGGCTGTCGCGGCCGCCGACAGGCCCTCCATGGCCCGCAAAATGCTTCGGAACAGCGATCATGCCGAGGCTCTGAAAGCCCTCGATCCAAGCAACCCCCATCCGGCTCACAAGATACGGCGACTCGCCATAGGTTTCTTCCGTGCGACCCCAACGCACGTCTCGTACAACATCGAGAACCGGGGACCACGAAGCCCGCAGATTTGCGGCCTTCGATTCAACAGCGGTTTGCTTGCCGACTTCGCCGATTAACGTAGGGTCGAAGGTCGAAGCCATTGCGATCGACTGCGGGAATATCGTGGCGCCTGTGGAATACGATTGGCTATGAAGTCCCTCGGTTTTGAGCAGCGGTGGCACACCGAGGCGCGATATACCTTGCGATCCCCAGGAATCCCAGATTTGCGAAATCTTTTCCTCTGTCGTCATGCGCGGCAGGAGATCGTCGATCCGTTGCTCTATCCCAAGGGTTGAATCGAGATACTTAGCTTTCTCCTGTGCAGGAGAGCTGACGCCCAGAATCGCCAGAAGACAAAATCCGACAAATCCACTAATTTTCATCTAAACACCTATCTAACGTGACCAAAACGTCATACGCAACTTCAATCATTTCGCTTATGGTATCGCTGTCATGAAAGTTCTGCTATACGTTACGAGTCGTCTTATCCCACTGTCAAGCGACATCCCCATCCTCCACAAAGCATCTCGTGCAGCTGCAGTCACTATGCACAAACAGCATTTGCCTTAGTGGACCACAGTATCTTCCCATTTCAACGCAGGTCTTTCTTCTAAAATAATGCGTTAAAGCTGATTTAGAGCCTAGGATGCCTCACGATAGTTCCGCCACATACCTTGTACAACTGCTGGCACCGTTGCTCTTGACAGACATATTGCGACGAAGGTATACATTCTTCGATCGTATATGACATCGATACCATATACGGATTCTCTAGACATGAGCGGCGAATTCAAGATAGTGTGTATGACGACTGTCCCTTGTGATTCGGAGCTCAACTTCCTTTAGTTCTTCCGAAAGAGTGATCTTGATGCAGAAACCCAAGTCGATCGGGAAGGTTGCAGCCTGTCTCCTAGGCCTCCTGATGGCCACAAGCGTGAGTGCACAAACAGCCAGTGGAGCGCCTGCCCCACTCAAAAGGGTTAAGCGCGTGCTGGTCATTGGTCAGACGACTGGCTTTGAGCACGATTCGGTTTCCGCCGCTATGGCTGCGGTGTACGACATGGGCAAGCAAACTGGTCTGTGGGATGCAACTCTGCGTACGGACACAGAACTGCTGACCAAAGATAAGCTCAAGAACAACGCGAAAAATCTAGATACCTTCGACGCACTCGTGTTCGCCAGCACGACCGGCGAATTGGAGATGACCCCCCGGCAGCAACAGGACATGATCTCGTTCATCAAAACCGACGGCAAAGGTTTCGTGGGGATTCACGCGGCACTCGACACCTTTCACAAATGGCCTGAGTACGGCGAGATGATCGGCGGTTGGTTCGATCAGCATCCCTGGGGAACGTTCAATGCGCCGATCATCAATGAGGCTCCGGACTTCCCCGCGACGCGGCACTTTCCCAAGGAGTTCACTAAACGTGACGAGATATATCAACCGTCGGCGGAGTGGTCCCGTGACAAGGTGAATGTGCTGCTGAGTCTCGACGCGTCCAAACTCGACTTCCAAAATCCTCGCGTGCATCGCGCGGACCATGACTTCGCGGTGGCATGGGCAAAGACCTACGGAAAGGGCCGTGTCTTCTACTCGACACTGGGTCACACCGAGGAGGCATGGCAGGACCCCGACATCCTCAAGATGTACTCCGAGGCAATCAAGTGGGCCCTGGGCCTGACCGAAGGTTCCACGGCCCCGCATCCGGGACCCGGCAAATAGAGGGAATGGCTACCACGTGATGAAGAGACTTGGCATGGGTTTGATAGGTCCCGGCTTCATCGCGCCGCATCACCTTGACGCCGTGCGCCGGCTGGGTGATATCGACGTGATTGCGATTGCAGGTTCGTCACAGGCGTCAGCAGAGAAGAAGGCGCGCGAATACAAGGTGGAGCGTGCATACGGCGACTTTCACACGCTCATCGCCGATCCCGAGATTCAGGTAATTCACAACACTACGCCCAACCATCTCCACCTGGCGGTGAACCTCGCCGCACTGCAGGCGGGCAAGCATGTCATCTCCGATAAGCCGCTGGCGATGAACCCGGCGGAAGGCAAGCAATTGCGTGATGCCGCTGTAGCGTCGGGTCTTGCGCACGTGGTCACGTTCAATTACCGCGGCAATCCGCTGGTGCAGCAGGCCCGCGAAATGATTGCGCGAGACGAGGCGGGACGGCTCTGCTTCGTCCACGGCTGTTATCTGCAGGATTACCTCACCAGCCCCGACGCGTACACATGGCGGGTTGATCCCAGCAAGGCCGGCGCAAGCAATGTTCTGGGCGATATAGGCTCGCACTGGTGCGATCTCGCCGAGCATGTATCGGGGCTCAAGATCGTCGCGGTGCTGGCGGACCTCACGACCGTGGTTCCAACGCGTTACGCGGCAGGCTCAACCACCGAGGCGTTCTCCAAACAGGCGGGCGGCGAACGGACCCCCGTGGCCATGCAGTCGGAAGATCTCGCCAGTGTGCTGGTTCGCTTTGAGAACGGTGCGAAAGGCTGTTTCTCCGTTGGCCAGACGTTGCCGGGACACAAGAACGATTTACAGTTGGAGCTGAACGGATCAACGTGTTCACTTGGATGGAAGCAGGAGAAGCAAAACGAGCTGTGGATCGGACGGCATGATCAGCCCAACGCCATCCTGATGAAAGATCCAGGCCTCGTCTCGGGTGAGGCCCTGCGCTACACACGTCTTCCTGGCGGCCATCAGGAGGCATGGGCCGACGCCTTCTTCAACATCGTTCATGATGCCTACACCTGGATCCGCGAGGACGCCCGGCCCGAGGCAAAGTCTGTTGTCCTGCCCACCTTCGAGGACGGATACCGCTCGACCTGTGTCATTGATGCCATTCTGCGCAGCCACGCTGCAGGTGGCGTTTGGCAAACCGTGCAGTACTCACCCGCCGCATGATGTGGTGAGCAGAAGAAAGGATCCGCACATGAGATTGGGAGTCTTCACACCGCTGTTGTCCCAGATGCCGTTGGACGATGTTCTCAGCAAGCTGCAGACACTTGCCATCGACACGGTCGAATTGGCGACGGGAAACTATCCCGGCAACGCGCACTGCAAGCTGGAGATGCTCGACAATACGAGTGCACTGCAGGAGTTTCGGCAGAAGCTGCAGGACCACGGTATCGGCATCAGCGCATTGAGTTGCCATGGGAACCCGCTTCACCCAAACGCGGAGCTGGCGAAAGCCGCGCAGGACGTGAATCGCCGTACCATTCTACTCGCGGAAAAGCTCGGCGTGGATACGGTAGTGGACTTCTCGGGCTGCCCCGGGGACTCTCCCGCGTCGAAGCACCCGAACTGGGTGACATGCCCGTGGCCTCCGGATTTTCTGGATCTCCTGGACTGGCAGTGGAATGAAGTCGTCGCACCCTACTGGATCGAGCGCGCAGCCTTTGCGGCCGAGCGTGGTGTCAAGATTGCGATCGAGATGCATCCTGGTTTTGTGGTCTATAGCCCAGAAACCCTGTTGCGTCTTCGGCAGATCGCTGGCCCCACGATTGGGTGCAACTACGACCCCAGCCACATGTTCTGGCAGAACATCGACCCCATCGCCGCCATACGTGTGCTGGGCGATGCCATCTTCCATGTTCATGCCAAGGACACGCAGCTCTATCCTGCCAATCTGCCACGGACAGGCGTGCTGGACACAAAGCCATATAACGATGAACGCAACCGCGGATGGATGTTCCGCACTTGCGGCTATGGCCACGGGGCCGAGTGGTGGAAGGAGTTCGTGTCCACATTGCGCATGTTCGGTTACGACAAGGTACTCTCCATTGAACACGAAGACAGCCTGCTCTCAGCCGAAGAAGGTTTGACCAAAGCAGTTCAGTTCCTGCGCGACGTCGTAATCACAGAAGCACCCGGCAAGGCTTGGTGGGTCTAGATGACAACCCACGTCTATCGAATGCTCGCCCCCACCCTCTTCGCCATAATGGCGGCGCACCTCTGCGCTCAGCAGCAGGGGGTTCGGGCAAAGCCGGATCCACACGAAACGGAGATATGGTCGCCTGAGCCGCGCATCGTCACCCCGGGAGCAATCTACGGTCAGCCGCCTTCGGACGCCATCGTGCTCTTCGATGGCTCCAACCTTGACGAATGGGTCTCTGCGCAGGACCATACGCCGGCGCGCTGGCTCGTGGAGGACGGCGTCATGGTAGTGAACAAGGCCAAAGGTGTCGGCAACATCGAAACCAAGCGCCGCTTCAGGAACTATCAGCTTCATGTGGAGTTCCGTATTCCGGAGAACATCACCGGGACCGACCAGGCACGCGGAAACAGCGGTGTCTTCCTGGCCTCGACCGGCCCAGGGGACGATGGCTACGAGCTACAGGTGCTCGATTCTTTCCACAATAAAACCTACGTAAACGGTCAGGCCGGCAGCATCTACAAACAGAGTCCGCCGCTGGTGAATCCGAACCGCAAGCCGGGCGAATGGCAGTCCTATGACATCGCCTGGACCGCTCCCGCCTTCAACGCAGACGGCTCGCTCAAGTCCCCGGCGTTTGTGACCGTCTTCTTCAACGGTGTGCTCGTACAGAACCACTTTGAGTTGAAGGGCCAGACGCTGTATGCAGGCAAACCGTTCTACAAGAAGTACGACGACGCCCCGATCAAGCTGCAGGCGCACGGAGATGCCAGCCTGCCGATCAGTTTTCGCAACATCTGGGTCAGAGAAGTTCAGTGACATTACCAATTCAGAAAGGTGCAAACAACTATGGAACGCAGATTGGGTCTTGAGATGACGAGGTACCTCATGAATCGCCGCAACTTCCTAAAGACATCCGGCGCTGCCGCAATGCTGCCCGCCGCATTTTCCCACGGCGCCGCAGCGCAGGCTAAGCAGACAGCGAAAACGCCAGCCAACAACAGGATCAACATCGGCGTCATCGGCATGGGGTGGCAAGGACCGGGTAATACACATTCGTTCCTCGCGCTGGATGACTGCCAGGTGGTGGCCGCATGCGATATCGACAAGAATCACCTTGCGAACGCCGTGAAGATGATCAACGATGCTTATGGCACCGAAGACTGCGCACAGCATCACGACTTCCGTGAGCTGCTCGCGCGGCCCGACATCGACGCCGTTATGATCGCGGTCCCTGACCACTGGCACGAGATCGTCGCCACCGAAGCCGCGCGGCAGAAGAAGGACATCTACGGAGAGAAGCCGCTGGCGCATACGATTGCCGAACAGCAATCGATCGTTCGCGCCGTGCAGCAGAACGGGGTCATCTGGCAGATGGGTTCATGGCAGCGTTCGCAACCCATTTTCCAGAAGGCGGCAGAGATCGTTCGAAACGGTCTTATCGGCACGGTGACGCACGTTGAAGTCGGCCTTCCCGGCGGCAACGCAGACTACGACAATGTCAAAAAGAATGCCATGGCGACGTTAACGGCTGCCGGGGAGAAGCCGGTTGATCTGGAACAGATTGTGCCCGGCACCAAAGATTGGGACCTGCTTGTGACTGCCCCGCCTCCGGAGCTGGACTACGAGATGTGGATTGGGCCATCAAAGATGGAGCCGTACACGAGGCTGCGCTCCCATAAGGTTTGGCGGTGGAACTACAACACAGGCGGCGGTGAGCTGATGGACTGGATCGGTCACCACTGTGATATCGCACATTGGGGCCTGGGCTTCGATCAAACCGGCCCCTCGGAGATTGAGGGCAGTGGAGAGATACTGCCTGCCAATGCGATATGGAACACCGCGCGGAAGTACCGCTTTGAGCTGAAGTACCCACAGAACGTCACCATGACCATTGCCGGTGGCTATCCCGACATCAAGGGCGGCACTAAGTGGATTGGCACCGAAGGCTGGGTCCATGTGGACCGCGGTTCGTTCGATGCTTCGAATCCTGACTGGAAAATTGGGAAGTACCTGCCCCGTGAACTGCGCAAGGTGAAGTTATACACCTCGGCAAACCATCAGCAGAACTTCCTTGATTGCATCCGGACGCGGCAGCCCACCATCACCCCGGTGGAAGTGGGTCATCACTCAGCGCTACCGGGTCAGCTTTGCCGCATCGCAATGGAAACCGGGCGAAAGATCCGATGGGATGCAAAGCAGGAGAAGATTCTTGGCGACGCAGAGGCCACCAAACTGATGACGCGGGAATACCGTGGTCCATGGAAGATGAGCTAATGACTGAATCAATTGAATCGACCGTTTATCCCTCAAGAAAGCCACTTTGGGACATGACCTATGCTTTCCTGGTGCTCCGTTTATGGCTGGGACTGCGTGCCCTGCTCGCCGGCATTCAGAAGTTCAGCGTCTACCGCTCCGTGGCCACACCGTTGATCGATGCATCGACGGGTCAGCCGGATGCCAGCGGTGTGATGGTCAATGTCAACGTCAAGTCGTATGCTCTGGCAAACTATGCGGGGGTCCCGCCGTCGCTGTTGGACAAGTTCTCACACGACCCGCTGTTGCCAAAGTTTGCGCTGACGGCCTTCAACCATATCCTGGGGCCGGCATTACTCATCTCCGGCTTTATGCTGCTGGTCGGTCTTGGAACGCGCATCTCGCTGCTGGTGCAAGCGGTTCTTTACGTGGTTCTGACGGTTGGGCTGGTGCTGATCGACCAAGCGGATGGCGTTGCCTATCTCGGAATCCATCTGGGCCTGATCGCGTTTGCCTTGATGCTTGCAGAACACAATCGCTTTGCGGTGCTCAAAAAATGGTGAAACCTCTTAATCGTCGTGAGTTCCTGGGCGCCACTGTGGCCGGCGCCACTCTTCTACTCAACTCCTGTAAGTCCACTCCGGAGGCAAAGCCGGCTGTAGCCAGGACGTCCCCACACGACGTGATCCAGGTCGCCCTGGTCGGATACGGCGAAGAGGGCAAGGTGCTGCTTGAGTCCCTGCTCAACATCGAAGGTGTGCGGGTCGTGGCACTCTGCGACATCTGGGAGTATCACCGCAATGAGGGACTGCGTTACCTGCAGAAGCTCGGCAATGATGTTCGTGGCTATGAAGATTTTGAAGACATGCTCTCGAAAGAGAAGGGCTTGCAAACGGCGGTCATCGCAACGCCTGACTTTGTGCATGCTCCCATGACGAACGCCAGCCTCAAGGCAGGGCTGCATGTGTACTGCGAGAAGATGATGAGCAACACCATCGAAGGTGCGCGCTCCATGGTGCAGACCATGCGCGAAACCGGGCGATTGTTGCAGATCGGACACCAGCGACGCAGCAACCCGCGATACCTCTTTACGCTGAACCGTCTGCTGCGCGAGGCGCAGTTTTGCGGACGCGTAACAGCAGCGCAGGCACAATGGAACCGTGCTGTGAAAGAAGACTTCGGTTTCCCGAAGAAGTATGAAATCCCTGCCGCACAGCTCGCGAAGTACGGCTACAAAGACATGCACCAGTTCCGCAACTGGCGCTGGTACAAGGGATTGGGCGGAGGTCCGCTCTCTGACCTTGGCGCCCATCAGATCGACATCTTCAACTGGTGGCTTGGTACACCGACCTCCGTGATAGCCAGCGGCGGCCTGGACTACTACAAAAATCACGATTGGTACGACAACGCAATGGTGATCTACGAATACCCGATGGCTCAGGGTGTTGCACGCGCCTTCTACCAGGTGCAGACGACCACCAGCGCAGGCGGGGGTTACTTTGAGACCTTCATGGGCGACGACGGCACCATCAAAATGTCCGAGGACCCATCCCTCTGTGCGATCTATCGCGAAGCGCGAGCTACCGGTGTGTCATGGGACGATCTCGCACAGAAAGGCTACGTCCGCTTGAATCAGTCTGCCACCGACGACGCCTCCAAGGTGGATGTGCGCGAGACAGCCCAGCTGGCCGAGTACGACATTCCAGTGTTCTTCAACAAACCGCCGCACCAGCCTCACTTGGAGAACTTCTTCAACGCGATGCGCGGTACAGCAAGACTCAACTGTCCAGCTGATGAAGCGTTCAGCAGCGAGTATGTGATCCACAAGGCCAATGAAGCGATTGAAGCTCAAAAGAAGCTCATCATAACCCCCGAAGAAGTGAAGGCATAGGACACGATGAAGACACCCATAAAACTCTCACTCGGATTCGCTTTCCTACTGCTCACCATCGCCGCGATGGCTCAGGACAAGGTTGTGCTGAAAACCAGGCTGCCACCCCCGTTGTTTGTAGGTACACCAGTGCCCATCAATGTACCAAATCTGGAACCGCCGGCGAAGGGTAAGCGCCCCGATTTCTACGTCCCCGCCGGCACGATCAACCTCGCCGCTAGGAAGAAGGTCACCTCGAGCGACAATAACCCCAATGCCGGAACGCTCGACATGGTCACCGACGGCGATAAAGCAGCTGATGAAGGATCGTGGGTCGAGCTGGGGCCGGGCAAGCAATGGGTAGAGATCGATCTGGCGAAGTCGGCCAACATCTACGCGATCCTAGTATGGCACTTCCACTCTCAGGCAAGGGTGTATCGCGATGTCATCGTGCAGGTCTCGGATGATCCCTCTTTCAAGTCCGGCGTGACCACGGTCTTCAACAATGATCTGCATAATGAGTTTGGGCTCGGGACCGGCAAAGACCTGAACTACGTAGAGACCTACCAGGGAAAGCTCATCGATACCAAAGGAGTGAAGGGACGTTATGTACGTCTCTACAGCAACGGCAATACCGCCAACAAGCTGAACCACTACATTGAGGTTGAGGTGTGGGGGAAGCCTGCGTAGGATATGGTTTATGCGCTGGCGGAGTTTTCTGCTCATTGCACTGCTGGGCTTGGGCCTTCGGTTAAAATCGCTCGGTGCGCGTCCTATGCACACCGATGAGGCCGTCAACGCCTACATCGTTGGCCAATCGCTGGCAGGCAAACCGGTCCGTTACGACCCCGTCGATCGCCACGGACCAGCTCTGACCGCACTCGCGTTACCGCTTGTCAGGGCGCAAGGCGCACACACCTTCGGAGAGTTGACCGAAGCGGAGTTGCGCGTCACATCGGTGCTGGCGGGCACCATGACTCTCATGCTCTTTGGTGCAGCAGTCGAACTCTTCGGATTGGCGCCGTGCCTGATCGCAGCTGGGTGGACAGCCACCGCCTCGCTGCCCGTCTACTACGATCGATATTTCATTCACGAGTCGCTCTTTGTCGCCGCTTCGTTCGCCTTCATCCTGACCGCATGGAAAGCATGGCGCAGACAAAGTACAAAGCAGGCGATCTTCGCGGGAGCCGCTGCAGGCATGATGTTGGCCTGTAAGGAAACCGCCGTGCTACACCTCGTCGCCCTGGGTGTGGCGGTTTTTGTTTGTCGTCTCTGGAAGCGCAGCGGATGCAGCTCATCCGGCATGCCCCATCGCGCAGTCCTGCTAACCGCCGGAGGTACATGCCTACTGGTGAGCGTAGCGTTCTATACCCGAATGGGACACGACTGGCACGCGCTATCCACCCTGCAACAAGTAGTTTCTGCTGTCATGGCGCGCGCAAGCGGACAAGGCCATCAGCAACCGATCTGGTACTACGCACACCTGTTGAGCACAGGATGGTCAGGCGGCATCTTCTGCATTCTCGCCATCACGGGGATGCTCCTCGCGATATGGAAACGCTCATCGTCTCCAGCCTGCTTGTTGGCGACCTACACGATCATTATCGCCATGCTCTACAGCCTCATCCCTTACAAGACACCGTGGCTCGCATTGAATCTCTGGGTACCGCTTGCCTTGCTCGCAGGCCTTGCGGCTCACACGGCCTACCGCAAAGCGATCTCCGTCCAACCCCTCCGTCTCGTCCTTCCTATAACGTGCCTTGCGGCGTGCGTGATCGGTATCGCAGTGGCACACGATACATTGCAGCGGGTCTTCCTGCACCCAGCCGACGAAGACAATCCCTACGCCTACGCCCACACCAGCGAAGATCTGTTGAATCTGCCTTCGGCCCTCCAGAGATCAGCACACGAGCAAGGCATCACATCACCGCGCATTGCTGTGATCGCAGCAGACCCATGGCCTCTGCCATGGTATCTGCGAACCTACAGCCAGACAGGTTTTTGGCAAGCCGGACAAGATGTCGGCACAGCGGACTTCTACATCACCTCAACCGAAGCGGCGGAGCAGTACAAAACTCAGTTGCGCGACATGCACCTGGAGTTCTTTGGCGTGCGACCCGGCGTCCTGATCCTTTTATGGTCGCGGGACCGGAACTAAATTATGGCGACCATTCACCAGTTCCGACATCATGCGATGGCCACTTTCTTTGATCTTCGTATCTCCAATGAGGACGCAATGTACGCTGCACAAGTCGCTCAGGCAGCATTTGACCGTGTCGACGATCTCGAATCGAGGCTAAGCCGGTTCCGACCCCAAAGCGAGATCCAATGCATTGCCAGACTGTTACCCGGGCAATCTCTACGCCTGAGCGAAGACACCTTCGACTGTCTGACACTGGCCAGGAAAATGGAGCAAGCCACCAGACAAGCGTTTTCTCCGACGCCCGCTGCCTTGCAGTCTCAGGCCACTCTACCGGGATGGAGTCTGTCTCCCGCAGATTTATCTATTCGCTGCGAGCACGGCTTGGTCAATTTCGATCTGGGAGCCATCGGAAAAGGGTTCGCCCTGGACCGCCTTGCTGCCCTCTTGCGGCAGTGGGAATGTCCCTCGTTCCTACTCATCGCTGGAGGAAGCAGCATCATTGCCGGGGATACTCCTGATGGCTTCGACGGCTGGTCATGCGGTCTGGGCGATGAGGGTGCTCCACACCGGCTTCTACTGAACAACGCCTCGCTGAGTGGTTCGGGTGTGGCCGTCAAAGGTAACCACATCCTCAATCCTCGGACGGGTGGATCTGCCCACCGTCAGTCCAGGGCTTGGGCGCTCTGCGATGTAGCAGCTGAGTCCGATGCACTCTCTACGGCCGCCATGGTATTGCCAGAGCCTGAATTGACGGATGTGCTTGCCTCAGAGCCCACATGGCTGGTTCTGGTTGAGGATGATAGTCAAATCCGAACTATCGGCAAACATCCGGTTACACTGTAGCCTTAGGAAAATTGCGCCGATTGAAGGGCATTCCTCAGATCGGTTGCTCACTCGAACTGGAATCTGTGAAAGTTTATCGCCCAGCGGCCTCAGTATGTTGTAGTGCGTTGTAGATGATTCTTGTGGCAGCGAGAGGCTGAAATCCTTTGGGATCGTCGTGCAGGAATGCATTAGCCAGACCTCCCATTGCCAGCAAAATTATCTCTCCGTGGTCTACAGGAACCACTGCGGCGCCCAGCCCAAGACCTGGACTAGGATTTTTACCGTAGCCGATAACGGCTTCTAACTTCTGAGCGTCCAACACAAGACCGTCGCCCGGAGCAGCAGTTTGGTATTGCCAATCGAGAACGCAGTCCACAGGTAGGCCATCAAGCAGCCAGTGTTTCCGAGCGAAGTACCAGTGTCCCAGCCAGGGCGTATCGTCATACCCAGCCCTGCCCGCGTAAGACAGAACGCCGTCTTTTGCGAGTACTTCTGCCGCATGGCCCATATCCTCTGCATCCATCCCCATCAGAATAAGACGACTGCCGGCACGTACACGAGGAAGCGCCTCGCGGATGACGCTATCCCAATCGAATCCGGCCAGATCGTCCACAACTGTACGCCACTCTTCTCCAGCTGCGTCGTGAAGGTTGTCTTTCCGGAAGACTCTTCGTACTATTTGTCCACGTTTATCAGTAATGCGAATAGCAGCAAACAAAGGATTCCCTCGTTCAGCAACTGGCACAGAAAGCTCCAGCACGCCATCAGGGCTTTTCACGCTAAACGTCCGCACCACAGCTTTGCCTTTTCCGCCCGCTTCCTGAGCGATGTCAAAATTGTGAAGAATGATCTCGTGGTTTAACTCCACGTCGAATGCGCGCTCTCCTGCATCGTCGAAACGCGGTTCCGCAAAAAACAATTCGACGTGTAATTCGCCCGGGGCAAATCCCGCCAAACGTATGACGCGTCCTCGGCTGCCGATGTATTGTTGGCTATACAAGCTTTGGTTCTGCGTATTTTCTACGCGCGAGAGTGTCTCTGGCTTTCGTTCCGTCCATGTATAACGTGGCGAACCGCTCGAACTAACTAGGATGTCATCGACCTTATCGGTAGACGATAACAATGGTTCCGCTTGTAACCCAAAACGCTGCTTCAAGGCTGGGCCTAGTGATCCATCTCCATCGACCAAAGCGACCTTCCTAGCAATCGGAGCGGGCGAGGGATCAACAAATAGCATTGGTTCCGTCCGCTGCAACACTGGCTTACTGCTGTCGCTTGCAGTGAGAGAAAGAGTAAGTGTTGCCTGTCCCGCCTGCGGTGCAACGAATCGGATATCAGCTTTTAATAGCTGCGCAAAGACGTCTCCTCCGGTAAGCGTAACTGCAACGGTCGTGTCAAAGAAATTTGAATTTTTATTTCCGTCCATGGCAGCTGTCACACGTAATGTATAACTCCCCTGCCAGCCGCGTTCGTTAACGATATACGCATCCGCAGCGGCCGATTCGTTCTTCGCGACAACATAATGCCGGGGTCGGATAATGAGTGCTTCAGGAGCGGTTGCAATAGGCATGGATGACGGATCGCCTTTAAGATTGCGTAGAGAATCGACCAGTCCGGAGTTATTGTCGATCGTCGTAGATTCCCATCCTGTCAGGGCGATATAGTCATTTGCATCGGACATGCGTGCGTTCTCGACGATGTGAGAGGCAGCGAAGTAATGCCGTACACCGATCGCGCGAAAAAGGTCTTCGGCAGTCGGAAACGCCTTATTGAACTGATAGTGGACGAGAAAGCTCTTGTACGCCGCTACTCTGGCCTGGGCGGCCGCCAGTGTATATCCGCTTGCATGGTGGGCTTCGTACCACCGAACAACAGCGGCGTCGTTGTCCGGAGAGTTGGCCGTGCCAAGCTCCCCCCACATCGCAATGCCCTTTGTGTCGACGCTGTAAGTCTTATAATTTTCCGGACTCAAGTAAAGGCTATCTTGATAGACACCCGCGTCCTCCTCATTATGGATGTCATGCCATCCGGAATCATGGCCCGTGACAGATTCGCCATAGGCCAACTCCTTGGTATAAGGTCGCGCCATGATCTCGCCTTCCGGCCCAAAGCCGGACTTCAACACAACGATTCGCGAAGGGTCTATTTCCTGGGCCTTCTGCATGGCGTAAAACATCTTCGAATTATGGCTGCCGGAACCAGTCTCGTTATTCAGCGACCACATAATCACGGAAGGGTGTGAGCGATAGGCTTTGATCATCGCCAGCAGCTTGGCAAACTCGTAGCGATTCGCAAAGGTTACCGGTTCCCCGTCCTTGCCGGACGGGTCGATGACCCCCGGTGGCTGTATCGGTTTCTCCGTTTCATCCCAAATGGCGGAGCCTCCGCCGGGCTCGCAATACCGCAACAGTCCTGCACGATCAAAGCCGTCGAGTACGGCCGCTTTTGGAAAATGTCTGTGGTTTTGCACGGCGTTGAGTCCAAGCGCATGCACAGAATCCACTTCGCGCTGCACGGCATCCGCGTCTGGAAATATCCCGTTTGGCGCCCAATATCCCCATGAAATTGCCGACTTGACAAAGATCCGATGGCCATTCAAGACTAGCCGCGGATCACTGCCAAAACCTACTGCATTGAACCAGCGAAACCCAAAGTCGGTGATACGTGCAGAGTTTGCAGAGTTGGAATATTAGCTTCAGCGCGATAAAGGTTTGGGTGATCGACATCCCAAAGCTCTGCCGCCGCCACGGTCGCTGTAACGGATATTGTCTGCGTTGCACCGGCGGCTATATCAACTTCCTTTGTCGTCTCCCACAGTTTTGTATCGCCAGCGCGAATCGAAAATGCCACCGCACCTCTATAGGCTGGTCCGCTCGACGTGACCTGCGCAGTCAGAGTTACGGTGTGGGGGTCGGGATGGTTCGCGATGTAGAGATCATCGATGGCCACGGGAGACCGTATATACATCGTCACGCCACCATCGATGCCTCCGAAATTGTGCGATGTCGGAAACTTATACGCGCCCCACGTCATCAGGCCATAGTCACCCCAGCTCAAAGTGCCTCCGGGATTGGTGATACGCACGGCGATAAGGTTCTTTTGCCCCGGCTTTAGCGCTCTTGTCGCATCAGCAATAAACGGAATTTCAGTGACGAGGTTGTAGCCTACCAAAACGCCATTTACATAGACTTCGGCCCGCAACCTCGCACCCGGGAAAGAGAAAATTAGTTTTTCTCCTGAACCCAGATGAGGAGGGACAAAGGCACGATACCACCATGACACTCCTTTATACGAACCATCTAGCTCAATTAAATCTCGTGGTTTCGGAGAGTTCGCGACTGGCAGCGAATCTTTTCCCCAGTAGTGTTCCTCCACAGTGCTGGGCAAAGTTACAGGGATGCCTGCTTCATCGGTAAGCGAGCCCCATCCCATCACAGGAGCATTCACCGGCATATGTTGGAAGTCCACTTCATTTGGGAGAAAGAGTTGATCGCTCTTCCACGATGCCTTTGTATCCAGTAAGAGGCGCCAACCGGCATTCAGAACAACCGCTCCAGGTGACCCTGTTCCGTTAGGCAACGTCTTAGGCTCCGCTCCAAAGGACGAAAGAACGTAGACGCCCATCGAGGCGGTCAACGCCGACTTGAGCAACACGTTCCGTTTTCGACATCCCATTAGGACCTTGTTCATTCTTGAAACGGAGAGAATCCAAGACGTTTTCCTATTTTCATGGAATTCTCTTGCGGAATCACGCTGATGGTTACATGCATTCATACTTCTATCGACACCCCTCGTTCGAAAAAGCAGAAGAGGCCAGCCACAATGAGCGATCTTTTATTTCAAGGCGATAACTAGAGCGGCTTGAGCGAGAAGCTTATCGAATACGTAGGCAGCATTGAGGCAATTAGGATCGATTCGCAACCAGCAAGCGACCGTGACCGAAACCGGAGGTCCTGAAATTGCGCAAGAGACCGCCTCATACAATTGTTTCATTCTTAAGATTCCGCTATTGCTCTGCAGTGTCTCTACAGGCAATGGCATCGATGAATCTTGGCGGCGTTGCGTAATACCGTATAGCGACTTGAGGATACCGGCGGCGGAAAAGACAAGCGTGGAAAGCCGATTAATATACTTTCTTCTCGAAATCATTTTGATGAATATACTCCGCATATTGACAACGCTACCATATTGGTGAAAGAAATATCTAGAAACACCATGTGCTGATCGTGGATCCCGCGTAGGTTCCGGTATTGGCGTACCGGTTCAAGACGAATTGCTACCAAGTTTGATCTCGTGTTTGCCGTGCATCCACAAAAAATTATCAAAGTCCGGCGATGGGCCGCTACGACTTGTCGTCCTGACTGCTGCTGCTCGACCCTGCACATTTTTCAATAGAACTCTCCTTGCCTTACGACCGTCCGTTTCTCTCACACGTCTTGTGATCCTGCGCCCCTGCTGCGCGTCGATATCACGCCGGTCAGTTTCGAAAAAAAGAAGTGTTCTAGGTATCTAACAAATGGGTGCTCATACCTAGCCTCGCGCAACACTGCAAGAGTTCGAAGTAAGGAGGTAAATATGCAAAGAGGTAGCGTCATTCAAACGACTCGTAAGGGTGACCCGAGTGTCTGGCAATTTTGCTGATCAGACAAGGATTTGAACGGTCGACGCGTGTATCACAGACGGGTCAGCTGGCATACGTTCCGGCACACCTACTCAGGCCGGGACAGCCATCGCCCACTGGTCTATTGCCGCTAAGCACACAGTGACGGAAGGTCCGCCCGCTTTTGGAAAACGACAAAGCCGCTTAATGTGCCCTTATTGTGTCCACGCCCTTCAAGGACTTGTTATTGTGCCCAGGTTTCGGGCTAAATAACTGATTTTATTGGTGGAGCTGAGCGGGATCGAACCGCTGACCTCCTCGTTGCGAACGAGGCGCTCTCCCAGCTGAGCTACAGCCCCACACCATGCAAATCCAGACCACACCGGGCGGCGGGACTGATACCTGCTACGTCCCACAGTCTAGCAGGAGAGGGCCTGGACTTCCAACCCGTTCCGGGGAGCATGCGCGATCGCATACCATCAAGAGAGAGGCCGTATCGCGATGACTCAGTCCGCCGAATTCCAGGTCTTGAGCCACGATCAGGTCCAGTTCCGCCGTCAGCTCGTCTGCACCTGCGAGCAGGCGTGGCCCATGTTTAGCCGTCCCAAAAAGCTCGCGGCCTGGTTCCTGCCCGTCACCGCCTTCGAAGCTCGCCTCGGAGGCCGCTACACCATCCACTCCGACAACGGTGGCCTCGACGGTACCCTGACCGAGTTCACACCGCCGCACCTCATCAACTTCGACGGCAAGATGCGCTTCGAACTCAGCGAAGCCACCAACCACGCATGCACCGTCACCTTTACACTCCCGCGCGGCGACATCGGCTGGATCCCCAGCACGCTCGCCAGCTTCCAGACCATGCTCGACAACCTCGGCCTCCTCGTCGCTGGCCTCCCTACGCTCGAACGTCCCGCCTATATGCGCGCTTGGCGGCTCCACTACCCTGCCGTCGAAGCCGAACTCTCCAACGCCCTCGCGGCCGGCGCAAAGATCGTCTACCGTCTGCACTTTCCCTCCGGCGAAGACAAACCCGCTGGCGACAGCGCCGGGCAATCAGAGACCCGAAGCATCATCGACCTCCTCAAGAGCGATCCTGCGCTCCGGCTGGCCATCGATGGCTTTGCCGACGAGCCGCTCGATCGCACCAAGGCCTTTCGCCTCTCACAGCGCCGCGCCGAAATCGTCAAGCGGCACTTGGTCGAAAGCGGCATCGCCGCAAACCGCATCGCCACTCGCGCTTTCGGCAACTACTACCGCCTCCACGCTGGCCGCGACGAAGAGTCCACCCGCCTCAACCGTCGCGTCGAGCTGATCCCGCTCTATTGATTCCCCTGTATTGATTCAAAGACCAAAAAGCTGCGTCTAAGTTTTTGAGGAGTAACGCGCCATGACAGTGCAAGAGCAGCAGATGATCGACGAACTCGTCGAACGAATTCGCAACACACAACTTGCCAAGAAGGACACTGACGCCGAACAGCGCCTGCAACAGGGCTTGGCCGGCTACCCGGACACTATCTACGTCCTTGCCCAGACCGTGCTGGTGCAGAAGTACGGCCTCGAACAAGCACAGCAGCAACTCCAGGCACAGCAAGCCGAGCTCGACCAACTGCGCCAGCAGGCGCAGCAGCCGAGGTCCGGCGGAAGCTTCCTCGGTAACCTGCTCGGCATTCACGACCAGCCCCAGCAGCCCCCACCCTATCAGCCCGCGAACAACTATCCGCCACTACAGGCATACCCGCCGCAAAACTACCCACCTCCGCCCGCCTACGGCCAGCCCATAGGCTACGGCTCCCCTGCCGGTGGTGGCTTCCTCCGCAGCGCCATGCAGACAGCAGCGGGCGTAGCCGCGGGCGAAATGATGTTCCAGGGGATGGAGTCATTGTTCCACGGCTTCGGCGGCGGTGGTGGCTACGGCGAAGGTCGCCCTACCGAGGTCATTGAAAATAATTACTATGGCGAAGGCAACGAGCACGAACACCACGCAGCCGATACCAACGACAGCAACTTCTACAACCCCGACAAAGACGCCAGCCGCGACTCCGACAAAAGCAGCTCGCAATTCGCCGATACCAACAACAACGATGACTCGCAGAACTTCGACGACAACTCGCAGGACAACTTCGCCGACTCCAACGACGACTACAGCTCCACCGACGACGGCGGCGACAACAGCAGCTTCTAACCAAACACCAAAAGCGAAGCCGCCAGCAATCATCTGCTGGCGGCTTTCTCTATCCTCTACACTCTATCCTCTACGCTCTGCTTCTACGCCTTCGCTGGTGGCTTTAACCCCATCTCCCCCATCACCATCTGCAAATCCTTCCACGCCTCACCCTTCTGTCTTGGATCGCGCAGCAGAAACGCCGGATGGTACGTCACCGCAACCTTGGCCCCGCGTGAGCTATGCCAACGGCCGCGCAGTGAGCCAAGCGACTGCTTCACTCCCAGCAGATATGTCGCCGCCGTCGCACCCAGCGCCACAATCACCTCTGGTCGCACGATATCGATCTGCTTGATCAAAAATTGCGTGCAGGTATTCGCCTCCACCGGCTCGGGCGTCCGATTTCCCGGCGGCCTGCATTTCACGATGTTGGCAATATAAACCTCTTCGCGCTTCAGCCCCATCGCTCCGATCATGTTGTTCAGCAACTGCCCGGCCTTGCCAACAAACGGGAGCCCGCTGGCATCTTCATCCGCGCCCGGGCCTTCACCGACAAACATCAGCCGCGCGTTTGGATCACCATCGGCGAACACAATCTTGTGCCGCCCGGCATACGCCAGCGGACAACGTGTGCAGTCGCCAATATCGGCACGCACAGCCTCCAGCGCCGCAGGACGCTCAGCAGGCGAAAGAATCTTCAAAGGCAGAGGCGCAAGATCATCGAATGGAATCGGTTTTGGCATAGGTGCGGCAAGTTCCGGCGAAAGCGTACTCGCCAGCAGGTCGAAGGGTGAAGCCTCTTTTGTGGATGCGGCAGGTCTGGGGGGCAGTGCAGCCCGTGGCGGAAGAGGCGCTGCCGCCGCCGATACAGCACGCGCCACAGGTACAGGCGGAGGGGCAGCCATCGGAACCCGTGACACGCTATCCGCTATTGCGGTCCGCAACAACTCCGGCAGCAGTGTCTGCGGCTCATCACGGCGATACAGATCGTAGATCCCGAGATCGCGCAGATAATCCACGTACGCGCGAAGATTTTGTTGGGGCGTCAGACTCATGCATCTACGAATCTAAATCACTAGGAATCGGTGGGCGGTGTGTATTTCTGCGCCATAAGGCTGAACGTCACCTTCCCGGCCCGCACTTCGTCCTGCGCCACCCGGCAGGCCTTCAAAGACTTCGAAACTCCCAGCGGCGGAGCTCCCGATTGCAACTGACGGGCGCGTCGTGCAGCACCCTTCACAAGGCTATATCTATTTTGAAGAGCATCGTTCGGAACCATCATTGCAGACCTCCCGAAAACATGTGCCGGATGCAATAATTTTAGCTCTTTCGCAATCGTATGTTTAGTATTCACCCGAACATAACAGATGTGGATTTCCGGGCCGAAACATAACAAGCTCTTAAACCCCTGCCTGATCGCCAAGGTAAAAACTCTCAAGCGCCGCTTCCAGCCTTGCCGACTTCGCCGTAGTCAGACATTGCGCGGCAATCTCCTCCACCACACCATCTTCCCCGCGCTCATGCAGCACAATCGACCGCATCTCCGTCGCCGCAACTTCCAGCTGGTCGTTCACCAACGCGTACTTGTAGTCGCCTATCTTCAACAATTCATTGCGTGCCTGCGACAGCCGCTTCTCGATCACGCTTTCCTGCGTCATCCCTTCCGCCTGGCTTCGATTGCGCAGCCGCATCTCCAGCACCTGGGGGCTCGGCGGCAAAATAAAGATCGAAACCGCCTCCGGCACCTTCTTCATCACCTGCAGTGCACCCTGCACATCGATGTCCAGCAGCAGGTCGTGCCCATGCTTACGGGCCTGCACCAGCGCGGATACCGCCGTCCCGTAATAATTGTCGCCAAACACAGTCGCATACTCCAGAAACTCGTCGGCGGCGATCATCCGCTCGAAGTTTTCCTTGGTCGTGAAGTGATACTCGCGTCCATCCTCTTCAGACCCACGTGGCGCGCGCGTCGTATACGAAACAGAAAACTCCAAACCTTCAACCAGCCGCCGCACCTCGTTGACGAGCGTCGATTTCCCCGATCCACTGGGCGCCGAAATGATGAAAAGAATTCCCGCCATGCACCCTGCACTCCAAACTAAATACTAAAAATCGAACCACAAATCAGTAACGAGCCTGCCACGCCATTCGCCGTTGGCTGTTCCCTGAAGTGTACCGTCTACGCCGTTCCCTCGATACCTGTTGCCACAATGTCTTCCGCGCCGCCCAGCTCCATGCGGTCATCACCAAACTGCAGATTGTAGAGCCTGTTGTAAGTCCCTCCGAGCGCCAGCAACTCCTCGTGCGTTCCGAGCTCGGTAATGCTTCCGTGTTCCATCACGGCAATGCGGTCGGCCCGGCGCACCGTAGAAAGCCGATGCGCAATCACCAGCACGGTGCGCCCCTCCATCAGATTGGCCAGCGCAGCTTGCACTGCCGCTTCGCTTTCAGCGTCCAGCGAACTGGTGGCTTCATCCAGGATAAGGATCGGCGCATCCTTCAACAGAGCACGCGCAATCGCCAGCCGCTGACGTTCTCCTCCGGAAAGCCGCGCCCCGCGTTCGCCGATGACAGAGTCATAACCTTCCGGAAGCCGCATAATGAAATCGTGCGCCAGCGCCGCCTTCGCCGCAGCCTCAATACGTGCAAGCGGAACATCGGGCTGCCCATACGCAATGTTGTTGCGGACCGAATCATTGAACAACACAGTCTCCTGCGTCACCTTGCCCACCTGCTTGCGCAGCGACTCCAGCGTCAGGTCGCGAACATCGTGTTCATCGAGCAGGATCGCCCCATCGGTCACGTCATAGAAGCGTGGCAGCAGGTTCATCAGCGTCGATTTGCCCGCACCGCTCGGCCCAACCAGCGCCACCACTTCACCACGCCGCACCGTCAGCGATACGCGATGCAGTATCTCCTTGGACTCACCGTCACGCTCGTACGCAAAGCAAACATCGCGAAACTCGATAAGACCCTTGAAGCCTTTGAGCACAGTGGCTTTCTTTCGCTCCACCACCTCATCCTGCGCTTCGATAAACCGGAAGATCTTTTCGCTCGCACCGGCTGCCTGTTGAAAGCTGTTGTAATACAGCGGCATCTTGCGCACCGGATCGTAGAGCAAAATCACCGAAGCTAAAAATTCGATAAACGTCCCAATCGTCCAGTGACCATGCACGATGCGCCGCTGTCCAAACAGCAGCAACAACGCAATCGCCACCGCCCCCAGCGCATCCATCAGCGGAGAAGAAATCGCCTGCACCGCCACCGACCGCATGTTCGCCGCCAGCAAGCGGTCCGCCGCCCCGCGAAACCGGTTCATCTCCCAGCCTTCCATCCCGAACGCCTTCACGATGCCGTTGCCCGTGATCGTCTCCTGGATGATGTTCTGGATCTCCGCCAGCTTGTCCTGCCCACGCCTCGTAGTTCGTCTCACGCTGCGCCCAATCCTACGAGCGGAAGACACAATCACAGGCACAAACAGCAGCAGCACCCACGCCATTTTGCCGCCCGCATGGATGACGACAGCGATCATCACGATCAACGTAAACAGCTGCTGCAGCAGATCGACCAGCACGGTCGCCATCGCAGCTTGCACACGCTCCACATCGTTGATCAGCGCCGAGATCAGCGTACCCGTTGTATATCGTTGGAAGAACGCCGACGAGCGTCGCAGGATGGCATCATAAAGCTCGTTGCGTATGTCCGTCACCATGCCGAAACCGGCCTTGTTCGCCAGCAGCGTGCCCAGGTAATCGCAAAGCGACTTCACAATCGCCGACCCAATCAACGCCATAGCAACAATGGCCCACGCATTCTGCAACCGGTGCGGCAGGAACGGCCCCAGATTGATGTGCAGATGGATATATGGAATCGAGTAATTCAGCAGCTTATCAGGCGTGGCCGTCGGACTCAATACGTTATCGATGATCGGCTTGATCAGCATCACGCGGAAGCCAGCCATCAGCGCGTAAACCGCCATCAGCAGAACGGAACTGAACAGATACAACGTATAGGGCCGCATATAGTTCAGCAGCCGTAAAATACGCTTCATACCCGCTCCACCGTCCCTGCAGTTCGTTCTGCTGTCATCCCGCCATTCTACGCGGTCTTACCGCGGCATATCCCTGTGCGAACTCTTCGCGCGATACCCCGCCGCACCCAGCCGCTTCTTCAACTCTTCCGTAATCATCACCGACCGGTGCTGCCCACCCGTACATCCAATCCCGATCGTCAAATAGCTCTTGCCTTCCTTGATGTAATGCGGCAGCAGAAACGTCAGCATATCCACCGCCTTATCCAGGAACTCCTTGGTCTGCGGAAACTGCCGTATATACTTCGCCACCTTCGGATGCTTCCCCGTCAGCTTGCGAAACTCCGGCACAAAATGCGGATTCGGCAGGAACCGCACATCGAACACCACGTCCGCATCCGTCGGCACGCCATTCTTGAATCCAAAGCTCATCACCTGGATCGTCAGGTTCCGATCGGTCTTTCCACCGCCGCGCTCAAACTGCGAGTTGATGTGCGCCCGCAGTTCATGCACATTGAACTTCGTCGTATCGAGCAGAATGTCCGCAACATTCCTTACCGGATCCAGCCGCTTCCGCTCTGCGCGAATCGATGAAATTACAGTCTCGCCCCGCCCCAGCGGATGCGGTCGCCGCGTCTCCGAGAAACGCCGAACAATGGCATCCTCAGTCGCTTCAAGAAACACCACCCGCGTCGGCAGCGCATGACGAACCTTCTTCAAAATCGCCGGAAACTTATCCAGCCGGCTACCCTCACGAACGTCCACCACCAGCGCCGCACGCTCGATCTCTGCCGACTTCGCCACCAGGTCCGCAAACCGTTCAATCAACTCCAGCGGCAGGTTGTCCACCGAGTAGTACCCAAGGTCCTCAAACGCCTTTAGCGCCGAAGCCTTCCCCGACCCCGACATCCCGGTCAGAATCACAAGCTCGCGCGCCGGAACCGGCTGCTCCTGTCGCTCATTCCCCTTCGGTGCAATCCTCTTCGCCGTAGCCGACACCCTGGCAGCGTTCTTCTTGGCCATGCGTGAATCCTAGCACCAGCAGCACCATCGGCAATCAGCCCCAACCCTTGAATACGTCACAAACGAAAGCGCCGCCCAACCGGGCGGCGCTTTCTCTACACTCTATCCTCTACGCCCTACACTCTGCTTTCGAGCGGCTTTGGCTGATGATCCCTCACGGTATCCCATCGCTTCTTGTGCTTAATCGCCTGCTGTTCCACCTTTTGCAGTGTGTCATGCAGCGCCGACTCCATCTCGGTCGCCTCGCAAACGGCAACCAACTGCTCGCCGCGGCACGAAACCGTTATTTCCGCTATTTTCCGGTACTTGTCCTCTGTGAGAATGACATGCGCCCCTGTGCAGCGGTTCGCAACCTTGGCAACCCTCGCCAAACCTGCTTCTGCCTGCGTCTTCAGCTTTGCCGTAACTACGGTCTGTCGACCGGTGTACTCAACATTCATGAACAACTCCATCCTGGCAGCGGGTTATAGCTGTCATCGAATTTATGATGCCGTCATCGTACTCTTCGTTGGTGGGTGCTTGGTATCTGCATATCCTCCCGGTACTTCGCCACAGTCCGCCTTGTCACTTTGATTCCCTGCCGCTGCAATTCGGCTGCCAGATACTCGTCAGTCCACGGTTTTCGGGGATCCTCCTCTTCGATCAGTTTTTTCACCCGCTTTTTCAAGAGCATCAGCGGAACATCGCCGCCCTCCGGCCCGTTTACGCTTTCTGAAAAAAAGAACCGCAGCTCATACACCCCTTGCGTCGTATGAACATACTTGTTCGCCACAGCACGGCTAACTGTTGAAGGATGCACCCCGATCTCCTCCGCGACCTCCTTGATCATCATCGGCCGCAGCGCATCCACTCCCTTTTCCAGAAAATCCTGCTGCCGCCGCACAATCGATTCGCACGTCCGCACAATCGTGTTCTTCCTCTGCTCGATATTCCGCAAAAGCTGGATGGCCGACTTATACCGCTCCTTCACGTAATCCCGAACCTCACGGTCCGTCCCCTTCTCGCGCAACATCTTCCGGTAGCCCTGGTTCAGCCGCAGCGCCGGCATGTCGTCCTCATTCATCACCACCACGTACTCGTCATCGCGCTTTACAAACGCCACATCCGGCTCTATCAGCCGCGTCGCGGAGTTGTTATAGCGCTGCCCCGGCCGCGGATCAAGCTGTCGAATCAACTCCACAGCCGCCGCAATCTGCTCGGAGGACCGCCGCGTTACCCGCGTAATCTCCCGCATATCCTTCTTCTGCAATAGCGCCAGATGCTGCTCCACAATCAGCGTCGCCGTATCGAACACTGCATACAGCGTCCCATCCGCAACGCCTTCATCTTCCTCCGCCTCGCGCTGCGCCGCAAGAATCGACTCTCGCCGCTGCGCCTCGATCTGCAACAAAAGGCACTCCCGCAGATCCCGCGCTCCCACGCCCACAGGATCAAGCTGCGCCACCACCCCACGTGCCTGCACAATCAACCCCGCCTGTCGCTCGGCCAACTCGCCGGCCTCAGCCACGTCGGCAAACAGCACAGATCCCAGTTCGAGATCGGTTGCCGTCAGGTATCCATCCTCATTCAAATTTCCGACGATCAACTCCGCCGCCTCACGCAGCTCCGGCTTCATCGTCAGCGACCCCAGCTGCCACGAAAGATAATCCGTCAGCGTGCTCGGCTGCGCCAGAAAGTGCTCAAACGATGGCTTGTCGTAGTCCTCAAACCCCGTCCCGGTCTTGAATCCCGGGTCGAGATAGTCCTGAAAATAGCTCCCGAAGTCGATTTCATCAAAAGGATCCTTCTCCGCCCTTTCCCCTTCGGCAGAAACCTCCTCCGCACTCCGTTCGCGGTCACCCTCCCGGCCTGATCGCTCATCGAGCGTCTCATTGGCCTCTTCAATCTCTTCCAGAACGGGGTTTTCGACCATCTCGCCATTGATCATGTCCTTCAGTTCAAGCTTATTGAGGGCAAGCACACTGACCATCTGCACCAGGCCCGGCGTGAGCACTTGGCGTTGCGAGAGCTTAACGTTCAATCGCGGCTGCAACAACAAATTCGGACCCTCGCGTTCCCTGTAAGCCCCATTCGGGGTCCTCTGGTCAAACCCGGCCCCAACCTGCAAGCCGCGCCACGCGACACCGGAGAAGTACCCGGCATGCAATTCAAGGGCCAGTTTACCCCGGCACACCCGAAAAACGTAAACAGCTACAAGTCACGATGACACAACCGGTCCCATCCTGTCCCAAAATGGGCATGGCTTCGGAACAACGAACGTTTCGTTTCTATGTAGATCGGCGAAAGACCGTCAGTCTGTCCCCAACGAAAACTTCTCACCCAGGTAGAGCCGCTTCACTTCCGGGTCGCGCCCCAATTCGCCCGGCGTCCCTTGTCGAAAGATCTTCCCATCGATCAGAATGTACGCCCGGTCGGTCACACTCAGCGTCTCCGACACGTTGTGATCCGTAATCAGCACCCCAATCCCGTTCGCTTTCAGCTCGAAGATGATCTGCTGCAGCTCCAGCACCGCGATCGGATCAATACCCGAAAAAGGCTCATCCAGCAGGATGAACGCCGGGCCGATCGCCAGGCACCGGGCAATCTCAACCCTGCGCCGCTCACCGCCCGAAAGCGCATATCCCTGCGTCTTCCGCACATGCCCCAGGTTCAGCTGCGCAATCAGGTTCTCGGAAACCTTGCGGCGCGCTTCCCACGTAATATGCTGCGTCTCCAGCACGGCCAGGATGTTCTCTTCCACGGAAAGCTTTCGGAAGATCGAAGGCTCCTGCGGCAGATAGCTGATCCCAAACTCCCGCGCCCGCAGATACATCGGCGTCCGCGTAATATCGTTTCCGTCGGTAAGAATGCGCCCGCTGTCCGGCCGTACCAGGCCCACGATCATGTAGAAGCTCGTCGTCTTGCCCGCGCCATTCGGCCCCAGCAACCCAACCACCTCACCCTGGTTAATCTCCAGGCTCACGCCGCGAACGACCTGTCTTCCGCCGTAAGCCTTACCAATCTCCTCGGTTACCAGGGTTCTCATCTGGGTCTAGTATCTCTCTTTTTCACTGCTTCACCCGCGTCTCGGTCCTTACCCGTTCCGGCTTTTCCGCCTTGGCCCCCGTGTCAGTCCCACCAACCACAATCGTCCTATCGGTCGAATGGAACAGCAGGGTCGCTCCTGTTACATTACCCTGCTGCGCGTCGACAATATGGGGCGGTTTTGCAGGTGTCCCGGTAAAGATGTAACTGGAGTCCGCAGCCGTATAGACGAGTTGTTCACCCGTTCCGGTTCGTCCCGGCTGATCAATCCTTACGTCGCCCGAAAGCACAATCTGCCGAATCGTTCCGCCAAACGGGTTCGCCTGCCCCGCAACCTGCCCAGCCCCGGCCTGTGGCGGGTTCAGGAACACCACCCCCCGCTGCGACCTCGCCTGCCCCGTTGCCCCGTCCATCCGCACCGCCCCGGTAAACGTAGCATCCCGGTTCACATCGTCGTAATCCATCGCCGAGCTCACCACCCGCACAATCTGGTCACCGCCCTCACCCGGCACCTTCGAAGACCCTGGAGCAGGCTTCTTTCCGCCGCTCTGCGCTGTCCCGGCAAACACCGCATGTACCAGCCCGCTCGAAGCAGCCGGCCGCGCCGCCAGCGAACGCTTCTTCTGGTCGAACAACAAATCGGCCGCCTGCACCTGCGAAGCCCCCTGCCACAACCGTGCCGGATGCGCATCGCTGCCGACAAACTCCGCCAGCTGCGAAGCATGCCGAAGCACGGCATGGTCCGCCGCCACATGCGTCATCGGCGCATCCACCTGCTTCGCTACCGCATGCGTCGACGAAGCCGCAGATCCGGACATCGTAGCCAGCACATTGCCGCCGGCCTCCACATCCTGCGTCTTCTGATTCACCGTAATCGACGACGACGCCAGAGACGTATCACCCTGTGTAAAGTGCGCCGCACCCGTCAGTGTCAGCTTCGAGCTCGTGCCGTCATAAACAGCCTTTGCCGCGCTCGCGTCAGACGCTTCCTCCACCTTCGTCGCACCCGGCCGCACAGCCGGCTTGCTGTGGATCGTCACATTACCAGTCTGCACGGCTGACGTAATCTCCAGCGCCCCAACACTCTTCGCCGCTGCCCCAACCGCCGGGGCGAACTCAGCCTCCAGCGTATCCGACACGCTCGTCTGCTGCTCCCCCAGTGGAGCATCCTGCTGCAATTGCGCGTGCCCGTTCCCGAACATCTGCCGCAGCTCCACATTCTGCCCGGCTCCAGCTACAAACACTGCCCGCAGATCATCCGCAAATACCTGCGTGGACTTAAGCGCATTCGACGTACCCGCCGCCGCACCCGCGATTTTCGCAACCGCCGCCCCCCGTGCCATCGCCGCTCCCGTCGCGTGGATCTCGCTCAACCGCGAAGTCGTCTTATGACTGCCCGCCCTTTTGCCCGCCACACTCACCGGCACAAACGTCGCCAGAATGCGGTCTCCGCGCATCTCTCGCGGAAGGTCAGGACTTCCCGGCTTGCGGTCGCTGAACGCAACCTGCGCCTGCCCCGTTGCGAGAATGCTCGTCGGATTCCCCAGGGCATCAAAACTTCCATCCACTTCATTCGCCTGCGAACGCAACGGCCGCAGCGGGTTGCTGTCCACAAGCACCACATTGCCCAGCAGCTTCGACAACGCCGGCAGGCTCGTCAGCCCGAACGTCCCTTCAAACGAGTTCGCCGTCACATGCCGCGTATCCGCGTCGAAAACCACTCCTCCACCCGCCTGCGCCTGCTCCAGCGATCCATCATGCCGCAGGTGCAGTACCGCATTCGCCGCCGCCGCCGTTCTCCCCTCGGACTCCGCCACCGGGTGCGCCAGCACAATCGTATTGTCGGTTCGATTCAGATCGGCCTTCACCGCATGCACCGTCATCGGAGCGTTCCGCACATTGCCCGTCATCACCACATCCGCCAACAGGTGCAGCAGGCTCTCGCCCGAATCGAACTCCGCGCCCTTCGACGTACAGCGCATGCCCGCATACCGAAACTCCACCGGCTGATCGGTCGCCGCCACAGCCAGCTTGCGCACATACACCAGGCCGCTCGTCCGCACATGGATAATGTGATCACTCTCGGAATCGTCTTCCGGATGCTCGCCCACATGCGCCACCGGCGCAGGCGCACCCTTTACCACGGCTGTCTGCTGCGGATGCGTTCCACCTGGCGCCAGCGTTCCCGGCGCCTGCAAGTCCATGTGGACTTCCCCCACCGCCGTCGCCACGCCGGTATTCTCGTCGTACTCAATATCCGAGCTATAGATGTGGTCTTCGTCCGTGCTCGTCTTGCTATACAGCGTCACGACTACATCATGCAGCGTCCACTTGCCATCCCCATGCTGGATCGCCTTTGCCGCATGCAGCGTAAAAACCGTGCGCTTCTGCACCGACTGCGAGTACGTAAACCCGTCCGTCTCTTTGGAGATGTGGATGCCCGACCGCGCCACAATGCCCTGCCAAACCTTGCGCGCCTTATAGCGCCCATAGCTCACAAAACCGGCAAGCACCACCAGAAGCAGCACCGCCGCGCCTGCCAGTCCCCACCGAAGTCTCTCCACCGACGCTTTCATTGCACCTGCTTCATCTTCTCACCCGAAAGGGTCATCCATCGCACAAACATCCCACAGCCAACTCGCTTAAAATCAAACTCATGTCCGATCAGCTCTACCTGTCCCTCTGGTTCCCCAACTTTCGCCTTGAATCCCTTCCCTCAGCCCTCATCAGCGTTATGCGCCAGTTCGCCGTCATTGCCAAAGACGGCAAAACCGGCACCGACTTCGGCCGCGTTGCCGCTGCCACAACCTTTCCCATTGATTGGACGGAGTCGCCCACCTATCAGCGCATTTATGTGCTCGACGACCGTGCGGAAAAATCCGCCGACACTGAAGACTCCATCATCGAGTCCGCCGTCGCCGAAGCCACCGCCCAGCTCCACGAAGACTCCGCCTACGAGTTTGAAATGCGCTGGCCGCTCTGGCTTCCCGAAACCGCCGGCGATCTCGACACCACCTGGAAGCTCGAACCCGCCAAGGTCCGCATCTCCGGCTTCGGCCCCGAGTTCGACGAAGGCAGCTACGAGCAGAACGGCCACATCCGCGTAGACTTCGGCCTCGACACCCCTTGGGTCCTTGAAGACGAAGAGCTCAACACGGACGCCGCCGAAAAGATCAAGCAGAACGTCGAAAAGCTCCTCGCGTTCACGCTGCTGGTCGAGAAAAACTCCGGCATCTCTAGCCGCCTGCTCTGGACGGAAAGCGGCGAGCCACTCGCCGAAAAGCTCATAGCCCGCCTGCAACGCCTCAATTAGGCAAGCGCCGGATAATCCGTATACCCCACCGCCCCTTGCGCATAGAACGTCTCCGGCACCGGCTTGTTCAACTCCGCCTCTTCCGCAAACCGACGCACCAGATCCGGATTCGCAATCGCCAACTGACCAAATGCCACCGCGTCCGCATCGCCACGTTCGATCGCCGCATTGGCACTCTTCTCTGAAAACTTCTCGTTGGCGATATACACCCCGCCAAACTGCTGCTTCAGCGTCGGGCCCAGCCAATCCGGCCCTTCATGCTCACGAGCCATCAGGAACGCCAGCTTCCGCTTGCCCAGCTCCCGCGCCACATACCCAAACGTCTCCGCCGGATTCGCATCGCTGATCCCATGCGCATCGCCACGCGGCGCCAGGTGCATCCCCACCCGCTCCGGCCCCCAAACCTCACTCACCGCATCTGCGGCCTCGAGCATGAACCGTGCCCGCTTCTCCACCGTCCCACCATAAGCATCCGTCCGATGGTTCGACCCGCTCTGCAGAAACTGGTCCAGCAGATACCCATTCGCCCCATGCAACTCGACGCCATCAAACCCGGCATCCTTCGCATTCTGCGCGCCGCGCTTGTAGTCGGCAATGATTCCCGGAATCTCCGATAGTTCCAGCTCCCGCGGTGTCTCAAACGCTTTCTGCGGACGCAGCAGACTCACATACCCCGAGGCCGCAACCGCACTGGGCCCCACCGGCCGTTCCCCATTCAAAAACACCGGATCGGATATCCGCCCCACATGCCAGATTTGCGCAAAGATCCGCCCACCGGCCTTATGCACGGCATCGGTAATCACCGTCCACTGCGCCACCTGCTCCTCGCTCCAGATACCCGGAACCTGCGCATACCCCACGCCCTGCGGACTCACCGGCGTTCCTTCCGAAATAATCAGCCCAAAGCCCGCCCGCTGCGCATAGTACTCCGCAATAATCGGCGTGGGCACATGCTCCGGTGTCCCCCGCAAACGCGTCAGCGGAGCCATAATGATGCGGTTGGGCAACTGCAGTCCAGCAAGATCAAGCGGATCAAAAAGATTCGGCAAGTAAAACTCCTCGCGCAGACATGCGCATCCCTATCCGATGCGTCAGCCCCGCGCAGGATTCGCTCTTACCTTTCAGTCGTTGTGTTACCCCGCGATCACCAGCTTCGAAAAGTCCGCAATCTGCGAGAAGCGGAAGAGCACGAACGCCAGCAGCTGCAAACGGCGATGCCGCACCTCCGGGTCGGGGTCCATCACCATCACGCTCTCGAAGAACACGTCGATCTCCGGCTGCAGTGTGCTCATCTTTTCGAGCGCCTCTAGCAGCTCGTTGCGGTAGTAGAGCTGCTCAACTTCCCTGCTTAGCTCGAACGCCTTCAGCGCAAAGACAGCCTCCGCATCCGTGCGCCCCTTGTAATACCGCAGGTCGATGTTACGGTCATCCAGCGGAAACTTTGCTTGCTCCAGGATGTTCTTCATCCGTTTGAACGATGAGACGATCGCTTGGAACTCCTTGCGCCCGCGCACCGCCATGATCGCCTCCGCGCGGACCAGCACGAAAAGAATGTCGTTGTTGCTCTGCGACGGCCTCAGCTCCACTCCAACCGCATCGACAACGTCATACGGAATCCCGCGCACCTCACGCAGATAAAACACAACGCGCTCGCGGAAGAAATCGCGCATCTTCGCCGCGACATCCTGGTTCTCCGTGCTTTTTTCAATGATCCAGTGGAGCGACAGCGGCAGATCTTTCTCCGCAAGGATCTTCACGATCCCATTAGCTGCGCGGCGCAGCGCAAACGGGTCTTTCGACCCCGTCGGCTCAAACCCCAGCCCGAACATTCCGGCGATCGTGTCCGCACGGTCTGCAACGCCCAGCAGCGCGCCGGTCACCGAGCGTGGCACATCATCATCCCCGCTCGCGGGCTTGTACTGGTCGTAAATCGCATCGGCAACGACAGCCGGCAACCCCTGCGCGCGCGCATACAGTCCACCCACAACACCCTGCAGCTCGGTGAACTCCTTCACCAGCTCCGTAGTGAGGTCGGCCTTGGACAGCAACACAGCCTCGCCCAGCTCGCCTTCCTTCACCTGCTCGGTAAACCACGGCATCCACGTGAACTGTTTGACCAGCTTCAGCACGCGCTCGGTCTTCTCGGCATAGCTGCCCAGGTCTTTCTGGAACGTAACATTCTCCAGCAGCTTCGCACGCTCACGCAGCGGGATGCGCTGGTCGAACTCCCAGAAGAACCTCGCATCATTGAACCGCGCCCGCAGTACGCGTTCATTCCCCTGCCGGATGATCGGCTCGTTCACCGCATTGGTCTCGATATTCAACACCGCCAGAAAATGCGGTGCCAGCTTGCCGGCCGCATCCTCCACCGCAAAGTACTTCTGATGGTCCCGCATCACGGTCACCAGCACTTCTTCCGGCAACTCCAGATACGCCGCCTCAAAGTTGCCCAGCAACACTGACGGCCACTCCGTAAGGTGTGTCACGCCATCCACCAGCGCCTCATCCTCACGCCATCGAGCCCCCGCCACCTTACGTGTCACATGATCCAGCGCCTTCCGAATCCTCTGCCGCCGCACCTCGACATCCACGCACACAAACGCCTGCGCCAGCTGCGTCCCATAGCTCCCCGGCGCTTCAATCTCAATCGCCGCGCCGCCCGCCAGCACGCGATGCCCATACGTAGCCCGCGCCGCCGTCTTCCCCGCAAACTCCACGGGCACCACCGCATCGCCCAGCAGACAAGCCATCCAAAGCACCGGTCGCACAAACCGCTCCGGCTTCCCAGCGCGCCAGTACATATTCTTCGCCCAGTAAATCGCCGCGAGCTCCTTCGGCATCTCCGCCGCGATCACCTCCGCCGCAGTACGGCCCTTTTGCACCACGGTCGCCGAAAGATACTCGCCCTTCGGCGTCTCGATGCGCTTCAGCTCACTGACCGGTACACCGTTCTTACGCGCGAACGCCTCGGCCGCAGGAGTCGGCACGCCCTCCTTGAACGCAATCTTCACCGCCGGCCCCGTAACTTCCTCGGTCAGCGTCGCCTGCTTATCCAGCACGTCCTTCACCCACACGGCCAGCCGTCGCGGCGTGGAGTACGACTTCGCGAACCCGCTCGGATCCAGCGGCGCAATCCCCTTCGGCACAAGCCGTGCGCGCTCCAGCATCGCAACAGTGCGGCGCAGCAACTCCGCCTCCGCCCCCGGAATCATCCGCGCCGGAACTTCTTCCAATCCGATCTCAAACAGAAACTCTGCCACCTTACACACCCCCCGCTTTCAGCTGTTCCTGCTGCGCAAACAGCTTCGCCACACCGACGATCAGGGTGCGTATGCGCGCCATCACGCCGACGCGCTCGGTCACACTGATCGCTCCGCGCGCGTCCAGCAGGTTGAAGGCATGCGAGCACTTCAACGCCAGCTCATAAGCTCCCATCGTCGGAAAGCGCTCGATCTTCTGCCGGTCCGGAGGTCCGCTGGTGTCGGGATTGGGGTCCATCACTTCACGGCCCTGTTCCAACAAGCCCAGGCACTCCGCCTCATAAAGATTCAAATGCTGCCACAGCTTGTCCACATCCGCATAGTCAAACGAGTAAGCCGAAAACTGCTGCTCCTCATGCAGCCTCACATCGCCATACGTCAGTTCCTTACCCGTCACCGGATCGCGCGACCACACAATGTCATAGATCGAATCCAGGTCCTGCAGGAACTGCGCAATCCTCTCCAGCCCATACGTAATCTCCCCCGAAATCGGATCGAGGTCCATCCCTCCGCACTGCTGGAAGTACGTGAACTGCGTAATCTCCTGCCCATCCAGCATCACCTGCCAGCCGACACCCCACGCGCCGCCCACCGGCCACTCCCAGTTGTCTTCCTCAAACTTAATGTCATGCTGCCTCAGGTCGATCCCAATCGCCACCAGCGACTCAAGATAAAGCTCCTGCACCCGCTCCGGTGGCGGCTTCAGAATCACCTGCAACTGCGTGTGCCGAAAGAGCCGATTGGGATTCTCGCCATACCGACCATCCGCAGGCCGCCGCGAGGGCTGCGCATATGCAATGCTGATCGGCTTCGGCCCTAGCACCCGCAAAAACGTATCCGGCGACATCGTCCCCGCGCCCACTTCCAAATCATAAGGCTGCTGCAACACACAGCCATGCTCAGCCCAGAAGCGCTGCAGTGTGAACAGCAACTCCTGAAACGTCAATGCTTTCTTCCCAACCATCGATGATAAAGTCCTCTTACTTCCAACGTTGATTCTAAATGCTCTTGCTTCATTGGTTTGTTAGGAGATATCGAGATGCTATACGCAGTTCAGCCCCCAACCGAATCGCTAGTACATAAATCGGCAGAGAAATTCGACCAGGAGAATTCCATTGTCGAACGTGCTCTCCAAGAGCTTTTCAGGATGTTTCCGACTAACGACGACGTCAGTCATGTCCTCTTGAAAGTCGTAGCTCTGAATCGCTTGTACTCCACTCAAATCCTCGCAGTTTTGGATGTGGCAATTCATATTCAGCAGAATTCGGCATACATTGATGCAGCCTTAGCCTCAGGATCGCCCGAGGTTGTCGACAAAATTTCCCAAGTTACGATTCAAGGAAAGACACACAACTTCTTCTCCTTCGCGACGAAGTACTGCAACTGGCACAAACCCGAGTCCTATCCTATCTACGACTCCAGAGTTGATTGGTATCTATGGAATCTTCAAAATCAGAGTCCCTTCACCAGCTTTTTCTTGCGAAATTCCTTTGAAAATTATTCTGAGTTTCGAGATGTAATGATTGCGTTTCGACAGAAATACGGCCTTGAGCATTTCACATTCAAAGACATCGACAAATTCCTATGGACATACGGAATCAAGGCCGCAACGGTAGTTCCGGCGGGCACAGTAGCCGAATCAGAGTGACGAATAATTCAACTTGGTAACAAAGCCGCCGCGCTCCTTAGCCTTCTCTCCAAATGCCGTTCCAGCGTCCCCACCGCAAACGCCCTCAAATCCGCACCCCGCTCCACCGGCCAATCCTCCACCGCCAGCTCAACCAACCCCGTCCGCGCCATCCGGTAGCTCTCCGCCACCGACCCCGCACTCAAAGCCCGGCTCCCCGGCCGCCGATCGTCATAGCAAGTCACCCCATCCGCCGTAGGCGACCAGTAAACCGCAGCCCCGCGCAAGTCCAACCCACAAGCCGCACAATGCCCCAGCTCCGGCATCCACCCCATCAACCGGCACATCCACAAACAAAAATAAGTCACCGCCAGCCAAACCCCCGACTCCTTCGCGCGCGACTCCCTCGGGTGCCCCATCTTCGCGACGGCATCATCGTCGCTAAGGTGGGCATTCGTGCGAACGCGCGAACCGCTCTCCTCCACCCCACCCCCAATCCCCATCGCCGCCAGACAAGTCACCGCCAGCCGGAACACATTGTCCTCAACCGCCCCATCCGGCATCGCCTCTTCCAGAACCTCCACCACCAACTGCAACCCCGCCAGCCGCAGCACATCCACCGGCGCCGTCAACGGCGACCACAAAATCTCAAAGCTATCCAGCCGCACCAGATCCTGCCGCGGCCTCTCCGTATAGTGCGCCTGCACATGCGTCGCCGGCTCCAGCGCCCCGCCAAACCGCTTGCGAGACTTCATCGCATGCCGTGCCACGCCCTTCACCTTGCCCTGGTCGCGTGTAAACAGGCTCACCAGCAGGTCAGCCTCATGGAACGGCCACGTCCGCAGCACAATCGCTTCGCCATGATGCGGAATCTGCCGTCCTTCAGCCAAGACACAACTCCCAATTCCAACGCCCACGAAAAGCTGTCAAGCCCCCGCACCGCTTATCTCTATCAAACCAAAGCAGTTACATGTTGCACTACTTTCGTCGCCACTCACTACAATAGAAGTAAAGCTTAATCTTCAAACAGCGCAGCACACATCGGCGGGGTGTACTTCCACAAGTCCAAGCCTAACCCCCGTCCTTCGAAGACTTTACCCCCAAAAGTACCCGGGGGGAGGGCCCCAGGGTACAAGCAAAACGCGCGGCCCGAAGGCCGCGCGCTCTCATGTCCAACAGGACGAAGACTACCGCCCAAAGTGCTGAGCGTTCTTCTCCTGGAAGCTGACCCACTTGTCCGGCAGGTCGTCGCCGGCATAGATCGCCGAAACCGGGCAAACCGGGACGCACGCGCCGCAGTCGATGCACTCGACCGGATCGATAAAGAGCTGGTCCGCGGTATCGCCGCCGGGCTCATCGGCCTTCGGGTGGATGCAGTCCACCGGGCAGGCATCCACACAAGCCCGATCCTTGGTGCCGATACAGGGTTCCGCAATCACATACGCCATGTTTCTTATCTCCTTGGTTCAGCTTCGTTCAATCTTCAAGATAGACCTTGATTCTAACAAGGAATTTCTGCCCAAGCGTACCAACAGATATTCACAACTCGGACTGTACCGGCCCTAGTTTGAGGGCGGCAGGTATTTGCGGAATATAAACCAGAGACCCCAAAAGATCAGGGCGGCGCTCACAGTGAAGTATCCAGTAACTTCTATTCCATTATCCAAACCGGCCCCTTGCCAACGGACGGCATTGCAACCGCCAAGCAGAATCAGGAGAAATCCGACGCCAAACCTGCTCTTCCGTTGAATCGCATTGCTACATCTCACCTGCCGCGCGACGCGCCGCAAACTCCGCCGGCGTCGGGATCGGCTCCAGGTTCTTCCCCGCAAACATATCCTCGAACAACTGCTGCATCTCCCCATGAATCAGCCCGTTGCTCGCAAACACCTCGCGGCTGTCGAGCGTGAACTTACTGCCGTCGAAGTGAGTAATCTTCCCACCCGCTTCCTCAACCAGCAGATAACCCGCACTCGTATCCCAGGGATTCAGCTTGATCTCCCAGAAAGCCTCCAACCGTCCGCACGCCACATACGCCAAATCCAGCGCCGCCGACCCCGCCCGCCGCACTCCATGCGAGCGCAGCGTGAACTCCTGGTAGAAGTGTACGTTCGGCGACAAATGACGCTTTTGGCTGGGAAACCCGGTAGCCACAAGCGACTCCTGCAGCTTCTTCACCTTCGAAACATGAATCGGCTTTCCATTGAGCGTCGCACCCTGACCCTTTGCTGCCGAAAACATCTCATCCCGCAGCGGATCGTAAACCACGCCCGCAACCATCTCACCGTCCTCGTCAGCTTTCAGCCCAGCGTTGCGCTGCTCGCAACCCAGCACGACGCAGAACGCCGGAAAGCCATGCGCAAAGTTCGTCGTCCCATCCAGCGGATCGATATACCACCGGAACTCGCGGTCCAGCCCCTGCCGCGAACCCTCTTCGCCGTACACGCCATGCTCAGGCAGCTGTTCCTTCAAACGCGCAACGATCAGCTTCTCGCTCGCGCGGTCCGCCTCGGTCACCAGGTCAACGTCGCCCTTATACTCTGCCGTCACGCCCCGATGGTAGTACTCACGCAGCAAAGCGCCAGCTTCGCGCGCAATGGATTCGGCAATGTTCACCAACTCAGCCAATGTTTCTCCTTCAATTTTCTTGAGCCGTAAACCTAGCGGAAGACCGGATCGCGACGGTTGCCGCTGCGGCGATTCGGCACGTCCGAAGTTTCGGCGATCGTGCGAATCTGCGACTTGTAGATGAACAAATTAGGCTTGCCTTCGCGCGTCAACCGCACCATCATGTCGTCGAAGTACTCGATCCAGCCCTTCACAATCTCGCCATCGCGCAGCTTGATCGAAACCGGAATCTGCCGCTCCGAGAGCGACTTCAAATACAGGGCTTCTTGTCCGGTATCGGCTGAAGGAGCACCATTTTTTGCGCGCTTTCTGAACATTCTTAAATTGTAACGGCGAATCCCACCCGCGGCTCCTCAGCGGTTCACGTAATACGCCGTTCTATACCGCAACTGGTACTTCGCCCGCAGCGCCGGATCCTTTAACTGCAATTGAATATGTCGCAAACCGCCATCGTTCAGCGCCTTCCGCGGAGCGTAATAGCCGACCGTGTACTGTGTCCGCAGATCCTCGGAAACATGCTGAAACGCCGGGCCCAGATCGTGCTTATCTTCCACGTAATAGAACTTTCCGCCCGTATCGCGCGACATCTGGATCAGCGCATGCTCGCCGCCCGTGTTACGCCCCGCATCGGCATCGATCGGCACAATAATCAGCGAGTAAATCATCGCCCCCGCGCGCTCCGCCTGCTCCAGCGCCGAGTCATAGCTGCCATGATGCGTCGTATTTTCGCCATCGGTAATCAGCACCACCACACGCCGCGCACCGTCCTTCGTGGGCGTCTCACTCAGCCGCTGGCTCGCCAGGTAGACCGCGTCATACAGCGCCGTAGCATCCCCACGCTCCATCTGCCCAAGCCCGCTGTCGATCCGCTTGGCATCGTTCGTAAACGAAACAACCTCGGTCACATTGTCCGCAAAGTCGATCAGGTCGATCTGGTCCTGCGGTCGCAGCAGCGATTTCACGAAACTCTTCGCCGCCTCGCGCTCCAGCCGCTCGTCGATCATCACGCTCCCGCTCGCGTCAATAGTCAGCACAATCTGCAACGGCGTTACCGACTCGCGATCGAAGTGCGCAATCGGTACCGGTTTGCCGTCTTCGGCCAGCTGGAAATCATCCTGCTTCAGCCCGCCAACCGGCGCTCCAGTCTCATCGACGACATTCAGCGCGACACTCACTAGCCGGCTCTCGACGTGAATCGTCGTTATCGGCCCATTGCTCAACGGTCGCTCAATCGGCGCCGGTTGCTGCGCGCTCACGACCACTCCGGCCAGCAACCACGGACCGAGACTCCAACCCAGCTTCATTTCACCAATCCTGGTTTCACCGATGCGGCAAGATCATCTGGAAACGGCTCGCCATCGGCCCATACAACGCCATCGACGAACTGTTCACGCTTCCAGATTGGGACGGTTTTTTTCAGCGTATCGATTACCCACCGGCAAGCCTCAAACGCCGGTCCGCGATGCGCCGACGCCACCACGATCAACACACTCGTCTCACCAACCACCAGCCGCCCCAGCCGATGCACAATCGCCACGTCTCTTACGCCAAACTTTTCGATCGCCGTAGAACGCAGCTCAACCATCTGCCGCAGCGCCATCTCTTCATACGCTTCATAATCCAGATGCAGCGTCGCCCGCCCGCGCGTATTGTCCCGCACGACTCCATCGAACACACAAACAGCGCCGTCGCCTCCCGCCTTCGTTGCTTGCTGAACGGTTGCGGAATCGATCGGCACCCGAACCAGCTCGACCATCGCACCCACTCCGCCACTCACCGGCGGCAGGATCGCAACTTCGTCGCCATCATGCAACACGACATCCATCCCGGCGTACTCATGATCCACGGCAATGGCCGCGCACTTGAGAGTGGCTGCATCAACCCGTCCCCCATCCCGAAGCATCGCAATCAAGCCGCCGACGCACTCTCCATCCGGCACCTCGAACACCTCACCACCCTCCGCAAACAACGTTTTCAGAGGGCCAAAGGAAACCACCCGCACGCGCATGGAGGAAGGACGCATCGACCAAGGATACGTGAGAGACAAATCACCCCGCTCATGGCCGCTGCGATATACTCGCGGGACAGTCGGGCCCACCCTCAGGAGAAGCACATGATCAAAGGATTTCGCGACTTCATTCTTCGCGGCAACGTCGTCGATCTCGCCGTCGCCGTCATCATCGGCGCGGCGTTCGGGGCCATCACCGCCTCGGTCACCGCCGACGTCATCACACCCATGATCTCCGCCCTGGTCGGCGCGCCGGACTTCTCCACTCTGGTCATCCACGTCCCCGTCCTGCACCACGTTCCACCGCCGCCCAGCCCGCTGCCGGCCAACTACATCGCCCCGGGCGAAATCCACATCGGCAAGCTGCTCAACACGCTGATCAACTTCGTGCTCGTGGCCGGGGCCATCTACTTCGCCATCGTGCTGCCCATGCAGTACCTGCTCAAGAAGTTCAACCCGCCCGCGGTAGAACCACCCAAAACCAAGGCCTGTCCGGAGTGCCTGGGCGATATTCCACTCGAAGCCAAACGCTGCAAGTTCTGCACTCAAATCGTCCAGTAGCCCGCGGCCATCAACGCAATACCTAGCTCGATCAGGAGAGTTCACAATGGTTCGTACGCGGATGGCTTGGGCAGTTCCCCTTCTTGTGGCGAGTTTCGCCACCGCACAAATGCCCACCCCTCCAGCGTCGATCCTTGGCTATGTCGATTCGTCGCAGCAGACGAAGTGGGACGCCGCATTCCTGGCCATTCCGGATCCGAAGCTTGCCGGCGAAGAGCTGAAGATCCTGACCTCAGAGCCGCACTGGGCGAGCTCACCTGAGGACTACAAGACCGCTCTCTACGTCCGCGACAAGTTCAAGGCAGCCGGTCTCGACACCACCATCGTTCCCTACCGCGTCTGGCTCAACAAGCCCGTCAAGATCGAAATCACCGCCTTTGACGCCGCCGGCAAAAAGATCATGTCCGGCCCCAGCCGCGAGCACGTCGACCCCAAAGCCTACGGCGGCGACCCCTTCCAGGACGATCCGCGCATTCTCCCAGCTTTCAATGGCGCTTCGGCCTCGGGCGATGTCACCGCCGACGTCGTCTACGCCAACTACGGCACCCAAGCCGACTTCAAGAAGCTGGCCGATCTGGGCATCAGCGTCAAGGGCAAGATCGTCATCGTGCGATATGGCGGCAACTTCCGCGGCGTAAAGGTCTACATCGCGCAGCAATACGGCGCCGCCGGCGTGCTCATCTACTCCGACCCAGCCGACGACGGTTACGCCAAGGGCGATGTCTATCCCCGCGGCCCCTATCGTCCGGCCACAGGCGTCCAACGCGGCTCCGTCCAGTTTCTACCCATTCACTCCGGCGACGCCTCGACTCCCGGCATCGCCTCCACTATGGACCTGCCCGACTCCGCACGTGAGCTCGACCGCAGCAAGATGAACCAGCCCGCAATCCCGGCCAATCCGCTCTCCTACCAGGATGCCTCGCCCATCATGGAAGCGCTCGACGGCCCCGAAACCCCGCGCGAGTGGCAAGGCGACCTTCCCTTCACCTATCACCTCGGCGGAACGGGCGCGGTCAAAGTCCACATGCTGCTTCAGCAGGACTATCAGCTGCGCACCATCTGGGATGTTATCGGCAAAATCCCTGGCACCGACGGCAGCGACGCCGTTGTCGTGGCCGGCAACCATCGCGATGCCTGGGTCTACGGCGCGGTCGATCCCAACAGCGGCACAGCCGCCATGCTCGAAACCGTCCACGGCCTCGGCGATCTGCTCAAGCAGGGTTGGAAGCCCAAACGCACCATCGTCATCGCCAGCTGGGACGCCGAAGAAGAAGGCCTGATCGGCTCTACCGAGTGGGTGGAAGGCAACGAAGCTCTCCTGCGTCACGCCGTCGTCTACTTCAATACCGATGTCGGCGTCTCCGGCCCGGATTTCAACGCCTCCGCCGTCCCCTCGCTCAAGCAGTTCGTCCGCGACGTCACCAAGGAAGTCCCCAGCCCCAAAGGCGGCACCGTCTACGACCAGTGGAAGAAGGAGCAAGCCGAAGCCCCGGGTCGCCGCGCCGCCCGAGCAACCGAGGCTGACAACGACGTACGCATCGGCACCCTCGGTTCCGGCTCGGACTACACGCCCTTCTTCCAGCACGTCGGCGTGCCTTCGACAGACATCGGCTCGGACGGTCCCTACGGCGTCTACCACTCGGTCTTCGATAACTACAACTGGTTCATCAAGTTCGCCGACCCTACCTTTGTCTACGAGCAGCAGCAAGCCCGCGTATTCGGCCTGGAAGTGCTCCACATGGCCGACGCCGACGTCCTGCCCTACGACTACAAGCTCTATGGCCACGAGGTCACGGGCTACGTCGAAGCCGCCCAGAAACGCGCCGTCGAAGCCAAGATGCAGCTCAACTTCGGTGCCGTAACTACTGCAGCCAAACGCTTTGCTTCCGCTGGCGACGCGGTCTACAAGCTACAGGCCGCACTTTCAGCGGCGCCAAAGCCCTCCTACGCCGCTCTTAACACTGCCTTGCGTGACGCCGAAACCGCGCTGTTGAACGATGCCGGCCTGCCTAAGCGTCCGTGGTATCGCCATACGATCTACGCTCCCGGCGAGTTCACCGGCTACGCCGCAGTGGTTATTCCAGGCGTCAATGAAGGCATCGACGCAGCCGACGCAGCCCGCACCCAGGGACAGATCGATGCGCTGGCGTCTGCCCTCAACCACGCATCGGAGATTCTGGAAAACGCCGCGAAATAAATCCGAAATTCACGCTGGAACGGATGGCAATCCGCGTACTATTTTGTACAGATACGACACATCCAATCGTAGATTCACTGCTGAGCAAACTCTGCGCCCCGAGAGGGCCCCATGCACCAAATTTTTACGGCGCTATGCTTTGTAGCCATCGTGATCGTCCCTACCGTCGTCGCCACGCGCGCAGCCAGCAAACACCACGATTAGTTTCCGGATCGCCAGCAACAGCAAGGCCCGCATTCGCTGCGGGCCTTGTCCTGTTTATCGCCTGTGTTTAGCTTCGCAACGCCATCTGTTCTGTGACGATCTGCGTCAAGTCCGGCTTCTTCAGCCCATGCACCTGCGCGTTGTACTCATCCACCTTCGAAGACCAATTCATGGAGCAGAACTTGGGCCCACACATCGAGCAGAAGGCCGCTTCCTTGTAGTAATCATCCGGCAGCGTCTCATCATGCATGCCGCGAGCGGTTTCAGGATCGAGCGAGAGCGCAAACTGCTTGTCCCAATCGAAGGTGTAACGCGCATGCGAGATCGCATCGTCGCGGTCGCGCGCACCGGGCCGGTGCCGCGCAATATCAGCCGCATGAGCCGCGATCTTGTAAGCGATGATGCCGTCCTTCACGTCCTTCTCGTTCGGCAGCCCGAGGTGCTCCTTCGGTGTGACATAGCAGAGCATTGCCGCGCCATGCCAGCCGATCATCGCCGCGCCAATCGCAGACGTGATGTGGTCGTAGCCCGGAGCGATGTCGGTAACAAGCGGTCCAAGCACGTAGAACGGTGCGCCATCGCAAAGCTCGACTTCCTTCTCCACCTGCTCCTTGATCTTGTCCATCGGCACATGCCCAGGGCCTTCGATCATCACCTGCACATCGTCCTTCCACGCCTGCCGCGTCAACTCGCCGAGCGTCTTCAGCTCAGCAAACTGCGCCTCATCGCTGGCATCCGCAACCGAACCGGGCCGAAGCCCATCACCCAGCGAGTAGCTGACGTCGTACTTCGCCATGATCTTCGTGATGCGGTCGAAGTTCTCGTACAGGAAGTTCTGCTTGTGATTGGCGGTCATCCACTGCGCCAGAATCGCGCCGCCGCGGCTCACAATGCCGGTAATGCGCTTGGACACCATCGGAATGTACTGCACCAGCACACCAGCATGGATGGTGAAGTAATCGACACCCTGCTGCGCCTGCTCTTCGATGACTTCGAGGTAGAGATCGATGTTCAAATCCTCAACCCGCTTCACGCGCGAGAGCGCCTCATATAGCGGTACGGTCCCAATCGGCACCGGCGAGTGCCGAATGATCTGCTCGCGAATCATCGGAATGTCGCCGCCTGTCGAAAGATCCATCACCGTATCGGCGCCGTAATGCACAGCCGTATGCAGCTTCCGCAGCTCTTCATCCACATTTGAGCTCAGCGCGGAGTTGCCGATATTCGCATTGATCTTGCATAGCGACTCGACACCGATCGCCATCGGCTCCAGCTCCGGATGGTTGATGTTCGCCGGGATGATCATCGTTCCCTTGGCGATCTCCGAACGCACCAGCTCCGCGGAGATCTTCTCCTTGTGCGCGACGTAGTTCATCTCCTCGGTGATCTTGCCCAACCGCGCAAAGTGCATCTGGCTCATGTTCCAGTCGCCGGTACGGGCCGCCTCCGCCTTGCGGTTCACGATCCACTCCGTACGCGGCAGCGGCACGACATAGCCGTTTCCGTTTGAGTGCCCATTGCCGTTCGAGTGGCCATTTCCGTTGCCATTAGTGCTCATGTATCAGATTCTCCCCACGAGGCAAGCCGCGAAATTTTGTCTCACGCGCGTACTCACCTGTTATCGAAAAAGTATACGCCGCCCAGCCCAGCCGCCTTACTTTGCGAAACTTCGCTCAACTTGGCGAACTTAGCGTCAAAGCCTTGCCGTTGCTTGTTTTCCGCACTTCGCTTGATACTCTTATCCTCAATGAGCATCACTTCTACACTTCCGCGCGGCTTTCGCTGGTCTGCGGTCAAAGCCGGCATCAAGGCCAGCGGTAAACCCGACGTCGCGCTCGCCGTCTGCGACGCGGGGGCAACCGCCGCCGCCATGTTCACGGGAAATCAAGTCGTCGCCGCTCCAGTCACCGTGGGCCGCCGCCATCTGGCAGCCACTGGAAGCCGCGTCTCCGCCGTGCTCGTTAACGCAGGCAACGCCAACGCAGCCACAGGCGAGCCCGGCATCCTGGCCTGCCAGCAGTCCTGCATCGCCGTAGCCAACGAGTTCGGCTGCGTCTTCGACGAAGTCATTCCCTCCTCCACCGGCATCATCGGCGTCCCGCTGCCGGTCGAAAAGCTCATCGCCGCCATCCCCGCTGCGAAGGCCGCACTCGGCTCCGATAAGGCCGCCGCCGAAGCATTCGCGACCGCGATCATGACCACCGACACGAAGATGAAAGTCGCCTACGAGACCATCGACCTCGGCGGCAAGCTCGTCAATATCTTCGGCTGCTGCAAAGGCGCCGGCATGATCGGCCCGCAGCTCGTTCCCCACGCGACGATGCTCGCCTACATCTTCACCGACCTCGCCGCCTGCGCCGAGCACCTGCAATCCATGCTCGCCACGGCCGTCGAAGGCAGCTTCAACAGCATCTCTATCGACGGCGACATGAGCACCAACGACACCGTGCTGCTGCTCGCCTCAGGCGCCAGCGCAGTCACGGCCCAAACCCCGCACGTACCAGCGTTTGAGGCAGCCCTCCAGCGCGTCTGCGACTCACTAGCCCACGCCATCGTCGACGACGGCGAAGGCGTCACCCACGTCGTCACACTCGAAATCACCGGCACCCGCACCGACGCCGACGCCAAGGCCATCGCCCGCACCATCGCCAACTCACCCCTCTGCAAAACCGCCTGGTCCTCGGCCGACCCCAACTGGGGCCGCCTGCTCGCCGCCGCCGGCCGTGCCGGCATCGCCTTCGACCCGGCCACCGTCACCATCGAAATCGGTGGCCTCCCAGTATTCGCCCACGGCGTCCGCTCGCCGCGCTTCAACGAGTCCGACACACACGAAGCCAGCTCCGCCCGCGAGTACACCATCCACATCGATCTAGGGCAGGGCCAGGGTCGCAGCCGCTTCATCACCTGCGATTTGACCCACGAATACGTGTCGATAAACGCCGACTACTCCACCTAGACTGGAACAACGATGCCTGATGACAGTTTCCCCACTTCGCCAGAAACATCGCGTGCCCTTGCTTTCGAACTTATCGACTTTCTAAAAGAAAAGATCGAAAACACGACGCAAAGGCGCGAGTGGTCAAACCGCAACTTCGATCTCCTTCGCCAGTTCTCTGACAAGAAAAGCGCCGTTAGTCTTCCGAGTGCTCCGGGCACGCCATCATCGGACAGGAAAGCTTTATTTCTTTGGGACTTCGTTGCCTATATAGACGGCAAAGGCCTTTTGATCGTGGCGGAATCCGAACACGAATCGGATATACGCGGATTGCAGCACGATTTTGAGAAGCTCCTATATGTCCGCTCGCCGGTCAAACTTTTCATGTGCCGTATGGAGACAGAAGAGGACCATATTGGGACACTTGATGACCTTTTCGAATACATGAGATCTGTCTGCTCCATCTATTCCGCAGGCGAAGTCTTTATTGTGTATTTCGTATGGTGGTCATTGGAAGATCGGCAAAACCGCGACAGGGCATACTGGCTTCAAATTGACAGCACATCGGCAGATCATCCATTGTCTGGAAAGTCGTTCGTGCGACGCTAGGAACTTTTCAATTAGCTGAGCGAGAAGGATACGCATGAAAAAACTTGCAATCTCTCATCCAGGTTATTTGCTACGGGCTGCGATCAAGAAGCGCGTCACAATTACGGCCTTAGCGAAGCACCTCGACAATTCCCGTCCGCAATTGGCCAGCTTGATAAACGGCCGAGGAAGGATTTCACCGCTACTCTCACTAAAACTCGACGAAGCCTTCGCGAAGCCCCCAGGATTCTGGTCGGACGTGCAATATCGCTACGATCTCGAAAAAGCCCGCAAAATAAAGCGCAAGCGACTCAAACCGATCCTCAAACCCGAAGACAAAGAACTGGTCTAAATCCCACCCCTAGCGCATCTTCATAAGCCGCATTTATCCTCGTAGAGGAAAGTTTGCATACTAAGGGGAACCGCACCATGCCGACCAATGTCGATGAAGCCGTAAAAAAGGACATGACCGCCGAGGTCGCAGAGTGGATTGAGGCCTTCGACGAAGTCGTCGCCCAGGACTGGGAACAGGGCGCAGCACTCCTCTCAGCCCTCCGCACCCGCGCTCGCGAGGCTGGCGTTCCCGCCGTCGGTGAAGTCGTCACCCCTTACCAGAACACCATCCCCAAGCACGACGAAGTCCCCTATCCCGGCGACCGTAATCTCGAGCGCCGCCTCGAAGCGCTCCTCCGCTGGAACGCCATGGCGATGGTGCATAAGCAGAACAAGTACGATGCCGGCATCGGCGGCCACATCTCCACCTACTCCTCGCAGGCGACGCTGCTTGAAGTCGGCTTCAACCACTTTTTCCGCGCCAAATACGCCAGCGAGCAGGGCGAACAGCCCGGCGACTTCGTCTACTTCCAGGGCCACGCCTCACCCGGCGTGTACTCCCGCGCCTTCCTCGAAGGCCGCTTCGACGAACAGCGCCTCAAAAACTTCCGCCACGAGCTCCGCGACACGCCCGGCCTTTCCAGCTATCCGCACCCCTGGCTCATGCAGGACTTCTGGCAGTTCCCCACGGTGTCCATGGGCATCGGCCCGCTAAACGCCATCTACCAGGCCCGCTTCATGAAGTACCTGGAGAACCGCGGCCTCATCCCGCACACCGAGCGCAAGGTCTGGGCCTTCGTCGGCGACGGCGAAACCGACGAGGTCGACACCCTCGGCGCCATCGGTCTTGGCAGCCGCGAGAAGCTCGATAACCTGATCTTCGTCATCAACTGCAATCTCCAGCGTCTCGACGGCCCCGTCCGCGGCAACGCCCGCATCATCGACGAGCTCGAGGGCACCTTCCGCGGCGCCGGCTGGAACGTGATCAAGGTCGTCTGGGGCTCCGATTGGGATGAGCTCTTCGCCCGCGATCACCAGGGCCTGCTGCTCAAGCGCATGGAAGAGTGCGTCGACGGCGACTTCCAGCGCTACAAGGCCAAGGACGGCGCTTATCTCCGCGCTAACTTCTTTGGCAAGTATCCCGAACTGCTCAAGATCGTCGAAGACAAGACCGACGAAGAGCTTGGTCGTCTGCACCGCGGCGGTCACGACCCCATCAAGATCTACAACGCCTACAAGCGCGCACTCGAGCACAAGGGTGGCCCCACCGTTATCCTCGCCAAGACCGTCAAGGGCTACGGCATCGCCAGCGCGCAGTCACGCAACCCGACCCACTCCGAGAAAAAGCTCACCGACGAGGGCCTCGCGGCATTCGTCAAGCGCTTCGAGATTCCCCTCCCCGAAGAAGCCGCGAAGAATGCCGACTTCTATAAGCCCGGCAACGACGACCCGGCCATTCAGTATCTTCAGGCCCGTCGCGCCGAGCTTGGCGGTTATCTGCCCACCCGCGAAGTCCCACCATCGACCTTCAAAGCGCCGCCTCTGGACTTCTTCAAGACCTGGCTCGGCGGCTCCAAGGACCGGGCCATCTCCACCACCATGGGCTTCGTGAACATGCTCAACGGCATTCTCAAGAATCCGGAGATCGGCAAGCTCATCGTCCCCATCATTCCCGACGAAGGCCGCACCTTCGGCTTCGAGTCCGTCATGAAAGCCGTCGGCATCTACGCCCCCGAAGGCCAGAAGTACGTGCCGCACGACGCCGACATGCTCCTCGGCTACAACGAAAAGAAGAACGGCCAGATCCTCGAAGAAGGCATCACCGAAGCCGGCTCCATGGCCAGCTTCACCGCCGCGGGTACAGCGTACTCAAACTACAAAGTGCCGATGGTTCCCTTCTACCTCTACTACTCCATGTTCGGCTTCCAGCGCATCGGCGATATGGCCTGGGCCTTCGCTGACTCGCGCGGCAAAGGCTTCCTGATGGGAGGCACCGCTGGCCGCACCACCATGCTCGGCGAGGGCCTGCAGCACCAGGACGGCCACTCGCCCGTCCTCAGCGGCACCATCCCCACCTGCCTCACCTACGACCCCGCCTACGTCTACGAGATGGCGGTCATCATCCAGGACGGCATGCGCCGCATGTATGAGAACAGTGAAAACTGCTTCTACTACATCACCATGTACAACGAGGACTACCTGAACCCTGCGATGCCCGAAGGCGACAGCGTCCACGAAGGCATCCTCCGCGGCATCTACAAATTCAAGTCGTCGGAAAAGCCCGCGCAGATCCAGCTCTTCGGCTCCGGCCCCATCCTCAACGAAGCCGTTCGCGCGCAGCAGATCCTGGCCGAGAAGTACAACATCGCCGCCGACGTGTGGTCCGTCACCAGCTACGTCGAGCTCCGCCGCGACTGCCTCGACGTCGAGCGCTTCAACCGTCTGCATCCGTCCGAAAAGGAAAAGACCCCGTTCGTCGTGCAGGCTCTCGGCAAAGCCGCAGGCCCGATCATCGCCGCCAGCGACTACATGAAGTCCCTGCCCGACGCTCTCTCGCCCTGGCTCGGCTCGCGCCTCGTCTCTCTCGGCACTGATGGCTTCGGCCGCTCGGACAATCGCGAACACCTCCGCCGCCACTTTGAAGTCGATGCCGAATCCATCGTCGCCGCTGCTCTCTCCAAGCTCGCCCGCGAAGGCGTCATCAAGCCCAAAGTCGCGGAGAAAGCCTTCGCCGAACTCGGCCTCAAGACCGACGGGGCAGGCGCAGCCAAGGCATAATCAAATTCAGGCTCACAAAAAGGGACGTCCACCAAATGCTTCCCCTGATCCCTGTTTCCTAATCCCTGTTCCCTGCTCTTCGAGGTCTTCCTTACTTTGCCTGAAAATCCGCTGCTGCCCAATCGTCGTCTGAAAGAGTTGCTGGAGCTGATGCGTCGCTGCCACGCGATTGACCGCCGCAACCCAAAGCAGCTCAACCGCGAAGCCCTGCTCGCCGCCACAGCCATCCATCTGGAGGCAGGCGACATTCTCTTAAGCGAAGCCACCGACAAGGCCGCCCCCTTCTTTGCCCCGGAACAGAAGCCCAACGCTCTTGTCACCTGGAAGGCCGTCGTCGCGCCCGAAGACAACGTGGCTCTGCCCAAGGTCTCTCGCCTGGCCCTCTGCGCTGCGATGGCCCAGGGTCTTCGTGCTTCTGGCGCCGGCGGTGTGGTCCTCGACCTCACCACGATCCCCTCCCCTGAACCCGGATGGGCCGACACCCTCGCCTACGCCCAGCATGCCCGTCTTCCACTGCTGCTGGCCGTTGCCGATCCAACCGCAGGCCGCGCCGCTCGCAGCGCCAACACCCTCAGCCTGCCCGCAATCTCGAAAATCGCAAAGAAGCTCAAACTGCCCGTCATTCCCGTCGATGGCGAAGACGCCGTGGCCGTCTACCGCGTCATGCAGGAGTGCCTGCTGCGTGCCCGCCTCGGCGAAGGGCCGGCCGTCATCTGGGGCGTCCTCACACCGCAAACCAGAGGCGAAAAGCTCAGCCGGTCCGCCCAGCCCATCGCCCGCATGGAAAAGTATCTCGCTGTGCGCGGTCTCTTGCGTCCGAAAACAACCCCACGGCCCCGCGGCTGAATCACATCCCTGTGATCCTTTCCACTGCACGTACACTTAGCACCATGAGTCTTCGATCCTCCCGAAGCCTGGTGGCTGGTTTCGCCTGTGTGTTATTTTCTGCCGCGGCCGCCTCGCAAGCCCAAACGCAGACACAATCGACGCCCTCCGTCCCGGCCGCTACACCGGCTCCCGCCAGCACCTTGCCGACTGTGGCGCCTGCAACTCCGGCTCAGGCAAACACATTGCCTTCCGTTCCAGCCGCCTCTCCGGTCCCGGCAAACAGCTATCCTTCGATTCCTGCCGCTACGCCCGTGACCCCGGCAGCAACTCCCAGCACACCGCCGCCTCAGACTTCCCCACCCCCGCAAATCTCGCAGAATGGCTATCAGGATCCGCTGCAACAACCGCTTCCAGCTTCGGTCACGCAATCACCTCCTCCCGCAACAGCTCCCACCCCCACCATCGTCTCTTCCCCCTCCCGTCTTCCTTTCTACGACCCCGACGACAACCGTGCAAAACGCACCAGTAATCTCGGCTCGACCTATATCCCGATCGATAGCCCCGTCTACCCTGCGGTTCTCCGCCTTTATTCTCTCGGCTATCTCGATAGTGCTTTCATCGGCATGCGCCCGTATACGCGGCTCAGTCTGTTGCACATACTGCAGCAGTCCTCGCACAACATCATCGCCGACGGCAATCAGCAGGCAATGGAGATCCTGGCCTGGCTCAACGACTATCTCGCGGTCGAAACCCCACCCCAGGGCTTCAACCGCGGCCGCATCTACGGCGTTGAAACAGGCTATGCGCGCCTGCTCGGCATCGACGGCCAGAGCCTGCGCGACAGCTTCCACCTCGGCCAGACACTGGTAAACGACTACGGCCGCCCCTACGAGCCCGGCTTCAACGCACTCGCCGGTTTCTCTTCACTCAACGAGATGGGACGCTTCTCGCTCTACCTTCGCGGTGAGTACCAGCATGCGCCCGCGGGGCCTGGGTACTCACTCGCCATGGCAAACGAACTCTCCTGCATCGACATCATCTGCCCCTTTACCCCGCCGAACGATCCCCAGGCGACCATTCCCAACGGCACCCAGATCGCACAGAACCCGTTCCGGCTCGTTGAAGGCACGCTTTCGTTTCACCTGCTCGGACATGAGATCTCCGGCGGCAAATCCGACGCTTGGCTCGGACCCGGCATGGGCGGCGCTATGGCGTGGAGCAACAACGCCGAAAATATCTACTCTTTTCGCATCAATCGCATCGAGCCGCTGCGCATTCCCTTGCTTTCGCGTTTCCTCGGTCCGGTCCGTTACGACTTCTTCGTTGGTTCGCTCAAGGGCCATACGTCGCCCAACGAGCCCTGGATCCACTCCGAAATTGCGAGCTTCCGTCCCTCCTCGAACTTCGAGTTCGCGTTCGAGCGCACCGTCATCTGGGGCGGCAAAGACCATGAGCCTGTTACGCTACACACTTTCTTGAAAAGCTTCTTCTCCTTCAGCGATACAACCAATGACCCCAGCGTAAAGAACTCGCCACAAGATCCCGGAGAGCGTTATAGCGACTTCACCTTCTCCTGGCGCCTGCCCTTTCTTACTCACGCCGCCACCCTCTACGTCGACTCCATTGCCCACGACGACGTGACCCCCATCAGCGCACCACGCCGCGCCGCCTACCGTCCAGGTCTTTATCTTTCCCATCTGCCGGGCCTGCCTAAAATGGACTTCCGCATCGAAGGCGCGAGCACCGACACCTCCACACTGCGCAGCCTTGGCGGCCAATTCAACTACTACGGTCAGATTCAGAAGCAGGGCTACACCAACAAGGGCTACATCCTGGGCGATTGGATCGGTCGCGAAGCCAAAGGCGGCCAGGCCTGGCTCACCTACAACATGGCTGCCAATCAGTGGATTCAGCTCGAATTTCTCACCAAGCAGACCCCCAAGGACTTCATCACTGGCGGCGTCCACCAGAACGACTACAAGGTCGACTTTGTAAAGCGTCTCCGCCCCGATATCGAATTGAATGCCTGGTTGCAGTTCGAACGCTGGAAAGCTCCAGTCCCGCTCTCTGCCAACACCACACCTCTGGTTGTCATAGGCGGTCCAACCTACTTCCCCAACGCCCAGCACGACGCCACCATCGCAGCCCAACTCACCTGGTATCCCAAACTGCGCACCGCGCACACACTGGCAGGCAAGTAAGAAGCAGAGTCTAGAGGATAGAAAAAGCGGAATGAAGAGCCTTGGTTTTCTCTACACTCTATTCTCTACACTCTATCCTCTGCCTTTACGCATTCCTTGAAGTACTCCAGCGACTTTGCCAGCCCCTCGCGCAGCGGAACCTTCGGTTCCCATCCCAGCAGCGTCTTCGCCTTCGTAATATCTGGTTTGCGTTGCTTCGGATCGTCCTGCGGCAGCGGCATAAAGGTCAGCTCGCTCTTGGAACCCACCAGTGCCAGCACTTCCTTTGCACACTCCAGCATCGTGAACTCCACCGGATTCCCGATGTTAGTCGGCAGATGTTCGTCCGACTTCGACAGCTTCACAATCCCCGCAATCAAATCCGACACGTAGCAGAAGCTCCGCGTCTGCGATCCATCTCCATAGATCGTCAACGGCACGCCGCGCAGCGCCTGCATCATGAAGTTCGAAATCACGCGTCCATCGTTGGCCTGCAACCGCGGCCCATACGTATTGAATATCCGCACCAGGTGCGTATTCACCTTGTGATAGCGGTTGTACGCCGTCACGGCAGCCTCAGAAAAACGCTTTGCCTCGTCATACACCGAGCGCGGTCCGATCGGGTTCACGTTGCCCCAGTAGCTCTCCACCTGCGGATGCACTTCCGGGTCGCCATAGCACTCCGAAGTCGATGCATGCAGATACCCAGCACCATACTTCTTCGCCACTTCCAGCGAGTTCATCGTCCCCGCCGATCCCACCATCAGAGTCTCGATGCCCAGCTTCATGTAGTCGATCGGACTCGCCGGCGACGCAAAGTTGAACACGAAATCCACCTTGCCGAGATCGAACGGCGTGCAGATATCCAGCTGTTCAAACGCAAACTTCGACTCGGTCTTCAGATGTTCCAGGTTCGCAAGGCTTCCGGTACAGAGATTATCGACACCCACCACCTCGTTGCCTTCAGCCAACAACGCGTCGCACAAGTGGGAGCCGAGAAACCCCGCCGCCCCGGTAACCAGAATCTTTCGTGATGCCATGCCCGTTCCCTACTCTCTTAGACCAAAACGTCCGGTGTCACAGCCTCCCGAACGGGCGTTGCCGCCGGACGGCCTACGCTCATATACGTGAACCCGTGCTCCTGCATCACCTTCGGGTCATAAAGATTCCGCCCGTCCACCACGATCGGATAGCGCAGGCTGCCATGCAGCTTCACCAGATCGAGCTCCGCAAACTCCGCCCAGTCGGTCAAAATCAGCAACGCGTCGGCATCCTTGGTCGCCTCCTCCACGCTGTCCACATAGCGCAGCTGCGTCGAAGGCGGCAGCTCTTCCGCCGCACGCTTCATCGCCGCCGGATCGTAGGCCACAATCGAGCAGCCTTCCGCCAGCAGCATCTCAACCAGGTCGATCGCGGGCGATTCGCGAATATCGTCCGTCTCACCCTTGAATGCCAACCCCAGCACAGCAAGCTTCTTGCCACGCAGCGTCCACAACGCTGCCCGAACCTTGCTCAGGAACCGCTTCTTCTGCCCAACGTTGATCTTCTCGACCTCGCTCAGCAGGTTGAAGTCCACGCCCATCTGTTCGGCCACCGAGCGGAACGCAGCTACGTCCTTCGGAAAGCACGAGCCGCCATACCCGATACCCGGCCGCAGGAACTTCGGCCCAATACGCGAATCCAGCCCGATCCCCTTCGCAACCTGCTCGACGTTCGCGTCAGCCGCTTCACACAGATTGGAAACCGCATTGATAAACGAAATCTTCAGCGCGAGGAACGCATTCGAAGCATGCTTGATGATCTCCGCGCTTTTGGTCGAAGTCAGAAGCAGCGGCGGACGCGCCCTGTCCGAACAAACACCGGCGATCGCCTCGGCTTTCTTGTAGTAATCGCCTTCGGTAAGCGGCGCATAAATGGCAGTCAGCAACGCAGCCGCGCGCTCGCTGTCGGCGCCCACCACAATTCTGTCCGGATGCAGAAAGTCGGCAACAGCTGTTCCTTCGCGCAGAAACTCCGGGTTCGACACTACATCGAACAGGTCGCGGTTCACGCCGTTGCGCTCGATCACCCGCCGGATCCACTCGTTCGTATAAACCGGAACCGTGCTCTTCTCCACGATGACCTTATAGCTTGTAATATGCCGCGCAATCTCACTCGCCACGGCTTCAACATAAGAAAGATCGGCGTCACCCGTATCGGATTGCGGCGTGCCGACCGCGATAAAGATCGCATCGCACTCGCGCGTCGCCTCCGCCAGGTCGGTTGTAAACTTCACCCGCGTATTGCGATACTTCCCCAGCAGCGTAGGAAGATAGTTTTCGTGGATCAGCGTGTCGCCGCCCTGCAGCGCGGCCACCTTGCGTTCGTCATTGTCGACGCAAAATACCTGGTGGCCCATTTCAGCAAAGCAGATAGCCGCTACCAGGCCCACGTAACCGGAACCCACCACCGCAATAGGAACGACACGACTCATAAGGATAACTTTTCCTTTACGCTTGATTCGTCAAACAGGCTTTTGTGTTCATTGTACTGCCAGCATTGCTGCACATTGGCGAAGAACAGTCCGCATCAATCCGGTAATAGCCGCGATAACCTTGTTCGAGTAGACTAAGAGAGATGGCTCCTCCGATGTCGGAAAAAAAGCCCGCCGAGCCAGGCGGTTACCTCACGGGCACCCCGGCAGAGTCGCCGGCCGCTTCGGATGTAACCCTGTCCGACGCGTTGGTCACGCTTCGAAAACGCAAGTACGTCATCATTGTTCTGGGTATTCTGGGCATCTGTTACGGCCTTTATAAAAACGCCGTCCAGCCCCGTCTTTATTCCTCGTATGGACGCATAGAAATACGCAGCGGCTCTTCCAATCAATATCGGGTAGCGGGCTCTCTGGACCCGGCAGGCAGCGGCAGCGGCCGAATTCCTACTGAGGTCGTCATTCTTAAGAGCGATACCTTGCTCTTTACGGTGGCCCAGGATCTCGATCTGGCCAACAACCCCGAGTTCCTGGGGCTCAAGCAACGGCCGCCACGCGCCAATACCGACGATCCCGCCGTGCGCCAGAGTCTTATCGGGAAGCTGGGCGGCATGCTCACCGTCTCCCAGATCCCCAAGACCGACCTGGTGATGATCGCTTGCACCAGCCCCAGCCCCAAGCTCTCTGCCGACATTGTCAACAAGCTCATCGATGAGTACATCACCCGCAGCGTGGAGTCGCGCGTGGAATCGCAGAAGCGCGCCTCCAATTTCCTTACCGGAACTCTCGACGATCTCAAGCACAAAGTCGAAACCGCACAGGAGCAGTTGATAGACCTGCAGAAGAACCTCGGCATGCTGGCCATCGATCCCACGCATAACGAAATCTCCGCCAGCCTGGACGAGCTCACCAAGGCTGCAGGCGAGGCTGAGATTACACGCATCCTCGCTGAGTCCCGCTATCGCGTTCTCAGCGGCATGGATCCGGACATACTCGATGACAATGTGGCCAGCATACCGGGCAGCGCACCCTCGGGCGGATATGTTAGCGGTCCCTCTACGGGCGGCTATATCAGCAACGCACCCGGCAGCGGTCCCGCGGCGTCGGAACTGCAAAATCTGCGTTCGCAACTTACAACAGCGCAAAGCGATCTCGCCAAGATCACCGCACCCGGAAACCTCGGGCTTAATAACATGAAGTCGCAGGCCGATCTCGCACAGATTGCCGAAATCAAGAAACAAATCGAGGTGGCCCAGAAGAGAGTCGTTGCCCAGGCCAAAGAAACCTACATTGCGGCGAAAGCCGACGAAGCGCAGACCAGGGGCGCCCTCGAAGCGGAGAAGAGCGAAGCCTATAAGTTGCGCGACGATCTCGTCGAGTACACCATCCGCCAGCGCGAGTTCGAGTCGGACCGGACGCTCTATGAAGGCCTCGTTTCAAAGTTGGAGACCGCCAGCGTTCAGGCTGGACTGGAGGGCACGGAAATTGACATCGTCGATCAGGCCATGCCGCCGCCGGGACCAACCGTCGAAACCAGATCGTCTCTGGTCATCACCAATACGTTGATCGGTCTGCTCCTCGGCGTCGTGCTCGCCTTTATTCTCGAAAGCCTGGATAGCGGTCTGCGCAGCGTCGCGGAGATCGAAACGATCTCCGGTTTGCCGTCCCTTGCACTGATTCCACGTTCCCGCCGCACAGGCGTTCCCGTCTCCACCCTCACCATCGCGCAACGGAACGTGGGTGCTCTTTCCAGTCCCAAATCGCAGTTTACTGAGGCGTTTCGCGCGCTCCGCACCTCCCTTCTGCTATCCACCGCCGGCAGCTTGCCCAAGGTCATCCTGCTCACCAGCGCTACGCCGTCCGAAGGAAAGACCACCGTCTGCACCAATCTCGCCTGCGTCCTGGCTCAGAATGACGTTCGCGTCCTCATGATTGATGGCGATCTCCGCCGTCCTACCGTGCATCATCGCCTCGGGCTCAACGGCAAGATCGGCCTCACCTCCGTGCTCACCGGGATTGCTACCCTCGAGCAGGCCGTTCAGAAGCTGCCCGAACTCCCGAACTTGGAGATTCTCGTCAGCGGTCCCGTACCCCCGTTCCCCACGGAGATGCTTGGCTCGCAGACCATGCTGGATCTGCTCGAACAATGCCGCGGCATCTATTCGCACGTTGTTATCGATTCACCGCCGCTCCTCTCAGTCACCGATGGCGTTGTGCTGGCCCGTAGCGCCGATGCCGTCGTTATGATCGTGCGCCATGGCCGTTCCGGCAAACAGACGGTTCGCCGCGCCCGCGACCTTCTCGCACGCGCCGGCGCTCCCGTTACCGGCATCGCCATCAACGCTGTCGATCTCAGTTCGCCCGAGTACTACGGCTACTACGGATACTCCGTTTACTCCAGCTACGGTTCCTCCAGCGTCGAAACCGACGCCTGGGAATCCAAGTCCGGCAACGGTAACGGCGAAAAAGGAGACAAGCGATGAACCGCCCTTCCCTCCTCTCCTCGGTCGCAGCAATCGCCTTCGCTCTTGCACTGCCCTCCTCCGCGCAGTTCAACGGACCCTCCATCCAAACCGGTGGCCGGCTCAATCAATACGCTCCCCTCACCAAAGACCAGGCACTCCTCAATCCCGCGCCGCGCGATCCCCAGCTCATGCAGGGAGACCTGATCACCGTCAAAATCTTGGGGCAGGAAGACTACTCGCCCATCGTCCGTATCGGCACCGATGGAAACGTGCTTCTGCCTTTAGTCGGTGTCATCTCCCTCGATCGCCTCACCCTCACAGCAGCCGAGACCCTGATCGCTCATCGTCTCGAGCAAGCCGGAATGTACAAGGACCCGCAGGTCACCATCCAGGTCACCGACGGCCCAAACTCCGCAGTGACCGTCGTCGGCGAAATTCACGGCGTAGTCCCGGTCGTCGGTTCGCGACGGCTGCTGGATGTCCTGGCCGGCGCAGGGGGGCTCACAGCTTCCTCCAGCCATGTGATCACCATCAACCGTCCAGGAGAGTCTCAGCCGATCGTCGTAGACCTCGGTACAGACCCGGCCGGCAGCGCGCTCGCCAACGTTCCCGTCTTTCCCGGCGACACCATCGTCGTTGCACGAACCGGCGTTATTTATGTCATGGGTTCCTTCAAAGCCCAGGGCGTCGTTCCTCTGTCGTCGAACACGCCGCTGACGTTACTCGAGGTCACAGCGTTGAGTGGTGGCCCCACGTTCCCCGCCAAGTACAACGACCTTCGCATCATCCGTACCATCGGCGACCAGCGCACGGTCGTCAAACTTGATATGAAGAAGGTGCTTTACGGAAAAGCTCCCGATCCAATTCTTCAAGCCAACGACATCATCTTCCTGCCCGATAGCTTCCTCAAGTCCACCATGACCAACGGAAGCCTCAACTCCATTCTGAGCCTCGTCAGCGTTCTGTTCTCCACACTTGCCTATACTCGCTCCGGGAACTAAGGGGAATCCAGCGATGACATCCGCACCCGGTGCCTTCACCGTCCCCCGCAAGGTTCGCCTGGCCTACGTGGTCACTCATCCCATTCAGTACCAGGCCCCCCTCCTGCGCCGCATCGCGCAGGAACCCGACATCGACCTCACAGTCCTATTCGGCTCCGACTTCTCCGTAAGAGGCTACAAGGACCAGGGCTTTGGCGTAGAAGTCGCTTGGGATACTCCCCTCCTCGAAGGCTACAAGTCGGAGTTCCTCCCCAAAGTCCGCGACAAGGGCGATGTCTCCTTCTTCAGCCCCATCAACCGGGGCATTTATCGTCGCCTCCGCAATCCCGACGGCACTCCCGCCTTCGACGCGCTCTGGGTCCACGGCTATGCCAGCATCAACGCTCTCCACGCGATCTTCGCGGCCAACGCTCTCGGCATCCCCGTGCTCCTCCGCGCCGAGTCCTGGCTGGCCGACCGCACCCGCAGCCGCCTCAAGCTCTTCCTGAAATCGCTCTTTCTCCACGACCTCCGCCATCTCATCGCCGCGACCCTCCCCATCGGTTCTGCAAACGCCGCGTACTGGCGTCACTACTTCGGCCACGGCTTTCCGCAGTTCCTCATGCCCTACGCCGTCGATAACGCCTACTTCTCCCACCGCGCCGGCGAAGCCGAGCTCACCGAAGCCTCCCTCCGCGCCGAACTCGGGCTGAAACCAGGCCGGCCCATCATCCTGTTCGCCTCCAAGCTCCAGACTCGCAAACACGCCGATCACCTCGTCGAAGCCTACAAATCCCTCCTTGGCAAGCTGCCCTCCGATCCGTACCTCGTGATCGTAGGCGATGGCGAAGAGCGCAAGAACCTCGAAGCGCAGTGCAGTGGACTCGAAGGCACACGCTTCGCCGGCTTCCAGAACCAGTCCGTTTTGCCCGCCTACTTCCAGCTCTCCGATGTCTTTGTCCTTCCCTCGCGCCACGAACCCTGGGGCCTCATCGTCAACGAGTCCATGGCCGCAGGCTGCCCCGTCATCGTCTCCACCGACGTCGGCTCAGGCCCGGACCTCATCACCAACGGCCACGAAGGCTACATCTATCCCGTCGGCGACATCCCCGCACTCACTCACGCTCTCGAACGCGTCCTCGCCAGCCCCGAAACCGCCACGGCCATGGGCAAATCCGCCCGCCGACGAGTAGCAGGCTGGGGCTTCGAGCAGGACGTCCAAGGCCTTCGCCAAGCTCTCGCCTTCACCACCCGCAAAATCCGTGCCTGATTTCTTGATTTGTCATCCTGAGCACCGCGAAGGATCTGCTTCTTGCCTGTGCCGCCACAACATCGGATCCTCCGCAAAAATCTCCAAGCATTGGGGCATTTCGTGAAACTTCTCCTTCTTCTTGCTCTTTCGTTCCCCGGAACCGCCTTCGCGCAAACCCACGCGCTCCATCCCCCACCGGCCACCAAACCCGACCCTCAGCCCACCGGCCCGCAGGTCTTCATCGACACCACCCTCGGCCGCCTCTCCTGCAAACTCTTCACCGCACAAACCTCCGCCAACTTCATCGCCCTCGCCAACGGCACAAAGGATTGGCCCGACGCCTTCGGCAAGCCCGTCCACGGACAGCCCTTCTATGACGGCCTCGAGCTCGGCGGCGTCTCCAACGGCATCACCACCGGCGCACGCTTCGGCGGGGGCATCGGTCTCGCCGGCTCTCCATTCCCCGCCGAAAAATCCGCCATCGACTTCAGCCACACCGGCCTGCTCGTCATGCGTAAGAACCCTCCCGCCAACCCTGACGACAAGACCGAGCAGCCGATGACCAGCAGCTCCATCTTCTACGTCTTCGCCCACTCCGACTTCGAGCACGAAAACATCGGCACCGTCTTCGGCCAGTGCGACGACGCCTCCCTTCCCACCATCACCGCTCTCTCCCACGCGCTCCTAAGCACCGACAACCACCCCACCACGCCCATCGCCATCAACCACATCAGCGTCGTGCAGCTCGGCGATCCCGCACCGTCCCTCGCCGCCAACGTCCCAGCGGCCTCCGTCACCCCGCAGCCATCGCCCATGCCCATCGATCCCATCCCCGCACCGCAACCCACCGGCCCCACCGCAACCATCGACACCAACATGGGCACCCTCACCTGCAAGCTCTTCACCAAGGAAGCCCCCATCGGCACCGCCAACTTCATCGGCCTCACCAACGGCACCAAGGACTGGCACCTCCCCGGCACACAGGCCCTCCAGCACAACCGTCGTTTCTACAACGGCCTCAGCTTCGGCCGCGTCATCCCCGACTTCATGATTCAGAACGCAGACCTGCCCAACGACCCAGGCGGTGACGGTGATCTCGGCTTCGTCTTCGGCGTCGAATCCGTTCCCGGCCTCACCTTCGACCGCCCCGGACGCCTCGCCTACGCCAATGCCGGCCCCAACACCAATCAAAGCGAGTTCTTCGTCACCGAGCACGCCGTCCATCGCCTGGACGGCAACTACACCATCTTCGGCCAGTGCGATGACGCCTCCATCCCCATCGTCGAAGCCATCGCCCGCGTCCCCCGCGACGCCCACAACAAGCCGCTCAAAGCCGTCACCATCCGCAAGATCACCATCCAGTAACGCTGCTATCCTGAACCACAACTGCATGAGAATCCTGCACATCGTCGGCTCCATCAGCCCCGCAGCCGGTGGACCCACCGAAGCCATCCGCATGCTCATCGAGCACGCCCCTCCCGGCTACACCTCCGAGGTCGTCACCACGAACGACCCGGCAGAGCCCTTCCTCGCAGCTTTCCCCTTCAAAATCACCGCCCTCGGCGCCGCTAAAAAATCCTGGTACGTTCCCGCCCTCACCCGCTGGCTGCGCGCCAACCGCGACCGCTTCGACGGCGTCATGCTCCATGGCCTGTGGGAGTACACCGGCGTCGCCGTCCTCCGTTCCATCGCCGGCCACAAACCCTACGTCGTCTTCCCCCACGGCATGCTCGACCCCTACTTCAAGCGCCGCTTCCCCGCCAAGCACGCCAAAAAGTGGATCTACTGGCTCCTCAACGACTACTGGCTCCTCCGCCGCGCCTTCCGCGTCCTCTTCATCACCCAGATCGAAGCCGACCTCGCCAAACAATCCTTCTTCCTCCACCAATGGACGCCCATAGTCGTAGCCCTCGGCGCCGAACCCCCACCCCTCACCCCTCACTCCTCCAGCTCTCACTCCTCTACAGAAGCCTTCTACAATCGCTGCCCCGAAGTCCGCGGCAAGCGCTTCCTCCTCTTCCTCGGCCGCATCCACCCCAAAAAAGGCCCCGACCTCCTGCTCGAAGCCTTCACGGCAATCAACGATCCCGGCCTGCACCTCGTCATGGCCGGACCCGGCGCCGGCAATTGGAGCGACGAACTTCGCCGACGCATAGAAGCTTCCGGGTTCGGCTCCCGCGTCCACTGGCCCGGCATGCTCCTTGGCGAACCCAAGTGGGGCGCCTTCGCTGCCAGCGAAGCCTTCGTCCTCACCTCGCACCAGGAAAACTTCGGCATCGCCGTCGCCGAGGCCCTGGCCTGCGGCAAGCCCGTCCTCATCTCCGACCAGATCAACATTGCCCCCGACATCGCGGCCGACGGCGCCGGCCTCGTCGAACCGGACACCCTCGAAGGCTCCCGCAAGCTCCTCCATCGCTGGCTCGCACTCTCAACCGAAGGACGCGCCGCCATGTCCGCGCAAGCCCTCCGCACCTTCGCCGCCCGATACGACATGCGCCACAACACCCAAGTCATCCTCCGCGTCTTCGAGCAAGCCCCGCACACCGCTCCTAACTCACTCGCGGAGGCCAACTGACATGAACCCCCTTCACTTCGTCTTCCTGAGCGAAGCAACTCGCGCACTTGCGAGTTGCGCAGTCGAAGGACCTGCCACACCCTCAGCCCACCCCCATCGCCTGCCGCTTTCAACCACGGAGGCCACCCATGGCTAAACAAGCCGACTACAAAGTCCCAGAAGCCCTCGCAGGCGAAGACGCCTACACCCGCCCTGCCTTTTCCTTCGCCAACCGCGCCCGCCGCCTCGTCTGGAACATCACCTGGCTGCTCCTCTTTCGCCTCAGCCCACGTCCGTTCCACGCCTGGCGCGCCATGCTGCTCCGTCTCTTCGGAGCCACCCTCGGCCCCGACTGCCACTTCTACCCGAAAGCAAAAGTCTGGGCCCCCTGGAACCTCTTCTGCGCCGACCACGTCGCCGCCGGCGATGGCGTTGAAATCTACAACCCCTCGCCCATGCACTTCGCCTCGCACGTTATCCTCTCGCAGGACTGTTACCTCTGCGGCGCCACGCACGACTACAACGATCCAACCTTCCCGCTCCTCGCCTACCAGATGTCCTTCGGCCAGTACGCCTGGATCTGCGCCCGCGCTTCGGTCGGCCCCGGCGTCAACGTCGGCGAAGGCGCCGTGCTCGGCCTCGGCTCCGTAGCCACCCGCGACCTCGCCCCCTGGACCGTCTACAGCGGCAATCCCGCCACCATCATCCGAGAACGCACCCGCCATCCCAACGCCACCCCCGGAGACCCCGCATGACGAACTCTCCGTCTTTACTCCCTATTCCCCACTCCCTGCTCCCTTCCCCGGCACTGCCTTCAGTAAAGGCGCCGAACCAATGATCTCCATCCTCATCCTCACCCGCAACGAAGAGCAGGACCTCCCCGCCTGCCTCGACTCTGTCGCCTTCTCCGACGACGTCCACGTCTTCGACTCCAACTCCACCGACCGCACCCAGGAAATCGCACGCGCTCGAGGCGCCAAGGTCACCACGCGCGCCTTCGACAACTACGCCGCCCAGCGCAACGCTGCCATGCAGCTCCCCTTTGCTCACCCTTGGGTCCTGGTCCTGGACGCCGACGAGCGCCCCACCCCTGCCCTCATCGACGAAATCGCCCGCACCCTGCCCACAGTCGCCCAAACCACCGCCGCCTTCCGCATCCGCCGCCGCGACTTCCTCTGGGGCACCTGGCTGCAGCACGCGCAGCTATCCCCGTTCTACGTCCGCCTCATCCGCGTCGGCCACGTCCACTACACACGCGACGTCAACGAAGTTGCCGAAATCGCAGGCGACATCGCCGAGCTAACCCAGCCTTTCGATCACATGCCTTTTTCCAAGGGCATCAGCCACTGGGTCGCCAAGCACAACCACTACTCCACCCGCGAAGCCGAGCTGCTGGCAAGCCGCAAGTTCGTCAGCGACGCCTCGCTCCGCCAGGCCCTCTTCGGTACCGACTTCCACTCGCGCCGCATCGCCCAGAAAGCCATCTTCTACAAGCTGCCCGGCCGACCCGTCATCAAGTGGCTTTACATGATGTTCTTCCGCGGCGCCGCCCTCGACGGCCACGCCGGCATCATGTACGCCACGCTGCAAGCCATCTACGAGTACCTGATCGAAATCAAATCCCGCGAAATCCTCCGCAAGCGCGCCGGCAAGACCCTCTAAACGGAAACGAGACCCGGCGGCGAACCATACGATCGCCGCTCGAATCTCGCTTCTCGAATCTTCGTTCCGCTCTTACCCGCGCAGCTTCGCCAGCAGATCCGTCGGATGCACCGGCTTCGCCAGAATCTCAAACTCATGGCCCTGCGACCGCGCGCGCTCCAGCAGGTCGGCCGTAGCCGCCTGACCGGAAAACAGCAGAATCTTGCAGTTCGGCAGCTTGTTCCGCGTCTGGATCGCTGCTTCAATGCCGGTCATCCCGGTCATGATCACGTCCGAAATCAGCATGTCCGGATGAAACGTATCGAGCGCCTCGATCGCTTTCTCTCCGCTGTATACGGCACGCGCTTCAAAACCCGCCTGGTTGAGAATGATGGCCAGTGTATTGGCGATCACCTGTTCGTCATCGGCAACGAGCACGCGCGGCTTTGGGGTAGTACTTGTTTTCTGTGGCATGAAAAGGTCCTTGTTCCTTCTTCCGTAATCCTGCCGTGACGCACATACCGTGCAGAGCGCACTTCGACTCCATACATCATACGTTGCGCATCATCTTGTGCAAATCACAGTATTTACGCTTCGATGCAGCCCCGCACTCCCGCGCTGCACCGACCACCCCACTATCGGAGATTTCGCCCACGCAATTCAACAATTTCCACAGACAGCCCCAACAGCCGTCCCAACTCCAACCCTTTAGCAATTGTCATCCCCGCCCCCCTGACCGAACTCAAAAGAGACCACCCGCTTTTGCCTTAGCCTGAGCTTTGCCTTTGCCTTCTTCACTATTCACTCCCCTAGCCCCACCCAAACCCATCCCCCAAACCCCACTCCCCCAGTGATACCCTTATCCCCAGCCATGGTCGACCTGCACCACCACCTTCTCCCCTCCCTCGACGACGGCTCGCCTGACCTCGATACCTCCATTGCCATGGCCCGTATGGCCGCCGACGACGGCATCACCCACGTCGTCTGCACGCCCCACGCCAGCTCCCACTGGACCTTCGACCCCGCCGTCAACACCCAGCGAATCGCCGAACTCCGCTCCGCCCTCGCCGCCGAATCCATCCCCCTCATCCTCGGCTCTGGCTGCGACTTCCACCTCAGCTTCGACAACATCCAGGACGCCCACGCCCACCCCACCCGCTACACCATCAACAACAAGCAGTACCTCCTCGTCGAGCTGCCCGACTTCGCCATCGCCCGCGGCATGGGCGAAACCATCTACGAGCTCCAGCTCGCCGGCATGACCCCCATCCTCACCCACCCCGAACGCAACCCAACCCTCCAGCGCGAACCCGACATGCTCGCCAACTGGTTACGCAACGGCCTGCTCGTCCAGGTGACCACCGGCTCCGTCCTCGGCAACATGGGCAAAGAAGCCGAACGCATGGCCCACCAGCTCCTCGCCAACCGCTGGGTCCACTTCCTCGCCACCGACGCCCACAACACCACCTCGCGCCCTCCCCTCATGCGCGAAGCCCACGACTACGTTGCCAAAAAATACGGGGCCGAATATGCCGACCTGCTTTGCACCACCAACCCTGCAGCGGCATTCGCAGGCGATCCCATCCCCGAACAGATACCCCCACTCAATCTCTTCGACGACACTGACGACGATACGGACCTCCCTTGGTGGAAGCGCCTCTTCCGCCGCTGACACTCAGGTTCCCGGTTTCAGACCCAAGAAAGCTGAAGGAAATCCCTTCAAAGCTGGCCGGAAAGTCTCATCTCCAAAGGTTGGTCTTCGCCATGTCGAGAACTTCATGGCCGTCCCCATGCAACATCGCCTTAAGCATGTAGAGATTGAAGCCCGCGGCCTGGGCCAGGGTGATGGTGGGTGGAAGAGAGAGTTCCTGGCGTGCGACAACGACGTCGACGACAGCAGCCCCAGGGTGCGCGAAGGCCTCTTGGAGGGCGGGGATGACCTGCTCTGGAGTTTCGACGCGCCACGCGCGGATGCCCGCGCCCGATGCGATTGTCGCGAAGTTTGTTGGCTTAAACTCGGTGCCGTAGGTTTCCACACCGGCAGCTTTCATCTCCTGCTCGACGAAGCCGAGTGCCCCATTGTTGAAGACGACGACCTTCACAGCTAGATCGAGTTGCCGCAGGGTCAGCAGATCGCCCAGAAGCATGGAGATGCCGCCATCGCCCGAAAGAGTCACAACCTGGCGCGATGGCTCCGCGGACTGCACTCCGATAGACTGCGGCATGGCGTTCGCCATGGTGCCGTGGTTGAAGCTGCCGATAAGGCGACGCTTGCCGTTCATCTTGAGATAGCGAGCCGACCATGTGGTGGGCGTTCCAACATCGCAAAGGAAAACAGCATCGTCTGCGGCAAGGTCGCTGATGCATTTAGTCAGGTACTGCGGGTGGATAGGAGATTTGCCCGGCTCACCAACAGCGCGGTCGTCGAGTTCCTTGCGGACCTTCTGGAAGTGTTTCATCGAGTCCTTCAGGTGGCTGCTCTTGTGCTTCGTGAGAAGCGGCATAAGGGCCTGCAAGGTGTGCTTCACATCGCCGATGAGACCGACGTCGATCCTCGTGCGACGGCCCAGCTGTTCCCCGCGAATATCGATCTGGATGACGTTGATCCCTTCCGGATAGAACTGCGAGTAGGGAAAGTCGGTGCCAAGCATCAGGAGAGTGTCACAATCGTGCATAGCCCGATAGGCAGATGGCATGCCGATCAGGCCGTTGAGTCCGATGAAGTATGGGTTGTCGTACTCGAGGTACTCTTTTCCGCGTAGAGCGGTGATGATCGGTGCTTGCAGGACGTCCGCTACCTTGAGGACTTCAGCACGAGCCTCGGCACAGCCCGCCCCGGCAAGGATCGTGACCTTCTTTGTAGAGTTGAGAAGCTTGGCTGCGCTTGCGAGAGCAGCGGTGGACGGAAGAATAGACGCGGCGGGACCGTTGATGCCGAGGTCGATAGCGGACGATGTGGAGAATTTGGTGAGGATGTCTCCAGGGATCACGACGACCGCAACACAGCGTTTTGCGATGGCGGTGCGCATCGCGATAGCCAGTACCCGCGGGACCTGCTCGGGCGTGGAGATCACTTCGCAGAAGTCCGAGCAGGTGAGGAAGATCTGTTCCGGGTGCGTCTCCTGAAAGTAGTTCGTTCCGATTTCAGCGCTGGGAATCTGCGCGGCAATAGCGAGAACTGGCACCCGGCTGCGGTGACAGTCGTGTAGACCATTGATGAGGTGAAGATTCCCAGGTCCACAGCTTCCCGCGCACACCGTAAGCTGACCGCTTATCTGGGATTCACCGCCTGCGGCGAAGGCGGCTACTTCTTCATGCCGGACCATCTGCCAGTCGATGCCGTCGTGGGAACGTATGGCATCGGTGAAGCCATTGAGGGAGTCGCCGGCTACGCCATAGACGCGTTTAACGCCTGCTTTGATAAGGGTTTCTACGAAAACGTCCGCAACTTTGGCGAGAGGATCTTTCTTCCACATGGAGGGCTGCATCCTTTTCTGGTCTGACTACCTACAGGCTTGGATGCAGGCATTCCAGATGGCAGCATGGGGCATCACGATGAGGAGTCTCGGCACGGCTTCTCGTCAATGATTTCTCAGGTGTCGATAAGAGCGTTTCTCGGTAGTTATCTGCGGGACGTCTCCCGCAGATAATGTTGGATTGAGTCAGCATCCTTATGCGTTTGCGCCACCGTCGACCGTAATCGCCGCTCCGGTGATGTATTGAGCTTTCTCATCTGCCAGAAATGTCACGATGTTGGCGATGTCTTCCACCTTGCCATATCGACCGAGCGCCGTGATGGAGCGGAGAACCTCACCGAACGGACCATGCGCCGGGTTCATGTCGGTATCAATCGAGCCTGGCTGCACGACGTTTACAGTGATGTCGCTGGCCCCAAGTTCTCGAGCTAGCCCTTGGGAAAACGCGGTGAGCGCAGACTTCGTCAACGCATAAACCGGAAGACCCGCGCCACCCGGGACCTTGTCCGCAAAGAAGCTTCCGATGTTGATGATGCGTCCGCCTTTACCAAGGTGCGGGATAGCCGTCTTACTGGCCACAATGACGGCCCGTACGTTCACGTTGAGAAGCGCGTCGATGTCCTCCAGTGAAATATCCCTGACCGTGGACAGACGGAGAATGCCCGCGTTGTTGACGAGAATGTCGAGACCGCCCAATTCGGCGACTGTCTTCTCTACGGAAGCTTGCACAGCACGGACGTCGGCGCTGTCCGCCTGAATCGCAACTGCGCGAACGCCGCTCGCCTTGACCGCGGCAACGACGGCCTCCGCTGCTTCAGCCGATTTTTCGTACGTAATAGCAACGTCCGCCCCCTCTGTGGCAAGTGCCTTCGCAATCGCTGCCCCAATTCCCCTGCTCGCTCCTGTGACTAGTGCGCGTTTTCCTTTGAGACTCATTTTTTGCTTCTCCTATTCTTCTGCTCGGCAGCAGATGGAAGCGCCTAAGCGACTCGACCTTGCTGCTTTGGTATAGTAGAGTAGACCGGTTGGTATGGAGATTCATTTTGAGCAATCATTTTTCTCCAGCTTTGCCGCATCCTGAATAGAGGAGAGAGATATGCCGGACGTATCGACCCGCGATCACCTGATCGAGATGGGGTTCAAACATATGCAGCAGTCCAGCTATAGCGCGAGCGGGCTCAGCGAGGTTCTGGCACTTGCAGGTCTCTCAAAGGGATCGTTCTATCATTACTTCTCCAGCAAAGAGGATTTCGGGGTCGCCATCCTTGAACGTTATCTCGATCAGGAGTCGGCGCGAGCATCCACCATGTTGCGCGCTTCCCGAACGTCTCCAATCAAACGTCTGCGAAAGTACTTTGAGGAACTCATCGGCATCTATGGCCCCAAGGGAGCGATGGGCGGAGGCTGTCTGCTAGGCAATCTGAGCCAGGAGATGGCTAATCACAGCGACCGAATGCAACAGACAATGCAGGAGGGTTTCAAAATTTGGGAGGCCGCCGTGGGCAACACATTGCAGGAGGCTGTCTCGCGTGGTGAGTTGAGCCCCAAGGTCGACACAACGGAGATGGCCGCTTTCATTCTCAACAGCTACGAAGGGGCACTGCTCCGCGCGAAAGCCGACCGAAGTGAGACCGCTCTGCATCTGTTCCTACAAATGATCTTTGGAAGGTATCTGATCGCCGAATGAGTACCGATATGTCGGCTTCCCGTCATCAGTCCGCTGCTTATTCATTTCTTGGAGAGCAGAATGAGTGCCCAAAGTCCCGATGTCCATGCAAACAACTCGGCGATAACCCGGAGCGGGCTCAATGCAGCCCATTTTCGTACCGTTCGGCGCAGGATGTTCCTGTCCATCTTCTCCGCTCGTTCGATTCTCCTCATCATTGTCGGAGCGAAGTAACTATACGTAGTAATGCTCTTCACCACGATCACCATCGCGGACGCGAACCAGATCGTTCGCAGCGAGCCGGTTTGTTGCCAAGCAAGATAGAGATTGAACAACGCCAGCAGCATGGAAGCAGGCGAGACGAAAGGCCAGAAACGGCGTCCCGCCCCGGCTTGTCCAGACGATCTCAGCTTTATGCTCAGGGTTTGCGGGTCCGGATCGCGCGTCCAATTGGGATAGACCACGCGGGTTTCATAAAGTCCTCCGCCTATCCCGAGACTGACGGAAAAAATAAATAAGCTGAGGGAGAGTTGCTCACCAAATGCCGTCATCAAGCCGCCCCTGTTCATCTCGGATGTAATACACTAATCGAATAGTACGAATATCGTACTAACATGTAAAGGAGTTCGCATGCCACATCCTGAGGGAGAAACATTCGAATTCCGGGAGTTCACGCTTCAAGTAGTCCGCCATCAACAGGCAATTGCGGATCGACTGGGAATTAACCTCACCGACTTCAAGTGCCTGGGGATACTTCATCGCAGAGGTGCGCTGACGCCCAAAGAACTTGTCGAAGAAATGGGTGTAAGCCCTGCGGCAATGACCACCATCATCGACCGCCTTGAACAATCTGGCTTCGCGATGAGAAAAAGAGAGGGGCCGGACAGAAGAAGCTTTACTGTTCATGCCCGCGAGGAGAGTCACAAGGAGGTCACGATGCTCTATCAATCCTTGCAAGCAGCAGCAATCAAGCTGAACACCGACTATAGCGAACAGGAGTTGCGCCTGATCTTTGGATACCTGCAAAAAGCCAGTCATGTTTTGAACCACGCCACGAGCAAGCTTTTGCGACGGCCTCTGGATGAATCCTGATATGTCGGCTTCTCGGTAGTGACCCATACCCGACGAGAAGCCGCCTTCTCTATCCTCTACACTCTGCCGTTACAGCCCCAGCCCACCATCCACCACCATCAACTGCCCCGTAATAAAGTGCGGCGCCGTCGCAAAGAACAACACAGCCGCTGCGACATCCTCCACCCGCCCATTGCGCTGCATCGGCGTCTTCTCCGCAAAGTGTTCGTAAGCCGCGCTCACTTCACCCCACACGATCATCCCCGGCGCCACGCAGTTCACGCTGATCTCCGGTGCCCACGCCTTCGCCATTGTGTGCGAAAGCATGTGCAGCGCCGCCTTCGACGTACAGTAGTGCGCATGCGTCGCCCACGGATGAATCCCACCCAGCGATCCGATGTTCACAATCCGCCCGCGCCTCGCCTTCAGAATCCCATGCGCCGCCTTCGCTACAAGAAACGGTCCACGCGTGTTGGTCTCATACATCGCATCCCACTCGGCGACGGAGATCTCCTCCAGCGCCACGGTCTCAAACGCGCCCGCGTTGTTCACCAGGATGTCGAGCCCATGCATCAGCTTTTCAGCCTCATCGACGGCCGCCTTCACGCTCGCCTCATCACGTACATCGCACGCCAGCGCATACGCTTTCACACCGATCGCCTTAAGATCGGCAACCGTCTGCTCCGCCTCAAACTCTGATCCGCGATACGTAATCGTGACGTCCGCACCGGCCTCTGCCAGCGCCAGCGCCAGCCCGCGGCCAATCCGCTTCGCGCCACCGGTAACCAGCGCGCGCTTCCCCGCCAGAGGCTTTTCAGAGCTCATCACTTCGGCGTGATTCCCGGCTGCGCCGCCGGAGCCGTGTCCGTCTGCATCGTCGGCGGAGCATTGGTCGGTCCCAGCGCAGGCTTTGCACGTTCCTGGACGCCCGGCTGCACCGGTGCAGCTTTACCCTCATTGTCCTGATACTGCGAAACCTGCGCCTGCGGCCGCTTCAGCTTCACCGTAATCAGCTTGTCCGCATCCGTCACATCGAACTCATCGGCAAACGTCGAATAACCATTCGCGAAAACCTGCACCGTCACATGGCTTCCCGCTTCGATGAAGTCCATCGTCGCATCGCCCTGGCCGTTCGTCTTCACTTCCATGTTCCCGGTATCTTTCCCGTCCTTCACCGCATGGAAGATCACCGCGACATTCTCCATCGCGTGTCCATTGAAAGCCTTCTGTACGGACACAACAATATGCGCCGTCGCCGGCGGAGGCGTGTACTTGCGCCCATGCGCTTGCTGCTGGGCAGAAAGAACGGAAAGCGACAAAAGACAAGTCAGCCCGGCACCAAGAAAACCACGGGCCCGAAGGCTGGAAGAAACGGAGGTCATGTCCGCAATTTTAGCGCGTTACAACCAGCTTTGGCTTGATCACGAGCACCACGAAAAAAGTGCGGGCCGAAATTTTCAAGTCCGCCGCTAACTCCTTATTCCTGCGGACTTTGCGAGTTTTTACGGGGGAGGGGGAGGTCAACCACCATTAGCCCACTCACAGCTCTCCGATATCTGCGCGCAATTCACTCATATTTCACAGTAAGGCGTTGACTCCTTCCGCCGGTTGGCATACATTAGCAGTCGGCAGTTGAGAGTGCCAAATCCTCTCGATCAGCACTAAGGAGAACTCAAAGAACATGGCATCCACTACGTTCACACCGTTGCATGACCGCATCCTCGTCAAGCGTATCGAAGAGGGCGAGAGCATCCGCGGCGGCATCATCATCCCCGATTCCGCCAAAGAAAAGCCCCAGTCCGGCGAAGTTGTCTCCGTCGGCAAAGGCAAGTCCAACGACGAAGGCAAGGTCTTCCCGCTCGACGTCAAGGCTGGCGACACGGTTCTCTTCGGCAAGTACTCCGGCACCGAGATCAAGCTCGACGGCGAAGAGTTCCTCATCATGCGCGAAGAAGAAGTCCTCGGCATCCTCAAAAAGTAGTCCTTCGCGGACGGCGAGATGCGGCTATGCCGCAAAGGCCACCGCACAATCCGGAAGGGCACGGCTTCAGCCGGGCCACAAAGAAATCTTTTTATAATCCGGGGGCTTTAGCCCCCGAGGAGAGCACTAATGGCAAAGCTAATTCTGCACGGTGAAGATTCCCGTCAAGCGATTCTGCGTGGCGTCAACACGCTCGCCAACGCGGTCAAGGTGACACTCGGCCCCAAGGGCCGCAACGTTGTCATCGAGAAGAAGTTCGGTTCCCCTACCATCACCAAGGACGGCGTCACTGTCGCCAAGGAGATCGAGCTCTCGGACCCGATCGAAAACGTAGGCGCACAGCTCGTCAAGGAAGTCGCCTCCAAGACCTCGGACATCGCCGGTGACGGTACCACCACCGCGACCGTCCTCGCCCAGGCCATCTTCCGCGAAGGTGTGAAGACCGTTGCCGCCGGCGCCAACCCCGCCGCCCTCAAGCGCGGCATCGATAAGGCCGTTGAGGCCATCATCGGCAAGCGCGATGAGAACGGTGTCGTCGTTGGCGGCGCTCTCTCGAAGTTCTCGAAGCCCGTTACTGGCGACATGATCGCCCAGGTTGGCACTATCTCCGCCAACTCCGACGAGCAGATCGGCTCCATCATCGCCGCTGCGATGAAGAAGGTCGGCAAGGACGGCGTTATCACCGTTGAAGAGTCACGCACCATGGAGACGCAGCTCGACGTCGTCGAAGGCATGCAGTTTGATCGCGGCTATCTTTCGCCCTACTTCGTCACCGATGCAGAGCGCATGGAAGCAGCCCTCGAGAACCCTTACATCCTCATCTATGAGAAGAAGATCTCCACGATGAAGGATCTGCTCCCCTTGCTCGAGCAGATCGCCCGCACCGCCAAGCCCCTCGTCATCATTGCTGAAGACGTAGACGGCGAAGCGCTCGCAACTCTCGTGGTCAACAAGCTGCGTGGCACGCTGAACGTCGCTGCCGTCAAGGCTCCCGGCTTCGGCGATCGCCGCAAGGCCATGCTCGAGGACATCGCTGTCCTCACGGGCGGCAAGGCGATCACGGAAGACCTCGGCATCAAGCTCGAGGGCGTCAAGATCGAAGACCTCGGCACCGCCAAGCGCGTCACCATCGACAAGGACAACACCACCATCGTTGATGGCGGCGGTGAGGACGAGAAGATCGCCGGTCGCGTCAAGGAGATTCGCGCTCAGGTTGAGAAGACCACCTCTGACTATGACCGTGAGAAGCTCCAGGAGCGCCTTGCCAAGCTCGTTGGTGGCGTAGCCGTCATCAAGGTCGGTGCTGCTACCGAAACCGAGATGAAGGAAAAGAAGGCACGCGTGGAAGACGCGATGCACGCCACCCGCGCGGCTGTCGAAGAAGGCATCGTCCCGGGCGGCGGCGTCGCTCTGATCCGCACCATCCCTGCTGTTGACGCGCTCATCAAGACCCTCGAAGGCGACGAGAAGATCGGTGCATCGATCATCCGCCGCGCCATCGAAGAGCCTCTCCGCACCATCGTTTCGAACGCTGGCGAAGAAGGCTCGGTCGTCATCGGCAAGATCCACGAATCTAAAGACTCTAACTTCGGCTACAACGCCGGAAGCGGCATTTATGAGGACTTGGTGAAGGCTGGTGTTATCGATCCGACCAAGGTTACGCGTACTGCGTTGCAGAACGCGGCTTCCATCTCTGGCCTTCTTCTTACGACCGAGGCAATCATTGCTGAGATCCCTGAGAAGAAGGAAGCAGCTGGCGGCGGACATAGCCACGGCGGCGGCGGTATGGACGGCATGTACTAAACCCTCAACCAATATGCAAAAAGGCCCCCGGAAACTCCGGGGGCCTTTTTGCATATAAAGTGGTGCAATTTGGTCGAAATTCTGGTGCGTTTTTATGGACCGTTTGTGGTGACGCGTGGTGATTTTTAACTTTTTGTGGTGTCCAGCAAACTTGACATCCGGTTACTGGAGATCGACGCCGGGATGGACGCCGTCCGGCGCGTGAATCTTGATACCGGGCTGGCTTGTCTTCAGCTTGAACCTCTCCAGGGTGTCATTTTTCTCGCGAGCGGCGTCGGCCATAAAGGTGATCGTGTAGCTCTCGGAGATGTCCTTGCTGAACTCCTTGAGGAAGGGCTGCAGCGATACGGGGTTGCCGATTCCCTGCCACAGCGATTCACCACCAGTTGCCTGCGTGACCTGGCTCAGATAGTTCTGTCCGCTCATAGCAGCGCCGCGAACGCCGCGATAGCCAGCGTCTGCGTAGGCGATAGCATAGACGGCAACGCCGGCGCGTTGAGCATCTTCCTGGGCGGTCTGCACGTAGGGACTGTCCTGATTCAACGGCGAGGTGCTGCCGTTATAGGGATCCACGCCGTTGGTCAACAGCAGCGCAAAGCGTGGGCCGGGCTGGTTGGAGGGCCAGTGCTTCACGAACTCCGACAGGCAGAAGTAGGGGCTCGCGCTTACGCCACCGGAAGAGATCGGGAGCCGCAATGTGTCGGACACTGCCGCGTGATCGGTGGAGAAGCCGCCATCTTTGGACGGAACGTAGACTTCACCGTTGCGCATGTAGCCAACCAACACCTGCATGCCCGGCGGCAGACTATTGATGAAGCTCACGAGGTCAGACAGCTGATTGCCAAAGCTTGAGCGGAGACCGTCGTCGATCAGAATCGCGACCTGCGCATTGTGCCCGCCGATCGGCTTCACGCTGGTTATCGGCATGGACTTGCCGTTGAGCTGCAACGTGAGCATTGCGGGGTTCAAGGGCTCTTCGCTCTTGGATTGGACGTTGATGAGCGCCGTGGTCGTTACTGGGCCTTCGGGCACAAGTTCCTGTGCCAGGGCCGGAAAAACGCAGCCCATGGCGATGGAGGCCAATGTGGTTGCAAAAAGTGCGCGTCGTGTGACAGACATATAATTTCCCTTCTTCACTCCACCTCTTTAGACGGTGCGGAGTCATCTACGGTTGCGGCAACTCTTCGCGGCGAGCCGGGTTTAAATGTAATAAGAATCCCTACAAATGAAGACAATTCGCATGCCAATCCTACGCTTGCGGCCGCTTGTCAGTCGCCGCCGATTCGGAGTTTGAGGCCGGTGCGGAAGGTTAGAGGCAGAGCTGGGAAGCCAATTGGGCCGATATGCTGGTTGTTGAGCAGATTGTCGAATTGGGCGAAGAGGGTGAGGCCGTGTTTCCAGGCGTAGGTTCCACCGAGATCCAGCTTCGCGTAGCCAAAGTCCAGATCGCGGTTCGGCAGAAGAAGGGTATTTCCGCCGTTGAGGTCGGAGAAATCCAGAAACGTTGAGTCGTCGCTGCGGCTGGCCATGGCGCCTTTGAGAGCAAGCGAAATCCTGCGGTGCATGTACTGCATATCGAAGTAGCCGGTGTTTGGCGAGCGGCGAAAGGGCCTTGCACCGACCAAGGGGCTTTCCGCGCCGATAGCGATGCCCGGTAGACTGGGATTCGTCGTTGGGGTGCCCTGGTTCGCTGCTACGGCATCGGACGCGAAGGACTGGATGACTTTGGTGTCGAGATGGGTATATCCACCGCGAAGCAGAAAGTTGGCCGTAGGATGCCAGAGCAGTCCGGTCTCCTCGCCTTGCGCGGCAAAGGCGAGCGAGTTGAGGTAGCCCTCGAAGACGGAAGGCAGATTGAGACCGAAGTACTGCAAGAGAGCGGTGCTGTCCACGCCTTCGAGCTGGCGGTCGAATACGTTGTGAAAGTAGCCGGCTTTGAGTGTGAGCTTTTCGCCGAAGATGTTCTGGTCGACGCCGATGTCATACGTGCGTGAGCGCTGCGCCGCCTGTGGGCCTATATGATAGCGCGAGATATCAGCTGTATCGCCGACAGCGAGAAGCTGCGTGTAGAGGCTTTCTTCTTCGATAGCGAGTGTGGGTTCCTGCACGCCGGTTGCGGCGTTTACACGAATGCGTGTGCCATGGAAGGCCTTGCCTGAAGGACGGACGGGGACGTAGGCCAAGCCGATCTTTGGCGTTCCTGCGATGCCGTATAAGTGGTTTTTCTCAAACGCACCACCGGCAGAGTAAAACAGCCGGTTCCAGAACTCGCCCTGAAACTGCAGGTTGTATTCGAAGTTGGATCGCTGTGTCTTCTCGTGCTCGGCGAACTCCGCGAAGTTGAAGCTGCCTCGCTCGTTGTCATAACGAAATCCGAAGAGGCCGATGAAGTGTGGCGAGAAGCTGTAGTCGGTCTGGTAGTAGAGCTGGTCGCGGTTGGAGTCCTGGTCTTCGTTGCCGGTAACGAAGTCGGTCTGCCCCGTTGCCTTATATCCATTGGCTCCGCGAATGGTCACTACGTTGCCGAAGTACTCGGTAAATCCGCCTGAGGTTACAGGTGTACCGATGTTGTTGAATTGCTTCTCCTGCTCGCGCTTGCGCGCGATGCCGTAGCGGAGAAGATTGTGCCAGTTGCCTTTGTAACGATTCTCGATGGTGAGGCCGGAGTACAGATCCTGGTCCGCCTGCTTGGCATCATTTGAGATACCGAAGAAATCGTGCGCGCCGGGCAGGCCGCTTGCTGAATCCGCATTGCGAAGGGTGAAACGCACCAGCGTGTTGCCGTTGATGTTGTATCCGAGATTGATGGCCGAGGTGACGGAGTGGAAGCGGTCGTTCTGAAGGGCGTTCGATGTATCGAATCGAGAGAAGATGCCGTAGTAATCGAGACGGCTCAGCGTTCCGCCGATGGCTGCTTCATTGCGCCAGGTGTGTAGATTTCCGGCGTCGCCGGAGTAGTCGAGAACGGGCTTCAGCGTTGTGCCGCGCGGTGTTTCGAGGGTGATGACACCGGCGCCGGCGTCGGTTCCGTACATGGCGGAGTTTGGCCCGCGGTATATCTCCACTTTGCTGACAGCGGTTGAGCTTACGGTGCCGAAGTCGAACGAGCCACCTACATCGTCGGCTGGGATGCCATCGATCAAGACGAGGTTTGCGGTTGAGTTGCCGCCGCGGAGAAAGAGGCTGGTAACGCCGCCGGTCTGGCCTGTTTGAACGAGGAAGGCGCCGGGCGTCTGGCGCATCTCGTCGCTGACGCCGACGTCCAGCGCGAACAGATCGCCGGGGATCACGTTGACCGGAGCGGTGAGCTGCGGGAGCGGCGTGGGGATGCCGGTGGCGCTGACGGAGATATCCTGGCGGACGGTGTTGCCGGCGAGAACGACATCCTGCTCGATCACATCGGTATCGCCCGAGTAGAAGTCGTGGCCGATGGCGGGGAGGTATCCTGCGGCTGAGCCGAGGAGTGTGAAGCGGCCTGCGTGCGCGTCGCGGATTTCGAAGGCGCCGTCGGGGCCGGCGTAGGCGAAGGCTTCCATCTTGCCGGCTTCAATGAGCTGGATGCGGGCATTCGGAACGGGCTTGCCGAGGGCGTCGGTGGCGTGGCCGCGCACGACGACGGCGTGAGCCGCCGTTTGGAGTGCGGCGAAGAGCAGGAAGGCCGTGGCGCGGCGGCTGATTGTGGGTAACGCCAGGAAGGGCGACATCGTTCTGGGTTTGACGTTGCCGAATGCGATTTGCGGGGATTCAGTCACTAGGTTTTAGTCTGAGCGCTGGGCGGTACGCGAGTCAAAAACATCGCATGCGTGCTGCCTGGTGCGGGGCTGGCCCCGGCATGGGCCAGGGCAGTAGAATCCAGCCAACCGACATGAAGCGCAAGGTCTCCAGTCACGCAATTCGCCATGTCCTTATTCTGGGCCTCGTCGGGGGCGTGCTCATCGCCATCCTCCGCTGGTCCGAGTACCGGTTCCTGGTCATCGAGCACTCCTTCGAGATCTACGCCGCGCTCGTCGCGATCATCTTCGCGGCGTTTGGCATCTGGCTCGGGATCAGGCTCACCAAGCCGCGCGAAACGATCGTCCTGCGGGAAGTCCTTGTCCCGGCCGATGCGCCGGGCCCTTTTACCCTCAACCAGCCTCAGCTGGACGCGCTCGGCATCACGCCGCGCGAGCTTGAAATCCTGAGCCTGATCGCCCAGGGCCTGAGCAACCGCGAGATCGCCGAGCGCCTTTTCGTTAGCGAGAACACCGTGAAGACGCATTGCAGCCGGGCCTTCGACAAGCTGGGTGCGCGGCGGCGGACACAGGCTGTCCAGATGGGCAAAGAACTGGGCATCCTGCCCTGAAGTGGAAGTCATGCAGGAGTTCCGTTCCGGGCTATGATGGTTTGGTTCGTGGGTCACCCAAAGTATGATTTCCTGCATCTGGCGCTAAAATCACCCAAAAGCATGACGACAAACATCGCCTGCGTCCCGCAAAGTGACTTCAGTTCAACCCCCCAGGAGCCTCACCTTGAAGAAGACCATCCTCACCTTCGGCCTCATCTCCGGCGTTATATCGTCCGTGCTGATGTTCGGCACCCTCCGCTTTCTCAGCGACCTGAACCACGGCCAAAAAGCCCTGATTATCGGTTATGCCAACATCGTCCTCGGCTTCCTGCTGGTTTACTTCGGCATCCGTTCCTACCGGGACAACCTGGCCGGCGGCGCCATCACCTTCGGACGCGGCTTCGCGATCGGCATCAGCATCACGCTCATCTCCTGCGTCTTCTATGTCGTCTCATGGGAGATTGTTTACTTCAACTTCATGAGCCACTCCATGGACAGCTACTTCGCAGCCGCCATCCAGAAGGCGCAATCCAGCCCCGGCACCCCTGAAGCCATCCAGGCCAAAGTCGCCGCGATCCGGCACTCGCAGCAGCTCTATGAGAATCCGCTGGTGAACGCTCTCTACACGTTTATAGAGCCCTTCCCGGTCGGCCTGGTTATCACGCTGATCTCCGCCGCCGTTCTGCGCAAAAAGCCACAGTCGCAGCCTGCTTCCCTTGCGGCGACAGCTTAAAAAGCGTTGCGTGACGGATCCGAGCCGAGGCTCGGACCCGTCACGCAGACGTTAGAGCTTGGGAAGCACGATGAACGGGCTTGCTTCGATGAGGGGCAAGCCTGCGAATGTGGGCTGAGCGAGGGAGGGCGCGGGCAGGGCCCACTCGGGATAGGCGAGGTCGGGCATGGGTTTGGCCTGGAAGAGACGCTTGCATTGGCGGGCCATCCAGCGGGCCCAGGTTTTTGCCTTCTTCTTGCGGGCGCTGTCGGTGGAGATGCCCGTGCCGGCATACATCTGGCGGTAGAGCTTGGAGAGAAACATGAAGGCGACACGCGCACGCAGGGTGGGCGTGCAGGCGGAGCGCTCCCATACGGCGCTCCAGTTGTAGAAGCGGTCCCAGACTTTCTGGGTGCGCTCGCTGATTTCGCCGGAGCTCATGGAAGGGTGCGGGGTGAACATCTTGGGGCGGACGGCGATGGGGATGAGCCAGTAGCGCGTGATGGGGATGTCGCCGACCATGGTGGGGTTTTTGGCTTGCTCTTTTTCCCAGCGGCCGAAGTCGATGGTGCCGGGGAACGGGGTCATCATGACGAACTGGGCGAAGGTGACGCCGGCTTTGAGGGCCATTTCTACAGTGGCGTCGAAGGTGGCGGGCTTGTCGGTGGGAAGGCCGAAGATGAAGGAGCCGAGGACGTGGACGCCGTGCTTCTTGAAGGTCTGGAGCTGGCGGGCGAGCGCATCGCCGGAGTAGTTGAAGTCTTTGAAGACGGCTTTGAGGCCTTCGGGAGTGACGGCTTCTACGCCTACCAGTGCGCCCTTGATGTTGGCCTTCTTCATGGCGTCGAGGTACTCGCCGTCTTCGCCGGCTTCCATGGTGATCTGGGTAAAGAAGACCATGTCCTTGGGGAGCTTGGCGAGCTCTTCCATGAGCTGGAAGCGCTCGGTGCGGACGGCCATGAGCTCGGCGACTTTGGTGTCATTTCCCTGCTCGCGCGCGAGGCGGAGGTCGGTGAGGGTGACGGGATAGAAGTTGTCGTCGGCGAGGGCGATGAAGCGGAAGCCGATGCGGCGGAGGTTGATGATCTCGTCGATGACGCTTTGGAAGCGGCGCTGGCGGGGCTGTTGGCCGTCGGTGCGCCAGACGCTGCAGAAGGAGCAGTGCTTGGGGCAGCCGCGGATGGTTTGTACGGAGGCCCACATGTACTTGGCAGGGTCCATGAGGTCCCAGCGGGCGGCGAGGAATTCGCTGCCGCCGATGCGGCCGCCGTCGTAGAGAGGCTCGAGCTTGCCGGCCATGGAGTCTTGCACGGCCATGCCCCAGGCGATGTCGCCATCGCCTTTGACGACGGAGTGGGCTGCGCCGCGCTCGAAGACTTCTTCTGGGAAGAGTGTGGCGTGGATGCCGCCGTAGATGACCGTCGCGCCGCGGTCGCGAGCGATGTTGCCGACTTCGTATCCGCGGAGGGCGTTGCCGGTATGCACGCTGATGCCGACGATGTCGCCGGGATGAATGCTTTCGGGGTCGATGGCCTCGATCGATTCATCGACGAGGATGGGGTCTCCGGCCACAGCGGGCGTGGCTGCGGCGAGAACAAATAACCAGCGCGGCGTAATGACGGCCGTGCCAAACGAATTATCGCTGGGGTTTACTAAGTGAACGCTGATCGAATCCAACCTTCTGTCGTACGACGTGTGGTGGTTCAGAGAGCGTATTCACAATTGGACTAGCTGCCGGATGCTGATCGGCTGGGAGCATCGTCGCGGATCGTCTCGACTTACTATGTCATCTATCATACAGAAACGGTCAAAAAGGCACAGACCCAGGCACCAGGATCTGTTCAGGGGATCAAAAGAACTTTGCCTGTCGTCTTACGACCTTCCAGATCGCGGTGGGCCTGGGATGCTTCGGCTAATGGATAACGGTGCCCGATGCGGACGTTTAGCTTGCCGCGAGCGATCCAGTTGAAGAGGTCGGCCGCGCGGCGCTCGAGTTCGGCGCGGGTGAGGATGTAGTCCTTCATGGTGGGGCGCGTTACGTAAAGTGAGCCCATGGTAGAGAGACGAATGAGATCGAAGGGAGGGACGGCACCGCTGGAGGCTCCGAAGAGGGCCATGAGGCCGCGTGGGCGAAGGCATTTGAGCGAGTCTTCGAACGTGGTCTGGCCGACGGAGTCGTAGACGACGGGGAGGAGGTCGCCATCGGTGATGCGCTTCACTTCATCGGCGAAGTTCTGCTGGGTGTAGAGGATCACGTGGTCGGCGCCGGCGCCGCGTGAGAGCTCGGCCTTGGGTTCGGTGGAGACGGTTGTGATGACGCGTGCGCCGAGCATCTTTGCGATCTGCGTAAGGAGGAGACCGACGCCGCCTGCGCCGGCGTGGATCAAGACGGTGTCGCCGGGCTTGATGGCGTAGGTGTCGTATGCGAGGTAGTGCGCGGTGATGCCTTGCAGCATGACTGCCGCGGCATCGTCTGCGCCGATTCCTTCAGGGACCTTGAGTAGGCCAGTTGCGGGGACGCAGGCGAACTGTGCGTAGGCGCCGCGGGTGCCCGCCCAAGCTACGCGGTCACCGATGTGGAAGCCTTCGACACCTTCTCCTACGGCGGCAACGATGCCTGCGGCTTCTTGTCCCGGGATGAACGGCAGCGGGGCCGGATAACGGCCTTCGCGCAGGTAGGTATCGATGAAGTTGACGCCGGCTGCTTCGATTTTCACGAGGACTTCGCCGGATTTGGGCTCGGGCCGCGGTAGATCGACCAGCTCGAGGACCTCGGGGCCGCCCGTCTTGCTTATTTGAATTGCCTGCATAGAACTTTTACCCCGCAAAGTTAGTGCAACAGGCTCTCTTCTGAAGGCTTCATCCGCACGATGCGATCGACCGCGTAGGGCGTGCGCTGAGACTGTGCGAAGAAGTGCCGGACCTGCAACTCGCCGAGAAGGCCTACGCCGATCAACTGGATGCCGGCGAGCAGCAGCACGGCCGCGATGATGAACCAGGGAGCGTGTTCGCCTGCTACGTCATGCCCCGAGAGAAGTTTATGAATGAGGAGCCATGTGGCGATGACTCCGCCGGAGAGCACACCGAGTGAACCGATGCCGCCGAAGAAGTGCAGCGGGCGCGTCATGTACTTAAGCAGGAAACGAATCGTCAGGAGGTCGAAGAAGACGCGGAATGTTCGCGAGAGACCGTAGTGGCTTTGTCCTGATTCGCGAGCCGAATTCGAGATTGGGATCTCGCAAATACTGGCACCGTACCAGCTGGCGAGGGCAGGGATGAAGCGATGCATTTCACCATAGAGCGGGATGTTGTGGATGACCTCGCGGCGGTAGGCCTTGAACGTAGTACCGAAGTCGTGGATGTCTACGCCGGAGAGCCGTGCCATCATCCAGTTTGCTACGCGGGAAGGAATGCGGCGCAGCATCATGTTGTCGGCTCGATGCTCGCGCCAACCGCTGACGACGTCGTAGCCTTCTTCGAGCTTCGCGAGGAAGGCTGGAATCTCTGTGGGATCATGCTGCAGGTCGCCGTCCATGGCGAGGATGTACTCGCTGGAAGAGTGATCGAAGCCCGCAGCCAGCGCTGAGGTCTGGCCGAAGTTGCGGCGTAGCTTTACGAGCAGCACGCGCGAATCGACCGCGGCTATCTCTTCGAGCAGCCGGTAGGTGCGGTCGCGCGAGCCATCGTCGACGAACACCATCTCGAAGCTGGAGCCAATATGCTCCATGACCTCTTTCACGCGGTCATAGAGCTTGGTGACGTTCTCTTCTTCGTTATGGAACGGAACGACGATGGAATATTTCGGCACACCAAATGATAACTCTCCCGCGCTGAAAGCCAGTCACCCACGGGGCATTGCATCTTATATACTCAGTAAAACTCACCAATGTGGAATCTAGTTATGTACGCCCTGGCCCCTTTGCATTGCGGTGGGTCGCTGCACAGGTCATCCTAGTAAAGGGTTTGATAGGGCAGCTACCTCAACCCGTTCGGTCGAGGAGAGATCGATGTTGAAGAGAGTTCTGATCGTTATCGCGGTGATCGCCGTGTTTATCGGGGGCTGGATGCTCTATAACCGCAACGCCCGGAACGCCATGGGCAACGGCGATGTCACGTCTACCGACTCTTCCAAGGGATCCGACTCCGGCAATACCGATCTTGATGGCCGCCCTGTTGCCAGCGTGGCACCGACGCCTTCTCGCAGCGACGCGCCCGGCACCATCAACGGAGAGCCTGTTGCCGGCATCACCACCAGCAATCAGCCACCGCCCGCGCAGAAGGCTCCCATTGCACAGACCTATCCGGCCGCGCCCACACCGTCGGCAACACCCGCCTCCCTGCCGGTGAGTGACACGATCGCGCCCAATGCCCCCAATGGCCTGGCTTTTGGTGGGACAGGGAAATTCCAGTGGTATCGCCAAGGGAACCTGACGTGGCGCGTGAATACGGCGAGCGGGTCTACCTGCATCGCGTTTGCGACGATGGAAGAGTGGCAGAAACCAATCGTTTATAGCCACGGCTGCGGCAACGGCTGATCCTGATTTCGATTCGCCGCGATACACTACCGGAAGTGGCCCGGTAGCTCAGTTGCATAGAGCAGCGCACTCCTAACGCGAAGGTCGCAGGTTGGACTCCTGCCCGGGCCACCATATATCTCGCATGTAATCAATGATTTGCCTGAAATAAAATGATCGCCAGCTGAGTGTTGCTTTGAAATTTGGGATACTTTTGGGATACTTTCCACGGGAATCATATGCGATTCATTGCAACCCGCTGCAACAACCTGAACGCGAACTATTGCTGGATACGGAACGAATTACTTAGACCTTCCCAACCTTCATCGCCTTTGCCCGAATGAGATCGTCATGCTCAAAGGCCGAGGCCATAGTGTTGATCTCAGCGGCTGCAATTCCCAGAGCAGTCGCCTCCTGTCTCCAGCGCGAAACGGCCTTGGCGACCTCATATGCCGTCCGTCGTGCTTGTGCCTGAGTGAGGCGGAAGTATTCCGCCACGCTCAAGGCCAGCTCAAGCGAAGCATCCCCACTCTGCTCGTCAATGAGTGTTGAGAGAATGCGCGGTCTGAACTGGACTGGAACCGGGTTGAGATCGTAAGCCGGTGACAACCTCCAGCCTCTGTTCCCTTCGTAGAGGAAACCATGGTTGCGCAGATGGTCGTCGGTGTTCGAGATCAAAACCGAGAAGACGATCCTTCGCCAAAGCTCATGCAGGTCTTCCATGGGAGCCGCGCCATATCTCTGAATCGCATCGGCAATCTCCAGATAGCTTCGAGTTTCATGGTCTACGGCTCCGAGCATGCTCATCGCCGAAAGGAAGGGTTGCCGTTTGGTGCCTTCGCGGTCGAAGCGTCGCAGGAGAAAGACTGGTCTGCCGGCAACTCTTTCGACTCTGCCGATTGCTGCATTGATCCCTGCCGCTGAGGCCAACTTTAAAGCTAGAGCCTCCCACAAGACGGTGCTGATGCGGTCGGCATGGTGTGGAAACTTCGCAATCGCTAGCGACCCATCGCGGTCCCTCACGGAAGCTTTTGGCCGTGCCCCACCGAGGGACGATCCTGGCGCAAGCAGCAGACGCAGGTCTTCGGCAGTTTCAACCTCATCGTAGACATGCTCGCTGGCATCGAGGAGAGCGGGCAGTTCAATTAGTGGAGGCGTTCTATGGTCTACAACCTGACGCAAGAATGGGCCGTCCTCTGCGTCGGCAAATCGAAGAGCCCCCTGACGCGTTTCATCATCGACCAGGAGCAGGTAGTCCGCTTCCCAAAGAGTGCGCGGTGCCTCACCTGCTTTTCTCTCTCTTCTGGCCTCGGCGCGCATCATCAGGGCTCGCCCCCAACGGTCTGGAGCCGAGTCCCCGATTGCCCCAAACAGTCTCTTCCCGGAGTCCGTGTGGTACGGGGCAGCATCCATCTGAAGAGCTGGCTCCAAAGCGAATCGCTCTGGATTCTGAAGCCAACTTGCGTCGTATTGAAAGGTGGCTCCCTCGGTTCTGTTGCGAACACGCAACCACAAGCGCCCAACCAAGTGGGACGCGTTGTTGAGGTCTACGTAAACGAAGATTTGTCTGTCCATTGCTTCTACTTCCTCGCGGGGGCCGTGGTCATACGTCTGGGACGGATCTCAATTCGCTTTGGCAGGCGCTCTTCATCCAATGCGAGGCCAACCTCATCCGATCTTGCGCTGGCAAGTTCCTTCAGCCTATCGATCATCCCAAGCGCAAAGAGAACAGCCGCGTAGGTTCCCATCGCGACGCCGGGATCGCCTTTTTCTAGCTTTACAAGCGTCGTGCGTGAGATAAACGCGCGTTGGGCCATCACCGCGACCGGAATGCGCCGACGCAGCCGCGCATCTCGTATATCGCTTCCTAGCTTCCGCATCGCATTTTTGACAGGGATAGGCAGAGATTCCATAACGAATACCCCGCTCTTACGTTCATAATTATGAACACAAAAAGGTATTACGTCAACTATTATGACCGTATTCCTTAGCTTACGATGCGTTCCGGATGATCACAGCGAGCATAGTTCCGAAGGTCTGCTACAGGAATGAGAACTCGCCCACCGATTCGCCGGGTCGGCAAACGCTTTGCCGCTACAAGATAGTCAAGCCCTCGCTGACTGATGGAAAGAAGCTGCGCAGCCTCTTCACGGCTCACCAGAATTTTGTCCTCAGGCGCGACAGTGACCCGTTGGGGAGGCTTTTTGCGATCAGCCCTGAAATCTGATTCTGTGCGCACCCGCTGCGCCTTCAATCCGCCTGTCTCAAACTCGATGACCCGCTGTGTCGACATAGTTCATCCCCTGCGCAGAATTTCCATACCCGTTCCAAACCGTCCCTGTCCGCCAAACGCAACCTATTGACCGCAGGTCCCTCATACCGCACTCAAAGGCTCAACCCGAACCCCATACTCAACTCCACGTCATGCTTTGGCGTCATGATCTTCGGCTGAGGTAAGGCGATAGCCTGTTCCGTCTTAAGGGCGCTCTGCTGCGAAACGTCATGGCCCAATGCCTTCGGCAACCTCTCCAGACTGTCGGTAAATATCTGCGCGTCAAATTGTCCGCGCGAAATCGAGACATATGCCATGCGGTTGTTGAGCAGATCCTTGGCCGCAAGCTCCGTGTCTACGTTGACCAACACACGCTCCGCCGTCTGGCCTTGGCTTGAATAGCTGGTGACGGCATACCCATGATCGACATGCGGATGCTGTTGTAGATTGAATTCGACTTTGCGCTCATCATCCAACCGTAACCGCATCGTTCCATCCCGCCCGATGCCCTCGACAGTCCCCAGGTCACGATTGGCAATCTTCAGTTCCTGGCTGGGCGCGGTGAACTGGATGCGATCTCCTACGGAGAACCTCTTCTCGTCCTCTCGGTATACGGAGACTCCAACCTGGCGGCGTGGATCATAGGTGGTCTGCTCTCCGTTCCCTCGCACCACCGTCAAAGTGTTCGCCTGAGAGTTCACAGCTAGGACGCGGGAGTATTCGCCTTTCTCGATGCCGGTCTCCTTCGATGTGCGCGAGTACCGCAAGATGTCATCTACCTGATACTGCTGTGTCCAACTGCGATCCGCGCCGGTCATCTCCTGGCGCGGAACAAGCGTCCGCACGGAATGGTCCTGCTTGTTCACAAGTCCGCGCGATTGCAACTCATCATGTATCCGCAAATTGATCTCGCTGCGGGAACGATTGTCGGGCGAAACGACAAGGGTACCGCCGGGAGACTTGGCGTACTCCCGCGCAATGGCAGCTATGCGCTCATCGTGACCTTTCACCTGATGTACACGACCCTGCTGGTCAAGGCTTTCAACGGCG
>JAMFSR010000013.1 GCA_026225395.1 Granulicella sapmiensis
GTGGTGAGCGGATGCGAGTTCCGTAAACCGCTCAGGCACATCGTTCTTGGTGCCAACGTCGAACGAGCTGTGATCACAGGCAACTTGTTCGCCGGGCCCGCGCAGATTGAAAACGCGTCTAAGAGTGACGTGCAGATAGGACTGAATTCCGCAACCAAAGTAAAAAACATCCGCCCCCGCTAGCCTTGGTCGTAAAAAAGCCTTAGAGCAGATGGAGGTGAAATAAAGCTGGTGTCAGGTGCTGATGCAGCGGAAGTCTGTAACCTACATTCCTGGGGTGGATACTCGGACGATTTGGACTGGATTCGCGTCGCGTATCTCGAGCACCAGTCGCTTTCCAGAGAAGGCGGCCGTCCGGGCCAAGGCTTTAAGCGAGAGGGATGACGACTTTGGATCGAGGAGGCCACGGACAAGGGACTGATCACCCGGTCGGCGGGATCTGGACGTTTTGTCAGACCGAAGCGTCCCGGCGATGCTGACGTACGAGGGTTTCGCCTTTTCTGCAATCAATTTTGGGGTTAGCAACCCGTTCGATGCCAAAGTTGCTTTGCTTGGTAAAGTCCCGTTCGTCATTGCCGCCCTCTTTCTTTTCGGGAGTTCTTCGTGTTTAAGCTCAACCAAACCTAACCGTCTTTGAGGACAAATTGCTACGTTAGCTGCTAGATGTAACCTAGAGCTACGTTATTGAAATAAAAGGACTAAATAGTTTATTCTGCGCTAACGGTACGTACCTGACGCGACACTGACCCGTACCCGTGTCATGTGAATGCAGGGGAATCTACGTTTTACCTCTAGTCTGCTGGCCGGATGCTAGAATTGGGTCGCCACAGACACCGCATGGAACCGACCCTCATTAGCGAGGCACAGATACCGAGAAATCCGGTGATCGGTGTCAAAGATTGGGATGCTGCCTCCCTTGAGGTGCATCTTACCGGCGTGCTGGAAGGTGAGGCGTTTAAAGGCAGCCACCGAAGCGGCAAATTTCTGAAATACATCGTTGATCGAGCGGTTGTTGGAGATCATGATTCGCTGAAGGAGCGCGCCATTGGGATTGAAGTCTTTGGCCGTCCGCCAGGCTACGATACCAGTGCCGATGCGATCGTTCGGGTGACTGCCAGTGATGTGCGAAAGCGCCTTTTGCAGCACTATGGCCATCCTGGAATGACCTCGGAGTATCGAATCAGTCTTCCCACGGGATCCTACATCCCCAAAATCACCCGTGAACCTCGCTTCTCCACTGATCAGCCCGTGCTGTCCGCCGTTGGTGTCCGGACGCAAGAGCATTTACCAGCGTCTGGTTCCTCCGCGCAACTGCCCTACACGCGCAAGGTTGAGCTGCTTCATTTCGTTTTTGGGATTTTGCTCATCTCGGCGCTTTACGTTGCGGCCTTCCTTGTGGCGATGAACCGCCTGCGGAAGCCGGAGCACATCGCGGTTTCTCCGTGGTCCTCAATCTTTGCGGGCTCTCGCCTGACGCAAGTCATCACCAGCGATCCGAACATAGCCGAAATCCAAGGCTTCACTGGTGGACAGATCACGCTTTCTGACTATGCCAACCATAACTATATTCCCGATCTACGTCTTCTAACACCAGAGCAGCGTCGCTTCTGCCAAGTTATTCTCCGGGGTGACAAGGACTCGGCGGTCGACACGTCTATCGTGATGGCTGTAAGCCAACTAGCGCAGTCCGCATCTTCGAAGATCGCGGTCCATGGAGCGAGAAGTATTCAGATAGCGGATATGCGGTCCGACGCAAACTTCATTTTATTGGGAAGTCCGAGGTCGAACCCGTGGTCGAACCTTTATAACAATCGTCTGGATTTCCGCTTCGACTACGATCCTAAGACAGGAAAAGAAGTGATCCGCACCGTTCATCCTCGCCCTGGAGAACTTCCGGCATATATTGAGACAGCCCCGGGTTGGGCCACCGGCCAATCTTACGCGATTCTGGCTTTTCTCAAGAATCTGGATCAAAGCGGACAAGTACTTTGGGTTGCCGGCCAGACCGCGGAGGGAACTGAGGCGGCGGGGGAACTCGTCAGCGACCTTCCCAAATTGGAAGCGACGTTGAAAAAGTGTGGGATCCGACCGTCGGCCTCGGATCACTTCGAGATATTGCTTCGACTCAATACGCTGGCTGGTTCGCCGAGCAACGTGGACACCATTGGTTGTCGTGTTTTCTAGAGTGCTCGTTAGTTAGAAGCATCGGGGAATAAGTCGCCGAAATTCCTCAACGTACGTCGATGCCGCTTATAATTTTATCTGCGACGTCGACGTGACGCAGGTGGGCAAGCATGGGAACCGTTGCCTGCCTAAGTCATTGTCCAGAGGAACTCATCGAGTGAAGCGAAAATCGTCGATGCCCACAGTAGCCGATGTCGCCCGACTAGCAGGTGTCGGCGCGATCACCGTTTCCAGAGTGGTGAACAACACGAGCTATGTGAGCGCGGACAAGCAGAAGCGAATCCGAGAGGCGATTCGGAAGCTGGGTTATAGGCCGAACCAAGCCGCTCGAGTTCTCAAAGGCAATCGGGCGAAGATGATCGGGCTGATTATTCCAGACTTAGCCGATCTCTTTTTCGGCAAGTGCGCCGCGGCGATCGAAGAGTACGCCTCTTCCCAAGGTTATATGACGCTCATTGTGTCCTCCAATCGAAGTGAGGAGCTCCAGAAGAACGAGATCGTCATGATGATGGGACAGAACGTCGCCGGTCTCATCGTTGTGCCTTCGTTGCCATCGGAGAGCCTGCGCCAACTGTCGGAGATGGAGGTGCCTATCGTGGCTTTTGACCGTCCTTTGGAGGGCGCCATCGCCGACGAGGTCGTGGTGGAGAATCTTGGCGGCGCTCAGACGGCAGTCAAGCATCTGATTGAACATGGACACAAACGAATTGCGTGCGTGGGTTATGACAAGACCACATATGCCATCGGACACCGCATTTTGGGGTATACCGATGCGATGCGAGCATCTCGACTGAAGCCTGAAATCTATGACGAGGTCGAGACGCTTGAGGACACTGTAAAACTTGTGCGGCGCTGGAAGAAGAGCCAGGACCGTCCGACTGCTATTTTTTCGCTCAACAATGTTTCCACGCGTCATTTGCTGTGGGCATTGCGTGAGGTCGATCTGGCAATTCCACAAGATGTTGCCCTGATCGGGTTCGACGATCTTGAATTGGGGGCACTTCTCTCCCCACCGCTGACGGTGATTCGTCAACCAGCCGCCAACCTTGGTGTTCAGGCCTCAAAGCTGTTGTTTGAGCGCATCGCTGCTGCAAAGCGGCCAGAGGGTGGTTTTGGTATCAAACTCGTGCTTCCTGTTGAGTTTGTGATTCGCGGCTCTTGTGGATGCCATGCGATTAAACAAGGCAAGAGTTGAGAATGATGTGCGTTCCGGCCGTTGAGATTAGGACTGGCTTAATATCCTCATTTCTGTCTTACTTGACGGGTGATGAGTTCCTTCACCTGTGACGGATCGAGATCAGTCGTCCCAATCCGCCCGCTGGTATCCCGGACCGCCACTCGTATGGTCTTCGCGTTAGGTGGGACAGTGAGATGCATCGGGAGATTGGTGTAGCTTGTTTCCACGGGATGGTCAGGAAGCTTCAGGGCGAATTTGTATACAGTGTTCGTGATCAGTACAGAATTTTTATCGAGAGCTGAGAGGACGCCCACAATGGATGCGCGTTCCGAATCCCCTGGACCAGGCTCCTCTGTAAGGGAATTGTTATCGACAGCAACCTCGCAAGTGGCTATGCCTTGTGTGCCAAGTTGGCAGCGGTTGAAGCGCACGCCGACTCCGTTGTAAGTCATTCCCGACACTACTGCCTCATGCAGATCGAATTGCAAATCCTTAGCCGCTATAACGGTCTGATCCAGCTGTGCAGGATAGTAACCCTGTTTGGACTGAACAATGAGTTTCGGGTCTTTCATGCGGATATCGATTTTGCGATACTTCCCATCCTGGACTGGATCGGTGGGGATATAGGTTAGCGTGTAGAAGCTCGTATTCCTGGCGATGCTGTCTTCGATCTCGTTGTTTAGATCGTTGCGTCCGTAAAAATATTTTCCGCCAGTCTGTTCGACAAAGCTCATGAAGTTGAATCCCGTCGCAAAGGGGTCGGTAGGCGAAAAAGGCGTCAGCGTATCCGGTCCACCGACGGCATTGATGAACTGGGCAGGCGGCGCGGCATTGACCGTGGGATCGATCACGTAGATGGTGGTGCGGGACCGCATGAGGAGGTCCATGGTGCTGCTAATGGCCTTTTGCATGAGGTCGAGCTGTTTCTTGTCCAATACGGTCCCATCAATTCCCGGGAAGCTCCGTCCCACCCAGAGGATCTGCTTATCTCCCTTGCTTCCACGGCTGAACAGAGCCAATTGCTGTATTGCGGATAGGGAAGCGCTCAGCTGCTCGATGACAGCACCCCGGTTGAATTTGTCCGCCAAAGAGGCTTTATGGGAGTCGATGGCTTTAATCAGAGCATCGCGGTCCCGAGAGAATGACGTCACAGGATGAATTCCGGAATCATTGAGCCAAAGAATGATGGTGGGCTGTTTGAGCAAGCTTGGTTGTGACTTCAGATACCTATCGACTTCCTCGCGTGAGTAAGCTGTCTCCTCAAACGGGGTATTCATTTCGTCGATCACGATCATGGTAAGCGGGGCGTCACCCCACTCTTCGCGGCCGAATTTATCTTTTGGGGCTGCGACGGGTATGGTATCGACCTGGTGAGGAGCGTCAAAATTTCGGATATTTTGTGGGGCGCCATTCTCAGAGACGGTGAAGTCGTCCTGAGTGAGATTGGTGACTAAGTGACCAGCTTTATCAGTAATCACGACGTCCAGAACTACGAGTTGACTCTGTATTGTCAACGTTGTGATTGGAACATCTTGTGCGGGCACGGAGAGACATAGACGCGGCATGAATGCGGTCAGACTGCACAAAAGGATGGCTAAATGCAAGCTTATTGGAGTCTGACGAGCGTACAGTCGTCGCCGAAAAGATAGTGTACTCAAAATGATAAAGAAGACATTCATATGGCTATAGACCCTATTCATCGGATATGGTTGCGATGTCATTGTGGTTTGACTCCATTGCCTTTCAAAAAGTCTCTGAAGCAGGCGGCTCCGCAGCCGCAAGATGCGCGAACGATAAGTTCAACCGGCAATACAATCTTCGTTCTAGCTTGGGCTTGATTGTCTTTAGCGCTCTCTATGCGTTCGAATAAGAGCCTGACCGCTTGCATTCCCAGGATATGAGCGGGTTGGCGTACCGCCGTTAGCGGCGGGGAAAGGAGTGGCGCCAGGGAAAAGTCGTCGAATCCAATTATGGCGATCGTGTCCGGGATAGAAAAACCCTCTTCTCGAAGCGCATGAAGGACGCGGAGTGTCGTGACATTGTTCAGAGAAAAGACGGCATTGGGGCGATTCGTCGTTCGACGCCACGAATGAACGATTTCTCCGACAGCATCGGCGCTCCAGGCCTCGTCGTATATATCGGGTTTCAGTGCAGCCGCTTTAAGTACCTCCATGTAGCCAAGGATTCGCTGACTGATGGAGTAAAAATTCTTGTCATAGCCGATGCATGCGATCTTCGTGTAGCCATGCCACAAAAGGTGTTCGACAGCTGTCCTGGCTCCTCCCAGATTGTCAACGACGACTTCATCGCTGTTCAGGTCCTGCAATGGCCTATCGAGTGCTACCATCGGTATCCCACTCGATGCGAGCATCTTTAGTCGATCATTCGGCGGAGAGGGCACGATCACCAAGCCGGCAATGTTCTGGCCCATCATCATATCTACTTCGCTTTTCTCGATCTCGGCATTTCTTTGCGATGCGACGATCAAGGTCATATAGCCACGTTCGAATGCGAATTTTTCCACGGCCGCTGCACACATTCCAAAGAAGGGGTCCGCCATATCTGGGACGATGAGGCCGATCATTCGCGCCCTGTGTCCCTTTAATATTCGTGCGGCCTGGTTCGGCCGGTAACCAAGCTTTTTGATCGCAGCCTTGACCCGCTTCCGCTTTTCCGCACGTACATAGCCGCTACTGTTGACAACACGAGATACAGTGATGGCTCCGACGCCTGCGAGTTCGGCGACATCCGCAACAGTGGGTGATGAACTCTGTCTTGATACTCTCTTCTCGTTCAATCGCGTCCTCCCACTCAATAACGGTCGAAATATCCCGTTCTCCATGATCGTCCTCTCTTGCCAAAATTATGGAGAAAAGAACTCTCTTCAGAGAGTAGCTCGAGGATATGGTAGCGATGTCTTTAGTTGGCGTCCAGCATGTTCTTTGCAATTGGAATCCTGCTCAAGGTTAACGGAGGGCGTGGCAAGAAAATTGCGACTTGCGTGCTCTTCACCGCGGCAGTGTCGACGAACTGGCGACTCAACTGCATGGTGTGATCGAAAACAATGTTATCGATGGAGCGTCACACAGTGCCGCATAGTTCTTTTGGTTTTGTTGGAGCAATGCGCGAGCCGAACCCTATAAAAGCGGCCCACCGAAGCCTGCACTTTTACTCGCACTAGCACCGCGTAGTATGGTCAGGAATCACTTGGCGACTATTCTGGCAGACGATAAAAATAGCGCTTGACAGTGACGGTGGGTGTGGAATAGTGTTTTGGCGACAATGATGACAGCGTTACCATAAATACGAAAAAATAACTGCACAATTTTAGAAGGCGGCTCGTATGAGCCCCGGCCCTAACGTGCATAAAATTATTCCGGCAGGAGTTGCCCAGTGACAAAGACGACAGCGATTTTGCGAATACTGAATCATTTCACCCGAAGGATGAATCGAGAGTCTTTCCTAAGCCTCATGATCGCCTTTGCCTCTGCGATACTCCTGAGTCTGCCGGTGTCGGCCAGAGCTCAGACCGGGACCGGACAGGGCGTCATATCCGGAATCGTGACGGATTCGTCCGGAGCCAGCGTTCCTCATGCATCAGTCGCCATCAGGAACAACTCGACCAATGTGATCATTAAGGTGACGACCAACGATACCGGCTATTATGAGCTCCGGGACTTGAATCCCGGAACATACGAGATATCTATCGACGCTTCGGGCTTCGAGAAGATGATTGATTCCGGCGTCATTCTAGAGGCGGACGACCATCCCAGTATCAACTTGGCTCTGAAGCTTGGATCCCACAATGAAACCATTGTGGTGAATGGCATTTCGCCACTGATCGATACTCAATCGGCGGGGATCGGGCAGGTTCTTACCTCAGAGGAGATGTCAGCGTTACCTAATGGGCAGGCTCCGATCTGGCTTGCGATGTTGTCACCAGGTGTTCAATCGAACTACGCCCAGAATTATCAATTGGGAGGCGCCGATCCGAGTTGGAATGGGGGAGGACCGCAGTTTGGGGCATTTGGTCGTATCGGAGCCAACGAATTTAGCCTGGACGGGGCACCGAACATGTCTAATCAAAGAGGCCAGGCAATCAATCTTTCTGCAGAAGAACTTGGACAGACAAGCGTAAATATCACGCAGTTCGATGCATCGGTGGGCCACACTTATGGGATTAGCCTTACCCAGACGACCAAGTCCGGGACGAACGATCTCCATGGCGGTCTCAGGTATCGAAGGTATGACCTGCGCTACTTCGCAAAGCAACATTTTCAGCGATTGAATTATATATATGCCGTCGGTAGAGATGGCTGCAAAACAAATCCAAGTACAGCACAGTGCCAGCTCGATCAAAATCAATTCGGTTATCCCGGATCGCATATGAACTATGGAGATGCTGGCATCGGGGGACCGGTCTTTATCCCAAAGCTGTTCGATGGCCGAAACAAACTGTTCTTCTTCGTGGGCGTTTTGATGGAGAATCCGAACAACGCCAGTTCCAATACGATAGCTGTGCCATCGACCCAAGACAAGGCCGGAAATTTCAGCGATCTAGGATGCGCAGCGGGCCAAACAGCTCCTTGCGGTGCTCCTGTCAGTAGCGCTCCCGTTAATGCCCAAAGTTTGTTCACAGCTGCCGGGTGTTCCACATACTACGGCCAGTACCAACTCTATAATCCATATTCCGTGACCATGGTCAATGGCCGTCCAAGCCGCACGCCCTTTTGCGGAAACGTGATCCCATCGAATCTGATCTCCACCCTGCCGCTCGTCAAGACGATCAACTCTTATCTTCCGGCTCCAAATTATGGGACTGCTCCAACAGGGAACAATTTCATCTACGAGGCAGGAGGCTATAACCAGTACCGCGAGGTTACAAATCGTTACGACTATGCGGTCAACAATGCCGACCATATTTTCTTCCGGTGGAGTCGTGGACACTACACTTTGCACAACTCAACCTTTTTGCAGAACAATTTTATGGGTTACCACCAGGACAAATGGATCGACATTGGAGCTCTAGGATGGTCACACATTCTCTCCCCGAAGACATTCGTGGATGTTACAGTCGGCGGCATGAACTATAACGGTGGAGGGTTTACCTATCCAAGCGAACAGCAATTGCCCAGCACCCTCGGGCTTCCGACATACGTGGATCAATATGCGGGGAGTGCTGCACAATTTCCGATCCTGAGCATCAGCTCGTATCAGCAGATCGGTGGTACGGATTTCAACAACCCGATTTATCGGACGCTCGCGTTTCGCGGCAATTTGACGACTGTGCGAGGGTCGAGCACCTGGAGAGCGGGCGCGGAATGGCGCCAGCAACATGTCGACATCGGCGGTCCTGGGGCGGCCAACACGACTGTGGGGCCGTCGGGGCAGTATAGTTTCGACGCCACTTATACCCAGCAGAATGATGGGTCCAATGCGGACTGTGCCAACGGGTGCAACCTCGGTCTTCCCGGAGCCTCAAGTACAGGGCCTTCCTACGCCGCGTTTCTGATGGGTGTTCAAACCACGTCTACGGTTACTACCGTTCCTGAAACGGCTCGGTCCAACCCATATTATGCGTTTTATGCCGGCGATACCTGGAGAGTGAGCCGAAAACTCACGCTCGTGCCGGGAGTGCGATACGAGTTCGAATACGGTCCTACCGAGAAACACAATCGCCAGATTGTTGGCTGGGACCCAAACGCTCCGCTGACAATTTCGGCTATTGCTCAGACTGCTTACCAGGCAGCTTTGGGCGCTGCGACTGCGGCACAACGCGCTGTATTGCCGTCTAATCTAGAGATTAAGGGCGGCCCTATCTATGCGGGTGTTAACGGCGCATCCACCCGTCAGTGGGAAAACAATTGGAGGATCTTGCCACGAATTGGTGCGGCTTACTCGATCAACTCCACGACTGTGATTCGCGCCGGAGTGGGTATGTACTATGACACTTTGAATGTTCTCAATGAAAGCTCGACGATTGATACGGACGGCTTCACAGCCAGCACCACTTCCGCTTCGTCGACGACCTACGGAGCTAACTTTGTGCCGGGTGTTTCTCCCCTAGCGAATCCCTTCCCCTTGTCGAATGGGACACGCTTTGCGCCTTCCGTCGGTAGCTCTTTGGGGGCGGACTATTATGCTGGAACCGTTGCAACTGGTACAACGATCGGCATCTATCCTCACGACCGCGAGCCAGCACGATCGGCAAGGGTGCAATTCAGCATAGAGCATCAGATTGGACGGTCACTGGTTGTGCAGCTCGCCTATGTCGGGTCGCGGACCACCAATATTACGCTTGACGGCAACCAGAACAACACTCGTACCCAGGCCTCGGGTTTCCAGACAGCGACGGCTGTTCCTGGGTCGTTTTATGCCGGAGGAAGTCAGCCGAACTCGGCAAACAACACTCTGCTCAGTAGCCAAATTTCTAATCCGTTCTACATCGGAAATCTCGGCAGTCTTCAGTTGAGCGATCCCGTGTACTACAACATGCTCAGCAAGAGCAACTACTCGACGACCGCGACGCTTCCAATCTCCGACTTTGTTCGCCCTTATCCTCAGATAAGCAATCTTCGCTTTTATCCCTCTGTCGGCACCTCGCAGTTTCAGGAATTTCAAGCCAACGTGAGCAAGCGGATCAGCAATGGGCTAGTCGCCAACTTCGCTTATCAGAAGAACCTCCAATATGATCGTGATTTCTACGAAAACCAGTTCGATGCGCGTCCCAGTCTCGAATCCAGTCTTATTAGCCCACCATGGCGCATGACCGGAACGTGGGTCTACACCTTTCCGTTCGGAAGGACACAGAAGTTCGCCAGGGACGGCGTGATGAGCACGATACTTGGAGGGTTCAGGCTGTCCGGGTCGTGGGAAGCAAATCCAGGAACGCTGCTTACGTTTTCAGGAAACGGATCGCCGAATGGAACACCGAACATCTTCTTCATCGGGAATCCAAATAGCATTCGCATCCGGAACAACAGTTCCTTCAACACCTCTGGAACAACACCCACCATTTATGGCTTCAATACGCAAGCGGCAACTGCAGTTTCATCTAGCGTGAATGGGATTGTCACTTGCAGCTACACAGGCACTGGTTTCGTCTTGAACACTACGTGTCAGCCTAATAACTATAATCTGCGTGATTTTCCGAGGCATGTCGAAGGTGTTCGGTCGGAGGATCTTGAGAACTGGAACGCCAATCTCGGAAGGACGTTCAATCCCAACGAGCGACTCAAGGTTGAGGCTCGCGCTGACCTCTACAACGCCTTCAACCATCAACGGGTAGCTGCGGTTGGTGGCGCACAGATGAATCCAACGAACTCGCAATTTGGGCAAGTCACCTCGGACAACGGCAATGGACGCGAAATTATTTATCAATTGCTGATGACCTTCTAGCAGAGCGGGCACCCCATCACTCACAACGATCGATAGATCTTATGTGAGTGGAAGGGGTGCCCTAATCTTTATCTCCGTTACTAACGTTCGGCGAAGTATGTAATTGATGTCTCAGGGAGAGTTCGGATGATTTCGCGCCGAAAGTTTACTGCGGGGAGTGTAGCTGCTTCCTTTTTCGGATTGAGGGCGCTGCGCTCGCAAGCCAGAATATCGAGCACTGAGGAAACGCCGCCTGTCCCTGTTGATACCGTCTCGCAGTTCGTTCAACCTAAGATAGGAACGGGCGGCCACGGCCATTGTTATCCTGGCGCCACGGTTCCGTTCGGGATGGTGCAGCTCAGTCCAGACACCTTCAACAAGGGTTGGGATTGGTGTTCCGGGTATAACTACTCCGATGATTCGATCATGGGCTTCAGCCATACCCATCTGAGCGGAACCGGCATCGGAGACATGTTGGACGTTCTGATTATGCCGTGTGCGGGCAAAGTCAAACTGGAACCGGGCACTAGGGAACATCCGGAATCAGGGTACAGGTCGCGATTCTCGCATAGTGAGGAAGAGTCGGCCCCCGGCTACTATTCCGTCTTGTTGAGAGATTATGCGATCCGCGCGGAGCTCACTGCGACTTCCCGTGCTGGGATGCATCGCTATACGTTTCCCAAGAACAAGGAGAGCCATTTCATCCTTGACCTTGACCACGGTTACGATGACGGGCCAGGAGTTGTGCGGTGGGCAAACCTCAAAGTAGTCGGCAGAGACACGCTCGTCGGAGGGAAGAGCACAAACCGCTGGGCGGCCGGTAGAGAGATATTTTTCGCGATGAAGTTTTCCCGTCCATTCGATCGTATCGAGCTCATTGCAGATGGAAAGCCTGTCTCAGATAGTTCGCAAGCCACCCAAGCCAAATCACTCAAAGCTGTCATCTATTATGCGACCGCTGACAAAGAGCAAATCCAGGTTAAGACGGGCATCTCAGGAGTTGACTCTGACGGAGCTATAGGAAACCTTCTTGCGGAAATGGCTGATTGGAACTTCGATGGCGTTCGTAAGAGCGCTGCTGAAATTTGGGAGAAAGAACTATCGCGTATTCGGGTGGCTGGCGGAACACAGAAGCAACGCGAAATCTTCTATACCGCTCTTTATCACAGCATGGTGGCTCCCACGCTCTTCGATGATGTGGATGGACGATATCGGGGAATGGACGGCGCAAACCACAAACTTGCGGCAGGTGAGCATAACTTCAGCACCTATTCGCTTTGGGATACCTATCGCGCAGTTCACCCACTCCTTACGATTGCCTACCCGGATCGAGTCCCTGCGCTCGTGAATTGTTTGATCCGTATGGCTGGTGAGAGCTCGTTTGGCATGCCGATTTGGCCGCTGCAAGCGAAGGAAACCCAGTGTATGACTGGCTTTCACTCTGCAACCGTGATCGCTGAAGCGATCGCGAAAGGGCTTCCCAATATAGATGTGCAAGGCGCCTATGCTGTCATGAAGAAGGAAGCTTCTGTCAACGAGCGTCGTGGGCTGCCCCTTTATCGGAAGTACGGATATATTCCTTGCGATCTCTATAAGGAATCGGTCAGCACCACCCTTGATTATGCCTATAACGATTGGGCAGTAGCGCGAGTTGCGGAGGCGGCCGGCGAAAAATCAGATGCGACCATGTTTCGGGAAAGATCACTCGCATACCGAAACTTGTACGATCGCTCGACCGGATTTATGCGGCCGAAGTTGGCGACGGGAGATTGGGCAGTTCCGTTTGCAAATAATGAGATGGGTCATTCGTCCCAGTGGCGAGACTATACCGAGTCGAATCCCTGGCAGGCAACGTTTGCCGTTCAGCACGATCCCTCTGGATTGGCAGACTTGATGGACGGACGGGACAAGCTCGCAGAAAAGCTGGATAGCATTTTCAGCGCGAGCTCAGTGCTTCCTCCGGATGCTCCCTCTGACATAGCAGGCCTGGTGGGGCAGTATGCCCACGGGAACGAACCCAGCCACCATATCGCATACCTCTACACCTATGCGGGGCAGGCGCATAAAGCGCAGGAGAGGCTTTGGAGTCTGATGGAGACGATGTATGACAACCAACCTGATGGCTTGGCCGGTAACGAAGATTGTGGCCAGATGTCTGCATGGTACGTCATGAGTGCGATGGGTTTCTATGCCGTTGACCCGATTAGCGGCAACTATGTTTTCGGCACGCCCTTGTTCGATAAAGTATCGATCGATGTGGGTCACGGAAAACACTTTATCTTAGAAACGCAAAGGTCGTCTCCTTCCGACAAATACATCGACAGCATTGCCTTCAATGGTGCCGGTTATGACCGGATCTGGTTTCGCCATGAGGATCTCGCTGCGGGTGGCCAGTTTGTTCTCAGAATGTCGAACAATCCGAATCCTACATTTGGCAGCTCTTCGAATCTCGTTCCGCCTTCCATGTCATTTTAGGACCCTTCTTTCAAGAATTTAGGATTTCTCAATCGTACTTCCCGGTTAATGAAGCACTGTGGCCTATGAATGCTTCATCAAGCGCAGTCCTCAGGTTGCCTCTACTTCAGAACTCAGAACCTTGATCAGGTTTGCCAGGAGTCGCCCGGCGATTGGATCCTGAGGGGCTTCAAAGAGCATCATCTCGCTCGCAATCAGTCGGCCTTTGCCCGCATTCAACTCCACCAGGGGAGACCCGTTGTACTTTGCCAGATCGGCAGGCGTCTTCAGGTAGCCGTGGATATCGACCACTTCAGCAAGCATGTGTGTATCGGGCCGTCGGAAGTCGATCTGATACACGCCGCGACAAGCTCTCGGAAGGCGTCCTCCACCGAGTTCGAACCACGCGAGGTCCAACGGTTCGAGTCCATCGAACACCGGAGATTCGGGGATGTGCATGGAGACAATCTCGCCCGGACAGGCTCGGAACGCCTTGACCTGATCAGGAAAGAGTGACGGGAGCTTTGTGCCTGCATTCAGGAGGAGGACTCGTCCACCGGAGCCGACAAAGCTTCGCAGCTGGGCTTCCACCTTCGAGTCGCCCAACGCGGCTTCAGCGTTGGGAACAACGACGACTTCTTCTGGATGCGCCTCTGGAAAGGAGCCAATCTGCCGTCCGGTGATTGGCAGCACCGCGAGCTGCACACTGTTCTTTGAGACGAAGATGGCGACGGGAGGCTTTAGACCTTCATTCGCCCAGGAACGCGTGCCAATCGTGATGTCGTATGAGTTTTTACTCTGAACTCTGCCGTTCACTGCGAGGAACAGAGTGAGCTTGGCTTTGACGCGAGGAGATGGCAATTCGGCGGGCAATGACAGGGCGAACTCGCTCCACAGGTTTCGGTAATATCCGATTGTAGGGGTGGCCAGTGCGCCGGTTGCGAGTGTTGTGCTCCCACTCGTGACCTGCCAGAACAACTTCCCGGCGGGGAGGTCGTCACCGCTTTCCGAATCATTGGCGATGCATACCCGGACCTGGGTCTTGGATCCTGCATAGAAGTGCCGGCCATAGAGCTCTGCGCTGACCAATACCGGCTGCAGAGCAGCGCTGAGCGCGTGGTAGGTGGGGAACGGCTCGATGGTCTTGGCATTCCAGGCGTACTTGAACCAAGTGACATAGGCGAAGTGAAGAATTCCTGAACAATCCTCTCGATTGGTCCGTCGTATTACTTCAGCCAACTCCTTGGTCATGAACGACTGGCGTTCAAGAAACAGGGTTGGATCACGATTTTCGTAAGCCTCGGCTCCTATCAGAGACTGTGGAGTTTGATGTTGGAACAGATAGAACCGGGTAGGATGACCGTCGTCGTTTCTTGGATAACCGGTCGACATCTCCTGACTAATTAGTGGCCGGCCGGGGTAGGCCGCCTTCTTGCCGAACTCACCGTGGAAAAGGTGGAAGAAGGATGGCTCATACCAGCCATAGTAGCGGTGGGCATCATCGATATCGCCATCATCGAAATCGCTTGGGCGAACGAGATTCTCGTACTCTTGACCAATTTCCTGACGGCAGTAGCTTGAGTCGCAGACGATGGGGCGAGTCGGGTCGGCCTTTCGCATGGAGCGAACCATATCGCTGAGGACCTCCCATTTCTGGCGCAAAAGAATTGGATCCTTTCGCGCCAGAACTTCAAACTTCATCTCGTTATTGACTGTCCAAAGAATCAGGGAGGGGTGATTGCGGTGCTTGCGAATGAGGGAGAGGAACTCGCTCTTCCATGCCGATAGTAGCTCCTTAGATGGCAGGTCTCCTTCAAGCATTAGCCATGGCCAGGTGCCCTCGTATGAGACAGCCATGCCCACTTCGTCGGCTGCATCCAGCCAACCTGTGGTGTAAGGGACAGTATGCGATCGCGTCGCAACAACGTTGCCCGCTTTTGCGAGTTGCATAAACCGCTTTGCGAGTTCTGTGTCGTTTGGTCGCAGAGCATTTGGAAAGTGATTGGCGCCGCGCAGCCAGAAAGGACGGCCATTGAGCATAAGGCGCCCTTTGTCAGTCGTGAATGTGCGGAATCCGAACGTAGTCTTGTGCGTATCGAGGATTGTATCGCCGGAGGTCAAGGTAACCTCCAGGACGTACAGATGCGGCTCGCGAGGAGACCAGAGCTTAGGGCGTAGTGTGGGAGTCGTCAGGTGTAACACCTCCGGGCTTGAGCCGACGGATTGCAGTGCTGCCTGCTTCGCAGAGTAAAGTTGTGTTCCGTCTGTGGAGGTGATCGTGTAGGAGACGGAAACATCACTTTTGGCAGCCGCGGCATTGAGGATCGTGGCTTCGAAATCGAGACCGTTGAGACGTGGCTTGGTGTAAACCTCCTGGACACAAACCTCGTTAGTCACCAATAACATGACGGGTTGCCAGATTCCACCGGCATCATTCGGGTACATGCCATGCGGCAATGAGGAGAGCATCTCGCTTGTGACCTCGACGGTAACAGCAACGCCCAAAACCTGGTTCTTGGCGTTCTGACTCCCAAAATGTCCCACGACGTGAACCGCAAGAACATTTTGGCCGGGCTTTAGCGCATGGCTGACATCGCAGCGGACCTCTCCGAACATGCCGATATGAGAGCCGACATGGATGCCGTTCACCCATACGTCTGCGATCTTGGCGACGGCGTCGAAGCAGAGTTCGAAGCGGCGGTTCGAGATGGAGGACGGGAGATTGACATAGTGCCGGTACCAACCGCCTTTGGTCGTCCGCCAATCGAAGGTGTATCCATCTAACCGGTTGAGTTCCGCTCCATAGAGTTGGTCGGAAATGCCCTTCGAGGCAGAGACGCCCTTGAGTTTCGGAAAGCCGGTTTCATCGTGCAACCAGGAAAGAGTTGGAGTCCAGAAGTTGGGAACGTCCATGACATGCCATTGGCGGTCGTTCAGGACTTCCGATTGCGGAGTCATCGATGGTGCGAGATCCTGATCCGGAAGAAAGAGCCAGCTTCCGTCGAGCGAACAGGCGACGCGTGGCTGGTCGAGCGAGGGTAGCGTGGCAGGAAGATAGGCATTGCGTTGGCGGTTACGAAGCTGATTTTTGTCGAGCTTCGGCGCGGTCCATACGGAGTTACCGAGGGCATCCACGACCGAAGCGTCTTCCGCAGAAAGACCATTCGACTTCACATTACGGAATTCGGCGGGGAGCCAACCGCCGCCGATCGATACGCCTCCTTCGGACCAAGGTGCCTCATCATCGATTACGTTGATGTATGGGGTAGAGTCATTGTTCAGGAAAATGAGAATTCGACTGCCACGAGTGACGACACGAAGGGTATACCATTCGCCGGGAACAGGATGAAATGGTAAGGGTGCGATGCCGAGAAATTTCGCCGCGCCGTCAGGTCCGTAACGAGCCAGATAGAGGTGGTCATTGTCGCCACCACGCACAGCGAATACGTATCTACTGTCGCGATCCCGGCACCTGATGCTGCCCCATATCTGTACTTCGGACACTCCGTGTGGAGCTCTGCCTTCGAATGAGAGCTCGCAATCGCCATACATCTGCTGCTCAATGATGAAGCCGTCCTGAACGATGGTGGAATCTTGCAGGTGCTGTAATACGATTCTTCCGTACGACTTCCACGTCGCAGCCCGGGGTTCTGTGGATGCCGAACTTTGAAGGAAAGGCGACAGCGAGGCCGGCGCTTCGGCGTGGACTTTGTTAGTCCACGCATAGGCGGTTGCGGCAGAGACCTGACCGAGAAACCTTCTTCTTGAGAGCATTGCGAATCCTCTTGACTTCCGTTTTGCGCCGGCTTGGTTGCAAAGTCGCCATGTCGGTGGAATTTACACACATAGATATGGTTGCGATGTCATACGCGGGCAATTGTATCGTACACCGCAGCTGGATAGGGAAGGGCCCAGCGATTCCCAATGCTCGACGACTATTGCGCAGGAATGTAAGTTTCGAGGGATCATGCAATTGCTGTACCAGTTCGGTCTGCTGGCAACGGACCCTATGACTGGCGGGATGCCTGAGGATTTTGTTCAGACATTGGTTGGTGACTGCTCAATTTCCGTAAACATATTGTCATTCCCATTTACCCTCTATTCCGTTTGCTATTTTTTGATTTCCCGAAGTGGTTGCGATGTCATATCTGCCGACTGTATAGTACGTTCACTCGAGTCATGGGATGATCGAACTCTCTCATGCCTCGGTCGTAATGTGTCGAGAATGAGGAGGAGGCTACGAGTGGCGTTGAGATTGCTTGGCCGGTTCAGCGTGTTTATCGCTTTTTTAGGTGGGCCGGTCGGCATGGCGATGGCTTCCACTGAGTTCCATCATGCATTTGCTCCCACTGGCGAGTATGTGTCTGCTCCCGAGCAGCAATACCGTCACGATCTCTGCCTGAACGGGTCATGGCAGTTCCAGCCGATGGCCTTGCCGAATAATTTCCATGAGGGAGTCGATCCCGCTCCCGAACTGCCCCTGCCCGTGACCTCCGGCTGGGAGACGGTCGCGGTTAAAGTGCCCTCCCCCTGGAACGTAAACAGTTTTGCGGACCGTCGTGGGTTGGGAGGGGATTTCCATACGTTTCCGAGCTATCCGGCAGCCTGGGAATCTGTGGAGATGGGATGGTTGCGTCGCACCGTGCAGATTCCTCTCGACTGGAAAGACAACCGCGTGTTGTTACACTTCGCAGCTGTCGCCGGAGATGTGCGTATCCTGGTCAACGGCAAAGATGCAGGAAAGAAGTTTGATATCTTTTTCCCGTTCGACGTGGACATTACGGACCTGGTCGTACCGGGCGAGAGCGCGGAAATTCTTGTGGGCGTGCGTAAGCCATCTCTCTTCGATGTGAAGGGAAAATATGGACGGAGAACCCACCAGGCTGGCTCTTTCTGGGGCCAGCATATCGCGGGCATCTGGCAGGATGTCGACCTTGTGGGTGTGCCTCCCGTTAGAGTGGCTCGTACATTTGTGCAACCGAATGTCAATCAGAAAACGCTCAAGGTAGACGTAACGTTGCAGAACGACAGCGACGCCGACGCTTCGGTTGATCTCGCAGGTGAAGTCCATCGCTGGACGTCGCTGGCGTCCAAACAAACCGTGGACGCACCGGAGCCTCTTTGGAAGCTTGAAGCACCAGTGGATTTGCGTCTCACAAACTCGGCGGTTCGCGTTCCGGCACATAAGGAGGTAACCGTTACGCTTCAGACGCGCGTGGATTCGCAACTCGCGCTCTGGTCTCCGGAGCAGCCGAATCTCTATGGGTTGATCGTGGACGTGAAGAGTGGAAATCGCATCCTCGACGCGAAGTACCAACGTTTCGGATGGCGCGAGTTCAAGTTCAAAGGCTCGACAGTCGAACTGAATGGAAAGCCGCTTGTGTTGAAAGGTGATTCGTGGCACTTCCTTGGCATTCCCCAGATGACGCGCAGGTATGCCTGGGCTTGGTTTAGCGCCCTGCATGACGCCCATGGAAATGCGGTACGACTTCATGCAGAGCCCTATCCGGAGTTCTATCTGGATGTTGCCGACGAGATGGGCATCATGGTTCTGGATGAAACGGCAATCTGGGCAAGTGATGGAGGTCCGAAGCTCGACTCTGATGCGTTCTGGCAGGATACGAAGGCGCATGTCGCGCAGTTGGTACTTCGTGATCGCAACCATCCCTCCGTTTTTGGATGGAGTGTTTGCAATGAAGTGAAGCCGGTGGTGGCGAACGTTTTTCGCGGACCGCCGGAGATGATGCAGACGCTATATGGGTACTATTCGATCTGGGCAGACATTGTTCATCAACTCGATCCGACCCGGCAGTGGATATCGGCTGACGGTGACGGAGATGGCGGAGGGCGGCTGCCGGTCAACATACTCCACTACGCGGGGCCCGATGCCATGGTCCAGGCGGAGAAGCTAGGTAAGCCCTGGGGAGTTGGCGAGGCGGGTGGCGCCTATTACGCCACTCCGGAGCAGGTTGCCAAGACGTATGGGGAACGCGCGTATGTCTCCTTCGAAGGACGAATGGAAGGAGTCGCGGTCGACTCCTATCAGAACCTTCTGGAACAGAGGAAACATGACGCGGACTACCGGAGCGTGTTCAATTTGGTCTGGTATGGGTTGCGCCCGTTGCCGCTGGGAATGGCTGACACCACCCACCCGCCGCAGCTCACTGACGGAATCTTCTTTCCTTCGTATGAAGAGGGCAAACCGGGTGTGCAGCCGGAGCGCCTCGGGCCGTACTCCACAACACTGAATCCTGGATATGATCCTGCGCTCAAGCCTTACGAGACCTGGCCGCTCTTCGATGCGATCAAGGATGCCAACAGCGATTCTGTCGTGAAGCTTCTCTGGGCAGTTGAACCTTCTGAGCCAGCGCATCTGCCACCGGCAAAGCCTGTGCAAAGCATGTCGATTCTCTCCGCACCAAACGGAAACCTGGAACACCAACTGCTGGCCGATGGAATTCCACAAGACCTGCATCATGATGGACTCCCCGATCTGCTGTTTATCGATGGGCGAACACCGCCCGGTGGATCTGCACGAACCACGATGAATGGCGTTCTCGGCAAGGGAGGAACCGTGGTTGTCTGGGGGGTGGCGGCGAAGACGCTGGCGCAGTTGAACGCACTGCTTCCGGCGCCGATTGAACTGACAAACAGGCAGAGCTCCTCGCTGTTGCCGGTTACCGACAGTCCTGTGATCGCGGGCCTGAGGCCCTCGGACCTCTACTTCTCTGAGTCCTCGCCACAGATCATCCTTGATGGTGGCCTCTCTGGTCCATTGGTTAAGCAGGGTACGGTTCTGCTGGAAGCCGCAAATACGGACTGGCTCAAATGGAACAAGGAAGCGGAGTATGCGAAGACAGCGATGGTATTGCGCTCTGAACGAGAGACCAAGCCATCTGGAGCGGCCATCGTTGAGCTCAAACAGGGAAGCGGCAGGCTGCTGCTGATCAACGTTCCCGCATGGTCGCCGGTCTATAAAGCCCAGCTCATGGAGCGGCGTTTGCTCGAGAATCTTGGGATTGGGCTAAGCGCTCAGGTGGACGTGGGAGAGCCTTTTCTCAAGAACGGGACGCTGGTGAGGTCATTGGCGGCAGGGCATTTCAGCGCCACAGGGGACGGTGCCGCGAAACCTTATGTCGATCCTGCCGACCGGGCCAAGTTTCGCGATAATGAACGAGTGCAGGATCTGCGTTGGCTAAGCCTAAGGGCGGAGGCAAACGGATTCAGCCTCAATGGTTCTCCACTCTCCGGCGCGGCGGACAACTCAGTTGTCTACCTGAGCTTCTGGGTGCAGAGTCCGCGATCGCTCGATAACCTGCTGATCGAGCCAAATGTTCCGAAGCTGGATCTCACGCTTGACAGCAAGGATGCAATCGAATTGTTTCTCAATGGAAAGAGTATTCTTGTCCACCCAGAGGGAGGCGACAACGCGGTCGCTTCCGGACTGCCCTTACAACAGGGATGGAATCATTTTCTGGTGAGATTGGTTCATAAGAGTGGCACTGACGTTTTCTCCGCAAGACTTACCTCAAACGATGCAGCATTTATAGACGCTCTGCATTCGGCGTTACAAAAGCCATAGCAATAGATGATGTTCCCGTTGCCGGACGTCCTCATTCGCAGGTATAGAGTTATTTCGTAACCGGAACTGTTTGTATGAAGAGAGCGCTTCATTCGCAGCGGTGCAAGGGCGCCTTGGTATTGCTGGGGCTTTCGGGCGTGTGCGTTGCCATCGTGTGTTTTCGGTATGAGCCTCTTCCAGTTTCGGTGTTGGCGCAGTCGAGGCCAGAGTATGTAGACTCCTCCCTTTGCACCCGTTGTCATGCCGATATCGCAGCCAGCTATCAGCAGACTGGTATGGGGCGATCGTTCCATCGCGTCAGTGGGGGTGATCAAATGGGAGATTTCACTGCCCACAACGCCCTATACAACAAAGCATCGGACCGCTATTACAGCATGCTTGAGCGAGACGGCAAGTTTTTCGAGCAGCGATCTCAAGTTGGTTTTGAAGGGCAACAATCCAATCGTATGGAGAAGCGGATTGATTATGTGGTGGGTTCGGGGAATCATGCGCGCACATATCTCCACCTCACAGATGAAGGCAAGCTCATCGAGCTCCCTGTGAGTTGGTATGGCGAGCTGGGTGGGTCATGGAGAATGAGTCCAGGGTATGACCGTTCCGATCAAGAGGACTTCCGCCGGCCTATCGTCGCTGAATGCATGTTCTGCCACAATGCCTATCCATCGCGCAGTGGACAAGGAGGGACCCGGGAGGATGCGGAAATCTTCGGAGACAGGATTCCCGAGGGGATCGACTGCCAACGGTGCCATGGTCCGGGAAGTCTGCACATCAAGGTAGCTGCCACGCAAGGGGCGAATCTAGAAGCGATTCGCAATGCCATCGTCAATCCTGGCCGTCTAACGCGTGAACGACAAATGGACGTCTGTGCGCAATGTCACTTGGAGACTACGAGTACGCCCTTGCCGCACTCTATGCTGAAGATTGGCAGGACGCCATTTTCTTACCGGCCGGGTGAGCCGTTGACGGACTACAGGTTGTCGTTCGATCACAATGCTGGGATGGGCTATGACGACCGGATGGAGGTTGCGCAGCAGGCGTATCGCCTCAGAAAATCTGCTTGTTTTCTGAAGAGCCAGCTAACCTGCATTGCCTGTCATGACCCCCACCAGGAGCTGACCGGGGACGACGCGACGAGGCACTATGTCGAGGTGTGTATAGGATGCCACAGCAAAGCTCATGCCTCGGGATTGCCCGCAGTTCATCCCGATGCGGTCAGAGCAACTGATCAGAAGCCGAACTGCCTTACCTGTCATATGTGGGGCCGTAGGACCGATGACGCGGTCCACGTTGTTATGACCGATCACTACATACAGCGGTATAAGCCTGACCGTAACTTTCTGGCGCCGATCCAGGAAATTGCGGTCCCCTACCGGGGCGAGGTGGTTCCATACGACCCGGGCTCCCTTGCTAAGATTCCCCATGGCGATCTATACCTTGCTCTCGCTCAAGTGGAACATGGCTCCAACCTCGCCGCGGGTATCGCGCAGCTGCAACAATCCATTGAAGACGACAAACCCGACGACCCCGAGTTCTATTTCGCGCTCGGGGCGGCATACTCCAAGAGTGGGCAATACGACAAGGCCGTGCCGTGGTATGAAGAAGCCCTGCGGCATCGCGCAGAGTATCCACAAGCTTTGCGGGCATTGGCGGCGACGCTGGCAGCGCAGGGAGATCTGCCGAGTGCTGCTGCAGCTGGAGAGAGAGCTACCGTGGTACTTCCTAATGACACCGCCGTTCTGACGAATCTGGGAGATGTGTATTTGCGGCAGGGAAACCTCGACAAGGCGAAGGCGGTTTTGCAGCGAGCTTTGGTCATCAATCCGGATCTGCCGGACGCAACGGTTTACATGGGTTTGGCCTTGGTGCGAGAGAGAAACCTGGTTGGGGCCGAGGCCTCGTTCCGCTCCGCGATCAATCTGCAACCCGACTTTGCAACGGCTCATAACGATTTGGCCAGTGTTCTTGCGGCTAAAGCTCACTATAGTGAGGCGCAGTTTCACCTGCAGAAAGCAGTCGAGGCCAATCCGGCTGACGCCGGCATTCGCCATAACTACGGGATGTTTCTGGTGCGGCTTGGATCGCCGGATAGAGCGCTTGTTGAATTGAGGGAGGCAGTGCGTTTAGAGCCGGCAAACGTTTCATTCCATCTGGACCTCGGGGATTTGCTGGTGAAGACCGGCATGGGATTGCAGGCAGAGCTAGAATTTCGCGCTGCTATCGCGCTGGATGATGAAAACGGAGCTGCACATCTAAAGCTCGGTAATCTTCTTTTGCAGGACGGCCAGGCCGCGCCAGCCGCGAAACAATTTGAACTGGCTACGCGGTCTTCCGACTCAGGAGTTCGGCAGGCTGCGCTCAACGCTTTACGCCGATGATGCTCCGCTGCGTCTTCAATGTCAGGAGCCGGAAAGCAATTTGCGAGCGTGCCTTTCTTGACATTCACGAATCGTAATCTGTATCGTTTTCGTGGCAGCGTTACCATAGCGATTCAATAGAAATTGAAACCAACTTCTGTCTTTCCTACTTGGCACAGGATACTTATGAGACTCAGTCGCATCGTTGTTTACGGCTTGATCACGATTGCGACGGTGTGGGCTATTGCACAGCAGCAGGAAAAGACGCTAAAGGATGCGATGGTAGGCGCTTCCGCTTCGAACTGGACAGGAACCTGGGCGACCGCGGTTATGCATGACAACTCAGGGAAGACCTTCACGGACCAGACGCTGCGGCAAATTGTGCGCCTCAGCGTTGGAGGCAAGAGCATCCGTCTAAGGATATCGAATCTCTTTGGCACGCAGCCACTCAGAGTTGAGGATGTCCACGTTGTTCTGCGGCGATCAGGTTCTGCGATTATCGAATCGTCCGACCGGCAGCTTCGGTTTGAAGATAAGCAAACAATTGATATTCCTGCCGGGGCGAGTGTGATCAGCGACCCCATTGCTTTCGATGCGCCGGCGCTGGCGGAACTTGCGATCAGTATGTATCTTCCTGGCACGGCTGGCGCTGCAACGTTTCATGCATCCGCACATGAAACCAGTTATGTCGAGACGGGTGATACGAGCGGCGCTGTTCAGATAAAGAACGCCAAAACATCGAAGAGTATATATTTTCTGGCTGGTATCGAGGTTGTGGGATTACCGCTCCGTGGTTCCGTCGTCACTTTGGGAGCTTCGATCACCGAAGGGTATAACGCGGCCGACGATTCCGATCGCCGCTGGCCTGACCAACTGGCTCGTCGGCTCGTCAGCGAGGGCGCTTGCGTTGGAGTTCTCAATCTCGGTATCAGCGGAAACAAGCTTCTGGTCAACGGAGCGGGTGAGAGCGCGGAAAATCGTTTTGAGAGAGATGTTCTCGATCAACCTAATGTCCGCTGGGTCATCTTCTCCGACGACCCAATCAACGATCTGGGTTCGCCGTCCTCGCCGTCTGGTGAAGCGCTCATCGCTGGGATGCAACGATTGATTGCGCGAGCACACAAACGGAATATTCACCTTCTCTGTTCAACGCTGACTCCGTTCGAAGGTGCAAAATATTGGACTCCCGCAGAAGAGATAGAAAGGCAGAAGGTCAACAGGTTCATTCGTGAGGACGGCAGCGGTTGCGATGGGATTGTTGATCAGGATATCGCTACCCATGACCCGGCTCATCCAACGCAGTATCTAGCGGCCTATGACAGTGGGGACCATCTCCACCCTAATGATGCGGGACATAAGGCGATCGCAAATGCTATCGATCTGAAGATATTCAAGCCGGCTCCATAGAAGCTATGCCACTAAGAAACTGCATCAGCGAGGAAACTGTGAAGAAGAGCGACCAACGGGCCCGGGTTTTAATGAAAAGAACGCGACGGAGTTGGCTCCCCATGATGGTTGGACTGCTCTGCGGATCGCTTATCAGCGCGGCATCACAACAACCGACAGCCTCAGCTTTGCCCACCTACAAACAGTCGCAGGCGCTGATCGAGGCGCGCATCGATGATCTTATGCACCGTATGACGATTGAGGAAAAAGTTCGCCAGCTTGACCTGTACTCCGGAGCAAAGGAGCTGGTGGATGCTCATAGCGACGATACGCATGCAACTCCAACTGCTACGTTCGTTCCGGCCAAAGCCCAGGCACTCTTCGGTACGCTTGGAGTGGGTGGCATCCACGATCTCTATCCCACTCCCGCACAAGCCAATGCCATCCAACAATGGGTCATGGCCCACAACCGGCTTGGGATTCCAGCGCTCTTTGTTGAAGAAGCGTTGCACGGCTATGACACGGGAACTGTCTTTCCCGCACCCATAGGACTATCTGCCACATGGGATGTTGCACTCGCTCAGGAGACCGCTGCAAGCATCGCATCGGAGGCTCGACCGCGTGGTGTGGATATGATCCTGGCGCCCGTTCTCGATCTGGCGCGCGATCCACGCTGGGGCCGCGTCGAGGAGGACTTCGGAGAGGATCCGTACCTTACCGGCCAGCTGGGACTGGCCTACGTTCGCGGCGCACAGGGCAGTAGTCTCGCGAGTGACCGGAACGTCGTCGCCGAGCCAAAGCACTTCGCAGGACACGGCTCGCCCGAAGGCGGCACGAATACGTCGCCCGTACATATGGGCGAGCGAGAGTTGCGCAGCGTGATGTTGAAGGGATTCGAGCCGGCCTTTCGCGACGGCCATGCGATGGCTACGATGGCGGCCTATCACGAGATCGACGGCATCCCTGTGACGGCTGATCCCTTCCTCCTGAAGAAAGTACTGCGAGATGAGTGGGGCTTCCAGGGTTTTGTTCTTTCCGATCTCGGTGCGATCGAAAGGCTATACAAGGTGCATCATGTAGCAGCTACTCCGAAAGATGCGGTGTGTTTAGCCATCCGTTCGGGCGTTGATATGCAGTTCTACGATTTTGCGCATGATGTCTTTCAGCAGGCATTGGTCGACTGCATCCACGATAATACCCTCGACGCAGCGGATCTGGATCGTGCCGTTCGCAGCGTACTGCGGGTGAAGTTTACGCTTGGCCTCTTCGATCGGCCGCTGGTCGATCCGGACCTAAGTGCCAGGACCTACCGGTCGCAGGCGCATCTTGCTGTCTCGCTTCGGTCATCACGCGAATCCATGACCTTACTCAAGAACGATAAGGGGCTTTTACCGCTTTCGAAATCCATATCGAGGATTGCCGTCATTGGCCCCAACGCCAACGTCGCACGATACGGCGACTACGAGAAGGAAGAAAACGGAGTGCATCTCAGTTTGCTGGATGGACTTCACAAGGAAGTGCCACAAGCGCGAATTGTTTTCGATGACGGCAAGGACATTGCATCTACGCTAAACAGGGTCAGAGAAGCTGACGTCATCATTCTTGCTCTGGGAGAACGTCAGGGGATATCCGGAGAAGGCTTTGATCGCAGCAGCCTGGATCTGCCTGACAACCAGGAGCAACTTCTTGAGGCCGTCGTTGCGACCGGCAGGCCTGTAGTCCTGGTGCTCGAGAATGGTCGTCCCCTCACTCTGCCGTGGGCCAAAGAACATGTCCCGGCCATTCTCGAGGCCTGGTACCCCGGCGAATTTGGAGGGCAGGCAATCGCTGAAACACTCTTCGGCGACAACGATCCCGCTGGCAGGCTTTCCGTGAGCTTTCCGCGCAGCATAGGGCAACTGCCCGATTTCTACAACACCGATCCATCGCGGAAACAGAAGTATGTCGACGATGATGGAAAAGCCCTCTTCCCATTTGGTTTTGGTTTGAGCTACACAAGCTTCCGGTATGCACATCTCCTGGTGCTGGCCCCTCCGGTTGCTTCTCGAGAAGCTGTGCATGTCAGCGTGGAAGTCACCAATGTCGGCGAGCGTGAAGGAGACGAAGTGGCACAGCTCTATCTCCGTCAGAACACGTCGAGTGTTGAAACTCCGGAACGCTCTCTGAAGGGCTTTTCGCGCATTCATCTGAAGCTACATGAAGCTCAAACAGTGACCTTCGATGTGCCTCAGTCCGAACTCGCAATCTGGAACGCCGAAGGCAAATGGGTCGCTGAGCCCGGTACCTTTACTGTTTGGGTTGGTGGCAACTCCCGCGCGGAACTTACAACGAATTTCATGCTCAAGCCCTAAAGGACGAGAACCGACACATCATGAAACGAACTTCCATTCTTATCGTCGCCATTCTGCTCGCTTCTGTCTCTGCGTTGGCTGCCGATCCCTCATCGAAGCAGCCGGTCGACTATGTTTCACCTAACATTGGAAGTATCGGCCAGTTATTGTCGGCGACGCTGCCTTTCGTGCAGGTACCGTATGGCATGGCAAGACTCGTTCCGGTCACCACACCGGGGATTCAGGACCGCTATCTTGCAGATAAGCTCTATGGTTTTTCCCCAGGTACTGGAATGTTCATGGTGTCAACGGGCGACGTCAGTTCTGAGCCAGCTGCTTACGCTTCGGACTTCGACCACGATTTCGAGACGGCGACACCGTATTACTACTCCGTCGATCTGCAGACATGGTCTTCCAAAGCGGAGTACACAGCAACGGAACATGCCGGTTTCTATCGATTTACCTTGTCTGCTTCACCCCATGCTCATATCAGCTTTTCGCTTGGTAAAGACGCGGAACTTACGGCTGTGGGTCCAAATGTGCTGACTGGAAGCCAGCGAATCACTGGCACCGTGGCGACTGCGGTGGATCTTACAAAAGAGACGCGGCTCTACTTCTATGCTGAGTTTTCGCGACCATTCAACAGCTACCAGACATGGCAGAATCACACGCTTCAACATGAAAGAAGCGTTCGCGGGGACGGGGTTGGCTTCGTGTCAACAGAACCGACACACACTGGCGAGCAGATCGAGGTGCGTGTCGGCCTTTCTTATATCAGCGTAGACCAGGCAAAGCGCAACCTAGTTCTCGATGCCGGCGGCAAGGATTTCGAGGCCGTCAAAGCAGCGACGCGGGCTCAATGGGAGAGTGCTCTCAGAAAAGTCAACACTACTGGTGGAACGGAACGGCAGCGCACCATTTTTTATACGGCTCTATGGCGCTCTCTCTGCCGCATGACGGATATCTCGGAAGATGGCCGCTACTACTCGGGATTCGATCATGCTGTCCACAACACAGACGGGCACGACTTCTATGTGGACGATGGCCTTTGGGACACCTTCCGCTCGATGCATCCTCTCCAGCTTCTGCTGGACGGACACCGCCAGGAAGACATGATCCGTTCCTATCTGCGGATGTATCAACAAAGCGGCTGGATCCCATCCTTTCCATCTGTCGCTGGCGAGCAGGCCGTCATGATTGGCCACCACGCTGATCAAATGATCCTAGACACTTACAGCAAGGGCTACCGCGACTTCGACCTATCACTCGCATACGAAGCGATGCGCAAGAATGCTACCGAAGCCACGCTTTTACCGTGGAAGCGCGGTAGCCTCACGCCACTCGACAAGGTCTATTTCGACAAGGGTTTTTTCCCGGCCCTTGCCTGGGGAGAAAAGGAAACTATTCCGGCTGTCACGGGAGAACGCCGTCAAGCCGTCTCTGTCACTCTGGAGACCGCGTACGACGACTGGACGGTTGCCCGGGTCGCACAGATACTCGACAAGAAAGAAGACGGCGACTATTTCACGAAGCTCGCCTACAACTACCAAAGTGTCTGGAATCCCGCCACCAGATTCATGTCTCCGAAGAGCGCTGATGGGCGTTGGGTCGAACACTTCGATCCCAAACTCGGCGGTGGCCAGGGAGGAAGAGACTACACCACTGAAGTAGACTCATGGCTCTATACGTTCAGCGTGCAACACGATCCGGAAGGTCTCATTCGACTCATGGGTGGTCGTAGTGCCTTCAATGCTCGTTTGGACCAACTATTTGTAGAACAGTATGGAACCTCGAAGTATGGATTCCTTGGGCAATTTCCGGATGCAACCGGTCTCGTGGGTTTGTATTCGCAAGGCAATGAGCCGAGCTTCCACATCCCATATCTTTACGACTTCTCTGGCCAGCCGTGGAAGGCTCAAAAGCGTATCCGCCAACTGCTTGACGTGTGGTACGGAGAGGGCCCACTTGGGATTCCCGGAGACGAGGACGGCGGGGAAACCTCGTCGTGGTATGTCTTTAGCTCCCTCGGGTTCTACCCAGAATGTCCAGGAAGTCCCATCTACGAGATAGGAAGCCCAATCTTTTCGAGCAGCAGCATTACGATGGGAAATGGCAAGGTTCTCACCGTGATAGCCGATCACGTTTCGGCACAAAACAAATACATACAATCCGCCACGCTCAATGGAAAGCCTTGGGATAAACCCTGGTTTGCACACGCGGATATTGCTGCGGGAGGCAAACTCGCACTGGAGATGGGTAGCCATCCAAACCTTACCTGGGGCAGCAGTCCCGAGGATGCTCCGCCTTCAATGACACCCACGCAACCCTGACCTGTAAATTTGCCGGCACTTACGGCAAAAGGAGTTTTCCATGAAGTCTGAAAAATTTACCCCAGGCACGTTCCCGACGCCGCTCTCCCGCCGAGAGTTTCTCATGGCATCGATTGCTTCGGTTGCCCTTGCTACTTTCGATCGGTATGCGTTGGCCGACACCAGCCTTAGAGAGACTCGCGGCCTTGCCGACGCCGCCTTCAAGAACGCCTCGCAACGGGCCGCGGACCTCGTAAGTCGAATGTCCCTCGATGAGGTGACCCTTCAACTGGTCCATAACGCGCCTGCATTGCCTAAGCTGGAGCTGGCGCACTATAACTATTGGTCGGAGGCGCTTCACGGCGTCAATGTGGACGGGCCCATTACGTCGTTTCCTCAGCCAATCGCGCTTGGGTGTTCCTGGAACCCGGACCTGGTACATCAGATCTATACTGCCGTCTCCGACGAGGCTCGTGCCTATCACAATAAGACAGGTTATGGCCTGACCTTCTTTTCTCCAGTCACAGTGAACATGGGTCTACGGGATCCACGATGGGGCCGCTGTGAGGAAAACTTCAGCGAAGATCCCTTTCTGGTCCAAACACTCGCGGTGCAGACGACGCGTGCCATGCAGGGTGATAATCCGAAGTATCTCAAGACGGTCGCCTGTGCCAAGCATTACGTTTGCAACGAGACCGACACAGATCGCGATTACGCAGATGCGACCCCGGACCGCCGAAGCTTCTGGGAGTACTACACTCGCGGTTTTGAAGCATGTGTGACCGAAGCAAGAGTGTTTACCGTGATGGCGTCCTATAACTCGTTATGGGGAGTCCCGTGTGTCGCCGATCCTATGTTGCTTACCGATATTCTTCGCAAGCGATGGGGATTCAAAGGCTACGTCGTCTCCGATTGCGATGCCGTGGCCGATATCTACCGAACCCACCACTATGTTCAAACCGGCCCAGAGGCTGCTGCTCTGGCAATCAAGGCAGGTTCGGATCTGAACTGTGGAGATACTTATTCGAAACATCTGACAAAGGCCTGCCAGGACAAACTGGTCTCGGAAGGTGCGGTGCGGACTGCGTTGACTCGCGTCTTGACCGGGAGGTTCCTGCTTGGCGAGTTTGACTCCACGGCGGATGTACCGTGGGGTGATTTGTTGCCTGAACTGATCGAAGGACAACGGCACCGAGATCTAGCTAGGGAGGCAGCACGCCAATCATTGGTCCTGCTGAAAAATGAGAAGCAGTTGTTGCCACTCAACAAGAGCAGGCTCAAGAAGGTGGCGATCATCGGGCCGATGGCGGGATCCTGCCATTTGGGCGGTTACAGTGGCAGGCCAACGCATCTGGTATCGCCTTACCTCGGTCTATCGGCGGCATTGGGTTCGGTGCCGTATGGCGACATCGTGCCTGCCGGAGAATATGTGAGCACCTCGAACTTTCGCGGACCTACTGTGGACTTTGCGGACGATGGAACTCAATTGCTCACCTCGATCAAAAATAATGACTGGGCTCAATACGGACCGCTGGACTTCTCAGAAAAGACCTCCATTGAATTCAAGTTCGCGAGCAGTGCCGATGGGGACATCGAACTCTACTTCGATATGCTTGGAAAGACTCCAGCTCTGACGCTTCATGCTCCGGCCACCGGAGGGATGGCTACATGGAAGACGGTCAGCACTCCGCTGGCAGGCCCTACTGGAAGCCACATTGTATTCCTCAAGTTCAAGTCCAAGACTCGGGATCATTTCTTCAACCTTCAAGCGTTTCAGCTTCTTCCGGGGAAGCCGGCAACGACCTCCGGAACGCGGGTGATCTATGCTCCGGGCTGCACGATCGTTGGCCCACGCAATCAGGCCCTCCTGGACAATGCGGTCAAGGCTGCAAGAGAGGCGGAGGTCGCTCTCGTATTCGTCGGCGTCAACCGCCTGCTGTCCGACGAAGGCCGTGACAGGGAGTATCTGCATCTCCCAGAGGTGCAGCATGAATTGATTAAGGCAGTCGCTGCAGTCAATCCGCGCACGGTTCTTGTCGTCAACTCCTGTTGCCCGGTGGCGCTGAATTGGGAAAAGGAGAATGTGCCGGCCATCCTGTGTTCCCTGAACGCCGGCGAAGAGCAGGGAAATGCTATCTCGGACGCTCTCTTCGGAGACCATAACCCGGGCGGCAAGTTATGTTCGACTTGGTTCCGAGATGTTGCACAGCTGCCCAATTTCCACGACTACGACATCAAGCATGGCAGAACCTATATGTACTTTCATGGCGATCCGCTCTACCCGTTCGGCCACGGACTGAGCTATACAACATTTGGCTATGAAAATATTCGCATCAAGGACGATCGTCTTCAGCCCAACAAGGCAATTGTCTTGTCGGCAGACATCTATAATACCGGCCACGTGGCCGGGGTTGAAATCGTCCAGTTTTATGTGCAAGCCAGCGGAAAGGAGCAGCGGCCCATTAAGCAGCTTGCAGGATTCCAGCGAGTCTACCTTCAGCCCGGTGAAAAGCAAACGGTATCGTTTTCTCTAGCGCATGACCACATTGCGCTGCGGTACTGGGACGATGACAAGGGACAATTTACATATGAGCCCGGAACTGTGCAGCTTATGGTCGGCTCGTCGAGTGCGGATATTCGCCTGCATAGCCATATCGATTTGGTCTAATCAGCTTTCAACGGACAGAGCGCACTTCCGCGGGGCCACACTTTCGCTTGCTATGCTAGGATTCGGTATCCAAAGCATGGAAGCGGCATCCGAATTCGGTCACGCATCAACCACCTGGGACATAGCAGAAGTAGCTCGCACCCCCGGCGGAAAGACGCTGCTGAAGAGATACCTGAACGAGATCGTAGATGGTCCCGCGTTCAAGGGAAGCTCCCGCAGTGCGCAGTTTCTCGAATACATCCTCTGGCAATCTGCGGCTGGAAAGATGGCGGATCTGAAGGAGCGCACGATCGGTATCGAGCTCTTCGGACGTTCGCCTGCTTACGATACTGGTGAAGATGCCATTGTTCGGGTAACAGCCAGTGACGTACGCAAGCGCCTTGTGCAGCACTATAGCGGCGTCGGGATCGCATCGGAGTTCCGCATCAGTGTGCCCCCGGGAGGATACGTCCCCGAATTCATACGCATTCCAAGGGCGTCTGCGGATGGCTTGGGGCACGAGCCCGCGATTCCAGATATTCCACTGGAGCCTTACGAACTTCAGCTCGATCCATCGGCCTCGCCTGGATACGGTCCGTCATTTGGCTGGAAGTATTGGATCTTGCCCATCCTTGGAATCGTGTCGTTAACCGTTGGAATCGCGCTCTCGTATCTGAACCACGCTGGGCAAGCCGGTGTAACGGAGAAGAGAGTCAGAGGTTCGATTGCAGCGCCGTGGGCGTCGCTCTTCGACGGCTCTTATCGGGTGCTCATAGTCGCCACCGACCCGAACATAGAAGAGATACAGAGGATTTCACGAAAGAGCCTGTCGCTTTCCGATTACGCGAACCAATCTTATTTGCCTCCCGGAACGAGTGAGCTCCCTTCTGCACAACTCGCATTTATGAAAGATATCCTTCGCGGAGACAAGATATCATCCTTCGACGGCAGCATTATCGCGAACCTGGCATCTTTGATGAAGCCAGGCCAAAATCGCTTATTGGTGAAAGCGGCACGAGACTTCCGCGTCAAGGATATTCAAACAGATGAGAACCTCGTCTTTCTCGGTAGCCCTCGATCTAATCCCTGGACCTCTATGTTCGACTCGGTTCTGGACTTCCAGTTTGCGTTCGACTCTCAGAGCCAGCGGGAGTTTGTTCGCAATGTCCATCCGGGAACAGGCGAGAGCAGTGAATATATCCCCACTGCCGGTGGTTTCGACACGGGTGAATCGTTCGCCATCATCAGCCTCTTCCACAATCCCGGCAACAGGGGCTGGGTGTTGATCCTTGCCGGAGCCAGCGGAGAGGGAACGGAGGCCGCAGGCAATATCGTGGCAGATCCTACTCGATGGGCAGCGGTACTTCAGTCTTGTCATCTCACACAGGACACATCGCGCCAGTCGTTGCAGATACTTCTGCATCTTGAAACGGTGGCCGGTTCTCCCAGCATGGTAAACACGGTGGCTTGCCATCTCTTGGTTTCGGGCACCTAGAACTTTCGGCCCGTACGGTAGGGAAAGAGTCAGCCGCACTCAGGACCAATTATGGTTGCGTTGCCATAATATGTCTCCCTGTAGTACGCTCGCTATGAAGGGCAGTAATAGTAGCTCCTACCCATGAACCAGTTTCTGCTTGGAAATATACCTTCAAGTTACGCACCCCCCGCTGATGTAGGGATTGGCTTTTGCCACGACGCAGCGGTCGTCGCCTTAGCTCCATTCTCGATTGGACAGAGATTGTTTAGGCAAGTGTATCGAGACGAACTTCTCAGAGGATGTTTTCCATGAAAGTCATACTTCAGGTTGCAGCAGTAGCGGTTCTTATGGGTTATCTTTTCGGTTGTGCCAGAGGAATACATGCTCAGGGTTCAGAAGCTGTTCCTTTTCGAGGCACATTACTTGTTGGATACCAGGGTTGGTTTCGATGCCCGGGAGACGGTTCGCCACGAAATACTTGGAGTCATTGGTCAAGGGGAGTTCCTTCGCCTGAGAACCTCACGATCGATGTATATCCCGATGTCAGTGAGTTGAGCGGCCATTCGCTCTGCCCATTGCCAGACATGACGATCGACGGCAAGCAGGCGTACGTCTTCTCGTCCTTTGCGAAAGAGACGGTAGAAAAACATTTCGAGTGGATGAAGACGTATGGGATTGACGGGGCATTGTTGCAACGGTTTATCGGAGAGATTAAACCGTCGAGAGCCGAAGGAGATGTCGTACTCAGGAACGTGATGGCAAGCGCGCAGGACCATGACCGCGTCTTCGCCGTGGAATATGACTTGAGTGGTAACCATTCTGACACGGTCCTTCAGCAGCTCCAGTCGGATTGGGAATACCTGACCCAAACTGTTGGGATCACGTCTAGTCCCTCTTATTTAACATTGGATGGTCGTCCGGTTGTCTCGATCTGGGGTCTTGGTTTTGCGGGCGCCGGCAATCATGTTGTCGATCCAGCATTGGCATCAGCGATCATTCACTGGTTTCATGAAGTAGCACATGCGAAAGTAATCGGTGGCACTCCGGCTGGATGGGGTACGTTGAACGGCGACAGTGTCATCGACAAGCAATGGGCAGGGGTGTATGCGCAACTCGACATCGTCCAGCCATGGACGGTCGGGCGCTACGCAAGCTTGTCTCAGGCCGATGCCTGGAAGCACACTCATCTGGATCCCGACATCGCGCTGACGAAGAGAAATCATCAGCTTTATATGCCGGTGATTTTTCCTGGATTTTCCTGGCACAACCTGAACCGAGATAAGCGGGAGAATCAAATCCCGAGGCTGGGTGGAAAGTTTTTGTGGGAGCAGGCCTATAACGCGCGGAAGGCGGGTGCTTCCATCGTCAAGATCGCCATGTTTGATGAAGTGAACGAAGGGACCGCGATTCTGAAGGCTGCGCCGTCGAAGGCCGATGCGCCACAACAGGGATATTGGTTAACTCTGGATGCCGATGGTGACCATCTTCCCAACGATTGGTACCTTCGATTAGCTGATGAGATTGGTCGTATGTTTCGTGGCGAAACGTCTCCGTCCCTCAAGGTTCCAATATATCCAGGATCGCCTTTGCAGTAGCTATCAGCGGGCCAAAGGCCGAACGTTGTAGATGTTGGAGCAAGCTCGTTGTCACGTTGCGATCACGGCCATATCTAACCATTAAATTGTTTGATCGTTTGACGTCAGGGCAGTGTCGCAACGATGTGAGGAGTGGAAGTGGGACTGTACTCGATTGGCGTTGATCTCGGCGGAACGAATCTCCGAATTGCCGCCTATTCGCGTGAAGATGGTTTGAAGGACGTGATCCAGCTATCGACTCGTCGCCCAAACGGCCGGGACGCAGTGATTATTGACCTCTGTGACGCAGTGGAATCATTATGCTTACGATTCGGCGGCATCGAACGATGTGTGGGTATTGGCGTCGCGACGCCAATACCTAGGGAGTTGCCGGAGGGCCGGCTGCTCAATCCGCCCAATCTACCAGGATGGGAGGATTTTGAATTGAGGCGAGAACTCGAAAGATGTCTTAAGAGGCTGGTCATCGTTGAGAATGATGCTAATTTAGCGGCTCTCGCCGAATGCGTGTTGGGGCAGGGGAGCGAGTCAACGCTGGTTCTTTATGTATGTTGACCTTAGGCACCGGCGTCGGCAGCGGGATTGTGCTGCACGGAAATATTTGGCATGGGATGAATGACATGGCGGGCGAATCCGGACATGTCTCCGTCGACCCCCCTTGGTCCTCTATGCGCTTGCGGCACGCGGGGATGCCTTGAATTGTCTGCCTCCGCTACCGGTCTCATTCGCATGGCACATGAGCGGCCTTCACGAAATCCGCATGGCCATCTGTGTGATTTGATCAGAACGACCCCCCGTTTTACCGCTTCGAATCTGTTCGACTTGGCTGATTTGGTGACCTCGATGCGATCGAGCTATTTGAAATGCTTGGCCAGGCGCTGGGACGAGGATTGTCGGGTTTGGTTAATTCCCTGAATTTACCCCTGTATGTAATTGGGGGTGGCGTGGCCAGTGCTTGGGAGATGTTCGCTCCCAAAATGTTCGAGGAACTCGCCAAGGGCAGCTCCCTTTATCACCTGACCGATCTCACGAGAGCCCCGGAGCAACGAATGGCGAAGGCAGAAACGCACGTTGTTCCCGCAAAGCTCGGATCCAATTCGGGCATTCTGGGTGCCTGTCTCTGTCATTTGAGGTTAATGATCGCCTTGAAATAGTTTCTGGGGCTGTTTAGAAGTAGCACGCTTTGACTTTTTTCGAGGAAGCGACTCGGTTTTTCGCTGTTAGCAATCGGAACTCAACGCCCGACAGATTAGCTCTTGACATCTTCTATCACCAAAGCGTAGTGTTTGCTCCGATCCATTATGACAGCGCTACCATCATGTTGAGAGCGATTCCGTGAGGGAGAGCACCAGTGGAAACACGGCACAGGAGGCCGTACAGATCATGCAGTCACGAGCGTTGCGATTTCTTATTAGTCAGTTGATGATGTTTGCCGCTATGTTGACCGGCGGCCTGCTTTTGTCGGGGTGCACATCGTCCCAGACGGCAACACCAGTGATCTCCCCGGCCGGCGGTACCTACGCGTATATACCGACGCTCACGATCCAGGAAGCCACTCCGGGGGCTGCTATCTACTACACCACGGACGGTACGACTCCCACAGTTTCTTCCACACTCTATTCGACTTCAACACCGTTGATGGTGCAGCAAAGTGAGACGGTCAATGCGATCGCCATTAATCCGACAGGGAATGGCCCAAGTGCCATGGCGTCTGCCAGCTACACGATCAACCTGCCACCGGCCCCAACCCCGGTGCTAACTCCAGCGGCCGGAGCCTACACTTCGGCGCAGTCCGTCACCATTACCGATACAGCGACCGGCGCGAAAATCTACTATACGACGGATGGAAGTACTCCAACCACCTCGTCAACGCTTTATACGGGGACACCAATTAGCGTCTCCGCAAGCGAGACTCTGAATGCTGTGGCAATATCGCAGGGTTATGGATACGGCTATAGCGCGGTCGGCGGAGGCGCCTATACCATTCTCATCCAGCCCACCTTCTCACTGGCTGCGGGAACCTACGCCGCGACGCAGCAAGTCACCCTTGGGGATACCACGGTAGGGGCGGCAATCTACTACACCACGAACGGCACCACTCCGACCGTCTCCTCGACCCTCTACACTGGGCCAATTACGGTTTCCGCAACTGAAACCATCACTGCGATCGCGGCAATTACGCTACCGGTTATCGGTACTGTGACGACTACTCCAGTAAGTAAGACTTACATAATCCATCTTCCCGGAACGAGTACCGTTCTGAGCGGAACGATCGTGAGCGGCCAGCCTGTGGTCGGCGCATCCGTCCAGCTTTATGCCGTCGGCACCTCCGGCTACGCCTCTGCAGCTTCGCCATTGCTCGTATCTCCGCTCACAACCGATAGCACCGGATCATTCAACCTTTCCGGGAAGTACACCTGCACACCCGGCACGTATCTCTATGTCACTGCTTCCGGCGGCGCCGCCAGTGCGGGAAAGGGCTCCAACGGCAACCTGACACTCATAGCTCTTGCAGGGTTATGCGACAACCTCACCTCCAGTTCATCATTTGTACTCAATGAGGAGACAACGGTAGCGGCAGCATACGTTCTAGCGCAGTTTTCGACCGGTACCTCCTTCGGCCAGACGCAACTCAGCCAGCCAGGAAGCACATCGACGGCGCCGGCGGACAACTTCGCCACCAGCGCGACGAACGTTATCGGCCTGGCGAATGCAATGGCGATCGATCAGATTCTTGTGAGCCCTAATGGAAGTTCGCCGGGAAGCAACAGCAATAGCTCAGCGACTCCCGAGTGGTGGCAGATGAATCTCATCGCCGACATGCTATCAGCATGCGTGAACTCCACCGGAGGTAGCGCGGGCAGCGCCACTCCGTGCGGAACCCTCTTCGGCAACGTCGGGGGAACAGCTCCCGCGGACACGCTGCAGGCCGCGCTGGACCTTGCTCTGAATCCGGCCCTATCCTCTGCGAAGATCGCCAATCTTTACGGGCTCATCTCCGCCTCGGTGCCCTTCACTCCCTACCCTGGTTCAGCCGCGGCAATCACCGATTTCTCAGTGGGTATCCAGTATGCGCCGGTTTCGGGTCCAACCTCGCTGCTCAACCAGCCGTCTGGCATCTCCATCGATTCGCTCGGGAATGCATGGATCGGCAATGTCCCGCATACCGCGGCTCAGACCACGACGCAATCAACGCCTTCGAATCCAAGCTTCCTGACTGAACTGACTCCAGTCGGAGTACCGATTCAGGCGGGCACCACAACCGGCAGCTATCTCGTAAACAACTACGCGGTCAGTGGGACCCCGACGGCGATGTCCGGTCAACTATGGACCAGCGCAGCGAACACCTATCAATTGACCGGCTTGCTCGTCCCTTCGATCGATACCGCCAACAACGTGTGGTTCAACGATCGTCAGAACGGGGCAATAGGGAAGGTTACTGGGTCCGGAACGACATATGCCAATAGTCTGTCATACACCAATGGAGGCAACGCATCCGCGGTTGGCAATCAAATCCCTGCCAATCCCGATAGCAAACTTCCGATTCCCGTATCGATATATGCGGATGGCAGCAATAACATCTGGTTCAACATGACGAATGGCGATGGTCCGTCAAGCTGCGGAGCGGGATTCGGTACCGACGCCGGAGCGAATGTAAATTTGGGCATGGGTGTTTTCTTGAATGAGAACCCATCTACTGTTTACACCTCAAAGCTCGACAATATGATCAGCAATACCAATTTCGCCTACATCGTGGTGGATCCCAACAAGAACGATATGACGGTTTCGGGATCTACTTCGACCCCAATTACCGGTGCGCCGTTTGTGTGGACCCTTGGCAACAACGGCGGAGCAACTGGCACGCAGAGTGGCACGAACGTACCGGCGTATCTCATCGACATGAGTTTCACTGGGACGCAGACCTACTCGGGGTCTAACGGTCAACTCCCCGCATGCAATACATCGCTCTCGGCAATCGGCGTTCTTCCTAACACCGCGGCGGGAGATACGACGAACACTCCAGGTCACGCGTCATCGACGATCATTGATATTCCCAATCCAGCATTGAGCGGAGACTTCCTGCACTTCCTGGCTAAGCCGCAGGACTGGTCTTTCGACAAGTTCGGCAACCTCTGGATCGCGAACTCGACCTGGATCAATACGACGACGACTGCTGCCAACCAGATTCTTTCGTCCCTCACCAAGTTGACACCGGCCTACGGAAGCACCCTCAACACGAGTTCGACCTCGAACTTCAAGTTCACGATCATCCATAACGTTGCCGGCCTTCGCGATGGCAGTTCGGCCACGGTGACGAATTATCCGGAATATCTAACCACGGACGGAGCGGGCAATGTATGGTTCGCTTTAAACAATAGCCCCTATCTCAATGCCATCACCAATACCGGAACAGCTCTATCGCCGAACGGTGCCTCCGCAACCGCTGCAGGGTTCGCGGGTTCTACATGTACCTGCACCTTTAATGGATCTGCTCAGACCTATCAGCGGCCAAACCTGGCCATCAATCGGCCCGCCGTGGACCTGTCCGGAAACGTTTGGGTTCCGGTCTCCGGTGTCGGCTCGACCTATGTGGACCTGCTGGTCGGCATTGCCGCTCCAAAAGTGAATCCCGATTCACTCGGCCTCAAGAACAATAACTTTGCATCACAGCCTTGAACAATGTCAACGTAAGAGAGACGGAACCAGAAGTGGCGCTTTCCTCAAGGAAGCGCCACTTCCTGTAGTACGACGAATTCATTAGTATGCAATTTGCTGTACACGAGCCAAAGTAGCCATCCGAGGTAGCAAGGAACATCCATAGGAGAACCTAAGACGATGACCATGAACTCTCGCAGGGAGTTTATGACTACAGCCTCGGCAGGTGCCGCTACTCTTGCTCTGGCGGCCCGCACAGCGTGGGCCAACTTACTATGGCCGCACCGGGATAGCTGGCTTTACTCGGTTCAGGCTCAAACGAAAACCGTCCTTGAATCCGGGTGGGAACTTCAAGATGCAATCAAGGTGTCTGCATCGGTTGATCAAATGTCTCGGGTGTCCTTCGTGGCGGATAGCTGGTACAAAGCGACCGTTCCCGGAACCGTGCTTACTACTCTTGTCGACAATGGAGTTTATCCCGAGCCGCTTTATGGGGAAAATAATCGCCCCGATAAGATTCCCGAAACGCTCGCTCGAGCCGATTGGTGGTATCGGAATGTTTTCGTTGTTCCATCTGCATACTCGGGAAAGAAGATTTGGCTTAATTTTGATGGAATTAACTATGAGGCCGAAGTTTGGGTCAACGGGAAAAGTGTAGGTACCGTTGATGGTGCTTTCATTCGTGGCATCTTCGATATCACCTCTCTCGTCGTGCCTGGAAAACAAGCCGTTGCCGTAGTCCGTGTCTTTCCCCAGCCTCATCCAGGAGTACCCAGCGAGCACACCATGGGCGCCGGAAACGGAATCATTGGGGGCATCACAAGAATCGATGGTCCGACATTTGCCTGCACAATTGGATGGGATTGGATGCCTGGCATTCGCGATCGCGATACCGGCATTTGGCAAAAGGTGTTTCTAACGGCAACGGGTCCGGCGGTGATAAAGAATCCCCAGGTCACAACAGACCTTCCGTCGCTTCGCACCGATCTGGCTGAGGTTACCGTGACGGCGACTGTCCAGAACGTCACCGATCAGACTCAGACATGTGTCCTCAAGGGAAGCTTCGGCAACGTCAAATTTGAGAAGCCGATCAAACTGGCGGCCAACACCTCGCAGACTGTTACCTTCGACCCGAAAGCATTCACGCAACTACGGCTGTTGAATCCCAAGCTTTGGTGGCCGAATGGTTTTGGTCCGCAAGATCTCTACTGGCTGCATCTTGCTGTCGAAGTGGCGGACGCTATATCCGACGTTCAAGACATCTCCTTCGGCATCCGCAAAATTACCTATCAAGTCCCGGAAACCGGCAATCTGGCGTTAAGCGTCAACGGCGTTCGCGTCTTTTGCAAGGGCGGCGATTGGGGAATGGATGAGGCGCTAAAGCGTATCCCGCGTGAACGATTGGAAGCGCAGATTCGGATGCATCAACTTGCGAACTATACGATGATCCGTAATTGGGGTGGCCAGAGCACGAGCGAGGATCTCTACGAGTTGTGCGATAAATACGGCATCCTCGTTTGGGACGAATTCTTCCAATTCAACAGCGCCGACCCTCTGGATCTCGGCCTCTATCTGGCGAATTGCCGAGATAAGGTGCTACGCACACGTAACCATCCTTCCATTGCCATTTGGTGCGGCCGCAACGAGGCAGATCCTCCTAAGTATCTCGACGACGCGCTGCGCGCGGTGCTAACCGATCTTGATCCGCAGCGGTGGTATCAGTCCAATTCAGGTGGCGGCTACGGAGCCAACTCAGGAGGGCCTTACGATTGGCAAACCCCCAGCAACTATGACGCCTTTTCAGAGAAGAAGAATTTCAATCAGAAGGAAACCTTCAAGACAGAGATAGGCGCTATCTCTATCCCAACCCTTGAATCCATCCAGGGTATGATGCCGCGGAAAGATTGGAACACGATTAACGACGACTGGGCAGAACATGACTTTACGGCCGGAGGCGGGCGCAAATACCCGGCGATCATGGCAAGTCGCTATGGCAAGATAGCCAATTTGGCTGACTTCGTGCGTAAGGGCCAGATGATGAATTATGAAGGTTATCGCGCCATGTACGAAGGCCGGCAAGCGCAGCTATTTCATCCGGTTCAGGGAATTCTGACTTGGATGAGTCATCCGGCTCAACCAAGCTTTGTTTGGCAAATTTACCATTACGACCTGGAGCCGAACGCAGCACTCTTTGGGGCGAGAAAAGCCTGCGAGCCAATTCACATTCAATTCAATGAAGTAGATAACGGCACAGTCCAGGTAATTAATAATTTGCCTGCAGTTCTATCGGGGGCTCGTGCGAGGCTCGTCCTATATAACCTCGATGGAACGTCTCCTTACCATCACGACTACGACGTAACGGCTGCCCCCAGTGCCGCAACTACCCTCGGCGCGGTAGTGTGGCCCGTTGAACTTTCTCATGTTCATTTTATAAAGCTCGAACTGCGGAATTCAGTTGGCAAACTTCTCTCAGACAACTTCTATTGGCGAGCCTCAGCACCAAGTCCAGACGACTTGACTGCTCTTAACACTCTGCCGATGGCGAATTTGCAAGCCAAGCTAACCCGTCGCGACGCGGGCGGCAAGATGCTCCTTGATGTTGCACTTCGTAACCCGGGTCCACAAGTGGCGCTTATGGCTCACCTCCAATTGCGCCGGAGAACCTCCCATGATCGAGTGCTGCCCGCGTACTACACCGATAGTTACTTTTCCTTGGCTCCCGGGGAAGAGAAGACGGTCACGATCGAAGCGGCTCTCTCGCAGCTAAAGGGAGAGAAACCTCTCGTCCTCGTGGATGGTTGGAACGTAGCAGTCATACCGTTTTCAACCAGCTCGGCAGAGATTGCGTTGAACACGGAGGCGCAAGTCGGTAACTCACCACAGAACGGACTGCCGTTTGCGGAGCCCAAAGTTGAACCCCAGGACGAGGTTCACCTCAACGTTGGAGGAGATACCCGCGATGGATATGTGGGAGATCCCGGTTATCTGTTCGGGGTACCTGCATTCGTTTCGGAAAACATCGTGGTGGACGCGCCAATGGCCGCTCCACAGGACATCTATAAGACAGCTCGATGGGGAGCGGGCTCCTACCCGTTCCAACTGAGGCCTGGCGCGGGCCAGAAGTATACGGTGCGGCTACACTTCGCCGAACTTACCGAAACTGGAGTCGGCAAACGAATCTTTGACGTCAGTATTAATGGGCAAACCATATTGATCGATTTCGATATTTTCAAAGAAGCAGGCGGGAGGTACATAGCGCTGGTAAAGCAGTTCACAGAAGTAGTCCCCGATGCGAGTGGAAGAATTACAATCGGAATTGATCGCGGGAAAGCCGGTATTCCTCAAATTAACGGTATTGAGATCGTAAAAGAGCCTGTCACTCACTAGCTCAGCGTTGATACAACTGGTCTGGCAATCGGCGACACAAAACACCGCACAGGCAGGGGCTAGTTGGATAACGTTATCGAAGTATATTTGTCGATGAGGGGTTGAATAGCATCGGCCCAGATGGCATAACCCTTTGCTGTTGGATGTACTAAATCCGGCATCATCTCCGGGGATATTGTTCCGTCCGTTCCGATCAGTCTGGGGGCCGATGTCTACAAACGACACGCGCTGCCCATCGTCCAGTGCCGCGATCTGTTTATTGACCGCGGCAAGCTTCAATCGGGACAGATCATTGGGACTCTTGCCGCGCGGAAAAAGAGTCATAAGGATGATGTGGGCATGAGGGCAGCGTATTTCGTATTCTTTCACCGCTGCTTCAATCCCTCCCGCCAGATGTCCGGCATCATCTCGCCCCACATTGTTAGTGCCAATCAACAGCACCACGACCTTAGGATCGACGCCATTGACTTGTCCCTGGCTCAAGCGCCAAAGCAGGTTCTCGGTGCGATCTCCCTCGATACCGAAGTTGGCCGCACAGTTAGCATAGCGGGCCCACATTTCCTTCCCGGTATTCTCCCAGCGGTTGGTGATGGAATCACCGTCGAAGACGATATCGGCGTGCTTACCGCTGTAGCGATCGAATTTTTGCTGTACAGAGATATACCAATCTTCGCTCGGCGAACCGACTGCGGCAGGATTGGCAGGGGCGGGCACGGGAGGGTGATAAGTAGTTGGAACTTGAGCAGAGGAAGAAATAAGAGTTCCAACGCTGAAAAGGAGAAGCGACAATCCACGCCATACAAAGACTGACAGAGTGGCACACTTCGATCGAATGATCGCAGCGTGGCTCAAAGGTTGGATGGCATACCTGCGGGACATTCGGCAATTCTCCATTGGGGCGTGATATTCCTGGTCTCGTCGCTACCCGGAATAAGCGGTAACCGAAATTCAGAACAGGAGTATTTATATGACATCGCTACCATTATACTTTGGCAGGAATTGTTACCATCGGAGCTTGCATCGCCTTTCGAAAATGCCCAGATACAAATTTCCAAAACGTTATAGGGTGATTGTTTATGTCTATTCAAAATACTTTCGTGTTGACCGTCTCTCGTTATCATCGACAGCTCTCGCTTGCCTTCCTAACTGTTTTTGGATTGCTCTGGTCTTCCGCTGCTCAAGCAGAAGTGCGGATGCCGGCTATCTTTGGCGACCATATGGTTTTGCAGCAGCAATCCGCGCTTCCGGTCTGGGGTTGGGCGTCCCCGGGTGAGGCCGTCAAAGTCACCTTCAAGAACCAAACGAAGCAGGCAGTAAGCGCGGCCGATGGAACCTGGCGGGTCAACCTAAATCCCGTAGATCCCGGTAGTGATGCGGCCACACTAACGGTTAAGGGAAGACACAACACGCTGATTTTCAAAGACGTGTTGGTAGGCGATGTTTGGATTGCCTCTGGGCAGTCGAACATGGAGTTTGGCATTCAAACCGATAAAAGAGGGCAGGAAGCCATCGCTCGCGCAACAGACTCTCAGATCCGCTTCTTCTTCGTGCCATGGGCGACCGCTTTACAACCTGATACAGATATCGGCCCGGCAATGCCGCCAAGCGCACTCAATGGGAAATGGGTTGTGTGTGACCCTTCGATCATGAGTGCCAATTGGGCTTGGCATGGCATTTCGGCCGTTGGCTATTACTTCGCTACGGACATTCGTAGATTCACCAGACACCCTATCGGCTTGATTGCCATTTATAAAGGCGGAACCCCAGCACAAGCATGGGTCAGTATTTCCGGACTGGAAAAAGACGATGTTCTGGCCCACTATGTCGCAGATCATCACGCCGTCCTCGCGGATTTTGAAAGATCTAAGTCAGCGTATCCTCAAGCGCGTGCCGACTACGAAGCCACACTAAAGAAGTGGAATGAAGCCACGCAAACGGCAAAGACCAAGGATGAGATACGGCTCGTAGGTCCTGCGCCTAAGGCCCCATCGCCCCCCGACGGTGGCTACTCGGCTCCGGCAAACCTATTCAACGGTATGGTCGCTCCGCTAATTCCATACGCGATTAAAGGCGTCATTTGGTATCAGGGAGAAAGCAACGCCGGCAACACGACAGAGGGCAACGAATACGGGATACTCTTTACCCGGCTTATCTCCGACTGGAGGGAGAAATGGAGCGAGGGAAACTTTCCATTCTTGTTCGTCCAACTGCCGAACATCAACCGCCTTGCAAAGACGCCATCGGAAGGGAAGTGGCCATGGGTACGGGAGGCGCAACGCAAAACTGCACTGTCTCTTCCTAGTGCCGGTATGGCTACCACGATCGATCTCGGAGAGGCCGATAATCTTCATCCTCCCGATAAGCTATACGTTGGCAAGCGGCTCGCGTTGGTGGCTCGTCACGTTGCATATGGGCAGAATCTCGTCTATTCAGGTCCGATGAACGACTCCATGGCTATCGAAGGCAATAGGATCAGGCTGACATTCCAAAATATCGGAAGTGGCTTGGCCATTGGAGTTCCACCACCAACGAGTGACGGCGAGGTGCTATCGGCTCCGTCACAGCTGACCGGGTTTGGAATCGCAGGCGAAGACCGTAACTTCGTTTGGGCAAACGCGGAGATTGATGGGAATTCGGTAGTGTTGTCAGCCACCGGGGTCGAACATCCAGTCGCCGTTCGCTACGACTGGGGGCAAAACCCCTACGGCGATCTCTATAACAAAGAGGGGCTACCAGCGTCACCGTTCCGAACCGACGACTGGCCACCCACAGAGAAATAAACGTGTCGCGTCGATGGGCGACCAATTTGGAACCTGTTATCGTTGCGGCGCTTGGACGGGCTAGAAGGACAGCGCCAAAGATTCGCGCTAGCACAACGCCGAGGGTCGACTGCCTGTCGGACTTCACCGCAGCGGGTCGAATGGCTTCTCCAGAATGCTCCCGGCCACATCGGTTCTCATCCTTAAGTTCCTACACCGGTAAATACCCAATCATCCGATCGGTCGTATTTTGTAGTGTCCTTCTATATCAAGAGATCATATCTAGATATAGTTTTGTCGAATTTCACATCGACCCACTGGGCGCAAAAAGGTCTCAGCGCTTGAGGCCCTTCGTGGCCTCTCAAACTCCTCATTGGTCGAGGGCCAGATGGTTGACTTTAGGCCGCTGTTGGAACGATCTTGTTTACGCCATCGTGCCTTAGCTCTTGCTATCCGTCACCGATCACGAAAGCGGTCAATCATAAAAGGGAATTAGCACCATATGATTGGGCTCGGTTGATCTGCAAAAGAACTCTGAGAGCATTGCAGCTGTTGTCGACGGATTCATAGGGGCCACTTGGGGACGAGCCATGCTGTTCTTTCGTGCCGCTGCGAGGTGTTCCGATGCACACCGCCCTTTCACGACGATGACTTTGGAGATAGCTCCGCGGTTTGACGGAGCGGTCAAGTCAGAGCGTGTCGTGAGCTGTTTAGTCATTTTAAAATGAAATGACAGTCGCCTCTGCAAGCTCTGCCGCCTCATCTATTTCACGCTGGGGGTATCGTCCATGCCGCGTTGATTAGCGGGTCAGCGTGGACACGATAAGAGCGCAATAAAGACACGATAAGGATTTCAAGGGGTTGTTTTTGGCCTTTTGTGCCCTCAAGTGCCGCTCTAAGTTATTGAAAATAAGTTGTGTAGCATTTTCGCAACGAGGAGGTCAGCGGTTCGATCCCGCTCAGCTCCACCAATAAATCAGTTATTTAGCCCGAAAATCTGGGCACAATAACAAGTCCTTCAAGGGCGTGGACACAATGAGGGCACATTAAGCGGCTTTGTTGTTTTCTAAAAGAATCAATGCGACCTTGTGGCCCGCGTCCCTCTTCTCATCTCCAACGGTTTGAGCGTAGGTCTGTAGGGTCATCTCCGCGGTGCTGTGGCGCATCAACTCCATCGACACGCGAAGACTTGCTCCACTGGACAACAGCAGGGAAGCGTAAAAGGCGCGCATCTTCCAGAGACTCGGCTGGCTGGAACCACGACCAAATTGTCCGTCAGATCGTCTGCGAGTTGGTTCACTAGGGCCTCTCCGTACTCAGCTCGCGTTTCACCCTGCTGCTCGAATTGGACGATGCGCCGTCCGATCCCCCAATAGGTTGCTGTCATCAGGGCTTGACACTGCGCGCCGATGCGGTTCGGGCCGCTTGGAGCAGCGCGACAATCTGTGTCCGTATATTGCTGTAGTCCTGCTCGATCATCTTCTCACTAGGGTGCTGTGACCAAAGGTGTGACCGCTCTGATCGATTGCACTTTCTCTTTTTCGTTTCGCTTGTTGATGACGTCGCCGACTTGGCCGGTTTCCGGGTGTTGATATCACATCTCTCCAACTGCGCGCTCGATTCGATGTGGATTCAGAACGAAGACAAGTTCACTGAAGAAACAAAGAATATCTTGGAGACGACATGGTTGCGACACAAGCCTATCTCAGGACGTCTTTGGCTAATCCGATAATTTAAAGCTACTGCATACTATTTGACGTATTTGATCATGTAATCAAAACGAACGTTAGCTAAGGAGACTAATTGCATAAGATCTGCATCGAGTTCGTCCGGATCGTATAACGCTTCCTCTTGACCCGCTACGTCTCCATATCCCAATCTTCCAGTGGTCGCACGCAACCGATCTGCAAGGAAAAGACCAATCGCCCTATAGAAGCGTGTCCCGAATTTTCCGTCGGATTCCAACTTCTTCCTTAGCAAGCGTTTCTCTATTCCGAGTGCGACGGCCGGTAACTGCGCTACCACTGATGCAAGTGGAGGCCGGGAGTCGACGAAAGATATCTCTCCGATTACTTCGCCAGCCATCAAGGTGGCAACCTGCACACCGTTAGGCAGTTGGACTGTCAGACGACCATCCAACAAAATATAGAGATATTCAATAGACACTCCTTGTTGAATGAGCATGTCACCTTCTGCAAACAGGAACTTAGTTCCATTGTCGGCAATCCATTGGATATCGGTATCCTCCAGTATGCCCATTAGATAGAGAACTTTTCGCATTGTGGCTGATCCTTTCTTTGTTCCAGGAGCTTAGAGCAGTTGACGTTTCGCTAGTTCAGAAAAATAGCCCTCCTTAGTCATCAAGTCCGCATAAGTCCCTGTCTCATGGAGTCTTCCTTCTTTGAAGACCATAATTACGTCTGCACGAAGAATGGTACTGAGGCGATGGGCGATTACGATGCGTGTCGCCTGCATTGCATCGAGACTTTGACTGACTATTGCCTGGGTCCGATTGTCGAGGGCGCTGGTAGCTTCATCGAAGAACAAGATGCGAGGTCGATGCAGAATGGCACGGGCAATTAGTATCCGCTGTCGTTGACCTCCGGAGAGGCCGCTGCCCGATTCATTGATCAGAGTGTGCATGCCCATTGGCATGGCGCGGATTTCATCATCCAGGCCGACCCGCTTTGCGGCATCCCATGCCCAGTCCAAAGACAGCGTCGAGTTACCAACGATGTTCGTGAGTATGTCACCCGTCATAAGAACGCCGCTCTGCAGAACTACACCAATCTGAGTTCGAACTGCCTGTTTATCGAGTTCCGCGAGATCCCTGCCATCGTAGAAGATCGATCCGCTTAAGGGAGTTTCAAAACCAAGCAGAAGTCGCATGAGGGTCGATTTTCCAGATCCCGATTCTCCGACGATTGCGATATATTGACCCGCCTTGATGCTAAACGAGATATCGCTCAGCACCATAGGAAGATCTTCTCTATATCGAAAGGAGATATGAGATAGCTCGATCCCTCCCTGAAGCTGACCCGGCTTTCTCAAATCAATCCTTTTTTCGGGGAGTTCATTCAAGATTGGCTTTGCACGTTCATACATCGGTACGACGCCGATGATTGAAAGAACCGCAGCGCTCAAAGCAGTCGTCGATCCAAGAAACTGGAGAAAGGCTGCGTTGAAGGCAAGAAAGTGTCCTGTCGTAAACTTTGGATCCTCCTTCATCATGGTGGCGGTAGTGATGTAAATCAGGATGGAGGTTGCAATTGGAAAAACACTGTTGAAGATGCTCATCCCAATAGCAATCCGGGAGGTCTTGAGCGTCATCCTCGTTTGCCATGAATAGTCCTCCGCCCAGCGTCCAAAGGCGCGCGGCTCAGCACCTGAGACACGGAACTTCGCAACACCCAGCAGTAGTTGAGCGACCCTCCCGGCGATCCTGCCTTCCATCGCCATGGTCTTTCGATTCAATCTCATTGTGGCCCATGTCGAGGCCACGACAAAGGCCACGGCCACGGCGGCCAACTCGGTCGCGAGCAGAGCGAGTTTGACACTATAGCTGAAGAGCAAAGCGAAGTTGAAAATGGAAAATACTCCCATTAGGACAGCTGAGACCGCCGAACCCGTGAGGACCTGTCGCATCTGATTAATCGCGAGACTGCGCCAAGCTAGATCGCCAGCAGTGTACTTTCGGAAAAATCCGGCCCGCAAATTCAATAACCTGTCCCAAAGTGCGGTCTGCAGCTCCGATTCCATGCGGCCTTCGAGACGTTGTGTTGCAAAGCTTTGGCCGAGGCGCACGAGGAAGATAGCCACAGACGCAGAGAAAAGAAGTATCGAGAGTTGGAGGAGAGCGCCGCGCTGCCCTTCCGGGATGATCTGATCAAAAAGTACGCCCGTTGCGATGGGCATGGCGAGACTAAGGATGCCAATTAAAACTCCGATCCCGAAGATCGTCATTAAATCAATTCTGCTGTTGCGCAAGCCGAAGTACAATAAGTCCCTTGCTCGCAAACCTCGGTCGGAGGGAAACGGTCGATAGAGAACATACGCGTGGGCATCGAAGCTTTTGGAAAGCTCTTCGGTGACTACCGTTTGTGTATTGGCGAGGGGGTCGAAGACACTATATTTCGAGGTACCCTGCCGCAGGAACACAACAGCTGAGATGCCGTTCAAATTGAATCCAACCATTGGCCCATGATCCTGTTTCCACCACCCCTCTCCGAGCAACACCTGTCGATAGCGCACGCCTGAGGCTGTAGCGATGCGCATTAAAGCCTGCTCCGCATTCTCGTCGGGAACTTCTGTATCGGGAGCCGTGATCGGAATGCCTAAAACATGCCCAACAGCACGGCAGGCATTTAACGCGCCAACAAAGCGGGTTGTTCTGCCAAGACCAGTCGTGGGATTGATAGGTTCAAAGGGTGTGATCAGTTCATGCAGCGCTGACTTGAATACTCTGCTGTTGTGCCGAACTGTCTCGCGCAGGCGCTCCGCTTCTGCTACGGTCCCCTTACGCCGACGTGCCGATAGATGAAATAACAATGCCTGATGAAAATCGACGAGATCGCTGGTTAACCTATCGGCTCCTTCAGTTGAAAGAAGCTGCTCTGCAGTGGTCGAAGTAGAGAGCGTCTCCCTTGGACCGGCAAAAACCCATAGATACCGGCAGACTGGAACCGATTGCAAATGAAGTCTCCGCGAGTCGTCTGCGGGATTGAAAATGCTAAATGGCTGAAGGCCGCCATTTATCCAGACGACGTTTCGCGTGCCGATTAGCGCAACTGCGGAATCACCTGTTTCTATTGTTTCGCCGGCTTCGATCTGCCTGCTTAGCGGCGGCGCTAAACCGGGCATACAAAATCGCGAGACGGTAGTGATCCACCGATCAATCTGTTTTGCCCTCAAAGAGGAGAACAAGAGAGGCTCTAACTGTGCGGAAGTAGCACTTTGAGCCACGATCGTTGTGGTGACCGAATCTTTCGATAACTCACCGATGCCAATCAGGATCTCCCCGGCTTCAAGTGTTCCAATATAGTCAAGACTGCTGTGCGGACTTGAATTCCGCAGGTCGGCAAGGTACAGGTCAATTGTGCCCTCCGTGACGAGCCACGTCTTGGAGGAGTCGCTCAATGAGAATCTGCGACCTGCAGATAGAGGTTCGGTCGTCAAGAGGTCACCTGCTTTTGTATTTGCAGGTAGTAAGTTTTGTGGTGAACGAATATCCCAGAAAATGTCACGTATACGCTACCTCGAGAGAAGAGTTCACATCTATATCGAGTAATTTTGCGTAAGGACCCGCTAGCCGCGCCATCTCTTCATGTGTGCCCCTTTGAACGATCCGGCCTTGTTGTAATACGATGATCTCGTCGCAGTCGCGAATCGTACTTAAGCGGTGTGCGACGATCAGGCAGGAACAACCAAGGCGCCGGATATTGTCCATTACTATTTTTTCCGTCATCGGATCGAGAGCACTGGTTGCTTCATCGAGTACGAGAATGCTGGGATGAGAGATGAGCGCGCGCGCAATTTCGATGCGCTGACGCTGGCCACCGCTGAAATTGCGACCCCCTTCTTCAACCAGATAGCTATAGTCGCCCTTCAGCGTGGTGATGAAGTCATGAATGCCCGCATCTTTAGCGGCTTTCACGGCACGGGCTTCGGAAATCGTGTCATCCCAAAGCGTAATGTTCTCGCGAATGGTTCCGTCGAAGAGAATAATTTCCTGATCTATGCAAGCGACGGAATTGCAGATCACGGCCCGGTCATATTCGGTCCGGGTCTTTGAGTCGAACAATATCTCACCGCTCCACTGGTGGTTGATTCCAGCAACGATGCGTGCGATCGTCGACTTGCCGCTGCCTGAGCCGCCGACCAATGCCACGCGCTGGCCCGGTTCGATCTTTATGCTGATATCAACCAGTAATGGCTTGTCGAGGTGGTTATAGCCAAAAACAACATCCTTTAGCTCCAGACTCCCACCTAGCTGGTTCATACCTGTCGTTACGCCAGTCTCTCTCGCAATTCCAAATGAGCATGCCAGCTTGTCGACGGGCTGGTTAAGCACATCGTCGAGACGTCCAAGACGGTTCTGCATCATTTGAAGCTGCGAGCCCAAATCCATTAGGCCACTCACTGGCGTGGTGAAACTCCCCATCAACGCTTGAAACGTAATGAGCATCCCAATCGACAAAATCCCATCCATGACACGCAAACCACCAAGACAAAGCAGTGCGGTCCCATTCAGCGCAGCAAGCAGCCCAGGAATGGCCGACAGAGCAAGGCTTGAAGATGCAAGCTGTTGGTCGAGACTGAGAACCCCCGCTTGATACCCGGCCCATCGGGCAAAAAACTCTGATTCCGTGCCGGAGGCCTTTATGGTCTCAATACTTTGCAAGCCCAGAATGGTCGTTAGCATCAAGTTAGCTTTGGCACGGACCAATCTTCGGCCGCGCTCGAGACTCCGTCGCGAAAGAAGACGAAGAATAAAGAGATTGGATACGGACATCAGTATTCCAAGCAGAGTCAGGAATATGTCGTACTTGAACATCACGATCGCATAGAAAACAACCATCAGAGCATTGAGGACACCGCCGGAGAGTTGTGTGGCGATCACCGCAGCGACCGTATCGTTGATAGAGACTCTCGATCCAATATCCGCGCTATAGCGCTGGGCAAAAAAATCCGAAGGCAGTCGCAATGTATGCCAAAAATATTTCGCTGATCCGCTGATCGATAGCTTTGTCTGAAACTTCAACGTTACCCAACCATGCAAGAAGCCGAGTAACAACATCAACAGTGTTGTCGCAGACATCGCTATGACCAGCGGGCTCAGCCAACTCCACATGCCATCGACAAGAATGTTGTCGAGAAACAGACGAGAATACCCCGCATTCGCCATTCCAGGAATAACACCAATGAGACTCGCAATGAGAAGATACATCAAGGGCAGTGAGGTACCGTGCATCCTCGCTTTCAATGATTGCATTGTTCTTGGCGGAGCACCTTCTTTTTGAAAACCAGATTCTTTCTCAAAGGTCAAAACAACACCGGTGAACCCTTCATCAAACTCTTCATAAGAGAACACCTTCCTTCCATCGGAAGGATCGTTAGCGAAAACGCCTTTCTTCGTGAAACCTTCGATGACGATGTAGTGATTGAAGTTCCAGAAAACGATAAACGGCGCCGGCATCTGTTTGAGCTGTGGAACTTCCTTCTTGAAACCTTTCGCCACTAATTCATAGGCACGTGCAGCCCGAAGTATGTTGCTGGCTTTGCTGCCATCGCGTGATACGCCGCAATCCGAACGCAGTTTCTCGAGTGAAATCCATTTTCCGTAATAAGCCAGGATGATCGCGAGAGAAGCAGGGCCACACTCGGCGGCGTCCATTTGATGAATGGTCGGCGTCTTTACAAGAAAACGAGTTGTCTTGGAGCGAGTGAATGGATTCGTCATGAAGATAGTGGCTAATCTGTATTTGAAAGAGTTTTGAGAAATGGCAGGATCAATTCAATGGGACGTCTCTCGCGCGTGACGACCTGTATCGAACAGAGAGTTCCACTGCTCAGCTTCTGTTTTGGAGTTTTCATCGAAGACCACTCGTAGCCGCTTGAGTTTGGGCCTTTCTGTAGAATGATTCGCACCTCATTAGCTAACCCTTGTGCCTTGAGCGTGCCAACCAAAGATTCATTCTCGAAAGTCCGCATAGCTGCGGCATCGGTTGTCGGAAAATCGGAAACATAGTTAACTGTTCCGCGCATATACCCGTACTCTTCGCGTTTGATAATGCTTGGCGACACCTGCGCGGCCATGCCAGGAACTATCCGTTTTGCTTCTCCCGTCGGCACGAAGGCAACAACCTCAAGCTGGCCAACTTCCGGCTGTAAACTCAGAACAGGTGAACCCGTGGTGACGCTTGAGCCTTCATAGACTTTTAATTCAACGACCTCACCACTGAAGGGCGAGACGACTTTAGCGCTGGTCTGCATCTGCTCTTCCAGCATTTGCAGTTGTCGCTGCAGCTCATCGACTCGCGAAGTAGCTTCGCGGCGTCGAGATTCAGGTTCAGATTGTGCAGCGAATCGCTGCGCGTCCAGTGCAATCAATTGCGCTTTAGATTTCTGGATATCAGCACGAATTTCAATTAGCCTTTGCTGCCTAGCGTTCACCTGCTGTTTCGTGCTCAAACCACGCTCGAGCAGGCGTTGCTCCACCGGCACTTGATCCGCGGCCAGAATCGCCAGGTCCTCACTCCTCTTAATATCGTTCTCAATCGCCGTCTGCTGCTGATCAAGAGCCGCAAGCTGTAGGCGTGATGACTCCTCCCCTACGTGAGTCGCGAGGTCTGCGGAAGATCTTTCTTCTGCGAGCCGATTCTTCGCCTGCTGAATGCTTATCAGGATCTCTGGTTGCGCGATCTTTGCGACAACGTCGCCTGCACTTATCTTGTCTCCAATCTTCAATTTAAAATTGGTAATAACGCCGGCACCAGTGGTCACAACATTTACCACGCCCCCCTGCCCAATGAGAATGCCATCGCCCTGTGCCTTCGTAGGTATACGAGCTACGATCGACCAAATGACCGCTGTCAGCACAAAAATCCCAATGCCAAGCAGGGCGAGCCATTGATTGGCACTGGTAACGGTGAGCATCTGATCGAGGTCATCAGGAGATGAGAGTCGATCGAGAGCGGCTTTGCGGTAGATTGTAGAATTCACGATCATCGCCTCACTATTGCGCAACCAAGCTTTCAGTTGTTTGGCTATCATCCACATTTGGCATCATTGAAAAAATGTCGGGATTTACATATTGCACATCTTGTCCTGCTTGCACAATGGTTCCCGTCGCTTGTCGGAGCTGAACGAGGGCAAGAGCATATGCGAGGCGTGCGCTAACCTCATCAATCAAGACTGAAGTCAAGCGATCTTCCACCGTCAGCACGTCAACGAGGGAGCTCAGGCTGAGACGATATTTTTCGCGCTCTCCATCAAGAGCCGCCTGGTAATAACGAACAGCCTCACGTGCCTTTTGAAGTTGCTTTACTGTACTCAGAACGCCCTGAAACGCGACTACCGCTCCTGTCGCAGCTACTCTTGCTGTTTCCGCAAGAATCACCTGACACTGACGGGTCGTTGCTACCTCACTCTGCAATTGCCCTTTGGCTACATTGTTGGCTGGGGATTGGCTGTAGGTAAGACCAACTGTGTAAGTTGGTTCCTTTGGTCCCGTAACGAGGGAGTTTGGAAGATCGCTGAAAGTGGTTCCGCCGTGGAATCCGGCATAGCCAATGTTTGAAACGATATCGAGTTGGGGCTTCAATTGGTTCTGAGTTGCACGTTCCAGAACCAGGTTGGATTCGGCACGAAGTGTGGCCGCAAGGACATCTGCACGGTGCGTGCTCGCCAACTGGATGTACTTCTGCAGAAGAGCAGGGCTGAATGGCGAGACAATATCCGGAATGTTTTGTGTTGGAGCCGGCAACGAAAGAATCTGCTCCGCATTCAAACCCATTACAAGCACAAGCTGTTGCCGCGCTTGAAGCAGATTCTGCTCAGAGGCCGTTACGCTCTCCATACGTGAGGCGAGATTGGCGCGCGCCTGATTCAAATCGTTTGCCGGCAGGCGATCGGCCTCGACCAGAGTTTCGGTACCGCGCAGCAAGTCACTACCTCTCGACTCAGAGGCCTTATAGACTGCCAGTGTTGCATCTGCAGCGACGAAAGCCCAGTAGCGATTTGCCGCCGTCGCCAGCGTATCGGAGATGAGCTGACTGAGATCCAGGCGCGCAGCCTCTAGCTGCTTGGCTGCCGAGATCTCCTGAGCATCCACTGCGTTCTTGCCGCGATTGCGCAGTAGCGGTATTTCGATTGCCAAGCCAACTTGTGCCTTATTGATGCCACCAGGGTAATCGACTTGATCCGCTGTCCGATTTATCTGAAGCGTCGGGGCCAGCACGGTTCCATTTCGAAGTTGCTTGATGGCAGACACTGATGTATCGGTGGAATTGGTGAACTCTGCCAACTCAGCAGGGTTGGTCGGTATCGCGCCAAACGCCACGGGATCATAAGTTCTTTGTCTGCTTCCATTTGCCTGGATCGTCCAATCAAACTTTCCCGTTGCCGAGCGTAGAACTCCGGACTGCGCATCAACGTTGTATTGCTGAATTTTCAACTGAGGGTTCTTCACGAGGGATGCTTTCAGTACATCGAGCAGCGTCAGTCCCGAGAGGGGGCTCACCACCGCTGGCGCCGATTCCGCAGGAAACTGAACCTCTGAAGCATTGTTCTGCGCGCTTGCTGTGCATAGCGGTAAATACCCGCATAGAGCTGCTATTGTGACGCATCGTTCAGTGCATTTAGACGACCCTCCGTAGAATTTCATGTAAGCCCATATCCCCTTGAATCAAACAAACAGTGCACTGCGATAAGGTTGTCGATCTTCATGAATGGAGTGCTGCTAATGTGGTTAGCCACCCGTGATCTGTTCAAGATCTAGATCACTGAGTTCACCACAATCATCGGTCTCACTTCGCCATACAAGAAAATAAGCATGACCATCCGAAACCTCATAGACTGTTATTTTGATATCGTCCGGAATACGGTGACCGAACTCGAGGAAGATTGCTTCCACGGGATTGGAGAGCAGATGTTCCTTAAATCGAGGATCCACCAAAGAACGCTTTACCACTTCGCCAAGCGGGAAGGGAATTGTTTCAAGCTCTTCTTCCGAACAAAAAATCGCTGTATCGAGAATGATTCCGATATTTCTGGGACTGCTTTCGACTATATGGATCGTCGTCGCTTCTGGATAAATGAAACCCATCTGCGCAAGAACGGCCTTCGGATTGGCAAGGAAATCCGCGCGAAAACTCGGGTCGTTGGCACATCGAATCTGGAAGTTTTCTCTAGAAAGGGAAGACATATTTTTCCTTGGAAATCATGCTGGGATTAATAAATACGACTCATGAAGGCTCACGAAAATCAATAACCATGTAGATTGCGCTTCTGTGTACATTGCTCCGCCGTTCGTGAGGAACTCATATGGGTCTCTGAACTCTGATAAACCATTCAGCTTATGGTCCGAGACGAAGAACCATCCCAATACCCAAACGAGTATTGTTCTGAGTGTTGCTCTGACCATTAGGCAGTTGGGTGCGCAGGTAGTCGGCCTGGATGAGCCGGATGGCCAGGGCATGATTGAGTTTGAGATCGATACCAGCACCGGCCTGGAAAGCGAGGGCGTTGGCACTGTCGGTTGTTCCATTTAAAGGATTGCTTGCTGGTTCGAACCCGGTAGAGAAGACACTGTGGAATCCGTGAGCCTCGCCACCCAGCGCTTCGCAAAAAATTGATACCCCTCCGCTCTTTGAATGGAGTGTATATCGCGGGCCAAATACTATCGTTACAAGATCAAGAGGCACTGTGAGAGGACCGGTGCTTTCAGCGTGTAGTCCGGTAGCGCTTGCTGTAAACCCAAAGCCTCGATAGAAAAGACCGTGTAGTTCTATTCCTCCGCCTTTCATCCAAAAACTTGATGAGCCGGTACTTCTGGCATGCACCGCATCGTAGGTCACTGCCATGTCGATGGTCGTACTTCGCAAGTTTGCAGATGCTTGCCCCATAGCACTGACACGGGCGATGCTAAGAAATGACGCAAGCGCGAGCAGCAGGACAAGCACGCGTCGTTCTGGTTTTATCTGAGACATCTATCTCTCCGGTCGCGGACTCGATGCGCTATTGCACGATCAGGGTGACGGTATTGGTATGCTGCAAGGTTCCGCTGGTCACGGTGACGGCCAATGTGTAAGTTTGTGGCTGTTGCATGAGAAAGCCATCATCGGAGCAGCCAGTAAGCGAAGCTATGGCAGCAAGGCATATTAGTGAGGTAGCTATGGCCAGAGCTCGACTACTCATCCTCCGTCTCAGTTTCTGATTGCCGACGAATGGCAGGAGAAATAACGCAAATAATACTGGAGCAGCGCCACGCCCGAACGGATTATCCGGTTTTGCATTGCGCGCAATTGGAGCGGATGTTTGTATCGTCATGGTTACGGTCTGTGCGGCCCCATTAATGGGAATCGTCGAAGGGCTGAATGTTGCGGTCGCTCCTGCCGGCAGGCCAGCAACAGTGAAGGTTACCGGCGCAGCAAATGTTCCAAAGTTTGGAGACACGGTGAATGTGTACGTCGCGGTTTTCCCCGGAGCTACTGTTAGCACGTTTGCTCCAGTATCTGTTAACGTCAAATCAAACGGCGCGACATTGACCGGAATACTCGAAGCTCCGGTTGAGCTAGGAAGAAAGTTACTGTCGCCGGCATAGTTGGCCGTAATAAGGTGGGTGATTCCTCCGGAAAGCGCTGTCGTATAGAGCGCGCTTCCTGATGTCAAAGGTAATGTCTGCAATATATTGCCGTTATCAAGAAACGTCACTGTTTGCGTCGGCATACCGCTCGTTGTGGAAGCGACGGTCGCTGTAAGTGTGACAGTTTGGTTCGGATTGATGCTTGTGCCGCTGGCTTTGAGACTGGTGATTGTTGGAGCCTGAGTTACTGACAGCGTGCCATTCGACGCCGCGACCACATAATCTGCGAGATTTGCCCCCAGAGCCGACGGCACAATTGCGTAGGTTCCTACATCTGACAGTACCCCAGCATTTGCACTGAAGTCCTCCATGAATGTGTCGCCATACTCTGCGCCAGTGATGGATCCTGTGAAAGCTGAATTCGCAGCGCCATAGTAACGAGTCGCGTTGTTGGCCGTAAGCGATAAGGTCATCTGCGAAACCGTAAAGCCAGCTTGTTGAGTTCCCGCTGTATGGTTAGGGTCTGTTGCTTCAGAGGCCAGCAACACTACTGGCCCGACTCCTGTCAGAGTGACCGTTGCGCCGGCGATCGCCGCAGGACCGCTAACCACCGTGTAACTGAAAGTTCCGGTCGAGTTAGAAGTTGCAGTTACCACAAATGGAGCATCTCCATATGTGTGATTGCCAACCGAGAACACAATCGTTGGAGCATCCTTGTCAACCAGAAAGCTCGTTGTCTGCGTTCCAATAGAATAATTTCCTGCCGCAGCCTGACTCGCCTGTAGCACTATAGTTCCCGCGCCAGTCAGAGTCACGGTCGAACCGGATATCGTCGCCGGTCCACTCACGACGGAGTAATTGAATGTCCCCGTTGAGTTCGAACTTGCACTGACCGAAAATGGAGCGTCCCCGTATGTGTGTGCTGGAATCGTGAACGTAATCGTGGGGGCTTCCGTCACAACAGCAAGGCTGAAAATGGCCGTTGCTGTAGCGCCATTGCTATCCGCGACGGTAACGGCATAATTGGATCCGGCACTGACAACGCCAGGCGTGCCAGTGATTGTTCCTGTTTCCGAGGCCATGTTCAGTCCAGGGGGCAACGTTGGCAAAACGCTGTAGGTGAGCGAACCCGTGCCACCTGTCCCCTTCACCGGAGCGAACGCTGTAGCCACCTGAGCCACAACCAGGCTGGCTGAGGCTTCGGTCTGATTCGCAACGACTGCTCCGTTGACCGTGAGGTTGAATGTTGCTGCAGCCGTGGCACCATTGCTATCTGTTACGGTGACCGCATAAGACACGGCAGTATTCGTCACATTCGGTGTGCCCGTGATCGTGCCTGTACCTGAATCAAAGTTCAGGCCAGCAGCGAGGTTCGGCGAGATGCTGTAGGTAAGTGGCTGTGTACCACCGGTGCCGGTTATGGGAATCACAGGGAGAGCGACATGATTCTGCGTTAGAGCTATCGATGCTACGGATTGAGATCCGATGACGGTGCTGTTCACTGTCAGACTGAAGTTCGCCTTAGCGGCAGCGCCATTGGCGTCCGTCACTGTTACCGTATAGGTCGCTGTAGTACTGGCGGCTGTGGGCGTACCTGTAATGCCACCCACGCTTGTACTGAAAACCAACCCCGCCGGAAGGTTTGGTGAGATGCTATAGGCGAGAGTTCCCGTACCACCCGACCCAGTTACAGGCAGGAATGAAGGCGTCGCATAGCTTTGCGTCAGAATCTTTGATGCGATGCTCTGCGTCGACATAACTTCAGGGTTCACCGTGAGCGTGAAGACAGCGGTCGCTGTCACATTGTTCGAATCGGTGACTGTGACTGTGTAAGTTCTGGCGGTAATAGTCACGGTGGGCGTTCCGGTAACTATCCCATTGCTTGCGGCCATGCTCAGGCCAGTCGGCAGACCCGGTGAGACGCTGTACACAAGCGAACCTGCACCGCCCGAGCCGGCCACTGGGGTAAATGGCGTTGCTGCGTAGTTCTGTGTCAGCGCAGTGGAAGCTATCTTCTGATTCGCGGTGAGGATTGGCGTATAGGTAAACCCATGGCTCAGTGTCTGCGATCCATAGCCGTTGTTTACGACAATATCTACCACTCCTATGGCATGGCCTGGCGTCATAGCTGTCAGCGTTGTGGCATTGATGATGTTGATATTGCCTGCAGCGATGCCGCCAAAGGTGAGGGTCGTCCCAGTGATGAAGCTCGATCCTGAAACCGTAACGCTCGTGTCTCCCATCACACTACCCATCGCCGGATTTACGCTGGTAATAGTGGGAGGCGCAGGCACAATCGTCAGCGAAAGGGTCGTGCTTGTGAAAATTGCGTGCGTCGCTGTACTGCTGTCGGTGCCAATCACTGTGAAGGTGAAAGTTCCCGCGGCAGTTGGAGTCCCGGAAATGACGCCAGCACTCGATAGACTAAGTCCCGTCGGCAGGGATCCACTGGCTAACGTCATTGAGAAGCTATACGGCATCTGGCCCCCGCTCGCCGTCAGCGACTGACTATAAGGCGTGCCTACAGTACCTGAGGCAAGCGTAGCCGGCGTAACAGAGATCCTCGGCGCCGAGATGGTGAGCAATATCGTCGCAGGGGCCGATGTGCCCGCTCCATTGGTGGCCGTATAGGTAAAACTATCTGTGCCGAAGTAGCCAGTCGTTGGTGTGTACGTAATGTTTATGCCACTTGCCGCTGCTGTGCCATGTTTTGGCACGGAATCGATCGCGACGCTAGTGGGAATGCCTGAGACATAGTTCAACGTGATTGCGTTCGAAGTGGAGTCATAGATGATGTTTGCTCCTCCGTTACTCGCTACAACAGGTGTGACGAAGGTATATCCATCGGCAGCTGTCGCAGAATTCGTCCCGGCAGCTGCAGTTACGATAACGTCTACCAAGCCGGCGCTATCGGCAGGAGCGGTTGCCGTGATCTGGGATGACGTACTGGTGATATTTGTCGCTGGTACGCCACCGAAGAGGACCGCCGTCGCTCCAGCTAAATTGGCGCCCATAATGGTTACCGTATTGCCGCCAGCGGTTGATCCCATCGACGGATTAAGACCGGTGATAACAGGCGGAACATACATAGCGGTCCCACTCAAAGGGATTGTCTGTGTGACGCTGGGATTGACATTCAAGCTGTTGTCGGTGAAGATGGCTGTGCCTGTTACTGGGCCGTTGATCACAGGAGTGGGCGTGAAGGCTATACCAACATTACAGGCCATTGCAGGTGCCAGCGAGAAGCCGGCAGTGCAGTCTGTGGGTGTGCCACTGCCTGTAACTTGGGAGAAGTTCGTTGAGATACCCAAACCCGGCAGGATAGCCGTCAGCGGCGCATTTCCATTATTTGCAATCTGGAAGAATTGCACTGCACTGGAAGAGCCGTCGTTCTCCGACCCGAATGTGAGAGACGGCGGATCAGCATAGTCCAACTTAACCACCTGATTGTTACCTGCATCGGCGACAAAGACGTTCCCACTACCATCTACCGTTACGCCAAACGGACTGCTGAAATTGCCGCTTAGTGTATTGATAGTCGTATAACCGCTTGCCGCCGAGATTTCCTTCACCGCGCTATTGCCGGTATCGGCAATGAAGATGTTTCCAACTCCATCGACTGACACACCGAGAGGACCATTGAAGCTACTTCCCAGCGGGTTGATTGGAGTGACCGTGGTATAACCGCTCGCGGCGGTAATTTCTTTTACCTGGCTGCTGCTATCTAGAACGAAGGCATTTCCGCTAGCGTCAACTGCCACACCAAACGTGAGGTTGAACCCATTGCCCAGCGTAGTGACTGTGGTATAGCCGCCCACTGCTAAAATTTCCTTCACTGCGTTGTTGCCATAATCGGCGACAAAAACATTGCCACTGCCATCTACGGCCACGCCACGCGGTTTAATGAAGCCAGACCCAAGATTTTTGACCGCAGTATAGCCGCTCGCCGCGAGGATCTCCTTTACTGCATTGCCGGTAGAGTCCGCAACGAAGATGTTCCCGCTACCATCTACCGCGACACCGACAGGCCCGCTGAAATTAGCGCCGACCGAAGTCGGTGGACCATAGCTGCCTGCGGTATACAGAATCTCTTTCACCGCTTGGTTATAGAAGTCTGCGACGAAGATATCTCCTCTGCCATCCACGACGACATTATTGGGACCGTTGAAGCCATTTCCCAGCGTACTTTGTGCGCCGGGATTGAAGGTTATCTGGGGGCCTATGCCTGTTCCGGAGATGTAAGACACCGCGACGACCGCACCGGAAGCATCTGTAAGCGTTGCCGCACCGTAGCGCGTACCAGGATGAGTCGGTGTAAAGCTGATATCTACCGTGCAGGCATCTCCGCTCAAGTAAGCTGTTGCCGGCGTGCAGGTTCCACCCGCTACATAGTTGAAGTCAAGGTCGGGAGCTCCTTGCGTCAGCACCTGAATGGCGTTCGCAAGCGTGGAATTCAACGTCGCATCCTGCGCGAATGCGAGCGTCACCGTCTGAGTCGTACTGGTCGATCCCACATTGGTTACTGGAGCGATAACCGATGTGGCAGCATCGACCTCGAGGGAGAACATCGCGCTTAACGTCACTCCGGTAGCATCGACAACCTTCACGGTATAGACGGTCATTGGGCTTGCGATCACGGGCGTACCTGTGATCGTCCCTGTGCTCACATTCATGCTTAAGTTGCCAGGAAGAGTTGGCGAAACGCTATAGCTTAGTGATGGGGTCCCACCCGATCCGCTAACCGGTATGAGCGGCGTTGTCGCATAGTTCTGAGCCACACTGATCGACGGGATCACCTGTGTCACGACGAGCGCAGGATTGACAGTGAGAGTGAACGTCTGCGATACAGAGGTTCCGTTCACATCCGTAATCGTTACGCTGTACAGTGTCGCCGTGCTCGTATTAGTCGGTGTGCCCGCAATGACTCCACTGCTTGGATCAATGGTGAAGGCTGGTGGCAAGCTTGGAGAAACGCTATACCTCAAAGATCCCGTGCCACCAGTTCCATGCACCGGCGTAAAGGTGCTGACCGCGCCTTGAGTCACATTTTCAAAAGCGATCAACTGTGTCGCTATGGGCTGTCCAGGTGTAACCGCATTGGAAGCGGACGAAAGCGCTCCAGTTCCAACGCTATTTGTGGCGGCGACTGTAAAGGTATACGTTGTGCCGTTCGTCAGCCCCGTTACCGTCAGTGGGCAAGCGGTCCCGGTCTTGATGAAGGCTCCGGGTGATGAAGTGACCGTATAACCTGTGATCGCCGCCCCGCCGTTCGACGCCGGCGCAGTAAAGCTAACCGTCGCCTGACCATTGCCTGCTGTCGCCGTGTCTATAGTCGGCGCTCCTGGAGCTGTAGCATTGATCGTCAGCGAGATAGTACTGCTGGTAAAGCTGGCCGAGATCGGGGTACTGCTGTCTATAACGGTCACCGTAAAGTTGAAGTTCCCGGCGACGGTCGGCATACCTGTAATAGTGCCCGCGCTAGACAAGCTAAGACCTGCGGGCAGCGCTCCGCTGGCTAGTGTCGTCGAGAAGCTATAAGGCACCTGACCGCCGCTCGCAGTGAGGGATTGGTTATAGGCCACACCGAAGATGCCAGCAAGGAGCGTCGTTGGGGTTACGGAAATTATCGGCGCGCTGACGGTGATCGACACAATTGCGGGCGCAGAGGTCCCCGCTGGGTTGGTCGCCGTATAGGTAAAGCTGTCGGCGCCGTAGTAGCCGGTCGTTGGAGTATAAGTAATCGTAGTTCCACTTGCGGTCGCGTTGCCATGGGCTGCGACAGAGCTTACGGCCAAGCTGGTCGGCGCGCCCCCGGAAATATTCAGCACGATCTGATTGTTGGTGGAGTCGTAGGCTACCATCGCGGACGTCGCGCTGGCCACAACCGGTGCAACAAAGGTGTACTGGTCGGACACAGAAGTGGTGCTCGTTCCTCCTGGCGTGGTTACGATGACATCGACAGTACCCGCAGCGTTGCCAGGAGCGGTTGCTGTAATCGAGTTATCATCAACGACCAAAAAGTGGGAGGCTGGCGCCGAACCGAATAAGACGCCGGTAGCCCCGGTGAGGTTTACGCCGAAGATCGTTACGGTCGTGCCGCCTGCTGTCGAGCCGCTCGACGGAAGAATGCCGGAGACAGTAGGAGGCAGCGCCAATGCGGCCCCGTTCAGTGCCACCGTCTGCATTGCACTTGGGCTTACATTCAAATTATTGTCGCTAAAGGTAATAGAACCTGGAACCATACCATTGGCCCCAGAAGGCGGCGCAAACTCCACGCCGACATTGCAGAAAGTTCCAGGCGCCAGCGAGAAGGTGGCATTGCAATCGGACGACGTTCCGTTGCCTGCGACTTGGGTGAAGCCGGCGGAGATCTCCATTCCCGGAGCGATCGCTATAAGCGGCGCGTTGCCATTGTTCATGATCTGGAAGAACTGGGGTGCGCTGGGAGTGCCATCTATCTGCGAACCAGCAAAGTTCAGACTCGGAGCATCGGCTAAGTCCAACTTCACCACGCGATTGTCTCCCGCGTCGCCGACGAAGATGTTCCCACTTCCGTCCACCGCAACACCCGCAGGCTGGTTGAAGCCGCTGCCTAATAGAAAGGGTGTGCCGTAGACTCCCCCGGCGTATGGAATCTCCTTCACCGCGTTGTTGTTAATATCGGCGACGAAGACGTTCCCGCTTCCATCCACTGCCACGCCGTTGGCACCGGAGAAGCCACTACCCGCTGGCAGCGAGATGGGCGTGCCGTAACTCCCGCCCGAATACGGAATCTCCTTCACGGCATTGTTGTCAGAATCGGCGACGAAGACGTTCCCGCCTCCGTCCACCGCAACACTGCTGGGCAGGGAGAAGCCGCTACCTGTCGGCAGGGAGATAGGCGTGCTATAAACTCCCCCTGCGTTCGGAATCTCCTTCACCGCGCTGTTGTTGGAATCGGCGACGAAGACGTTCCCGCTTCCATCCACCGCAACGCCCTCGGGCCCGTTAAAGCCCGTGACTAATGTGATGGGTGCACCGTAGACTCCTCCCGCATACGGAATCTCCTTTATCGCGCCGTTGTTGGAATCCGCGACGAAGATATCCCCACTCCCATCCACTGCCACGCCCATAGGCTCGTTGAAGCCGCTGCCCGCCGGCAGTAAGATAGGCGTGCCATAGGCTCCCCCGGAAAATGGAATCTTTTTTACTGCATTGTTGTGAATGTCGGCGACGAAGATATTCCCATTCCCGTCTACCGCAACGCCGGAGGGATTGAAATATCCGGTGCCCGCCGGCAATGTGATCGGCTGTCCAGGTCCGAACGTTATCTGCGGCCCTGTACCGGTGCCGGAGATATACGCCATAGCTACCAGCGTTCCAGAACCATCCGCTAGTGCCGCGGCTCCATAACGCATACCCGGATGCGTGGGGGTGAAGCTGAAATTGACGGTGCAGACATCTCCATTGACGTAGGTCGCACCCGCAGTGCAGGTCCCGCCACTTACATAGTTGAAATCAAGATTCGGCGCGCCTTGCGTCAGCACCTGTATCGCCGTCGACTGTGTGACGTTCAGCGTCGCGTTCTGCGTAAATGCTAATGTCACGGTCTGCGTCGCGCTGGTTGCGCCTATGTTGGTTATAGGTGGCGCCGAAGGAGTAACAGGGTTCGACACGCCCGAGGGTGCACTTGTACCTACACTATTGGTCGCCGTAACGGTGAACGTATACGCCGTTCCGTTTGCCAGCCCCGTTATCGTGACTGGGGAAGCAGTTCCGGTCGCGGTGATGTTCCCCGGAGATGCGGTGACCGTATAACCGGTGATCGCCGCTCCTCCATTCGATGCCGGTGCAGTAAAGCTCACCGTCGCGTGGCCATTGCCTCCCGTTGCCGCGCCGATCGTCGGAGCTGCCGGAATACCGGCGGCGATCATCAAGGAAATATTCGAGCTGTTAAAGAATGCGAACGGTGTGCTGCTGTCCGTTCCAGATACCTGAAAGATGTAGGTGCCGGTCGCGGTTGGCGTTCCGCTGATTTGACCGGCGCTGGACAGACTAAGCCCCGGCGGTAAACTTCCACTGGCCAGCGTTGATGAGAATGTGTAGGGTATTGCGCCCCCGTTCGCTGTAAGAAACTGACTATATGCCGCACCTTCAGTGCCAACGGCAAGCGTCGTCGGCGTCACTGAAATCGTCGGCGGGGTGACGGTGATAGACGCTACCGCGACCCCGGACGTTCCCGCTGCATTGCTGGCCGTATAAGTAAAGCTGTCTGAGCCATTGAAACCGGTAGCGGGAGTGTAGATGAAGCTCAAACCGCTTACCGATACTCTTCCAGAAAGTGGATTATTAACGACGGTTAAGGAGGTCGGCGTACCTTGCGAAAAGGTTGGCGTGAGCGTAGTCGGACTGGAATCGTAAGGGACTTGGGCAGAGAACGGGAGAGGTATGGCAGGCGCAACGAACGTATACCCGCTAGCAGTTACTATCTGAAGGGCGAACCCCTGAAACGTAGTTACGGTCACTATTGCTTGGCCGGCAGGATGCGGTGGTGTTGTGATTACGATCTGGGTCGAACTATTGCTAAGAATTATTCCCGTTCCGCCGCCGTCGAACGAAACAGACAACGCTCCCGCCAGTCCGGTTCCCGTAATGGTTATCGTGTCACCACCTGCCGTGGAACCACTCGATGGGCTAAACCCGGTTATTTGTGGCGGCGCAGCATACGTGTACGGTGCATTATTGCTCGACCCTACAGGCGTCGTTACGGTCACAGCGACACTGCTGCCTGTAGCTCCAGCCGGAGCGACTGCCGAAATTGTAATGTCTGATAGGACCGTGAAGAACGACGCTGGTGTCGAACCGAAGGTGACAGAAGTGGCTCCAGTGAGGTTCTGGCCCTCTATCATTACGGTGGTGCCTCCTGAAGGAGGACCGCTGGATGGCGAGATATTTAAAACTAGCGGCGGCAATGCATAGGTGTATTGATCCGCAGGGGATGTGAGGCTTGCACCCTGTGCGGTAGTTACAATCACATCGACCGTCCCTGAGGGGCCGGACGGGGTTCGCGCTAAGATCGAAGTATCCCCATTGATGGCGAGCACCGATGCTGGTACCGAACCGAAGGTGACAGAAGTGGCTCCAGTGAAGCCCGTTCCTGTAATCGTTACTGTATTACCACCGAAAAGAGAACCACCCGATGGACTGACACTCGTTACCGTGGGCAAGTCAGTCGCCGTGCCACTAAGAGGTACGGTTTGTGTTGTGCTTGGGCTGGCGTTTAGATTGTTATCCGTGAAGATAACGGATCCGCTGACCGTACCGTCGGCCGGTGACGCAGGCGCGAACTCCAGGCTGACATTGCAGGAGGCATTAGGCGACAGCGAAAAGCTCGTAGTGCAGTCGGCTGGAGTACCGCTGCCCGCAACTTGGGTAAAATTGGCTGCAACGCTCATGCCGGGAGCGACAGCCGTAAGTGGCATATTGCCGTCATTCGTGATCTGGAAGGATTGTGCTGTACCGGCGCTGCCATCATTCTGCGAGCCGAAGTTCAGCGTCGGTGGATCGGCGTAGTCCAGCTTTACTACCTGGTTAGTTCGGGCGTCTCCGACAAAAAGATTGCCACTTCCGTCCACAGCCAGTCCAATGGAATAGCTGAACCCGGTTGCCACGGTTATAGGTGCGGCATAATTCCCGCCGGCTGGAATCTCTTGCACTGGAACGCCGGTCAAAGACGGATTGGTGATAAAGAGATTTCCATTCCCGTCAAGCATTAAACCGAAGATATCGCCGCCAAGACTGCTGTTTAGCGTGACGGGGGCGCCATACGTCCCGTTAGAATACGGAATCTCTGAGAGCACCCCATTGCCATCAGCGACAAAGACGTTTCCGCTCTCGTCTACTGCCAAACCCGTGGGAGAGACGAAATTCTTGGAGAGTGTGACCGGTGTGCCGTAACTACCCCCTAAGTATGGGATTTCTTTCACCTCACCCGAACCATTTGTATCTCCTACGAAGACATTTCCGCGTCCATCAACGGCTACGGCACTGGGAATATACAAGCCGCTGCCCACCGAGTTGACTGTGGTATATCCACCCGCCGCCATGATCTCCACGATAGAGCTCTGGGCAAAGTTGGGATCGGCGACGAAGATGTTACCGCTTCCGTCGATGGCCATACTCGATGGATACGTGAACGAGTGACCGCCGGCCAACGTATTTACCGTGTTATACCCACCGGCCGCCATAATCTCCTTCACCGCCTGGTGACCATAATCGGCCACAAAGACGTCTCCATTGCCATCTACTGCCAAGCCCTGGGGCTCGCTAAAGCCGCTGCCTAAGGTGTTTAAGGAGCTGGGGGTATAGGTCACCTGTGGACCCATGCCCGTGCCGTAAATGTATGCCGTGGCAATTACATTTCCCGAGCTGTCGTTCAGTGTTATCGCACCGTGCCGTGCTCCGGAAAATTTCGGGTTAAACGTGACATCGACCGTGCACGTATCGCCGGCGCTATAGGTGTGGGTACTTCCATTAGTGGTGCAGGTCCCCGTACCGGCGTCCGTAAAGTCCAGCCCCGTCGCCCCTTGAGTAAACACTGCAGGCGCACCGATGGTTCCATTTGTATCGAAGGTAAACGTAAGAGTTAGGGTCGAAGGACTGCTCGTGCCGACTGCAACAGAGCCGAAATCCACGGCTCTGGTCATGATCTCTTCCAGCACGCTGCTGGCTTCAGACACAACGAAGATATCTCCGCTTTTGTCCACGGCCACACCATTAATAAAGCCAAAGCTGCTGATGCCCACCACGTCGGTCGTAGTGTAGCCACCCGCCGCCAGCGTCTTCGTGACAAGACCAGTGTCATCAAAGACAGTGAAAAGGTTTCCACTACTGTCCATCGTCACGCCGTCGGGAGATACGAAGCTGGTGCCCAATGTGTTGACCGTGGTGTACCCGCCCTCCGCCAAGAATTCCTCCACTGAAGAATTAGACGCATCGGTGACGAAGACATTCCCGCTCCCATCCACAGCCACGCCAGAAGGAGCGAGGAAGCCACTGCCCAGCGTCTTGATCGTGGTGTACCCGCCCACCGCTAGTATTTCCTTTACTGAAGAAAGAACCTCATCGGTGACGAAGACATTCCCGCTCCCATCCACAGCCACGCCGAAGGGAGCGGCGAAGCTGGCGAAGCTAGGGCTCAGCGTCTTGACCGTGGTGTATCCGCCCGCTGCCAGTATTTCCTTCACTGAACCATCCCCCACATCGGTGACGAAGACATTCCCGCTCCCATCCACAGCCACGCCAGAAGGACCGAGGAAGCCACTGCCCAGCGTCTTGGTTGTGGTGTATCCACCCACCGCCAGAATCTCCCTTACCGACTGGTTGTGGGCATCGGCCACGAAGATGTCGCCGTTTCCATCTATTGCTATGCCGGTAGGCTGAACGAACCCACTGCCCACAGTCTTAACCGCTTGGCTGAAATGCGCCGTCTGTGCCCTACCGGTCGATACGAATCCGCACAACCCCACCATCGCCGCCAACCCCAGCAACCCTTTGCCTAGGCGGACGCAGTTTTCCCTGTACCTCCTGCCGGGGCGGCCTGTGGCAGCTCGGAGTCTATCGGCTGAACCCACTGCAACAGCAGGTATAAGCATTGAAAGTGGCCCTCCCGCGCAAATAGCGCAGCATGATACGCGTTCGTCCTTATCCAAGATCGTGGCTTCTTCCCTGGCTCTTCGTGCCATTCCGCCAAAACTTCGGAAGACCCCAAACATAAAATCGGTGGTAGCAGTTGTCGCAACGATAGGGCCTCAAGAAAAGCAGCCAGGGCACCCAGTCGTAGAAGTGCAAATGCGAACGATGAAACTCCACGGAATTGAGACACCGGCTACAGTGAACGGGAACGAAACTCATAGCAGAAATACCTCGCCTTGCATTGCAAACTTCGTGGCTCAAAACAGCTAGGACAGTACCTCTTAACGCGGCATGGCATACTCATATCCAGGTGCAAAGTTCAGCTGTTTTCACGTCGCCATCGCCGCGCCAATCAAAGCCAGAAGATTGGTGAGGTTCTGCTTCAGCGCATACCCGCAAGCGCCTGCTTGTTTTGCCGCCTTCCGAAGGTCGTCGTCGTCATAATCCGTAACCATCACAATCCGCGCGGTGGAGTGGAATTTCCGAATCCGGCGTGTCGCTTCCAATCCGTCCATACGAGGCATCCGAATATCCATCAGTACGAGGTCTGGGCGCTGAGCGGCATACAACGCCAATGCTTCTTCGCCATCCACGCACTCGCAAATATCTGCACTAAACGGAATCAACATATGGCGCAACAGACTTCGCATCCTGTTATTGTCCTCAACAATCAAAATCGTCATGTGCTCAAAACATAAGCGCACAATGGCAAAAAAAATATGGAGGTCGCTACACAGGAGACCGTGTGGTTGTACACATACGACCCATGCGGTTCTACCAACGGCGATAGTTTTTCTAGCAAGGGGTCATATTGTTTGGTACAAGGTAGATACTTGAACAAACCTTTATTCGTCTCACGATCAAAGCCAAAGTTCCGCTCGACCTTCAGCCTGATTCTCAAGTTTTCACCCGCGGTATGCCCCGGCGGGCAACCGGAACCGAGCAACGACTCTATGCATGACGCGGCCCATTTACACTTCGGACGATCGCATCAGAAAGACGCAAAATCTCGTTTCGCATCGCTATTGATCTTGCTCTGTTGTACTATGTGCGCAAGCGCACAATACCACTACAGCGTTTGGACGGCCGAAGATGGTCTTCCGCAAAACGAAATTCGCGGTGTATCTCAAACTCAGGATGGATATCTATGGCTGTCAACACTCGACGGCCTGGCGCGATTCGATGGGGTGAACTTCACCATCTTCAATAGAAGCAATACAAAGGGCATCGATTCCAACCGTTTTAGTGGAATGTATAAAGCTCCAAATGGGGATCTGTGGCTGCCGGCGGAGGGGAGTCAACTGACCCGCTACCATAAAGGCGTCTTTCGCACATACCAAATCGAGGTCCTGGGAATTACAGGCGATGATGCGGGCCACCTCTGGATATTGCAGCATACTGGAATTCTTGGATGGGACGAAGCCACCGATAGCTTCCGCCCCTTCATGTCCCCGTATCCAAAGCTCGCATATCGAATTATCCATTGGTTGAATGCTGGATTCTGGGCCGCGGATCAGAATGGGCTCCACTGCTTCTTGAGAGGGCGTTCCGTAACCTATCCTCTTCCTGCGTCGCTCAAGCCCGATACGATCAGCATCGTTTCTATCAATGAAAACGATGCAGCCTGGATCGAAACCGTCGATGGAAGCCATCTACACATCACATCTGATGGATTGTCTAGTCCTCTCTTGAATCCCGCCACGCTAGCTCCGGACTCCTTTGTCGACGTGCGTGGACATACGTGGAAAACAACCATCGGTCCGCACCTTGCTCGATCTATGGAATTTGTTTCTTCCGGACACGTCGTAACATTGCCCTTCACACACATCTTCGAGGATAGGGAAAAGAACATTTGGCTTGCAACTGAAGGCCAGGGCCTTTATCGGCTGCAGAAACAATCTGTTCAAGCGTTTTCAAAAGATCAAGGACTCGGATCAGGGAACATCTACCCCATCTTTGAGGACAACACCGGCACCATCTGGATCGGGGCCTGGAACTCAGGCTTAGCGCGTCTCAAAGACGGAAAGCTCACAAACTTCACCGTTGCGGACGGTTTGCCTAACGCTCTTCCAACGGCACTTGCACAAGATAGCGACGGTCACATTTGGGTAGCAACTCATGGCGGTCTCGCAATGCAGGTTGACAAGCGTTTTCAAAGCCCAGCGGGCCCTCCTCTGCCATTGCGCGCGCTCGTGCAGGCGATCTATCAAGACCACGACGGAACGCTGTGGTTTGGTACGACAAGAGGACTACTATCCTATCGCGGCGGCCAGGCTCAACTATTCACTACCCAGAACGGTCTTGCCACTGACGATGTCCGCACCATAATCGAAGATCCGCAAGGAGGCCTTTGGATCGGCGGTTACGGGGGGCTGACGCGTCTTCATCAGGGTCAATTTACTCACTGGACCCAACGCGACGGCCTCCCGAGCAGCTCGCTGCGATCACTCTATGAAGACAGCGCAGGTGTCTTGTGGATAGGAACCTATGATGGCGGTCTGGGCCGCTTCAAGGATGGAAAATTTACCTGCTACACAGAAGCTGATGGACTGTTCAATAACGGCGTCTTTCAAATACTCGAGGACTCTCACGGTGAGTTATGGATGAGTTGCAACCACGGAATATATCGCGTCAACAAAGCGGAACTGAATCAGTTCGCCGCCGGAGAGCGCCATGCGATCAATTCCATCGCCTATGGAAAATCTGATGGCATGCTAACCGTGGAGTGCAATGGTGGTCTATGGCCTGCTGGAATCAAAGCGCATGACGGCAAACTTTGGTTTCCCACACAGGATGGCGCAGCCGTCATCGATCCCAACAATGTTCGTGAGGATTCGCAGCCTCCTCCCGTAGTGATTGAGGCTGCGACGATAGATCGCCGGCCCGTATCAATGACCGGTCCATTGCGTATTCCTCCCGGCAGCGAGAACGTGCAGATCCAGTACACGGGCTTAAGCTTCATTCATTCCGAGCAGATCCGGTTCAAGTACAAATTGGAGGGCCTGGATTCAAGGTGGGTCGATGCCGGTCCGCGCCGAACTGCCTACTACTCCGACTTGCCTCCGGGCAAGTACACCTTCCGTGTGATTGCTGGCAGCAGCGACGGCCTTTGGAATATGGAAGGGAAGAGTTTGAACCTCACGGTTCAAGCGCCCTTCTATCGCACATGGTGGTTCATCGCATTAATGATGCTCGCTTTTGCGGCTTTCATCTATGCGTCATGGCATCGGCGTGTTGCACAGCTCCAAAATATTCAGGCAATGCAGCAGCTGTTTTCCCAACAGCTTATCGCTTCACAGGAGAACGAGCGCAAGCGCATCGCTGCTGAGCTGCACGACAGCATAGGCCAACGGTTGGTCGTCATTAATAACCTCGCGCTTTTCTTCCTCCGTTCACACGCTAACGTTTTGGCCAATCAGGGGGACGAAAACTGGGTCCAAGAGATTAGTGTCGAGGCAACATCTGCAATCCAGGAAGCACGTGAAATCTCTTATAACCTACGACCCTTCCAACTGGATCGCTTAGGTCTTACAAAGGCAATCGAAGGACTTATCAGAAGCGTCTCGGGTGCGTCGGGGATTGTAGTTTCTTCTCAAATCGAAAACATCGACGATCTCTTTCCCGAAGACATGAGGATCAATTTTTATCGCATCGTCCAAGAGTCCCTCAACAACGTCATGAAGCACTCACACGCTACCGAAGTGAAAATTCGTCTGCAAAAAACCGATGACCGGGTTATCTTCTCCATCCGGGATAACGGCCGTGGCTTTCCTTCAAGTCCTGGCAGTTACCCAGCGGGACAGGGCGGCTTTGGTATGACAGGAATGGCGGAGAGGGCGAATCTTCTGGGTGGCAATCTCGAGGTAAGGTCTGAAGCAGGCCTCGGCACAATGTTGATCGTAACTATCTTCGTCTCACGGGCTAACCATGGCTAAGCAAATTAACATTTTGATTGCGGACGATCATCCAATCGTTCGCAAGGGCGTTCGACAAAGCATTGAAGAAGATCCGGATCTCAAGGTAGTTGCTGAAGCAAGCGATGGCGAACAGGCCCTCGCCTTAGCCCAGGAACTAAAGCCGGATATTGCAGTCCTCGATATTGAAATGCCTAAGCTCGATGGACTCGCCGTCGCGCGCAAAATTATGGAATCGTGTCTGGAGACTAAAATAATTTTCCTTACACTCCACAAGGATGAGGACTTATTTCGTACAGCGATGGAGGTCGGAGGTAAAGGATATCTTCTGAAAGACAGTGCAGCTCAGGAAATCATTGAAGGTGTTCGAGCTATTTGTGCGGGAAGGCTCTACGTGAGTTCCTCGATAGCAACCACAATGCTTTGGCGACGGGAGACAGCTAGAACGTCTCCCGTAGATAACTTGATAACTCTTCTCACACCAACAGAACGTCTCGTCCTGAAACTTATCGTTGAAGGAAAGTCGAGCAAAGAGATAGGACTGGAATTATCTATTCATTATCGGACCGTCGAGAATCACCGCACAAATATTTGCCGTAAGTTTGGCGTAGAAGGCGCCAATGCCTTATTGCGATTCGCCCTTCAACATAAGGCATCGTTGTAAGTAGCCAGCAGGTCATGAAAGGAGATTGCGTCGTGGAAAGCAAAGATGTCGTCGATATTTGCCCCTTTTGTGGAGGCTTGAATATGCCCGGTGTAAAGAGTTTCAGAACATCAGCCATACACTTGCGGATGGCCCATGGCCTCGTCTGCAATCATATCTGCAATCATACGACGCATGGGGATGATGAGACTTCTTCGCAGACCGTCGTCGCTCTTTTCGGAATTGAAAATCAATCTAAGGAATCGAGCCCGATCACAGTCTATTTTGGCAAAGGCTGCTCCTTCACGATTGGATCTGACTAAGATCTTGCGACTCGGAGAGCGAAGTAGATTCCCAAGGGCTACGAGGCTGATATTTGGAGACCTCGACGATGATGGCGGTCTCCACATCGGGTTAGTATCAGGCGTTTATACAGAAAATAAATCTGTTTTTTAATCTGTCGCCCTGAGAAACGAAGACTTTTACGCAAAGCTGGTTTCCAATTCATGCGATAAGCGTCCTTGGGCGGCAAACGTTTCAAAGAGGACGTTGAATTGATATATACGTCTCATCCGCCTGTTTCTTGCTCAAGACAAGCGGAACGTGCTTGGGACCGCTATCGCAAGTAGTCGATAGAGCATATTCGCAGCTACTTTAGTGTGACCAGGCATGCTCGACGTTTCCAACGGTAATAGTCGTACTCTTCCGCGCGGGCAGCGTCTTTTATCAGTCCTTTAGGTTACTCGTAGCTGAGTGCATCGTCGTGCTGAACGTGTCAAACCCAGTATCGATGACGTGGATTAGTAAGGTAAAGGCTGTATTGTAGATGTGGTGGCCCGGGGACGAGGGTGGATGGGCTATAGCGAACGTTCTTACGGGAAAGTCCAATCCTGTGGGGCGTCTACCATTTACCTGGGGCATTCTTTGCAGGAGTATCCGATGGGCGATGCGTCTCATCCTGAGCGCAAAGCTGATGGAGTCGATGGCAGAACGGTCTTCTCGGAAGGCGTTCTAGTCGGCTATCGCTGGTTCGACAAACAGAACATCCAGCCACTGTATCCTTTCGGGTTTGGGCTGTCCCATACGAAGTTTGCCTATTCAAAGATAAAGTTGGCCCACGCTGACGATGGAGGCGAAGAGGTCAGCTTTGTTCTGCAAAACAATGGCGCACGAGATGGTCACGAAGTGCCGCAGGTATATGCGATGGTCCGGAGCGGGAGCCCAATGACGGTGCTCAATTCGCGATACGGTCACTGGAGCTTTCGACCGGATGCATCTCGCGAGCGGAGAATCAAAATCCATTACTCTCCATATCGCGCCACGCGCCTTCGAGTATTGGTCTGCCGCCGCAGGGAAGTGGGAAACAGCAAAGGGTTCACGTAAAGTGCATATCGGTGCTTCATCGCGTGATCTACGCCTCCAGGCAGAACTGAACGTCCAGTAAGCTAGACTTGATGGCGATAGTTTCACCGGCAGTCGTGCACATAGCCCCGTCACAAGAGGATATTCATGAAAGCGTTGGTCAAGAGTAAAGCTGAACGTGGTCTGTGGCTGGAAGATATTGCAGAGCCGACGATTGGCATCAATGACGTCCTGATAAAGGTTCTGTATACGGGCATTTGCGGTACCGACGTTCATATCTATCAGTGGGACGATTGGGCCCAGAAAACAATTCCAGTTCCTATGGCTATCGGTCACGAGTTCGTCGGCGAGATTGTCGAGGTTGGTTCAAACGTCAACGACTTCGCTCGTGGCGATATCGTAAGTGGAGAAGGTCATGTCGTTTGTGGACGATGCCGCAATTGCCTCGCTGGAAGACGCCACCTGTGCGCGTTTATCCAAGGCGTTGGTGTAAATCGTCCCGGCGCGTTTGCGGAATTCATCGCGCTGCCCATGAGCAACGTGTGGCGCCATAGCCCGGACATCGATTTGGAGGTTGCTTCCATCTTCGATCCGTTTGGAAATGCCGTCCATACCGCGCTGTCGTTCCCGGTTCTGGGTGAAGATGTTCTTATCACGGGCGCCGGTCCAATCGGAATCATGGCGATCCCAGTTGTGCGTCATGCCGGAGCTCGTCATGTGGTTGTGACAGACATGAACCCGTACCGGCTCGAACTCGCACGCACGATGGGTGCAACACTTGCAGTGAACCCAAATGAGACACCGCTGCCTGAGGTTCAGAAGCAACTGGGTATGGTTGAGGGTTTCGATGTCGGGTTGGAGATGTCCGGCAATCCTCAGGCGCTTCGCGACGTGATTGCCAACATGAGCCATGGCGGCAAGATAGCGATGCTCGGAATCCCCGCCAATGAGACATCGATCAATTGGCGGCAGGTGATCTTCAACATGCTAACGATCAAGGGCATTTACGGTCGCGAAATGTATGAGACCTGGTACAAGATGACCGTGATGTTGGAATCGGGTGTGAACATCTCTCCGATCATCACCCACCGATTTGCTTACAGCGAATTCGAACAAGGATTTGCTGCAATGATCTCTGGCCAGACGGGGAAGGTCATTCTCGATTGGAGAAATGTCGGTTAAATCAAACCGTTCTTTGACGTTGGAACGGTGTACGCGCAGACTCCAGACGCGTACACCGTTTTGATTGCCTTATCGTGGACTGTTGACGCGAACTAACAGAACGTCATGGCTGGAGAGTTCGATAGGTTGCCCATCAGACGGAGTCGCCGCTGAGCTGGAACCGATGGGCTCAGAAGAGTGCCGGTCATCCGCTCCGCCTTGATAGAGGTGCTCGATCAGGGCATCCGCGACGCGGGGGACCGTTTGACGGAGGCTCGGTGCGAGCTGCGGGGAGAAGACATCAGGGAGACGGTAAAAAGCTTCGTAACGAGGCGATGGGCGTTTCCGTGGGGGCGGATCAGGTGACGCCTCTTAGGATTATGAGAGCGATTTCGGGCTCTTAAGAAAACATTTGCTGAGAATGTAAAAAACCACTTGATTATTTCTTGCCCCCGTAGATATAGTTCCCACGCATAAGGATTTTCATCAGAATGGTAGCCGAAGCGTTAGCAGATGAGTCTGCTTCTTCCGCGACGTTAGGATGTAATCCACGAGTTTATGAGAATACGTTTTCTCAAATCGCCGACCGAATGCGATTTGTGTTGAACGAAGGAGCCAGGGCACTATGTTCATCAACCTCGTCAGGTCTCGTCGAATCATTTCCCCCGTCGTTCTCGCAGCCGCAGCGTTGCTTGGACTCTCCGGCTGCAACAGTGGCGGCAACTCGGGCACGACCGTCACTCCGACCTCGCTGGCCCTGAGCAGCAACGTCACTTCCGTGAATCTGGGCGGCACGGTCACCCTGACGGCCTCGCTGGGGTCCGGCTCCGGCGGCACGGCAGCCATCGGCGTAGTCACCTTCTATGATGGCGCCAACGCTCTGCAGGCGACCAGTATTACCGGTAGCACGACTGTTTCCACCACCCAGACCCTCACCGCTGGCGTCCACAACATTACCGCCGCGTATGCAGGCGACGAGTCCCACAGCGCCAGCACCTCGAACGCGCTCACCGTTACGGTATACGCAGGGACCACGACCACGCTCACCGCCTCACCCACCCTGGCGCTTACCGCTGCGCCGATCACGCTTACCGCTACCGTTTCTTCCGGCCTCCTAGCCCCTTCCGGCTCGGTCATCTTCTACTCCGGTACTACGGCATTGGGTACGGCGAGCCTCTCGGCGGTCAGCGGCTCAGAGGTGGCTACGCTGGTCACGACCGCGCTTACGACTACAAGCGGGCTCACCACGTATTCCATCACCGCCAGCTACGTGGCCAGCACCTACTTCCTTGCCTCCACATCCAGCGCTGTATCCGTGGTCATCCATCCCGTACCGATTGTCACTAGCACTACGCTAACGCTAAGTGGCGCGGGAACCATTGCCTCCGGCACGACGGAGACGCTCACCGCCAACGTTACCGCGGTGTCCGCCGGTTCAGCTTCGCCTAGCGGTACCGTTACTTTCTACGACACCAACACGACTGTTACACCGAACGCGGTGACCACACTGGGCTCGGCGGCGGTCACCGCCGGTAGCTCCACAACCGCTTCAGCCAGTATTACGACCAAGCAATATAACGTGGGCAACACCAACTCCATTACCGCGGTGTACTCGGGCGATGCCCTCTACGCCACGTCGACCTCCCCAGCTGCATCGCTCACCGTGAACGCCCCATCGGGACTTACCTATACCAACCCACTTACGCTGACCGATACCGTGAATAACACGGGTGCGGTCTACAATTGCCCCGATCCGGCCATCATCAAGTCGCAGACAGCCGGTGCGGACACCTGGTATGCGTATTGCACGGGCGATGCGTTCAACAACGGTGACGCGGCCACGGTAGGCGGCGCTCTGCGTGCGCACCTGATCTCGGTTTTCAGTTCGAGTGACCTGGTTCACTGGAGCTATGTGCGTGACGCTTTCGCCACACTGCCGGTGTGGGCGGCCAGTGGAACGGAGCTTTACGAGCCTGCGATCAAGCAGATCGGTACGCAGTATCTGCTCTATTTCCGCGCCATCACCAATGCGGCCAACACTGTCAACGCCACCAGCACAGGCTACGCGATTGGCGTGGGCACGGCGAACTCGCCAGCCGGTCCGTTCACCTACAGCAGTGCCACGCCTCTGGTGGCCGATTACCAGGCTTGCGGCAACACCTGCAATGCGACGACGCAGGCACCCGAGATTGTTTACGACGGGGCCAACTACTGGCTTTCCTATGGCGGCACCTATGGTGGCCTCTATATCTCGCAGCTGAACTCGACCGGCACGGCTACTACAGGTGCGGCTACCCCCATCGCGATCGACAACTACTATACGAATCCGTACATCCTCAATTACAACGGGTACTACTATCTCTTCGCCACGCCCGCCGGTAGTTGCTGCAGCGGGGTGTACTCCACCTACAGTGTGCGTGTGGGACGATCAACCTCCATCACCGGGCCGTATCTGGACGCCGAAGGCAACGATATGCTCGCCGCCGCGCCCAGTAATGGGCAAACCCAAGGTGACCCAGGCGGCGACACCGTGTTGGTCAACACCGGTAATACCATCTATGGCCCTGGCAGCAATACGGTCTTCACGGATGAGAGCGGCCAGTATTACGTCCTGTACTCCGGCGTCTCCGGCACGAGGCCGTGCCTGACCAGCGGCAGCACCTATGGCAGCGGCTGTTACACCGCACGTCAGCTCATGATGGACCCGCTCGACTGGGTAAACGGTTGGCCAGTCGTCCGCGGCGGGACCGGTGACTCTGACCAGCCGCAGCCCGTGCCTGCCTCCCAACCCAACACCAGCAATGGCTATGTGACGCCGGTATACACCAAAGACGCGCCAGGAACGCTGATGGCTGGCTTCTCGCAAGACTTCACCGGGGCAACCACTTTCAACAACGAGTTTGCCTTTATCCACCAGAACCCGAACACAAGCTGCCAGTCCGACGGCAGTGGAGTCGGCAGCACTTTTGCGTACGGCCCCCTCACTGGCGTGACCCCCGGGTTCAGCGCCACAGGGTATACGCTCTGCTCCAATTTCGCTGCTTCGGATAGCAGTTATCCGGGCGACACCATGGCGCAGCTGCCCATCCTGGCGGAGACTGAGCCCAGTGGCAACTACCTGATGGAGATCAAGTTACACTCACTGGTACCGGCCACAGCCTGCTGCACGGCCAACTACTCCAGCCAGGGGCTGTTGGTTTACAGCAATGACAACACCTATCTGCGACTGGATCAGGTTGCCAACTTCGACACGCGGCAGCTCGAATACCTGAACCAGCTCAGCTCTCTCTCAACGGACTTCTATGCTCCGGCGGGAACGCCCAACGGATCGACGTACACCTATTTGCGCTTGTCCAAGCGTATTACCAATACCACTACCGGTGCTGCGACGTACACCAGCTACAGCAGTGTGGACGGTGTGAACTATGTCCGAGGCCCGGCATGGGACGTGAGCTACGGCACAACGGGAACGAAGGTCGGCATCTTCTCCGGGAACACCGGCTTTGGAGCGATCTTCAGCTACATCCACGTGTCGACACTAACACCGTAGAAGGTAATGGGACCGGTGCGACCTCTCGGACATGGCAAAGGACCCAGGTTTGCCCTCATCTGCGGGCAAAACCTGGATACCCGGCCGTGGTCCCAAGGCCGAGTATCCGTTACCATTTCTAGGTCGGTTCCATCAGTTGTATTCTGGTTTATAACTTGTCTTCATCCTCAAGCCCTCGAACGAAGAAACCGTCCACCAGCAAGCGGAAGAACGTTTCCGCACAGCGTGCCCCTGTTGGCACAGAGAACAAGATCGACATTCGCGTGGTGGCGGCCCGTGCCGGTGTGTCCATCGCCACGGTATCACGGGCGATCAATCATGTGCCTACGGTCGATCCAGCGCTAGCGGAGCGTGTGTGGCAGGTGGTAGGCGAGCTCAACTACTTCCCGAATACGCAGGCGCGCGCATTGGTCTCGGGCCGCAGCCGTCTGCTGGGTCTGATCGTCTCCGAAATCACCAACCCGTTCTTTCCCGAGCTGATACAGGAGTTTGAGCAGGTGGCCGTGGAACGCGGCTACGAGATCCTGATCGCGAGCACCAACTACGAGCGCAAAAAGATGGAGAGCTGCACGCGCCGTATGCTGGAGCGGAAGGTAGACGGCGTCGCGGTGATGACCTTTGGCATTGAGGAATTTTTCTTCGATCGTTTTGCCGCGGACAAGATTCCGGTCGTCTTTATCGATGCGGCACCCCTGCGCCCGCTCAGCGGCTTTCTCGCGGTGGACTACCGTGCCGGCATCTACGAAGCTGTGCAGCACCTGGCGGTGCTGGGACACCGCAAGATTGGTTTCATCGCCGGTCCGCTGCGGCTGCGCTCGGCTGCGGCGCGCAAAGCCGCGTTCGTTGAGTGTATGCGCAGCATCGGCTTGACGAGCCACCAGGACTGGCTTGTGGAGGGCGACCATACGCTTGAAGGCGGCCGCGACGCGATGCAGAAGCTGCTGGCGTTGCCCGACCAACCAACGGCTGTTCTGTGTTCTAACGATATGACCGCGATCGGCGTGCAGCATGCGCTTTTTGAAGCGGACCTGAAGGTCCCGGACGACCTGTCTCTCATCGGTTTCGATGACATTCATCTTGCGGAGTATACGATTCCGCCGCTCACAACCGTGCGCATGAGCTGTAAGGACCTCGCGCTTCGTGCGGTCAATCTGTTGATGGAGCAGTTGCAGCCCGAATCAGCTAAGGCCAAGGCGGCACATCCGAAAATTGAGACAAAGCTGGTCGTGCGGCAGACTACGGGACTGCCTCGTGGAGCGCTGAAGGATTTAGCGGCGGGGAAGAACGTCAAGACTCGCGGGTAAGCCGCGCTGGGTAGAGCATCTCCTTGGGTAAACCAAGGGCCATGGGTGGATTTGACCTATCCCGAACGCTAAGACGCCAGCGAATGACGGCTTCGTTGGCCTGGTTTGGCTACGGTGTTGTGCCGATCTGCGGCCAATTGTTGGGCCATGTGAGCTGGTTGACAAAGAGGTAGTCGAGCCCATTCTGGTTGTCGGAGAGAGCGTGGAAGGTGATGAGGTCGCCGTTCGTTGCATCGGTATAGACGAACTCGCCACCGGGCGCTGTGAACTCACCACTGGAGGAGAGAACTACTGTGCCTCCGTTATTGAGCATGTCTGTACCGCTCTGGTCGAGGAATGGGCCGTTCGGGCTGGTGCCGCGACCGACGACGATCTCGTAGGTGTCTGTAGTGAAGTTGCTGTTGCAGCAGGAACCCAGCGAAGCGAAGAGGTAGTAGTAGCCATTCTTCTGGATCAGCGATGCGCCCTCGATCGGGTTGCCGGTCATAGCGGGTTGTGACGCGAGGTGGTAGTTTGTCGTGTTGGTGGTCAGCAGTGCTCCCGTCGCCGGGTTAAGTTCGCGCTGATAGATGCCGCCGTAGAAGCTGCCGTAGCTAAGCCATACGTGCTGCACGGTCGTGCCGGTACCGTAGTCGACGAGGATGTTTGGATCTATGGCGTTATACGCACTATGGGAGGTTGACTGTAGGATTGGACCGCCTGAGTCGGTCCATGGGCCGGCCATGGTGGGGGCTGTTGCGAGACCGATAGAAGATGTGTTCGTTCCGAAGGTCGAGGCCGTGTAATAGACATGGTAGACACCATTGAAGTAGCTCACGTCAGGTGCCCATAACGTGGTAATGCCGGGATAGAGCGTGGTGATCCAGCTGGGAATGGTATTGAAAACCTGACCGCAGCGGCTCCAGTTGATCTGGTCGGATGAACAGAGGATGGGCAGATCGCCGACCTGCCCGTTCGTCGTGCCCGGATCAGTGGAGAGCACGTAGTACATGTTTCCGGAGCGGATGATTGTGGGGTCATGTACAAGGCTGACTGCGCCCTGAAGCTGGTAGACGGCCAGAGGGTTGGTACTGGCAGCGGTAGCAGGGAAGCTATTGGTGGTGCCGCTGCTGCAACTGCTCAGGCCCGCGGTCATTGCGGCAAGAGAGAGCGTGGCCAGAGATGCGGTCCTCTTCCATTTGTCATTGCGAATCTGCATGTTCATCTGCTGCTCCCTGAAAAGGTGTTTCGTGTTCGATGTCTTGCTCATTGGCCATCGCCTTCCAGCGCGGCCTGGGGCCAACCGTCTTTCCATGCAACCGTGGAGATGTGAAGCGCTGGATGCCCGTCTACCGCGCTGTACGCGTGGAATACGATGTAGTCCGTGCCGTCGTGGCGGAGCAAGGATTCGCCTCCCGGACCGAGCCATTTACCATTGGCGCTCAGCAGCAGAGAGCCGCCGCCTTCAAGCATGGGCCGGCCATCGCGATCCACATACGGGCCGGTCACGCTCTTCGACCGCCCAACCATCGTGTGATACGTGCTCTTTGTACCGCGGCAGCATAGATCGAAGGAGACGAAGAGATAGTAGAAGCCGCCGTGCTGGAAGACAAATGGCGCTTCCACGGCCTCTGCGTCCGGCGGCAGGTTGGGACTGCGCGGCTGCATGAGCGAGCCCGGGTAGCGCGAGGCCAGCGGATAAACCTTCGTGTCCGTCTTCGAGAGCAGGCCTGTCGCGCGGTCGAGATGGCGCATCATGATGCCCTTCCAGAAGCTGCCGAAGGCGAGCCACGCTTCGCCGTTCGTGTCGAGGATCAGGTTCGGGTCGATGGCGTTGAAGTCGTCGGTGGCGAGCGATTGCAGGACCAGGCCACGGTCAACCCACTTGTATTTGGGATTCGATGGGTCAAGTGTCTCGTTGGTCGCGAGAGCGATTCCGGAGGTGTTCTTCCCGAAGGCCGAGAAGGCGTAATAGAGGTGGTAGCGGCCGTCGAAGTAGCTGATGTCCGGCGCCCATAGCTCGCTCGTTTTTGGGCTGAGCTTTTGGATCCAGTCTGGAATTTCAGGGAACACGGCACCGCAACGCTTCCATGCGTGAAGATCAGTGGAGCAGCGGATTTGGAACTGGGGAAGTTGTGCGGTCGGTGGGCGAGTGATGCCGCCCTCGCCAGGTGCGGGCGGAGGGACGGGGCCGTCGGGATGCACTGCGCCGGTTGCGAAGACGTAGTAAGTGCCGTGGTCGAAGGCGATAGAGGGATCGTGCGTGCCGTGATATTCGCCGCTTAGCATGAGTGCCTGCGGAGCGTCTGCTGGATTCGATTGTGCGAATGCAGCAGATGCTCCGAAGGCGAAGCTAAGCGTGAACACAACGGCTTCACGCGTCCGATGATGGTAACGCGTGCGCATTAGTAAACCACCTTCAGCAGGAGTTGCATGCTGCGCGGTGCGTCGTTGAGGGAGGTGATCTGGCCGTAGTTCTGGTCGAAGACGCCGGAGTCAGGCTTGCCAAAGCCGTGACGGTTGAAGATGTTGAAGGCTTCGAGACGGAGGTCTGCGCTGATCAAGCCGTGGATGGGGATGTGCTTGTTCACGTTGGCGTCTTCGTTGAAGTAGGCCGGGGTGCGAACTTCCGCCGAGGTGCGCGGCATATCGCCGAAGCGATAGGCGCCCGCGCCGCGATGCTGCGCGTCATTGACGTCGGTGAAGGCCTGGCCAGTCCAGAACGCGGTCGGATTCGTGCAATTGGTGGAGTTCGCGGGCGGGCAGGGGTTGGTGCAGTTCGGCGATCCGTATGCACAGAAGCTGAACACGTTGTAGTGTCCGTGGGTCACAGTTGGCAACAGGATCGCATTGCCTTGATGGCGGTCAAAGCGGATGCCACCGTCAAAGTATGGAATTCCTTGTGCTTCGAAGAAGCTGATGGGTTGGCCGCTAAGGTAGCGGTCAATGCCACCGATGCGGAAACCGCTGATGAGCGTATTGACGAAGTTGTTGGTGTGACCAAGGAATCTCTTGTTTTTGCCGATTGGCAGTTCGTAGAGATAGCTGGCGACGAAGTTGCTGGGGACGTCGGCGATGCTCAGCGAGCGCTCTGCCTTCAGGTTGTAAGGGTTCTGTGTTCCGCACTGGCACTGGTCGACCTGTTGATACGGCTGAATGGAGTCGGCGTCTGTGAAGGTTTTTGACCAGGTGTAGGAGATCAGTACATTGAAGCCGTTGCGGAACTTGCGATCCAGCTTCGCCTCAAGGGCGTTGTAGGTGGATTGGCCAAGGTCCTGCAAATAGCCGTCGTTGTCAAGGTAGCCATACTGGGGAAAGGGAAGTAGCGCTTGGCCGACGAGGCCGTTGGTGATCTGATAGAAGTTCGTGTAAGGCTGACGAACTCCGGAGTTCGCGCCCGCAGTGGAATTCAACGGCGCGTAGATCGTATTTCCGAGCGCGAAGTAGGCAGGGTCGATTTCGTTATACCACTGCACAAGGGAACGCAACCGCGTGCCGCGCTCGCCAAGGTAGCCCATCGTGAGGATCAGGTCTGGGGCAAGTTCAGTCTGCGTTTCGAACACCCAGTTCTGCACCATCGCCGGCTTGCCGTCGCCTTTGCGAATGTAGTCGGCGACGTCTGAGCCACCTACGAGAAGCGACGGCGTGACGGTTGGCGTGAGGGCAACATTGGGTGGACCGTTGTCGAGCAGGCTGTTCTGTACGAAGCCATCGGTGTTCGGTTGGGTGGAGGTGTTGGTGAAACCGGCACTCAAGCCCTGGCCATAGTCGGCGTAGATCATCGGGCCGTACATGATGGTGTACGAGGCGCGGACGACGAAGCTGTCGTGTAGCCAGCCCGGCGCATAGGAGAAACCTACGCGCGGCTCAAAGTCCTTGAAATAAGTGGAGGCAAACTGTTCGTGACGGTTGCCGTCGCGGCCCGGGCCAACGCCGCCGAATTTGTATCCGCCGAGGATACCGTTGGCCGCGGGGTTGGGGATCGTGGGATCGAAGGTCGAGATGTCTCCCTCGGCTTCGTAGCGAGGCGGGTCGACGCTGTAGCGGAAACCTGCGTTCACGGTAAGGTGGCGCATCGCCTTCCAATCGTCCTGCACATAGCCTGCGAAGTAGTGCTGCATCCAGCGCGGGTAGTGAAGCTGCACGGTACGGCTGGTGCCGGAGGTAACGCCGAGCAGGAAACTGGCGATACCGTTGCCGCTGTCGGCTTCGGCTGTGCCGTTGTTATAGGCAGAGGTCTGGGCGCGAGCGAAGTTGAATGTGCCGGCTGCGGGGCCGTTGTTCTCATAGCTGAACTGCTGCCAGCGATATGTGCCGCCGAAACGCAGGCCATGACGTCCCTTTTGCCAGGACAACGTATCGTCGCCCAGGATCCCGGTGTCGATGTTATCGTCGAAATTCAAGCTGCCAAGTGAGGGCAGGCTTTCACCGATGTTGAAGACGGGGAAGTTGGTGCCTGCTTCGGGTGTGTTGGGAATGCCCAGTTGCGCGTCGTAGTTGGTGCCCAGTAGCGATGGGGGTGAGCTGTTGTAGCTGTTGATGCGGTTGCTGCCGACTGTGAATTGATTGATGAGATTCGACTTGATCGTATAGTCCCAGCCCACGCGAAAGATCTTGGAGTAGAAGTTTTGCAACTGCGAGCCGGGGTTGACGGGACCTGGCAACGTAGCGACGCCAGAGTAGAAGTTTTCGCGGAACATGCCGAAGCCGAAGAAATGGTGCTTCGCGCCGATGTTCTGGTCGAGACGCACGGAAGTTGCTGTCTGGCTGATATGCACCGGCACCGTCAACGCATAGTTTCCAGTGCCCGCGCCCGTGTAGTTCGGTAGCGGAAGCAGTGACAGTACCTTGAGTGCTACTGCGCTTCGGCCCAGGGGGACCTGATTGTTCAGGAAGGCTGTGCGGCACTCAGTGCCGTTGACCGTCGTGGTGGAGAGCGGGTCGTAGATCGCACCCGCGTAAACGGGGCCGCCTGTGCATGGATTCGTGAGACCGGCGATCGGGGTCGTGGTCAGCGTGGAAGAGAAGTCACCGACTGTGCCGTAGGTGCCGGTGCAGGTCGCTGTATTCCCGAGACCGCGCTGTGCGCAAGTGGGCACCGTGGAGATGTTGGTTGCGGAGGAGGTACTGGCCGGTTGGTCAAAGCTGAAGAAGAAGAAGGTCTTGTCGCGGCCGTTGTAGAGGTGCGGTATGCGGAAGGGACCGCCGAGAGTGACGCCGTAGTCCTGATAACGGTCGGCCGGACGGCGGAATAAGGGAAGGCTGTCCTGCGTTCCGCCATCGCCGATTGCGTTGCCCTTGTTGAAGTAGTTGTTGGCGTCGAAGATGGTGTTGCGGAAGAAGTCGAAGACGGTGCCGTGGTAATCGTTGGTGCCGGACTTGGTCTTGTAGCTGGCAATGCCGCCTGTGGTGCGGCCGAAGTATGCCGGCAGAGCGAGAGTTTCCACGCGGAATTCGCCGATGGCATCGACGGAAGGCGTCATCTGATCGAAAAAGCCTGTGCCGTTTTCGCTGCGCTGCGTGCTGAGGCCGTCGATAAGATTGTCGCTACCGAAGGTCTGCCCGCCGCCGATCTTCGTGTACACTGTGCCGCCGTTTGTGCCGGGTCCTACTGCGCCAGGCGTGAGAAAGGTGAGTAATGTAAGAGAACGGAGCGCGCTGCCAGTGGGGATAGGCAGATCGTCTACCTGCTGCTGCGAGATGGACGTACCGACATCCGAGCTCTGGGTATCCAGCGATGGGCCATTGGCTTCGACGGTGACGGTAACCTCCGACGCGCCGGGCTGCATGGTGAAGTCGTGGCCGGTGCGGTTGGAGATGAAGACCGGAAGGCCGGTGACCTGCTCCTGTTTGAAACTGGGCGCGCTCACCGTGACGTTGTACGTGCCCGGCAGCAGCGAGGGCAGGGTGTAGATGCCGGACGAGTTCGCGGTGGTGTTGTAGACTGTGCCCGTTTGGGCTTCGGTCGCGGTGACCTTGGCATTGGGGATAACTGCGCCGCTGGAGTCCGCGACCGTACCGGACATGGAGCCGGAGTTGATCTGTGCCAGGACGGGCGTAACGGCCAGCATGAGCAGGGCCACAAGGACTCCCAGTTGTTTCATTGCGAGTCGCGCTGACGTGGGGTGAAATCTGTTCATTTTTGCTCTCCTGCGCCGTTTCTCAGTAAACCTTTACCAGAGCGGACAATCCTAAATGTTTTTAGAGAATCACCAGCATCTTCCGCCGGTATTTGAGTAAACCTTTACTGAGGTGGATTGAGAATGAACCGTTCGGCTATGCGTCAACCCATATTGATCGAGCGGGATTTTTATATCGACGGCACGGGGGAAGTGTCAAGCTACATTTTTGACACCACTGTCACGGCACCCGCTGTAATGGTCATCCACGCAGCCGAAACCTCGGTTTTCTGCCGATTGACGGGTGAAATCACATGCGCACGCTCGGTTCGGATCGCAGCGGAAATTTGCAGGACGGAGGCGGCCCTTCAAAGCGCAGACGCGGCGATGGAATTTGGCTCCGCGAGTCGGTGGCAATGCTAAAAGACTGCTGAACCCACGATGTTCCGGTGATCGGGAACGGATGCCGCGGCGAAATCCCGCGATGTTGACAGCCCGCTGTTTGCAACGTTAGGGTATTTCTTGTCGGAAAACGTTTTCACGAGTGTATTTGTTGCTGAAAGGACTCCCGCTTTGGCCATTGTCGTTGGCGTCGACTGCGGGACACTTAGCGTCCCCGTTACATTGCTCGGCAACGTTGCCGAATGGTTGAGAACTGCCTCGGCTGCTTATCCCCTTCACCACTATTGCGAGGAGCCTGATTTTGCTCCCCAGTCGCACGCGGACCACATCCGCGCGCTGGCCGAAACCACAAAAGCCCGCACCAAAACCAGTCTGGAGAACGGAACGGCATGAAACCATTGAAGAACTTGGAGGTATGGTTCGTCACCGGCAGCCAGGACCTCTATGGACCGGAGACACTGGCGCAGGTTGCCGCGAACTCGAAGGCGATGGCTGCCTCGCTCAATGCGGATCCCGCATTACCCGTCCAGATCGTGTGGAAGCCCACGCTCACAACACCGGAAGAGGTTCGTGCGCTGTGCCGCGAAGCCAGCAATACGCCGTCCTGCATTGGGCTGGTCCTGTGGATGCACACCTTTTCACCCGCAAAGATGTGGATCGCGGGCCTGCAGTCGCTGACGAAGCCTTTCCTGCACCTGCATACGCAGTTCAACCGTGAACTTCCATGGTCGTCCATCGATATGGACTTCATGAATCTGAATCAGTCTGCGCACGGCGATCGCGAGTTCGGCTTCATCACGGCTCGTCTCAAGCTGCGACGGAAGGTCGTCGTTGGCTTCTGGAAGGATGCAGCGACAATTGCGGAGATTGCTGCCTGGACGCGCGCGGCTGCGGGCTGGTACGAGTCGCAGAACCTGAAGGTTGCACGCTTTGGCGACAACATGCGCGAGGTTGCGGTGACCGAAGGCAACAAGGTCTCGGCCGAGGCGCAGTTGGGTTATAGCGTGAACGGCTACGGCGTGGGAGACCTCGTCGTGCGTATGGAGCAGGTCACCGAGGCTGAGGTTTCAAAGCTGATTGCTGAGTATCGCGAAGCATACTCGATTGCAAAGCAGCATGATCGTACAGACTCGCTGTTTGTTGCTGCGAAGATTGAGCTTGGCCTGCGCGGTTTCCTTGAAGAGGGCGGCTTTGGCGCGTTCACCGACACGTTTCAGGATCTTCATGGCATCGGCCAACTGCCAGGTATCGCGGTGCAGCGGTTGATGGCCGATGGGTATGGCTTCGCGGGTGAAGGTGACTGGAAGACGGCGGCTTTGGTCCGCACCATGAAGGTAATGGCGCAGGGACTGACCGGTGGAACGAGCTTCATGGAGGACTACACGTACGATTTCAGCGGCACGCCGAAGGTGCTGGGATCGCACATGCTGGAGGTTTGCCCGTCCATCGCTGCGGACAAGCCATCGCTTGAGGTGCATGCTCTGGGTATCGGCGGCAAGGCCGATCCGGTGCGGCTGGTGTTCACCGCGCCCGCGGGCCCGGCTGTGGTTGCATCGATGGTGGAGATGAGCGCGGGCTTCCGGCTGATCGTGAACGAGGTGAATGTGATCGCGCCCGATCAACCGCTGCCGAAGCTGCCCGTCGCACGCGCCGTATGGGTGCCGAAGCCCAGCCTGAAGGTCGCTGCTGCTGCATGGATCTACGCTGGCGGCGCACATCACACCGCATACAGTCAGGCGTTGAATACCGAAATGCTCGAAGACTTCGCGGAAATCGCGGGCGTAGAGTTGATCGTGATCGACGAGGATACGAAGCTGCGCGAGCTTCGTGCCCAGCTCCGCAGATAAAATTTCATCTCGTCAGGACGATTTCTACCAGGCATGTACAGCAACAACTTCGGTCGCTACCGGCTTGAAGTCGATCACCTTTACGTGCAGGATAAGCTGCAGGTTCTCGTTTGCCCAATTGCTTGGAAGGTGATGCACCATGTCGGAAATAGCGGCAGGGTTGCAGACGAAGTCGGCTGCGGCGAGAGTCCCGTACTGCCCCATGCCGGCGACACTGAGCATGGGCGCGTCACCGGGTCTTTGGATGAGTCGCGTGACGATAGCATAGTCCTCGGTGTCGTGCGAGTCTTCGGAGGCGTGTAACAGCCAACGCCGATGGGGGTCCTGCGTGTCATCAATTTCATTGCGAGCTCTCATGACAAACCGCAGGTCTTTGGTCAATTCCACCGTCATCAGATTATTGAAGCCACCAACCAGCAGAGTGGGACTGTTGCGTAGCTCGGCGAAGGAGATGTCGTTTGGAAAGCGCTCCTGAAATGTTTGTTTCTGCCGAGTGATAGTTGCCACCAGCGCAGAGACCGATGCGACATCGCCTAACGCAACAAAACTATTTTCCGCCGGCGTCAGATCGCTGCCGTGAAGGGTTGCTGTTGGGTCGAATGGAACGAAGAACTCCTGGCCGTGTGTCTCGAGTTGGTGATCCTGTGCATACTTATCGGTGACCTTATCGGAGAGCCGATAGACAGCATTGCTGCCGATCACGATAATGACCGGTCTCAAGCTGTTCGTCCATGGGCTCCAGAACACTTTGAATCGCGAGCTTTGAGTACTTTCCCAAGGCGCTGACACCCATGTGGCGATACCTGCCAGAGACAGAAGAACCGCGGCGGCGCACCAGAACTTCCAAACTCTTCCTGGACGAGACGGAGTCTGCTGAGAGGCCGAAGTTTTGGAAGCTTCTGAAATATCCGCAGCATACGAAGAAGAAGGAGGCTCGGCCTCTATTGCCGAAATAGCCGCAAGCGATTTTTCGGGAACACTTTGAGCTATTCCGATCGGTGAGCTTGGTCCGTGGACCGATCCATGGACCACCTCCTGATGGTTGTCATTCCCCCGGAAGGTCGCACGGTAGGAGCCTGAAGGAATCTCGATATAGAAGTCTGGCGTCTCGTGCAGCGATTGGTAGTACTGCGCCAATCGTTTTCGTACCTCTGCAACCCGGATGCGTACCACCGGATCGTCGCCGGTCTCGTAGTCCGGGCGCCGCCCGAAGACCTCTGAGCCGATAACCCGTTCGCGCAGAAGGTTATCTTCCCCGGCGAGGGTGTGTTTCACGATGTAACGCAAAAGAGTTTGCCCCTGTAGCGTGTTCCGAAAGGGTGGGCTGGACAGTATCAAGTCCAGGGCCTGTTGCACGCGCTCGTGGCTTCGAGATCCGGTTTCTCGGCTCTCTCCAAAAGAAGAGGCCGGGTTCGTAAGGGTTTCCATTTATGGGTTACGCCTGCGAGGGGGTATGGTACCCCCCTGCAATCTGCGCTGTCAAACACACAGAATCAACCACTTAGACCGGTAGAGAACCGTACATTGCTTGTGGCTTGTAAGCGCAGCAGCGTCTTGTGATCCGGGCTGAGGAAACGATAGTTCAAAGTTTCCCTATTGCTGCCGTCCGGGCTGATTCTCCGTTTGCCAACCGGAGATCCAAACGCCGCTGCCTACTTTGTTGAGTTCAAGGAGAACCAGATGACCCCGAGATTTAGATTTCCATCCACGAAGGCCTCACTAACAATGGCGCCCTCGATCAGGTTTCAAACTCCGAGCCAATTCACACCCATGAGGCAGCTGTTCGCGAGCCTCTTGTCTTTCGTTTCGCTTTGTCTCCTCCTGATGACTCCGCTCCTCCATGGACAGCTGACCACCGGAAGCCTGTCCGGCACTGCTGCCGACTCCACCGGAGCCGTTGTACCCAATGCAACGGTAGTTCTCCTCAACGAGGCGAGCCACGACGAACGCAAAACGACGAGCAACGGTGTGGGCCACTTCACCTTTGCGGCGGTGCAGCCGGGCAGTTATACGGTTACCGTTTCGGCCGCCAATTTTAAGTCCTGGAAACAGACAGGCATCCCAATGAACCCTGGCGATATCCGTGACGTTGCCGGTATTGCCCTGGCGGTCGGCGCCTCCAGTGAAACCGTAGAGGTTGTAGCTGGCGCCATGAACCTGCTGCCAACCGATTCAGGAGAGCGATCAGCGCTGCTGAGTGAGAAAGATATTGAGCGACTTTCGCTTGTGGGTCGTAACGTCTCGGAACTGCTCAAAGTCCTCCCGGGAGTTACGAGTGTTCCTAATGGCATTGGAAACGGTGTAGGCTTCGACTTCACCGAGTCTTCGTCTACCGGAAGCACCATTGGAGTGGGACTTTCCCCCGGTGGCGCCCCCTATCGCGGTGGCACGTCGTACATCCTCGATGGCGCCAACATCATCGATCCGGGTTGCAACTGCTGGTCGATTGCGGTGGTGAACCCGTCCATGACGCAAGAGGTCAAGGTTCAGACATCGAACTTCGGAGCAGATAGTCCCAACGGTCCGGTCATCGTCAACGCGATCAGCAAGAGCGGCGGCGCTAATTTTCATGGAGAGGCCTACCTGTTTGAGCGCAATAGTGCGTTTAACGCAAACACATGGGCCAACGATCAACAGAACACTCCCAAACAGGCCGCCCATTATTACTACCCCGGCGGCAACTTCGGCGGTCCCATCAGGATTCCAAAGACAAACTTTAACCACAACGATAAGCTGCTCTTTTGGGCCGGTTATGAGTACTATGACCAGCTTCTTCCTTCGGCCAGCCCGCTTGAATCGTTTGTGCCGACCGCGGCGATGGAGGGTGGTAACTTCACCTCCGCCGGCACCGGCAACGCAGCACTCTGCCCGGGCGGCTTTACTGCTTCCGCCACTAACTGGTGCAATAACCTGACCGGCACGGTTGCCCCTGACGGCACACCGATTACGGGCGGCGTCATTCCTGCGCAGTATCTGGATGCCGGAGCGGCCGCGTTGATGAAGATGTTTCCCGCAGCCAATACTAATCCGGCGACAACTCCCGGTGGTTACAACTTCTATCTCCCTATCACCACGCAAGCGAATGGATATGTGTGGCGTGCGCGGGTGGACTACAACCTCAGTGAAAATACCAAGCTTTTTGTCACCTATCAAACTGGCAGCAACGGCGGGTCGCAACCGGCACATATTTACTACAACCCAAGTTATGCTGTTCCTTACCAGGGCGGCACGATCAACAATCCAACCGTATCCCGCGTGTTGACGGGCAACTTCGTGCACATCTTTAGTGCCACGTTGACCAACGAGTTTGTAGCCGCATGGGGATATGCCAGCAGCCCCTATACGCCGGACAATCTCCAGGCGGCCTATAAATCGACGCTTGGCTATGGATACGGAACGATCTATAGCAGCGCCGCAAAGCTTGCGCCTTCAATCAGTAGCGCCGGGGCGCAGACCTTTCCCGACTTGTCTGAACCCGATCTATGGGAAGTCGGAGGTTCCTATCCATCGGTCAAGGCCAATCCGGCTTTCTCCGATAACGTCACCAAGGTTTATAAGAACCATACCCTTAAGTTCGGAGCGTATACGGACCTTGCCAGCAACCGTCAGGGAACCTACGCTTATCCGAACGGCAATCTTTCATTCAACAGTGGTTTGCAGCCTAACGAGGCAAATCCAACAGTTCGCATCGGCTCCTTAAACCCGGTCGCGAACCTGGCGATGGGCATTGCTACCGGCTTTACGCAAAACAACTACATGCCGATCCAGGACATGGCGTATCGCACCACCTCTGCGTATCTGATGGACGATTGGAAGGTGACGAGCCACCTCACGGTGAACCTGGGACTGCGCTGGGATCATATCGGACGTTGGTACGACCGGCAGGGAACAGGTCTGGCAGTTTGGCTTCCGGGTAGGTATGCCAGCGATCTCGTCTCAGGAAAGGTTTATCCCGGAGTCTACTGGCACGCTATCGATCCCGGTATCCCCGTGGGCGGCTCGCCGACCCGGATTGCATGGACCTCCCCGCGCCTTGGCTTTGCCTGGAATATCGACCGAGCAGGCCGCACGGTTGTCCGTGGCGGATGGGGTCAATATCACTGGAACGATCAATACAACGACTACGGCGGAGACCTAAGTACCGCTCAACTGATGACCACCTATAACTCGCCCAGTGGACAATCGGTGACCCTTTCGCATCTCGGTCAACTTGGAACGTCTGCAGCTGCGGCTGCGAGTCTTCCGAGTGCCGTTAGTGCGGCGGATCCGAACGACTATAACGTTCCAAATACCGCTGCATGGAATCTCACCGTGGACAGACAGCTTCCCTGGCAGTCGTTGTTCGAGATTGCCTACGTCGGTAACACAACGCATCATTTGTTGATGGGTGGCCAGAGCAGCGGCTCCTCCATTGGAGGTTCCGGATTCAGCAACGTAAATAAGATTCCCCTCGGCGGTCTCTTCCAGCCCGATCCCGTAACAGCAGCGGCAGCCCCTGCCGACCCCGATAATACTTCCAGCTATACTCTCAACGACTATTACCCGTATCGTGCCGGTTATGGTTCGAATTCCATTACAGTGAACGAGCATGTGGGATACTCCAACTACCACGGGCTGCAGATCGCATGGTTGAAACAGGCAGGCCGTTTGTCCTTCGATGTCAACTACACATGGTCGAAGTCACTGGGTATTATCAACAGCACCGTCGATGCCTTCAGCGTGCATGGCAACTATGGCATTTTGAATATCGATCGTCCTCAGGTAATCAATACTTCTTATGCCTATGACATCGGCCGTCTCTATCACGGGAATTATTGGCTCGTGGGTGGCACTGTAAATGGCTGGACGATCTCCGGTACGACGACCTGGCAGTCTGGTGGAAATCTTCAGGCGCAAGATACACAGAATCTTGGCTTGACCATCCTCAATACCACGACCAACGAGTCTTTGACCTCGAACACGTACTTCGGAACCAACGCCGATGAGGTATTGCCGATTATGACGTGCAATCCGAGGAGTGGGCTGCACAACAGGCAATTACTGAATCTTTCCTGCTTCAGCGCACCTGCTATAGGCCATCAAGGTCTCCGGCAGTTTCCCTATTTGAGTGGGCCCGCCTATGACAACTCGGATCTGACAATTTACAAGACCTTCCGCGTTATTGAACATCAGAACGTGCAATTCCGCGCATCGGCTTTCAACTTCCTTAACCACCCGTTGGGGGGATTCAGTACCAGCAACGACATCACCCTCAAATATGCGACCGCCAACGGCACAACCTTCACTCCTAACGTGGCTTCAGGGCTGCCGGCGGGTTATACGTGGGGAACGTTGGATACCAAGTCCGGGAGTGCGAGGGTATTAGAGCTATCGCTGAAGTACAGTTTCTAAGTAAAGCCCCTGGCGGCTGCATGGCCACCAGGGGTTTTCGCGCTGTATACAAAGTTGATTCTCGAAACAATCTGAGCGTTTATCTTCTTCGGAGGGCGTGAACCGTTTTAGCCTGACGACAGCCTGCAATGGCAGAAATCATTTGTAGTCCTTGTTCTTGTTCTCGGAGACTTGCTTGATGTTGGTTCAGAAGCGTGATGTGTCCCACGACTCCATGGAAGTGTTTTCCTATCGCGCTAAACCTGCGGTCTTCTTACTGTCGTGCCTGCTCTCGATGTCGCGTTCGACGAGCGTCCAGGGAGAGAGTGTGTTTCTTTTTCGTCGACGCGTAAATTACAGGTGGTTCACCGTGCTCTTTTTTTGCGGTACGGCTATGGCACAACGGGCCGTGCTTACGCGTAACAACGCGACGGTGGTGCTGGAAGGGTATGCTCCAAACATTCTCCGCGTCACGATGAGCCTCGACCAGGCATTCGCGCTTAATGCTCCGGGAGTGGGCATCACGGCTGCACCTGAGGCAACGGGCTGGACGCAATCCAGCGAAGCCAAGGGAGACGACTTTCGATCCGACCGCATGGTCGTTCATGTCTCTCCTGAAGCACATTGGAAGGCTGCGGGCACCGGTGGCAATATTGCCAGGTACTTCAATGGCTCGACGCCCAGCGTCGGTTTGCGCATTGATACTCCCGATGGAAAATCCATCTTGCGAATGAACGATTGGGAGATGGCCGTTCCGAACCACAAGGACGGCAACGCCGAAGTGCTGAACGAGCGCAGACAGGAGGACGACCCTTACTTCGAGGTAGGCGCAACGTTTGCAGCTCCGGACGACGAACACTACTACGGCCTCGGACAGAACCAGCAGGGCTTTCTGGATCTGCGAGGTCATTCAATGGAGTGCGCCCACGACTATACGGCTGCTGGCGGCCCCAGCGTCTGCGTTCCCTTTGTCGTGACAAACAAAGGCTATGCGATCCTTTGGGACAATCCATCGAAGACAAGAGTCGACTTTGCGTTCAACGATCAAACGCGTTGGATCTCACAGGTAGGCCAGCGCGTGTCATTTTTCATCATTGTGGGCGACACGTACGATCAACTCTACGAAGGCTACCGCAGTCTTACGGGAAGCGTCCCTATGCTGCCCAAGTCTGCTTATGGCTACATCCAGTGCAAACAGCGTTATGCCTCGCAGAAAGAGTTGCTGGATGTAGCGCACGGCTATCGCGACCGTCATCTTCCGGCCGACGTTATGGTTGTGGACTGGTTCTACTTCACCAAAATGGGCCAGATGGATATGGACCCAAAACTCTGGCCGGATCCGACGGCCATGAACGCCGAGTTGCACAAGCTTGGCTTCCACAGCATGATCAGCGTGTGGCCGCGTTTTGTGCCGGAAGATCGCTACTACGATCTTCTGCTCAAGAACGGCTGGTTCGAGCATCTTGCCGATGGGACACCGACCAACGGTCTACCGTATGACCGCGCCGGCTCAGACATTGATACAACGAATCCCGATGCAGCGCACTGGTACTGGAATACGATTCGCGAAAACTTCGTGAGCATGGGTTTTGATGCGTTCTGGTCCGATGAGACGGAGCCCGACTTACCGCCCAATGGCAGTTATCTTCATGTCGGCCCAGGTACGGAGTACTTCAACGTCTATCCGTATTTTCATACCAAGGCGCTCTACGATGGGTTCCGGCGTGACCTTCCTCAAACGCGCGCCCTCATCCTCTCACGCGATGCGTATCTGGGAGCGCAGCACAACGGCGCTATCTTTTGGTCGTCCGATATTTATCCAACCTGGGACACGCTGCGACGGCAGGTGCCCACGGGGCTTAACTTCGTAGCATCCGGCATGCCTTACTGGAGTACCGACATCGGTGGCTGGCAGTATCTGCCTCCGTCCCATACCCCTGCGCATCCACCTCTGATCGATCCCAGCGATGCGCGAGCAAACGTAAACCACAATGACGACTACCCCGAGCTCTACGTGCGCTGGTTCCAGTACGCAACGTTTCAGCCGACGATGCGTGCGCATGGAAGTCGCAACTTCAACGAAGTCTGGTCCTATGGCAAGCAAGCTGAACCGATTCTCGAGAAGTACCTGCGACTGCGCTATCAACTCATGCCGTATATCTATTCACTCGGACACTTTTCGCATGAGACCGGCGCGCCGTTCATGCGTGGTCTGTTCATGGACTTCGGCAAAGACCCCAACGCAGCCTCGATCGGTGATGAGTTCATGTTCGGCCCTGCATTGCTGGTTGCTCCAGTGACCGAGCAGGGCGCGACCAGCCGGTCCGTGTATCTTCCCGCGGGCAGCGACTGGTTCAATTTCTGGACCAACGAGCGCCTTCAAGGTGGGCAGCGCGTACAGGTTGCTGCTCCGATCGATACGATTCCGTTATTTGTTCGGGCTGGCTCTATTCTGCCTCTTGGAGAACCCATCGAGAGCACCGACCAGAAGCAGGCGATCGCCAGTGTGCGTATCTATCCCGGCGCCGACGGTGACTTCACACTCTACGGCGACGACGGCAAGACGTACGCCTACGAAAACGGCATGAGCGAGGTGACCCATCTGCACTGGTCCAATGCAACTGGCAAGCTCGAGCACACAGGAGCTAAGGCATGGAGCGGGTCCGATGCCGGCATCGTGACGATCATCGGGCAGAACAACGGAAAGTGAAGAGGGTGGATCTACTTGTGCGGAAAATGGTTATGAAGGCAATCTTTGGAACGACTCTTCTAGTGGTGAGTCTGCTGGCCGCAAGGGTCCCTGCTGTCGCGCAACAGCCGCAGCATTCGTTGCCTTGGTTCAACACAAGCTTGTCACCGGATGAACGCGCGAATCTCCTGCTGCATGAGATGACACAGGCGGAAAAGATCCAGATGGTTCATGGTATCGGGTGGGGACCTCTGCGTCCGGGCTCACCTGTCCCTCTGGGCAACAATGGTGGTGCAGGTGAAGTAGTTGGCATCCCTCGCCTCGGTATCCCTGATTTAAATCAGGCTGATTCGGCAGTAGGCATACGCATGGCGGCAGAGCAGAGCCGTTACGCTACATTGTTGCCATCCGTGCTGGGCGCTGCTGCTTCCTGGGATAACGATGCAGCCTATCTCTATGGAGACGTCATCGGACGGGAACTGCGTGCGCAGGGGTATAACGAGTCTATCGGTGGCGGAGTCGATCTGGCGCGCGATCCGCGCAACGGAAGATTATTTGAGTATCCCGGCGAAGATCCTGTCTTGGCCGGCTATACGGTGGGCAATCTCATCCGCGGTGTGCAGGCCAATCATGTGATGGGCGATATCAAGCACTATGCCTTCAACGATCAAGAAACGGGCCGCACGATTGTCGATGTCCATATCGACCACAAAGCAGCGCGGGAAAGCGATCTGCTGGCCTTTGAGTTGGGTATCCGTATAGGCCATCCGGCATCGGTCATGTGCTCCTATAACAAGCTAAATGGCGATTGGGCCTGCGAGAACGACTGGCTCTTGAATCACATTCTCAAACATGACTGGAACTTTCCCGGCTTCGTCTTATCTGACTGGGAGGGAACTCACTCCACAGTCAAAGCTGTGATGGCCGGCCTCGATATGGAACAGCCCAGTAGCGATTTTTTCGGTCCGGCACTCGCGCAGGCCGTGTCGTCAGGCAGCGTTCCGCAAGCAAGGCTCGATGATATGGTCCACCGTATTTTACGCGGCATGTTCGCCACTGGTGTGATCGATCACCCCACAACTCCGCGTAAAGTAGTCGACCCTTTTCTCGGACGTGACGACGCCCAGAAAATTGCGGAAGAGAGCATCGTTATGTTGAAGAATGTGGGTGGAGTTCTGCCGTTGAATCCGGCTCGTCTCCACACCATTGCCATTATCGGAGCACACGCTGACGTGGGTGTGATGTCCGGGGGCGGATCTGCGCAGGTCGATGCACCCGGCGGCAACACCATCCGTCCGAATACACCCACTCAATGGGGCGAGCCGGTCTACTTTCCATCGTCGCCGATGCGCTATATCCGGGAACACGCACCGAATGCAGACGTACGATTCGATGCAGGCGTCGATCTCGTTTCAGCAGCGACGTTGGCAAAGAACTCTGACGTCGCCATTGTCTTTGCGGATCAATATATGAGCGAAGGGGCCGATTCTCTGACGCTCTCCTTGCCAAACAATCAAGATGCCTTGATTCAGGCCGTCACAGCCGCCAATCCTCATACAGTGGTCGTGCTGGTCACCGGCAATCCGGTGAGTATGCCGTGGGCCCACCAGGCCTCTGCAATTCTGGAAGCGTGGTATCCCGGTATTGGAGGCGGTCAGGCGATCGCAAACATTCTCTTTGGCAGCGTCAATCCCTCCGGCAAGCTGCCCATTACTTTTGCGAAGAGTGAAGCAGACTTACCTCATCCGCAGATATTCGGTATCGATGCAAGCGCGGGCCAGGCTGGTTTGCCGGAGCACTGGAGCGCGGAGCGACAGAAGACTTCGTTCCCCGCAAACTTCACCGAAGGAGCGCGTGTTGGGTATAAGTGGTTCGATTCTGAAGACAAGCAACCATTGTTCCCCTTCGGCTTCGGGCTCTCTTACACCACGTTTCGTTACTCTGGTCTTCATGCGGATGCGGCATCGAAGTCGGTAACGTTTACGCTGGAGAACACTGGCCAACGCGCTGGAACGGAGATCACTGAGGTCTATGTGCAGCTGCCTCATTCTTCCGGCGAAAACTTTCGTCGGCTCGCAGGATGGCAACGAGTAGCGCTTGCTCCGGGTGAACAGAGGTCAATCCACATAGAACTGGAATCGCTCGCGCTGGCTAGCTTCGATGAGGCCGCAGAGAAATGGCAATGGCTTCCGGGAGATTACGTTGTATCTGTCGGAGGCTCCTCACGCGACCTGCATTTGCAAGGTGGGATGACGATGCGGTAGCGAAGTGACTTCAGAAAGTATGAGAAAGCAAGATACGTTCGGATTCTTTGATGGGCATGTCGTTGATGCTTGCTTCGCGGCGTTGCATCAGGCCCGATGAGGCAAACTCCCAAAGCTCGTTGCCGTAACTCCGGAACCACTGGCCGCTATCGTCGTGCCACTCGTACTGGAACTTGACCGCCATGCGGTTGTTCCGGAAGCCCCATAGCTCCTTCTTCAGTTTGTAGCCAAGCTCACGGTTCCACTTGCGCCTGAGGAACTCGACAACGGCCTGTCGTCCGGTGAGGAACTCGGTACGATTTCGCCACACCGTATCTTCGGTATAAGCTGCCGCTACCCGTTCCGGGTCACGTGTATTCCAAAGGTCCTCAGCGATTTGTACTTTCAGGAGAGCTTGGTCCGGATCTGTGAATGGGGGAACGATGATGGAGCTCATGAAGAATCCTTTCTGGTCGTGCGAGCTGCCCGGGAACGGGTTCGGCACTAGAAATCAAATTTGACCGAGGCGCGTCAATCTCTTAAGCGGCTCGTTCGGACGCGGGCTGTCGATTCGCGAACCACCAACTCTGGTTCAATCCGGGAGATCTCCGGAACCTTGGCTCCGCCAATCTTCTTGAGCAGCAACGAGGCTGCGACGTTCCCCATCTGCTGGAGCGGCTGGCGAATCGTAGTCAGTCGCGGAGTGTAGTACTCGGCTGCCGGAATATCGTCGAAGCCCATCACCGACACATCATTCGGTACACGCAGCCCCGCGTCGTGAAGGCCGCGCACCGTGCCGATGGCCGCGACATCGTTGAAGCAGAGGACCGCCGTGAAGTCTTTGCGGCGCATCAGCAATTGCTGGATGCCGATATATCCCAGGTCGGACGAGTGGCTGTCCTTGTCCAGGCGAATCACCATCTCCGGAGGAACTTCGAGCCCAAGCGAACGAGCCACGTGCAGTGTGGAGCGCCAGCGGCTGCGCGAGTCGGAGCTGAAGAGCTGGCCACGCATATAAGCGATCCTGCGATGGCCCAACCGATAGAGATGGCCGAGGGCCAGCTCTGCGGCGCGTTCGTGATCGAGCACAACGTTGGCCACACCAGGCACAGCCGTATGTCCCGCAACGGCAACCGTAGGGCAGGGCGGAGAATTTTCAAGGTGCGTGTCGATGACCAGCAGGCCTTCGACGCCGCGGGCGTGCAGCAGCCCTGGATACTCCGCCACCAGGTCGACCCTGTGGCGATGATGCGCCGTGAAGAAGAAGAAGCCCTCCTTCATGAGCATGTCGGCGGCGCCGCTCAACACCTGCGAGTGGTAGCCATCGCCCAGCTCGGGAAGGAGGATCCCAATCGTTTGAGTACGTTTGCCTTGCAGTGACCGGGCCGCGTGGCTCGGCTGATAGCCGAACTCTCGCGCTGCATCGCGAACACGCTGCCGTGTCTTCTCGGGAATCGACCGGTTGGGTGCATTGTTCAGAACGAAGGAAACGGTAGCGGCACTCAGGTCAAGATGCTCGGCAAGCATCTTCAGGCTCACGGGTCGCGTCGGTTTCGGCGTTGTTGCAGGCTGCTTCGGCATCGGATTCGCTTGGACAGTTTATTGCATGTAATCGGTTCAAACGCGGGAAATCTGCGTTATGTGTGGAGTTCGATACCCTTGCCGTGCCTCCACTAGCCCCGGGTTGCACTTATTTCTTCGTGCTGGCGCCTCCCAGTGCATGCGTAATTTCCATCGATGCCTTCTTGAGCGCTTCAATCACATGGCCGCTCTGCATGGAAGATCCACTGTGCTGGATGTAGGGTACGGTGATTGCTGCAAGTGCTATGCCGCGGTCTCCAAAGATTGGGAAGCTGATATTCACGACGCCCTTCACCAGATAGCTCGCCCGCTTCTCGTAGCCCGTCTTGCGGATGCGTTCCAGATGCATATCCAGGTCTCGCGGCGGCTTTTTGCCGGTCTCGCGGCTCCATGTATCCAGCATGCGCTCTCTCTGCTCCTCGTCCTGGTGCGCAAGGATGACATATCCGCTAGCCGCTTCCATCAGGCCTACAGTTGATCCCAGCTTTACGTAGAACCCAAGATTTGACGGCGCATTTACCTGGGCGACGATGACGACCCGGTCGCCTTCCAACACGCCGATATGGCACGACTGCATCGTTTCGTGAGCGAACCGGTTCATCACGGGAAAAGCATCGAGGATCAGCCGTTCGGTTGGCGGATGTTCCTGCACCAACTTGAACAACTTCAGCGTCAGGGAGTAGCGTTCCTGATCTACCTGCGCGATGTACCCACGTCGTTCGAGGCACAACAGCATGCGGAAGATTTCGGAGACCGTTCGATTCAACCTGCGGGCAACCTGGCTCTTGGTCAGGCCTTCCGGTTCGTGCGCAAGCAACTCAAGCACATCGAGGCCTTTTTCAAGCGCCGGCGTGGCATAGTTCATAACCTTCTTCTGCTTGGCAGGGGCTGCTGCGCTTGGTTTTTTCATAGTGGTTTACCGGCGTGCTCCTTAAACTCTAGACAGAGTACAGCAGCCCCCCGGCCCGGCGTTATAATCACTGGAAGACGAGCGGGAGTAGTTCAGTGGCAGAACGTCAGCTTCCCAAGCTGAATGTCGCCGGTTCGATCCCGGTCTCCCGCTCCACGTCTTTCCCTTCAGTCTGGACCCTCAAGGCTTTACACCTCCCAGGATGAGTCTTGGAATGGCGTCGATGACGACCGTGCCGTTAGCATCGTGTGCGATGAGCGGTCTATAGAGTTGTAAGCTCTCGGACGAACGCCACAAAACAAAAGGCCGCGCAAACATGCGCGGCCTTTTATCTCTTCCTGCTTATCTACTGGCCGTCTGTGTCTTCTGTTCGGAGGGCAGCGTGTGGTTCTCAAGCGCCAGCGCCTCAGGCATAAACGTCAGCGCCTTTGCAATCTGCGGATCCCACAATGCGCGCACCTGCATGCCCAGCGCCTGGCCGAACTGCGAGGTAAACAGCTCAGCCTTGATGCTCGACTTGATCCAGTCGCTGTTGTCGGCCACATCCTTATCGGTGTAGTCAATCTTCTCGGTCTTCAGGAAGTCTTCAAACTGCCGCAGGATGGCGTCGTCCACAGTGAAGTCCTTGGCCACCGCGTGATCGGCCAGATAGTGCTTCGAGAAGTTGAAGAACGCATAGTGCTGCAGCAGCACATCTTCAAAGTGGTTCGACTTCAGCTCAGCGATCTTCTCATCCGGCGTGATGCCGCCGCCGCCATAAACCGTGCGTCCGGAATCCGTCAGCTTCACTTCCTTGTTCGAGTTATCCGCCGGCTTCGCACCTTCGCGCCCGTAGTAGTAGTCGTACAGCGAAAGCCCTTCATAGTTCCGCTGGATCAACCTTCCCGAAGGCGTGTAGTAGTGGAACGTCGTCAGCGCCAGCCCGGTATTCTCAGACAACGGAATCACCGTCTGCACCAGCCCCTTGCCGAACGTCGTCTCGCCCACGATCAGCGCGCGATCATGGTCCTGCAAGGCACCCGAAACAATCTCCGCCGCCGAAGCCGTATTGCGGTTCACGAGCACCACAATCGGATACTTGCCATCCGAACCCTTGGGCGCGCGATATACCTGGTCGGGGAACGCCCGCCCACGCTGCGACACCACGATCTGGCCCTTCTGCAAGAACTTGTCGGACATATTGACGGCTTCATTCAGCAGGCCGCCCGGATTGCCCCGCAGATCGATCAGCAGACCCTGAAGGTTCGGCCCAAACTTATCCAGCGCCTCCTGTACCTCATGCGAGGTCGTCTCCATAAAGTTCGTGACGTGGATATACCCAATCCCCGGCTTGATCTCAAACGCAATATCCACCGAGTACCGTGGAATCTCATCGCGCACCAGGTTGAACACCAGCGGCTTCGGCGAACCCTCACGGCCCATCGTCACCGAAACATTTGTGCCGCGCGGCCCTTTCAGCATCGAAGCCACACCGGCCGAATCCATATGCTCAGTCGTCTTCCCATCCACAGCCAGGATCACATCGCCCGGCCGAATGCCTGCCTTATAAGAAGGTGTGCCCTCAAACGGCGCCAGCACCACGATCTTGTCGCCCTGCGGCTGGATCTGCATGCCTACGCCGTAGTACTTACCGTGCTGGTCTTCGCGCATCTGCGCAAAGCTCTTCGGATCGTAGAAATTCGAGTGCGGATCGAGCACATGGAGCATGCCCGGGATCGCGCCGTCGTAGATGGCCTTGTCCGCCTTGTCGCTGTCCAGTTTGTCAGCGTAGTTCTGCTCCACCAGCGCATACACATTGGTGAACGACTTCATCGAGTCCCGCAAATTGGACTCGTCAGTAGCCGTCTGCGCCGAAACGCCACCGAACACCGAGCCCGCAATGCCGCAGACTGCCAGGAAAATTGTTGCCGAAAAGAGTGCGCGACGGGAGCGGTTGGCCATAGGAGCGGAGAGTCCTCAAATAAAGCGAAAAAGCGGCGGAAGGCGCACAAAACCTGCACCACACTCCAGCCGTGTGGGTTGGACGGAGTATAGCACCGGCGGTTAGCTGTTTGCAGGCCGGGAACCGCCGCTTCCCGGCAATCCCTGAACCCTATTTCCGTTTAGAATAGGAGAGCCAGATGACCTCTGTTTCGCCGCGCGGTCAAACCAAGCATCGCCTGATCGCGGCAGGGCATAACTACAGGGGCAAGACTGTAAAGGAACGGATGATCGAGAAGCAGAATCGCAATACCTCCACGGGCCGGCTGTTTGCGGGCGCCTTGCTCCCTGTTGTATTGGCCGTAGCCGCCTTCAGCGCTGTTCCGTCTTTGGCTCAGGTGCAACGCCCCAACTATCAATTTGGCGCCACGCCTTTGCAGCTTCCGCCGTTGCCTGCCACCGCGCCCATCACGCCCAACGGCGAAGTGGTGGAAGACATCGTGGCGCGCGTCAACGACCAGATCATCACCCGCAGCGAGTACGAGCAGGCCGAAGCCTCGCTGCTGCAGGAAGCCCAGCGCTCCGGCGCCACGCAAGCCGATCTCAACGCGCAGCAGCAGAACCTGCTCCGCGACATGATCGATCAGCAGATCCTGCTCTCCAAGGGCAAGGAGCTCGGCATCAGCGGCGACGCCGAAACCATGCGCCGCCTCGATGAGATCCGCAAGCAGAACCATCTCGATTCCATGGAAGCCCTGCAAAAGGCCGCCGCCACACAGGGCGTCTCGTTTGAGGACTTCAAGCAGGGAATCAAGAACAGCGCCATCACCCAGCAGGTCGTGCGCGATGAAGTCGGACGCCGCCTCAACCCAACGCATCAGCAGGAACTGGACTACTACAACGCCCACTCCAAAGAGTTCGAGGTCCCCGAGCAGCTCCACCTCAGCGAAATCCTGATCCCCACGCCGGACACCGCCACCCCCGCTCAGATCGACGAAGCAAAGGCCAAAGCCGATGACCTCGAAGCCAAGCTGAAAGCCGGTGGCAACTTCGCCGAGATCGCCAAGGCTTCCTCCGGTGGCCCCACGGCTGCTGCCGGCGGCGACCTCGGCGACTTCAAGCGCGGCACCCTCGGCGACGTCCTCGAAAACGCGACCTTCCCACTGCCCGCAGGCGGCTTTACCACTCCCATCCGCACCCGCCAGGGCTACGTCATCCTCCGCGTCGATGCCCATCAGGCCGCCGGCGTTCCTCCTTTGGAGACCGTTGAAAACCAGGTGCAGGAAGGCGTCTACATGGATGCCCTGCAGCCTGCGCTGCGCGACTATCTCACCAAGGCCCGCACCGAGCTCTACGTAGACGTCAAGCCCGGCTTCGTCGATAGCGGCGCTCCTAAAAAGACCAGCCGCGATGTCTTCACCTCTTACACCGCACCGGCGCCCAAGAAGAAGGTCGTCAAGCACGAAAAGGCTGAGGAGCAAAAAGCCATTCGCGTGCAGGCAGAGCTCGCCGCCGCGCGTGCCAAGGTCGCCGAAAAGAACGCCCAGAAGGCTGCCGAAGCCGCCGCCAAAAATCCTGGCAGCGTAAAGAACGCCTCCAGGCCGGAAAAGAAGCAGAAGATTCACCGCGAAAAGATCCGCTACGGTCAGTCTCCGCGGAACACACTACCCAACGCTCCTACCGAAACCGCGACGGTCAACAACAATACGTTGGCTGGCCAGGCTCCGGGCGCCGCGATGGCCCTGGGCGAATCCACCACGACCATCTCTACCGGTAACGCGATCGAAACCGCCGACGCGGACACCGATCCGCTTGCGCCCAAGGCCGCACCGCAGAAAAAGACGCGCTTCGCTCAGCGCGAGGTCGAACAGAACGAGAAGGGTCTCGAAACCAAACTCAACAAGGCAGAGCTCAAAGCAAGCAATCGCCCTGTAGTGGCCGACAAGCAGGCCACGACTGCGGAAAAGCTTCAAGCAGCGCCACTCGGCTTGAATGGAGACACCGCCAAGAAGACCAAGCCCAAGCGCGTAAAGGGCGCCCCCAAGGAGCGTCTGCAGGAGCAGCCCAGCAAGCCGGTAGACAACGGCCCAACCATCGCTCCCACGGCAAACCCGGCACTGGTCAACACACCAGCCGCCGTGCAGCACACGGACACGCCCGCGAAAACCGTTCCTTCGTCTGACCAGACAACACTACCCCCCGCCGACACCCCAGCTCCCGGCGCTCCGCCACAGGGTCAGCCACTCCCGGCCACAACCTCGACGGAGTCCAACGCCCCGGTCACCACCCCAGCACCTCACTAAACAACTCAGCTTCCAAGCAGTAAAGGCCACGGATCCTCCGTGGCCTTTACTGTTTTCACCGCTGTTGTTGCTTACTTTCGCCGTCCTCCTTGAGCGCAGCGAAGAACCCGCGAACTTTCTCCAGAGTCGCCACGAACCTCATCCCTCCTTCCCTCATTCCTCTCCAACCCACCCCGCAAGGTATCCTGATCTCCAGCATGAAAGACTTCTATATCGCCGACGCCGTCAGCTTCGAAAACCAGGCCATCACCAGCTACTTCCTCCTCGCCTCGCTCGGCGTTCGTGAGCGCAAAGGCGGCTCCGGCCAATACCTCGCTCTCACCCTCGCCGACAAGACCGGCCAGTTCGAAGCCCGCATGTGGGAAGACTTCGCAGACGTCGTTACCCACTGCTCCGAAGGCTGCTACGTCAAGGTGCAGGGTCAGGTCTCGAGATATCAGGGCAAGTACCAGATCACCCTCACCAAAATGCGCTCCGCCGCCGCCTCCGAAATCGACACTGCCGACTTCGTTCCCACCACCCAGTTCGACGTCGCTGAAATGTACGCCGAGCTCCGCGGCTACGTCGAAGCCTTCTCAAACCCACACCTCCGCGCCCTCGTCTTCGCCTTCCTCGACGACCCCTCCATCGGCCCCGCGTTCATCACCGCCCCCGCCGCCAAACGCCTCCACCACGCCTGGATCGGCGGTCTGCTCGAACACGTCCTCACCCTCGTCCGCGTCTGCCTCGCCACAGCCCCGTTCTACCCCGAAGTCGACCCCGATCTCCTCGTCACCGGAGCCATCCTCCACGACGTCGGCAAGATCCGCGAGCTCTCCTGGAAGTCCAGCTTCAACTACACCCTCGAAGGCCAACTCATCGGCCACATCTCCATCGCGCAGGGCATGCTCCACGAAAAAATCGCACTCCTCAATGCGCAAGCAGCAGCCCGGATTAGCAGTGGGCTTCAGCCCACTGAATCAGCCACTCCCATAGAAGGGGCTTTAGCTCCGGGCCTCTTCGGAGCAAGCAGCGGGCTTCAACCCGTCACGACCGAACCCTCCCCCTCCGCGCAGGAGTTTCCCGACCGTCTCCGTCTCCTCGTCGAGCACATGATCCTCGCCCACCACGGCAAACTCGAGTTCGGCTCCCCCAAACTCCCCATGACCCCCGAAGCCATGCTCCTCAGCGCCCTCGACGACCTCGAAGCCAAGTTCCAGGCCATGCGCAACGAGTTCGCCGCCGCCAAGCAAGCCGGCAAGTCCGCCGATGAAACCACCGAATGGGTCCGCTCCATGGACCGCCCTCTCTTCAACTCCAAAGCCTTCCTCAGCCAGGAAGAAAAGTGAGCGGGTCAGGAGTATTAGGGATTCCGTCTAAGAAACTCTTCGCGGATGCTGGCTGATATCCGGAAATTCGTCCGCTCCAGCTCTGTCAATGCTGAACGAAAATCCAGCAATCCACGCTGTCCCGCTTTCTCAAGCAGGGCGACGGTCCCAGTAACTTTCAGGTGACGTTGCACCGCCGCGCGTCGTCCCTCGCTCTCGTCGATGAGCACCGTATCGATCCCATTCTCCAACGCCAACTGGATAGCGTCTCGTTCTCCATCATCCAGCTCCTTCATGCTGCCATCGCGGTCACCGCGAAGAGTATGAACCTCGCACCAGAAGGGAAGCGCAGACGCCTATTCGCGCACCACCCCGGGCGCTTTTGTGCTTTGCAGTTCGCGATGAACGGCTTGCGGGATGAGGACAACACGATAAAGCGAGGGGAGTAGTTCGATCTTCCCGATCAGAACGAGATAGTTGATCGGGGTCGTATCCGCCACAACGATCATGCCGTCGGGTGGCCTTCGTCTTCAAGCTCTCGCAATGTCACCCGGTCTTGTTCAAGGTCTTCCAAACTATAGGCACGTTCCGTGACATGGTGTTCCTTCAGAAAGCCGTCCAGCTCATAACGGGTCTCAAATCCTAGTAGCCGGCGCGTCTGCGAGGTAGTCAGCGTCCCGGAGCGATACCCCTCAATAGCGATCGCCTCCAGCGCAGCACGCACAGGATCCTGCCCGCTCGGTATCAAACTCTGGGCCATTTCATCCGGAATGTCCACCGTCACCTGCATACGAGAAAAATAGCACGGCAAGAACGCCATCGGGGAATCGGGTTGTCTCGCCCTCAATCGTCGCCTTTCCAAACGAGCAGTAAGGCGCACCTAAGTCCAACGTTCTGTGGGCCGGTATCCTTCCAGCGCCAACAAAAGCACCCCGGTATAATCAAATTTCGATGCTTCGTTTTTCTACAGCCGGCGAAAGCCACGGCGAATCCCTCGTTGCCCTCCTCAGCGGACTTCCGGCAGGCATTCCCGTCGATCAGGAATTCCTCGACCACGAACTCTGGCGCCGCCAGCAGGGCTACGGCCGTGGCGGCCGTATGCGCATTGAGCGCGACACCGCCCACATCCTCTCCGGCGTCCGCCACGGCAAAACCATCGGCTCGCCCATCGCGATGACGCTCGCCAACAAGGATTGGAAGAACTGGGAAGAAATCCTCCCCGTCTCCCCCGGCGACCCCGAAAAGCATAAGGCCGTCAAAAGCCCACGCCCCGGCCACGCCGACCTCGCCGGTGCCCTTAAGTACGATTTCCCGGACGCCCGCTACGTCCTCGAGCGCGCCTCGGCCCGCGAGTCCGCCGCCCGCGTCGCCTGCGGCGCCGTCGCCAAAATGCTCCTCCGTTCCCTCGGCATCGAGGTCGCCAGCCACGTCATCCGCGTCGGCACCGCCGAGCTCTCCCGCCCGGCCACCTTCGCTGAGATCGCCGCCATCGCCTCCCGCGAGGAAGTCCTCCTAGCCTGTGTCGATCCCGAATCCGAAGCCCGCATGAAGGCCGAAGTCGACATCGCCCTTCGCACCGGCGACACCATCGGCGGCGTCTTCGAGGTCGTCGTCCACGGCCTCCCGCCCGGCGTCGGCACCCACGTCAACTGGGACGAGCGCCTCGACGGCCTTCTAGCCCAGGCCGTCATGAGCCTCCAGGCAGTCAAGGCCGTCGAGCTCGGCCGCGGTGTCACCGCCGCCCAGTCCCTCGGCTCGACCGTACACGATGCCATCGCCTACGAAGGCGAACCAGCCACAGACCCCGCTACCTTCACCAAATTCAGCCGCGAACACAACAACGCCGGCGGCCTCGAAGGTGGCATCTCGAACGGGGAAGACATCGTCGTCCGCGGCTACCTCAAACCCATCTCCACCCTCCGCCGCCCGCTCGGCTCCGTCTCCTTCGAAACCCGCGAGCCCACCAAGGCCGCCTACGAGCGTTCCGACGTCTGCGTAGTCCCCGCCGCCGGCGTAGCCGCCGAGTCCATGGTCGCCCTTACCGTCGCCCGCCTCGTCATCGAAAAGTTCGGCGGCGACAGCCTCCGCGAGCTCCAGCGCAACTACGCAGGCTACTGCGACCAGATCCGATCCTTCTAATCAGAGAACGCATGAGCGCCAAAACCACCAACCCGAAGACCACGACGGCCACCGTCACACCCCACAAGATCCACGAGGTCGTGAAGTACCCCGACCCCGTCCTCGCCAAGCCCAGCGAGAAGGTGACCGAGTTCACCCCCGAGCTTGCCGAATTCGTCGAGGAAATGTTCGAGACCATGTACGCCGCGCAGGGCATCGGCCTCGCCGCCCCCCAGATCGCCGTCTCCAAACAGATCACCGTCATCGACGTCAGTTTCAAAGAGCGCCCCGAAGACAAAATCGTCCTCATCAACCCCGAAATCATCGACCGCACCGGCAAGCAGATCGAAGAAGAAGGCTGCCTCAGCCTTCCCGATATCCGCGAAAAAGTAGCCCGTGCCTCATGGGTTAAGGTTCGCGCTCAGAACGTCAAAGGGGAATTCTTTGAAGTAGAGGGTGAAGAGTTGCTCTCCCGCGCCCTACAGCACGAGATCGACCACCTCCACGGAATCCTCTTCCTCGACCACCTCAGCCTCCTCAAGCGCGACCTCGTCAAACGGCGCATCAAGAAGCTCCAGAAGAACGGCGAATGGTAAACCTGCCGGGAGGCACATCGGCATGAAACTCGTCTTCTGTGGAACACCAGACTTCGCCGTTCCGACCCTCGAAGCGGTCCTGGCCGCCGGCCACGAGGTAGCCCTCGTCCTCACCCAGCCCGACCGCCCCGCCGGCCGCAAGATGGAGCTCCAGACCTCCGCCGTCAAGAAGCTTGCCTTGAAGCACAGCCTGCAAATCGTTCAGCCAGAAAAGCTTAAGCTCAACGAAGACCTCAAATCCCAGCTTCAGCAAATCCAGCCTGACGCCATCCTCGTCGTAGCCTACGGTCGCATCATCCCCCAGTGGATGCTCGATCTCCCGCGCTTCGGCAACATCAATCTCCACGGTTCGCTCCTGCCCAAATACCGCGGCGCCGCTCCCATCCAGTGGGCCGTAGCCAACGGCGAGACCGAAACCGGCGTCACCACCATGCATCTGGATGCCGGTCTTGACACCGGCGATGTCCTTTTAGAACACCGACTTGCACTCGGTCCTGACACTATGGCATCCGATCTTTTTCCACAGCTTTCCCAGATTGGCGCAGACCTCGTCCTAGCCACCCTCGCGGGACTCGAAGCCGGCACTATCACCCGCAAGCCTCAGGATCATTCCCAGGCCACTCTGGCCCCCATCCTCACCCGCGAAGACGCCCGCATGGATCTCACCGATCGAACGGCCACCGAAGCCTACAACCGCTGGCGTGGCTTCTATCCCTGGCCCGGCGCCCACGCAACGTTCCGCGGAAAGCGCTTCTTGATCCACCGCATGAGCGTCAGCCCCATCAATCCCGGCCTTCGCGCTGGTGCTCTCGACTGGTCAACCGGCCAACTCCTGGCCGGCGCCGCTGAAGGCACAGCCATCATTTTGGAAGAGGTTCAACTAGAAGGGAAACAGCAGCTTAGTGGCATAGACTTCGTGCGAGGCTTTCAGCTGAAGCAGGGTGAATTTCTTGAGTAAAACCCCTGCAAATCTCCCAGCGCCAGCACCACCTCCAGCCCGCATCAGCCCTTCACGCGTAGCAGCCTTCGCCGTCCTCGAACGCATGGCCACTACCAGCGACCACAGCGACGACCTCCTCCACGGCCGCCGCCTCGCCGGCCTCTCACAGGCCGACCGCAACCTCGCCACCGCCCTCGTCCTCGGTGTCCTCCGCTGGCAGATCGCACTCGACGCGCGTATCCAGCCGCTCCTCTCCCGCCCGGAAATGGAGCTTGCCCAGCCCATTCGCACCGCCCTCCGCCTTGGCGCCTTCCAGCTTCTCCAAATGGACCGCATCCCGGCCCACGCCGCCCTCAGCGAAAGCGTCGAGCTCGTCCGCGCCGCCGGCCAGACCCACGCCGCCGGAATGGTCAACGCCATCCTCCGCAACCTCACCCGCCAGCCCCCCGCTGGCAAGCCCCTCTTCGAAACCACCCCGGCCATCGCCGAGCGCCTCGGACACCCCACCTGGCTGGTTGAGCGCTGGGCAAAAAACTACGGCCGCTCCGCCGCCATCGCCATCTGCACCTACGACCAGCAGGAGCCCACCCCCGGCACCCTCTTTCCAGCCACCCCCGGCCCGCACCTCGACGACGGCTCCCGCCTCGTCGCCGAGCTGGCCTCCGCCGCCTCACCCTCCCCCACCCGTATCTGGGACTGCTGCGCCGCCCCCGGTGGAAAAACCCTCGTCCTCGCCGCCCGCCACCCCGCAGCCGACATCCTCGCCACCGACGTCAGCCCCTCCCGCCTAAAAGCCCTCACCCACCGCCTCGAACGCGACCCCTCCGCCGCCAACGTCCGCACCCTCGAGTCCGACGCCACCACCCTCCCCGCCGTCGAAGGCGACTTCGACCTCATCCTCTGCGACGTCCCCTGCAGCGGCACCGGCACGCTCGCCCGCAACCCCGAAATCCGCCACCACCTCCGCCCCAGCGACCTCGCCCGCCAGGCCGACCGCCAACGCGCCCTCTTAGCCGGTGCGCTCGCCCGCCTCGCCCCCGGCGGCAAGCTCCTCTACTCCACCTGCTCGCTCGAACCCGAAGAGAACGAAGCCGTCATCGCCGCAACCCCGCTCCCCGGCTCCGTTCGCCGCCTCCCGCTTGACCCCCTCCTCGCTACTCTCCAAATCACCACCGACCTAACCCCCACCCTCCGCGACGGCTTCCTCCGCACTCTCCCCGGCTCCAACTTCCACGGCGACGGCTTCTTCGCTGCCCTCTTCGAGCGCATCTAGCTTTACCCAAAGCCGTCCATCTCACTCATCTTCGATCCCGGCTGGACACGGCTCTGCGCACTGTCTTACAGTTCATCGCGCAACCGCGACGAACCCATCCCGGTGCGCGAAAGTGAGACGCCATCACACACCTCGACCGCAGAAGCTTCCTCCAGTCCGCCGCCAAGACCGCCGCCCTTGCCTCCGCCTCTACCGGCTTTCAGACCCTTCTCGCCCAAACCGCGCCCACCCCCGCACCTTCCGCTGCCGACACCATCCACCTCGCCCTCATCGGCGCCGGCATCCAGGGCCAGGGCGATACCGCAACTGCCCTCCAGGTCCCCGGCGTCAAGCTGGTTGCCGTCGCCGACTGCTACGACGGCCGCCTCACCCACGCCAAAGAGCTCTGGGGCCAGGACATCTTCACCACCCGCGACTACAACGAAATCCTCGCCCGCAAAGACGTCGACGCCGTCCTCATCGCCACGCCCGACCACTGGCACAAGCGCGCCGCCGTCGACGCCATGAAGGCCGGCAAGGACGTCTACCTCGAAAAGCCGATGATCCACATCTACCCCGACGGCCCGGAGATCATCGAAGCCGCCCACTCCACCAACCGTATTCTCCAGGTTGGCAGCCAGCGCGTCAGCTCCGTCGTCTACGCCAAGGCCAAAGAGCTCCTCGCCTCCGGCGCCATCGGCAAGCTCAACATGGTCACCGCCCGCTGGGACCGCAACTCCTCCATCGGCGCCTGGAACTACTCCATCCCGCTCGACGCCTCCACCGAAACCTGCGATTGGCCGCGCTTCGAAGGCGCAGCCCCCAAAATCCCGTTCTCCGCCGAGCGCTTCTTCCAATGGCGCAAGTGGAAGGACTACGCCTCCGGCGTCGCCGGCGATCTCTTCGTGCATCTCTTCAGCGGCACACACTTCATCACCGGCGCCAACGGCCCCACCCGCGCTATGGCTACCGGCGGTCTCCGCTTCTGGAAGGACGGCCGCGACGCCAACGACGTCCTGCTCGCCCTCTTCGACTACCCCGAAGGCTTCAACCTCAGCCTGCACGTCAACTTCGTCGATGGCGGTGAAGAGAGCGAAGGCTTCCTCTTCACCGGCTCAGAAGGCCTCATGGAAATCGCCGGCAACACCGTCACCGTCACCCGCACACCCCTCGCCACCGAACCCGGCTACACCGTCTCAACCTTTGCCAACGCCATGCAGAAGGATTACCTCCAGCAGTATCGCCAGAAATATCCCGTGACGCATCCGGACGGCCCTCCACCCCAGGCAGTCGAAAAGTACGCAGCCGCCCGTGGATACTCCGACAGCTACGACCACTTCCACAACTTCTTCGCCTCCGTCCGCAGCCGCAAGCCCGTCGTCGAAGACGCCACCTTCGGCTTCCGCGCCGCCGGCGCCGCTCTGCTCAGCAATCTCAGTGTCGAGCGGGGAAGCGTGGTCCACTGGAATCCGGAGACGATGAAGCTCGGCTAACCGCCAACAGCCAACAACGACCGTCTGTGGTCAGCCAACGAACGGTAGGGCAGGGCTTCAGCCCTGCCATTAACGTGAAGAAAGAGATGGGCTTTAGCCCCCGAGGCCTGTTACCTATGTCCAGAAACGTCCACCTCAAACTTCTGCTTCCGCTGCTCATCGCCGCGATCGCCGCCCCACTCCACGCGCAAGACCCCGCCCACGCCACCGAGTTCCGCCTGCAGCACCCCGGCAACGGCCCCAACGGCGAACCCCGCATCGCCTTCCTCACCCATCGTCTCGGCACCGACCACGCTGAAGGCATCTCCGTCCTCGACATGAACCACGACGGTTTTCCCGACCTCCTCAGCGGCGCCTACTGGTACGAAAATCCCGGCGCCAACGGCGGCGCCTGGAAGCAGCACCAGTTCCGCACCGTCGGCATTCACAACGAGTTCGTCTCCGACTGCGGCGAGTGGGTCGTCGACGTCGACCACGACGGCCTGCCCGACCTCGTCACCACCGGCTGGATCGCCAACGGCGTCTGGTGGTACCGCAACCCCGGCCCTGAAGCCACAGCCGCCGGCACCATGTGGAAGCCCGAGAAAATCACCGACAGCTTCGACACCGAAGGCGGCGCCTTCTTCGACATCAACGGCGACGGCAAGCCCGACCTCGCGCTCGCCCACTACAACCGCTCCGGCGTCCTCTGGATCGACTTCAGCCACGACAAACCCCGCACCCACCACCTCGGCGGCAAGGAGCAGGACGGTCACGGCATCGGCATCGCCGACATCAACGGCGACGGCAAAGCCGACGTCCTCACCACCCACGGCTGGTTCGAGCAGGTCGATGCCGACAACGACAAATGGATCTGGCACGCCGATTGGGACCTCGGCGACGCCGGCTTTCCCATCCTCGGCTACGACGTCAACCACGACGGCAAAATGGACCTCATCTACGGCCAGGGCCACGGCTACGGCCTCTACTGGCTCGAACAAACCGGCACCGGCTCTACCCGCCATTGGACCCGCCACACCATCGACGAATCCTTCTCCCAATCCCACGCCCTCGCCCTGATCGACCTCGACGGCGACGGCATCCCGGAACTCATTACCGGCAAGCGCTACCGCGGCCACTCCGGCAACGATCCCGGCTCCTACGACCCCGTAGTCGTCTACGCCTACAAGCTTCCCACCGCCGCGCAGTTCGCCGTCGCAAAGCCCCACAGAAAAACTTCATCGGCAAAGCCACAGAGCGCCACGATGACCATCGGCGATGGCATAGGCGATCCCGTCTTTGAGCGCATCACCCTCTCCGTCAACGGCACGGCCAGCGCGGGCACGCAGTTCGTCTCCGCGGACTTCGACCACGACGGTGACATCGATCTCGCCAGCGCCGAAAAACTCGGCGTCCACGTCTTCGAAAACCTCAAGATCGACCACACACCCAAAGCCGTCCGCGAAGAAATCCAGCCACTCAACCGCACATGGCCATTCCCGGGCGAAGGCTCCGAAGTCCCACAGGAAGACGGCCCCAAACCGTAGGCTCTATCCGCCGGACTTTCACAGACATCGTGTGGTTGGGGGCATGATCGAACGACTCGACCCACCTAGTTCGAAGCGGCCTGACTAGCGGGATGCCCAAACGTCAGCCGCACGGTATCGCCCTTCGTCACGCGATAACCCGAGTCCGGCTTCTGGGCCGTAACAGGCCCCGCAGGGACCACAGGCGCTGCAACCACAGGAGCAGCAACAACCGCGGCAGGTGGTGGCGCTCCTGCCGGGAAGGAAATCGCCTGCCCGTTCGCATCGATCTTCACCCCGGCCGCGTTCGTGGTGTATGCCGGAGGTGCAGCCGCAGCTACGGGCGCAGCCGCCGCTGGCGCTGGAATATCCGAAAGAAACGTCACCCGCAGCCCCAGCGCAGCGGCTGCATGGTTCGCATCTCGATACGTCATCCCCACAAACGACGGCATCACAATCGCGCTCGATGCACCGGAGGCAGTCGAACTCAGCAGCAGCGAAACCCGTGGCTGATCGACACCCGCATTCGGCGGCGGCGTCTGCGCCAGCACAATATCCGGATCGCCCGGCGCATCGATATGCGCCAGTGTCCCAAGGTCCAGCGAATCGCGCCGGATGTTGATCGAAGCCTCACGCTCCGGCTCTCCCGCAACATCGGGAATCGTCACCTGCTGCGGCCCCAGGCTCTCCGTAACGCGAACCACCCACCCATGCCGCACCTTCGAGCCCGAAGCCGGAGCCTGAGACAGCATCCGCCCAGCCGGCACAGTCGTCGAATAAAACTTGTTCTCGATATTGAGATCGACGCCTGTCTGCAACGCAGCAGCGCTTGCTTCAGAAACCGTCATCCCCGAAAAATTCGGCACCGTCACCTCATGTCCATGCAGCGCAATCCGAAGCGTGATGGCCGCGGAGAGGAACATCACGAAGAGCATGGCAAGCGTGCTGAGGATCAATCGAAAAAGCTTCATAGGTCTTCACAATACAGATGTAGAAAATCGGTTGTCAGTTGTGAGTCAAAACCGTCGAAGTCAAAGAGCTAAACCCAACCCCCAAAACCCGTTTCATCTTGCATTATCAGTAGCCGGCTCCGGGTGAATCAGCACCCGCGCCACCTGCGGATGGTGCAGCCGGAACTCGCTTTCGAACTCGGTAATGACTTCATGGACGCGTGACATGGGCAGATCGTCGGGCAACGAGATGTGGCAATTGATCTGCACACTGTTCGCCGCTCCGCCATGCCCACGCGTGACGGTAACCTCGTGGACGTCGTGGATTTCGGGAAAGTGTTCCGCGGTCTGGACCAGCTGCTGCGTCAGATGCTCGTTGGCCTCGAACTGCACCGGCGATGCAATCGTAGCGGGTTCGGACTCAATGTGCGTGAGCACCGTATCGACCGACGGAACTTCGCGGCGAATCTCCGACTCAAGCTGTGTAGCCACGTCGTGCGCGTCTTGCAGCGACATCGTCTCCGGCACTTCAAGATGCTGCTCCACATGCAGCGCCCCTTCATACTGCTGCACGCTCACATCATGCAGGTTCAGGTTGTTGCGCGCAGCCACGGCGCGGATGCGGTCAAAAACGCTTTCGCCCACCGCAGCCGTAGGCACCGAATGGATCACGACATCTGCCCCAGGCAAACGCTGCTGCACCGCCGCCGTCGCTGCAAACGTAATCTGTTCCGACCTCTGGAAAGTCAGGTTGCGCGGCATACCTAGCGTAAGGTCGACGAAATAATCCGAGCCCGACCGCCGCACCCGCACCCGCTCCACGGTGAGCACGCCATCTACAGCCTCAAGATCGTTCACCAGATCGCGGCGGATCTGCGCACGGGCTTCCGAAGGCGTCGCATCCAGCAGCGAGTCGATCGTCGTGCGCGCCAACCGCCATGTCACCGTGAGGATCACGCACGAAACCGCAAGCGCAGCAACGGGGTCGGCATAGCGCAAAGCGGGAATATGGAATCGCCCGCCCGCATAGGTAGCCAGAAGTCCGAGAAAGACCGCCGCTGCGGACCACAGATCGGTGCCGAAGTGGACAGCATCGGCCTCCAGGGCGTCCGAACGCTGTTCCATGGCGACACGGTGCAGCGACCGCGACCGCGTGTAATCCACCGCCATCGAAAGCAGCAGCACCACGAACGGCCACACCGACCATCGAAGATCGAGGTGCTCATTGTGCAGGATGCGGTAGATGGCTTCGCGCGCAATCCACACACACGAACCCGCCATAAGCAGGATCTCAAACGCCGCCGAAAGGCTTTCGAGTTTCCCATGCCCGTAGTTGTGGTCCTCATCCGCAGGCCGGTCGGAGACGCGCACGGTAACAAGCGTAATAGCGGAAGCGATCAGGTCGATCGCCGAATGCGCAGCCTCGCTCAACATACCCAGCGATCCGGCAAGCACACCCGTAAGCAGCTTGAGCAGCGTGATCGCCAGCGCCGCCATCAGGGACGAAAGAGCAGCGGCGCGTTTAGCGGCACTGCGTTGTTCCAGCTCTCGCGTCCACTGCCCGTGCATGCCCTTGAGGATACAGGAGAGAAGGCGTGAACGTTACCTTGCTATGGTTCCGGAACAACTTCGATAGCATTCACGAGCGGGTAATTGACGATCGGTAAAAAGGAAAGCTCGATATTGCCCTGCGGCGTCGCTTCCACATTGTCGAACGTCTTCACCACCGGATTGGACCCGCCTTCGGCCATGATGTCGAAGTTCTTCAATAACAGGCTGCCGTTGGCCGAAACGTCGAAGACGCGGCTCCCCGGTCCGCCCGGCGTACTGTTGTACTTCCCAAACCATGGCTCGGAGAAATAAAGCGTCACGCGATATTTTTCATGGGCCAGTACGGGGATGTTGTAACGAAAATGCCCAATGCGGTCGTAACTATAAATGCCACGATTGGGATTTCTTGCTTGATCGGGAAGCTGCCCCCGCCGGCCGCCGGTGAAATACCGATCGGAAAGCCACGTCTGGTTATTGGAGTCGACGATCGCTACAGGACCTGTAGTGATGCGCACAGGCAGAAGTTTTTCAGACGGCGCAGGCAGGATCTCGATCGCGTTCAGCGGAGATACTTCGCTTGTGTAATCGATATGGATAGTGCCGTCCGTCTCCGGCCGGACCCCACCCACAACATAGGCGGTAGCTACTCCGTCGCCTCCCGCATTGTCCACCACATCGAAGTTCACCGCTGCTTCCGCTGCGTTAATTGCCAGGCTGGCGCGGCGTGTAGCAGGCGGCAGGTTCGAAGTCTCCGCGAAATGGAAGTGCAACTCATACATGCCCGGCTTCACCTTGAAGGTGCAGTGAGCGATCCCGCGGATCCCGGCAAGATAAAGATACGGGTCCTCGGTGCCTCCAATGCGTTGGGCGGGAATGCTGACGTCTTCGCCACTGGTGCAATATTTGCCGTTGGCCCAGGTATTTCCTGAGCGATCTACATAAGGTTTGCGGCTGGGACCCATCAGCGCCCGGACGGTATTCTCCGGAATCGGCAAAGCCGGTGGCGATCCCGCCGTCAGCGCCGTGGCGACGCTTGAACTCTTGTTGTGGGCATACACAAACATCCCGTAGATGCCAAGAGCGACGACCAGCGCCGTCATGAGCATCCACATCCCGCCGCCTTTGGCCGGTGGCAGCGCTGCCTGCGGCGCGTCGGCCGTTGGTGCAGGCACATCCGCCTCAAGCGACAACGGCAGATCCAGCTCCATGCGCTTGGCATCGCTCTCCCGATGCACAAAGGAAGGAACATAGTGTCCCGCGGGGATCACGATATGGACAGCGTGTTCCGCGCCCCCGTTTGAATAAATCTCCTGCAGCCGCTTGCGCAGGGAGTGCGCAGTCACCCGGACGATCGTGTCGACCTGCGGATCAAAGTCGCTTCGCCGGCCCAGCGCCTCGACCGCGATGGTGTACTCCTTCACCTGCTCGTCCCGGCCTTCGAAGTGTTTTTCGCAGATAAAAGCGAGCATCCGCGCGAGGTGGTTGGATCGCCCGAGCACGCCGGACGTCAAAAGCCAACTCAGTTCCTCCTTCTCTGCTTCGACGCTGTCGCACACTGCCGGCATCCCACACACCCAATACATTCAAGTCAAACGCGCCGCAATTCTACTACAGCAATATCATCGTTGAATGCCTTCACTCCCGGGGAATCGATCGAGCTAAAAATGTTAGCGGCAACCGCTAACAACGTTAATTTTCCGCATTCACGCAGGTTTTCCCGGAACGAAAGTCCTTATTTTAGTTTGCTTTACAAGGCGTTCCCGCTGGGGCGTGACTTCCCGGCTTCCGTTCACCTGTATTCACTTCGGATTCACATGACAGCCTCGATTTCTGTTGCTACGTTGGCTCCCGTAAATCAACGATTCTTTCGTGTGCCTCCAAACCGGGCGACGATCCGGCGGATGTACGGCGCATACGGAAGAGATCGGATATGGCAACGAACACCTTCCCCCCGCCCTGAGTGGCAAAGACTTCCGGCGGGGCCGACAAGAATCCTGACGGAGTCAATATGTAACTCGCGCTGCGACTCGTTGCAGACCATCTCGTTACTGGCCTTGTTTATTCAAGCGCTTGTGTATTAAAGTGCACCGTTCCAAAAACAGATGCACCAGCCGGCACCAATGTTCCACTTCTAGGAGATCCAAATGGACGTACATCGCATTTCCCAGTCCCAGCCTCGTAGCCTGTTCCGTACATGCGTCGCTTTCGCCGCGCTTCTCATCCTGTCGCTCTTCGGAAGCAGCAGCTACCTCCACGCACAGGCTGTCAGCGGCACCATCGTAGGCACCGTCACCGACCCCTCAGGCGCAGTCGTCGCCAACGCCCAGGTCACGATCGTCCTTACCGGCCAGAGCGCCGTCCACACCTCGGTCACCAACGAGAGCGGCAACTTTACAGAGCCGAACCTTCCTCCCGGCGTCTACGCCATCACCATCGTTGCTCCCGGCTTCAAAAAGGAAACCCGCGAAAACATCACGCTGGACACCAACGCGACCTCCCGCGTAGACGTCACCATGGCCACCGGCAGCGCGACCGAAACCATCACCGTCACCACCGCTCCCCCACAACTCCAGACCGACCGTGCCGACATCTCCACCACAATCGAAGCCAGACAGATTGCCGCCCTTCCCCTCTCCAGCGGCAACAGCTTCCAGTCCCTGCTCAACACTGTGCCCGGTATGGCGCCCGTCGTCTTTAACAACTCGCAGTTCTTCAACTCCAACAACGATCTCTCCACCAACGCCAACGGCCAGTCATCCTACGTCAACCTCTACCAGGTCGAAGGCATCGACGACGACGAGCGTACCGGCATTCACATCATTCTCGTTCCACCCGCCGCCGCCATCGCCAACGTCGACATCACCACCAATAACTTCGAGGCCGAGTTCGGCCGTGCCGTCGGCACCGTCGTCAACGTCACCCTCAAGTCCGGCACCAACCAGTTTCACGGTTCTGTCTTCGGGAGCATGGAGAACAACGGCGTCAACGCCCGCAACTTCTTCCAGAAGGCTCCCAACGGCCGCCTGGTCTATAACTACGACGGCGCCTCCATCGGTGGCCCGATCCTCAAAAACAGGCTCTTCATCTTCGGCGACTTCCTCCGTGTCTCCGATCACGAGGAAGCGAACAACGTTGCCACCATCCCTTTCTATAACGTCAACTCCGCCGGTGCTCTCAACCTCTCCGAATACAAGGGTCAGGCGTACGATCCCACCACCGGCGACACGGCAGACTGCCTTGGCGCCACGGCCAATGCTGCTTGCGGAACAGGTCGCACTCCCTTCGCCGGCAACCTCATCCCGCTCTCGAATCCCGGCATCAACCAGTCCGCCCTCACCGTCCTCAAGGATATCGACGCCATCGCGCGCAACCCGGCGACCAACCTCGCCTCTACCGCATACCTCGCAGGCGCCACCTCCAACAACCTCTCGCAGAATCTCGGCTTCCACAAGGACTTCACCAGCTACGACATCAAGTCCGACTACGCTATCTCCACCAAAAGCCACCTCAGCTATCGCTTCAGCCATCAGAACGTCAACACCTTCCAGGCCCCGACCTTTGGCGCCTTCCTGGGTGGTCCGGCCGGCGGCGGATTTGAAGCCACCGGCGTCGCGGCCGCCTACTCCACCGGCGCCAACTACGACCATGTCTTCTCGCCCACCCTCTTTACCGAGGCCCGCGTTGGCGTAGCCCACTACCGCAACTCCGCCACCCAGACCGACTACGGCGCCAACGACGCCAAGACCCTCGGCATCCCCGGCAACGGCCCCAACGGCACCGACAACACCATCACCAGCAGCGGCCAGGTAGCTCTCAATCTCGGCAACTTCACGGCCCCGACGGTCGGTTACTCGGTTTCGCTGCCCTGGCTGCGCGCCGAATCGAACATCGACTTCGCCAATAACTGGACCAAGCTCCTCGGCAACCACACCCTTAAAGCCGGAGCCGATATCCGCCGCATTCGCGACGATCTCTTGCAGGGCAACATCAACGCCGCGGCCGGCTCGTTCACGTACGCGGAGAACCAGACCTACGTTCCCACCGGCGGGACCACCTTCAACGGATCGGCCACCGGCCAGGCCAACGATGTAGCCAGCTTCCTCTTCAACGTGCCAAGCAACGTCGGTCAGGACACCAACAGCACCTTCCCCGCATACCGTCAGACCTGGCTCTTCTTCTTTCTCTCCGATAAATGGCAGGTCAACTCCAGGCTCACGGTCGATATCGGCGGACGCTACGAGCTCTACCCGCCGGCCACGCCGCGCAAGCCTGGTGGCTTCGTCAACTACAACCCCACCACCAACCAGCTCGTCGAGGCGGGCCTCGCCGGTAACCCCTCCAACCTCGGCATGAAGACCGACTACGATAACTTCGCGCCACGCCTCGGAGCCTCTTTCCGCGTCACCGAAAAACTGGTCGTACGTGGCGGAATCGGCGTCAGCTACGTCCCCTTCGTCGATAACACCTACGCCTACAACTACCCCATCAAAACCAGCACCAACTACACCCCCGGCACCACCTATGGCCCCTCTCTCAACCCGGCTGGCGGCGTCGTCAACCTCTCCACCGGTGTTCCGGCCACTCCGACAGTCGCCTTCGGGTCGGACGGTACCCTCCTGGAGTCGGCCGCCAACGGCACCCTTTCACTCGGCAACCTCTACATTCCCCTCAACTTCAAGAACGCCTACGTCACCAGTTGGAACACAGCTATCCAGCAGGCTCTTCCGCAGGATATGTCTCTCCAGATCGCCTACGTCGCCAACCACGGCACCCGTATCGATGTAGCGCAGAACATCAACCTGCCCAAGATCTACGGGCAGGGAGCAAACTACGATCCGCTGAACAAAGCCCCTGACGGCGTCACCCCGACCTTCAACAAGACCGCGTCGGTAACCGAGTACTTCCTCGGTTATTCCACCAACTACCAATCCCTCCAGGTGGAACTCAAGAAGCGCTTCAACCACGGTGTGGCCTTCTCTTCCGCCTTCACCTGGGGCAAGGCCATGAACTGGCAGACCGGCCCACAGGATGGCGGTCTTCTCTTCTGGGCCGGTCCGCTTCGCCGCAACTACGGGTTGGCCGACTTCGACCGTGCCCGCAACTTCGAGCAGACCGCTACCTATGAACTGCCCGCGGGACGCGGCCACAAGTACTTCAACCATGGACCCGCGAACCTTGCGCTGGGCGGCTGGAAGGTCTCGACGGTCATCTCCGCGGTCTCCGGCCTGCCCTTCAACATAACCGGCAACAGTGCAACCACTGGAACGACACAGACGGCCAATCTGTCCGGCGCGTACAAGGTGTTGCACAACGTAGCTGGGGGCAATATCTCAACCTATCCGCAGTGGTTCGATCCAGGCACCACGACCGCTCCCAACTTCACCGCGCCGGCAACCTGCGTTGTCTATTCGCCGACCAACCAGGTTCCCTGCGCCGTCGGCAACACCGGCCGCAACCAGTTCCGCGGTCCCGGCTACCTGTCGGACAATCTGTCCCTCTTCAAGAGCTTCCCCATCTTCCGCGAGGCGGCTCTTGAGGCCCGCTTCGATGCCTTCAACGCCACCAACACACCGGCCTTCGGCTTGCCCTCCAGCAGCATCACCTCCAGCACTTTCGGCCAGATCACCGGTACCCTCGGTTCGGGCGTCGGCAACGTCAACGGCGTAGGCGGCCCGCGCGTCCTTCAGGCAGGAGTCAAAATCACGTTCTAACTAGAAAGGCAGCACTCACGGCGCGCATCCCTGGGGATGCGCGTCTCTTTTTGCTCTTGCTCCTGCTTTTCTTATTGTCATTCTGAGCGCAGCGAACGAACCTGCTTCCTCCCGTTCTTGACTTTGCTTTTCTTTCTGTCATCCTCGCAGGCGATCTGCTTTTCTCCCGTCTACCCAACCCCCGGGTGGCCCATCCTTTGCGCTCTTTGCAAAGGGTGGGGTACCGCGCAAAGCGCGACCGCTCTTGCTTTTCCTTCCGCCGGCCCCAACCCTCCGGGTGGCCCATTCATGCGCGCTCTTTGCGCATGAGTGGGGAACACCAAAAGCCAAGCCCGCTCCTTGCTTTTCTTCCTATCATCTCGCAGAGGACCTACCGTCCTAAGGCCTGAAGGCCCGACCCATAAACCTCCGCCCCGGCTACTGCGTCGCGGGATTCCCCGCCCAATACCCATCCCGCGACGTCACCACAAACCCCGCATACCCCGGCGTCTTCAACTCAATCACATGAAACCCCGCCGTTGGCGACTGCGGTTGAAAGCTCAACACATACCTGTTCGGAATATGGTTCGAAAGCGTCTGCAAACTCTGCTCCATGCTCTTCTCATCCGTCAGCTTGAAGTACTCCCCACCCGTAAGCCGCGCCACCGTCTCCGGAATATTTCGCTTCAAGCTATCGGTAGCATCGATGGCCGCCATCTTCGCCAGCGCCAGCGGCGGCGCGAGCTGCGTAAGGCAATCGTAGGCCTGCACAATCTTGTTATGCGTAGCGTCGGGATCGGCATTAGGATCCTTGCCCATGCACCCATGCGGTGGGCCCGGATGTGCATTCTCAAACAGCCGTCCCGAGTTCGACATCGGGCTCACCGGAACCGTCGGCAGCTCCCGATGCGCATAGTGCGCCGCCTCCGACTTGCCCGTCGAAAACCCAATACTGTAGATCGCCGTGTTCGTGTCCGTGATAGCCCGCAACGCTTCGTCAAGCTTCAGCGAGCTCCCGCGATCCAGCGTCTCACTCACCAGCAGAATCGCCCGCCGGTACGTCGTCGGCTGCTTGCGCAGCAAACTCACCGAGTATCCAATGCTATCCAGAATCGCCGCCCCGTTATCCCCCAGGCTCACGTCGTGTTCCGCACCCTTTGCCTCACAGTTATCCAAATGCTTCTGTCGCGTACATCCCGGTTCGAGATCCAGAATCGCCTGCGCCGCCGCATCCACATTCGACGTAAAGTCCTGTTCCAGCGACGACCGGCTATCGAACGCCACCACCGCAATCCTATGTGGCACATTCCCCACCAGCGCATCGAGCATGGGCGCAAGCGCCTTGAACTTCTCATACTCCCGCGTACCCGCACCCCCAATCTCGATGTCAACCACCAGCGCCAGCGGCTCACCGCCGGTATCCGGCTCAAGCCTCAGCTTCTGCGGAACCCCATTGTCGGTAAGCGCAAAGTCATCAGCCGTCAGCGTAAAGACCAGGTTGTTATGCTTGTCGCGAACCAGCGCAGGCACAAGCACCAGCGTAGAGCTGGTCGTGATGGTATCGGTCTGCAACGGCCCATCAGAGGAAGCCTGCGCCACACCATACAAGCTCGTCGCAGCAAGAGCCACACAGCCGGCCGATAGAGCGACGTGAAACTTCATGCCGAATCTCATGCAACGGTTAGACGTACACAGAAACGACCCGCGACTAAACCTTCGTCGCCCGGTAAAGCCCCGCCGCCCGCAGCAAATACCCATCCCACATCTCGCCGCGAAACCCCGCGTCCCGCAACAACCCCAGCATCTGCGGCGGCCGCGGAAACCGCGCCACCGAAGCCGGCAGATACCGGTACGCCGCGCGATCCCCGGAGATAGCCCCACCGATCACCGGCAACACATGCTTGAAGTACAGGTTATACAGCGCCCCCGAAAGCCCATCCGGATTGTTGCACTCCAGAATCCCCAACTGCCCACCCGGCTTCAACACGCGATGCAACTCCGCCAGCGCCGCCGGATAGTTCGTCAAATTCCGAAACCCAAACGCCGAAGTCACCAGGTCAAAACTCGCATCCGGATAGGGAAGCCGCATCGCATCGCCTTCCACCCACTCGATATGCGTCTTCGGCGTCGGATACTTCACCCTCGCCCGGTTCAGCATCTCCGCCGAAAAGTCCAACCCCACAATCGGCGCAACCGGCCCATCCGCCAGCGGCTTCACCGAGCACACCGTGCACATCGTATCGGTAGTCGGCCTCAGTGCCAGCAGCGCGGAAGTCATGTCCCCGGTCCCGCAGCAGATATCCAGCACCCGCGCCTCGGGCCGTATCAGCGTCTTCCGAAAGCACTGCGCCGCCCGCGACCACCACAACCGGTCCAACCCCATCGAAAGCAGATGGTTCAGCAAATCATAGCTGGGCGCAATCGAATCAAAAATCTCTCGCACATGCGTAGCAGCAGTTGCCTCTTCCACCTCAGCCGTTGGCCGCGCGCCCAGAATCTCCGGTGTCACAATCGGCGTAGACATTAGGCAGTCACCTGTTCCCCACGCAACTCCATCATCGCCTCCGCCGCGTCCGTCAACTCCGCCGGCGAAACATCACGAACCACCGTAGCATCCCCAATCCCAATCGGCAGCACAAACGACCGCGATCCGCTCCGGTTTTTCTTATCCTTCGCCGTCAGCGCCACCAGGTCACCCACATTCGCCGAAAAGTTCTTCAGCGGCCCATAAGCCCGAATCACGCGTCCCATCCGCTCTGCCTCATCGGTCGTCACCAACGCCCGTCGCTCCGCAATCCCAATCGCCGCCAGCATCCCCCACGCCACGGCCTCGCCATGCAGCAGCGCCTTGTACTTCGTCGCCGCTTCAATCGCATGCCCCAGCGTATGCCCCAGGTTCAGCAGCATCCTCTCGCCGGACTCCTTCTCATCCGCCGCGACAACCTTAGCCTTCACTCGCACACTCTCTGCGATCACATGCGTCAGCGCCGCAACATCCCCAGCCAGCACCGTCTCACTATGCTCGTCCATGTACTCAAACAGCGCCCGGTCGCGAATGATCCCCGCCTTCACCGCTTCCTGCAGCCCCGCCCGAAGCTCAGCATCCGGCAGCGTCGCCAGCACTGCCGTATCCGCATACACCGCCAGCGGATGATGAAACGCCCCAAACAAATTCTTGCCCGCGGCCAGGTTCACGCCCGTCTTCCCGCCAATCGCACTATCGATCTGCGCCAGCGCCGTCGTCGGCACCTGGATATACCGAATCCCGCGCATATACCCCGCCGCCAGAAACCCCGTCATATCCCCGAGCACGCCACCGGAAAACGCAATCAGCACCGAATCCCGATCCGCCCCCGCTTCTGCCATCTGCTCCGCCAGCCGCTCCACCGTAGCCAGCCGCTTATGCTGCTCGCCCGCCGGCACTTCCAACACCGTAGGCGCCGTCGCAAAGCCCTTCAGAAACGCCTCACCATGCAGCGCCCAAATCCCCGGCGACGTCACCACAAACATCCTGGGCCCCGCCGGCAACAGAGCCGCTACGCGCTCTCCAACCTCAGCCAGCAAACCAGGCGCAATCTCCACGTCATAAGACGCCGAAGCCGTGCGCACGGGAATAATCGTTCCAGTCATCCCTTTCAGGATATCCCACCCGCCCCCTCACACCTCATCCCTCCCCACCCTCATACCTCTACAATCACCTTCGGCCAAAGCAACGATGCCCCCACCGTCACCCCCAGCAACCCCGCAATAATCCCCAGCGAAAGCAGCGGCCCCACCGTCACCCAATCCGCCATCAACATCTTCAGCGACGCAAATATCAGCAGCGCCGCCAGCCCAAAGTGGATATACCTTAGCTTCACCAGCATCGCCGTCAGCAGCACATACAGCGACCGCAAACCCATCACCGCCATAATGTTAGACGTATAGGCCAAAAACGGCACCCGCGTAATCGAAAGCACCGCCGGTATCGAATCCAACGCAAAAATCACATCCGTCAGCTCGACGGCCACCAGCGCCAGCAACAAAATCGTCGCCATCCTCCGGCCACCTTCCTTCACAAAGAAATGGTCCTGGCTCTCGCTGATCGGCCGCAGCTTCGTCAGCCACGTAATCCATTGGGGCGTCTTCTCGTTCGTATCCGGATTCTCCGGCTTCAGCAGCCTTACCGCCGCCACCAGCAGGATTGCCGCAAACACATACTCCACCCAGTGAAACCGTTCCAGCAGCCCCAACCCACCCGCAATAAACGCCCCCCGCATCACAATCGCTCCGGCAACGCCCCAGAACAACACCCGTGGCTGTCGCGCCGGCGGTATCCGAAACATGTTGAACAGCAGCAGAAACACAAACAGGTTATCGATCGAAAGCGCCTGCTCCAGCGCATACCCCGCCAGATACTCCAGCGACCCGCCACGCCCATAGTGCCGCGCCAGCACCCCTGCCAGCACCAGCGCCGAAGCCGTCCACAGCACCGTCGCATACGCCGCCTTCTTCCGCGTATCCGGCACAGCAATATGCAGCGCATACTCCGCCGCCAGCAGCGCCACGAGCGCAAGATGAAAGTAAAGCCAGTAGGAGAGGGGAGTCACGACACTACAAGGCTATATCGGAACCCCCCACCAACGCGACCTTCCCAACATCGCCTCCACATCCACCAACGACAAGCGGCGAAGCCAATTCGCCTCGCCGCCTGCCCATCGCTAACTCCCGCCGAACCTATCGATGTCCACCACCACCCTCTGCATGACCACCACCGCCTGCATGTCCACCACCACCGCCAGCCGGAGCCGCATGAGCAGCTGGAGCCGCATGAGCCTGCGCATGCACCTGCCCACCACCTACACGCCCACCACCACCGGCCACATGAGCCTGCCCACCGCCGACACGTCCAGCACTAACCGCGCCACCACGCCCGGCAACAACGGCGCGTCCACCGCCGCCGCCATGAAACCCTCCGCCATAACCCCCGTGATACTGCCCACCGCCATCCCCTCCAAAGCGATGCCCACCCCATCCATGGCTATATCCCCAGTTCGACCACGGCCCAACGCCCAGAAACAGCCCGTTATAGAAATAACCGGAGCCGTAATAGCCATAGGGCGCGCACCCATACGGCGCATACCCGTAATACCCATACTGGCAAACCGGTGGCCCGCCGCCGACACCGATCCCGATAGAAATCTGTGCCTTGGCTGTAGGAACGAACGTAAGGGAAGCGGCAACCGCTACCGACGAGAGCAGGAGAGTCTTAAATCCACGCATGTTGGAGCCTTTCTTGCGGCGGCTAGGGCTCCAATAGGTTGTGGGTGGATATGCTCTATCCCGTGATCACACGTCTCAGGGTCGTTGTCGAGGCAACTGTCTCCTATAAGACATAGCCCAGCACCGAATGGTTGTTCCGACGATCCTTATAGCGGCTGCCGAGCTGCGAATCGCTTTTGTTGTTGTTCTTGCTTCTGAGATAGGTCTGGGCTTCAGCCCGGACATTAAGGCCCGCCAAAAACCGGGCTTCAGCCCCTGGGACTGCTCTCTTACCAGCTCCCAACGCATAGACTTGAGCCCCAAACGGATCCATCAGACGCTACCTGGCCCTGGGCCCTCTCGTCCGGGACACATAATCGCCCTCTTCGTAATAACGCCCCTACCGCTGATCGATCAGCTTCACCATCTCCAGAAACAAATCCGCCGAAACCTGCAGACTCTGCGCGCTCAGCTTATCCATCGTGTCCTCGGCCGTATGGTGATACCCACCTTCCGGATGCTCCCGCGTAGGCGGCCCATAATCCAGGTCGATCACATCCACCACCGGCACACCCCGCTTCTGGAACGGAATATGGTCATCATCCACCTGCGTCGGATTCTTGAACAGATACCCGCTATGCCCAGTATCCTTACCCGCCTTCGCCAGCAGATCCAGCAGCCACGGCGTCGAGTTCGCATCCTTGTCCACGTTCAGGTCCTTCGCGCCGATCATGTCCGCCAGCACGAACGCCTTGATGTGCGAAATCGTCCCATCCGCCGACCACTTCGCCGCCAGGTGCCTCGTCCCATACAGCGAATCCGAATCCGTCCACTCCGGGTTGATCGACTCTTCGCCATCGGTGAACAGCAGCCAAACCGAGTACCCCTGCGGCGGATGCACCCTGTAATACGCACCCAGCTCGATCAGCAACGCCGTCGTGCATGCGCCATCATTCGCGCCGATAAAGTTGATGTCCTTCAGCCAGTAGTTCGTTTCATAGTGCGTCGCCAGCACAATGATCCCGTCCTTCTTACCCGGAAACTTCACCAGCAAATTGTGCATGTTCAGCATGCCCACCGGCGTGCGCGCCGTAAACGCATCGTCCACAAAGTTGCCCTTCGCAACCTCCGGCCCAAAGTGCGACTTGATGAACTGCTCCGCTGCCGCATGCCCCGGCGATCCCACATACCGCTTCGGAGCCACGTTCACATACTGCTGCGTCAGCTTCAAAACCTCAACACCCGAAACCCCATGCACCTGAGCGTGGGCGAAGGATGCACTCGCGATAAAGGGGAGAGCAAGAAGAAGGGCGGCAACAAACGATTTCATGGAATCCTCTTGTACTTTCGGATTAGCGTGGGGCTTTAGCCCCACGAATAAACTTCATCAACGAATGGGCTTTAGCCCCGGGTCTTCTCGCACGAGACCACAATTTGCCGAAGGGCACTGTTCAGCCGTGCCATAAGTACCCTGGCTGCCCGGCTTCTTTAGCCGCTGAGGAATGCTTGAGGACTTGATCAGACCCTCCTTGAAACACATTCGTTCGCAAACAAAACCTACGCAACCTTCTTCTTATTCCGCCGGTCCGGATGCACCATAAACGCCACACCAACCCCGATAAAGTACAGCAACAGCATCGGCGTAGCGAACAAACACATCCCAATCGGGTCAGGCGTAGGGCAAATCACGGCCGCAATCAAAAAAATCGCCAGCACCGCATAGCGAAAGTGCTTCAGCAAAAACTTGCCGTCCACAATCCCAAACAGCGCCAGGAAAAAGATAACGATCGGCAGCTCGAACGTAATACCCAGCCCCAGGATCACGGCCAGAAAGAACCCCGTATAGTCCTCGATCGTCAGGATCGGATGGAAGTCCTTGGCCATCTTGATCACCAGCATGTCGATCGCACCGGGCAACACCCACCGGTACCCAAACCACGCCCCTGCAAGAAACAGCCCGACCGTCGCCGTCATAAACGGCCACACATACTTCTTCTCGTTCGTATACATCCCGGGCGAAATGAACAGCCACACTTGATACAGAATGAACGGACTCGCCAGGATCGCCCCACCCACAAACGCCGTCTTGATGTAGAGATTCAGCCCATCGGTCGGATGCGTAAAGTTCAGTTGCAGCCCGAGATTCGTAACCGGAGCCTGCACCCAGTTATAAATTCGTTCGTGGAAAACGTAAGCTACGATGAACCCAATCGCCAGATAGCCAACAGACCAGAACAGCCGCGTCCGCAGCTCTTCCAGGTGTTCCATCAGGCTCATGCCGGGGAGCTCTACGCGTTCCGTCATGGACGCGCGTGCGCGGTCTAGCAGTTCAGTCGCCATGCAGTGCATTCTCCCGCGCTTGCTCTTCAATCTCGGACAAAGGTTGCGGTGTCTCCGGAATCGATTCGATCAGACCCCCGAGCACGTTCTCACTGGAGCTCAGTGCTCCGTTAGCCCCGTTGGCCTCGTTTGACTCATGAGCGTCGCGAGCCCCATTCGTCCCTCGCCCCACCGGCAAACCAGTAGCCGGCGGCATAATGCTCAACTCGCCAGACGTCGCAATCGGCAGCGGCTCCGCCGGCGCTTCAAACGGCCCATCGAAAGAGGTCGTCCCCGCCTCGGCTGCCGCTTCCACTTCAGGAGCAGGAAGACTCGCCTGCTCGGGCTCCGTCAGCGACGGTGCAACCGGCGCGGCCGCTTCCATCGCCGCAATCTGCTTCTGCCGGTCCGCTTGCTCGGAAAGCCGCAGCTCTTCTTCCATCTGCATCTTGAACTCGTTGGAGGCACGCCGAAACTCACCCACCCACTTGCCCAGCTCGCGGGCAAGCATCGGCAGCCTCTTCGGCCCAAACAGAAGAAGAGCGAGGATGAACAGGAAGATACTGTCCGAAAAACTGGGCATACAGGTCTAGATGATACGGCATCGGTATTCGCTTTTGCTTCTGAGATAGGTCCGGGCTTTAGCCCGGACATAAGACCACGCCACAAATCAGGGCTTTAGCCCCCGGGACACGCTCTTCTCCGCCTCTACAACAAGAAATCCATCCCCCAAACGCAACCATCGCCCCGCCCATCCGTCCTATGAAACAAGCAGTAAAGAAGAGCCAAGGGCGGATGCGACAATAACAAAATCCCCCAGGCCGGCTGCGGGCAGAATTCTGGAGAGGCATTGGAGACGGGACGCGTGGCATTGAAGAGCAGGTTTGGGCGGGTACGCATATTGCTTTCGGGAGCCGGTTTGTCGCTCCTCCTCGCAGTCACCGGCTGCGGCGCATTCTTCCAGTGCGAAGGAAAATCTGACTGCGGCACCAGCTCGAGCACCAGCAGCTCCGGCGACTACGCCTACATCTCCAACAGTGCTTCGGGATCAACTTACATCGACGGGTTCGACGTCTCCAGCGGTTCGCTCACCGCGGCCACCGGCTCACCCTACTCCCTCGGCTTCATCCCCATAGCCATGGCCGTCGACCCCAGCAACGACTCCTTCCTCTACATCTCCAGCGGAACCAACATCTACGGATACTCCATAGGCACCGGCGGCGCTCTCACCATCCTGAACAGCGGCACCACGCTGCAGGCCGAGGACTGCGCCGCACTCGCCATCTCTCCCGATGGTCAGTGGCTCTTTTCGCTCAACACCAACGACCTCACCATCGAGGAGTACAAGATAGCCTCGACCGGCCTTCTCACCTACGAAGCCAACTACCAGATCAGCAACAGCTACAGCGGCGCCATCGCCGCTGCGGGTATCCAGGTAGCTCCCTCGGCCGCATACATCGCAGTAGCTCTCGGTACGGCAGGCACGGAAATCTTCACCTTCAACACCAGCACCGGCGCGGCCGCCTACGCCAGCCAGATTTCAGCATCCTCCGCTACCTCCGGCGACTACGCCGTCACCATCGACAGTAATAACAACCTCTACATCGCCACCACCAACAATCTGTACGTGTTTTCGGTAACCTCCGCCGGTGTGCCAACCCAGGTCTCCACCAGCGCAACCGGCACAGGCCCCTACTCGGTAGCGCTCGACGGTACCAGCTACGTCTACGCCGGCAGTGAAAGCTCCAGCTCCTCACCCATCGTTTCAGGCTTCGCAGTCAGCACATCGAACCCCTTGGTCGCAGTAACCGGCTCACCCTTCACCGGCCCAACGGATGTCTCCGCAATCGCCGTGGATAAAACCGCGAAGTACCTCATCACCGCCGGCTATAACGCCACCAGCGGAATCCAGCTCTTCACCATCGGCTCCGCCGGCGCCCTCACGTCAGCCAGCACCGCCGCCACCGGCACAACCACCACCATCCCCACCGTAATGGCCCTCACCCACTAAAGGGACTCGCAGAACGCCGGGTGGCCCATCCTTTGCGCTCTTTGCAAAGGGTGGGGTATCGCGCAAAGCGAGACCGCTCTTGCTTCTTTCTGCTACCCCCAACCCTCCGGGTGGGGAACACCACGCTTCACCAGCCTCGTTTGCGGTTGCCTTTCTCCCGTCTACCCCAACCCTTCGGGTGGCCCATTCATGCGCGCTTTTGCGCATGAGTGGGGAACACCACTCTTCACCAGCCACGCCCTGCCGCTCTTTCTGTCATCCTCGCAGGGGATCTGCTTCCATCCCGCGATACTCTTAATCCACACGATTGTTTCGCACCCGCAAACAACGCCGCAGCCCCAAAGAGGCATCGCCACAAGTATGGATTGGAACGGTCATAAAAGTTTGAACAGGCGCACCCGCACCATAGGGACGATCTTCGCAACAGGCATCGCTCTTCTCGGCGCAACAGGCTGCTCGCACCTGCATACCAAGCCCGCGGATAAATACGTCTACGTCATCGCCCGCCAGAGCTTCCTGCGCGACCGCGTCGCCGCCGTCTCCAATCGCACCGGCGAGGTCACCAACGGCGAAAAGCTTGTCGTCCTCGAGCGCGCCCGCCGCTTCGTCAAAGTCCGCACGCCCAACGGCGAAATCGGCTGGATCGAAGAGAAACTAACCGCCGACCAGGCCCTCGCCGACAAGTTCGACCAGCTCCGCGTCAAGCATCTGCTCGACCCCACAGTAGGCTCCGCCAGCGCACGCGACGAGGTCTACCTCCACATCGCGCCCGGCCGCGAAACCGACCGCTTCTTCCGCCTCGCCGAAGGCGACAAGCTAAGCCTCCTCTCCCGCGCCATCATCGCCAAACCCTTGCCACCGGGCGCATCCCTAGCCAAAACAGCCGCAGACGCCAAAGGCGACCCCGCAGCTCCACCAGAACCCGTCATGGAAGACTGGTGGCTCGTGCGCGACGCCAAGGGCGACACAGGTTGGATCTACTCCCACCTCATCGATGTAGACGCCCCAGACGCCCTCGTCCGCTACGCCGAAGGCCAGCGCATCGTCGGCGCCTACATCCTAGCCAAGGTCGAAGACCCCGACTCCGGCATGTTGAGCAACGGCGTCGCCGTAACCACCATCCCCGAGTACGTGACTGTCCTCAGCCCTTACAAAGCCGGCTTGCCGTATGACTTCGATCAGGTCCGCGTCTTCACCTGGAACCTCAAGAAGCACCGCTACGAAACAGCCTTCCGCGAGCACAACGTAGCCGGCTACCTTCCATTGGTGATCTCAAACAAAACCGACCCCTACAGCAAGAGCGCAGACGCTTCCACACCCATGCCTGCCTTCAGCTACAAGGTGCTCGCCGCCGGCGCCACCATCCCCCAACCCGACCCCGAAACCGGCACGCTAACCCCCGGTGCTACCGTCACCAAAACCTATCGCCTCGAAGGCAACATCACCCGCCGCATCCTCCAACCCGGAACCCCCGCCCCCGAGGAACTCCACCCCACTCCCGAGACCGACAAAAAAGACAAAGGCAAGAAGAAAAAGAAGTAGGCAAAATGTAAAGTTTGCTGGACACCATACGCATCCACAAACTCACCACAACTCACCGTAAACCACCATAAATTTGCACGGTAAAATCAGCGGTAAAACCGCCGGATCGCCTCCACCACCGTCTCCACTTCATCCTCACGGAGCTCCGGAAACATAGGCAGCGCCAAAACTTCTTTCGCAGCCTTTTCCGAAACAGGAAAATCCCCCTCTTTGTATCCGAGGTGCTTGAGGCTTTGCTGCATGTGCAGCGGCAGCGGATAGAAGATCTCACTCCCTATCTTATTGTCCATCAAATACTTACGCAGCTCATCGCGCCGCGGCGCACGGACTACATACTGATGGAATACATGCTCCGCCCGCGGATCGGTATAAGGCAACACCAATTCTCCATCGCCCGTAAGCCCCTCATTCGTAAACAGTTGATCGTAAAGCGCAGCCAACTCCCGCCGCCTCTGATTACCCGCATTCACACGCCGTAACTTAACCTCAAGCACAGCCGCCTGCAACGTATCCAAACGCGAATTCCAGCCAATTTCCTCATGAAAATAGCGTTCCCGCATCCCATGCGCTCGCAAAATTCGCGCGCGGTCATCAACAGCCTCGTCGCGGGTAGTCAATAGACCGGCGTCGCCAAACGCCGATAAGTTCTTGGTGGGATAGAAGCTAAACGCCGCCGCGTCCCCTAGCGCGCCCGCGGGAATGCCATTGAAACGCGCTCCAAAAGCCTGCGCAGCGTCTTCGATCAGCTTGAACCCGTATTGCGGTGCAAGCGTGCTAAAGGCGTCAAAATCAGCGCATTGGCCGTACAGATGAACCGGCATAACGCCGGAAATATCGCCATGCTCTTCAGCAAGTTCCGCTACGGCTAGAGGCGACAAGTTGAAGGTCCGCTCGTCGATATCGGCCAGCAACGGCGTAGCCCCAGCACGCAGAATGCTGCTAACAGTAGCGAAAAAGCTGAACGGCGTAGTGATGACAAAATCGCCCGGGCCGATGTTCAAGGCGACGAGCGCGAGCCAGAGGGCGTCTGTGCCGCTGGCGCAGCCGATGGCGTAGGGGACTTCGCAGGCTGCGGCTGCAGAATATTCAAACTGCGCGACTTCCGGGCCGAGGACGAAGCGTTGCGAGGCACAGACGGATTCGATGGCGGCCATAACTTCGTCGCGGATGAGGGTGAATTCGCGGGAAAGATCGAGGAGTGGGACGGGTTGGAGCGGGTCAAGCGGCATCGAGGTTTATCGTACAGCGTGCGGACAATGACAAAAGTCTGTCGGGCTGCGATAAAACGCGTCTAAGTTCGACTTACTCCCGTCTAATGCTGTGTCGCCGTTATTTGGGGATGTAGAGGTGCGCTTGTGTCCGCCGCGTAAGCTTGTTAGGGTGGATTGCTGCAACTCTGCAGCGCTGTTTGTCTGCTGCGGGCCAAGGGAACGGATCGGCGCGCGTTTTGCTATTGGTTTATGAAACGACAGGAGATCGGCCCCATGGAATCAAAGCCGGCACAGAATATTCAGGACACGTTCCTGAATACGGTCCGCAAGGACAAAAGCCCCATTACGATCTACCTGGTCAGCGGCGTAAAGCTGACGGGAAAGATTCGGTCGTTCGATAAGTACTCCGTGCTGCTGGAAAACAACGCGCAGGAACAGTTGATCTTCAAGCATGCGATTTCGACCGTGGTTGCCGGACGCGCCGGGATGCATAGCGAGATGCGTTCGGATGTCCGTCCGATCTCCGAAGCTCGCGCTGTGAGTGCGGCTCCGTTGACTCCGGAAGCACCGCCGCGCAGCGCGTAACGCAAACCTAATTTTGGCTAAAGAATTTCTACAAAAGACGAAGAACTCACGGCTGGTCGCCGCGCAGGAGCGGGCGCTGCTGCGCGAGCGGCAGGAAGCCACGCGCGAACGCGCCGTGCTGGTCGCTGTAGAGTTCACCTCCGGCAAGCACCGGCTTTCGACCGTTGCGCAGCAGGCGCGATCGGCTGCTGCGGTTACGGAGCGTGCGGGCGGACAGGGAATCGATGTCGACAGCGATGTAGCCGCGCTGGCGTCGAAGCTTCCGCCGGTGGATGTGGACTTCGATGCTTCGCTGGCCGAGTTCCAGGAGCTGGCGCGATCGGCCGGTGCGACGATTGCGGCTGTGCTCATCCAGCGGCGCGACAAGCCGGATGCGGCTACGCTGGTGGGTGGCGGCAAGCTGGAAGAGATTATCGCGACGGTGGCTTCGACGAAGGCTTCGCTGGTGCTGTTCGATCATGATCTGACACCTTCGCAGGCGAGGAACGTGGAAGCGCGGCTGCCTTGTACGGTGATCGACCGCACACAGTTGATCCTGGATATTTTTGCCCGACATGCGCGGACTCGCGAAGGGCAGTTACAGGTGGAACTCGCGCAGTTGGAGTACCAGTTGCCGCGGCTGGCGGGTAAGGGCAAGTCGATGTCGCAGCTTGGCGGCGGTATTGGAACGCGCGGGCCGGGTGAGACGCAGCTTGAGACTGACCGGCGGCGGATCAATGTGCGGTTGGACAGGATCAAGCAGCAGCTGGAGGCTGTGCGCCGGATTCGGCGGCAGCAGCGTGGGCGGCGTGAGGCTGTGCCGGTGCCTACGGTGGCGCTTGTGGGTTATACGAATGCGGGGAAGTCGACAGTGTTCAACGCGCTGACGGGAGCGGAGGTGCTGGCTTCCGAGCGCATGTTTGCGACGCTCGATCCGAAGCTGCGGCAGTTGACGCTACCTTCGCGGCGCAAGGTTTTGTTGAGCGATACGGTGGGTTTCTTGCGCAATCTGCCGCATGCACTGGTGACGAGTTTTCGCGCGACGCTGGAGGAAGTAGAACGGGCCGAGTTGTTGCTGCATGTGCGCGATGCAGCGAGCCCTACGCTGGTGGAGCAGAAGGCGCAGGTGGAGGCGGTGCTTGCCGAGCTGGATGTGGCGCAGAAGCCTACGCTGCAGGTGCTGAACAAGATCGATCTGCTGCCGGAGGGGACGCACTTTGAGGCGGGGGCGATTCCGGTTTCCGGACTGACGGGACAGGGGCTGGATGCGTTGTTGCATGCAATTGACGCTGCTCTGACGGCCGATCCGCTGACGGAGGCGCGGTTCCGCATTCCGCAGGCGGAGGGGCGTGTGATTTCGGCGCTGGAGCGCGGGGCGACGCTGACGCGGCAGCACTTTGATGGGAATCTGGTGTTTTTGACGGCTGTGGGACCGGCGTCGTTGTTGGATCGGTACCGGCGGTACCAGTTGCGTGGGGATGAGGTTGTGGCGGCGGTCCAGGGCTAAAGCCCTTGTTCTGCTGGCTCTATACAGTGGGCTGAAACCCACTTCTAATCGCGAAAGACGACATGATTTTAAATAGGACAGGCCGCCTGATTGGGGAGCGGAGGTGGTGTCCCCTATCACGCGGCCTGCATGACCCGGATGGGTCCAGGCTGGTAAAATCAGTTTATGCTTCCCGCGGAGAAACGGCGCATTATTTTTTTTTTGAAAAGGGCGATTTTCTGTGGATCGGACGGCGTGCCGCTAATCGAACTTCGAAATCGGTTATCGAATGCCAGCTTTGACTTTCCTCAACCTGCTTTGTTACAACTAACTCGTACGAATGCCAGCATTTGCGCTTGAATTTATCCCTCAGCGCGACTCGCGGGTAACGGGCGAGGCCTGAGCGCTTTGCCCTCCGCAATACCCTGAAAAACTTCATGGAAATTTTGAATCAACTTGGCGGTCTCGTGCTCGGCTCTGTGCCGACGATGATCATGTTCATCCTGCTGGTGCTTGCGTACAACGTGCTTGTACAAGGCCCGCTGATGAAGACTTTGGAAGAGCGCAGAGCGCGGACGACCGGTGCCGTGGAGCAGGCGCGTGGAGCGATCTCTGCGGCTGAAGCGGAGACGGCTGTGTATGAAGCGAAGCTTCGTGCAGCGCGTGCGGACATTGCGGCGGCGCGGGAGCATCGCCTGCAGCAGTGGCAGAAGGAACGCGATGCGGCCCTGGCAGCGGCGCGTGATATTTCGCAGGCAAAGATTCGCGCGGCCAAGGTAGAGATTGAAGCTTCTGCCGCTACGGCGAAGTTGCAGATTGAAGGCGCTACGGCTCAACTGAGCGAGAGCATTCTGCGTGCGGTGCTTCCTGCGGGCAGCAAGATTGCGGAGGCTCGCCAGTAATGAAATTTTCGAGCCGTGGATTTGCTTTGCGCGCGTTTGCGCTGACGATGTTCTCGATTGCTTTGGTGGTGCCTGCGGGCGTGGTGCATGCGCAGGAGCAGCCGCATCATAAGGCTGTGCAGCAGGCGCCGGCCGATGGTGGCGAACAGACGACAGCCGATGCTGCTTCGCCTGAGAAGAAGGAAGAAGTCAAGGACGAGAACGACGAGTATCTGAAGTCGCCGATGGTGGTGCAGTTGGGCCACATGCTGGGGATGAATCCGGCGCAGGCGGCGACGGCGTTCACGCTGTTCAACTTCGTGATCCTCGCGCTTGCGGTTGGCTATGGGCTGCTGAAGATCCTTCCGAAGACGTTCCGCAATCGCAATACGCAGATCCAGAAGCAGCTGGTGGATGCACGTACGGCGACCGAAGAGGCGACCTCGCGGTTGAACTCGGTGGAAGAGCGGCTGTCGAAGCTGGATTCGCAGATCGACGAGATGCGCAAACATGCTGAAGCCGATGCGGTGCGTGATGAGCAGCGCATCAAGGCCAGCGTGGAAGACGAGAAGACCAAGATCATTGCGGCAGCTGAGGCTGAGATTCAATCGGCGACGGCTGTGGCGCAGCGGCAGATTCAGCAGTACGCGGCGGAACTGGCGATCGACCAGGCGGCTCGCAAGCTGATTGTGACCGCGGAGACGGACCGCTTGCTGGTGGAGAGCTTTGCGCACCGGCTGGGTTCGGATAACGGAGGCCAGAACTAATGGCAATCGTCGACTCAAGATATGCGCGTGCGTTTGCCGCGGTTGTCGAAGACCAGAAGCTGGACATCGTTGCAGCGCAAGGGCAGTTGAAGGACTTTGCAGACACGCTGGATGGCAGTGTGGAGTTGCGCGAGGTGCTCGAGAATCCTTCGATTCCCGAGCCGCAGAAGATGAAGGTGCTCGATGCGATTGCTTCTCGCATTGGGATGAGCAAGACGGCGCGGAATTTGATTGCGGTGATGATTTCGCATCAGCGGTTGAATGAGGTCCATGAGGTTCTGGCTTCGTACGCGGGCGTTGCGGATGAAGAGCGCAGCATTACGGAGGCAGAGATTGTTTCCGCGCGGCCTCTGGATGCGGCGAACCGCAAGCTGCTGGAAGAGCAGGTTTCGAAACTTTCGGGCGGGCAGCAGGTGCGCGCGACGTACAGCGAAGATGCCGGGCTGCTGGGCGGTGCGGTGATCAAGATAGGGTCAACCGTGTACGATGGCTCGGTTCGCGCTCAGTTGCAGCAGTTGAAGCAGCGGATGGTCGCAGCGGTTTAGTAAGAGGCGCTTGAGCAAGACGGGCGCACAGTAAGACAAGAGTTTCGAAGAGAAGAAAAGGAAGAGCATGGCAAAGATTCAGGCAAACGAGATTACCGAACTGCTTCGCCAGCAGATTGAGAACTACGAGCAGAAGATCCAGGTGGATGAGGTAGGTACGATCATCACCCTCGGCGACGGCATTGCGCGCATCCATGGGCTCGACAAGGTAATGGCCGGCGAGTTGATCGACTTTCCGCATGGCGTAAAGGGCCTGGCGATGAACCTGGATGAAGACCAGGTGGGCGCTGTGCTGCTGGGCGATTACACCGTGCTGAAAGAAGGCGATACGGTGAAGCGGACTGGAACGATTATGTCCGTGCCCGTGGGCGAGGCGCTGATTGGCCGCGTGGTGAATGCGCTCGGCGAGCCGATCGACGACAAGGGACCGATTAACACCAAGGAGACGCTGCCGGTGGAGCGGCTGGCTCCGGGCGTTATTGCGCGGCAGTCGGTGACGGAGCCGATGTACACCGGCGTGAAGGCCATCGATACGATGATTCCTATCGGCCGCGGCCAGCGCGAGCTGCTGATCGGCGATCGCCAGACGGGTAAGACGGCCGTGGCGCTCGATACGATCATCAACTCGGCGAAGAATGATTTGATCTGCATCTATTGCGCGATCGGGCAGAAGCGCTCGTCGGTTGCGGGTGTGGTGCAGACGCTCGAAGAGTACGGCGCGATGGCGTACACGATCGTTGTGGCTGCGACGGCTTCCGAGCCTGCTCCGATGCAGTACCTCGCACCGTTTGCGGCGACCGCGATGGGCGAGTACTTCCGCGACAACGGCAAGCATGCGCTGATCATCTATGACGATCTTTCGAAGCACGCTGCTTCGTACCGCGAGATCTCGCTGCTGCTGCGCCGTCCGCCAGGACGTGAGGCGTATCCGGGCGATGTGTTCTATCTGCACTCTCGGTTGCTCGAGCGTTCGTCGAAGATGTCGAAGGAGCTGGGCGGCGGATCGCTGACGGCGCTGCCGATCATCGAGACGCAGGCGGGCGACGTTTCGGCGTACATTCCGACCAACGTGATTTCGATTACGGACGGACAGATCTTCTTCGAGACGGACTTGTTCAACTCGGGCGTGCGTCCGGCTGTGAACGTTGGCTTGTCGGTATCGCGTGTGGGATTTGCCGCGGCGATCAAGGCGACCAAGCAGGTTGGATCGACGTTGAAGCTTGATTTGGCGCAGTATCGCGAGTTGGCTGCGTTTGCGCAGTTCGGTTCGGATCTGGATAAGGTGACGCAGAACCAGCTGAACCGTGGCGCGCGTTTGACCGAGCTGCTGAAGCAGCCGCAGTTCAAGCCACTTACCGCAGCGCAGCAGGTTGCGATTCTGTACGCGGGTACTCAGGGCTTGCTGGACGATGTTGAGGTGAAGGACCTGCGCGCGTTCGAGGATGGGCTGTATCCGTATCTCGAATCTTCGACGCCGACGATCCTTACGGATATTTCGACGAAGAAAGCGCTGGATGATTCGCTTCGCAAGCAGTTAACGGATGCGATCAACGCCTACAAGCAGGACTTTCTGGCGAGCCGCAAGGAAGCGGCTGTTGCTGGAGCAAAGGCCTAAGGACGAATGGCAAACGTACTCGACTTACGACGCCGCATACGCAGTGTGAAGAACACGCGGCAGATCACCAAGGCCATGAAGATGGTTTCGGCGGCGAAGCTGCGGCGCGCGCAGGAGCGTGCGATGCAGGCACGGCCCTATGCGCAGATGTTGACGAATGTGCTGGAGTCGCTGGTGCGCCGCACGGACCTGTTTGACTCGGCGAGCGGCGATATTATGCATCCGTTGCTGGTGGAGCGCGAAGAGAAGAACGTGCTGGTGATTGTGGTTGCCGGCGACAAGGGTTTCGCGGGTGGATTCAACTCGAACATCGGCAAGGCAGCGCAGAAGTTCATTGACGAGCGCCGCGGCATGGGGCAGAACATCGACCTCGAGCCGATTGGCAAGAAGGCGATTGGGCTTTATAAGAAGCGCTTTCCGGCGGCGAACTACGAGCACAAGGAAGAGCTTTACGATAACGATCTGTCGAAGCATATCGAGGACATTCGTCATCGTGGAGCGCCGATTGAAGTTGCCGCGGAACATCCGACGATGCTGGTGAAGGCTGACTTCGACGATGTGACAGAGATGGCGCACTCAATTATTGCGCGGTACGAGCGGGCTGAGATTGATGCGGTGTATATCGTGTTCAACGAGTTCAAGTCGGTGATCTCGCAGCGTGTGGTTGTGGAGAAGCTGTTGCCGATCCGCAAACTGGGATCGCATGAGATTACGGCTGCCGAAGAGATGACCGAGGAGCAGAAGGAAGCAGCGGGTAAGGCTGCGCAGTCTGCGGGTATCTCGATCAACGAGCCGGAAGAGACGGAAGTTGAGGCCGAGACCAAGAAGTTTGGCACGGCGGATGTGGACTACATTTTCGATCAGGCGCCGGACCGTTTGTTCCGCCACCTGATGCCGCGATATGTGACGACGCAGATTTTTCATGCGCTGCTGGAGTCGATTGCGGCGGAGCATGCGGCGCGTATGACGGCGACGGATGCGGCTACGAAGAATGCAGGGGATTTGATCGACAAGCTTTCGCTGACGATGAATCGTGTGAGACAGGCGGCGATTACGAAGGAAATTATTGAGATTGTGAGCGGGGCTGCTGCGTTGTAGGAAAGCGGGAACGCAGAGGTCGCGAAGGTAACGCAAAGGCCGCGGAGTAAGGCGGAAAGCAAGAAATGAGTTCGGAGTAGAGACAAGTTATGGCAGAGAACATTGGCAAAGTAATCAGCATCAGCGGCCCGGCCGTTGACGTGCAATTTGAAGAGGCGAAGATGCCTCCGATTTTCCAGGCGCTGCGCATCGTCGGCGACGGCTTTGTGACGCCGAACCCGGTGAACGTGGTGGTTGAGGTGCAGCAGCATCTGGGCGAAGGCCGCGTGCGGTGCATCGCGATGGTTGCGACCGAGGGTATGGTTCGCGGCATGAAGGCGATCGATACGGGCGCGGGCATTACGGTTCCCGTGGGCCGCGAGACGCTGGGCCGCGTGTTGAACGTGCTCGGCGAGCCGGTGGACGAGCTTGGTCCGGTGAACGCGAAGGTGCATATGCCGATCCATCGGCTGGCGCCGGCGTTCGACGAGCAGTCGACTTCGGAAGAGATGTTCGAGACCGGCGTGAAGGTCATTGATTTGATCCAGCCGTTCCTGAAGGGTGGCAAGATTGGCCTGTTCGGCGGCGCCGGCGTGGGCAAGACCGTCGTCATTCAGGAGCTGATCAACAACGTCGCGATGAAGCACGGTGGGTTCTCCGTGTTCGCGGGTGTGGGTGAGCGTACGCGTGAGGGTAACGATCTCTGGCATGAGTTCCAGGAGTCGGGCGTTATCGATATTCACGACTACAACAAGAGCAAAGCGGCGCTGATTTACGGACAGATGACCGAGCCGCCGGGAGCGCGTTTGCGCGTGGCGCTGACCGGGCTGACGGTTGCGGAGTATTTCCGCGACGTTGAGGGTGCGGACACGCTGCTGTTCATCGACAACATCTTCCGGTTTACGCAGGCGGGTTCCGAGGTTTCCACGCTGCTTGGCCGTATGCCTTCGGCTGTGGGTTACCAGCCGAACCTGGCGACCGAAATGGGTGAGTTGCAGGAGCGCATTACGTCGACCAAGAAGGGTTCGGTTACGTCGGTGCAGGCTGTGTACGTGCCGGCTGATGATCTTACCGATCCGGCTCCGGCGACGACCTTTGCCCATCTGGATGCGACGACGGTGCTTTCGCGTCCGCTGTCGGAGCTTGGTATCTATCCGGCTGTCGATCCGCTTGCTTCGACCTCGCGTATTCTTTCGCCGCGCATCGTTGGGCAGGAGCACTACGATGTGGCGCAGGGTGTGAAGAAGATTCTGCAACGCTACAAGGATCTGCAGGACATCATCGCGATTCTCGGTATCGATGAGTTGTCGGAAGAGGACAAGCTCA
>JAMFSR010000014.1 GCA_026225395.1 Granulicella sapmiensis
CGGTGGATAAGTGGGTGAGGGGGGTTGGGGGTTGGGGGTTGGGGGTTGGGGGTTGGGGGTTGGGGGTTGGGGGTTGGGGGTTGGGGGTTGGGGGTTGGGATGAGACGTGGCGGGGCTTTGTCCGGGGGTGGACTGTGGTGGGGGGCGGGGTTGGGGGCTTTTATTTGCGGCGGCGGGGGTTTTGGTGGTGGACCGGGGGCCAGGCTACCGTGGCGATGGCGATGGCGGCGCAGATGGCGAGGAGGATCGTCAGGTTGGAGGGGGTGTTGATGCGCAGGAAGGCGTGTCCTGGAAGGATGGCGAGACTAAGGGTCGCGGGATCGAAGAAATCGGACATATGTCTCCTTGCGGGGAGAAAAAAGTACAGCGCCGAAGTTTTTCTAAACTTCCGACGTGCGCACGATAACAACGGCGATGGGCCATTGGCAATTGACGTCCGGCGAAAATTCTGTGAATTTGTACCAAAATCGAACTTCGTGGCGGGATTCCGGGACGCGGAAAGGGCGTATTCTGGCGTTACTTCTGTACGGAGGCTTTCGATGCGATTTGGACAAGTGGCGGTTTGCGGTTTGGCGATGGGGCTTGCGGTGGCTGGAACAGCGGGCGCGGCGGGGCCGAAGTATACGTACGCGATCAAGACGAGCGCGGGCGCGGATGCCGGCAAGGTGACGTTTTCAGGCGCCAAGGGCGGCGTGAAGGTCAAGATCGAGCTGAAGAATGTGCCGTTTGGCGACCATGGGGTGCATATCCACGCGAACCCGGTTTGCGATGCGCCGGACTTCAAGGGCGCGGGTGGGCACTTCAACCCGGATGGTAAGAAGCATGGCTATATGAGCGATATGGGACACCACAATGGCGACCTGCCGAAGAGCGTGTCGGTGGGTGAGAACCATATGGGTGAGGCGACGTTTGTGCTGACGTCGATTTCGCTCGATCCGGCGGCGGCGAACTCGATTTTTGCCAACGGCGGGACGTCGCTGGTGGTGCATGAGAAGGCTGATGACGAGAAGACCGATCCCAGTGGGAACTCGGGGAACCGGATTGCGTGTGCGGTGATTAAACAGTAGAGGGTAGAGTGTAGAGGATAGAGTGTAGAGAAGACGGGGGTTAGGGGTGGTTCGGGGCTGTTTTGAGGGCCTTGGAACGGATTCCCTGCTCCCCTTTTCTCTATTGGCCGTCTGTTGCTGCATTTTGGAACCGAATTGAAGCCGGGTGCGTATAGAAATACATGGCAACGGCGGCAATTCCGGGGATGTTTGACACGAGCGTAAGTACGCTGTGGAGCAAACCTGGGGTGCGACGCGGGAAGCCGCTTCTACCCACGGGCCCCAAGGCGTCGCCGGCACAACTAGGGTTTCGGCAGGCGCAGGATTCGAGCAATTTTCGGGAGCCGCAGGAACCAGGTATGGCTGATGGAAGACTTTCGCCGGAACCGCCGGAAGCACCGCAGTCTGAGGTGCAGACGCAACGGGCGGAGGCGAGTGCGGAACAGCAGGCGCTGGCGGAGTTGGCCGCGCGCTGTTTGAAGGGTGATGCCGAGGCCTGGGAGAAACTTGCGACCGGGCAGCATCGTAGAGTGTATGGAATTTGTTACAGGTTCACGAACTCGCAGAGCGAAGCCGAGGACCTGACGCAGGAAGTGTTTTTGAAGATGTTCCGGAACCTGGCGAACTTCGACCCGGCCAGGGGCGGGTTTACGACGTGGCTGACGACGTTGACGCGTAATCTGCTGGTGGATAATTATCGTCGGACGCGTATGGAACGCGTCAGCGACTCGCTGGATGAGACGTACGACGGCGAGGAAGATGGACCTACGAAGGGCGACAAGCTGGCCGATGGCGGAAAGAGCCAGGAGCAGCATGTCGCGGGGCTCGAGTTGAGGGCGCAGATACAACATGCGCTGGCACAGGTTTCGCCGGACTTGAGAGAAGCGGTGATTCTCCGCGATCTTGAGGACATGGACTATAAGGAAATCGCCGAGATTCTGGGCGTTCCGCAAGGCACGGTGAAAAGCCGGATCAGCCGCGGACGCGCAGAACTGGCAAGGTTGTTGAAAAGCTTAGAAGGGCAGGTGATGTAAGTGGCAAACATGGGCCAATTCGATGAGATGAACGACGCGATGGACTGCATGGTGTGCGAGGCGATGTGCCCCGAAGCCGTGGACGGAACGCTGAGCGCGGCCGAGCAGAAGGCGTTTGATAAGCATGTGGCCGGCTGCGTCACGTGTGCGAAGGAGCTGGAAGAGGCTCATCGCGGCGCGGCGTGGATGCAGATGCTGAAGGGGCATACGCCGGAACCACCGGCGATGCTGCTGCAGAAGATTCTTGCCGAGACGACGGGTGCTGTGGCCGGTGTTCGCGCGGGAGCTCAGCAGTTTGCGATCCCATCCATCACGCAAAGTGCGCGTGATGAATGGGCCACCCAGGGAGTGTTTGTGCCGCCTCCAGTGGCTGCGCGGCCTTCACGCTGGGCCGGCCTGAGCGCGAAGATGAGCGAGATGTTCTCGATGCAGTCGATGTCGTTTCAGCCGAGAATGGCGATGACGGCGGCGATGGCGTTCTTTTCGATCGCGCTGACGCTGAACATGACGGGCGTGCGGTTGAAGGATATGCGCGTGAGCATGCTGCGGCCTTCGTCGATACGGCGGACGGTAGCGGATGCGAGTGCATCGGCGACACGGTCGTTCCAGAACCTGCGCGTGGTGTATGAGTTCGAGTCGCGCGTGAACGATATGCGCAACAACGGCGATCTGGGTGACCGGTTCAGCAATGACCGGCAGGATCCGGCGGGGCCGTTCCAGGGAAGCCAGAAGGACAGTACACCGAGCAATAATCAGACACCGAGCAACAACGCTCCCGACAATAAGCAGGACAAGCCAGTGCCGCAGGGCAAGAGTGAGCTTCTGTTTCCGCTGAAGCAGGATGCCACCGTGGAGAAGGGAGCCTAATCATGCAGGACGAGTATGGAAATGAGATGCCGGCTCCGCCTGGTGCAGAGCGAGTGGGCTTTTGCCAGGACTGCGGCAAGCCACTGACGGCAGAGACCGTGCGCACGGTGGGCTCAGGGGTGTTCTGTGAGCCTTGCCTGGAGGCTCGGGTGGGAGCCGCAGGGCAGCCTGTGGGTGGATATAGCGCGCCGGGTGGTGCAGGGGCTATTCCGGGATCGGGATTTGTACCTCCTCCGCCGCCGCCTATGACGCATCCGCCGAGCCCGGTGCTGGCTGGGTTCCTGGGACTGATTCCCGGTGTGGGCGCGATGTACAACGGGCAGTTTGCCAAGGGGATTGTGCATCTGGTGATCTTCTTTGTGCTGACGTCGCTGGAAGAGCATGCGAGTGGGGTGTTTGGGCTTTTTGTCTTTGGGTGGATTTGCTACATGGCGTTTGAGGCCTACCACACGGCCAAGGCGCGGCTGGAGGGATTGCCGCTGCCGAACGCTTTCGGGTTCAACGATATTGGCGAACGGATGGGATTTGGGAAGAACTGGCCGGGCAGCGGGACGCGGCCGCCGGTGAACCCTCCGGTGACGCAGTGGACGCCGACGACACCACCGGCCGGGCCATTTGCACCTGTGCCTCCTGTGCCGCCGTCGAACTGGGCGGGGTATGTTCCGCCGACACATTTTGCAACGGCAGAGACGGTTGTGCCGCCAGTCGATCCTGCGGCGCAGGCTGCGCATGCGGCTGGATGGAGTTCTTCGCCCTATACAGCGCCCTCTGCACCGCGTTTCGTACCCACTTCTCCGACACCGGTTACGGCCTCTATGGCGGCCGGAAGTGCCGGACCTTCGCGGAAGTTTCCGGTTGGGGCGATCTGGCTGATTGCGCTAGGCGTGCTGTTTTCGCTGGCAAACCTTGATCCACACTTCCATGTGAGCGGGTTGTGGCTTTCGGCCGCGGTGCTGGCCGGGTTTGCGATCTGGATGTTTGTACACCGGCTTGCGAACGCGCACCGCGACCATCCGGAGGGTTTGACGCCAGCGGTTGTGCTGACCTGCGTGCTGCGCTGGCCGCCGGTGGTGCTGCTGGTGCTGGCGGTTCTGTTCGGACTGCAGGCCGCGGATATGTACACGCTGGGGCAGACGTGGCCGGCGATCCTGATTGCGTTTGGTGCGATGTTGCTGGTTGAACGCGCGGTGCCTCGGCCGGCTTATGTTGTGCCCCCGCCGACGGCGCCTCCTGCATGGATGCCTGAAGCACCGGTGGTCACGACACCGATTCCTGTGAGCGGCGACGCGACGACGGGCGGCAGGTCATGAGCTCGTATCCGCCTCCGTCTCCTCCGCCTTCGAATCCCGGCCCTCCGAACTACGGGCAGTATCCTCCGAATCCGACTGCTTACAACCGCGATGTGTGGAAAGCGCAGCAGCGCGCGATCAAGCAACAGGCACGCGCACAACGCGACCTGGCACGGATGCAGATGCGGGCGATGAGACGCCGGTCGATTGTGGGGCCGCTGTTCCTGCTGGCGCTGGGCATTGTGTTTCTGCTGGGTCAGACGGGCAGGCTTTCGTATGCGCAGGCGGCGCTCTGGTACAGCCGCTGGTGGCCGCTGGTGCTGGTAGCCGCTGGGATGGTGCTGCTGACGGAGTGGGCTATCGACCACAGCATACGGGCCAGCGATTCTCCCTATCGCGGACGCGTGCTGGGCGGCGGTGTGGTGGTGTTGCTGGTACTGCTGGCGATTGCGGGCGTGGGTTCGCGGGCGTCGATCTCGGCGCTGGAGTGGAAGGATACGCACTTCGGCAGCGGGTTTCCTGGGTTCGATGTGGCCCTGGGCGAACGGCATGATTTTGACGACTCATTAAGCTCACCGATTGCTGCCGGCAACTGTCTGCTGATTCGGAATCCGCATGGTGATGTGACCGTGACGGGTTCGAGCGATGATGGGCAGGTTCATGTGACCGTACACAAGGAAGCGTTTGCGCGGAGCGATGATGCGGCGGCGATGAAAGAGAATGCGCTGCAGCCGACCTTCAGCCACGATGGGATGACCCTGACGTTGAACGTGGCGACCGTGGAAGGCGGACAGGCCGACTTGACCGTGCAGGTGCCGCGGACGACGATGCTGACGGTTCGCGCAGACCATGGGGACATCGATATTCAGGAAGTGCATGCGGCTGTTTCGATTTCGGCGAACTCCGGCGATGTGAGCCTGAGCGGTATCGATGGCGTGGTGAATGCGCATGTGAATGATGAGCACGCAAGCTTTGCCGCGCATAGCGTAACGGGGAACATCAGCCTGGATGGGCGGGTCGACGACATCACCGTGACGGATGTGAAAGGGCCAGTGACGCTGGCGGGAGACTTCTTCGGGACCACGCACCTGGAGCAGATCAACGGACCGGTGACGTTCCAGACCAGCCGTACGAAGTTCCAGGCGGCGAGGATCGACGGCGACTTTGATGTTGCGCTGGACTCGGAGCTCGAAGCCAACCAGGTGATGGGGCCTGTAACGTTGAGTACGCGGGACCGTGCGATTACGCTGGACCGTGTTCAGGGGAATGTCGAGATTACGAATCGCAACGGAGCGGTGTCGCTGACGAATGCGTCCCCCGTGGGTCAGATTGCGATCAATAACTCACACGGGTCGGTGGATGTTGGTTTGCCGGGCGGGTCGGGGTTTATGGTGAATGCGCAGACCAAGAATGGCGATGTAGAGAATGACTTTGGGCTGAAGCAGCAGGGCTCAGACGACTGGCCAACATTGACGGGCATGGTCGGGAACGGCGGACCGAACGTAAAGATCATCACGACGGATGGAGATATCACGGTGCGTAAGGCTATGGTGGCTCCGCTGCCGCCGGTGGCGCCGCCACCGATGATTTCGGTGGCTCCTATGTCTCCCGTGCCTCCTGTACCAATGGCGAAGCTGCCTAAACTGCCGAAGCTGCCGAAAGCTCCAGCAGCGCCGGCCGCGCCGGCGGGCCGCGATGACTAGTTGTTAGAGGACTGGTACGGGAAGTTGCTCGGGTTCGCTCCACCAGCGGTTGGCGACGCAGGTGTAGATAAGCATGGGGACCAGCAACATCAGGTAGAAGTAGCCGTCGACTAGAACGTTGAGCATGATGAAGACCGTTAGCGCGACGATGATCCAGCGGAGAGTGTCTTCGAGCGTGGCGCAGCGGTGCTTGAAGAAACAGTAGGCGAAGATCGCGACCATGAGCAGGGCTTGTAGCCTGAGAAGCTTGTCCGGGTGGATGGCGTAGGTGACCCAGTAGGAGAGGTTGAGTGGAGCGGCGTCGGCGTGTTGCGCGAGGCGGCCCCACTGGCCGACCGTGTTACTGGCAATGCGGTGGGTCGCCGAGCGCAGGAATGGCCCGGCGATGAGGAGCGCCCCAGCCGCGGCGAGCGCGGCGAGCTTGAAAGCCTCGAACCAGCCGCGGCGGCGGAGCGCGTTGAGCAACACGAATGGAAGAACGACCCAGCTGAATTGGTAGATGCCCATACCGATGCCGAGAACGAATGCGGCCCAGGCGAAGTGTCTGCGCTGCATGAGCACAAAGGCTGCCACCAGCGTTAGCCAGTGAGGCGAGAGGTAGAGCTCATGCCGATATTGCAGGTAGGGACTTAGCAGGAAAAGTGCGAGGAGAGCGGCGACTTCGCGACGGCGTTCTACGCGGGCAGCCCAGAAGATGAGCGCGGCGCAGGCAGCGACGCAGGCGATGGTGTCGAAGCGAAGATCCAAGTGCGCGGCCGTGAATGGAAAGTAGGCGACGATCATTCCGGGGAGGTAGGGGAAGTCGTAAACGCGGGCGCCCACGTGCATGGTGGTGTACGGGTTGATGTGATGGAGGAGATTGGTGTCCGCCCAAAGGATGACGGGGAGCATGTCCGAGCGGAGATAGGTTAGAGGGAAGCTAACGATCGCGAGCACGAGGCCGCCGATATAGCCGGCGAGGGAGATGGCGAGGATCCAGCCGGGGCTGGCTGCAGGCCGGAAGGCGAGGTACAAGAGACCGAGGACCACCGCAAGGAAGATCGCGGCTGCGGCTATTGGATGGAACACGTAGCCGAGGGAGGCGAAGCGGCGAGACTCATGAAAAAACAGAGCGCCGAAAGCGAACTCCAAGGCGATAGCGGTGAGGAGAGCTCGACGCGGGGTCCAGATCGGCAATGGGAATTTGGGGTCTGCCGAAAAGAGAAACTGGCCCAAGGCAAGAAGGAACAGGAATAAGAGCGGAAGCAGAATGAGTTGGTGCGTGAGGCCCGCAGAGCGCTGCGACCAACCATCGCCAACGGAGCTGATCAGCAGCAGAAGTACTGTGAAAAGGCCGGCGCGGCGAAACTCTTTTGTGACAAGGGTGGTCAAAGGCGGTCTCGAAGAAGTGCAGTTCAGTGAGAGTCTAATCCATTGAAGCGGGCCGTACCTGGAAGGCGCGGTAAGGCGTTTGATGCGGGTTAAAAGAGAAAAGCCCACCGCAAGGGTGGGCCTTCTCGTGAAATATGCCGGCGATCACCTAATCTCCCACACACTTACGCGTGCAGTACCATCGGCCCAACGAGGCTTAACTTCCGTGTTCGGGATGGGAACGGGTGGAACCCTCGCGGTAAACTCACCGGCAAACTTTAGAAAGATGCGCCGCAGCGCGATCGTTCACAACTGAATAGATTGAGCAGACATGTTACCTAATTTTATTTGCGTATTAGTTATATCTCTATAACTACAAAGCTTGTATTGAATGACTCTTAGAACAACATTGAACTAAATGTTGCGCAGAGTAAATTCTATGGACAAGCCGAACGGGCGATTAGTACTGGTAAGCTACATGCATTACTGCACTTCAACCTCCAGCCTATCAACCAGGTGGTCTTCCTGGGCCCTTCATTTCCCTTACGGGTTGGGAGATCTCATCTTAGAGCGTGCTTCCCGCTTATATGCATTCAGCGGTTATCACAACCGAACTTCGCTACCCAGCCGTGCCAC
>JAMFSR010000015.1 GCA_026225395.1 Granulicella sapmiensis
AGAGTTGCAAGATAAAAGACTTTGCGGAAACGCATCGTAGCTCCTGTGAGCGCCCATGCATGAGCGGCTGACAGAATCTATGGTGATGCGGCGCGAGCCACGTTGTTAGTGCCGTGAGTCAACCATGTGAGGTGACAGGTGTCATCATGACAAGTGTCATACTTGCTGCGTGATGGCTGGAACTTCCATTACGGCGGAGAAAGCTGCATGATGGAGTGGATATGCAGTCAGGCGAAGTGATGACGGAGCAGAAGGCGCGCGAGAACGATGGCTCCGAGCCTGTGTTTCTGCGAACAGGCATAGGAAGCTACGGGCATTACTGGATCTTCCGCTGGGCGCCGCTGCTCTATACCGCGTTCTGGTTTACGGACAGCTTTGAAGACCATCTCCATTTCAAGTTGATCTACCTGCTTCCGTTCTATGCGGCCTTCCTGCTGACCTACGTCCGTTTTACAGATCCCAATGGGAGCCAACAGCGACGGTGGCTTGGAGCAATGTTTGTGCTGGGCTATCTGTACTTTCCCTTCAACAATGCCGTGGCGGGAGAGTTTGTTTATCCCGTAGTGATGAGCGTATTTGTTCTGCAGCATCCCAAGGCGTCGAAGGCCTTCCAAGCGTTTCTGCTGATCGCGTTGACGCAGGCTGTGGGCGTTTTGCTGGAGACGCTGCTGTGCCATGGGCGCATGCACATCGCTGAAAACGTCATCTTCTACATGGTGGCGATCGGGTTGAGTAACTTTGCGTACGCGCGGCACGTACTGGCCAGCAACCAACTGGCGCAGGCCAATGGAGAGATCGAACACCTGGCGCAGGTTGCGGAGCGGGAACGCATTGCGCGCGATCTGCACGACCTGCTGGGCCATACGCTGACGGTGATCGTGTTGAAGAGCGACATGGCGAATCGCCTGTTCACGATTGATCCGGAGTTGGCGCACCGCGAGATTGCGGAGGTTGAAGCCACGGCGCGCAAGGCGTTGGCGGAGGTGCGCGATGCTGTTGCCGGATATCGAGCCGAAGGATTACAGGCTGAAGTGTTGCAGGCGCGGCGCGCCTTGGCGAGCGTTGGCGTGCAGTTGACGACGAACCTCGAACCCATTGCGCTTCCGGCAGCGGAGGCCAATGTGCTTTGCATGGTGCTGCGCGAAGCGACTACCAATGTGATTCGACATGCCGCGGCAACTGCTTGCAGGCTTGAGGTAGAGGGCGATCGAAGCTGCGTGCGCATGACGATCGAGGACAATGGATCGGGTGACATGGCTGCGGAAGGCAATGGACTGCGCGGCATGCGAGAACGCGTGGCAGGAGCCGGAGGTACGCTGGTTCGTGAGCATTCGCCACTGGGTGGAACAAAGATTTTTGTGGAGTTGCCTTTGAGGCGTGCGACGGCATTTCTCGCTGATATGGATGTTGCTGAAGAGCTGAAGGCTGCGCCTGGTTATAGCGGGGTGCGCGCGTGAGCGGTGAAAGCGGAGTAAAGCAAGTGCGTGTGGTGCTGGCCGAAGATCAGGGTATGGTGCGTGGAGCGCTTTCGGTGCTGCTTGGGATAGAGCCGGACATTGAAGTGGTGGCTTCGGCGAGCGATGGAGAAGAAGCATTTCGAGCTGTAGGAAAGCATCGGCCTGACGTGCTGGTGACGGATATCGAGATGCCGCGGCTTACCGGGTTAGAGCTTGCGGTAAAGGTGCGAGAGCTTTATCCGGAGACGCGAGTGCTTATGCTGACGACGTTTGCGCGGCCGGGATATTTGCGACGTGCGCTGGAGGCGGGAGCGCATGGATATCTGCTGAAAGACCGTCCGTCGACAGAGCTTGCGGACGCCGTACGGCGGATCTCGCGTGGGCAGCGGGTTGTTGATTCGGACCTGGCTGCAGAAGCATGGGGAGCAGAAGCAGACCCGTTGAGTGATCGCGAACGTGAGATTTTGCGCCGGGCAGGCGAGGGCGAAAGCACGGCCGAGGTGGCGCGCGGGCTGCGGCTTAGCGAAGGGACGGTGAGGAACTATCTTTCTGAAGCGATCTCCAAAATGGGAGCGCATAACAGGATAGAGGCCGCCCGACTGGCAAGAACGAAGGGCTGGCTGTAGAGCCTTTGCCAGTAGAAGATGTTGCCGATGCGTTTGGTGTGCCCCATCACGTAGACTCTTCAGAGCCATACAACTACGCAAGGAGTACCACCATGAAGATCACCGGGGCCATGCTTATCGGTCAGACTGAAGTCTTTGGCACGCAGGATACACTGCTGGCCCTGAATCCTTCGAGCGGCGCGACGCTGGAGCCAACGTTTGGCGGAGGCGGCGATAGCGACGTAGACCGTGCGTGTCGTCTCGCCGCCGATGCTTTCGATTCGTTTCGCGAATCGTCGCTCGTTGCGCGCGCCGCGTTTCTTCGCAGCATTGGCGCGGGGTTGCTTGCTCTTGGTGATTCGCTCATCGACCGTGCTCATGAGGAAAGCGGTCTACCGAAGGCTCGGCTCACCGGTGAACGAGGCCGCACCGTCGGTCAGCTTGAGATGTTCGCCAACATTGTTGAGGACGGCCGTTGGATTGATGCGACGATCGACACCGCGATGCCCGAACGCAAGCCGTTGCCGCGCGTCGATCTGCGGCTGCGTCGCATCCCTCTCGGGCCAGTCGCTATCTTTGGTGCGAGCAACTTTCCTCTGGCTTTTTCGGTTGCAGGTGGTGACGCGGCATCCGCTCTTGCTGCGGGTTGTCCGATCGTGGTGAAGGCGCATCCTGCACACTTAGGCACCTCGGAGCTGGTGGGTCGAGTGATCCAGAAGGCCGTAGCAGATGCGGGATTTCACGAGGGCGTGTTTTCTCTTGTTGTTGGCAAAGGTATAGAGATTGGCCAGATGCTTGTGACGCATCCTGCGATCCAGGCTGTCGGCTTTACGGGATCGCGCAGCGGTGGGTTAAGCCTGATGAGAGTGGCTGCCGCGAGGCCGGAACCCATTCCCGTTTACGCGGAGATGAGCAGCATCAATCCTGTGTTTCTGCTGCCGTCCGCTCTTGCGGAGAAGGCGACCACGATTGCGAAAAGCTATGTGGACTCCATGACGCTTGGCGTTGGCCAGTTCTGTACAAACCCCGGCATAGTTGTTGCATTGGAGGGTGAAGCTCTTCAGCAATTCATAGAAGCTGCGACAGAAGAAGTCTCGTCACGTCCAGCCGCCACCATGCTTACCTCGGGAATCCACGCGGCCTATCAGGCGGGCATCGCGAAGCTCAGCAGCGCGCAGCCGGTCACGTCTCTCGTGATAAAGCCGGCGACGGAAGCATCTTGCCAGGCTGCGCCGGCATTGTTTGTAGTAGATGCAGCAGATGTCTTGAAGGATCCGGAGCTCGCCACAGAAGTCTTTGGACCTTCTTCTGTCATTGTTCGCTGTCGCGACGCTGCACAGATGGTTGACGTCGCAGCGCAGATGGAAGGACAGCTTACGGCCTCGCTCTTCGCGTCCGAGCCTGACGACGACCTGGCGCGCGAGCTTCTGCCGATTCTCGAAAAGAAGGTGGGGCGCATCGTCTTCAACGGCTTTCCGACAGGCGTTGAAGTCGGTTGGGCGATGGTCCACGGCGGCCCTTTTCCGGCCACCTCCGATAGTCGCACCACCTCGGTCGGCGCAGGAGCCATCGATCGCTTTCTGCGCCCGGTCAGCTATCAGGATGTTCCCGCGAGACTCTTGCCGCAGGCTATTCAGGACGGGAACCCTCTGCATATTCCGCAGACGAGAGACACGGTCCTGAAGGCGTGAGACTCTATCCGATGCTCTGGAGTGTTGCAGTCTGCGGTCGATCGGGAACTGCCTTCTGGAGTGCTGCCAGCCGCTCTTTCAGATGGGTTTCGAGTGCTGCATGCTCCGGCCGGCCGTAAAGATTCTGAGTCTCCTTTGGATCTGAATGGAGATCGTAAAGCTCGAACGCCTCTGGTTCATCCTTGTAGTAGTGAATGAGCTTGTAGCGATCCGTACGAATCCCTCGATGGACGGCGACGTTTTCGGGATTCGGATACTCGTAGTACTCGTAGAGCCATTCTCTGCGGAAATCAGGATCCGGCTTCTTCGCGAGAGCAAGGACGCTCTTGCCTTGTATGTGGGGAGGGATGGGAACGCCCGCCAGATCAAGAAATGTTGGTGCAAGATCGACGTCTAATACCATCTCTTCCCGGACTGTTCCGGCAGGAATTCGTTTTGGATACCGGATTTGCAGTGGCACGCGAATGGAAGGTTCATGCATCAGCCGCTTGTCGAAGAGCCGCCACTCGCCGAGGAAGTATCCATGGTCGGAGCCTTGCACGATTGCCGTATCCTCCAGGATGTTTTTCTTCTCGAGATAGTTGAAGATGCGTCCGATATTGTCGTCGACAGCCACCAGACCGGCGTAGTAGTCCTTCGTGAGACCTTCCAGAGATCCCACCGCGACGTGGGTGCTCGTCGTGCCGATCTTGTTGGTGCCGGCGCCAAAACTCTTTGGTTTACCGGGATAACCCTTCAGATCGTCATCGAAAGTGGCGGGCTTAGGCACCGGCACCCCGTTATACAAATCCAGGTGCCGGCGCGGGCGGAAGAACGGCTCATGTGGAGCGACAAACCAGACCAGCAAGCAGAAAGGCTTATCGCCGCGATCCTCTTCCAACCAGGACAGCGCGCGGTCTACCGTAAGGTCATCGGGATAGACTCCCTTATATTGCTGTTGCGGTCCAACGACGCCTTTGCGTCCTTCCTTGAAGTATGGATTGGCGTAGTCGTTTCCGGGATCGTTGTGCCCAAAGTAGTAATCCCAGTTGCGCTCTTCCACGCCGTTGCGGACATGCACCTTTCCGAGGATTGCCACTTCATAGCCGGCTTCGCGCAGGAGATCGGTAAATAGAGGAATATCGCTCGGCAGAGGTACATGGAGATGCTCGTTCGACAGCGCTCCCGTAGAGCGTGAGTACATCCCGGTAAGGGCCACTGCACGCGCCGGAGCGCACAAGGCGTTGGTGCAAAAAGCATTCTTGAAATGAATGCCTTCGTGGCCGATGCGGTCATGATGCGGTGTTTTCAGGATGGTATTACCCGCGATAGAAAGCGCATCCGCCCGCTGTCCTTCGCCAAAGAAAAATACGAGATTCGGGCGTTTCGTCTTTGGCTGCGCCGCGATTTTGGGCGCAATGCCTGTCGCAACGAAAGCCGTTCCGGCGACCGCCAGCGATCCCTGCAGGAAACCCCTGCGTGACGTTCCACTTCCTGCATTGCTTTCTTCAATATTTCCGTTTTCTTTGTATTCGTCTGCCATTTCATCTCCCTACGGCTTTGTTTAAATCATTAGATACCGTCTTGCTGAGCGATGCGCCTGAGCAAGCTAGAATACCGCCTTCACAGCGAGTTGAATTTGCCGTGGGGTATTGCTCTGCCCGGTGATGACGCCGAATTGCCCCGATGACAGCGTCATGTTGGGGGAGGAAAAAACAACCTGATTCAAGAGGTTGAATGCCTCGCCGCGGAACTCGATCGCCAGATGATCGGTAGCGTGGAAGTTCTTGAACAACGAGAAGTCCAGGTTGTGGGTTCCCGGTCCGCGCACATTGGATAAGGTTCGCGGTGCATTGCCAAACGTAAACGGGGCTGGCTGCGAAAATGCGGCCGCATTGAGATAACCATTCAACCGAGAAGCGATCGGCCCTTTGACCACTGGACTGATCCCCGTCAGGTTAGGCCGCAGGACATTGCTTCCGGAGTTCGATGTGTTCTGCGTGGAGGGTGAGAGTGGAAAGCCAGTCTGCTCCGTCAAGATACCGTTGATCTGCCAGCCGCCCAGCAACGCATCCAACGGCCGATTCCAGGAGCCTCCAAAGTCCTGCCCGCGCCCGAACGGCAGCGCATACACCCCGCTGATCACGAGCACACGGGAAAGATTGTTGGATGAGACCGCGCGCTCAGCATGCTGATCGTAGATGTTCTGGATGCCGCCGGTAATGTTGCCGACGTTCTGGATGCCCGAATAGTCGTCGATCTGTTTCTGGCCCGTGTAGGAAACAAGCGCGCTCAGACCGTGTGAGATCCTCTTGTTTACCTTCAGCTGGAATGAGTTATAGATTTCGTAACCGCCGGTGAGGTAGGACAAATCGACCGCGGTGAATTGCGGAAACGGCGCCGCGAGATAGCTGCGCGGAATCGTTGCACTCGCCTCGGCACCGTTCGTGATGATGCCGAAAAACGGATTGGTCACGCTCTGCTGCAGTTGCGTGCCAAGGGCGAGTGTAGCGGGTGTGAGCTGGTTCGCGTTCCAGTCATTCTCGCCGGACTTGTTGAGATGAACACCGTGGCTTCCAACGTAGGCTGCGTCGACCAGGATATTGAAGGGCAGCTGTCTCTGGATGTCGAGATCATAGTTCTCTGTATAGCCGACCTTGTTGTCGCCAATCAACGGCGTCTCGAAGGAGGAACCTATACCCGTTGCGAGGCCCTGGGAGCTGCCTACGGGCTGGTTCAAGCCGGTGGGAAATGGATTGCTGAGATATACCGATGGGGTCAGTCCATTGGCGCTTCCTGTATAGGTGGTCACCGCAGAGAAACCTTCGTTGCCAATCGTTGCACCGGCGGAGCGCAACGAGGGGCCAAAGTAAACCCCATACGCGCCGCGGATCGCCATATTCCCGTTCAACTCGTAAGAGAAGCCAATGCGGGGACCGAAGTTCGCATACTGCGGAGAGAATTGACGCCTGCTGGCGCCGTTCACGCCGGTGAAGACAACACCACCCGTCAATCCAGAAAGACCGGTTGCGGCCGCAAGCGGCGAAGCGGCATTCGGATTGAACGTTTCTGCGCGGTTGTGACGCTCCGTTCGCGGGATATCGAGATCGTAGCGCAGTCCAAGATTGATCGTCAGCTTACTCAAAGCTTTCCAGTCATCCTGCACATAAGCACCGTAGTATCTGCTCTGCGTTGCCGCGTTCTTGGAACCGATGGTGTACGTCCCGGTACCAACACCGAGCAGCAACGAAGCAATCGAGTTGCCACCTGTCGACGTGGCGACATTCGGATTCGGCCCCTGAGTGATGGCGTTGGTGAACGAATAGGTTCCGGTAGACGCGCCGGATTCCACATCGTTGGCCTGGAGCAAACGGAGATCTCCACCGAACTTCAGCACATGCTTCCCCAGCACCTTGGTATTGTTTACACCCAGCAGATAGATGTTGAATCCACCGCGACGTGTCTGCCCCTGTGCCGCATCTCCCAATGTGTAATAGTTCGCGGGCGCGATGCCTGGGAACAGAAGATGGTCCGCGTTCGAGGCGATGTACCCGGGGAAACCAAGCTGGGTAGAGGGATTGAAGCCTGCGCTGACCGGCGTGAAGTTAATGAACGTCCGCGAGAAACCAAACGGAACATCGACGATGAAGGTGGGGCTCACCGTACGCGTGTAATCGATCGCCGCGCTATTCGAGGTCTGCGGCTGGTACTGTCCACCTTCCGCAATCTGGCTGGCTGCAGGAAACAACAACGCGGGTGGCGAGGTAAGGTTGCGCCGCGAATAGCTTACGAAGATACGATTGCGCTCGTTGAATACTTCATCGACGCGGCTGTCGATGGTGTCGATATTGAGCTGCGAGGTGCCGGAGGCGAAATAATTGTTGGTGCCTGTAAACGCAGCGCCCGGCTGATTGGGTAAAGGATAATAGCTGATGATTTTGGCTGCTACCGGATCGATGTTCGAGATCTTGTTCTTCAAGAAAGGCTGCCGCACGTAGCTTGTGCCTACCTGGGTTGTGGTTGTGGGGTCGTAGATCGTTACCAGGGCACCCGAGGAGTTGAAGGTCTGCGAAAAGTCGCCAGTGCGCTGTAATGCTGTTGGCACCGTGGTGGTCAATTCTGTTTGCGTTCCCTGGCGCAGCCCCTCATACGAGAAGAGGAAAAACGTCTTGTCCTTACCGTTATAGAGCTTTGGAATCCACACAGGGCCACGCAGGCTTCCTCCAAACTGGTTGCGTGAGAACTTCGGCAGCGGAGTTCCATTCCTGTCCGCAAAGAAAGTGTTTGCATCCAGGGCTGAGTTCCTCACAAAATCATAGGCACTGCCGTGGAAGGTGTTGGTTCCCTGTTTGAGAATTACGTTTACGATGCCACTCCCACTCCGTCCGAACTCGGCTGAGTAAGCGTTGGTCTCCACCTTGAACTCCTGCACAGCGTCTACCGATGGGAATACGGCGAAGCCACCAATGGGTACGATCAAAGGCGGCGACGCGGGAATGCCATCCACCAGGACGTTGGTAGTTCCGGGGCGGCCACCGTTCACCGAAAAATTCAAACTGTTGTATTGATAGGTGACGCTGCCGGTGACCCCCGGGACGAGAAACATGAGGGAGTAGACGTTCCGCTGGTTGAGAGGGAGATTGTCGACGCTGCGATTGTCGATCACCTGCCCGATGGCCGCGGTATCGACTTCAAGCTGGCTGGCGTCCGCATTGACCTCAACCTTTTGAGAGGCCGCACCAACCTGCAACGGTACGTTCACATCCACAACCTGGTCGACCGCGAGGTTGATGCCGGATCTCTCCTCGGTCTTGAAGCCTTGTGCTTCGATGGAAATTTTGTAGGGACCACCGGGCGGCAGTGAGGCAAACACGAAGCGCCCCCCGGCGTCGGTCTTCGACTTGTCCACGATCCCGGTTGAGGTGTTGGTCACGACGACGGTGGCGCCTGGCAGAGAGGCGCCTGAGGCATCCTGCACCGTACCGCGAAGAGATGCGCTTACAAATTGGGCAGACGCACTGGTGACGGCTATCGCCAGAAGAAGAAACAAACTCAAATGCAGAGAAGCCTTCACAAAATAACTGCGGATCATATTCAAACTCTTTCGTCGGAGCGGCATGAGCTAACCTTTGTCGCACCCTGCGCCTTTCGAATCGATAGGCGACAGTGGCATCTGGACTGTGTGGGGGATCTGGGAGAAAAACAAAACCCGCTTCAGCGAATGCTGACAAGCGGGTGTCCTGATTTAAGATCCTGTGAAAGGTTCACAGGCTAAATTGGCGAAAGATACTTTCTACCGACAACCAACGCATGTCATGACGAAGTCACGACAACAGGCATTGGGCTGGAAGAAACTGTGCATACCTGGATGTTATACCAAGCTCTTTCAGACATCAAGATCGCCCGGCAGGTGCTTGCGCGATGAGTCAGTGGTTATCGCGGATAACAGCTCTTCTCGATTGCTGTCTGCCGGTGGGCAGGCTACGATAGCCGGATGACGCCCAGCTTCGATTCGCTACGCCTCTGCCTGGATAGAGCGCTGGACTTTCTTGTCGCGAATCAAAAGCCCTGTGGTGAATTTTCTGTCGATCAGTTCGATAATCCTGCGCTCGATGGAGCGGCCCGAAGCGATCCTGCGATATTTCTTGCGACGTTTGTGTTGCATGCCTTGCGTTTTATCGAGGACCCTCGAGCTGTGCGTCTGATCGAGTCGATGCGGAGATTTTTGAAAGCCGAGGAGCGTGAAAACGGCATCTGGCGTTACCGGCTCACCAACGATCCAGACCCGCTGCCGGGTGATTTGGACGACACATGCTGTGCTGCCTTCGAGCTCTGGGGCAGGGCCCCTGCCAGTGGCGAACAGCCACCCAATGTTGCGATTGTGCTGGCGAATCGAGACGAAGAGGGCCGTTTCAAAACGTGGCTCCGCCCAACGGACGCGCACAATGATGCGGATGCTGTCGTCAACGCGAATGTCCTGCTGTATCTCGGCGCGCGCGAAGAGACGATGCAGGCAGCGAACTTCCTGATCGATGCGATCGAACAAGGAACAGAAGCTACGGCGATGCACTACTATCTCGATTCGCTGGCGCTCTACTATGCCGTTTCGCGCGCCTACCATCATGGCGTAGTCGAATTCGGCCGCTGCCGAGACACGATCCTGACGAAGACGGCTGCCCGCCTCGAAGGCGAGGACATGGATTCTCTGTCCCTGGCGCTTGGTTTCTGCTCGCTCATCAATTACGGCCTCCGGCCGATGGAGAACCATCCGGAGATGCTTGCACGGCTTATGGCGCAGCAGCAAAGCGACGGTTCGTGGCCCAAAGCAGCTTTCTACTCCGGCCCCGGACCTCCGTGGGAGCCGCAAGCGTGGTGGGGTTCCGCGGAGATGACCACGAGCTTCTGTGTCGAAGCGATCGCAAGAGTGATCGGGCAGAGGAACACTGCATCCACAGGGGAAATGCTCTAGCCGGAAGGCGGGTCCTTGTATCCTTCTTCGCGGCCTTCTTCGATCGTGGACCGTCCGCCAGGCGCGCGGAAAAGGATCAGGTTCTCCGGGATTGTTCTGGTTGCCCTGCGCAGCAGCATGCGTCCGAAGAGCAGGCTCCAGTAGCGCCGGCCGCACAGCGTCGTGAACCTCGGCACACCTTCGGAACGGTAGGCGACCGCAAGACAATCGATGCGGCCGAAGAGCATGTCGTGCATCCTCATGCAGCGAATCCAATCGACCTCGATGGCTTTGCCGGAGTGCTTTTGCGTTAGCGCGGCGGCCACCATCGCCTTTTTATATCCCCAGCGTTCGGCTTGCCTCCCGAGCCCCGGCCGGCGCGTTTTTGGAAGGTCTTCGAGAAACTGCGCCATGCGTTCCAGGGCATCGAAGCGCCCGTCGTGGACTTTGGCGATGTCTTCCGGATCAGCGTTGAGCAAACGCTCGAAGGCACGAACGGTGCCGGGCTCCGCGTCAGTACTCGTCGTGGAGTGGACGTAGCGGCGCGCCCTTGCGGGCAACGTCAACCGGGAGAAGCATCCACGGTAATAGAGAGCGAGGAACGGCGTGCGCAGCGCCAGGCTTTCACTCACCTGCATAAAGCCGCACTTTCCAATGGCCAGCCGCGAGTGCCGCAGGAGAGAAAAGAGCACGCTCTCCGCGGGAGGATCGATCACCCTTGTCTTCGCCTTCAGTTCTGGAGGCAGCGATTCCAATCGTTGCAGGGTTTGTTCGGGGTTCCTGACGATGAAGAGGAAGTCGCAGTTGGGGTTGTTCTCAAGGAGCAGGTTGATGGCAAGAGTCTCCGCCTTTCGTTCGTACCCCAGCACGGTGACGATGTTGCCGGAGCGCAGCTTCAGTTCGTCGAGCAGAGGTGCCGCCGCATCGGCGTCGCCGGAAACGAGCGGCGGCACTCCGCAATAAAACGGCTTCGTCTTGCGCGGATGAAAGGACGCAGGCCCGGTGAGGATGACGCCGTCGAAGAGGTTGCCGTGGCGCCACACGAAAAGCTTCGCCATCACGGGACCGTAGGCATTGTCCAACAGCACCAGCGGAATCTCCAGCTCGGAGGCCGCAAGTGTGACGTCGAGCAACGAACCGCCCAGCGGACACTCGCCGATGACGACCATGTCGAATTTTCTTTGCTGGATCGCGCCCCGAATGTAGCGGCGGCGGACGTGTTCCGAACGGAAAAGGGCGCCCATCGGGAGGTCGAGAAACCGGAAGATCTTGCCCGCAACCTTGGCCAGCGGGTCACGAAACCGGTGCCGCTGATCGCATAGAATATGCACCTCGTGGCCGCGCCGGTGCATCTCGACCCCGATGCGCAGGCAACGCTTGTACACGCCGATCAGGGAATCGCCGTTCTCGTTGTCAACCATGCAGTAGGCCACGAACAGTAGCCTCATGGCACTTTCTCCAACGCCGGCGCAAGGCAGCCCTCACGAAACGCCTGAAGCAGCGCTGCGGCATCGAGCGAGACAGAGCACTTGAGTTCTTTCCGGCGATCCCGATAGGCAACAGCCGCAACATAGCCGGGCGACGGGTACCAGCGGTGCATCTGCCAGCAGGCTGGATCGTCACCGGCAATCCAATGGATGCCGGCGGCCCGGCGCATGTCGGTCTCGACGCGGAAGGCTTTTAGAGCCCCGTCGATCCCGCACCCCGTCGCTTTCAGATAGGCCTCTTTCTGCGTCCAGCAATGGAAGAAAGCGAGATCGCGCTCCTCGTGCGCGACACGATCGAGTGCCGCGGCTTCCTCAGGAAGAAAATGATGCCGCGCCAACTGCAACCCGCGAAGCATCGCGCGGACCTGCTCGACATCGACGCCGATTTCAGAATCGAGCGTGATCGCAAGAACCAACAAGCTCGCAGAGTGAGAGAGATTGAAACGTAGCGAGCCTTCCCTCGCAAGGCACGCCTTGCCGCTGGGCGCTCGATCGAACTCCACCTTCTCGGGAGACAGGCTTGCGAAGTGGGCCAGAAGAATCCGCGCAACCGCCTTGAAGGCCGTGGAACGTCTGCGCAGAGTGTATGACTTCAGCTCGGCGATATCCGAGAGCTCTTCGCTGGACAGAAGCGAACAGGCCACTGCAAACAGTTCATCAGAGAGCGTCGAGTCATCGAAGGTCGCCGCGAGCATCTGTACGCTGTTCTCGCCAATAGCCCCGCGCTCTGGGTCACGTGGAACTTCGAACTGAACTGGCCGGATGCCTTGAGGAGCCTTCTGAAAAATGGCACTTTCTCCGCTCCACTCCCCAGCAGGGAATCCTGAATGGCACCTACTTGTGCCCGGCACCACCCCCACCTCCTCCACCACCTGCGCTCGCGCCTCCACCACCGCCACCGCCCGAAGACCCCCCACCGCCACCGCCATGGGAAGCACCACCGCCGCCGCTTGAGACTCCACCACCACCGCTCGATGATCCTCCACGAACCGCTCCGCCACCAGAATATCCCCCACCGCCGGCAGACCCACGCGATATTCCACCGCCATTCCCACCCGTGTACGACCCCCGGGCAATCGACGCTCCACCGCCCGCACTCCCAGCCGTCCCCCGCCCAACATTATCCCGCTCGCCGCCGATCCCACCCACGCGCCCCACAATCGGTTCCGACACCGTTTGCACCTTGCCGCCCATCGTAAACGAGCGGGCCAGCACGAAGCTCTGCGACTTGTGATCGAACGTAATCGCGTTCCCCGGCATCTTTGCCGGCTCCACGCCGCCCCTCGCCAGCAGCATCGACTGCCCCAGCGACCGAGCCTCCATCCGCGGCGTCTCTGCGCGCTCCAGCTTCGACCCCGCCTCGTTTCGAAACTCCTTCGGCGCCGCCGCCAGCAGCTTGAAGTCCTTTCCGGGTTCCGCTCCAGCATGCTTATCCCCTGCAACCCACACCGCATGCTTCATCGCCACCGGCGTCTTACCCGCCACATCATGCGGATGCAGCGGCACATACCCTGTCCGCTTGCCATCCTTCACCCAGTGAATGGGGCAATGATGATGCCGCTTCTCGCCGCGCACCCACGCATAACGCCCTTGGTAGTGAACCCAGCTCCCGGTATGGCAAACACCCCACAAATACTCCGGCCCGCCATTTAACTCTTCCGTATAGAGCAGCTTCTTCTTATGCGTCACCAGGTCCTTCTCATACCAGGATCGGTACATGTCCGGCGAGCAAGGAAAGTAATCCTCATCCTCCGCGACCAGCCGCTTGCCTGCTGCTAACCCAGCCACTCCGGCCACACCGGCGCCCTGCCCACCACCCCACCCGGACGTCGGCTGCCAGCAAGTCCCATACCCCTCACATGGAAAGAACGTCCCCGCCTCGCTCATCTCCACCAGCCCCGGAATCGGCGCCGCCAGCCCGGCATCCTTCTCCGCCGTCTCCATCACGGCTTTCCGAGCAATCACGCGATCATCCACCCACTTGTCCCAATCCGCAAAGCTTCCCACACCGCCATCGCCATGCACCCATCGTCCCGCACGGTACGTCATGCTCTGTTCCTTGTCAGTCGAAACCGCTCTGCCGCCGACAAACATCTTCGCGCCGGTAGTTCCCATCGCCGTAATCGTCATCGCATCCAGGTAGCTGTTCACCCTTACATACGACTTCATCGGATACTTCAACACCACGCCATTGGTCGGCGTCTCCACCATAAACGTCTGCTCCGGGAACAGCGTCTTGACATGCAGCGTCATCACGCCGTTCAACAAGCCGAGGTCCGTCATCGGCACGCCGTCCGTCGTAATCAGGTTGTTGCACACCACAACGGAGTTCTCGCCCACATACGCGGTCGACGCATCTTCGAACTCAATCTCCGCGCGCCCACCCGCTTCGGTCACCACGCTGTAGCCGGTCTCCAGCGGTGTCCCTGTCACTGCCTTCTCCCAGTCCGCACCCGTCGTCTTCGCGTCCACGGCCCGCCGCGAAAGGCGCACATCGCCCTCCACATAACTCAGCCGCACAATCTGCGGATAGGTATTCTCCGGCGTCGGTTTGAACATAGCCGCCGATGCCGCGCCGGTCGTGGTAACCACCTCAGGCGGCGGTGGTGAAGTCTGCCCACCCGCGTTCGGCGCCTGCGCGCCACAAGTTGCAATAAGGGAGACGGAAAGAAGAGAAATCGCACAACGGCACCAGCGCACGCAGCACATAGCAACCTCGTTCGACTCGAACCCGCGCCTGCATCGAGTGCAATCGCTTCGCAAGCCTAACCAACGCTACAGAGACGCGGCGGTGCCGTTGTAAGTCGCAACTATTCTGACAATTTTTTCAGGCAGCCTTCTCCGCCCAGGGGTCGATCACGATCTTCGTGACTTTCTCCTTCTTGTCCCGCCACACCTTGTACATCGCCGGCGCCTCGTCCAGCGTGATCCGGTGCGAGATGATGTAGCTCGGATCGATCTGGCCCTTTTCAATCCGCTCCAGCAGCGGCTTCATGTAGTTGTGCATGTTCGTTTGACCCATCTTCATCGTGATGCCCTTGCCGAACGCCGCGCCAAACGGCACCTTGTCCAGCAGCCCGCCATACACACCCGGAATCGACAGCGTGCCACCCTTGCGGACTGACTGGATCGCCTGTCGCAACACCGCCGGCCGGTCCGTCTCCATCATCAGTGCCGTCTTCACCACGTCATACAGTCCCTGTAGTTCCGTCGAGTGCGCCTCCAAACCTACCGCATCGATGCAGGCATCCGGACCAACGCCTCCGGTCAAATCCTTCAGCGCCGTCAATACGCTCACATCCTCCTCCGAATAATCGACGGTAATCGCGCCAATCGATCGCGCCATCTCCAACCGCTCCGGCAACCTATCAATCGCGATCACGCGTGCCGCTCCAAGCAGGAACGCACTCGCAATGGCGAACTGCCCCACCGGCCCGCATCCCCAAACCGCAACCGTATCGCCCGGTTGGATCTGCGCATTCTCCGCTGCCATATAACCCGTCGGAAAAATATCCGAAAGAAATAACACCTTCTCATCTGGCAGATCGCTCTCGATCTTCAGCGGGCCAACATCGGCGAACGGCACGCGAACATACTGCGCCTGCCCGCCCGCATAGCCTCCCATCATGTGCGAGTACCCAAACAACCCTGACCCCGAGTAACCATACGCCGCTTCCATCAAATGCGCATTCGGGTTCGAGTTATCGCATGCCGACCAGAACTTCTTCTTGCAGAACAAACAGCTTCCGCAGGCAATCGTAAACGGCACTACCACGCGATCGCCGCGCTTCAAGTTCTTCACACCGGGGCCAACCTCTTCCACGATTCCCATAAACTCGTGGCCCATAATGTCGCCGGCCTCCATCGTGGGAATAAAGCCATCGTACAAATGCAGGTCCGATCCGCAGATAGCCGTACGTGTGATCTTGATAATCGCGTCACGCGGATTCAACAACTCCGGATCAGCCACCGTCAACGTTTCAATCTTGCTCGTCCCCATCCAGCAAACTGCTTTCATCTCAAACTCCGTTTCCCCGCATTGCGAGAGACCATCCAAGGTCAGGTGTTATTGTTGCGTTTCATATGTCGTCCTCAAGGATCTCCTTCTCTTGCGCGTCCTACGCCACGCCCGTCGGTGTAGGAATCTTCTCCCCATAAATCGACCGCTTCACTCCACCAATCATCCCGCGTTCCCCATGCGGTGCCGACTGCGAGCGCGGAATCTCACCCGTCTCCGCCAGTGCCTTGAAGTGCCGCAGATTCTCCACGACAGCCTGCTTTGGGTCACGACCCGTAAACGTCTTCACCATCCGCGTCAAGACGCCCATCTCAAACTCCATCAGCACGGTGACCATCGTTCCACGATTCCCAGGAGAGGCTTCAAAGATCACCTCACCGGCCTCATGCACATCGCCGCCGATGGACTTCCATGCGATTCGCTTTCCAGGTTCATCCGCCAACAGCTCCGCGTCCCACTCGATGGTTTTGTCCCCTGACTGCAAGACCCAATGCGACGTCTTGGCACTTGTCTTGGTCACCGAAACAATCTCCTCCTGCCACGCCGGAACCTTTTCAAGGTCGTGCCACAGCTCATACAGCTTCTGCGGCTCCTCCTGTACCAGCGCAGACGTCCGCACCCACGTCTTGCCGTCCTTGTTTTCTGGCGGCGGGGCGTAATGTCCATTCAAAAGCGCCGCAGCTCCGCTCACTCTCGGCAACACATCAGCACCCGGCCTCTCGGTCAAAGCAGTAGACATAGTTCCTCCTCACATTCCTAGTAGCATTCGCCGTGTTCTATTACTTATTTGTCTCTAGAGGCTTGGCCATCTTCTCGTGCATGGCGCCTTTCACCGCGCCCGGCACCACATTGGCCAGCATGCCCTCCATCTTGGTCGTAAACGAAGCCGAATACACATGGTCATCGCCTGCCATCAGCGCATCAATGCCCTGCTTCGCAACATCCTTCGGCTCGCTTTCCTTTTTCCCTTCGCTGCCCACCTTGGTGTTATCCATGCCCGCACGATGAAAGAAGTCCGTATCTGTCGGCCCTGGCTGTAGTGCGGTCACGCTCACACCACTATCGCGAAGCTCGTACTGCAGGCTATGCGCAAACGAAAGCACAAAGGCCTTCGTTGCCGCATAAACAGCCTCACGCGGAGCTACCATCTCTCCGGCAATCGATGCCGTGAACAAAATTTTTCCCGCATGTAAATCGGCCATGTGCCTCACCACATGCTTCGCCAGATGCACCGTCCCCGTGCAGTTCAGGTTCACCATGTTTAGTTCTTCCGCAAGGTCCGTCTCCGTAAACAGCCCACCCACGCCGACACCCGCGTTAATACACGCCACATCTACCGGACGTCCCAGCTCCGATACTGCCTTCCACAGGGCATCGACTCCCTCGCGCGAAGCCAGATCTGCCTGAACCTCATGCACTTGCACGCCGCTGCTCTTGAAGTCCTCTACGGCCTTTCCAAGCCGATCACCCGCCGAGCAAACGACCAAGTCATACCCTCGACCCGCTAACTCCTTCGCCAGCCAATACCCGATTCCACTCGATGCACCCGTTACTACTGCAAACTTTCCCGACATAGCCCGACTCCAACTTCGCATTTGCGCGCGTCGTACAGAGGTCTAGGATGCGCGGTTTCGTTGCCGCGTTAACCGCATGCGCACGCGCAAACGGCAACCGATTCCGTCTCATCAAACTCCACCCTCACATCCTCAACTCGAATGGCGCCCAACCGACATTGCGATCCACTCATCACCCCCGGCAAGAAATCCGCTTCTGTGACGCGCGTCACAGACGAAAACCCGCGCACTCCTTCAGCATGTGGGTGGAGGCTCCTATGCAGCTACCCGATCGTTCCCCCAGACTTTGCGAACCCAGTGAAAAGTGCAATTGCAAGGAACCATGCAAAGGCTATGGCTCCCGCGTCGATTGCCCACCCCTCATCGTCATCGCGGCCATGGTTGTTGCCAACGTCGCTGCGATCGCTCAAGTCTGCGCCACACGGGGCGGCCGATGAGCACACAACCCTTCGCGGCCCGGGCCACAGTTGCAGACTGGACAGAAGCTCCCTCGGCAGACCAGCAAACTCCCGCGCGACAAACACTTCCCCCGCGCAACTATCTCAACGAAACCGAAGGCATCGCCAGCTGGCTGCTCACGCAGGATCACAAGCGCATCGCCATCCTCTACCTCATCAGCGTCACGTTCTTCTTCATCATCGGCGGCTTGCTTGCGTTTGTGCTGCGCCTGGAGCTGCTTACGCCCGGCGCCGATCTCATGGCCATGGACACCTATAACAAGGTCTTCACCATGCATGGCGTCGTGATGATCTTCTTCGTCCTCATCCCCGCCGTCCCCGCCGTGCTCGGCAACTTCCTTCTGCCGATGATGCTCGGCGCCCGCGATCTCGCCTTCCCCAGGATCAACCTCCTCAGCTGGTACTGCTACGCCATCGGCGCAATCCTTCTGCTCGCCACTGTGATCGCCGGCGGCGTTGACACCGGATGGACCTTCACCACGCCGCTGTCGACGCGCTTCGTCAACACCAACGTCATCACCGCGGGCCTCGCGGCCTTTATGGCCGGCTTCTCGTCCATCTTTACCGGCCTCAACTTCATCGTCACCGTCCACCGCATGCGAGCTCCCGGCCTCACATGGTTTCGCCTGCCGCTCTTCGTCTGGGCGCACTACGCGGCTGCCATCATCATGGTGCTGGCAACCCCCGTCGTCTCCATCACCATCGTTCTCGTCGCTGTCGAACGCCTCGTAGGCATCGGCATCTTCGACCCCAAGCTCGGCGGCGACCCGCTGCTCTTCCAGCATCTCTTCTGGTTCTACTCACACCCCGCCGTCTACGTCATGCTGCTGCCCTCCATGGGAGTCATCTCCGAGGTCATCGCCTGCTTCTCCCGCAAGCGCATCTTCGGCTACTCCGCCGTCGCTTTCTCCTCGGTCGCCATCGCAGTCTTTGGCTTCTTCGTCTGGGAGCACCACATGTTCATCATGGGTGTCAGCCAGTACTCCGCGCTCGTCTTCAGCCTGCTCACCATGCTCGTCGCCGTGCCTTCGGCCATCAAGGTCTTCAACTGGACTACGACCCTCTACAAAGGCTCCATCTCCTTCGACGCTCCCATGATTTACGCACTCTGCTTCCTCGGCCTCTTCGTCATCGGCGGCTGCACCGGTGTCTTCCTCGGCTCGCTCGGCATGGACGTCCAGCTCACCGAAACCTACTTTGTCGTCGCACACTTCCATTTCGTTATGGTTGGCTCGGTCATCATGGGCTATCTCGCCGGCCTGCACTTCTGGTGGCCCAAGATCACCGGCCGCATGTATCCTGAGCTCCCGGCAAAAGTCGCTGCCGTCATCACCTTCGTCGGCTTCTTCTTTACCTTCGGCCCGCAGTTCATCCTTGGCTACATGGGCATGCCGCGCCGCTACGCCATGTACCCGCCCGAGTGGCAGGCCCTCAACGTCTTCTCCACCGCCGGCGCCACCGTCATGGGCTTCGGCTATCTCATCACCATGGTCTATTTCGTGTGGTCGCTCTACTACGGTCCCATCGCCGGCCCGAACCCCTGGCGCGCCTACGGGCTCGAGTGGCAGACCGCCTCACCACCACCCACGCAGAATTTCCTGGAGACACCCACGGTCACGCGCGAAGCCTACGACTACGCGTCCATCGACCAGCCTGTCACGGAGATTGCAGCCTAGCAATAAAGCGATTCCATCTTTGCCGGAGCAGGAAGCACCATGCGCTCGCCATCCAGTTCCACCAGACCCTCGCGCCGAAACTTCCCCAGCAACCGGGTCACCGTCTCGCGCGAAAGCCCCGCCATGCTGCCCAGTTCCTCATGCGTCAGCGGCATGCGAAACTCCAGCGACTCCCCGCCCGCTCCGTCCATGCGTCCCCAGTCGAGCAAAGCCGTTGCCAGCTTGCCCGCCGCGGAGCTGGAAGTCGCCAGCCGACGCGCCGTCAGCAACATGCCTTCGTACTCCCACGCAATAGAGACCGCCGCACTCCTCCCCACGTCCCGAGAGCTCTCCATGAATGCCAGAAAGTCCGCGCGTCCAATCGCCTTCAGGTCGCATATCTCCAGCGTCTCCGCCGTCACCTTGTGCCGCACGTTGTTCAGCAACGAAGTCAGCCCCAGCACATCCCCCGGTCCGGCAATCCGCACAATCAACAGCTTGCCGTCGGCCGACGACGCCGTCAGCTTGATCTTTCCCCGGCACACCACGTACACGCGGTCCGCCATCGAATCTTCCCGCAATACCGTCTCACCCGGCCTAAGCCGTACACGGCTCCCGATCGTCTGAAGCTCCTGCACCGTCGCCGGACTGAGGTTGCAAAAGCAGTGTGGCCCGCGCACAGGACAAGTCACGCAATTTTGTACCGCTGACTGCATCGCGTCTCCCCTGCCCCAAGGGTAATCCGATTCCAGTTTCGCGAACCATTCCAGATCTGCAATAAATTTGTCAGACGGCCTTCGCGAAGACGCCAAAGGCTTTATCGAGCCTCATCCGATTCTAGCTGCGCGATAACCGCGCTCTCCCGCCAAAGGCGCTCTCCGGCCGCATCATCTTGCGCCATCACCGAAGGAGCCATCTCCACCACCTGCCCTCCCCGAAGCGAGCAATACACCTCATCCCCAACCCCAGCCGACCCCTCACCCAGATCGGCCAACGCCCGCCCCGCCTCCGCAACTCCATTGCTTCCGCGCAGCACCGGCTTCATCACTGAGAGCATCGGCCAAACCACCCGCCGCAACACAAACGGCCCAGTCCTCACCAAACCTGTCCCGGCCACCAGCCCCGGATCAAACGCATGGACGCGCAAACCCCGCGCTATCACATCCGGCTCCCTCGCCAACCTCCGCGCCGTCATCACATTGCAAAGTTTCGACGCCGTATAAGCTCGCAAGCCCGCTTTCATCGGACCTCGATCCACCTCCGGATCGCGCTCCGGATAAGCCAGCCACTCGGCCCGCGCATGCCGCGGCGTTGGCACGCCAATCTTCTCCGCTGGATCATGCGTCGCACTTGTCGTAAACACCAACGCACCGCCATTCGCCACCTGCGGCACCAGCAACCGCGCCAGCAGATAATGCCCAAGATGATTCACGCCGAACGTCCGCTCAATCTCCTGCCTGGTCCGCGCTCGCAGATCGTACCCCTGCACACCCGCATTCAAAAGCAGCGCATCGATCTTGATCTCACGCAATCCAGCCGCAAAGTCGCGGACAGACTCTAAATCGCCCAGATCCAGCGACCGCTCTTCCACTCCCGCAGGCGATCCCTCTTCGCACACGCCGCCAATCACCCTGTGTCCCCGCTCGATCAACAACCGGGCAGCAACTCTTCCAATTCCAGAGCTGCACCCGGTCATGACGACGCTCTTCACCGATTAGTGCCCGTCCGTAGGCGCAGCCTGCTTCGGCAAAGCAGCCGCGGCGCTAGCCGGCAGTCCCACAACATCCGGTTCCAGCTCCACTTGCGTCCGCACCAGGTTATCGGCCACAATCCGCCCAAACACGGCCTTGCCCTTGTCATCCAGATGCGTCCGGTCGAGCGCCGGCGCAGCCTTGCCCGCGTTCTCGGCCTTCGCATCCGCATGGCCGACGGCGTCGAACTCACCCGCCTGCTCCTGTGTCAGCTTGCTCAACACCTGTGTTGAAAGCCCCAGCAAATCAATGAACGTCACATTCTCTTCCGCCGCCACACGTCGCGCCGCGTCAGCATACAACTTCAAGTCAGGGTTATAAGGCTTGCCATCTTTGAACGTCCTCCGCGCCAGCGGACTCAGCACCACCGGCACCGCTCCAATCGCCCGCGACTCATGAATAAACTTCCGCAGGTTGTCCGCATACGTCGTCTCCGGATCGGTATGGCGATCGGGATTCGGTTTCTGGTCGTTGTGACCAAACTGCATCAGGTAGTAGTCGCCATGGTCCGCCAGCGACTTCTTCCACGCACCCTCATCGATAAAGCTCTTCGAGCTGCGCCCGTTCAGCGCCTCATCGATGCACGTCACATTCTTCGTCAGGTCAGCGCAGAACCCCGGCCCCCACCCACCCTGCAACGCCGTCGTCGAATCGCCGATCAACACAATCGTCACCGACCCACCCTCGATGATCTTCATCGCCTTCAAACCCTCAGGCGGAAGCTTCGCCGCAGCGGGCAGCACATACTGCTTCAGCGCCGGCACAGCATTGCCCAGATCGACAGCCACCATCCGGCCAAACACATAACTTCCCGCCCAATCCAGATGCGTCTTGTCGAAGATCGTCTTGCCTTCGTTGTCCTTCTTCGTAATGGCCAGCTTGTTGCCCGCGGCCTCACCGATCTTGTCCAGGTACGCGATGCTCTCATCCTGCAGCTCGATCAGCGGAGTCTTCATCTCCTTCGCCACTCCGCGCATCGCCTCGCTGTACTCACCCAGGTCGGAATGAATCTTCCCGTCAGGGCCAAAGTATCTCCGCGTCAGCGGTGTGCAGAGGACCGGCGTCACGCCCGCCGCACGAGCCTCCGTGATAAACCGCTTCAGGTTCGCCACATAATCCGGCAACGCCACCTGCCTGTCAGCATGGTCCTTCGTCACCAGGTCGTTATGCCCAAACTGGATCACCATGTAGTCCGGCTTCGTCAGCAGCGCGCGGTCCCACAAACCCTGCTCGCGAAACGTCCGCGTACTCGCGCCGCCTTTGGCCATGTTCACGCAGTCCACCTGCGCCGTAAAGTTCGCGCAAAACCCACGTCCATAGCCCGCATTGTTGGTCTGCGTCGAATCCCCAATCAGGTCGATCCGCACCACCGCCCCTGGCTTCCGCACCGCCGCCGTAGCCGCATCGAACGCCCGCGCCGGATCGCCCTGCGCCCCAGCCACTCCACTCAACATCACCGCCGCCGCCAAAACCGCTGCTTTCAAGCCCACGCGTCACCTCGCGTAACGAGCATACAGCCTGTCATACAGCTTTGGCTCAGGCCCTACCGGCAGCAGCTCCAGTCCGCTGCAGACTCCGCGTCCCGACAAACGCAAAATCAATAAATGCCCGCGCCGGATCGGTATGGATCAGCTTCACGTTGACCTTGTCGCCAACATCCAGACCATCGCTTCCCTGCACCACGCGTCCTTCAAACGGCGGCCGGATCACGCGCACATAAACTCCCTTGTCGGTCGCGCCCGTAACCACTCCCGGAAAGACCTCGCCAATCCTCGACGACATCGCCACAGCCGCCACGCGCTTCTGCATATCGCGCTCAATCTTGCGCAGCTTCTTGTCGGCGTCGTTGCAGTGGATCGCAATCGCCGCCAGTTCCGTATCGCTGTAAGGCGCAGGAGCTCCGGTCATCATCGCGTGCAGCACGCGCTGCGTCACCACATCAGGGAAACGCCGGTTCGGCGCCGTCGAGTGCGTATAGTCCCGCGCCGCCAGCCCGAAGTGCCCCGTAGGATCGTCATCGGGCCTCATCAGCAGATACTCACCCGGCCCCATCAGCTTGATCACCGAAACGGCCACATCCGGATAATGATCCGGATCCTTGGCCCTGATCTGCGTCAGCACATCATTCAACGCCGCGGAGTCAGGAACCTCCGGCAGATCGTATCCACGGTCCTTCGCCAGCGTCACAATCCTGTCCCACCGCTTCGGAACCACCACCACGCGCTGCAATCCGCTGCGCCCACCCTTGCGTAACGCCCGCGCCATCACGCCATTGGCCGCGACCATCAAATCCTCGATCAGATTCATCGCGCGGTTCTGGATCGCTTCCTGCACATCGATCACCTTGCCATCGACGACAACCGGATCAGCCTCAGACTTATGAAACTCCAGCGCTCCCTTTTTCACCCGAGCCGCATGCAGCGCCAGCGCCGCCTCATCCTGCAGCTTCAACTGCTCCACCAGCCAGTTCTGCGCCAATCCGGGCGCGGTCCCACTACTCAGGCTCGCATCCGCCTCATGCTCCCGCGCGCTATCGCTCCGTAGCGACATCACATCGTCATCCACCACCCCTGCCGCCGTCTTCTCCAGCCACGGCCCCACACGCGAGTACGCCAGCTGCGCGCGATTCCGCACCATCGCGCGTGTCACTTTCTCGCTCACCATCTCGCCATCCGGACCGACGGTGAAGCTCATCATCACCGCCAGCCGGTCGCCACTCTCATTCAACGAAGTCACACCCGTCGAAAGCTCCAGCGGCAGCATCGGAAAGTTCTTCACCGCCGTATAGATCGTCTGCGTCTGCTCCTGCGCATGCTTATCGATGGGCGATCCCTGCTCGACCGCCGCCGCCACGTCGCCAATCGCCACGCGCAGCAGAATCCCACCATCCACCCGCTCCGCCACTTCAATCTGGTCCAGGTCCCGCGACGTATCGTTATCGATCGACGACCACCCCAGCGCCCGCAGATCCTCCACACCCTCAATCGGCGTCAGCGTCGATAGCTTCTCCACAATCGCCGCCGTCTGCTCCGCGACTCCCGCGCCAAACTCCGGCTTAAACCCGGCCTCATGCATCTCATCCAGCGCCGCCCCAGCTAGATCGAAGTGCCCATTGCTCGAATGCCCCGCAAAGTGCGATGCACCCTGCTGATGATCACCATGCTGGTCCTGCCGATGATCCCGGTGCTGATCCTGCTGAGGATTCGTTTGCAGATTGTGCTGATTCTGAGAATGGTTGCTATGCGGCTTGTGGTGATCGCGTTCTGACATGACCCGCAGACTAACACTTCCCACCCACTATTGGCCCCGCCGGGGGTCGCATACCGCACATAGCCACATCTCGCCTTCATGGTTCATAATCGATCCATGACCCGGCCCTGTTTCCTCGTCGTCGACCGTGAGTACTCCGGCAGCATCTCCACCCGCAAACTCGTCATCGAAACCGCAAAGCTCAACGTCATCACCGCCTACAGCGGCGAAGAAGCCATCCAGTCCCTCAAGCGCTTCCCTCTGATCAACGGTGTCGTTATCGACGCCGGCATCAAGGACACCCCGTGCGCCAGGCTCGTCGAAGAGCTCCACGCCATCGACCCCGAGCTCCCGCTTATCGTCATCAACACTCCCGGCTCCGATCACTGCCCCGGCGCCAACTTCTACCTCGACTCCTTCGAGCCCGCCAAGCTCCTTGAGCTTCTCAAGACCCTCACGCCCAAAGAAGCCGCCGCTATTGAAGCCACCAACGAACGCCTCAGCAAGACCCAGGACTAAAAGACCAGCCCGTTCATTGCGCCTGTTCCCGTACTCATAAATCCAGCCTTTAGTAGTACGCTGAGAGTCGCGTCATGGCAGACTCTCAGAAAACTCCAGCAGCGGAAGCCCTTTCCGGCGTCCTTCCCGGTTCGCTGCTTTCGCTCGTCCTCGACGGCCTGCCCGAAGGCGTCCTCGTCATGGATAAGCAGTGGCGCATCATCTACGCCAACGCCACCGCCCGCAAAATCAGCCGCGTCCTGCCCGAGTACATCGGCCAGGGCACACACTGGGAACACTACCCCGAAGCCCTCGGCACCTCCGTCGAAGCCGCCTACCGGGAAGCCGTGGCAACCGGTGTCGGCCGCGTTCTCGAGCCCTACTACTTTGCTCCCTTCGACATCTGGTACAGCATCCGCCTCATCCCCCTGGACGGCCATCTCGTCCTTCACTATCGGGACGTCACCGCCGAGCAGAAAGCCGATAACGCAAGCCGCGCGCTCTCCGAGCAACTCGCGCAGGTCCTCGATGCCACCACGGACGGCGTCACCATCTTCGACCGCAACTGGTGCATCACCTACATGAACTACCGCGCGAAAGAGATCCTCGCACCCAGCGGCGATCTCCTCGGCAAAAATGTATGGGAAAGCTTCCCTTTCGCTGTCTACGAAGGCTCTCCCTACGTCGAGCATTACCACCGCGCCATGGACCAGCGCATCCCCGGCAGCTTCGAGGCCTTCTACCCCGAGCCACTCAACGCCTGGCTCCACATCATCGTCCGCCCTTCACCCGATGGCATGATTGCCTTCTTCCGCGACATCACCGAGCAGAAACTCAAGGAAGACGCTCTCCGCGCGAGCGAAGAGCGCTATCGCATCCTCACCGAACTCAACCCGCAATCTCTATGGACCGCCGACCCAAGGGGCCGCGTCCGCTACGCCAACCATCGCTTCCTCGAATACATCGGCCACGAATTTGCTCCCGAAACCGGCGACGAGTATATCCGTTGCTTCGACCCCGCTGACCGCGAACGCGTCGCCAACGCCTGGACCCACAGCATCGCCACCGGGGAAGACTACGAAATCGACGCCCGCCTTCTCCGCGGCTCCGACCATGCCTCCCGCTGGTGGCACCTCCGCGCCCTCCCCATCCGCGATGAAGAGGGCAACATCCGGCAATGGCTCGGCGTCGCCAGCGATATCCACGAAAGCCGCCAGGCCGAAGATCAACTCCGCGAACAGTTCGCCGAGATCGACCGCCAGCGCCGCGAAGTCGAAACCATCTACCTCGGCTCACCCATCGGCATGGCGCTTTATGACGCCAAAACCCTTCGCCTGCTCCGCATCAACGACCGCCAGGCCAAAATCTTCCGCCTGCCTCCCTCCGAAGCCATCGGCAAAACCTACGACGAGCTGGCCGGCGGCGTTCCCACGGCCCACGCCCTCATCCGCCGCGCTGCCGCCGGAGAACCTATCCTGAACCACACGCTCGAAGGCACGCTCGACCGCCGCCGCGATGAGTACCGCTACTGGAACATCAACTACTCGCCCATCTTCGCCGAAGACGGCACCGTGCAGGCCATCGCCAGCGCCACCGTTGAAACCACCCATCAGAAGCGGGCCGAAACCGCTCTCATCCAGAGCGAAAAACTGGCCGCCGTCGGCCGCCTCGCCAGCTCCATTGCGCACGAGATCAACAACCCGCTCGAATCCGTAATGAATCTCCTCTACATCGCGCGCCAACACGCCATCGCGCCGGAAACGCAAACGTTCCTCGACCTCGCCGACCAGGAGCTCCGCCGCGTCGCCATCATCGCCAACCAGACCCTCCGCTTCCACAAGCAGGCCACCAAACCGCAAGCCATCAGTTGCGAAGACCTCTACTCCACCGTCCTCAGCATCTACGAAGGCCGCCTCAGAAACTCAAGCATCGCCGTCCAACAACGCAGGCGCGCCCAGAGTCCCATCGTCTGCTTCGAAGGAGAAATTCGCCAGGTCCTCAATAACCTCGTCGGCAACGCCATCGACGCCATGCCCCAGGGCGGTCGTCTTCTCGTCCGCAGCCGCGAAGCCACCGAATGGCGTTCCGGTCACCGCGGCCTCGTGCTCACCATCGCCGACACCGGCATCGGCATCGACTCCGAAACCCAGTCACAGATCTTCGAAGCCTTCTTCACCACCAAGGGCATCCAGGGCACCGGCCTCGGGCTCTGGATCAGCGCCGAAATCATCCAGCGCCACCACGGCCGCATCCTCACGCGCAGCCGCAAGGGCAGGGGCACAGTCTTCAGCATCTTCCTCCCCTACGAAATCACCCCCGCCCCAGACCCCACCGTCCATCTGCAATAACCGCTATATCGCCGCCATCACCTTTTCCCGCAAAGGCTCCAGCCTTTCCTTCTCCAGATCGTCGCGATAGAACATGTTGTATGTATCGAACGGAATCAAACGCTTCCCATCCGGATGCGCGATATGCACGCAGGTCTTCTTGATCGATCGCAGATCGAAGCTCTGCGCATCGATAAACGCCACGATCAAAATCCGAAACAGATTGTCATACCCCAGCGACTTCGGCGCCAGCACTTGCGGCAAACAACACAGCAACTCCCTCAGCGTCATTGCCTGCGCCGCCGGCGAATGGTTCGTTGCAAATAGCTTGAAGATGTGATTCCGGATCGTCTCATCCTTCTCATACACGATCGTGTTCCGCCCACCGTTGATCAGCACATCCGGCTCAATCATCCCCGTTAGCGGCACCACCTTCCCACCCAGCTTCATCGCGTACGCCATCGCCAGGCTATCCGGATGGCAAGGCACGGGAATCAGATCCTCCGGCTTGAACACACTCGTCTGCTCCAGGATCCTTCGCCGTACTTCACTCAGCGTCAGCCTGTGCGCCGCCGAGTCATACCCCTGCAAACGCCCCGCCTGCTGCACCGGTTGAAATGTCACACCGCGCACGCACTTCTGTTTCAGCGCAAAGTCGACGATCGCTCCCATCTCATCATCGTTGACCCCGCGCTCAACCGTCACCACCAGCGTCGTGGATACATTCAACCGGTTCAGCTTCTCCAGCGCCTTTTCCCGAATATGCCGCAGGTCCGCTCCCCGCAGCTGCATTAGTGGATCTCGCCTTAGCGAATCGAACTGCAGATACAGCTCAAACTCCGGCATATACGTCGCCAGCCGCTCGGCAAACCCCTCCTCGGTCGCGATGCGAATCCCGTTCGTATTCACCATCAGGTGTTTGATGGGTCTCTTCTTCGCCGCATCCAGCACCTCAAAGAACTGCGGATGAATCGTCGGCTCACCACCCGAGATCTGCACTACATCGGGCTCAATCTCATTGCTCACAATCGCATTCAGCATCCGCTCAATCTGATCCAGCGGCTTATACGTCGTCCGGTGTGTCCCGCTGTTCGCATAACAGATCGGACAACTCAAATTGCAGGCATCGCAAATTTCAAGCAGCGTCAAACAAGAGTGCTGCTCATGGTCCGGACAAAGCCCACAGTCATACGGACACCCATACTTCACCGGCGTGTTGTAGTGGTCCGGCATCTCCGGCGGCTTCAGAAACACTTCACGGCAACGCCTATAGTAGTCCACATCATCGGCCATTAACACACGCTCAAACCCATGCTCCGGACAGCGCTTCAGCATAAAGACCTTGCCATCCTCAAACACGATCTTCGCATCCACCCGCTTGAAGCACGTCGTGCAGATCGATACCGCCGTGTCATAAAACAAATAATCCCGCGTCTTCGCCATCTCTCACCTCTACGAACGTCCGTACGTCTCTTGCTTGTCATTCCTCAGCAAAGGAATCTACAGTTGCTCTTGTCTTTCTTTCTGTCATCCTCGCAGGGGATCTGCTTCTTTCACGGACTACCCATCCTTCCTGCGTCCCGAAATCCATTCAACAATCACCACCAGAAATCCAATCAACAACCCAAGCAAAGACAGCAAAAACACGCCGGCACCCACAAACCCAAGCCTGTTCAACCCAGGCGTCAACGCCGCCCCAAGACCACACAACCCAAGCGATAGCAACATCCCAACCGCCGCCCCGATAATGATTTTCACGCCAGCACTCATACAGAATCCTCAAACCTCTAATAACCCGTGTTTACTCCTCACGACCTCCATTACGCTTGCTCTTTCGAATACGAGTGATCACGGCCTCCATGAGTCCAATAACAACTCCGACGACAAGTCCAACTACCGACAGCCCGAACCCGAGACCACCAAGTATGTCGAAGGTACTCGGCGCGCCATCATGAACAAACCGATCAGCCCTGAGGCCAAGCCCGCACAGGCCCGCGGCAAGCAGTATGCAAACAGCGGATATCGTCATCAGCCGTAAACCGATGCTTTTCGGGAGCTTTGCTTTCAAGTCAGGCACTCCACACCTCTCGCATCACCTATCTCCGCGTCTCGAATCAGAAACAGCCCAACAGATCGCGCTCACCACAAGGCCAGCCATACAAACGTAAAAGAGATGCGCTCCCACCGAAGCCGCTCGTCCCCACCATTGGTCCCCACCGATACCATTCAGGATGCTCGCGCCGCAAAGCCCAAAACTCAGCACGGCACCCACCGCAAAACCCACAAATAACTTCTTTGGCAGACTCCCCTTCTTCTCCTCTGGCTTGTCAGGCATTGCGTCTCTCCTTCAACTCACCTAGTCCCAAGGCAAACAATCCCACCACACAAGCCCACTGGATCACATTCAACCCATGCACCACCGGTTGCGGCTTGATAAAGTCCACCAGCAGCCGCCACCCCAGATACGCCGCAAGAAACCCGCGAAACACCACACCTTCACCATGCGGACGCTCCATCCATCGCCACAGCACCCACGCCAAAATCATCAGGAACACACACTCATAAAGCTGCGTCGGATGCCGTCGAACGCCATCGCCAAAGTCCACACCCCACGGCAGCTTCGTCGCCGTGCCGTACGTGTCGTCGGCAAGCCCGGCAAAGAAACATCCAACCCTTCCCACCGCGATCCCCACGCACAGCGGCACCGCAAACAAATCTCCCGTCCGCGACCGCACACCCACCACCAATTTCAACAACTCAACCGCAAGCCACCCACCCAGCAAACCACCCACAATCGTCTTCCCGCCGGGCTGTAGCAACTCGCTCCAGTGCAGCCCCACCTTCGGCGCCTGCTCCAACAGACCCAGCAACCGTGCACCCACCAGCGCACCCACCGCTGCCGCCGCAATCACCGACCAGCGCAGCTCATCGTTCAGCGCGTCCCCTCCACGCTGCCGCATCCACCGATACACCAGGTACCCACTCACGTACCCCAATGCCTCAAACAACGGATGCCATTCGGGATGGAAGATCGTTGCCAACTTGCAGCGAGTGTATCCCCAACATCCGCTTCTTCCGCTGGCTATCTTCGCCGATTAGTTCACTTTCAGAACTGTCCTAACAGCCTCTCCCCAAAAATCCTGTCAAGCCCCCCAGCCCGTGCAAAACTCGCAAAACCACCGCCAACACACGCGATTTCTTTGCGAAATAGTTGGCATAGTTACCCTCCCGGATTCGATATTCTATTAAGAGCATCCGAAACATCACAATACTTCGCGTACATCGCACTCTTACGCGGACGTTGCGTCAAGGCTTCCTCCGATAGCCACTAACTCGTTTCAGGAGAATATTTTGCACGCAACCCGTTTAGGACGGCACACTTACGAGATGCCCTGCCCCGGGGCCGCACATTCTAAACCACTTACCCCCAAGATACCCACTACATAGGGGGAGGGGGTACCACTACAATTTCCACCCGAATATCGCACCATAAAAGCCAGTCGTATATCGCAAGGCTTAACATGGATGTGCGATGCCGACGAAGACACCCACTCAACCGAAGCCGACCAAGCCCACCCCGCAGGCCGAACCCTCCAGCTCCCGCGAAGCCACCTTCGATATCTTCCGCCGCTGGGGTTACCTGCAGTCCTCGCTCGATCCTCTCGGCCAGTACCTTCCACCCGAGCCCTTCCCCACGCCGGCCCCCGATGGCGCAGACTCTGAAGAGGCGCGCAAATATTACTGCGGCTCCATCGGTGCGGAGTTCATGCACATTCCCTCGCCCGAAAAGCGTGCCTGGATTCAGGAGCAGCTCGAGCAGGACTTCACCACAACCGCCGCAACAAAAGCCCGCATCCTCACCGGCCTCATCCGTGCGGACATCTTCGAGCAGGTCATTCAGCAGCGCTATCTCGGCACCAAGCGCTTCTCCCTCGAAGGTCTCACCGTACTCGTTCCATTCTTAGACCAGCTCTTCACCACCGCAGCCGATAACGGCGTCAAGCGCGGCCTCTTCGCCATGGCCCATCGCGGACGCCTCAACGTGATGGTCAACACTGTCGGCCGCGGCTCGCACGAGATCTTCACCAAGTTCGAGGACGTCGACCCGCGCAGCACCATGGGCGGCGGCGACGTGAAGTACCACATGGGCGCCACCGGCGACGTCATCACCGCCAACGGCAAAAGCGTTCATCTGCATCTCGCTTCGAACCCTTCGCATCTTGAAGCCGTAAATCCCGTCATCATCGGCCGCGCTCGCGCGTATCAGGAACGAATTGGCAAGAACGGCAAAAACGAAGTTCTTCCCATGGTCATTCATGGTGATGCAGCCTTCGCGGGACAAGGCGTTTCCGCTGAAACCCTCAACCTCGCTTCGCTTCACGGCTATAACGTTGGCGGAACGATCCAGGTCATCACCAACAACCTTCTCGGCTTCACCGCGAATCCTGAGGAGTCGAACTCCTCGCGCTTCTCGTCCGATCTCGCCAAGCGCCTGCCGATTCCGATCTTCCACGTCAACGCGGAAGATCCGGAAGCCGTAGTTCGCACTGCCGTTATCGCCGCGAACTATCGCCACAAGTTCCACTCCGATGTCGTCGTCGACATCATCGGCTATCGCCGTCACGGCCACAGCGAAGTCGACGACCCAACCGTCACGCAGCCTCGTCGTTACGCCAAAATCAAGGACCATCCTCCGCTCTACAAGCTCTACGCGGCGAAGCTCGGTGTCGATGCATCTGCCGAGATCACTGCAACGCAGAACGAGTTCCTCGAAGAGCAGAAGCTCGCAACACACGCCGAGCACAAGCCCAAGATGCACTCCCTCCCGGACTATTGGGAACCGTACTTCGGTGGTCATCTGCTCGCGAGCGACAACCCGATCACAGGCCTCGACGCAACCGAGATCGCCTCGCTCACCAAGGCTCTGACAACCGCACCCGAAGGCTTCCACATCCACCCCAAGGTCGCCAAGCTGCTTGAGCAGCGCGTCGATATGGGCAACGGACGCAAGCCTATCGACTACGGCATGGCCGAACTGCTCGCCTACGCAGAACTACTCAAGTCAGGCACTCCAGTTCGCCTCAGCGGACAGGACTCGCAGCGCGGCACGTTCAACCAGCGTCATTCTGTACTGATCGATATCGAAACCGAAGTCCGCTACTCGCCACTCGGCAACATTGCACCGGAGCAGGGCCGCTGGCAGGTCTACAACTCCCTGCTCTCGGAAGCCGCATGCCTTGGCTTCGAGTATGGTTTCTCACGCGACTATCCTGAAGCGCTCGTGCTTTGGGAAGCGCAATTTGGCGACTTCGCCAACGGCGCGCAGATCATCATCGACCAGTTCCTCGCCGCCGGCGAAGCCAAATGGGGTCTGCTCTCAGGCCTCGTCATGCTGCTTCCACACGGCTATGAAGGACAAGGTCCAGAGCACTCCAGCGCACGCATCGAGCGCTACCTGCAGCTCGCCGCGCAGGACAACATCCAGATCACGCAGCCCTCAACCGCAGCGCAGTACTTCCACCTGTTGCGCCGCCAGGCGATGCGCAAGTGGCGCAAGCCGCTGATCGTCTTCACGCCAAAGTCGATGCTGCGTCATCCGGATGCGATGTCGAGCGTTGCCGATCTCGGTCTCGATCACTTCCAGAATGTTCTACCGGATAACGCTGTCCAGAACCCTCGCAGGCTGTTGGTCTGCACTGGAAAGATCGGACACAATCTGCGCGTCGAACGCGCCAAGCGCAACGACATGAGCGTCGGCATCATCTTCGTCGATCAGCTGTATCCGTTCCCGGAGGCAGAGCTGCAGGCAGCGCTCGACCAGCATCCCAATGCGGGTGAGATCGTCTGGGTGCAGGAAGAGCCTGCAAACATGGGCGCTTTCTCCTACGTCATGCCGCTGCTCAAGCGCCTTGCAGGCGATCGTCCGCTGCTAAGCGTGAAGCGTACAGCCAGCGCAAGCCCCGCAACAGGCTCGGCCAAGGCGCATGAGATGGAAGAGAAGACACTCATCGACATCGCGCTCGGACACGGTTCTTAGCAACCGATCTCTACTCGATAACTGCGTCGTGCTCGGCTTCATGCGAAGCCGGCACTTCGCGCGCCCAGATCTGATGCGTGATCTTCGGCGCCCCATCGCCCTTGTGCAATGCCCAGACGCGCTCACGAATGGCTTGATCGTCTGCGGTCATGCGCTCGCGCGAGCGCAGGTAGTCTAACCAGCTTTCCATGACAAAGGTCTCGTTCAAGTGCTCAGGATCAGCCGCGTCGCGGTAGATGCCCCAACGAACAGCGCCTCCGCGAAGACGCACATCTTCGAGTGAATGCACGACGTGGGTGAACTCAGCATAGTTCTCGACGGGGATTTGATACTCGATCGAGATGCGCACAGGACCATCGTCGGGATCGGGCGTCGCGGCGAGTGTGGGAACAGGTCGCTTCCACTTGTAAGGCGTGAGATCAGGCAGCGCGCCTTTGAGGATGTGAATGCGTGACGTAAATGGGATGGAAGCCGCAAGGCCTGCTCCTGCGCAGATAAGAGCGACCTTGGTGGAACTATGTTGAGCGATCATGCCCCACGTAACGCTGCCCAGCGCCATGCCTCCCTGGAACGTCATCAGGTACGCGCCGAGAGCGCGTGCGTAAACCCATCCCGGAACAGAGAGTTGCACTGAGACATTGAGCGTAGACATCGTCGATGTCCAACAGAAGCCCGCGCCAACGAGCGTAAGCACCGCGACTGCGGGGATGTGAACAAAAGCGAGGAGGAACATCGTCGCGACGTAGTAAAGACCGGTAAGGAAGAGCAGCTTGTCGGCGTCAATACTCTTGCGGATTCTGGCCAGCGTAGTGGCGCCAATCACAGCGCCAACGCCAAGCGAGCCATTGAGAATGCCGTAACCCATTGCGCCCTGGTTGTGCATGTCTCGCTTGGCAACAAGAGCAAGCAGCGACCACACGGAGCTGACAAAGAACGTGAAGGTAAATGCACGGATGAGCGGCCCTTGCAATGACGGCGAGTAGCGCAGGTAACGCAGACCGGAGCGCACCGAGCCTGCGATGCGTTCCGCCGGAAGTGCGCTCTTGTAGATCGGTGTGCGCTTCCAACGCCAAAGGATGTAGATGACTCCGGCGAACGACGCAGAGTTGAGCGCGAAGACCCATCCTGCGCCTGTATCGGCACGCATAAAAGCGGCGATCATCAAGCCGCCTAACGCGGGACCGACAGCGCGAGCGATGTTGTTGCTGGCAGCGTTGAGCGTAACGGCTGCAGGGATATCCTCACGCGGCACGAGCTCTGGAACGATGGCCTGCCATGCAGGATTGTTCATCGCCGAGCCGATATTCAGCATGAACGTAAGCAGCAACAGTGTGATGGGCGAGACGACGCCCATGAATGTGAGCACAGCGAGGACGGCAACCGAGCCGAGCATCCAGCACTGCCAGAAGATGAGCAGGCGACGGCGTTCGTAGATATCAGCCGTTGCCCCTGCAAGCAGCCCAAGGAAGAGGACGGGCAAGCTAGCAGCCGTCTGCATAAGAGCGATGAGCAGCGGCGAGGTAGTGAGCACCGTCATCAACCATGTGCCCGCAGTGTCCTGCATCCACGTGCCTACGCTCGAGACCGTGGATGCTACCCAGCGGTCGCGAAAGAGCGGAAGGCGCAGCGGCGCAAAGGCGCTCGAGCCCTCGCGCATTGGGTTCTCTACTGGAGGCCGTTCGGGTGCGAGGTCGGTTGAATCGATATGTCCTGTTTGTCCCACGTTTCTATGATGCTACGTGAGGGGCAGGAAATAGGAAGTAGCGCGAAGGACGTTGGAGAGGATTGAGGGTGAGGCGAGGGGTGAGGCATGAGGAACGTTCGTGTTGGGCGAAACGTATAGTCAAGCATGATGGTTCGCTTTGTTCTGGCTTTCGTGATGATGATTGGCTCCGTTGCTGCGCAGACGCCGGAGACACCTGCCGCAATTGAGGCGGACAAGCCGTTGCCGGCGATTGGGCCGCTTCTGCTGGAGGTGGAGAAGAACCAGGATGCCGCCGAGAAAATGCAGCGTGACTACACCTACCACGTGCATGTGGAGCAGCAGGAGTTGGATGGCAAGGGCGGAGTCAAGAAGACCACTGTTACCGACTCCGAAAGCGTAACGATTGATGGCGTGCGTGTGGACCGCGTGGTGGCGCGCGATGGCAAGCCGCTGACGCCTGAAGAAGCGAAGAAGGAAAGCGACAAGATCGACAAGGACGTTGCTAAAGACAAAGAACGACGCGCCAAGGCCGAGAGCAGCGGCAAGTCCACCGATGCGGAGGGTCACGATGAGCTGACTGTTTCGCGCATTCTGCAACTGGGGACGTTCAGTAATCCGCGGCGCGTGATGTTGAACGAACGATCGACGATTGTGGCCGACTATGCGGGCGATCCGAATGCGAAGACGAAGAATCGCTTTGAAACGATGTTTCGCGACCTTGTAGGAACGGTATGGATCGATGAGCAGGATCGTGCGCTGGTGCAGGTGCAGGGACACTTTCTGAACGACTTCAAGATCGGCGGAGGTTTAATCGCCGATGTGAAGAAGGACTCAAGCTTTAGCGCGAAGATGACGAAGGTGAATGGCGAGGTGTGGCTGCCGGAAGAGTTTGCGGGCCAGGGGAAGATTCGCGTGCTGCTGTTTGCGGGGTTTAATGGGCGGCTGAAGCTCGTAACTTCCGACTATAGGAAGTTCCGGGCTTCGGCGACGATTGTCGGTGGTGGGCAGGTGGTTGGGGATGATGGGAAGCCCGTGCCCGAAGCTGCACCTGATCCTGAAAAGCAAAAGCCTTGAACGCAGAGGGCGCAAAGGAAAGCGTCAGGGATGAGAAACGAGTTCCCTGCGATGATGACTGAAAGAACAGCAAGATATAGGAAAAGGGCAGCCTAAGCCGCCCTTTCCGCAAGGTCGCTGCTGCTCAACCTCGTTGTAGCTAAGCCCACCAGTCGCTGCTTAGAGAGGTTGTACGTCCGACGCCTGCCAGCCCTTTGGTCCCTTGACTACATTGAACTGGACCGCCTGACCTTCCTGGAGGCTTTTGAAACCGTTGGAATTGATGGCGGAGTAATGTACGAATACATCCTCACCGTTCTGACGGCTGATGAAGCCGAAACCCTTGGCGTCGTTAAACCACTTCACTGTTCCCTGTTCCATGTGTCTTGAATCCTTGTCATTGGCTTGGCGCGTAAATCAAATGGTGCCTCGGCGAGGGTGTGAACCCTGCTGTGTACCAAATTGTTTCAAACGATGGGGAAATGTTAGCACGACTGACAAATTTTCCTCAAAAAAAATTGCCAGAGGCCTTTTTTGCACCGAGATTAGTGCAATTGGGCGTCGGAAACGTGTTCCCGGACGATGGATTCGGCTGCCTGGAGCACCTGATCGAGGGTCATGGAAGTGGAATCGAGGATGACGGCGTCTTCGGCAGGACGTAATGGTGACTCTGCGCGGTTACGATCGCGCGCGTCGCGTTCCTTTAGTTCCTCGATAAGACCCTGCTCGGTAACCTTGGAGTCTGCCGGCTGATTGGGTGTGATCTGGCGGTAGCGGCGGTTGCCGCGGACTTCGGGATCAGCGTCGAGGAAGATTTTCACTTCTGCATCGGGAAAAACGACAGTTCCGATATCGCGACCCTCCATGACGACGCCTCCGGCAGCGCCAAGGAGGCGTTGCTGAGCTACCATCCACTCCCGAAGTTTAGGGTGAATCGACACCTTTGAGGCGGCGGCGGTAACGTCCGGCTCGCGGACGCGGCGGGAGACGTCGACACCGTCAAGCAGTACGCGGTTACCTTCGCGCTGCGGCTCGAGCGAGATGCGGGTGTTGGAGGCTAGCTCGACGAGGACGGATTCCTCGTCGAAGCCAAGGTCGTTGTCGATGGCCTTGAGGGCGAGCGCACGGTACATGGCGCCGGTCTCAAGGTTGAGAAAGCCGAAGCGCCGCGCGAGGTGTGCGGCCAGGGTACTCTTGCCGGCGCCCGCGGGGCCGTCGATCGCGATGACGGGATGCTGTCGCGAAGGGGTGGTGCTTGCGGTCATGCTTATTCCTCAGTGTGCTCGGGCCGGGGCTTGCGGGGAAACGACGGCTTGACGCCGGGCGTTCCACGCCGTGGAGCGGGCTTGCTGCCGAAGGAAACCTTATCACCTGAAGCTGCGGGGCGTTTGGAGAAGCCGCCGAGCTTTGAGGCGAAGGAGCGGCCTTCGCCGTTCTTGGCTCCGAACGACTTCCCTGCGAAGGGCTTGGAGCCGAAGGACGGGCGTGCCGGGCGATCGCCACGATCACCGAAGGACGGGCGAGCGGGACGGTCACCACGGTCGGCGAAGTCCTTGCGCGGGGCGCGGGGTTTGCTGCCTGGGCCACCGGGACGGCCGTCGGAACGACCGGTCTTGGCGGGCCAGGGGCGCTCAGGACGGTCTGCGAGATCGCCTTCCTTGCGCGGGAACGGCCGCTTGGGAGTTCCGGTGGGCTCGGCAGAGCGGAAGTCTTCGCGAGGCGGCTTGGGAGCGCGGGGCTTGCTGTTGCTGCCGCCGTAGGCCGGCTTGTCCGGGCGTCCGCCTTCGCGCGGAGTGAAGGGGCGCTTGGGTGCGTCGAACTTGCGGAACTTGGTGAAGGAGTCGGGTGCGGGACGGTCGCCGCCGGCATCTTCGCGCGGCGTGAACGGACGCTTGGCGGCGTAGGGTGATTTGTCGCCGAAGGACCGCTTCGCACCGAACGCAGGCTTGGAACCGAATGCGGGCTTATCGCCGAAGGTGCGCTTGGCGCCGAAGGATGGGCGCGCGGGACGGTCACTGCCGGCGGCATTATCGCGCGGCGTGTAAGGCCGCTTGGGATAGCTGCCGGTAGTGGCGCCGGATTCGCGGGGCGTCCAGGGCTTCTTGGCGAAGGTGCTGCCGGCGTTGGCTGCGCGAGGCGTGTACGGACGCTTCGGAGCTTCGTCGCCGCCTTCGGTGCGCGGCGTGTACGGACGCTTGGGGAAGGACGAGCCGCCAGCGGCGTTGTCGCGCGGGGTATAAGGTTTCTTGGCGAAGGTGGATCCGGCATTGGCTGCGCGGGGCGTGTACGGACGCTTCGCAGGCGCGCCTTCTTCGCCTTCAGCGCGGGGCTTGCGATTCTCTTCCCACGGCTTGGTGAAGGTCGGCTTGCTGTCGCGGTTGAAGGGACGGCGTTCACCGTCTGGCTTGCTGCCGAACGCGGGCTTTGCGCCAAAGCGGGGCGTGGGGCGGGTTCCACCGGCGGGCCTAGCGCCGAAGGTGCGGGCGGGTTTGCCCTTGAAGTCGCCGATGGAGCGACGGGCGTCTTTGCCTTCAGGGCTGTTGTTGAACTTCTTGATGCGGCCTTCGCCTTCGAGGCTGGCGGCGGCGATAGTGGCTGCGGCGGCGAGCTCTTCTTCGGTAGGCTCGGGCTTTTCGATTTCCGGGAACTCAGGGAGCGTGCCGGGGATGACCATCAGCGACTTGCCTTCGAGAACGATGGTTTCGAGCTGGCGAGAGCCGGTGAGCGCGTGCGAGACCTCGCGGATGCGTGAGCGGGCAGCGAGAGGTGACAGGTAGGTCTCGACTTCGTCTTCCGTCGCGAGCAGGGCTTGCGCGAGGTAGAGCGAGATGAGTGCGGAGAGCGCGGTGGGCTGGCCGGCGTTGATGCCTGCCTTGATGGCCTTGGTAAAGCGGCGGCTGGTGAGCTCCCAGAGCGTGGGGCCGTTGCCTTGATCGAGCAGCGGAAGGACGCGGAGGTTCGACCAGAGCTCGGTGAGCGAGCGCTGGACGGCGGATTCGGTGAGTTCGCGACCGAGTTCGGTGGCGATTTCAGCGGCGGAGAGTGCGCCTTTCTCAGTGAGGACTTCGAAGATGCGCAGACTGAGTGGCGTGACCGAGGTTGGCGGAAGCTTCCAGGCTTTGTCGCCGCGGAGCGTGTAGATGAAGCTGAAGACCTGCGCGGAGACGACGAAGTCGGGTAGGTCGCCGGGCATGCCGAGGAGGTTGAGCGGGAGGGCGTTGCCTTCGGCGACGAGGCGCGCGACGATGGAGCGCGTGGTGGCGATCTGGCCGTCGGTGGGACCGGCGCTGGAGGAGCCGATCATGGCTTCGACGAGCGAAGGAGCGGGCGCGGGAAGCTGCAGCGGGCGCGGCGCGAAGAGGACGATGCCGTTGGCGGTGACGAAGTCACGGAGGGCGTCGAGCGTGAGGAGCGGGGTGCCGGCTTGATGCCAGGCGGTGGCACGGGCAGCGGCTAGCTGCTCGGTGGAGAAGTCTGTTGCATTACTCACGATGAACCTCTTTCGGCAGTGGCGAGACAACCGCGCACGGCTTGTGGCCTCAATTGTTTGAGGCGTTGATGCGAATGTTTGATGTTCGCGATTGTGGGAGCCGGCTAGTTGCGGCGAATGGCGGAAAGCAGGTCCTTCGCGTTGCTAAAGGGTGACAATTCCTCAACATGGAGCGGAAAAACTAGATGCGTTGGAACGCCCGCTGAATGTCTTTTAAAGAATACCGCAAAGCGATGGGTCTGCCGTGCGGACAGGAGGTCGGATGCTCGGTTTTTCCGAGTTCTCGGAGCAGCCAGTCGATTTTTGCGGGTTCGAGGGGCATATTGACCTTGATGGCGGCGTGGCAGGCGATGGAAGCGGCGATCCGGGTGCGGCGGGTCTCTTCGTTTTCGACCTGCGCGGACTTTTCGGTCGCGCCGAGAAGTTCGTCGAGGACAAACTCCAGCTCGCGGCCTTCGAGGCCAACGGGAGTGGCTTTTACCGCCAGCGTTCGGGGGCCAAAGGGTTCGGCTTCAAAACCGTTGCGTTCAAGCTCTTCGGCAATAGTGGCAAAGCTGACCATCTGCTGCGGGAGAAGCTCGACGAGCACTGGCATGAGCAAGCGCTGGCGCTGCACCTTTTCAACGTTGCGCTCGCGGAGGATCTTTTCGAAGAGGACGCGCTCGTGGGCAACGTGCTGGTCGACGATCCAGAGGCCTTCTTCGTTGGTGGCGAGAATGAAGGAGTCGCGGAGCTGGCCGAGGGGTTTGAGCGTGGCAAGGGAGTTGAGGGTAGGTTGGTCTTCTTCGCGAGAAGCAAGCTCGGTGGTGGGTTGATCGTATCCGACGGAGATCGAAGGGCCGTCGAAGGTGAAGCGGCCCGGGGATTCGGGGACTGTGGCGGCTGTGAGGTCGAAGGCGGCTACGTCGGTCGGGTCGATGAGGCCTTCGGACTGTGGGATCAGGGTGAGGGGGTCGAAGACCGGCTGCGGGATTCCCGGCAGTGGGCTGACATCGACCATAAGCGACGAGCTCGCGTTGGCGGAGGTGGTGAGCGCCTGATAAAAGCTGGCGGCGGGGCGGGCGTTCATCAGGGCCGTGCGGACGGAGTCGCGGACGAAGTCGTGGATGAAGCTGCCCTGGCGGAAGCGGACTTCAGTCTTGGCCGGGTGAACGTTGACGTCGACTTCCTGCGGGGGCATTTCGAGGAACAGCAGGACGACGGGAAATGACGTCGGTGGGATGATGTTGCGGTAGGCCTCGGTAAAGGCGTGCAGGATCAGGCGGTCGCGGATGAGACGGCCGTTGACGAAGACGTAAATGGAGTTGCGGTTGAGCTTTTGCAGCTCGGGCTTGGAGACAAAGCCGGAGAGGCGGATGAAGCCGGCCTCGGGCTTTTCATAGTCGGCGCCACGCTTCCAGGGTGGTGGCTCAGGGATGCCGGCGTGGGCGAAGTCAAGCTCGGCGGCGACGGGGATGAGGCTCTCGAAGGTTTCGCGGCCGAAGATCTGGAACAGGCGTTCGCCGGCGTTGAGGACCGATGGCGCGATGAGGAGCGCCTGTGTAGACGAGTGCAGCTCGAAGTGTTTTTGCGGATGCGCGAGCGCGTAGTGCGTGACGAGCGCGGCGACGTGCCCGAGCTCGGTTTGCTCGCTGCGTAGAAATTTGCGACGGGCGGGGGTGTTGAAGAAGAGGTCGCGGACGGCAATGGTGGTCCCGGGCGGGACGCCGTTGTCTTCGACGCGGAGCATATTGCCGCCGGCGATTTCGATGCTGGTGCCGACTTCGTCGTCGATATAGCGCGTATCGAGCGAGAGCCGGGCTACAGAAGCGATGGAGGGCAGGGCTTCTCCACGAAAGCCGAGTGTGGCGATGGAGAGAAGATCGTCCGAGCTGCGAAGTTTGGAAGTAGCGTGGCGCTCGAAGGCGAGCAGCGCGTCATCGCGTCCCATGCCGTGTCCGTTGTCGACGATGCGGATGAGCTTGCGGCCCCCGGCTTCGATTTCGATGCGGATGCGCGTGGCGCCGGCATCGAGGGAGTTTTCGAGAAGTTCTTTGACGACCGATGCGGGGCGCTCCACGACTTCACCGGCAGCGATCTGGTTCGCTACTTGATCGGAGAGTACGTGAATCTTGCCCATGGATTGATTGTAGTCAGGATGGGAATGTGCAATTCGCGGGTGTTTCTTCTTCGGAAGTGCGTATCAGCATGTGATACGCTTCCTCCTGTGAGGACCTATTGAGATGATTCGGTCTTTTAAGCATCGCGGTTTGCAGAAGTTCTATGAAACGGGATCAAAGGCCGGGATTCAACCAGCCCACGCAACACGGCTGGAAATGCTGCTCACTGCGCTCAACAATGCGAAGAGAGTGGAGAGTATGGGGCCGGCTGGTTGGGGTCTTCACCAGCTTCGAGGCAGTTTAAGCGGGCATTGGTCATTGAAAGTGAACGGCAACTGGCGGCTCACTTTTACGTTCGAGAATGGCGACGCGGAAGTTGTGGACTATCAGGATTATCACTAGGAGAAAACTATGCGGATGTTTAACCCTGCACACCCTGGACGCATTCTGCGGGAATATATGGGCGAAAGCATTACAGTCAGTGCCCTGGCAAAACACCTTGGCATGACGCGAGCCAATCTGTCCATGATTCTCAACGGACGTCTGAGCATCTCAGCGTCTGTTGCAATGAAGATCTCCGAGGCTTTTCCCAACTCCGACCCTGAATTCTGGCTCGGGATGCAGAATCAATATGACCTCGCGCAAGTAGCAAAAAGAAAACGGGCGAAGATTTCGCCCATCTTCAAGAAAGCAGCTTGATCTGGCTAGCGGTCGCCGACCAGATGCAGGCGCATGAAGTTGGTTGCACCCGTCTTGGTGACGGTTCCGGCAACGATACCGACGACCTGACGCTTCTTCACGTAGCCGCGAGATTCGAGGATGTCTTCTGCGGTGTTGACCAAGGTGTCTGTGCCGTTGAAGCGGGCGCACTGGATGGGATAGGTACCCCAGAGAAGCATCGCGCGATGCACAACATGCTCGAACGGGCTGAGTGCGAAGATGGGAGCTTCCGGACGGTACTTTGAGAGCAGGCGGGCGGTGTTGCCGCTTTCCGTGAAGATGGCGATGGCTGCGAGATCGAGGTCCTGCGCGGAGTGCGCCATACACTCGCAGATGGTTTCGGGAACCGTGAGCGATTTGCGGGTGCGCGTGGGAGCGAAGTGCGGCTCGAGCGACATCTGCGCTTCGCTTTCAAGGATGATCTTCGCCATCATCGCAATCGACTCGACGGGATATTTGCCGGCGGCGCTTTCGGCCGAGAGCATGACGGCGTCGGTGCCGTCGTAAATGGCGTTGGCGACGTCGGAGGCTTCAGCGCGCGTAGGACGTGGGTTTTCGATCATCGACTCGAGCATCTGTGTGGCCGTGATAACAGGCTTGAGGTACTCGTTGGCGCGGCGGATGATGTGCTTCTGAATGGCTGGGACTTTTTCGGGCGGCACTTCGACGCCGAGGTCGCCACGGGCGACCATGATGGCGTCGGAGGCTTCGAGGATGGAGTCGAGGTGGTCGATGGCCTGCGGCTTTTCGAGCTTGGCGATCACCCAGGCGTCGTAGCCGAGGGCGGCGATGCGGCTCTTGACGTAGCGGACGTCGTCGGCTGTCTGGACGAAGGAGACGGCGATGGTATCAGCACCGGCTTTGAGGGCGAACTCGAGGTCTTCTTCGTCCTTGGGTGTGAGCGCGGGGACCTTGATGGCAACGCCGGGGAGGTTGATTCCCTTCTTTTCGCCGAGCATGCCGCCATTGATGATTTCAGTGACGACATCCGCGCCCTTGAGCTCGATGACGCGAAGTTCGATGAGGCCGTCGGAGAGCAGGACCTGGTCGCCGGGCTTGAGGTTTTCGGCAAGCGTGGTGAAGACGGTGCTCACGCGCTGCGCGGTACCCTCGATCTTTTCGGGTGTGATGGTGAGTGTGTCGCCGGCCTTGAGCAGAACGGGCTTGTGGTCGACGAGCGTTCCGGTGCGGATCTTTGGGCCTTGCAGATCGGCGAGGATGCAGATGGGCTTGTCCTCTTCCTTGGCGATCTTGCGCACCATGGCGATGAGCTCGCTCTTTTGCTCATGGGAGCCGTGCGAGAAGTTGAGGCGTGCGACATCGAGACCCGCGCGAACGAGCTGGCGGAAGGTCTCTTCATCGCTTGAAGCGGGACCCAGGGTGGCAACGATCTTGGCGCGACGCATGCTTTCGGCGGAGACAGGTCCCCAGCCGCCATTTTTGACGTTCATCTGTAGATATCCTTCAAAACCCCGAGGCTTTTCAGCCCGCAGCGCCAGGTAACTTTACTGTCTTTTGCTGCATGAGCAGTCAGTCAGACATTCTACCTGTCGGACGGGGGTGCGGGCTGTGGGTTGGCGTGGGTGGCGGGTTTTTCGCTGTTTCGGCGGTCGATATTCAGCTGAGCGTTGAACTCCGAACCGATCAGAACACTGAGCGCGATGATGTAGAGCCAAAACATGAGGGCGATGGCCGCTCCGAGCGAGCCGTAGACCTGAGAGTAGTTGGCAAAACGGGTAACGTAGAAGCCGAAACCGAGTGTGGTGACGAACCAGAGGAGGGTGGCGACCATGGCGCCCGGGAGGCTGGCGCGCCAGGACCAGTCCATGCGGAGGGCCAGCCAGGGCTCCATGTGCTGGCGCATGTGGGTGCTGAGGTCGGTGCCGAGGTGGTAGATGACGGCGATGATGCCGACTGAGCCGGCCAGCGCCATGGACCAGCGGAGGATGAGGGCGATCACGTAGACCGAGGTGCGCAGGTCGGGCGAGACGGCGTTGGCCAGCCAGAGGGTCATGAAGTGGCCGAAGACGACGAGAACGCTGGCGAGCGTCATGGGGATAAGCGAGAGCGGGACCAACGCCAGGGCGCGGCCGCGGCGAGGCCAGAAGGCGCCTTTGCGCAGCGGGAGGTCGTGGGCGCGGCGGAAGCCTTCCATGAGCGTCGCCATGACGCTTGCCGCGCCTGTAATGCTGACGATGATGGAGCCGAAGAGAGCGCGGGCGGTCTGCGGATTGTGATGGCTGGTGGCGAAGTAGGCGTCGAGCAGGGGGCTGACGTTGGGAGGAAGGACGCGGTCGAAGAAGGTCGCGGCCTGGAAGCGGAATGGGAGGGTATCCGGAAGCAAGCCAACCACCGCCGCGGCGACGATGAGCGCTGGAAAGAGGGCGACCATGGCCGAGTATGCGGTGGCCTGGCCGACGGTGAGGATGTCGTGCTCAAAGGCAGAACTGAGGGAACGCCGGAGGATGACGCAGTAGTGGATGGTGTTTTGCGCGGTGGCGCGGCCGGCGCCATAAGAGCGGCGCGCGACTGACGTCGCGTGCCGCACAGCCGTAGTCGCGCTGGCCCTCATATGCGAGTTACTGCTTCCACTTGTTGAGGAAGGCGGTGAGGTCGGAGGAGTTCATGTTGCGCATATCCGAGAACTCGTTGTGCTGGGCAAAGATGACATGGCCCTGGTTGTCGAGGACAGCCAGCGCGGGGACGCCGTGGAGATCGACACCGCAACGCTTGGCGATGTCGAAGTTGGTGTCAATATGGCCGATGTTGATGTTCACCTTGACGAAGTATTTGGCGAGGAGCTGGTCGTTGGGGGCCTGGTGGGCGTAGATATCGAGGACCTGGCAGTCGCCGCACCAGTCGCCGCCAAAGTCGACGAGGACGCGCTTGTGCTGGCGGTGGGCCTGGGCGATGGCGGCGTCGAGATCGTGCTGGGCGGTGGAGATTTCGGGGTAGATGTGTTTGGGGGTGGGGCCCTGGGCGATGGCTCCAGCGGTAAGGAGTGCGCCTAGCAGGACGGCGGCGAAGGCTTTGCGGGCTGTGGAGAGCGGGTTCATTTTTTGTGGCCTCAGAGATTCGATTCATCATCGGCTAAAGCGATGCTGGAGGGCAAAGAGTAACTACCCCCTCCCCCCGGCAAAATCGTGCAAAGACCGCAGCAATAAGGGCTTAGCTTTGGACTTCGACGTTTCCGCAAGGCCCGTTTTTCGGTCGACGGCGTGGATTTCCGCCTGCTTCTATTGTATCGGGGGTGTCAAGTTGCTGGTGCGTTGTCAAGATGGGGTGACTGTAGAGGGGTGGGGCTGTCGTATGCTTTCGCACGAGGGCTTTTATGCGTAATGTTTGGCGTTTGGGTATCGTGCTGGCGTTGGCCAGTGGGTTGGTGATGGCGCAGGAGCCGGTTTCGGCGGTGGGTACCAAGGCGCCGAAGGACGCGGCTTCTGTGGAAGTGCTTTGGCCGGGTGGGGCGCCGGGAGGGGTTGGGACGACCTATGATGATGTGCCCAAGCTGTATTGCTATCCCGCTGCGGGCGATGGGCCGCATACGGCGGTGATTGTGCTGCCAGGAGGTGGGTATACCCACCTGGTGATGGAGCAGGAAGGTGCGGCCGAGGCGCGGTGGCTGAATCAGCATGGGGTGAGTGCGTACGTACTGGTGTACCGGCTGAGCCCGAGATATTTGTATCCGGCGGCCATGCAAGATGGATTGCAGGCTGTGCGATTTGTGCGGAGCCATGCGGCTGAGTGGAAGCTGCGGCCGGATGCGATTGGGGTTTGGGGATTTTCGGCCGGTGGGCATCTGGCTGGGTATCTTGCAACCGTACAACCGATGGATGAGCCGAAGACGCTGCCGGATGGTGCGAAGAAGAAACTGAGCGCGCATCCAGATTTTGCGATTTTGAACTATGCGCGGTTGACGATCGATAAGAACATTCCGGGGACGTTTGGAATGGAGTCGATTACGGGGCCGAATGCTTCACAGGAGTTGATCGACGCGATTTCGCCTGTGAAGCATGTGACGGCGGGGAGTTCGCCGAGCTTTATCTATGCGACGGAGTTTGATGAGAAGGTGAACTCGCTGAATGCGACGGCGTTTTATGACGCGCTGCAGCGGGTGGGCGTGCCTGCGGAGCTGCATGTGTTTGAGCAGGGGCCGCATGGGACGCATATGGGTGTCGATCAACCGAAATTTCCGGAGCTGGCGGTATTTCCGGTGTTGCTGGAGAACTGGATGAAGGTGCATGGGTGGATGTAAGGGGTGGTTATCGCGAAAGGCCCGGGGCTAAAGCCCCTTTTGCTGAGTGGCGTTATTCGTGGGGCTAAAGCCCCACGCTAATCCGAAATACTAGTTCTTCGATACGTAGAGCGTGATGGTTAGAAGGCGATGTCCCTACGAGGAGCCAGAAAGAAAAGCGTGCGTTTGCTGTCGTTCGCTACCGCAAACGAGACCCCACCCTGCCGCGCAAAAGCACGCGTTGAGGACGCGGAACTCAGAGGGACGGGGGGCGCTCGGGAATCGCTATTTGCCGGTGTAGTAGCCGTCGCGGGTTTGGATGACGATGGATTTGTCTTTGGCGCGGGAGCCGGTCAGGTCGAGGTCGATTTCGTGGTAGCCGTCTTTGGCGGCTTCGTCGGTAGGTGTGAAACCTAGACGGTATTGCGAGTGGAGTTCTTCGGCGATCTGAGTGTAGATCTGGTCGATGGGTTCATGTTTGGTGACTTCGAAGACGCGTCCGCCGGTTTCTCCGCACATGCGTTCCAGGACCTTTTTGCCATCGACGTAAGGCTTGTGGTCGGCGCCGGTGGGATGGTTGCCGGTGGGGTTTCCCTGACCTCCGCCGCTGCCACCGCCTGGATAACCGCCTCCTCCGGGGTATCCTCCACCGCCCGGGTAGCCACCGCCTCCGGGATAGCCGCCACCACCGGGGTAGCCGCCGCTGCGGCGGTTGTTTTGATTCTGGTTATTGTTGCGATTATCGCGGTCGTCGCCTTTGTAGTAGATGGCATAGATGATGGTGTCGGCGCGCTGAGCGGCTTCCAGGGAGCTGGTAATGGATTCCTTGCTGTTGCGGTCGACGCCGTCGGTGAGGAGGATGAGGGCGCGGCGGCCGGGGTGTTTGGCGGTGATTTCGTCGGTGGAGAGGAAAACGGAATCGTAAAGCGCGGTGCCACCGTGGGCGGAGGGGTCGTCGCGGTCGCGCTGGGTCTGGTCGTTGTCGTTCTTCTGGACGGGCTGGAAGTTGGGGCTGGCTGTGTTGAGCTGCTTGAGGGCCTGCTGGAGTTTGGGGCGGGAGTCGGTGACGTCCTGCAGGAGCTCGACGGAGGCGGCAAACTGGACGACGAAGGCTTTGTCGGGCTGGCGCGTGGCGGTGCCGGGAGCGAGCATGGTGTCGAGGAAGCTGGTGCTGGCGGAGCGCTCGGCGTCGAGGACGGAGGACTGGGAGCGGCTGACGTCGACGAGGAGACCGAGGGTGAGGGGAACGTCGGTATCGTGGTCGAAGTAGCGGATGGTCTGGGGTTTTTTATTGACCTGGAGGTCGAAGTCGGACTTGGTGAGGTTGTTGAGGAGCGCGCCTTTTTTGTCGCGGACGAGGACGGGAAGGACGACGAGGTTGGTGTCTACGGAGAGGGTGTTGCCGGGGGTTTTGGGAGCGTCTGGCGTTTGTGCGGGGAGGGTTGTGGCTAGCGCGAGGGAGAGTGCAAAGGCGTGCAAGGGTCGCATGCTGGGTTAGACGGGGGTTGGGGGGTGGGGTTGCATTTTGTGGGGCTTCCAACGAAAGCGGTCGCGCGTCGCGCGATACCCCACCCTTTCGCAAAAGCGCGAAAGGATGGGCCACCCGGTGGGAGCATGACGGTACGATCTCGAATAGCATCTGAAAGGATGAATCTGCGTTTGGAAAAGAGAGATTGATGCGTAAGTTGTTTGGGACGGATGGGATACGGGCCGTGGCGGGCGAGGCTCCGCTGGATCGGCGGACGGTTTGGGCGGTGGGTGTGGCGCTGGCTACCACGCTGAAGGCTGCGGGCAAGCCGGTGCGCGTGGTGATGGGGATGGATACGCGGGAGAGTGGGCCGTGGATTGCCGCGGTGCTGGCGGCGGGCTTGCGTGAGGGTGGGGCTGTTGTGGAGAGTGCGGGGGTGATTACTACGCCGGCGATTGCGTTCCTGGCGCGGAAGCATGGGTTCAGTGCCGGGGTTGTGATTTCGGCTTCGCATAATCCGTGGAGGGACAACGGGATCAAGGTGTTTGGTGGAGATGGATTTAAGCTGCCGGATGCGGTGGAGATGGGGATTGAGGAAGAGATTGAAAAGCAGGTTTCAGGTTTTAGGGATCAGGTTTTAGGAGAGCCGGAGCTGCCGGAGGTGAATGAAGCTTTTCGGGCGGAGTATGTAAGGTTTTTGCTGGAGGCTGTGCCGGGGGTTTCGCTGGATAACCGGACGGTGGTGATCGATTGCGCCAATGGTGCTGCCAGCACTGTGGCCGTGCAGGTGTTTGAGGCTTTGCAAGGGACCGTGGAGGTGACGCATGCTTCGCCCAATGGAAGGAACATCAATGAGGGATGTGGGGCGCTGCATCCTGAGGTCGTGGCCGGTGAGGTGAAGAAGCTGGGGGCTTCGATGGGGTTCACGTTCGATGGAGATGCGGACCGAGCGCTGTTTGCCGATGAGCATGGGAACGTGGTGAATGGCGATGCGGTGATGCTGGCCTGTGCGCGGGATTTGCAGGCGCGGGGTGGGCTGGCGGGCGATCTGGTGGTGGCTACTACGATGTCGAATATGGGTCTGGAGGCGGCGTTCAAGCGTAGCGGCATCCGGATGCTGCGGGCTCCGGTGGGTGACAAGTATGTGCTGGAAGAGATGAACAAATCCGGCGCGAGTTTAGGTGGCGAGCAGTCGGGGCACATTTTGTTTCCGGCTAAGGCTACGACCGGCGATGGGTTGCTGACGGCGCTGCTGGTGCTGGATGTGGTGCATCGGAGTGGAAAGACGCTGGGTGAGTTGATTGCGGATTTGAAGAACTTTCCGCAGGTGATTCTGAATGTGAAGGTGCGAGAGAAGAAACCGCTGGATTCCCTGCCGGTGGTGATGGCGTTGATTGCGGCGGCCGAGGAAGAACTTAAGGATTCGGGGCGGGTGGTGATTCGGTACTCCGGGACTGAGGCGCTGGCCCGGGTGATGATTGAGGCGGAGAGCGAAGAGGCCATGACGCGACATGCGCAGGCGATCGCGGGGGCGATTCGGGCGGAGTTGGGGGTGTAAGGCAGAGTGTAGAGGATAGAGTGTAGAGGATAGAGTTTGTCTCCGGACACATCTAATGGATTTCGGAGAGCAGCCCGCCGAGTAGAGTGACATCCACGGAGAAGTTTCGGCTCTTGAAGGGCAAAATGGCTTGCCAGCCGTTGTGGGCTACGCGTGGGTCGAAGCCGGGGACGATTTGTTCGTAGCGGACGACTCTTTCGCCCAGAGCTGTGGGAAAGAGTTCGTGATGGACGTTGGTTGGGAAAAGCTCAATCACGGAGTCTACTTTTTTGTTCAGCAACAGGAGACTGATGGCAGCGCCGTGGACGGCGATGACATGCTTGGCGTGTGCGCCTATGCCCAGCTGCTCGGCGATGGTGTAGTCCTCCGTGTAGATAGTCTTGTAACCGTAGCCGGCGGCGAGGGCTTCGACTTCGTCCTGATTGCCGAGGTTGCGGGGGGCGCGGCGGGCGAGGAAGATTTTGTCGAGGTTCAGGGTTGATGGGAAGTTGAATGCGTCGTAGGCGTGGGGCGCGAAGTTGATGCCGTTGCAGCCGAAAGTTTCAGGCAGGTCGAAGACAGAGAGACCACGGGTTCCGCGGAGCTTGATGATTTCTCCGGTGACGCGGCGGGATTCGGCGATGGGAACGATGTTGAAGGCTGCGAGGAGGTCGGCGAAGGCGCCTTTGGGCTGGCGCGAGAGCAGGAGGGTGATGTCTGAGCCGACGGCTGCTTTGGCGAGCAGGTAATAGGGGATGATGTCGGTGAGCAGATGCGCGATGTTGTGCGGCTCAATGGCGCGCATGTCGAGCACAGGAGTGGAGAAGGTGACGGGCTTTGCCGAAGAGGAGCGAAGGTTTCGGGCTGTGAAGACGGCGTTGCGGGCGATGTTCCGGAGCGAGTTGTTGGGGGCCGATGCGGCTTCGAAGGCGGGCAGGGTTTCGAAGACCGTGGAGACTACGATCTTGTCGAAGTAGACGGGGCGCATGGTAGGGACGGAGATGCTTTTCGCCTGGCCGGCTTCGACGTAGTGGAGGCCGACGTTAGAGATCGTCATGGGAGGAGCGTCGGTTTCGGAGAGAATTTTTACCGGCTTGAGTGAGTTGGTGGACGGCTGATTGGTCGTCATGGAGAAAGAGCCCCCTGGTTTTCTTCGATTGCTCAGCGAGTGGGCGCGTCGACGGCTTGCGGTAGGCGCGGGTGTCCCTGAGATGTGTGCTGGTGTGGCTAGGAATGACTATATCTTGGCGGGATGGATCCAGAGGCGTGGGATGTTGATCAGCCGAAGCGTTGGGCTGGCGGGGGGCAGGATGTGGACCTTCGAGATGCCGCGCGAGGGCGCCAGAGGGTTTTGAGGGCCACCGCTGTGTCCATGGCGGGCGATGTCGAGATCCATCATGGCGAGGATGCCGCCAACGATCTTTCCTTGCTCGGAGAAGACCGGTGCGGCTGTGGCGCTGATCCAGAGATCGGATTGATCGGGGCGGCGAACTTTCAACTCTACAGCCGTAGAGCTTTCGCCGAGCCTTATGGCGCGAGACAACGGAAGATCAGGGACGGGAACGAGAATGCCAGCCCGGTTGAAGAGCTTCCAGGGAAAGGCGCTCCAGGTGGAACCGTGTGGGATGAGGCAGCCGAGGATCTGCTGAGCACGAGGGTTGGCGTTGGTCACGATTCCGGCGTGGTCCAACTGGACGAGGCCGGCTGGAGCAGTGTCGAAGACGGAACGGAGCATCGATTCGCTTTCCTTCAGGGTTTCAAGGACCTGCTTTTGGTCGTCGATGAACTCGATGCTGCCGTACCAACGGGTGATGTTTCCCGCGGCATCGCGATACGGCGTGGAGCGTGTACGCATCCAGTGCCAGACCTTGTCGGCGCCGAAGATGCGGAACTCCATGTCCATGCATTGTCCGGTACGGATGGCTTCGCTCCAGTGGATGCGGGCCTTCTCGACGTCGCGCGGGTCTACGGTGCTGAGCCAGCCATCGCCGGATGACTGCTCCAGGGTGAGACCGGTGACGGCTTGCCAACGCGAGCTGATGCTGAGGACTTTGCCGGTTGCGTCGGCCACCCAGGGGATGTTGGGGCTGAGGTCTACTGTGTTTTTGTAATGCTCCGAGGTGTGGCGAAGAGCGATTTCGCTTTGCTTGATGGCGGTGATATCGACGAGCGAAATGGAGATGCCGACGATTTCATCTGCCTCGTCGCGGGCCGGCTGGTAGGAGGTGAGCAGGGTGAGGGCAGGGCTGCCTTCTATGGCTCCTGCGTGAGTCATTTCGACGGCGAGGGTGGCTTCTCCGGCGAGAGCGCGACGGAGGTAGGGCTCGGCGTTGAGGAATGTTTCGGGGAAGAGCTCCGCGACGGTGCGACCGAGGTGGGCTTCGATGGGAAGGCCGTTGAAATCGGCCAGCTGCTGATTGATGTTGACGTGGCGGAGATCGCGATCGAGGAAGCAGAGACCGACGGGTGCGCCGTTGTAGATGGCTCGCAACTGCGAGAGGCGATCCACGGGATTGGCTTCGAGGCCGATGGCGCTGGAGAGGGGAGTGCCAGAGAGGCTGGTGGCGCCTGGGAACTGTTGCGCGAGGAGTCGCGGCAGATCAGCGGCGGGAACTGCTTTGGAGTAGAGCCAGCCTTGACCGATGTGACAGCCCTGCCATGTGAGGAGTTCGGCCTGACGAGGGTTTTCAATGCCCTCGCCGACGGTGCGGAGGCCGAGACTTTGACCGAGGCTGATGACGGCGGCGGTGATCTTGCGGCTGTCGCGGGATTCCACCATGGAGCGAACGAAGCTCATGTCGATTTTGAGCTCGTCGAAGGGCAGGGCCTGGAGATGCAGGAGGCTGGAGTAGCCGGTGCCGAAGTCGTCGAGCGAGAGGCGTATGCCAAGGGATTTGAGGTCGGCGGCGACGGCGGCGGCGAGGGAGAGGTCGTCGAGAAGGGCGCTTTCGGTGACTTCCACGGTGAGACGACGGAGATCGAAGGCGGCTTCCTTCGCCAGGCGGGTGAAGAGCGCAGGGAGGGAGCGATCGTGAAGTTGCAACGGAGATACGTTGGCGGAGAAGCCGATTGTGCTGGGGATAGATTGCGCGGCTAGAAACGCCTGCGTGAGGATGCAGACGGTGAACTCGTTCATCAGGACATACTGTTCGATGAGCGGGATGAACTCCAGTGGTGGCACCAGGCCGAGTGTGGGATGGTGCCAGCGTGCCAGTATCTCAAAGCCTTCGAGCGCGCCGGAACGAAGATCAACAAGAGGCTGGAAGTAAGGGACGAACTCGCGGTTTTCAATTGCGTGGCGTATCTCGTTCTTAGCAAATGCCATCGAGGGGCCCTGGGTGAGCGTAGTTCACCGTGGGGCTAACCCTATGCCTCGCCCGACACCGCGGCAATGACCCAATCGTCCGGTTTTGACAGGACGGAAGAGCCATGTGGGTTTTTGCTGGATGCGCTCATTTGATGTCGCGCCAGTTATCGCCGAGGCCTACATCGGCAACGATGGGGATGGAGAAGGTGGCGGCGGATTCCATTTCGGTTTTGACCAGATGCTGCATCTCTTCGGCTTCTTCGGGGACTACGTCGAAGAGGAGTTCGTCGTGGACCTGGAGGGTCATGAGGGACCGCAGGTTGCGGGACTGCATGGCGGCGTCGATGCGGAGCATGGCTATCTTGATGAGGTCGGCGGCGGTGCCCTGCAACGGGGTGTTGACGGCGGTGCGCTCGGCGAAGCCTCGCTGGTTGGGGTTGCGGGATTGGATGTCGGGGATGGGGCGGATGCGGCCGAAGGCGGTTTTGACGTATTGGTCGCGGCGGACTTGTTCGAGGGTGGATTCAATGAACGCAGCGACGCCCTTGTAGCGATCGAAGTATTTTTCGATGTAGGCTTTGGCGATCTTTTGATCGATGCCCAGTTGCGCGGCGAGGCCGAAGGGGCTGATGCCATAGACGATGCCGAAGTTGACGGCCTTGGCGCGGGCGCGGACTTCTTTGGACATGGTGGCGGGGTCTACTTCGAAGACCTCGGCGGCGGTGAGGGTGTGGATGTCTTTGCCGGTGCGGTAGGCGTCGAGCAGGAGTGGGTCCTGCGAGAAGTGGGCCATGAGGCGGAGCTCGATCTGCGAGTAGTCGGCGGACATGAGCTTGTTGCCGGGGGCGGCGATGAAGGCGGCGCGGATTTCGCGACCGACGGCGGTGCGGATGGGGATGTTCTGCAGGTTGGGATTGGTGGAACTGAGGCGGCCGGTAGCGGTGCCTACCTGGTTGAAGGTGGTGTGGATGCGGCCCTGCGCGTCGGCTAGTTGGGGAAGCGCGTCGAGGTAGGTGCCTTTGAGCTTCTGGAGCTGGCGGTGCTCGATGACGAGAGCGGGGACTTCGTGTTCGGTGGCGAGGCCTTCGAGGACGTCGATGGCGGTGGAGATGGTCTTGCCCTTGCCGTACTTGATGGGCTGGGGAAGGCTCATCTTGTTGAAGAGGACGTCACCTAGTTGCTTGGGGGAGTTGATGTTGAAGCGATTGCCGGACGAGGCGTAGATTTTTTCGGCGAGGTCGTCGATCTGGACGGCGAGGCGGGAGGATTGTTCGCGGAGGAGGTTGGAGTCGACGCGGACGCCGGATTGTTCCATGCGGAGGAGGACGGAGACGAGTGGGAGGTCGAGGTGGGTGTAGACGTCGAGTAGGGTGGATGTCTCGTTGAGTCCTGAGGCAGACGTGGCGGCATCTTCCCCGATCTCCAAGTGCGAGAGATCGGGGGCACCCGGATTCTCGCTGGGACGTTTGTCGGCGAAGAGCATTTCGGTGGTGATGGCGCCGCCGAGCTCGGGTGAGTCTTTGGGGATGGTGATGGCGCCGCCGAGCTCGGGTGAGTCTTTGGGGATGGTGGGGGCGGCGTGGGTTTCGTGGAGTTGGGTGGTGAAGGTGGTGGCGAGGCGGATGATGGCGGCGGCGGCTTCGGGGAGGCGCTTGGGGTCAGTGGGGTTTTCTTTGGTGGGTTGGTGGAGGAGTGCGCGGGAGGTGCTGCGGGCGGCGATGTCGATGAGGGTGTGTGAGGTGTGGGTAGGGTTGAGGAGGTAGCTCTGGAGCATGACATCGGTGATGGGGCCGCGGAGGGTGACGTTGTGCGGCTCGAGGGCGCGGAGGACGGCTTTGAGGTCGTGGACCAGCTTGGGGAGCGTGGGGTCTTCGAGGGCTTCGCGGAGGCCGGGGGTGTCGAGGCCGAGGCTGATGGCGTGGGTGGGGGCGACGGCGAGGCCGAGGAGGCAGGCGGGGTCGGAAGGCGAGAGTGTAGAGGATAGAGGATAGAGTTTAGAGACTTCAGGCTCGGGGGTGCCGAAGAGGGACATGGTTGTGGGGGCTTCGGGCTCGGGTTCAGCTTCGATGTCGGGTTCGGCGGCGATTTCTTCGGAGAGGGATTGGGCGGTGGCGGCGAGAGCTATGGCGAGACCACGGGCTTCTCTGGAAACCCCGATCTCCAAAAGCGAGAGACCCCACCCCAACGGGCCAAGAACGCCCGCCGGGGACCCCGGATCGGGGGCACCCGCATTTGTGGCGACACGCTGCGAGGAACCCACGATTGTGGCGGCTTGGGGGAGGACTGGTTCGGTTGAGTTTTGAGTTTTGAGTTGGGTAGTTGTGAGGGGTTCTGTGTCTGTAGAGGTTTGAGGGCTAGAGGAGTGAGGAGTGAGGGCGTTAGGGGTGGGGTTGCGGGCTTCGGTTAGGAGGTTTGCTAGGTCGGTTTCGGTGGCGTTGGTGGTGTAGGTGGTTGGGGTGGCGTCGATGTCGGGGGCTAGGTCTTTGAGGAGGGTGGTGAATTCGAGTTCGGTGAAGAGAGCGCGGCAGGCGGCGTTGTCTACCGGCTGGGTGCGCATGTCCGAGAGGGAGAACTCGATGGGGACGCTGGTGTGGATGGTGACGAGTTCTTTGCTGAGCAGGATGTTGTCGCGGTTGTTCTGGAGGGATTCGCGGTAGGTTTTCTTTTTGACTTCGGCGGCGCCGTCGAGAGCGCCTTCCACGGTGCCGAAGGTCTGGATGAGTTCGACCGAGCCCTTGTCGCCGATGCCGGGGGCGCCGGGGATGTTGTCGATGGCGTCGCCGCGGAGGGCCATGACGTCGATGACGCGCTCAGGGGGAACGCCGAGGACTTCTTCGACCTTGGCCGCGTTCAGGACGAGGTTGTCCTTGGTGGGGTTGAGGATGGAGACGTGCTCGTTGACGAGCTGCATCATGTCTTTGTCGGGCGAGACGACGTAGACATGGTGGCCGAGGGCGGAGATCTGGCAGGAGAGGGTGCCGATAACGTCATCGGCTTCATAGCCTTCGTAGTAGAGGATGGGGATGCGGAAGGCTTCGAGCGCGCGGCGGATGTAGGGCTGCTGCTGGATGAGGTCGGGTGGGGTTTCGGCGCGGTTGGCTTTGTAACCGGCGTACTCGATGGTGTCGAACTGCTGGGTTTTGATGTTGAACTTCTGGACGTCCTTCATCTGCTTGGCTTGTTCGTTGCGATGGACGGGGGCGCCGACGTCGTAGACTGCGGCGAGGTACTCGGGCGCGAAGTCTTTGCGGAGCTTGTTGATCATGTTGACGAAGACGTAGGTGGCCGCGGTGGGAACGCCGGTGCGCGTGGTCATGGGGCGGGAGCGCTGCATGGCGTGGTAGGCGCGGTAGATGAAGGCCATGGAGTCGAGGAGGTAAATGGGCGGCTTGGCGGAGGGCGGCGTTGCGTCAGACATGATGTTTTGATGGTACGGCAGTGGGCCTGCGCTACAGTAGATCGATGAAGATTCGGTTTTTGGGGCTGGCATTCGGATTGGCTGTGGCGGTTGGACAGCCGGGTATCGCGGTTGGGGCTCAGGGTAATGAGGCGACTGCGCAGGCGGTGAGTTGCACGCTGGTGAAGGATACCTACTCCTGCGACTGGGGTGTGTTTAAGAAGACGCTGACAGCGGCGAAGACGGTGGCGATTCGAAGCAAGCCGATGGACCCGGGTGGGGACAGGTTGTTGAACAAGTTGGTGGGCTCTCTGGGCAAGGAGGCAGTGACCTCGCCGGAGGAACGAGCGGATTTGGTGATGGTGATGGTTCCGGCGGAGAGCAGCGGCATTTTCTTTGGGCCGGGCGGACGGACACTGGCGACGCTGCGGATTTATGGGCGGGGATCGCTCGATAGCCGCGGTCCGTTGCTTTGGGCGGAGACGCTGGACGGGCAGCCGGATATTCCGTGGCCTTCGGTGGTGTATCAGCTGGTAAGCCAGTTTCAATCGCGAGTGACCGGGCGCTGATTCGTGGGCTCAGGTGATGAGCATGCAGTCTCCGTAGCTGAAGAAGCGATAGCGGGCGGTTATGGCGTGGGCGTAGGCGGCGAGCGTGGCTTCTCTGCCTGCGAAGGCGCTGACCAGCATGAGGAGCGTGGACTGGGGCAGGTGGAAGTTGGTGAGGAGGCCTTGCACGAGCTTGAACTCGTCGTTGAGGCCGGGGGATAGGAAGAGGCTGGTGGTGCCGGAGTGGGCGGTGATCGGGTTCGCGGCGTATTGGGGCAGGCGGGCGATGTGCTCGAGGGTGCGAGTGGTGGTGGTGCCTACGGCGATGATGCGTCTTCCCTGCTGAACGGCGTTGTTGATGGCTTCGGCGGTGGGCTGCGAGAGGGTGTAGGGCTCGGCGTGGAGGCGAATGTCTTCGGTGCGGTCGACGCGGATGGGCTGGAAGGTGCCGAGGCCTACGTGGAGGGCGAGGGTTGCTACTTCGATGCCTTGCTTGGTAAGGGCTTCGAGGATTTCGGGGGTGAAGTGGAGGCCGGCGGTGGGGGCGGCGGAGGAGCCGGAGGGCGAGAGTGTAGAGGATAATAGAGGATAGAGCGTAGAGACGGCCTGCTGCGCGAAGGGAGTGGAGTAGACAGTTTGATATCGCTCGCGGTCTTCGGGGGTGTTGGGTTCGGATTTGGAGCGGTGGATGTAGGGCGGGAGCGGGAGGTGGCCGATGCGGTCGAGGATGGCGTGGAAGTCGTCGGTGGGGGCGAAGCGGAGGGTGCGCTCGCCGAAGTCGGCGGCGGAGAGGACGGTTGCGGTTAGCAGCGGTGCAACTGCTTCCCCGATCTCCAAAAGCGAGAGATCGGGGGCACCCGGTTCGGTTGGCGCTTCGATGGTGTGGAAGTGGAGGGTTTCGCCGGGTTGGACTTTTTTGGCGGGCTTTACTAGGGCGGTCCAGTCGTTGTGGTCAGAGGCGAGGCGCTGGGTTAGGAGGACTTCGATGTGGCCGGTGGGGGTGGGGCTGTTGTGTTGCGTGGTGAGACCGGCGCGGGTGGCGTAGAGGCGCGCGGGCAGGACGCGGGAGTCGTTGAGGATGAGGAGGTCGCCGGGTTGCAGGAGTTGGGGGAGTTCGGGGAAAAGGTGGTCTTTGTAGGCGCCGGTTTGGCGGGAGAGTGTGAGCATGCGGCTGGCGCCACGGATTGCGGGTGGGGTTTGGGCGATGAGGTCTTCAGGGAGGTCGTAGTGGAAGTCGGAGACGAGCATAAAGGCAGGGATTAGGGATTAGGGATTAGGGATTGTGACATGGAGACGGCTTCGTCCAGGGAGAGTTGGAGGTCGGAGAGGTTGATGGGGGTGTGGGGGGGCCAGGTGAAGGTGATGGTGGTGAAGGGTTTGGGGATCATGAAGCGGTCCCAGGAGTTGAGGTGCCAGGCGGAGGCGGGTTGGGCGTGGAAGGCACCTAGCCAAGGGGCGTCGGTGATGAGGGCCAGTTGGATGGGGCCGGATTTGGCGATGCGTGGCGGCCCTTTGGGGCCGTCGGCAGTGAAGGCGCAGATGCGGTTGGCGGCGTAGGCCTGGGTCATGCCGCGGAGGGCGGCAGCGCCGCCGCGGGTGCTGGAGCCTCGGACGGCGAGGAAGCCGAGGCGGGTGACGGTGCGGGCGATGAGTTCGCCGTCGAAAGATTGCGAGATGAGGATGGCGATGTCTTTGTTGCGGAAGCGGTGGGCGCTGGCGAGGAGAGCGCAGTGCCAGAAGGAGAAGATGGTCGGGCCGGGGATGTCGATGCCGGTGGTTGTGGCAGGGGCGTTGATGTCGCGATAACTCCATGTGGCGCCCAGGGCGCGGATGAGCGCGGCGGCGAGCGGAGGGACGATCGCGAGGAGGATGCGCTGGTTGCGGGTGAAGGCCACGTGTTGAGTGTAGCTGGCGCGGTAGGATGATGGCGTATGCGCTATGTAGAGTGCGGTGAAATTCGGACGTCGGCGCTGGGGTTTGGGTGTGGCTCGGTGATGGGGCGCGTGGGGAGAAAGGACTCGCTGCGGGCGATGGCGGCGGCGTGGGAAGCGGGCGTGACGCTGTTCGATACGGCGCGAAGCTATGGGTATGGCGAGGCTGAGGGGTTGCTGGGGGAGTTTCTGCTCTTCAAGCGGGAGCAGGCGGTGGTGGTGACGAAGTTTGGGATTCTGCCAAAGCCGATGACGGCGTGGAAGAGGTTTGCCAAGCCGGTGGTGCGAGGTGTTTTGCGGGTGGCGCCGGAGATTCGGGACCTGGTGCGGAAAGGGATTGTGGGGGAGATGTCGGCTGGGCATTTTGATGTGGCGACACTGCGGTTGTCGCTGGAAGAGAGTTTGCGGCAGTTGCGGACGGACTATGTGGATGTGCTGCTGGTGCATGAGGCGCCGGAGACGGTGTATCGGCAGGATGATTTGATGGCGGGGCTGGAGAAGGTGGTTCGTGAAGGCAAGGCGCGGCGGACAGGTGTTGCCTCGACTCCGAAGACTGCGGCTTATGGGTGGGCGACGAAGCTTCCGGCAATTGGAGCGCTGCAGTTTCCGGCGTTTTTTCTGGGGCCGAGCCGATGGGAGCAGGAGCATGTCGGCACAAAGTTCATGATGGTGAACCATGTGTTCGGTGGTGTGCTGTATGCGCAGCAGGCGATGAAGTTGCTGGCTGCGATGCGGAAGGATGAGGACATTGATGCGGGTTTGCGCGCGAAGCTTGATGGGGATTTGAGGGAGCGGCTGGCGGAGATTGCGTTTGCGGCGGTGGTACGGGCGACCAAGGCGCATGTGGTGGTGGCATCGATGCTGAAGCCGGAGAATTTGCAGGCGAATCTGGTGGGGATTGAGAGTGAGAGGTTTTCCGAAGATGATGTTGCGGCGATTACGCGACGGCTGTCGATTCTAGGAACGTGGCGCTAAGGCGAGGCGGTCGGCGAGGCGCAGCGTGAGGGCCATGAGTGTAAGCGTTGGGAGTGGACTGCCGCCGGTGGGGAAGGTGGCGGCGCTGGCGATGTGCAGGTTGGGGATGTCGTGGACGGTGAGGTTGGGGTTGACGACGCTGGTGCGGGGGTCGGCGCCCATGAGCGCGCCGCCCATGGGGTGGAAGACGTCTTCGAGTGCTAATGGGATGGAGTCGTCGAAGAGGGCTTCGTTCCAGTTCATGGCAGCGGGGTCGAGGAAGGGGAGCTTGGTGCGCAGGTGCGTGGCGAAGCGGCGGAGGGTTTGGATTTCGGTGGGTGAGATCTTCCAGTCGAGGAGGACAAGGGGCATGCCAAGGGCATCGCGGTCAGGGCTAAGGGTGATGCGGGAGTCGGGACGGAGTTGCTGCTCGACGTTGAGGCGAAGCGTGACGGCGGCGTGGCGTGAGATGTGGCGTCGGTGGTTGACTTTGGCTTGCCAGGCTAGATGGGCGGCGGTGATGAGGCTATCTGGAAGGCGTGGGGCGTGGGCGACTAGAGTGCGGGCGAGGGTGCCGCGCTGGCGGGCGTGGAGGATGTCGCGGACGACGGCGGGGCCGGAGTTTTCCGGCTCGTCGATGGTGAGGTGCGCGAGGACGGCGTTGAGGTGAAGCTGGTTGCGGAGGGAGGGCGTGGCTTCGAGCTTGGGGGTGTGCAGGGTGCCGTCGAAGATGCGCGGGGTGAGGGTTTGCAGGAGTTGGGTGCGGGGTTGGCCGGTGGGTTCGGCGGCGAGGACGCTGAGGTGGTCGTGGAAGTTGCGGCCTACCTGGTCGTGGGCGTTGCCGATTCCCTGCTCGGATTGGCTGCGGGAGGCTAAGAGAAGGCGTGAGGTTTCGATGGTGCCGGCAGCGAGGACGAAGTGCGGGGCTTCGAAACGGAAGGTTGTGGCGGCGTTGTGGCGGACCATGGCGGCGGTAATGCTCGTGTCGACTTGGAGAAGTTCTGTTACGTCCGCGTGGAGGTAGAGGGTGACGCTGGCGGGGAGGGTTCGGGCGAGGGTGTTGGCGAAGTTGCGGTGGGAGAATGGAGCCCACTTGGACAGGCGGGTTTCTATGCCGTTGATTTCAGGCGTGAGCGGTGTGTGTGTTGCGGCGGCGAAGGGTACGGTTTCGAAGGGGAGATCGTTGAGGCCGAGGAGCTGTTGGGCTTCCGAGTAAAAGGGCGACAGGGATTCGGTGGGGATCGGCCATGAGGAATCGGCCATAGGAAGGACCTGCGCGCCCCAGGTGATGGATGAGCCACCGAGGGTGCGATACCGGCCTTCGTGGAGGCCCAGGTGGGGTGCGCCGATATTGCGAGCCTGAACAAAGAGGGCCTGGCTGCGAGTTTCGAGGGTCTGGCCACCGGCTTCGAGGAGGGCTACGTCGATTCCTTGCCGGCCTAGACGGTGCGCTAGCGTGAGTCCGGCGATGCCCGCGCCGATAATGCAGACCTGTGAGCGGAAGGGTTCGGAGCGGGCTGCGATTTGGTTGAGGTCTATCCCCATGTGGAGGCGACGGTGTTAGCTGTACTTGAGCCAGCGGAGGATTTCGGGGAGGTTCGGTTTTTTGCCGTACATGAGGATGCCGACACGGTAGATGCGGCTGGAGATCGAGAGCACGATGTAGATGGTGACCAGGATGAGTGCGATGGACAAGGCGATCTCCCAAGGCTGCGGCATGGAGAGCGAGATGCGGAAGTTCATCAGCAGCGGCGCACAGAAGGGGATTTGCGAGACGATGCGCGAGAGTGTGGAGTTGGGGTTCGAGACCAGCGGGCCGATCATAAGCATGCAGAAGAAGAGCGGCATCATGAGGAACATGTTGAGCTGCTGGAGCTCCTGCTCGGAGTTGGTCATAGCGCCAAGCGCGGCGGCGACGCTGGAGTAGAGCGAATAGCCGAGCGCAAAGTAGATGATGAAGAAGATGGCTTGTGTGGCGCTGATCGAAACATTGCTCATCGCGCCAGCGTAGGTGGCGATGCCGGCAGCGGCGATCATCCAGACACCGACCTGCGTGAGACCGACCGCGCCCACACCGAGGATCTTGCCGGCGAGCAACTCCTGCGGCTTGATAGTGGCAAGCAATACTTCGAAGATGCGTGAAGTCTTCTCTTCGATGATGGAGCGGGCGACGTTCATGCCGTACATGAGGACGACCATGTACATGAGGAAGAAGAGGATGTAGGCAACGATGAAGGAGGTTCTGGCGTCGGTCTTACCTCCTTTGCCCACGATGTTGAGCTTGATGGGCTGAGTGAAGGCATCTATTTCGGAAGAGGATGCACCGTGTTGCGTGAGGTACTCGCGCTGGATAGCGCTCTGCAAGCCATCTTTGACGGCGGTGGAAGTGGCAATGTCAGCGGAGGAGCGTGGCGTGAAATCGTAGGTGGCAGGCTGGGTGTCCTGATGGATGACGAGGTAGCCGTCGAGCTTCTTATCGTCCATCTGCTTATCGAGCGCCTTGGTGATTTCGGGCAAGGGCGGCAGGATGTCGACCGTCATGGTGGTGTCCTTGCCGTTTTCGAGCTGCTGCTTGAGATCGGTGGCAGGCTGCGGCTGCGAGGTGACGACGGCGATGTGAGAGCCGGTTTTGCTGTGATTGGCGAGCGCCGTAGCGGCGAAGATGCCGCCGCCCATGAGCGTGGGGATGAGGACCGTGGCAATGATGAAGCCCTTGGTGCGGATGCGCTCAGTGTATTCGCGCTTTGCGATGAGCCAGATGTTATGCATGCTTGTTTACGCGAGAACGCGTCCTCCTGCTTCTTCGTCGCCGAAACTGGCGCGGACGTTTTCGATGAAGATTTCTTCGAGTGTGGGTTCCATCACTTCGAAGCGGTTGATGTGGGTTCCGTTGGCGATGGCTTCGGCTAGAATCTGTTGGGCTTCGGCTTCGGAGTGGAGCTTGATTTCGGCGATGCCGGAGTAGTTCTTGAATTCTGCGATGCCGCCGTGGCGGAGGAAGGTGTCGTCGCCGGTGAAAGAAACCTGTAGCCGGTTACGAGGGTACTCAGCCTTGATGGCGCGCATGGAGCCGGAGAGCAAAAGCTTGCCGCGTGAGATGAGCGCGATGGAGTCGCAGAGCTTTTCGACCTGATCCATGCGGTGGGTGCTGAAGAGGATGGCTTTGCCTTCGGTGCGGAGCGAGACGAGAGTGTCCATGAGTAGTGTGGCGTTGACGGGGTCGAGGCCGCTAAAGGGCTCGTCCATGATGATGAGGTCGGGTTCGTGGAGCAGCGCGGCGATGAACTGGATCTTCTGCTGCATGCCCTTGGAGAGTTCTTCGGTCTTCTTGGCGATGGCTTCGGTGATTTCCATGCGCTCGCACCAGGCTATGGAACGCTTGCGGGCTGTGGCTTCGTCGAGGCCGTGGAGCTGGCCGAGGAAGATGAGCTGGTCGAGAACCTTCATCTTCTTGTAGAGGCCGCGTTCTTCGGGCAGGTAGCCGACTTTGTGGAGCGAGGTGCGGGCAAAAGGCTTGTCGAAGAGGCGAACCGTCCCGGAGTCAGGAACCGTCATACCAATCATCATGCGGATAGAACTGGTTTTACCGGAGCCGTTGGGGCCAAGGAGGCCGAACATGGTGCCTGGCTCGATGGACAGCGTGAGCCCCTCGACGGCGACCTTGGTGTCATAGACTTTGCGGATGTTCTGGAGTTCGACAATTGGCATTTTGGGCGGACCGAGGCAGAAAGAGATGCACTTTCACAGAGGCTATGTGCCGTAGTTTACCGCAGTGCCGGGTTTCGAGAGTATCGTTCGTTTGGACATCCAAAAGCCAACAGAGATCGTATTCGTTTAAGGGAGATTTGTTTCTTTTCATGCTGTGAAAATAGCGATCATTGATACGATGCTGTACCTGCAGAATGCCTTGAGGGTGTTTTAATGCTGGAAATGACCACGACAATTGAGGCACGGGAGACAGATCGGCTTTCTGCTCTGGATCGAATGGAATTGATGGATACCGTGCCCGAGCCGGAGTTCGACGAGCTGGTGGAAACGGCTGCCGCTATCTGCGAGGTTCCAATAAGCCTGGTGACACTGGTGGATGACCGGCGGCAGTGGTTCAAGGCGGCGATCGGGCTGGCGATCAGCGAGACACCACGGGAAATCGCCTTCTGCGCACACGCGATCCAGCAGCCGGAGTTGATGCTGGTGGAGGATGCTACGAATGATCCGCGGTTTGCGGAGAATCCACTGGTGACCGGAGAGAACCATGTGCGGTTTTATGCGGGAATGCCGATTTCCAGTCCCGATGGGTTCGCGCTGGGAACGCTGTGCGTGCTGGACCGGGTACCGAGGAAGCTGACTACGACGCAGGTTGCGGCGCTGAAAGTGCTGGGCCGGCAGGTGAATGCGCGGATGGAGCTGCGGTTGCACCGACTGCAAATAGAACGGGCCCTGGCAGCGGCGGAAGAAGCGCGCGCCAAGCTGGCCGCCAGCGAACATCGCTTCATGACGTTTATGGACAGCGCGCCGTTTATCGCGTTTCTAAAGGACGCTGACGGGCGGATTATCTTCTACAACCAAATGACCGCAGACACGTTTGGGGTTACGCGTGAGGAGTGGCTGGGAAGGACTGACCACGAAATTTATGACGAGAGGGATGCTGCGCGGTTTCGCGCGCATGACATGGATGCAGTACGGTCGAACTCGCTGCGGATCATGCAGGAAGAGTGGGTTGATAAAGATGGGGTGGTTTCGCAGTGGTGCTCGTACAAATTTCCGTGCGCCGGTGCAGATGGAAGCACGATGGTGGGCGGCTTCTGGATCAATGTAACCGAGCAATTGCGAAGCGATACGGAGCTGCGGCGGCAGCGCGCAGAAATTGAAGCTGCGAATGTAAGGCTGAGTGAACTGGCCGCGACCGACAGCCTAACCGGGTTGGCCAATCGCAGAGTTTTCGATGAGAGGTTGGCTGTGGAGTTTGCGCAGGCCAAGCGGAAGAAGCGGGAGCTTTCGGTGATGATACTAGACCTGGACGGGTTCAAGCGGCGCAACGATCTCTATGGACATCAGCAAGGAGATGCGGCGTTACGTCAGTTTGCACGGCTTTTAGAAGAGGCCACGCGGGAGGGTGATCTGGCGGCTAGGTATGGGGGCGAGGAGTTTGTGTTGCTGCTTCCGGAGACCGATGACGCGCAGGCGGCGCAGCTCGCCGAACGCATATTGGAGAAGATAAGGGCTGCCAGGTGGGAAGATGAACCGCTGACGACCAGCATCGGGGCCGCGAGCCTGGATGCGGCGATGGCGAGTGATCAGAGACTGGTGAGCCTGGCGGATGAGGCTCTCTATGCGGCGAAGAGGGCCGGGCGAGACCGGTTTGTTTTGTATAAGGAGTACTACAAGCAGGTGGTGGAACAGATGGGGGCTAGCTCAAGCTAGCTCGTCGCTGCTAGAGGAAAGCAGATCCCCTGCGAGGATGACAGAAAGAAAGGCAAGGGCAAAAACCAAAGAGGCGCGCCGGGTGAGGCGCGCCTTTTGATTTTGCTGCGACTGCGTTTTGACTAAGCAGCGCTGGTGTCGGGGTTGGTGTCTTCACCCGGCTGGCGCTCTTCGAGCTGTTTCTGCAACTCTTCGCGGCGCTTGGCGCGGTTCTCTTCGCGCTTGGCTGCCTTCTCAGAGAGCTCGTTCTCGGAGCCGAGGAGCTCGATGAAAGCCATCTCGGAGGCATCGCCCTTGCGGACACCGGTGCGGACGATGCGGCTGTAGCCGCCGGGGCGCGTGGCGTAGCGGGGGGCGACGATCGCGAAGAGACGATCCACGGATTCGGGTCCCATGAGATAAGCGAGTGCCTGACGGCGAGCGTGAACGCTGCCGTTCTTGCCGAGGGTGATCATCTTCTCGACGATGGGGCGGGTGGCCTTGGCCTTGGTGATGGTGGTGTGAACGCGGTCGTTCAGGATGATAGAGGTGACGAGGTTGCGCAGAAGTGCGCGACGATGGGATGTGTTGCGGCCGAGTTTAAACCCGCCCTTGCGATGACGCATGATGATCTCCTTCGGCTCAGCTTGTGCTGTCAGCCGGACTACAGTGGTGGTGCGAGGGTCCAGGGCCCAGGGTCCAGAAAGCGAGTGATCAGAGCTTCTGAATGAGAGAGTAGAGCATTTTGCTTACTTCCTCGGAGAGCGATTGCGCTTGATTTAGAGCATCAAGATTGCAGTAGCCCAACTCTTTGGCGATGATCAGTTGCGTTTGCACTTCTAATGTTGAGCCACGAGCAATCGAGAGGAACTGCTTGTAATCCTTGCGAGTGCCGCGACCGTAACCTTCAGCGATGTTGCTTGGTATGGAAACGCCAGCACGTTGAAGCTGGCTGGCTAAACCAAACCGTTCTTCCTTTGGGAAACCGGCGGTAAGTCGATAGAGGCTAAGTGAAAGCTCGATCGCTCGCTGCCATACCTTCAGGTCTTTATAAGACTTCACCATTTCCGTACTGCTCCGCAGGAGAATGGTGCGGGGCGTTTCCGCCCCGCGTTGTTACACTCTGGACCCTGGGCCTTAAGCCCTGGACCCTGATTTAGAAGTTTTCGGGCTCGTCGAGGTCGAGGTCTTCGTCGTCGTCCTCGTCTTCGTCGTCGAAGCTGCCGTAGCTGGCTGCCAGGGTTGCGGCAGGAAGCACGGAGGTGGGTCCCGGGACCGGGTTGCCGGACTCGTCGATCTTCATGCCGAGCGAGAGACCCATCTGAGCAAGGATTTCCTTGATCTCGTTGAGGCTCTTGCGGCCGAAGTTCTTGGTCTTGAGCATCTCGGCTTCGGTCTTCTGGATCAGCTCGCCGATGGTCGCGATGTTGGCGTTCTTAAGGCAGTTGTAGCTGCGCACCGAAAGCTCCAGCTCTTCGACCGAGCGGTTGAGGTTCTCGTTGCGGATCGCGGGACCGTCGAGGCCGTCGTGACCGCCGGCTTCCATTTCCTCTTCAAAGTTGATGAAGATGGTCATGTGGTCCTTGAGCAGCTTGGCCGAGAGGCCGAGTGCATCCGCAGGAAGAATGGTGCCGTTGGTCCAGATCTCGAGGGTGAGCTTGTCGTAGTCGGTGATCTGACCGAGACGAGCGGCCTCGACGAGGTAGTTGACCTTGCGCACAGGCGAGTGAACCGAGTCCACGGGGATGAAGCCGAGGCCAAGATCGCCATCGAAGTTCTTATCCGCCGAGACGTAGCCACGGCCGCGCTTGAGGCGCATCTCCATGTCGATCTTGCCGCCCTCGGAGACCGTGCAGACGTAGACGTTA
>JAMFSR010000016.1 GCA_026225395.1 Granulicella sapmiensis
CGTCGTGAAGGAAAGGGATTGTCTTGCTCTCACCGCAACATTGGTTCGCCGCACTGGCGCAGTCGCCGCTTGGCCATTTCACGCAGACAAGCCGATGGGCTTTCGCCGTCATTGAGATGGTGCATCTCCTTGCGCTCGCGGCACTGGGTGGTTCAGTGCTGCTGGTCGATCTGAGACTGCTCGGCGTAATACTCAGAGGCGAGTCTGCTGCTGTGATCAGTCGCGACCTTGGGCGTGTGCTGCTCGTCAGTCTCGCGGTAATGATCCTCTCGGGCATCGGCCTGCTATCGGAAGAGGCGATGAAGTGCTACTTCAGTCCGGCATTCCGTTGGAAGATGGCGCTGCTTACTACAGCAGTGCTGTTCTACTTCACACTGCATCGCAAGGTCGCTCGCGGCGCCGACGGCGGAACAGCCAACCAGCCCCAGCGCGCCGTCGCTATTGTGTCGCTTGTGTTATGGCTTGGTGTTGGCGTTGCAGGCCGCGCCATCGGGCTGATCTGATTGCGCCTTCTGGACGCCCAAAGCCGGCGCGTGGCGTAGACCCGCACAGTTCGCGAAAGGCTCGAACATGCCTATTTCTTTGGCTTTGACTCTGCCATTGAAAGACTTGCGAGTGACGGCACAAGCTTTCCGAGACCGGAAACATAGGGCGTGATCCATTCCCCAGGAAGAGCCCTCAAGCCTGCGAATGTACACTCGGCCGCCAGGAAAGATCCCGGCGTCGTCATGTGGACTGTCTCCGTGTCGTGAAACAGGCCATCGACCTTCGCGCGACCGAACTTTTCAAACTGCTGCGCGATGATGGCGCTCACGTCGACGAAAGGAGCATGTTCTTCGTCGGCGACGGTACGGGTCCACTCGCGATAGTCACTGACGCCGACTTCCACATGACCTTCGTTCCAGACATTCCTGGGTGTCAACGACATCACAATCGGGGTTGCGCCTTTCGCGCGTGTGTCTTCGACATACTTGCGGATGTACCAGCCGTAGGTGTGAACAACCTCATGCTTGTGCGTCAACAGGTTGTCGATTTCCTGGCTTTCCGGCCCGACGCCTGGCAACGTTCCCCTTGCACGCGAGTCGTCGTTGATGGGGAACACGTCGTTCTGCCCGAGCTGGACCAGAACAATGTCATGCGGTTTTATCTCCGCGAGCACCTTGTCCCAGTAGCCTTCAGTCTGGAAGGTGCGACTGGAACGCCCACCACGGGCAACGTTCACTATATTGACTTTGTTTTCATCGAAGAAAGCAGGGAAGAAGACGCCCCATCCCTGCACGGCCGCCAACCCTTCATGATTGTGGTCGACGCTGAAATCCGCCGTCGAATCGCCCACGATAAAGATGCTGGGAAGCGACGGATTTGCGGGGACTCGTGTGAGCACTTCCTCCGAGGACAGTGCGGCAAGGGCTGGCGTAGGCTGCTGGGCTATGGAAGGTGGCATCGATGCACAAAGAAAAAAGCATACAACAAAGACCGATATCGTAAAAATGAGACGACGCATTCTATCCTCGACGCTTCAGACAGCCCTGAAGCGATTACTTTCCCAAGGCCGCGCGCCTTGAGCTTGACGTGTTTACGGACAGCAGCTACATTCAAACCACTTCCAAAATGGCAACGATGCCAAAATGGGAGGCTATCACACTGGAGCAATTGAAATGGGGAGAATCACCTCGCGACGCAATGGAGTAAGCCATGACCACAGGTTGCGGACCATTGCCCTTCGCCGGCAATACGCGCTGCATCGTTATGCCAAATTAGTGGCCCGGATCTCTCTTTTGTCGTTCACAGGCTGTATTGCGGCGCAAAGTGCTCCGGTGCGTGACGTGACCGCAAGCCGAAAGCCTGGAACCACCGTAAGGATCGAGCTGATCGGTGATTCTACGCAGACAGACAATGCCGGCTACGGTCGAGGCTTTTGTGCCAATCTCAGTCCAAAGGTGGACTGCATCAATTTCGCGCGAGGCGGTACAAGTACGAAGACGTTCCGGCGAGATGGCATTTGGGATAAAGCGATCGCATCGAAGCCGGACTACATGTTGATCCAGTTTGGCCATAACGACATGGTTTCCGGCGAGCTGAATGACAGGCAAGTGCCGCTGGATGCGTATCAGCAGAATCTGCGCAACTTTGTTATCGAGGCGCGTGCCGAACATGCGATTCCAATATTGGTGACGCCTCTCACGCGCCGGTACTTTGGCAAAGATGGCAAGATTCATAGCGATCTGACCGCTTATGCGAACGGGATGACAGCTGTAGCGCAGGAGCTTCATGTTCCACTGATTGACTTACAGACGAGAAGCATTGCCTACCTCGATAGCATTGGAGAAGCGAACGGCGCCAAGCTTGGCATTACCAAGAAGGACAAAGATGGCAAATTGGGATGGGACAAGACCCATTTGAACTGGGAGGGAAGCTACGTCTTTGGGCGCATGGTGGCGACCGATTTAGGGACAGTGGTTCCTGAACTTCAGCTCTATGTTCTGCCCAAAGCAGCGGAGTTGCCGCCAGAGGGGCAGCTGGCGATGCGGGCTATTCAGGGAGCGCGCTTCAAGATCGTCCTTGTTGGCGATTCAACAACGGCGCCCCAGGGTGGTTGGGGGCCGGGATTCTGTGCGACACTCACCCCGAATGTTACTTGTGTCGATCTTGCCCTGAACGGCAGAAGCACCAAGAGCTTTATGGATGAAGGCGCATGGAAGAATGCCCTGGCCGAAAAAGGACAGTACTACTTCATTCAATTTGGGCACAACGACCAGAAAGACGATCCGGCGAGGCACACCGACCCGCAAGGAACCTATACCGACAATCTCCGCACGATGGTGGCAGAGGCTCGAAAAGCAGGTGCCATTCCAATTCTTCTAAGCCCCTTATCTCGCCGCAACTACCGCGGCGGCAAGTTGGTCAGTGACGATGGTCTGAAGGCTTATGCGGATGCAGCGCGGCAGGTTGCGGCAGAAGATCAGGTAACCTTCGTGGATCTATATGGCATGTCGCAACGATACCTGGCCCGGTTGACCCAGTCGCAGGCGGATGCTTTGGACATGGTTGGACATCCCGACGCAAAAGCCGAAGGAGCATCCACTCAAGCACCGGACCGAACGCATTTGAACGATAAAGGTAAGGCGCTGTTCGGCCGGCTTGTAGTGGATAACCTGATCCGCAGCGAAGTGGAGCTTGGCCCCGATGTTCTTGGTGTTCCGGAGGGTTCAGGCGCTCCTTTGCCGCTCCAGGCCGCACCAACGGACGGTAAGTAATCGTGTCGCCGAGGAACTTCGAGGATTGCATATGACGAGACCGCGCAATTTGTTGCAGCTAGTTATTTGTTGTTTAGCCGTCGTGCCTTTTTGCGATGCGCAAAGCAGCCAGGCCAGGATTACCGTAGCCCTTGATGGGAGCAGTGACTATCGCAGCGTGCAGGAAGCTGTTACTCAAGTGACAGCTGCCGGCGCGGTTATCTTCATCAAGCCCGGCACCTACAAGGAAAAGATCGCGATCACTAAGGACAACATCTGGCTGGTCGGTCTCGGGAAAGACCCAAAGGATGTCGTTCTCACCTTCGGAGACTCCGCAAAGAACACGGGTAGCACCTTCAAGTCAGGAACAGTGACGGTGGAAGCCAACGGATTTGCAGCGGAGAACCTCACCATTGCGAACACCTGGTGGGATGAACACTCTGATCCTGCCGATGCCTCGCAAGCGGTCGCGCTCCAACTCAGTTCCGACAAGGCGGTTCTCGATCGTGTCCGTCTTGTTAGCGGGCAGGATACGCTTTTTGCCGCAAGCCGCACATGCCGCAGCAACACGGAAACGTCTCCCTGTGCTGCCTCGCGCCAGTACTTCAATGATTGCTTCGTCGAAGGCAACGTGGACTACATCTTCGGTGATGCCAAGGCCGTGTTTCATCATTGCGAGCTTCATTCCCGGCCACACGGTACCATCATGGTGACTGCACAGAGCAAGCACTTTCCCGCCGAAGACTCCGGCTATTATTTTCTTGAGTGCAGGATTACCGGAGCCAATAATGGCAATCGCCTTGTGCTCGGCAGACCATGGCGCGAGTATGCAAATGTTCTCTTTTATGACACCGATATGGAGCAAACCATGGCTCCGGAAGGATGGTCGGAGTGGGGAGATCGTCTCAAGACTGCCACCTATCGCGAGTACAAGTCGCATGGCCCGGGCGTGAACGGTGGACATCGTGCGATAGAGTATCCGCCCCTGTCCGCCGAAGAAGAAAAGCGGTTGACACCCGCGCAACTGCTGAACGGAACTGATTCGTGGAACCCAGGCGATGATGTGGATCGACTCAGACTGTTGGTGACAGAAGGAAACAAGTCAAGTTCGCCCCGCTAACTTCCTCAATGGGGATAACTCCATGCGGCATCTGTACTGGGATCCAACTGAAAGCCACAGTTTCGTGGTTTCACTACTAGGCACATCCGCAGGACCTTCGACATATCAGTTCTCCGGGGAGAGAGATTGCCTGTGTCTCTTTGGATGCTGTCCCATCGATTCGGCTGAACAACATATTCAAGGCATAGCGCACCATGGTTTCGATCGGTTGGCGAATCACGGTAAGCGGCGGATCAACGAGGGGCGCGAAGCCGAAGTCATCGAAACCTATGATTGGAACACGGTCGGCTGGCTTCAACGCAAGCTCTCGGAAGGTAGTAAGCACGTTGAGGGTTGCGAAGTCACTCAGGGACAGCAACGCTGCTGGCCGATTCTTGCCCTGCAATGCGACTCCGAGTAGAAAACGAAGCTGGTCGTAGTCCGGTGCCGTAATTACGTTTGGGCGGAGCTGGCGGCTCGTCATCACTTCCGTGTAGCCTGCGATACGTTCTTTAAAGCTATAGATGTCCGGCCTTCCGGTCACACAAGCTATGTTTTTATATCCATGCCCCAGCAGGTGCTCCGTCCCTATCCTCGCCGCTTCCCGGTTCCTCAAAAGAACAGAGTCGATCTCCGAGGAAAGATAGCTGTCGAACGCTACGATCGGGATATGGGGTAATGCAACCTGAACATCTGTGGCCAGCGTTCCCGGAGCACAGGTGATGATCACGCCATCCGCACGGTAGCGTCGCAGTTTTGCGAGGTTGTCTTGCTGCTGCGACATGCGATCCTGATGCGTGAGCGGGATAACGGTACATCCGCGTTGTCTTGCTTCTTCCTCGATCAACTGCATCGCCTGGCTGAAGAAGACATTCGATATCTTGGGCAGGATCACACCGATGGTGCGAGTGCGCCCGACTCTTAGCGCGCGGGCTGTTTCATCGAGCTCGTAGCCTAATGTCTCAACCGCCTCCCGTATGCGCTTTGCAACCGCGGGCTTAACGGGAACATTGCGCAAGTACCGGGACACCGTGGAGGCTCCGACTTCGGCCAAAGCCGCAACGTCAATGACGGTTGCACGTTTTTTCATTGCGGAACTTGTCCCTCATCGGAAAATGCGATGCCCCATGGTATCGCTTGCAGAAGCATTCTGCCTTCAAGAGTGATTGACGGGATTGTTTAAGCGGTGAAGGGGAGGGCGGCGGAGCATCTGGATTGGCCGCCACCAGATCGAAGAGTAAGAAAGCGCACCGCTTCCTTACTCGCTTTCAAGAAGACGAATCTCCAGATGTTGCAGGTGTGTTTTCATTGTGCGTCGTGCATGTTGAGGATTGCGCCCGGCAATCGCCTGGAAGACTGCTTTCTGCCCCTGCAGAGCGGCTATCCGGCTGCGCCGAAGGTTTACCTGGTAGCTCAGTTGATGATATTTCGGAGCGAACATCTGGGACCAAAGGCCGTCCACAATGGCTGTTATGGCGCTGTTCTTCGAAGCCTCCGCGACAGCCAGATGAAACTGCCGGTCCAGCGCTAGCGAGCTCGCATCCTGCGCCAACTCAGTTTCAATCTGCCGCATGGTCTGTTCCATCTTCGAAAGGTCGAGTGCGGAGGCGAACGTTGCCGCATTTGTCGCCGTCGAGCCCTCGATCAGGATTCGCGCGCGCAATATCTCAAACGGGCTGGGCCCTGAATGAAAGCCGAGCGAAATAGGCTTCGGAACGCCGACGAAGGCGCCGGAACGGTTCCGCTCGAGATCCCCGGTAACTTCCATAGCAACCAGGGCTTCCCTGAGAACGGGTCGGCTGACACCACACAGCCGAGCCAGGTCAATCTCTCCGGGAAGCCTGGTTCCCGGAGAGAGACCCGCGTCATAGATATACTGCGAAATTTGATTGCCGACCGCATGGTAACGCCGCGTCATTGGCTTTCCCCGCTTGCCAGATCAGGACGATCCTACATAATGTTTGGCATCGTTGCCAATTCTACCTGTTTGTGTGTATATTTGCGTCGTTCAAAAGAGCTTCGAATTTCGAGCCGCGTAACTAGTCGCGTCGCCCCACCAAACCGCCCTATTCCGTCATAGGAGGAAAGGATGGCGTGGGCCGGTTTGAGGCGTTTTATCTGAGGAATGCAGGAGTCAGTATGACAAGCAGTGTCCGTAACCTAATGCAAGCACTGAGCGCGGCGCCGGGGATTCTTGGCCGGCCCCGCTTACGGGTTCTCGCGTTTCTCGCGATGGGATTGATCCTGGCCGCTGTGTCGCAAACAGCTCATGCCCAGAACACTGGCAGCATTTTTGGCAACGTTGTCGACATCAGTGGCGCTGTGATCCCTAAGGCTACGGTTACCGCGAGCGATCCGGACCACGGCATTACGCGTGAGGTGCAGACCAACGGCACCGGCGAATACCTTATCCCCAGCCTTCCCCTGGGTACTTACATCCTGACCGTGTCAGGTCCCACCTTCCAGACCGAAGTGGTTACAGGCATAACGATCGATGCCAACTCGAACGTCAAGGAGACGGTCAAACTGACGCGCGGTCAGATGAATGAAACCATCACTGTGCAGGACACCACGGGTTCCGTCATCGATCCCCGGTCGGCCACCATTGCCACACTCATCCCGCAAAAGCTCATCGACGACCTCCCCATCGACGGTCATAACATCGTCGCACTGGCTGCTCTGCTGCCGGGCGTGGTGAACGTCAACGCACCTTCCACGTTCACCGGCGACACAGGAGGCCCGACCTACAGCTCTTCGGGCGGCCGGTCCACACAGAACCTGATGCTTTTCGACGGCCTCATGTGGAACAACCTGTTCTACAACACAGGCGTGAATTTCCCGACGCCCAACGCTCTCCAGCAGGTCAGCATTCTTCAAAACAACTTCAAGGCCGAGTACGGGCGCAACGCCGGCTCCGTGTTCAACGTGCTTACCCGCCAAGGCACCAACCAGATTCATGGCGCCGTTTGGGATTATCTGCAGAACCAGATGTTCAACGCGGCTGATTACATCACCCAGGTCAACCCGAAAGACGACCAAAACCAGTTCGGTTTCACTATCGGCGGCCCGATCCTGCGTGACAAGCTCTACTACTTCGGCGCATATCAGCAGCTGATCGGGCATCTCCAGACGACGGGCTCGGCTCTGACCCCAACACATGCCGATCGTGGCGAGAACCCAGATGGAACGCCACGGCCATGCAGCCCCAATGGGGCCTTCGCTGGTCTGGGACTCACCTGCGCGAGCTACGAAGATCAGGTCAATACCTATCCCAATGGTTCAACGGGCGCGGTAGCCATCGCGCGAATGCTCAATCCGATCGACGTTACGGCTGCGAACGGCATTCCAGGTAATGGAGGCGTCTCTCCAGACAACGTCATTTCGATCTACAACATTGCTTCGGTTCAGGCAGGTGGTCCTGCCACGTCACCCTGCCTGGCGCTGCTGAATCAGGCGAGTAATTTCGCCTCGAACCACCTCTATGGCAATAGTGCTGGAACCAGCGGCCTGGCGGTCACATCCACCGCCACCTACATGCCCTACGATGAGCTTCCCAGCCCCTGCTTCAACCCGGTTATGCAAGCGATCATCAAGACCTTTGTTCCTTACCCGGGGGCGAGTGGCTTCGCGGTGACAACAGCCCCCGCGCCCACGGGCGACAAAAACGGTCTGGCGCGTGTGGACTACGTGATCGATACGCGGAGAACGCTCGATGCCCGCTACAACCTGTTCACTTCAAGTGCGAATTCGGCTCCCGGCGTGAACGCTCAATCTCAAGGCGTCGCCACGTATGGACTGGTCAATAGCCACGTAAAGGGAAATTTTGGCAACGTAGGTCTGACGTGGATCCTTACGCCGAACCTGCTCAGCAGCACCCGGGTCGGTTACAAACGGTTTGAATCCACCCAATATCCCGACGACAGCCGGACACTCAATACGTTTGGCGGAAACTTCTTCGTTCCCCTCAAGCCTGCTCTGCCCGGTATCAATTTCAACAACGGCTTCAATCTCGGTAGCTCGAGCGACGGCTATCAGGACCACATCAACGAGAACGTCGAAGTCCAACAGTCCCTGATCTGGACCAGGGGTAATCACAGCCTGAAGGTCGGCTTCAACTTTCTGCGGCTGCAGTACCTCAACCGGTCTGACTACACCGGATCGATTGGTTTCAGCTCCGACTACACAGTTCTCCCCTTCGCGGACGCTCTGGGTGGCCTCGCGGACTCCGCTACGGCGCAGAATCGGCTCATCCAGGGCGGTATTCAACATAACGTCTTCGGCTACCTCCAGGACGACTGGCGCGCAACTCCGAAGCTGACCGTAAACCTGGGCGTGCGCTACGAAGTGCCGTTTCAATGGTTCGAGCCGCACGGTAAGGCGGCGACCTTTGTCCCGGGACTTCAGTCGACGGTATTCCCGGGCGCGCCCAGTGGGCTGGCTTTCCCTGGTGACAAGTCCGTCCTTCCATCGCTCGTGCCTACCGACTTCAACGGTTTTGCTCCACGTGTTGGTTTCGCCTACGACGTTGGTGGAAACGGCCAGCTTCTCATCCGCGGCGGATATGGAATGTTCTTCGATGCCGTGAACGCCAACGTCATCGGCGTCGGTGAACCGTTCCACTACCTTGTTACCGAAGCACAGCCGCCCGGGGGCGCTTCGGTCCCTCTGGCTACATTCGGGTACAACTCCGCGGGCGTTCCCGATGGTTCGGTGCTGCAGCTGCCACAGGCGTTCTCTCCAGCAAATCCCCAGTTTTTTGCTCCATACTCCATATTCTTCCCGGATAAGAACTTCCGAACCCCATACGTGGAAGCGGCCAACCTCGGCTTCCAGTACCACATACCGCATGCCGGCGTACTCGATGCGAATTACATCGGCCGCTTTGCGCGCAAGCTGACGATTCCGCTGGATCTCAACCCAACCCTCGTCGATCCAACATGCTCCACGGCATATGGCCAGGCCGATCCGGCGGTGTATTGCCTCCCATACACTGGCGCCGGGGCCACACTCGCCCAAGTTGCGGGCGGAGCCACCACGGCGACAGCGCAACGCCGCCTTCGTGCCCGCTATGCGCCATTCAACTTCGGTGGACAGGGCATCGTAGACATCCTGTCGGTGGGTACGTCCAGCTATAGTGCGCTTCAACTGCAGTACACCCAACGCAGCGGCAAGTATCTGACGATTCTTAGCTCCTTCAGCTACTCCAAAGCGATGGATATCCAGACCAATGCTCAAACTACATCCAATACCGTACCGAACGTCTCGAATCTGAACTCGGACTACGGCCCTTCCGATAACAACGTAAAGCTGAACTACACGCTCGGTTGGGTGACTCGCTTCCCGCGAGTCACGGGATTCAACGCTCCAGTTCGCGGAATCCTCAACGATTGGGTCTACAGCGGCACCTATGTCGCTCGTACGGGAACGCCGTTCAGCGTCACCATGAACTCCGACTCGGCCTTCAATGGCGAGCCCAATCAACGCGCTGATTTCCTGCCCGGCGTTAGCCCCTATCTGCCGAAGAACCGCCATCGCGCGGACAAGGTGGCTCAGTGGATCAACCCCTACGCTTTCACATATCCCATCCTTGGAACCTTCTCGAGCCAATCCCGCAACATGTTTGTCGGTCCCGGCTACATCATGACCAATATGACTGTGGGCAGAGATTTCCCCTTGCAGCGGATTCGCCCAGGCATGAGGTTGAACTTCCGCGCAGAAGGATACAACGTATTCAATACCCCGAATCTCGCCAATCCGTCTAACGGGTTCGCCTGCACCACGGAGATCGTGGCTCCGGGCACCAACCAGAGCAATGGCACCCCGACCATATACCACCAGGGCGGCGCTTGCTCCGTCTTCGGCAACCTCATTCCAGGCGAGAACGCCACGAAGTTTGGCAGGGTTCTGTCGACTTACGGCAACAACGGCAACACCTCAACCAACGGTCGCAAGATGCAGTTCGCGTTGACGATCTTTTACTGAGTTTGATTTTCGATGGAGTTGGTCATGAAGCTATCGCCTAAATTCGCCGTTCGCGCCGTAAAGCTCGTTATGGGGTCCGCTGCACTGTTTGCCTCTGCCATTTCGTGGAACGCCCCGGCGCAGGCCCCATATGTCCTTCCCTATACGATTCAAAAGCTCGCGGGCGGTGGCACGCCCCTTGCCCTCACCGCGCCCGCTACAGCGCCTTGCCTGGGTTCCAGCGTCACCAGCCTGACCTATGACAACTATGGAGATGGATGTCAGATTACGTCTACCTCGGTCGTGGTCGGTGCAGGACAAACCTTGGGCAACGTTCATGATATCGGTGTCGATCCGCAGGGAAACGTTTTTTTTGTCGACATCAATTCAAACAGCAAATCGTCCGTGCGTCGCATCGATGCACGGTCCGGCGTAGTGACGGTCGTTGCCGGTCTGCTCTCCACTGCAACTCAAAGTATCTGCGGCGCCTCGGGCTCTCTCGCCTCCTATGGAACCCCTGTTACCAGTGAAGGGGACGGCTGCCTGGCGAGCGATGGTCTAGCCAATGCTCTCGGTCTGCATACCTCACTAAGTACAATTCGCGGCATGACGGTCGCCAGGAACGGCGATGTTTATCTTGCCGACTACCAGACCAGCCTCGTTCATAAGATCAGTGCGTCCACTGGATTTATGACCGTTGTGGCAGGCCTGATCAACGGAACCGGTAAAAGCGGCACAGGCACGGCCGGCATCTCAGGCAATGGAGGCCTCGCCACATCTGCGGAAGTACACTCGCCTCGTGGCGTTGCTGTGGATACCGCTGGAAACATCTATATTGCGGATACAGGGAACAACGAAATCAGAATGGTGACCGCAGCCACGGGCATCATCAATGTCATTGCAGGCTCGCCCACGATTGTGGCCGGCTCAACGGGCGACTTTGGTCCCGCAACCTCAGCGCTGATCTCCGCACCCGAAGATGTTGAGGTCGATGCCAGCGGAGACGTCTACATCGCCGATGCTGGCAACGCCCGCATCCGCCTCGTCTACGAAGGAGGCGCTTCCGCGGCCAAACTGATATCTGTTACCAACCCAGGCACGGTACCCATCGTGGGCGACATCTATACCGTAGTTGGTGGAGGCGCGGGCGCCTACACCAGCACGAGCTATGTCCTCGCTACCAGTGTCAGTGCTGGCGGTGACCGTAAGATCGCTATCGACACACTCGGCAATATCTACGATTCAGATAGCAACAATAACGTCATCAGTTTCATCGATGCTTCCACCGGTTACATTCACGTCATTGCTGGAGCAGTTGGCGCCACCACAGGTGCAGCGGGTTGCGCGGCGAAGACCGATAGCTTCGGAGATAACTGCCCCGGAACTTCGGCAACGCTCTCTGCCAACTCCGCGCTATCAGTTGCCACCGATTCGAACGGCAACATCTATATCGGCGACAGCGGCGACGATCTTGTGCGCAAAGTCACTACGGGACGTGACTTTCCCGCAGCCGCATTCGGTGCTTCCGTCACCCAGACGATTGATATTCATTTCGCCGCCGCCGATGGACCGGCGGCTTTGAATCCCTTCGTCGCTTCTGGAAACGGTGATTTCAAGCTGGGCGCTCCCGTTTGCAAGGTGAATGCTGATACCACGCAGGACTGTCTTTTGCCCGTAACCTTTACTCCGACCGTTCCCGGCCAGGATATTGCCGGCATTACTGTTACCTCAACCTTGAACGGTTCCAGCGTCATCGGTGTCGGTGGCGCTGGCATTGCACCCACGGTCGCGCTCGATCCTGGAACGCTCACGTCTCTCGCGACCGGCTTTAAGGCTCCCCACGGAATCGCACAGGACAGCGCCGGAAACACCTACGTCGCCGACACTGGAAACAATCGCGTGCTTCGTTACACGGCAGGCGGCGTCATGACGGTTGCAGCCGGTACTGGAACGAGCGGTTATAGCGGCGACGGCGCTCTCGCTACGGCGGCAACACTCAACGCACCGGCCGCTGTTGCCGTCACTCCCGGCGGCATCCTCTATATTGCCGACACCGGAAACAACGTCATTCGTAGAGTAAGCCCTGCAACTGGCTTTATCGCAACAGTAGGGGGCGGTGCGACGACCGTTTGCGGCCTGGCAAGGGACGCACAAGGCGATGGCTGCCCGGGTACCCTCGCCAAGTTCTCAAAGCCGGCCGGTCTCGTGGCTGACTCCGATGAAAACGTCTACGTCTCTGACACAGGAAACAATCTCATCCGCGAACTCAGTCCTGCTGGCGTTGTCTCACTCATCGGTGGCGGCGCTTCCGCCGTCTGCTCCAGCACAACGCTTAAGATCGATTCCTTCGGGGACAACTGCAACCCGATCTCAGCAATTTTCACCGGCCCCACCGGCCTGGCCCTCGATTCTAGCCATAACCTCTACATCGCCGACACTGGCGATAACGAGATTCGCAAGATCGTAGCGGCTACCGACCTCGTTACTCAGTTCGCTGGCACCGGCGTCGGGGGTGCCGGTAGCAACGGAGGGACCGCGACCTCGGCACAGGTCAACGCGCCGACTGGTGTTGCTGTTGATGCTGCCGGCAATGTCTATATCGCGGATACAGGCAACAGCGCCGTCCGGCTTGTTTCTTCGCTTGGAACCATCAACAGCGTTATCGGCACCATCGGGACGTCAGGCGCGGGAGCACTTCCTGGCTCAGCTCTAACCACCGCGCTCAACAGCCCCACCGGCATTGTCGCTACCGGTAACGGCGGCCTCATCGTCCTCGATGGCGGCAACAACCGCGCCTTGACCGATAGCCGTGGCTCCGTCAGCTATAACTTCGGTCGTACCAACATCGGTTTCTCCAGCCCAGCTATGCAGATCCAGGAGACGGAAACAGGATCGCTCGCCGCGACCCTTGGCAGCCCTCTCTTCGCAGCGTCGGGCAGCAGCGCCTACTTTACTGTCACCGGCAGCGGTACAAACGGTTGCGCTAGCGGCACCAATCTTTCGATCGGTGGCAGCTGCCTCCTCAGTGCGGTGTTCTCGCCCACGAGCGCCATCCTCAATCAGTCGGTCAGCGCGACGTACACCGAGTCCAACACCAATACGGTCAATTCACCTACCCCGTTTATTAACGTTTCTGGCATGGCGGCGATTCTTACACAAACGTCTTCGGCGGTTGCTCTTACGACGCCCGGGGTGCCACAGTATGCCGTGCCCTTCAGCGTTACGACGACCGTGACTGCCGTCGCCTGCAACACCTCCGCACCCGCCTGCTATCCCACCGGTTTCGTGACCATCTCTGTGGATGGCTCCCCCGTTGGTTCCGCGGCGCTGGGAACAGGCACTGGAGAATCGGCTCCCGCGACGCTTTCCATCGCAAGCCCGCTCACCGTTGGTACTCATACCATCACCGCCGTGTACCAGGGTGACAGCTACTACGCGAGCGATACCTCATCAGCCTTTACAGTGACCATTGCTCCGGAAACCACCACCAGCGTCGCGAGCGCCAGCCCGAACCCCGTCGCTCAGTTCAGCCCTCTCACGCTTGTGGGAACGATTTCCGCATTCTCCGGAAAGCCCACCGGCTCGTTTACCTTTTATGCGGGTTCCACCTACCTTGGAACGGCAGGTGTCACAGCAACAACTGGCGTGGCCACTCTCAGCGATGCGATCATCCCCGTTTCAGGCACTACACCGGCGTACAACAACAACTTTGGTCTAGCCGCCGGTTCTTACACGATCACCGTGGTCTATAGCGGCGATGCCAACTACTCTCCGTCGACCTCGACCGGCTACACCCTTGTCATTCAACCACTGCCGCAGTCGCTCACAGCGACCCTTCTCAATCCTTCATCCGGTGGTGTCACGAGCGTTGCATCCACCCAACAGGGAGCGACGACCGAACTGGACCTCTTCATCACGCCCTCCAACACGCTGAATGGCAAAGTCACCTTTAGTTGCTCCGGTTCGCCTGCTGATTCCAACTGCGGCTTCAGCCCGACGACACTTGTCTTCGCTCCTTCTGCTCTTGCCGCCACACCGCAATTCACTCAGGTGACATTCTGGACGGATATCAATCCTGCGGTCATCTCCGCGAGCTCGCTTGTCGGATGGCCCCTCTTCCTGCTCAGTCTCGTCGCGTTCCTCGGTCTGCGTCGACGGGCCAGGACGATCAAACCGCTTCTCCTGATTGCCCTCTTCGGCACACTCATCGGAAGCTCCTTCATCCTCACCGGTTGCGGAAATAGCGGCCGTAACGCCGTTTACCTCACACCCACGGGCACCTACACCATCAATGTCTCTGCCACCGGACCGAATGGCCAGACCATCACCCTCCCTGTAACGTTCACCGTCGCGCCCGGCCTTCCGGGTCAGGAGTGATCACGGACTGCCAAAGTCGAGGGCCTATCGGGTGCATGAGCGGATCCGTTGTGGGACCGGCCGCTCCCTCGCCCATCAACAGGTTTGATCAATGCAAGACGAGGAAACTTTCAATGGCTCAAAAATGGTTCATGAGGTTTGGCTGGACAGCACTGTTGCTTTTAGCGGTATTCGCCGCACCCCGCGCATCCTCCGCGCAGGTATCCGTCTATGGGGAAGTCACGGCGAGCGACCTGAACGATGGCACAACGGGAGTCAACTTCCTTTACGGCGGTACCGGAGGCGTCCTCGTCGAAGGCCCCACGATCTTCAAGCGCATGGTGCTCTCCGCGGACATCAAGGGCCGTTACATCGATAAGAGCGGAGAAAGACTCGTCAGCCTCCTCGTCGGTCCTCGCATCGCATATCCTATCAAGAAGTTCGGCCTGTCACCGTATGCGGAGTTCGCTGTCGGGTTTGCTCGTTACCGGTCCGGCACCACTGCGGGGCCTGCAAACTCCACCGACAACCAGTGGCAGGTTGAAGGCGGCCTTGCCAAACGACTGAGCCCACGCTTTGATGTCGTGGCGGATTATGGCTACTCGCAATTTGGCGTCAATAACGGTGAGTACAACCCCAAGAACATCAGTGCCGGCGTCATATTTCATTTCGTTAAGCGCTAACGCTCTCCCATTCCTAACCGTGCTGAAGCGGCGAACATCGTCAGACGAAGAGGACGAAGAATGTCGAAGTCTCTTTCCCGCATTGTCATATCGGCCATGGTTCCTCTGTCGCTCGCACTTGCCGCGCAGACGCCCACCTCGCCCCAGGCCAATACTGAGGGCTACACACCTCCGACGATCCAGGTAACAGCGCGCATCGTCGTGCTTGACGTCGTTGTCACCGACAAGAAGGGCAACCTCGTCCAGCGCGATGATCTCACCCCGCAGGACTTCACCATCTTTGAAGACGGCCAGGAGCAGCGCATTCGCAGCTTCGACTCTCCCGCGAAACACCGCATGCCCCCCGGCGACAAGCCCATCGTCAACTCGGCGGCGGACCTCAAGTTAATTGGCGACGCACCCGTCACGCTTCTCGTTCTCGACGAACTGAACTCCAGGTTCGAAGACATGAGCTTCTCCCGCCAGATGATGGTCAAGTACTTGCAGTCGCAGCCTCCCGTCTTGAAGCAGCCCACTGTCCTGATGATCGCCAGCAACACGACGTTCCAGCAGGCCCATGACTACACTCAGGACCGCGACGCCCTGATCGAGGTCGTAAAGAAGCACATGCCCGAGTATCCCTGGCGCATGGAAAACAGCCATGGTTCCGGTCCCGGCGCGGTGGAGCGCATGGTGCAAAATCTCGCCGCTCTGCAGCAGATCGCCCAGGCCACCGGCGGCACACCCGGCCGCAAGAACCTCATCTGGGTAGGAAACGGTTTTCCATCCGCCGATCTCGTTGGCTTACCGGCGGACACAGTCGCCACCATCGAAACCGCCGTCAGGCACTGCACCGATCGCCTGCTCGCCGCACGCATCACCATGTACACCATCAACCCGACCGCCAACGCCGTAGCGAACGTCGAAGCGGACACACCGGACGATATCGACTACGACGGTGGCCAGGCAGGCCCCGACCCCTTCGGCGATGGATCCGTATCCTTCTCAAAGTTTGCCCCTGCCACCGGCGGCATTGCCTACTCCGGACGCAATGATCTAAACAACGTCATCGGTGAAGGCATCGACAAGGGACAGCAGTACTACACGATTTCCTACTCACCCACCAACAAGTCCGACGACTCGCTCAAGTTCCGCAACATCAAGATCGTGATGAAAGACCCGACCCTCCGCGCCACCACGCGCCAGGGCTACTACCCGGCAACCGACGCGGACATGAATCCCACCGTGGACAAGGAGATGCCCGCCGCGCAGATAAAAGCGAACCTGCAGCTTGATCTCTCTGCTGCTCTCACCACAACCATCTCCTACAACGGCCTATCCGTCACCGCAAAGAAGACCGGCAAGGATCAATACTCTATCCACGTAGAAGAGAACGGCGTAGGCTGGAGCGAACCAGGCGCAAACGGCGAGCAGCACGCAGAAGCCACCGTCGTAGCCGGCTGGTACGACGCCAAAGGAAAGCTGATCGGCCACACAGGCCGCGAACAAACATTCAGCCGCACCGGCGCAGTCAGCGGTGCCACATTTGCTCTGCCTGTAACCATACCGCCGCAAGCCATTCGTCTGCGCTTTGTCGTCCGCGACGCACTGAACGGCCACATGGGAACAGCCGATATCAACAAGTTCTAAGTCAACAGCCTCAATCCATCATCGCTGCTCTGGAGATAAAACCGATGACTCGCCGCTTCGTCACTTTCTTACTCTTCCTCGGCTGCATTTCCATTCCGGCCAGCGCCGCCGACGCCAACAACTTCATCCTCATCCGCGGCGGCAAGACGGTTGGCAAGGCTTCCTACGCCATCGATAAGACCAAGGATGGATTCCGCGGCAAAGCACGTTTTGAATACCACATGGCAGCCGCGATCAGCGCCGGCAACACGCCCGCCCTGGACAGCAGCCAGGCCAACATGATCGTCGAGGCTCAATACACCTCCGACTACAAGGTCGACGCCAACGGTAACTATCTCTCCGGCTATACGCAGAACAGCACTACACAAACCCTCGAATCCTACCAGCCGGACAAGGCACGGACGACCGTCACCATCGCCGACAGCCAGGCCGGGGTAAGCCAGAGCAAGTCGCTCGCCATGGCGAATCCGAACTACATGGTGGTTCCGGACTACGACCCCAGTGCGCTCCAGATCTTCCTCGCCACGGCCACATCTCACCCACACAGCGACTCAAAGTACACCTTCATCGTTCCGGGCAATAACCGCGCCGCCACCGTGGTCTATGTGGCGCTTCAGCCGGCCCCCGATGACACAGGCACGCTAAACGGAAAGCCTGTCGCCCTCAAGCACTATCAGCTCCAGTACTTCAAGGGTATGGGCGATCTCTACACCGACGCCGACGGCAATCTGATGCAAGCCGTCATCCCCACTATCTCCGCCAGTTACATCCGCGTCGGCTTCGCTCTGGCCTCGCACTAAACTCTTCCCAACCCGCAGCGTGATCGCATCTCGCAGGCGAAAGGCAGTAGCAACAGTATGAACGTTACAAAGGCAGCATTCGCGGCATGGCTCATCACAAGCGCTGCCGCCGCGCAAACAATCTGCGCTGTCCACGGCGCCGGCGATGGCAAGACGCTCGACACCATCGCCATCCAGAAAGCAATCGACGACTGCGCCGGCAAAGGTACGGTGAGACTTGCCGGCTCCGCTAAATTTGTCAGCGGCCCGATCCTGCTCAAGAGCCATACAGTGTTGGAGATTGCCGCGGGAACCACACTCGAAGGAAGCCAGAACCACGACGACTATCCCGAGATGGAGATCTTTCGCGAACACGGCAAGCAGCCTCTGTTGCTCGCCAAAAACGTAGAGGACATTGCTATCCGCGGCGGCGGCGTGATCGATGGCCGCGGCGAAAGTTGGTGGCCTCGCAACATGGAGCCCGACCTCCGCCCGCGCCTCATCATCTTCGACCACGCCAGGCACATTGTCATGGAAAACATCACCGTCCAGAACTCTCCGTCGTGGCAGATCGTTCCGTACTACTCCGTGGACCTGACCTTCCGCAACATGAAGATCCTGGCGCCCACTCCCGAGTCTCACAACACCGATGGCATCGACCCTTTCAGTTCCAGGCATGTCCTGATCGATCACGTCACCATCGATACCGGTGACGATAATGTGGCCATCAAGAGCGGCCAACCCGGCAGCCTCGGCCCCGACGATCCAAGCGAAGACATCCACGTCGTCGATTGCACCTTCCTGCACGGCCACGGCCTCAGCGTCGGCAGCGAAGTCTCCGGCGGCGTAAAGAACCTCCGCGTAGAGCGCGTCTCCTTCAACGGCACCACCCAGGGAATCCGCATCAAGAGCGGCCGCGACCGCGGCAACGACATCGGTGACTTCATCTACAAAGACATCACCATGCAGAACGTCGGCATCGCAATCCAGATCACGGAGTACTACGGATCGCCACGCGGCGTGAACGGCGGCAACGCTACAGCCGAACCCGTAACACGCCTCACGCCGCACTTCCACGACATCACCATTGAGAACGTCAAAGTAACCGGCGCCAGGTCAGCCATGGAAGTCGACGGCTTACCCGAAGCTCCCATTCAGTCCATCATCTTGAAGAACGTCACGATCGACGCAGACAAAGGCGCCACCATCCGCCAGGCCGCGGTTGTCTCGCAGGGTCTGGTGGTGCATGCTAAGACAGGTCAGCCAATCACCATCGGTCCTGGTGTAACAGGTGGCATCAAATAGTTACAAAACACAACAGGAACGAATTGGCTTGGATCTCTTCGGTTCAGCAAAGACCGTCAAGGCAGACTCCGCTGCGTTCCGGCGACTGACATAATCATCTGCGGACCGCAAGCTTCATGCGGCAGAGACTGGCTTCCCCATGCAGACCGATTCCTGGCGCTTCACCTTTTTCCTGGCATCCATCGCTGCGCTTACGTCGCTTTCCATCGACATGAGCCTTCCAACCGTCCCCGCCATCGAGCGCGAATTCCACCAGTCCGCTGGCCAGGGCGGCCTCACCATGAGCCTCTTCCTTGCCGGATACGCCCTCACTCCACTCATCGGTGGTCCACTTGCCGATCGGTTGGGGCGCCGTCCCGTTCTGCTCGCATCGTTGGCCCTGTTTGCTGGCTCAGCCCTCGCCTGCAGTCTCTCTTCCAGCTTCCTCATGCTGCTTGGCTTCCGCCTGCTTCAGGGCTGCGCCTCCGGTGTCGCTACAACGCTCCCACTCGCCATCGTCCGCGATCTCATGCAAGGCAGCGCTGCCCGCCAGCGCATTTCGGAAGTCACCACCATCAACAGCGTCATGCCGCTCATCGCTCCCATCATCGGCTCTTGCGTCATGCTTCTCGGCAACTGGCGCTTGCTGTTCGCCACCCAGGCCATCTTCGCTGCCGGCATCGTGTTGGCCATCCTGGCCAAGTTCAAAGAGACCCTCCTTCCTGAGCGTCGCCGCAGACTTCATCCCAGCGCTCTTCTTAGCAACTACTGGCATCTCCTCACCAACCGGACGTTTCTCGGCTTCGCGCTCATCAATGCCCTCACGTTTACCTGTGTCTTCTCCTTCCTTTCTGCCTCGCCTCTTATTTTGATCCAGCGTATGGGAGTGGCCCACTTCCAATATCCTTTGATGTTTGCCGCCATCGCCGTTGGCACGATCCTTGGCGCGTTCGTCAGCGCCATCCTCAACGCCCACAAGGCATCGGTCCACCACATCATTACCGCTGGCCTTGTGCTCATGACCTTGTCTTCCGCAGCGGCCTGCGCGTTACAGTTGGCCGGCCTTCATCGCCCGCTCGCCATTCTTCCGCCGGTCTTCGCCACTCTGTTCGGATTCGGGCTTATTTCCCCCTCCGTAATGGTCGAAGCGCTCGCATCGGTGCCAAATCTTGCCGGATCAGGCTCGGGAGCCCTTCGTTCCATCCTCATGATCTTCGGTTCCGGCACCAGCGCATATCTCGCGACATATTGCGCGAAACACTACATCCATGCAGAAATAGCCACGACCATAACAATGACCGGAGCCGTCATAGTTGCATTGACCTTGTACGTTTCTATGCTCCGCAAATACAACGCTCCCGGCTGAAGGCACACTTGGATAGATCTGCATCCTCTAGACCGCACCGGCCTTTTTGCTCTTGGCTTTCTTCACTATGGCTGTCGCCTTCTTCGCAGCCGGCGTATAGACCGGATGAGTCGCCAGCATTTGCCGCGCCCGGTCGGCGGTCACCACGCGATGCTCAATGTAGTTATAAGGCGCAACCGTCTGTCCCCGTTGCAACGCCAACCCCAGCTCCATCAAGCGGTGCCCATACTGGTTCACCTCATGCGAAACCGACCCCACAGCCGGCGTGCCGGGCCGTTGTAGCTCCACCAGCATCTCCTCCAGGCAATCCTGCCCCACCACGGCCACATGCTTCTCGCGCCCCAGCTCCCGCGCTGCAGCAATCGCTCCCAGCGTGCTGGGATCATTCGCCGCCGCGATAAAGATGTGCTTCTCATTGGGGTGCTTCTTCAAAAATTCGAGAATCAGCTTGTAGCTGTTCTGAAAAAGCCCACGCCCATCCATGCGCACAAACGACTCCGCGGGCAGATGCGGTAGTCTCGCCTTCACGCCCTCAAACGCGCCTGTAATGCGGCTCTGCACCAGCTGTCCGGCCTCTTCAATATCCAACCCGATCATCCACTCCATCTTCCCGCCCCACTTGGCTGTAGAGTAATCGGCCAGCAACTCTCCCGCATCCAGCCCGGCCTGGTAATTATTGATCCCGAAGAACGTCGAATAAGGATGCGGAATCTCAACCGCAATGAACGGGATCCTCGCCATCTCAATCTTGTGCGCAATAATCGGCGCAGCGCGCTCGTCGATCTGGAACTCGATCACAACATCCACATGCTCCCGTAGAAACGTCTCCACATTTTCAATCGCGGTCTGCCCGCTGTACTGGTTGTCGAGCACCAGCAGGTCCACCCCCACAGCTGTCGCAGCCTCACGCAGACTGGCAGTCACCGCCTGCGAAAACGGCATATCCGCACTCTGCGACCCAAACCCAAACCGCAGCTTCCTCGGCTGCGCCGCATAGCGATAATGCCGGTCACTCGTCTGCGTCACATATCCGCGATGCACCAGCGTCTTCAGAATGCGATAAACCGTCGTCTTCGAAGCCTTGGTCTTTTTATGAATGGTATCCAGCAGCATGGGCTGGTTTTCAATTTGCAGCAGCTCAAGAACATCCAGCGTCTTCGTGACGACAGGGATCAGGTAGAGCCGCTTGGGTTTAAGCTTCTGCTTCATGTCAGCCTCGGAGTTCTGATAAATCGTATGCAACGATTATCCCCACCCCTGAAGCAATCCCCTAGCAAAAAATAATCCACCAAATCCTCACTCCTCACCCCTGGCTTCCCCCTCATTCCTCAACAATCCATCCCCACAACGGATTCACTGTCGCTCACAAGTGGAAACCTCACCACTCAAAACTGAACCAACCTCCGCCGCTCACGCTCTCTCTGCATCACGCCGCTCATCCGAGCCCCACCAAACCCTCACTCCTCATCCCTGGCTTCTCCCTCACTCCTCAACAATCCATCCCCGCGCCCACCGCGTCACCTTAAACAACGAAACCCGCACATCACCCCGTCTGAGCAGGGTGATGTGCGAGCCTCTTTACCGAACCAGCTCTGCCGTCTGCGAAGGCGCCGGCTCCGCCAGCAACTTCTCAATCAGCGCCGTCACATCCTTCTCCAACGCCTCATGCCCGGCAGTATTCCCCGGCCCGGCAAACCCCGCATGCGTCTCCTTCACCCGCCCATCGCGGCCCAGGAAGAACGAAGTCGGCCAGCAGTTCAAATTCACAGCTTGCGGGAACTTATCATCCAGCTGATCGGTCGTTCCCCCAACCAGCACGGGATACGTAATGCCATAGTGAGCGATAAAAGCGTTCAACCGCTTCGTATCCGTATCCGGATCACCCTGCTCAAAATCAACGTTCACGATCTCCAGCCCCCGCGAGTGGAACTTCTTGTAAAGGCTCACAAGGAACGGAGCTTCATCGTGGCAATTGGGGCACCACGACCCACCAATCGCTACGATCACCACTTTGCCCCGCAGCGCAGGGTCAGTATTCGAAACCGTCTTTCCAGCCAGATCAGGGAAGCTGAACGTAAACGGAACGTTCGGGTCCTTCACAGAAGTCTGCTGCGTAGGATCGGTAGGAGCGGGAAGGTTTTCCTTGCGCGCCTCCGCCGCTCGGCGAGCAATCAGTCCAACCTGCGGTGGCCCGTGCGGCGAGCCGAGCAAACTCGTCAGTAGCAGCGTCCCATCAGGCTGCGGCGTCACCGAGTACAGCGTAGGCCCGGCCGCGTTGAAGTGACCAACGGTATAGCTCGTCCCGTTCCACGTACCCCAAAGCCCACCGGTATCGCCGTCGATCCGCTGGATCACAGTCTTGATCACAGGAGTCTTGCTGGAAGGGGGATCAACCCGAAACTCCCACGCCGACTCGCCTTTGGCGCTCTTGGTTACGATCTCCCATGAACCGGAAATATCCGGCGCATTGGGCGAAGCCGCCGGATCGGCGGCCTTCGCCACCCGCGTCAGCGTAAACGGCGTCGGCGCAGCTTTCGCTGTTGCGCTCGCCGGCCCGTATGTCCCGGTCAGGGTCTTGTCGGCCAGCGTAGCATCCAGCTTCCGCGCAAAGTAGTCGAAGGAAGCGACCAGGTGCGTTCCGTCAAAAGTCACCGAAGAAGCCGGCACGGCGTCCGGATGAGCAGCCGGTCCATTCAGAAACGCAGCATGCAAGTCCGTTCCGCTGCCCGAAATGCTGACAGTAATCGGAACTTGAGTTCCGCGCACCGTGGCAGTACCCTGCCAGATGCCGCTGATGTTGGTTTGTGCAAGCAGGGACGGCAGGACGCTGAAAGACAGCGCAATGAGGCTGGCGAATCGCTTCATGGGGGAACTCCGTTCAAATGTGGAAGGGGTAAAACTTAGGCGTTATCGGCTAACGCACACGACTGTGAGGGCCTGCGAAGAGCGGCAACAACAACACAGTCTGGAGATCATAGGCACAAGAAAAAGGTAAACCCCGCGCCTCGCCCGGTCAAGTGATGTCAAGTTTGCTGGACACCGTAAAAAGTTAAAACTCACCGTCACTCACCGTAAACCAACCACAAACAGCACCACAAAAAAACGCCCAAAACGTCCAAATAGCCCCCAATTTTTACGGCTGTTTGTACTCCAGCAGGCCGACGCGTTTGCCCTTGCGGCGGCTCCGCCGGTACTGCAACTGTCCCCAGTAAATAGGGATCTGCTGCAGGTGCGAGTGGATGCCGTAGAGCAGCAACGTATAGGCATCATTGGACTTCCAGCGCGACTTCCAGGCCGAGCGCAAGGCGATCAGCGCGAAGAAGAGCAGGACCGCAATCGTAGGCCAAAAGCGATGGAACACGATAGACAGAATAGGACCGGCCAGCGCCAGGCCCACGAGCGTAAGGGCGCGATTGCGGTTGCGCTTGGCCTCACCCTCCCAGAACGTCTCGCCGGATAGCCGCAGTCGTTCGGAAACCTCAGCATACGCATGCCCCGCGCGCGTAGAGCGCTTCCAGTACTGCTGCCAGCGGGTGATTGCCAGATCGTGGCCCGTCATAGGCCTGTCTACGTGGAGGATGAGCTGGCCGAGAGCGGCAATGCGCCGGCAAAGCTCCGGCTCTTCGCCGGCGATCAGGGTTTCGTCGAAACCACCGGTTTGGGCGAGAGTGCTTTGCCGGAAGAGCGCATCGCCGCCACAGTAGAGCGTGAAGCCGGGTGCGTAGATCCAATCAAGATCGAGGACGCGGTTGTAAATCGACTGTTCTGGATGGATTTCGCGGCGATGTCCCCAAACGACAGCGACTTTTGGCCCAGCCAGATCGGGCAGCGACTTCACGACAAAGTCGGGGTCGAGGATGGTGTCGCCATCGAGGAAGAGGATCGTCGCGCCGCGCGCCGCGCGCCAGCCTGCGTTTCGGCCAAGTGCGGCGGAGGGCCGTTCGGGTTGCAGCGCGATGGTGCGGGCGCCGAGCTCCTGCGCTAACGCAATACTGTCGTCGGTTGAGCCGGAGTCGACGTAAATGACTTCAAACTCGAATCCGGGATGGCTGATCTGCGCGATGGACTCCAGACAGCGGCGCAGGCGTGAGCCTTCGTTGCGTCCGATGACGACAATGGAGACGAGGCGCTCAATCGGCTCGGCTTGGATCATGAGGGCTCCACGGATTTGGCGCGCTGCGGAAGGATGCGCGCGGGAACGCCGACCGCAATGTGATTGGCAGGCACGTCCGTAAGAACGACAGCGTTCGCGCCAATGGAGGCGTCGTCGCCGATGGTGATGGCTCCGAGGATTTTTGCGCCGGCGCCAATATCCACGCGGTCTCCGAGGCGCGGTGCACCGCGGACGCCCTTATGGCGCAAACCCACGGTGACGCCGTTGCGCAGGACGCAGTCGTCGCCGAAGACGGCGTCGCCCGAGATGACGATGCCACCGACGTGCTCGATGACGGTGCGGCGGCCCAGAACGACTTCGCAGGGCAGCTCTACGCCGAGCACGGTGATGGAATAGAACTTTAGCAGTTCATAAAAAAACGAGAGCGGCATGCGCAGCAGGCGGGGACGAACGGTATATCGCCAGCGGCCAAACCTGTAGATGACCAGGGCGTAGAAGCCGGGCCGCGTCCAGAGCCGTTCGTGCGTGCGCCAGTCCTCGCGGATATTGTCAAACACGACGGGCTCCCGGGTATTGCCTTCAGAGATGGACTAGAAGCTATTGCGTGAAGAGTGCGGCAATGGTGAAGAGATTGATGAGCGGCGAAATCTGCTGGAACGCGTACCCGGCCTTGCTTAAGCCGCTTTCCGGCACATAAATAATGTCGCCCGAGCGCAGCGTGATATCCATCGCGTTCCCCTTGAGAAGCGATTTATAGGGCACGACCTCGCTCCGGGGGCCTGGAGTGCCGGGCTGATGGATGATCTGGATATTAGGATTGCCGCCGGCCTTTTCCGTGGGGCCGCCCGCCTGGGCCATGAGGTCGGCGAGGGTCGAGGTCTTTTGCAGGCGCAGGTTGCCCTGATGCGCGACCAGCCCAAGGACGGAGACGTAGCTGGTGCGTCCGTTGACGAAGACGATGTCGTCGCGCTTGAGGCGCATGTTCGCCAGGGGGCTGCCTTCATTGAGCAGGGCGGCGAGCTGGACGGTGATCATGGTGTCGTTGCCGCGGTAAATCGTAAGCTCTTCAGGCACACCGCTGGGCCGGGAACCGGGTTCGCTCTGGCCGACGACGTTGCTGCCACTGGTGGAAACGCCGCCGCGGGAGATGACTTCAAGCAGGGTCGGGGTGTTGTCGAAGGTGAGAACCCCTGGGTGGTCGACGGCTCCCATGAGAATGATCTGGTTGGAGGTGTACTTGTCGACGCTGATGGAGATAGAGACGTCAGTGTAGTAGGTGCTGAGGGCGTTCTCGAGGGTGCGCGCGGCGTCTTCGCGGGTGAGTCCGGCGATTTTGATGGCGCCGACGATGGGCAGCGTAACCTGACCGTCGGGACCGATGACGTGTTTGCCGGTGAGCTCGGGTCGGCCGAGGGCGTCGATGGTGATCTCGTCGCCGAGGCCGAGCTCGTAGGGTGCGTTCGCCGGTGGCTCAAAGGCGCGAATAGCGGCTGTGGGACTGGGCTGTAAGCCGCCATTTGCTGAAAAAGAGGGTTCCTGGGCGCGACAGGCGGAGGCGATGAAGATGGCGACCATCAGCAACCATCGCGAACTGCGGATACTTGATCTTTCTGAGTTCATCGCCCGGGACACCATTGCAGTTTCAGCGTAGCTCTATCTTATAGGTCAATGGAAGTGGCTAGCGGAGTTCATGCCGGGGGAACATGAGCAGTTTCATCTCGTGAATGGGCGAATCGAGCGCCATTGCGCCGGCCAGGCCGGTTTCGAGCGGCAGATCGGTGACGTAAAAGGTGCGAGGAGGGGTGGTTTCGGTTTGATCGATCGGGATGGGTGTGGAGTTTGCGGGGAAAGGCGGGATGTGAAAGGAAGTGAAGGGAAGGACCAGACCGCGACCGTCGGCTTTGGCGATGGCTTCTTTTCTTGTCCAAAGCTGATAGAAGGTATCGCGGCGCTGTTGGGGGTCGTCGATGGCGAGGAGAGAGAGGTTTTCTGAAGGGGTAAAGGAGTGCTGTGCGATCTCCATGAATGACCTGGTGGGATCGATGCATTCGATGTCAATGCCTATTGAGCCGCCGCGATGCAGTGCGATGAGGACGGTGTCGCCGGAGTGTGCGACGTTGAATGCGATGCCGGATTGTGCAAACGCGGGTTTGCCGTTGGGGGCGGTGGTGATGGGGATAAGGTGGGGATCGAGGCCGGAGGTTGCTGCGAGGATCCGACGCAGGATGCCGCGTCCAGCGATGAACTGCTGGCGCGCCTGAGGCTGGCGGAGGCGATTGGCACGCTCGGCTTCCTGGGGTGTGAGGAGCGAATGGCAGGAATCGAGAACGTCGGGTAAGAGAGGAAGGTCGATTCGCCAGATGTGGATTGCCTCGGCGGGCAAAGGAGGGATGGCGTGGACGGTCTGCCATGGGTTCAAGAGGAGGTTCCCTGACGACATCGGATGTTATCCCTTCTGCTATCTTCGAGCTTGCCAGGCCTCTTATGGCTTATAGCGAGTATCCAACTTTAAACGTACGTCATAAAAAGAAGGTGTTCTCTTGAGCCTGTATCTGCGCGAGTCCTATTGATGAAACCGGAGCGTTGTTCGGTCAGGTTCGGGCCATTTCGTGTGGCTGGTGTTTTGCTAACTCTTGTGATGCCGCCGGCGATTGCCGGTTGTAACAGTGGCGGAGTGCAACGGAAGACTTCGCGTGCGACCGATATCAGAGCCATTAGTGGAATCACGGATGTTGCTATTACGAATAAAGCAATTCAGAACGGAGTGAAGCGACTCGGCATCAATCTTGGCGGACAGGATTATTACGACTCGGGCCAGATGCTGAAAGATCTTGTTTTTACGAACCCTGGTTTTGAGGGTGAGACGTGGCAGGCGATTCTGCATTGCGAAGGCCTATCCAATACCAGCTGCACCGACCCAAACCAATGGAACCAGTGGCCGGCCGATTTCCTGAAGGGGGCGCAGTTCGAGTTTATTTCGGGAGCAGCTGCGGGCGTTACAGGAACTGTGCTTTCGAGCCTGGCCGCTAGCCCGCGTGAGAAAGACCAGGGAGTGATGATTCGCTATGCACCGCTGGCGAAGGCTGCGGACCTGGATGACTTCGTCCTGGTGCGTCAGACGATTCCTGGGAATGCGCAGGCGGGCTGGTGGACCAACGCTTATGGTGGCGGGACCTTCGCAACAGAGCTCACGGACCTTGCGCCGAATAGTCCAGGGAAACAGGCGCTGAAGTTGCTGGCTGCCGGGCCGGGACAGGTAGCCAGTGTGAGCTCTTACTTCGATACTCTTGCGGGGCATTCCTTTGTGCAGCTAAAGGGGAGTTATCGAATATCTTTTAGAGCCAAGGGACTTGCGGGGAAGCGTGAAGTTAATGTGACGCTGCAGCGGTCGGCTAGTAATGGTTTGGAAAAATTATTCGCGAAGACAGTTCCTCTTACAGATAGCTGGCGGGACTATAGCTTTAATTTCACTACTGCAGAAGATGGCGCAGAAATTGGTTCTGTCGGTTTGACGTTCGATTCCGTTGGAACAGATATGTTGCTGGATGATGTGAGCCTTACGCCGGTAGCTGTTCTGAAGGATAATCCGACTGTTTTTCGCGATGAAGTCGTGGATACATTGCGGCAGTTGCATCCGGGACTACTTCGGTATCAGGATGGCGATCATCTGGGCAGCTCGATCGACAATATGATTGCCAGTCCGTTTGCGCGGGTTCGCGCGGGGTTTAGCGAGGGTGGGAAACAGCAGGACATGGTTCCCGTCGGGTTGCATGAGTTTCTGCAGTTATGCAAAGCCGTGAATGCCGAGCCATGGTTCAATATGCCCAGCGGTATCTCGCAGAGTGAAACCAGAAATCTCATTGAATATTTATCGGGACCTAGTTCTTCTATTTATGGTGCGAAACGAGCCGCACTCGGGCAGGTTGAGCCGTGGACCTCAATATTTCCGATTATTCATCTTGAACTAGGAAATGAAGAGTGGAATGCGGAAGTATTTGCCGGGGCTGCCATGTCCGATCCGGTGGCTTATGGACGGCGAGCCAAGGAAATATTTTTAGCCGCTAGAAATTCACCTTATTATCAGGCGAATAAATTTGATTTAGTGATTGGTACTTTTACCGTCGTGCCGGATTGGACGCAGAAGGAGCTTGCCAATAGTGGCGGCTATGACACGACTGCGGTCGCTCCTTACAGTTTCGATCGATTCGACGATGCGAGCTCCGATGAAGCGATCTTTGGGCCGATGATGGCGGAGCCGGAGATGCTCGACAGCACGCCCACGGGCTATATGACGAAGCAGGCACAGGTGGCGCGGAGTGCGGTCCACCCGGCGAACCTGAGTGTGTATGAGGTGAATCTCGGGACAGCTAGCGGATCGGTGGACCAGGACACTGTGACGCGCACGGTGCCTTCGATGGGCGCGGGGCTGGCGTTGATTGACCACATGCTGTTGATGATGCGCGATGTGGGTGTGAAGAGTCAGATGGTCTGGGCTCTGTCCGGCTACTCGAACAGCTTTCAAAACTCGATGGATCACAAGCCGGAGAAGACTCCGTTGTTTGGCACGGTTGTCGATATGGGCGGGCAGACGAACCTTCGCAGGCCGCAGTTCCTGGCCGAGGAGTTGGCAAACACGGCGATCCTTCCGACGATGCTGGCGACCAATGTTACGGGTGCGAATCCTACATGGGACCAGCCGAAGAGTGCGAATGACGATGTTCGGCTGGAGGGTGCGCACTTTCTGCAGACGTTCGCGTTTGCTGACGGAGCGCGACGAAGCGTTGTGGTGCTGAATCTGAGCAGGACGGATGCGATACCGCTGAAGTTCTCCGATGTGGGCGCGCCGGTGGGCAGCGTGCAGGTGAGCCGGCTTACTTCAACGAAGATTACGGACACGAATGAAGAACGAAGCCATATCGCTATCAGTGATGAAGGGGTTCATGCGATGAGCGCGGGAGCGACGCAGACGATGCCGCCGTTTTCCATGACGGTGTACCGGTGGACTGTGGGACGCTAGGCAGGGCGGTCGCAGAGGAATCATGTGGATTCCCTCCGAAGCCAGGTAGTGTCTAACGAATCATTTTCTGGCTGGATTCCATGTATTAGAAGCAGATAAGAGAACGTATCCCGGGGGCTGAAGCCCGATTCGTAGCGCGCTTGAATGTCCGGGCTGAAGCCCGGACCTATCTCAGAAGCAAGAACAACGGCAAAGGCCGGTTGGTCCGAGAGAGAATGCTTAGGCGGGGCGGTTGCGGCGTTGGACGTTGTGTACGGATGCGATGAATTCGTCATCGGCGTTATGAAGGCTGACGTGATTGACGACAGTGGCTGCGCCCGGTACATGCAGCCTGGTTACGAGGGCAAATGAGCTGCGCAGCTCAGAGCGGGTGGTGGCCGCGGAGTCCGAGACAAGGATGACGACGTCGCAGAGACGAGCGGCGAACTCGGTTTCAGAGGATGACAGCAGCGGGTAGGCGTCGATGAAGACGAAGTCCGCGTCCTGATTCAGGGTCTCGATTTTCTGGGCTACAAAGTTTTCGTGCGTGACGACGGGGACCGGGGACGCTAATTCATCCTGGGTGGTGGAGAATAAGCCGGAAGAGAGCTCATGATTTTCGATGAGCTCCGAGGCGCGAATGGTGGCGGCGCGGTAGCCCAGTCGCTGCATCTTGCGGGAGAGCGAGCCGACTAGCTCGGTAACGGAGACGTCGGCGGAGGCACCCGTGAAGACGAAGGTCTTGGCGCCGTCCATGCGATGAATTTGATCGATGCCTGCGAGAAGGCGGAGGATGAACTCGTCCCTGACGGGGCGATCGACTTCGTCCTTGTTGGGCAGGGTGGCCATGGGGAAGAAGCCGAGCAGGCGCGCGAGGTCCTTGCCGATGTAGATTCGGGGGTCGAGCTTGGACATGAGGAGGGCTGCGGCAAGCCCGAGGAGCAAAGCGAGGGGAAGCGCGGAGATGAGGATCATGCGCTTCATGCTGGTTTTGGGAGCGAGGGGAGCGACGGCGGGGACGAGGATATGGACGAGGCCGGAGGTGTCCTTGTCGAGCTCGATGGTGTTGATGGCGTTATCGACGGCGTTGTAACGGCCCTGGAGGCGGGTGATATCGGCGGCGAGGTCGGCAGCGTGCTGCAGTTCGGGCGTGGCACCGGTGGCGATGGAGGTCTTTGCGGCAAGCTCCTGCGAAATGCGAGCGACAATGTCGGCGGTGCGGCGCTCTTCGAGCTGGAGTTTGTGCTGGAGCTGGCTGGACGTCTTTACGCGGACCTGGCCTTCCATGGTGGCCAGCGCGAGATCGAGGCGGTCGAGCTCTTGCTGGTCGAGAGCGTAAAGCGGGTTCCTTGGGGTAAGGCCTGCCATCTGGCTGGTGAGGACGCTGCGGCGCTGGCCGATGGTCTGCTTGAGCGCGGCGATGGAGGGGTCGGTGGTGGTGAGGTCGTCGGCCGCGGAGCTCAGGTTTTGCGCGGAGCCGGACCTGCTGGAGTCGACCGAGGCATACTCGGCTGCGGCGACGTCGTGAGCGGCTGTGGCCTTGGCGAGTTCGGAGCGTAGTTCGACGAGCTGGACGTCAAAGGGATTGCCGGTGTCTCCGGAGGTATCGGCGACGCCGAGGGAGATGCTGAGCTGGGCCTGTTCGCGACGGTCGTTGTTGAGGTCGATGCTGACTCGCTGGAGCTCGTCCTGAAGGATCTGGAGCTGCTGATCGCTTTGCGACATCTCGTCGGCGCGCTCACCGCGGATGTAGGCGTTGCTGACGGCGTTGACGACGTCGGCGATGGCGACGGGGTCGCCTCCGCTGAGGCTGATGGAGAGCTCGTAGCTTTGCTCGACGCGCTCTACCTTGATGCTGTGCTGGAGCCGGGCGATGGCGGCTTGTTCGGGCTCGTGGGGGAAGCGCCAGGCGCGCGTGGCGGGCTTACTGAGAGCTTCGCCGATGATGTCGGCGCGGGTGATGGTCTGCAGCTGCTGCTGGAGGAAGGTTTCGTATCGGCCGGGATCGTAGGCGTCGGTGTTGTCCGTGATGACCTTGGTCTTCATGGGCTGGACGTAGATCAGAGCGGAGGTTTCGTAGTAGGGGCGGCGGCTGAGGCCGAAGGACAAGATGCCCACGAACACTGCTATGGCGACAACGACGGCCACGGTGCGGTGCATGCGCAGGCTTCGGCTGATATCGAAACCGCGTTCTTTGGCTGGGCTTGCACCGGCCGAATTGAATGGTTGCGACGATTCGGGCGACTGTTGTGTGGAAGCCGGGTTCATCAGATTCCTTACCTTCGCCCTAACGCTCCTGGCCCAAATAACCAAACGATTGGGACCTTTGAGGAACCGCTCGAAAATCCTTCAACTGCAGGCGTCTCCAGAAGCTGGCAGGGAAGCTTCCAGGAGAGCGCGATCACAGAGTCGTTCTCGTCAATCTACACGGCGGCGGAAGGCATATCAAGGCGAATCGGGTGGATGGAGGTGCCGTCCGGGGCAACCCCGCACAGTATTGGCGGAATATCGACCTGCCTGCAGGTGCATGAAATCCGGCGACTTCGAGACAGTGGCCATCTGAGGGACGTATATATACTTGCAGCACGGGAGACAAAACGGCGACGCCGATCTTTCTTAGGTTTGCTGCGATCGATGGGAAAGAACGTCGGGTCGCTGGCGAGGGCCGGAACGCGGGAGAGACTCGCCGATGATTGAACTTTCGACTCTCATTCCGGGCCTGATCTGCATCTACGTCATCTCTCGTTGGGGAACGGCTGAGGCCTTTCGGCTGGTGTTCCTTCCGGTGCTGCTGCTGGTGCCGCAGTACTTCTTCTGGACGGCTCGTCCGCTGCCTTCGATCAACTTTATGCAGGCCGCGGTGATCCCCCTGGGGATTGCGATGATCGTCAAGGACGGTCACCGCTGGAGGTTCACGCGGAGCGATGTGTGGGTGCTGGTCTGGATAGCGAGTTGCAGCTATGCGGACTATAGCAAAGGGCTGACGACCAATGCGATCTTTGGGCTGTTTAACTCGATCACGTGCAGCCTGTTTCCGTACATGGCCGGAAAGCTGTTGATCGAGCAGACGGGAAGCCGCACTAAAGTCAGCCGGATGTATATCCTGCTGATTTCGTATTCGACGTTCCTTTCGATGTATGAGTTCTTTCTGCGAAGAAATCCTTATAACTACATCTTCAGCCATTTTTATCCGGGGCAATGGACGATCTGGCTTACGCAGATCCGGTGGGGATTCGGGCGGGTTGCAGGACCATTTTCGCAATCGGAGCTGGCGGGGATGATGGTGTTTACGGCGCTGCTGCTGGCGCTGTGGCTGGGGCGGTATAACTACCAGGAGAAGGCGGCGAAGACATTGCCGCCTCCTTTGCTGAAGCGCGCGAAGATGCATCTGGGAATTCTGCTGGTTGCGATTTACATCACGCAGGCTCGTGGACCGTGGATCGGAGCCATTCTTGCGATCGTGATTGCGGGCATCGGGCTGGCGAAGGTCCCGTTGCGCAGGACCCTTATTGTGACAGCGTGTCTGGTGCTGATCGGAATGCCTCTCTACCTGTTCGGCAAGGACTATCTGAGTGGGCCCAGAAAAGACTACGGCAGCGAAAAGGAGACGGCGCAGTATCGGGCGGAGTTGTTCACGAATTACATTCCTGTGGCGGAGATAGGAGGGGCGTGGGGGTGGGGTTCGAACTGGCCCGTAATCGGTGGACAGAGGTCGATCGACAATGAATATCTCTACTCCTGGGTTACGCAGGGATATGTAGGGTCCATCGTTCTGATCGTCCTCCTGCTGGACACGGTAGTGACGCTGATCTTTCACGCGGTAGCCGCGCAGACGGTGCGAGAGCGACATTTCGTCCTGACGATGATCGGACTCATCGTGGGCATTGCGTTCACGATCAGCACTGTCTTTCTTGGGGATCAGAGCAACTACCTGCTCTTCCTGCTCATAGGGTGGGCGCAGGCGATTCGCCAGGCTCCGGAGCGGTTGACTGCTCCGTCGCGCATGCGGTTGTACACCTAGACACACCTATAATTCGAGCAGTTCCACTGCCAGAGAGAGACGATGGCCCGAATGACCAGGAAATCAGTGCCGAGCTATGTAGCGATTTATATGCACTCGCTTTACAACGGCGGTGTGGAACGGGTGATGTTCAACCTCATCCAGGGATTTCTCGATCGCGGCATCAAGGTCGATCTGGTGCTGGACTTTTTGTTTTACTCGCCGTTTGAAGCACTGCTTCCGGTGGGGACGCGGCTGGTGCGGCTGGAGGTGACCAGCACGGCGCAGCGGCTGCCGAAGTTTGCTGCGTATCTGCGCAAGAACAAGCCCGATGCGGTGCTTTCCGCTACGCATTTTGCCAATGAGATTGCCTGCGTGGCGAAGCTTATCACGGGCTCGAAGGCGCGGCTTGTGCTTTCCGAGCATACGAATCTTTCGGCCGATATCGGCGACTCGGCGGGGAAGGTACGGCCACGGATTCTGGCGCTGACGACGCGATGGGTTTATCCGCTGGCGGATGGGATTGTTGCGGTGTCGGATGGAGTGGCCGAGGATATGTGCCGCGTGAGCGGGTTGGCGCGGAGCAAGGTGACGACCATCTACAACCCGATCGACTTCAGGAGCCTTTCGGCGATGGCGACGGAGCCGCTTGATGTGCCGTGGTTTGCTACCGGAGAGCCGCCGGTGATTCTTGCCATCGGGCGGCTAGAGTTACAGAAGAACTTTCCGAACCTGCTGCGTGCGTTTGCGCTGGTGAAGCAGCAGAAGCCGGCACGGTTGATCATCCTCGGGGAAGGATCGGATCGGGAGCGGTTAACGGGGTTGATTGCCGAGATGGGATTGGAGAGCGATGTGTCGCTGCCGGGGTTTGTGGGAAATCCCGCGGCGTATATGGCGCACTCGGCTGTGTTTGCGATGTCGTCTGCGTGGGAAGGGATGCCGGTGGCGCTGATTGAGGCGCTGGCGCTGGGGATTCCGGTGGTCTCGACTGACTGCCCGAGCGGGCCTTCGGAGGTTTTGGATCGTGGGAAGTACGGAGACCTGGTGCCGATGGACGATAGTCCGGCGCTGGCGGCGGGGATTCTGAAGGTGCTGGCGGGGGAGCGGAAGGTCGTCGATCCGGAGTGGCTGGCGCGGTTCGATGCGAGCACGATTGCGGACCAGTACCTGCAGTTGATGCTGGGGTAAAGTGCGAGCTAGAAGTGGATCATGCCGAAGGCGTGCTTGAGGCCGAAGCAGACGGCGATCATGCAGGCGAAGATGCAGGTCAGGACGAGATCCTGAAAGAGCGGGCGGATGCGTTCTCTTGTGGCGCCGTACTGGATGACGATGTAGAGCGGAAAATCGCCGGCGGCTACAGCGATGACTGCGCCGTGTATGCCCCAATAGGCAAAGGCAACGCGGATGCCGACGATGACGGCCACGCAATACAGGGCATTGCCGAGCGCGTTGTAACGGGGCTTTCCGAGTGAGAAGAGGACGGGCGCAACGGTCTGGTAAAGAAGGGTATTCCACAAGCCAAGCGCAAGGATGGGGATCATCCAAGCGCCTTCGTGATAGGCGGGCTTGTAGAGCTTGAGGATCAGGAGGTTTCCCCAGGTGACCATGATGCTGAGGAGAGCGCCGCCGGCTACGAGGACCATGAAGCGATAGCGGAGGAACTTGTCGCGGAAGTCTTCGAGTGGGAGGTCGATGATCTTGGCGATGAAGGGATAGAAGACGCGCTGGCCGAGGGCGACGATGATCTGGCGTGGCATGTCGGACAACTGGTAGGCGATGCCGTAGATGCCGAGCAGGGCAAAGGGAATGAGGCGGCCGAGGACGAGGCGGTCGGCCTGTGCGGCGAAGAAAAAGAAGGCTGTTCCGAGCAGTATCCATTTGCCGAAGTGAACGATGCTGTCGATCGCGGACTTGTCCCAGCCGAAGGAGGCGCGCGGCCCGGGCGTGACGCGAGGGATGTGGCTGAGGCAAAAGCGGTAGATGGTTCCGGCGATCTGGCCGCCGATGATGGCCCAGACCGAGGGGTAGAGCTTCGCCCAGACGATGGTGGTGATCAGCGAGACGACGGCCATGGAGAAGTCGATGGCGAAGAGCCGCTTGACGCCCATGTGGCGCGAGAGGGTGAGCAGGTTGGTGCTGTTGAAGCCGCTCAACAAGGTGCAGAGGCCGAGGACGGGAATCAGCGCGATCAACTCGCGATCGTGATAGAAGACCGATAGCGGCCAGGCGACGAGGAGCGCGATGATCCAGAGACCGACGCCGCGGAGTGCCTGCAGCGAGAAGGCCGTGTTTAGGAAAAGCGGATCGTCGCCGCGCGGGGACTGGATAACGCTGGGGACGAGGCCGATGTCGGAGAGCAGGTTGATGCCCATGATCAGCGTGGCGACGAGCGTCATCTCACCGAAGTAAGCGGGCAGCAGAAGGCGAGTGAGGACGAGGCTGCTGACGACGCGCAGTCCAGTTCCCGAACCGTACTCCAGGATGGACCAGAAGGCAGCGCGAAGGGCTTTATTTTCGAGCGCACCAAGGGGTCGGGCTTGCTGAGGCACAGTCTCCGGGCTGGGTTCCAATTGCATTTCCATGGTGATGCTGGTCTGTATTGAGTGTACGTAACGAGAGTGACATCAGATGGACGTATATAGCGTACTGGGTACCACTTCCGCTGTATGACTCAAGCGGGGCTGTGTGAGTGCGCGTTCATTTTGACAGGATGCAGATCGTGGCAGCTGTTCTTAATTGCTCCAACGCGAGCTTGCCCGGCAGGCCAACTATGCCGCTTTGGCCGCAACGCGAGCGTATACCTGTCGCCAGTCCCGGATGATGTCCGACCAGAGGAATCCTTTGGTGAGAGCGCGGGCGCGGGCGTTGATGGACATCTGCTCGGCGAGATCGCCGTCTTCCGCCAACAGATCCATGGAGGCTGCTAGCTCGTTGATGACGTGCTCTTCGCTGGTGGGCTCGATGAGGATGCCGGTGTCTGGAGTGACGAGCAGTGATGGGCCGCCCCAGTCGCAGGCGATGACGGGCAGGCCCTGGATCATGGCTTCCTGCACGACGATGCCGTTGGCTTCGGCGAGCGAGGGAAAGACGAAGGCACGGTACTGGCGGAGCATTTCGGCGAGTGCGGTGTGGTCCGGGACCCACTCGATGAAGCGAACGCGGTCTTCAAGGTGCAGGGTGGCAACGAGCGCGCGTAGGTTGGGGAGTTCGGGGCCGCGGCCGATGATGTCGAGCTCGATGGGGTTGCGGGTGCGGGTGAGGCTCTTGATGATGAGGTCGGTGCCTTTGTGCTCGACGAGGCGGCCGTTGTGAAAGAAGCGGAGATTGACGCCGGAGTGGGTGATGCGCGGCGTGTCGTTGAGCCGGTTCTGGACGCCGCTGTCGATGGAGTCGACGAACTGATCGTCGCGGCAGCCGGCCATGCGGAGAGAGTCGTACGTGCGCTGGCCGCCGGCGACGAGCAGGGCATTCGCTTTGCGCTTGCCGGAGAAGCTGAACTTATGCAGGAACTGTGCGAACGGGTGCAACCAGCGCCGGATTTTGTAGGCGAGTTTTTCGCGATGATAAAAGGCCGGCGGGTAGTGGATGTTGCCGTTGATGGGGCCGATGACGACCTTCGCGCCGGGGACCGTGGGATAAGGAAGGATCGGGGAAACCGGCGAGGTGAAGTGAACGACGGCGCCGGGATTCTGCTTGAGAAGCTGCTGCGCTTTTTTCGCGGCTGAGCGCATGAAGATGAAGTTCAGAAGCTGCTCAAAGAGCTTGGCGCGGTAGAGGAGCTTTTCGAGGAGCGTGTCCGGGATATAGGTGACGTGCATCTGGGGGAAGCTGCGGTCGAGCTCCAGTCGGGCGCGCTCGTGGGTGATCTGATGGACGGGGACGCCTTGTTTGTCGAGCTCGAGATAGATCTGGAGCGCCTTGATGGCTTCGCCGCCCATCTGCTCGGAGACGTTGGGAGCGATCAGAAGGACCTCAAAGGGCGGGACTGCGGTCTCAGCGGGCATAGGCGGGTTCCGGGTTGGTTGTAGTTCTGAAGGTAATGCGTTCCTAATGACTAGCCGATATGGATCTATATTCGTTTCAACACTGTAGACGGTAAGTCGCATTTTCTGAAACAAGTGCTGGATGATCATGATCTTACGGATTGAGCACGGCCGCAATAGATCGCTGGTTGCAACGGTGATTCCTTATGTGCAGGATCGCTCTAAAAGTGGGATAGCTTTATCGCCGTCTATATAATAGGAATACTTTTAGAGATAATTTATTGCGTTTCGGCTGCTGAGCTTTCAGGGGCCTTTTGTGCTGAGCGACTCCAGGTGATCTTGAACGATGTTAGCCGAGCTTCTCGTTTCTGAAAGAATACGTGCGATTGCGAGCGACACTGTCGCGCTGCGAGATTCCGCCGGCTCATTGAGCTATGGTGAGCTGAACCGAAGTGCCGATGGCCTGGCGAGCCACCTGCAATCGCTTGGGGTTGCAACTGGAAGCTCGGTTGCGATCTGCCTGCCGCGGTCGTTTGCCCAGATTGTGGCGGAGCTGGCTGCTTTGAGGGCAGGCGCGGCGTTTGTGCCGATCGATCCCGCGTGGCCCGATGAACGAGTGCAGCATATCGTTGCCGATTCTGCCGCCCCGGTTTTTATCGCCCCGTCCAGTCTTACGAGCCGCATTTCGGTGAAGGCCACACCGCTGGATGTTTCCGAGTGGCCGGCTGCGGATGCCCCCGTCTCAGGTGTTGCGGTCTCCGGGAGTGATCTTGCGTACATCATCTACACGTCCGGCTCGACGGGCGTGCCGAAGGGTGTCGAGATTACGCACGCGAATCTGAATCACCTGATCGACTGGCACCTGGAAGAGTTCAATGTAAGCGCTTCCGACCATGCCACACATGTGGCTGGGCTGGGGTTCGATGCGGCGGTGTGGGAGATATGGCCGTATCTTTCGGTGGGAGCTTCGATCTCGCTGGCGGATGAAACGGTGCGGGTCGATCCGGCGATGCTACAGCGGTGGATTGTCGAGCGCGGTGTCACAATTTCTTTTGTGCCGACGCCGGTAGCCGAGCCGATGCTCGCAATGGAGTGGCCGGCAACAACGCAGATGCGCTTCCTGTTGACCGGCGGGGATACGCTGCACACGAGGCCGAAGAGCAAGCTTCCGTTCCGGCTGGTGAATAACTACGGGCCTACGGAATGCACTGTGGTTGCGACCTCCGGCGAGGTGATGGATGGCGCGGAGGGTCTGCCTTCGATCGGCAAGGCGATCAAGGGCACGATGGTGTATCTGCTGGATGAAGCGATGCAGCCGGTGGCGGATGGCAAGGTCGGCGAGATGTACCTCGGCGGTCGGGGCGTTGGGCGAGGCTATCGCAATCTGCCGGAACAAACAGCGAAGAGCTTTCTGGCCGATCCCTTTTCGCAGGACGGCGGACGGATGTATCGCACGGGCGATATGGCGAAGCTGCTGCCGGATGGGCAGATTGCCTTCCTTGGACGCGTCGATAGCCAGGAGAAGATTCGCGGCAACAGGATCGAGCTCGACGAGATTGTCAGTGTGCTGCATCGCCATGAGGGTGTTGCATTCAACGTGGTTGTGGCGAGCCAGGATCCTGTGCAGGAGAAGCACTTGATTGCGTATGTGCTGGTGACTGAAGGCGCTTCGCTGACGTCGAGAGAGCTACAGGAGTTCGCGGCGACGGCGCTGCCGAGCTATATGATTCCGTCGAAGTTTGTACGGCTTTCCGGTCTGCCGCTTTCGACGAACGGAAAGATCGATCGCCATGCTTTGCCTTTGCCGACGGAGCAGAACGTGCTTCCGGAAGCCGCGTCTCGTGAGCCGAAGTCTGATTTGGAAGCGGCTCTGCTTGCGCTGGTGCGCGAGTTGCTGAAGACCGATGACGTTGGGGTGGAGGATGATTTCTTCCTGGTGGGCGGGCATTCGTTGCTGGGAACGCAGCTTGTGTTGCGTGCGCGCGAACGCTTCGGCGTGATGCTTACGCTGCGCGATCTCTTTGAGGCTGCAACCGTGGAAGGCCTGGCCATACATATTGAAGAGCTGATCTTCAAAGAAATCGACGCCATGAGTGAGGAAGATGCAGTGCGCCTGACGTTGGGTGACGCCGGATGACGAACGCGAGGCAGTTCGCACGAAAGAGAGAAGCCGAGTACAGCCTTTTTCAGCAGCTGAATCCTGAGGTGATGGCTGACCCTTACCCGTTGTATCGCAAGCTGCGGGAGTTCGAGCCGGTGCATTGGGATCCCTTTATGCATAGCTGGGTGGTGACGAGCTATGCAGAGTGCGTGGCTGTGCTTTCGAAGTACAAGGCCGCACGTACGCCGGCTCCGGAGTATCTGGAGGCGATGGGGCTTTCTGTTCTCGCTCCCTACGCGGCGATGATGCTGAAGCAGATCATGTTTCAGGATCCTCCTGTCCACGCGGGTATGCGAGCGATGTGTGCGATCGCGTTTACGCCGAAGCGCATAGAAAGCCTGCGCCAAAGCGCGGAAGCGATGGCCAAAGGATTGATCGATCGCATCGTCGATCGCGGTGGAAGAATGGACGTGGTTGCGGATTTTGCGGTGCCGTTTCCGTCCCTGTTTCTCACCGCGATGATGGGACTGCCGGCTTCCGATTCCTCTCAATTGAAACAATGGGCCGCCGATGTTGCCGAGCTGATTGGCAACTTTGAACACGATCCTGATCGCATCCAAAAGCTTGTGACGAGTTTGGAGCAGCTGAGGGTGTACCTGACCGAAAAGGTCATCGAGCAACGAGCGAGGCCTTGCGACGGTGTTCTTTCTGCTTTGCTCGCCGCAGAGATTGAGGGTGTACGTCTTTCAGAAGAAGAGATTGTGGCCAACGCGGTTCTCATCTGTTCCGGCGCTCTGGAAGAGCCGGCAAATCTTATTAGCTGCGGCATGTTCTCGTTGTTGCAGCGGCCAGAGGCTCTGGCGCAGCTGAGGGAGCATCCAGAGATTGCTCAAACAGCTGTTGAGGAGCTGCTGCGTTTTGAGTCGCCAACCCAGCACACGGGACGCTTGGCGCCAGAGGACGTGGTTCTGGGTGGAAAGCAGATCCGCAAGGGCGACCTGGTAACGGCAGTGGTTGCTGCGGCAAACCGCGATCCCTTGAGATTCCACGAGCCTGACCGGCTTGACCTGACCAGAGCAGACAACCGGCATCTGGCGTTTGGATGGGCTTCGCACTATTGCCTTGGTGCGCCACTCGCCCGGATGACAGGCCAGGCCGCGTTTACGGCGTTGCTCCGGCGGCTTCCGTCTCTTGCCTTAATCACGAAGGAACCGCAGTGGCGTGGGATGGCGGCGCTGCGCGGGATTGTTTCGCTTGAAGTTGAATTTGATCGGAAGCTGGCTGAAACAGTGCAAACGGAGAGGACCTATGTCCAGTAACACGGGCCCAAGTGCAGCAACGATGTCGGATGCCAAGCGCGCCCTGATGGCGCAGCGTCTGAAGGGGATTTCACTCGCGAAGCGGGAAGAAAGCCAGATAAAGCCTTGCGGAGCGGGTGATCGTTTTCCTATTTCGGTGGACCAGTATCGCATTTGGCTGCATGCCTCCATGCATCCGGAGATGGCGACCTATAACGAGCCGATCACGATTCAATATCGTGGCGAGCTCGATATCGCTGTCCTGACAGAGAGCCTCAATTACTTCCTTCGCCGGCACGACGCGTGGCGCACTACGTTTGTGATGGACAACGACGAGGTATTTCAGGTCGTTCACCCAGCGGTGAAGGTCGATCTTGAATTGTTTGATCTGACCGATCTTCTGGAAGACGAGCGTGAAGCGGAGTCGCTGAGTCTTGCCACGGAGCAGGCGCTCTCGCCTATCGATCTCACGCGGGCGCCGCTTTTTCGTGCCCTGGTGGTGCGTGCCACACCCGACGACTATCGCCTGCATATGGTGCTCCATCACATTGTGTTCGATGGGCTATCCATCCAGGAAACTTTCATTCCCGAGCTTGCGACGATCTACGCTGCCCTGAAAGCAGGAGACGAACCCTCGCTGGCTGCGCGGACGCTGCGGTATTGCGATTACGCCGCGTGGCGGCGAGAACAGATTTCCCTGCCGTCGATGGAACGTCATATTGCTTACTGGCAGAAAGAGCTTGCCGGCGATCTGCCGGTGCTTCGGCTTCCGACGGACCGGCCACGACCGGCGGTCATCAGCCAACGCGGCGACATAGAGACATACGCCATCTCTCGCGAACTCTCGGACTCGCTGCGAGAACTGAGCCAGGCCAACGGTGTCACGCTTTACATGACGATGCTTGCGGTGTTTCAGGTGTTGTTGTTTCGCTATAGCGGTCAGGAAGATGTGATCATCGGTGGCGGAGCCGACGGGCGCAGGCGGCCTGAGCTACACGGGATGATGGGTTACATCCTGGATACGTTTGCGGTGCGGACTCATCCTATGGGCAAGCAACCGTTCTCTGCTTTCCTTCAGGAAGTAAAGCGGGCCGTGCTTGGGGGATTGGCTGCCGCGGAAGTCCCCTTCGACCGCGTGGTGCAGGCCGTGGGGATCAAGCGCAACTTGAGCCATCACCCGATCTTCCAGACGTTCTTTTCGTTTCTGGCGAGCAGCGGAAACCTTCCCGCCGGGTGGGAGATGAAGCCGAAGCTGGTGAACGGCGGTGCAACCAAGTTCGATATCTACCTGGAAGTGGAGGAATTGGAGACACACACCGCGGTGTGCTGCATCTACAGCACCGACCTCTTCGATGCCGATACGATTAAGCGGATGTTTGGGCATTGGACCACCCTGCTCCGGGCCGTATGCGACACACCGGAGTGTGCTCTCGCCGATCTCCCGGTGCTGACCGCGGAAGAGCAGGAGTTGATGCTTGTCCGCTGGAACGAGCAGGCTGTGGATGTTCCGGCGACGACAATGCATGGCCTTGTGGAAGAGCAGGTGCAGCGCACGCCGAATGATGTAGCCGTGAAGTTCGAAGACGTGACCTGGACCTATGCAGAGCTGGACCGTCAGGCGGAGAGGCTCGCAACGCATCTGCGCCGGGCCGGCGCCGGGCCGAAGACCCTGGTAGCTATATGTATCGATCGCTCGGAGTTGTTGATTGCAGGGCTGCTTGCGATTTTGAAGACAGGCGCCGCCTATCTGCCGCTCGATCCCGGGACTCCGCACTCCCGCATTGCACTCTGCCTGGAAGATGCCGAGCCTGCGATTGTGATGACGCAAGGTTCCGTAGTGAGCGATCTGCCGGACATTGGGGCAAAGGTTCTTTTGATGGAAGACCTCGTCGTTGCTGACCCGCTCCTCGGCAAGCCCGGCGAAGCGAAGAGTGACGCAGCCGGGCCTGAAGATACGGCGTACATCATTCATACGTCCGGCAGTACGGGGCGTCCCAAGGCCGTAGAGCTTTGCCATGGCGCCGTCGTAAACCTGCTGCTATCCATGCAGCGCGAGCCAGGCTTCAAGGCCACCGACACGCTGGTTGCGGTGACGACCGTGTCGTTCGACATCGCTGTGCTTGAGTTGTTCCTTCCGCTCATCACGGGTGGGAAGGTTGTTATCGCAAGCCGAAGCGTGGCGTCGGATCCCTACAGCCTGGCAGCACTGATTGAGACTACTGGCTGCACAGTGATGCAGGCGACCCCCGCAACCTGGCGAGCCCTGATGGCGATCGATTGGCAGGGCCGGCCGGAGATGAAGGTGCTCTGCGGCGGCGAAGCGCTCACGCGAGATCTGGCCGATAAGTTGTTGGTGCGCAAGCTCGAGCTATGGAACGTCTACGGTCCTACCGAAACCACGATCTGGTCGACTGTAAGGCGTGTGCTTCCTGTCACCGGCATTGTTCCCGTTGGCAGGCCGATTGCGAATACGACAACGTACATCCTGGATAGCAACGAACAGCCGGTTCCCATCGGAGTGACGGGTGAGTTGTATATAGGGGGCGTGGGATTGGCGAAGGGCTATCGTGGCCAGCCTGAGTTGACTGCGCAAAAATTTGTGTGGCCGGCGATCACAAAGGGTGAGCGGGTTTACCGCACGGGCGACTATGCCGTGTATCGCGCCGATGGAACGATTGAGTGCCAGGGACGAGCCGATAACCAGGTGAAGATTCGCGGGCACCGGATTGAACTTGAAGAAGTGGAGCTGCATCTCAATGCGCATCCGCAGATTGCGTCCGCCGCTGCAAGAATCTGGGAGGATCAGGTCGGCGGGAACCGTTTGAGTGCCTACTTTGTAGCCAAGGACGGTATGGCGCCGGGCATCGCGCAGATACGCGACTTCCTCCGGGACCGCTTGCCGGAGTATATGATTCCTTCGGACTTTTCGGTTCTTGAAGCGATGCCGCTGACCTCGAACGGCAAGATGGACCGCAAGGCGCTGCCTGCCCCAAACGATCCAACGGCGGCGCGGCCGGCATCCGCGCAGAGCCTGAATGAGGAAGAGCGAAGGCTGGCGAAGATCTGGCAGGACGTGCTCGGCGTGCAGTCGATTGGGAAGGAGGATAGCTTCTTCGATCTCGGGGGGCACTCGCTTCTGTTGGTCGTTCTGTTCGCGCGCATCAACAAGGAGTTCGCTTCCAATCTTCCGATCACTTCAATTTTCGACGCGCAAACGCTGTCGGCGCTGGCAAAAGTGCTGAAGGAAAAGATTCGCATCTCCTCGCTCGTCCCGGTTCAGACGGCGGGCAGCAAGCCACCACTGTTCATGGCGCACTCCTACTTGCTGTACCACGGGCTATCAAGCGCACTCGGGACCGATCAGCCTTTCTACGGCTTGAGGGAACTGGAGCAGGATGACAATCTGTCTATTGAAGAGCGAGCACGGCGTTATATCGCTGACATGCGCAACGTTCAACCACGTGGCCCGTATCGAGTTGCCGGGTGGTGTGCCGCAGGGCCGTTGGCCGTGGAGATCGCCCGTCAACTGCCGCTGGCAGGCGACGAAGTAGCCATGCTGCTGCTCTTTGATTCATGGCTTCCGGGCTATCCGGAAAGTCTTGCGAAGATTGCTAGAAGCAAGTCGTTTGCGAAGGTGATCAAGGGCAAGATCGCGGGGCTCAAAATCCGCTTCTCCGGGATGACGACGATTCAACGGGTGGCGCACCTGGCGCATATCATCCGGCGGCGGCTCAAGCAGAGCCGCGATGATTTCTATGTTCGCAACTGGGCGCAAATGAATAATCTTTCTCAAAAGCTGAATGTTCCGCTTCCGCAGTTCATGCACAACACGACCATCCAAACGTTTGCGGCGATGAGAGAGTTTCGAGCGGAAAGCATGCCGGTGCGGATGACGCTGGTCCGCGCTACCGAGTCTGTTCGGTTTGAAGGGGCGTCCCTTTCGTGTGGATGGGAGGCCGTCGCGGCTTCCGGAATTGACGTACTGTGGGCGCCGGGCGACCACGAGACAATGTTTCGCGGAACGAACCTGCAGGTAACAGCGCAGCTCGTCAAGCAGTCGCTGGCGGCGATTGAAACAAACGACACCGCAAAGCCGGGCGGCAGGGCGCAGCAGCGGCGCGAGACGAGACAGGCACTGGTGGGTAGCGGGGCGTTTGATAAATGAGCGCAGCGCAGCGCCACGCCGTAGCGCCTTGATTTCGAACGTATACTGGACGGATCGTGAACCCTCTGGCATTCCACAATCAACAATTCGATGCTTCCATCATCATCATCTCGTTCAATACGAAGACGATTTTGAAGGAGTGCCTGGAATCGGTGATTCGCGAGTCGGCCAATCTGCGGGTCGAGATATTCGTTGTCGACAATCACTCGGCGGATGGATCCGCGGAGATGGTGGAGCAGGAGTTTCCCGATGTCCGCCTGATTCGCAGCGACGTTAACCTTGGCTTTGGCGCCGCGAATAACGTTGCCCTGGAGCAGGCGCGCGGACGATACTTTGTCCTGTTGAACTCCGACGCGTTCTTTCAGTCTTCCGCGCTGGAGCTTGCCATCCAGCATATGGATGCAACGGCCGACTGCGGGCTTGGCGGAGGTTTGCTGGTGGGTCGCGATGGCAGCTGGCAGCCGTCGGCAAGGACCTTCCACTCCTTGCTCGGAGACTTTCTTGTGCTCACTGGGCTGGCCGCCAAGTTTCCGAAGTCGAAGTTTTTTGGTGGCTTCGATCGCACATGGGCCGATGTGAAAGAAGCGGCCTCCGTGGATTGGGTTCCGGGCGCATTCTCGATTATCCGGCCCAGGGCTCTTGTAAAGTCCGGTATCTTCGATCCCGCGTTCTTCCTGTACTACGAAGAAGTCGATCTTTGTGTACGCATCAAGCAGGCCGGCTACAGCATCTGGTACTGGCCGGATATTGTCGTGGTTCACATCGGTGGAGAGTCCTCGCGGCAGTTGAAGACGCTTGAGTTCTCGTCGCAGGCGGCGCAGGTGGTGATGTGGAGAATGCGCAGCACGCTGCTGTACTACCGTAAGCATCATGGTGCGCAGGCTTACTTCGCAAAGGTGCTTGAGAATACACTGGCGCGTGTGACGGTGCTGCGCAACAAGTTTAGCAAGAGCCCTGCACGCAAAGAACGTGGCAAGCGATACAGTACTTTGATTGCGCTGATGAACCAAGCCTGGAAGGACACGCGCGGAGGGCGGGTTTCACCGCCAAGACCATGGTGAATCAGAAACCTCACGGCAGCTATTGGTTGAAGTCACTTCTGTTGTTGCCCATCCGCGTATGGTTATCCTTAACGTCAAAGCTGCAAAGATCCTTCCGCCGACTTTACTCGCATGCTTCTCTTGAAAGCCAGCTGTCGACGAAGCTGCCGAAGTCTGTTGTAGTCCTGGGGCAGATGTTCGTCGATGGGACCGGTGCTGTCGAGTTCGGAGAAGCGTGCTACCTGTATCCGGATCTGCATCTTGAGACGCGTGATGGAGCCGCGATCCGCATTGGCGATGGAGTGGTCCTCTCGCGAGGTGTTCACCTTGTGGCCATGTCCGGAATCACCATCGGCCGCGGAACGATGATTGGCGAGTACACGAGCGTTCGCGATGCGAATCATCAGCGGGACGCGAACACCCCGCTTCGTGACGCTGGTCATACGGCCAAGCCGATTGTGATCGGGAACGAAGTCTGGATTGGGCGAGGCGTCACTGTGCTTGGTGGCGTCACCATCGGCGATGGCGCTACGGTTGGCGCAAATGCCGTCGTTACGCGCGATGTATTGCCTCATACAACCGTGGGTGGAGTTCCGGCGAATCCCCTGCGGCGAAGGCCAAACCAGGATGGCGAAGATGCGCGTTAGGGCTTGTGAGGCGTGAACCAGCGGCGATCTTGATCCTGTGGAGTAGAGTCTATATAGTCAACGTACCGCGGAACTGCCCGTGCCCTTGATCGTTATCAACCGGGAAAGCGATAGCAAATCGGCAATCGCTTTCGGCATCCTTCAGCGTCGTTGTTGGCCATACATTCGACTGAGACCCGTGTGAACCTTCTTATCGTTGATGACGATTCAGCAACAAAAGCTCTGATGCAGGCCTGGCTCCAGAGCTCAGGTTATGCAGTCACCTGCCTTGGCAGTGAGCATGTAACGGCCTCGACCTTCAGCGAAACCGATTACGACATTGTTCTGTGCAACTGGAATCTCACGTCCATGAGCGGCGCTGACGTGTGCCGTCTCGTGCGTCAGGATCCGTCGTATCACTATGTGATTGCGTACTCTTCCAATGGCCGGGAACTGGACTTTGTGGAGTGTACGGCTGCGGGAGCCGACGACATCCTGAGCTCGCCGCTGAACTCTCCGCAGCTGCAAGTGCGCATCCTGGCCGCGGAACGCACGATCAATCTGCAGCAGGCCTTCGCGGAGCAGAACGCTGCCCATAAGGCGCTGAACGAAAAACTCGACCTCGCGTACCAGGCGCTGTACTCCGAGCTTCAAGCTGCATCTGAGCTGCAGTTGAGCCTGCTGCCTACGATTTCGGAGATCCATCCGAACTACACGCTGGATTGGTTGGTGCTGCCGAGCAGCTTTCTGGCAGGCGACAATCTAAACTACTTCATCATGCAGGAGCGGTATCTCATCTTCTACCACCTCGATGTGGCAGGACATGGCATTCCTTCGGCGCTGCTTTCGGTCACGCTGAATCAGCTTCTTTCGCCGCAGCCGGGAAGCCCGATGGTTCGCTTCGATCCTCAGCTGGAGCTCAAGCGGATCGTTCCGCCGGTCGAGGTGGTGAGCGAGCTCAACCGTCGTTTCCAACCGCAGGGCGACGGTTACTTCACGATGATCTATGCGGTGCTGGACACCGAAACCCATGAGATCCGGTTGTGCCAGGCAGGGCATCCCAGCCCGATTAAGATTGCCGCCAACGGAGAGATTTCAGAGATTGGCGATGGCGGGTTTCCTGTGGGTCTATGGCCGGACATGACTTACGAAGAAACCAGGACAAACCTTATGCCGGGAGACCGGCTTGTGTTGTATTCCGACGGAGTCATTGCCTGTCTGAATGACGAACAAGTGCCATACTCGCTGGAACAATTGCAGTCTATTATTAGTAGCCAGAGCGGAAAGCCACTGAAAGATGTGCTGCAAGCCGTACAGGCAGACCTTGAGCGATGGAATCAAGGCAAAGATTTTCCCGATGATATTTCTCTTTTGATTGTTGAATGTAAGGCGTGACTTTTCAGCTGCGGGAAGGTTCTACATTGTCCGGAGAAGGCAAATTGGCGATATCGCTAGAGATCGAGAGCCGGCTGGACCAGGTTCGTCTTGTTCGCGCGGCCATGGCGGGCATTCTCGATCACATGAAGGTGATTGAAGCGGACATTCTTTCGCTCGAACTGGCTGTGACCGAAATCGTGAATAACGCCGTAGAACATGGCTACGCCGGCGCGGAGCACGAACAGATCAAGGTTCAGATCGAGGTCCGCGGATCGGTGGTCCGGGTTGAGATCATCGATCACGCAAAGCCATTTCCAGAAGGCGAACGCTATCGCATCGTGGAAGATATTGGCCCACTGGAAGATCCGGATGAAGAGTGGTCGCCACGCGGACACGGGCTGCAGATCGTGCGGCAGATCGTCGATTCGCTGGTGCTGGAGTGCGGCGCGACACAGAATGTGCTGACGCTTTCCAAAAACGTGGGCATACGCCCCGAGTAACCTAACTGACTACAGAGCGGCAGAGCTCTCACCTTGCTTGCGCATCGGCACGATGAGCCGCCCGAAGTATCTCAACGCAAGCATGAAGTCGTGCGACAGGCTTTGCTGCACGCTGTAATAGGCGTCCGCGAGATACAGCTGCATCTCGTCACTGACATCTGTGGACGTCGTGCCTGCTTCGGTGATCAGGCCGCTCTTGCCGCGAAGGTAGATCGCGCGCCAGTCTTCCGGCAGCGCCTCTGTTTCCTTGATCGTTCTCGGCGGCATGCCGACAAGGTTCATCTTGCCGGCGGCTACGGCGAACAGTCCTGGCAGAAACTGGCGGAGAAATGCAGACCAGCCCGCGGATCGGGGAATCGACCACGCATCTGCCCCGACGCACAGAAGCGGGCAGGTAGAAAGCGCGCCGGGCTTGTCGTCCACAGGCAGTTCTACGATTTCAATCGTTTTGAACGTAACGCCGCGGATAAGCCAATAGATCGTCGAAATCAGAAAGACGGGCAGAAAGACGATCAGCAGCACCAAAGCGAAGACCGACTGAAACGCTGTGCCGATCTTGGTGCGGCGGTTGGGGCGATCGAGGCGGCCGAGCAGAAAATTCTCCGAGATGTCGACACTGGCGTCCAGGCGCACATTGACCAGCAGGTTGTGAGCGACGATCGCCTTGTGGACTTCGAGTGCCTCACCCACATAGCTGCCTTCGAAGATAAGCGAGTTGTCGATCACCGTATTGGTATCGACGATGCAATCGGCGCCGACGACAGCGTACGGCCCAATCTTCACTCCCTTGCTCAGGCGAGTGTTTGTCCCGATATAGAGCGGCGGAATCAGCGTGACGGAAGGATGAATCGTGGCGTTGCGAGACACCCATATTCCAGACGAACGCTCTGTGCCGCTGATCAGAAGGCCGCGGAGTTGTTTATCGAGCAGAGCGTTTTGGCTGTTTAGCAGCCTCGAAGGCGTCGAGACGTCCAGCCAGTCGGTCGTACTCATAACGCTCGCCTCGTTCGTGGCCACCAACTGCTCAAGATATGCGCGAAGTTCGTCGAACGTATAGTTCGCGATCTCTTCGGTGATGACCATCGGAGGCAACAACGCCGTGCCGCCCCAGGCGCTTTCCGGAGCAGGCGCGGCACTCGATGAGTCGGATGAGTTGTGGAAGTTCCCGTAGTAGAGGACGGCCTTCTTCGGGTCCGGCGCGCTGAACTCGACGCAGGGATATTGCTCCGCGTGGATCAGCACCCATGGCTCCGTGCTCAGATCCTGAATAATTTTGAGCGAACGGTACGGGCGATCGGACTGCGCCGGTAGATGGTAGCGAAAGGCGCATCCCCAGCGGTCGCCATTGCCCAGCAATGCTTCCACGCGCTCCGGCCCGTGGTCCACGATGAGCTCAATGCTGGTGATGCCTTGCGTGACCAGGGACTCGACAATATGTTGCAGCGCGGGGCGGTCTCCCAGTGGCAGAAGCGAGGGGGAGCGCTGTGCATCCAAACCGTGCATTCCTGCAAAGGGGCCCGATAGAACGACGACTCCAATCATCTAGCGTTGCCCTCGGCGCGCTGCGCGGACCGTTGCCGCATACGCTCACATAGGACATGGTAGAGGAATTCGAAGTTTCCGACGAAATAACGGTGCCACATACGGCCAGGCTCCTGCCAGAAGCGGTAAAACCACTCCATCCCAAGCTCCCGCACCCATACCGGCGCGCGCGGAATGCGGCCGGAGTAAAAGTCGAGTAAACCGCCGACGCCGATCAGAACCTTGGGGCCAACCTGCAGCCGGTGCGCGGCAATCCACTTGTCCTGCCGCGGCGAGCCCAGTGCGACAAGCACAACGCCGGCCTTCGACGCGGCGATCTCTTCCAGCACGGCCGGCTCTTCTTCTTCCGTGAAGTATCCGTCGCGTGTGCCTGCGAGAGTGAGGTTCGGATAGCGATCCGTGATCCATTTACCGGCGTCGTCGGCAACTCCCGGTTTCCCCCCGAGCAGATAGATGCCCATCCTGGCACCCTCAATGGCCTCGCAAAGAAAGGGAAGCATGTCCGTGCCGTTCACGTTCTCGCGAACATTCTGGTCCAGGATCGCGCCTGCGAGGCGAACGCCGATGCCATCGGCCAATACCAGTTTGGCTCGTGCAAGGGTCCCACGGTAGTCTTCGTCGGAGCTGGCAATATTGAAGCAATCCGCGTTGACGAAACAGACCTGCGCCGGCTCATTCGACTGCGCGAGCCCGACGATCTTCGCCGACGCTTCCGCCATGGTGAAGTTGTCGATCCGTACACCGAGGAAGTTGATCTGCGGCGGTGCGGTACTAACGCCGCTGCCGTAGAGAGCCGCCGGAATGGCGCGGATCGCAATGCCGACGTCGCCCCAGAAGTTGGCGCTCTCAATGTATTCGAGGTCGAGGCTCTCTTCGCTGCTGTAGGCGATGTTGGCGCGTTGGCGAATCCACCACAGGCTCAAAAGTCCCGGGCGCATGTTGTAGCGCTTCCAGGCGATGCGCTTCTCCGCGAACTCCTCGCTGGGAGTGATCGGCCTTGGTCCGATGAACGACATGTCTCCCTTGAGAACGTTGAACAATGCAGGCATCCGGTGCAGGAACTTGATCTTGGAAAGAAAAGACTTCTTCGGAAATACCAGCAGATACATGTTGAAATGTGTAGCCCAGCGGCCCAGTCGCACATGCTTGATCACACCGCCTCCGACCAGCTGTGCGGCCAGAATGGCAACAATAAGAATCGGGCTTAGGAGCAGTAGCAAAAGGGCGGAGATAAAGAGGTCCGAGAGCCGGCGGAGCGTACTGGCCGTGCGCCGGGCGAGGCTCCATCCCAGTGATTGCCGCAGGTGCGCACGCTTGCGCTGGCGGATGCCGGTCGCCGAAAGCCGCCCGTCCAGTTCCAGCAGGAGTTCCTGCCGAACAGAAGACGGTTCCATAGGACCCTCGATGTCATGCCTCTCTACCGGCATTTCAATAGGCTCCGCGGCCACTCAGGATGGCCGGAATGGTCTTGAGCAGCAGCGCTATATCGAGAAATATACTGTGGCTGTCGATATATTGCACATCGAGCGTAACCTGTTTGTCGAAGGCCAGCTCACTGCGTCCGCTCACCTGCCAGATGCAGGTAAGGCCCGGTTTTACATCTAGCCGACGGCGATCGGTCAGGGTATAGCGGGCAACTTCCTGCGGCACCGGCGGACGCGGCCCCACCAGCGACATATCTCCGCGCAGCACGCACCACAGCTGGGGAAGCTCATCGATGCTCAGCTTGCGGATAAACGCCCCGGTCTTGGTGATCCGTGGATCGCGCTTGAGCTTGAAGGTGACGCCTTCACCATGTTGATTGACCGCCAGTAGTTGTTCCTTGCGCGCTTCGGCATCCTTCACCATCGAGCGAAACTTCGGGAAGGGAAACGGCTGTCCCCACTGCCCGATGCGGGTCTGCGAGAACAGCGGAGAGCCGCCGTCCTCCAGCCATATGGCCAGGGCAACTACCAGAAATACCGGGGAAAGCGCCACCAGGACGATCGCAGACACCACGATATCCATTAGCCGCTTAAGGAATGTCGTTCCCGAAACGACGGCGACCCAGCCGAACTTCTTGAGGCCGATACGCAGGGACCGGAACCGGCGGCTGGAAGAGCGGCCGGCGTAGTCGCGGTAAAGCTCATCCACCAGAGCTTTCCGGCGCAAGCCACTTTCCCGTTTCCCTTTCACCGTTTCCACGCCAAAAACCTCATTGCTCGCAACCTATCGGTCGTACTTGAACCTGGCTTAAAGTAAGTCGGATGTACCCCATCGAGCCTCAACTCTTCGGAGGAGAAACTGAATACGCCATTTGGGTGATACGGCAGACGAAACGGGAACGATCCCCAAATCTCTCTGGATGGAGACTAGTCTCCGCGTCCGGCCGGCGCAATCTACGGTCGTCTCACTCTTTAGTAACATCGGCCCAGTTACGGAACGTCCCTTTCCGAACCACAAAGACCCCCAAGGGGTATAGGTAGTGGTTCAAAAGGGGTATCGACCCCATCTGCTGCCTTTGGTAAACCTTTAGTTGCTTGCTAGAAGAAGAGTATACTTCAGTCAAAACACACGGAGAACTCGGGCAAGGATATGAGTACGCGGAGCGATAGCATGAATGTTCTAAGTTCCCAGGAACAAGGTATTTCGGTTGGCCAGGTTGATTCGAGGATGTTGGATGCAAGCACTGCCGGGGCTTTCCGCGATGCCGTCAAGCCGCTTCTGACCCAGGACGCCCGTGTCGTGCTCGATCTTTCGAAGGTTGAGTTTATCGATAGCAGTGGCTTGGGTGCTCTCGTCTCCTGCCTGCGCCAGGCTCATGCCATCGGCGGCGACATCAAGTTGTTCGGCCTGGGCAAGTCTGCCCGCGCTCTGTTTGAACTGGTTCGCATGCACCGCGTGTTTGAAGTCTTCAACGACGAAAAAGAAGCGATCTCCTCTTATCGCTCTTAACCACGTTTGCCGCTGCCGCCTCCACAAGCAAGCAGCGGCGAAATAGCAACAAGAAGCCGTCCTTGCGCGGCAAAGTATAGAGCCGGGACGATCCGATGAATCTCACCCAGCGACGCCGGATCGCCTATCTCGTCAGCAAATACCCAGACTTTTCGCACACCTTCATCCTGCGGGAAGTCCTTGCACTACGGCAGCGCGGCCTTGAAATCGAAGTCGCCTCCATCAACGATGCACCGCCCCTCGAAAAACTTACCCAGGTAGAGCGCGAAGAGGCCGCTCGTACGTTCTACGTGAAGCGTAGCGGCGTCGAGGGTGTGCTACGCGCGGCGTGGTGGATGCTGTCGCAGGAGCCGGCCGGTTTGTTGCGCGGGTTGGCTTATGCGTTCAAGCTTGGGCACGAAGACCCTTTCCGCACAGCGCGCTGCCTGTTCTATTATCTTGAGGCGCTGCTGCTCGCCAAATGGATGCACGAACGGTCGATCACCCATCTTCACGTCCACTTCGCCACGCCCGCGGCCACGGTCGGTCTGATCCTCACGCACGTCGTCCCCGTCACTTTTTCGATGACCGTCCACGGCCCCGACGAGTTCTATGACGTATCAACCTACTTCCTCGCCGAGAAGATCGAGGCCGCGAAGTTCATCGTCTGCATCAGCTACTTCGCGCAGAGCCAGCTGATGAAGCTGACCCCCGGTCGCAACTGGAACAAGTTCGATATCGCACGTCTCGGCGTCGACACCTTTCAATTTTCGCCGCGCCTCTTCCGCGCATCACCTGCGCCGTTCCAGATCCTATGCGTGGGCCGCCTGGTCTCTGCCAAAGGGCAGCGCATCCTCATCAAGGCAGTCGATCTGCTCCTGAAAGCAGGACACAACCTGCAACTCCAACTAGTGGGCGATGGCCCCGATCGCGTCGATCTCGAAACCCTCGTGACCTTGCGAGGATTATCAGGAGCCGTATCCTTCGCGGGTACCGTCAACCAGGAAAACATCAAGACGTTCTACCAGAACGCCGGCGCCTTCGCGATCGCCAGCTTTGCGGAAGGCATTCCCGTCGTCCTGATGGAAGCGATGGCGATGGAGATCCCCTGCGTAGCGACGCGGATCACAGGCATCCCAGAACTAATTGAGGACGGCGTCGACGGCTTGCTGGTCGCACCATCGGACATCAAAGGCATGGCCGCCGCCATCGAGCGCCTCATCGGCTCGCCAGAGCTGCGTGAGTCGCTTGGCAAGGCAGGCCGCCAACGTGTCCAGCGCGAGTATGAGCTCGCAACCAGCGCCGACCGTCTCAGCAGCGTCTTCGCTTCTCGACTGGAGCGCCCGGAGTGATCCAACAGCTCGAAAAGATTCTGGTCGACGCCTGGAGTCTCGTTGCCGGTGCGGCCGCTGTCATTTCGCTTCCGGGGACGGTAGAGCTTTTCGTCCTAAGCGCAGCCGCGCTATTCCAAGTCAGAAAGCCACCATCAGGCGTAGCGGCGGGGCCATGGCACGTAGCCGTCGTGGTGCCTGCGCACAATGAAGCACTGGGCATAGCGTCTTGCGTGCAAAGCCTGCTCTCCGCCGACAAAGGCAACATGCAGACCACCGTGTATGTGATTGCCGATAACTGCACGGACAACACGGCGGAGGTCGCCGAACAAGCCGGCGCAACCGTACTGCGCCGCACCAATGAAGGAGAACGCGGCAAAGGCTACGCGCTGCACTTCGCGTTCACCGAGCTCGAAGCAACAGGCTTCGACTGCGTCATCATCGTCGATGCCGACACCACCGTCTCCCCGAACCTCATCACCGCTGCCGCCGAAGCCATGCGCAACGGCGCAGCGGGAGTGCAGGTGCAATACCTCGCGCGCAACGCAGACGCCAGTGCGCGAACCAGACTGCAGGCGCTGGCAATTCGCGCGTTCAACGTGATCCGTCATCGCGGACGCCAAAACCTGGGCCTCTCAACGGGCATTCTCGGCAACGGGTTCGGCCTGCGCAGAGACACGCTGGCCGCCGTACCCTATCTCGCATCCTCCGTCGTAGAAGACCTCGAGTACCACCTCGCACTCGTCCGCTCCGGCCACAAGATCACCTTCGTCAACAACGCCGCAGTCTTCGGCGAGCTGCCCACCGGCGACAAAGGCGCGCAAACCCAGCGCTCCCGCTGGGAAGGCGGCCGCTTTCGCATGCTCTTTGAGCGAGCTCCCGGCCTATTCGTCGATGTGCTGAAGGCCCGGCTCCGCTGCTTCGAACCGATGATGGAGCTCCTGCTGCTTCCGCTGGCGTTCCATGTAGTGCTGCTTGTGGTCGCAGCGTTATCGCCGCAACACCTCGTGCGCGAAGTCGCACTGGCGGGCATCGCGGTTGTCCTCTTTCATCTGGCCGTTACGATTGTTGTCGGCAAAGGTGGCTGGCGCGATTTAGCCACGCTGGCGAGCGCGCCATTCTATATTCTATGGAAGCTCCTCCTCATACCAAGAATGCTCCGCAACGCAAGCGCCAAGCACGCCTGGGTGAGAACCACTCGCAACGAAGAGGATCAACCTTGAAGTCCGCACGATACTTCGTCCCATTCGCCATCGCTTCGAGCGTCTTCGCGGCGCTGCTCCTTCTGTTAATACGGCACGGCTTGCATCAGGACGCGGGCGTCTTCGTCTATCCGCTGGACGACGCGTATATCCATTTGGCAGTAAGCCGCAATCTCGCGCTGCATGGCGTATGGGGGATTTCGCCCCACGCCTTCTCCGGCGCCTCCTCTTCACCCGGCTGGACGCTGCTGTTGGCTGGCATCATCCGCGTCGCGGGCGTCCATGTGCTCACGCCGCTCGTGGCGAACGCGATTGCCGCAGTGCTGCTGCTTCTGGTTGCGAACCTCGTTCTGGCCCGTGCGCTGCCGCGCGCAGGCATTGCTTTCCTTACGACCGCACTGTGCGCAGTGGTGCTGTTAGTGCCGCTTCCCGGCCTGGCCATGGTCGGCATGGAACACACGCTCCACAGCCTCGCCATGCTCTGCCTGATCGCGCTCGCGGCCTGGATCTCCAGCAGACCGAAAGATGAAGCAATCCCGACAAGCGCAATCGCCGGGCTCCTGCTTCTGGCCGCGTTCAGCGGCGCCGTCCGTTACGAAAGCTGCTTCGGCGTCGGCATCATCATGGCCGTCCTGCTCGTGCGGCGCAGGGTCGTCGTAGCGCTGCTGGCGGGCGCGGCTTCGGCTATTGGTCCGGTCTGGTACGGCCTTTACTCCTACCGTCACACAGGCCTCTATCTGCCGTTCTCAGTGCTGATGAAGTCCGCGGGACACGGAACGCACAACTCGTTCGACGGTCTGCTGACCTCAAGCGTCGTGCCCATCCTGCTGCTCATGACAGTCGCCCTGCTCGTCCGGCTAGCCCAGCGAGAGCTAATCCCCGCCTCCGAGCGTGGACCCTTCTGGACCTACGGCCAATCCTTCCTGATCCTCGTAGTCGGAACGCTGCTCCTCCACGATCTCGTCGGTCCAACTGGCTGGCTGATGCGCTATGAGGCTTACCTTTATGTTCTGGGAGTCGTAGCGCTCGCGCTCGCCGTAGGTGAGGCAAAAGAGAGCGCCGCGATGCCGGCCAGCCTGCAGGCTACCGCAAAGTGGGCCGCACTGGCGCTGCTGGTCGCCGTGCTCCCACTGGGGCTTGAGCTGCTGCATCGCGCGCATCACGGATACTCCGACGTCGCAGCCTCCATCCACGACCGCTACGTGGAGCATCTGTCGCAGGCACAATTCGTAGGCGTGAATATGCCCCACGATGCCGTGATCGCAAACGACATCGGCTTCCTGGCGTTCTATGCGCCGGACGCCAAAATCCTCGATCCCCTCGGCCTCGGAAGCATCGAGCCGGTGCGCCTGTTGCGCGCCCATCAGCCCATGGATCCGGCCTACATGCAGCAATGGGGCGCCAAGGAAGACGCAAAGCTGGCCATCCTCCATACCGACTTCCCCGGAATGGACACGATGATCCCGACGGGTTGGGTGCTGGTCGAAAGCTGGTGCTTCCCGCACAACCTCGTCTTCCTGAACCACGTAGAGAGCTTCTACGCTCCGGACGCAGCCGCAGCAGATACGCTGCGCACCAAGCTCGCGGCGTTCCACGGAGTCTCACCCGAAATCGTGCGCTATCGCTTCCCGCACGATGGCACGACACCTCCAGTGCCCGCGCGCGGCGAAACCGCGTTCTGTCCCGCGCCGTAGGAATGCATCGCAATACGGCGGCGGAATGAACTAACATACCCTCACGTGAGCCCTTCCGAGAACGCAATCGTGATCGACGACGCAACCCTGACGCCGCTGACGGCAGCGCGCCTCTCCGCGCTCCGCCACGATCTCCGCACACCCTTCAACCAGATCATCGGCTACGCGGAGATGATCGGTGAAGACGCCGAGGACACCGGAGAAGACCAGGTAAACGCGCAGGCCCTCGCCGTAGCCGCCGCCGCACACGGAACGCTGACGCAACTTACCGGCGCTCTCACAGGCGATCCGGAGCAGATTACTCCGGAACACCTCGCAACCGCCCGCGAAGAGATGGCCCAACCGCTCGCTGCACTGGAGCAATGCGCACAAGAACTTCGCTCCGTCGTCGAAACAAGTTCACTTCTTCCAGAAGAGACCACCGGCAATCTGCAACGCATTGAAGGCGCGCTTACAACCTTGCGCTCTCTGATAGACGCGACGGCCGAATGGCATCTACCCGCCGTCGAGGTGATACCCCCGCGGGTAATCCCCTTATTCGAGCCCGCTGCACCCGTGATTGTTGAAGAAGTCGTCCTGAAGGTCTCTACGCCGCTCGAAGCCCCCAGGCATACCGCTGCGATGCACGCGACAATCCTCATCGTCGACGACCACATTGAGAACCGCGACCTGCTGCGGCAGCGTCTGGACCGCGAAGGCTTCACGACAGTCGTCGCAGCGAACGGCCTCGATGCACTGCAGATCCTCGCCCAAAAACCCATCGACCTCGTCTTGCTGGACGTGCTGATGCCCGGAATGGACGGCATCGAAGTCCTGCAACGCATCAAGGCCAGCGACACACTGAAGTCGATCCCGGTCATCATGATCTCCGCGCTCGATGAAATCGAGCGCGTCGTCCAGTGCATTGAATCCGGTGCCGAAGACTACCTCTCGAAGCCCTTCAACCCCGTGCTGCTCCGTGCCCGCATCGGCGTCACGCTCGAACGCAAACGGCTGCGCGATGACGAAGAACATCAGCGCGCGGAGATGAAGGTGATGCTCGCGGAGCTCGCGCAGGAGCGCAAGAACGCGCACGACCTGTTGTTGAACATCCTGCCCGAAAAGGTCGCGCAGGACCTGCAATCAGGGCACTCTGCACCCATGTACTTCGAGGACTGCACGATCTGCTTCACCGACTTCGTAGGCTTCACACTCTCCACCGAAAACATGGCCGCCGAACTCGTCGTCGAAGAACTGCACACCTTCTTCACCGCGTTCGATCTGGTGATGGAGCGCTACGGCCTCGAAAAAATGAAGACCATCGGCGACAGCTACATGTACGCCAGCGGCCTGCCCAAGCGCCATCCAGCCAACCCGGTAAACGCCTTGCTAGCCGCGCTCGAACTCCTGCAGGAAACCAAGCGCCTCGCCGACCGTCCCGACGCCCCGGGCTGGCGTCTCCGCATCGGCCTCCACACCGGCCCCGTCATCGCCGGCGTCGTCGGCATCCGCAAGTTCGCCTTCGACATCTGGGGCGACTCCGTCAACTTTGCCTCGCGTATGGAAAGCTCCGGCGAGCCGAACACGATCAACATCTCCGAACGCACCTACGCCCGCGTGAAAGACTTCTTCCAGTGTGAGCACCGCGGCAAGGTGATGACCAAGGACAAGCGCGAGGTGGACATGTACTTCGTCCGCGGCGTCCAACCGGACCTGGTCAAGGACGGCACTTTCGCCGCCTTCGCCCGCCGCTACCGCCTCTACTTCTCCGAAGAGCCACCCTCGTTCCCGGAGTTTCTGCTGGGCGTGAAGGGCTAACCGCTTTCCTTATGCGGACGCGCCCGGCAGCAGCGCATTGATCTTCTCCAGCAGCCTCACCACATCCACCGGCTTGGTGTCATAGTCGTCGCAACCAGCAGCCAGCGCCGCCGCACGATCACTCTCATTCGCATTCGCCGTTAGAGCAATAATAGGAATCTTCGCCGTCGCAGGATTTGCACGAATCGCCCGCGTAGCATCCCATCCATTCACCACCGGCAAGCTGATATCCATCAAGATGAGATCGGGCGATTCTGAAACAGACATATCGATGGCGAGCTGCCCATCCACCGCCATCGGCACTTCAAACCCGCGGCGGATCAGCCGTCGCGACAGCATATCGCGGTTCATTTCGTTGTCTTCAACAAGAAGAATCTTCATCAGGTGCTCCAGGGGGAAGGCCCAGTAATCAGTGACAAGGTACAGGTGAGTGTCTACGGTTCCAGCGAACGCTGCAACGTTTCCAGTAAATCTTTTTCATCTTCGATGAGCACCATCGCGCCGGGGTGCGACACCGGCGGCGGCGGAATCTTATTCAACGCCTCAAGCAACGCCTCACGGTCGATCGGCTTCGAAAAGAACCCTGTAGCCGAGCTTGACCGCGCGCGGTCAGCCTGGTCGAGAATGGTCATAATCAACACCGGCACAGCAGCCAGCGTAGGGTCTTTGCGAATCTCCCCCAACACCGACCACCCATCAAGCCCCGGCAGCACAATGTCCAGTAGGATCGCATCCGGCTTCAGCTCACGCGCCCGTACGAGCCCGGGCTCACCCGCCGTCGCAACCGCAAGGTCGTACGTCTCGCGCGGCAGCGTTCGCCGCAGCATGTCATGCACGTAGGGATCATCGTCGATCACCAGAACCAACCGCCGCCCCGTCGCAGGATCGTGCTTGTCATCAGGAGTGGCCGGGGCCGGAGCATCCTGCGACGCTTCAGCATTCTCCGCAGGCAACTCACGCACCTGCAGCGGCAGCGTGACGATAAACGCCGAGCCCTTACCCTGCTCGCTCTCCACGCGCACGCTTCCGCCCATAATCTCCGCAAAGCTCTTGGTAATCGAAAGCCCAAGCCCTGTCCCGCCGAACTTCCGCGAAGTCGAGGACTCCGCCTGTGTGAACGGCTGAAACAGCTTGGCACACTGCTCCGGCGTCATGCCGATGCCACTGTCACGCACCGTGAACTGTATGCCCGGTTCACCCGCCGCAGTCGTGGCATGTACCACATTCAGCTCCACCTGCCCCTCCGACGTGAACTTGCACGCATTGCCGAGCAGGTTGAAGAGGATCTGCCGCAGCTTCAACGCGTCGGCATGCATGGAACCCGCATCCGGCTCGCCCGTCAGCACCAGCGTGTTGCGGTTCTTCTGCACCAGCGGCTGTGTCAGCGCGATGACATCTTCAATGGCCTTCTTGATCGAGAAATCCTCGAGGAACAACGTCGTCTTGCCGGCTTCAATCTTCGAAAGATCCAGCACCGCGTTGATCAGCGAAAGCAAATGATGCCCCGCGGTATGAATCTTCTTCAAATCTGGCAGATAATCTGGATTGCCATCGTCCTCAGCCTGCTCCTGCAGCATCTCGCTATACCCGATGATGGCGTTCAGCGGCGTGCGCAGCTCATGGCTCATGTTGGCAAGAAACGTGGATTTCGCCTGGTTGGCTGCCTCTGCAGCTTCCTTCTGTGCCTCGAGTTCTTTCTGCTGCGCGTCTAGCTTCAGCCGAAGCACATACGCCGTCGAGTGATACCGCACACGCGCCAGCAGCTCAATCTCTTCCGGCAGCTTGACGATATAGTCGTTGGCCCCAGCACGAAAACTATCGGCCTTCGTCGCCGCATCTTCCTTCGACGACAGAACGATGATCGGCACCGAAGCCGTGACCGGGTTCTCGCGGAAACGCCGCACCATCTCCAGGCCGTCGATATCCGGCAGCACCAGGTCCTGCAGGATCAGCGTCGGCTGAATGGCTTCGGCCTTCGCGACGGCTTCTTCAGCATGCTGACAGAAGTGGAACTCGATATCGGCTTCGCTGCGCAGCATGCGGCGAACAGCCTCGCCGATGATGCGCTGGTCGTCGACGAGGAGGACTTTGAGTGCGGGCTCGGCTGGCGTTGCTTCGGTCGTCAAGGTCGGTCGCTGACTGCGCTAGACAGCTTTGCGCTGGAAGGTAGTTTTCTTGGTTCCGGCGAAAGAATCCTTCGCCTTGAAGTTGGCGGCTGTTGCTTTAGGAAGCGGCTTGGCTCCGGGGGCAGCACTGGCTGCGTTCGCAGCCTTCTCGCGCAGGGCCTGTAGTTTCTGGGCCTGTCGGCTCAGGCCGCCAACCTTGACTCCGGGTTTGGGAATGAAATCGCTCATAGGGAAATCCTACCTCAGAGACTCGATGAACGACTCTCTGAGGTAGGTTCCGCCGGCAAAGGGCTGTTCCAACGAGGAAGCGCCCCCTGCCCATTCCCTTACTGCGGAATCAACAAATAGGCAGTTGCCGGAGGCACACTCACCGTCAACTGCCCGGCGGTCGCCGTCAGCGTCGACTCAACGCCGCCACTCCACGTACCGCTGGTCGTGATCGGTTGGCCTCCGAGCGTCAAGCCAGTGGAGTCGAAGAGGTTCGGCGCCTCCAGCGTAATCAACGATACGCTGGAGACGGTTGACCCCAGGTTGAGGCTCACCGAAACCGTATCGTTCACTTCCTTGTTGTTCAGCACGGCGCTGATCTTGCTGTTGGTGCCTTTCACGCCATACGCCGTGAAGTTGACGGTTGTTGGATTGAGCGTAACGGTGGCCGGAATCATGCTGCCCCCGGTCGGAATGAGCGAAAACAACTTCATCGCATAAAACTCAGGACCCACGGCCGTGATGGTCGTTCCATTGTTGTTGATTGGCGAATACGGGCTCTTGTCACCCCCATGGAAGTTGACGCCTTTCACTCCGTAGTCCGCCGCCGTGAACATGTAGTCCAGCGCCCACAGCGCAGCGCCGAAGGCATTGCTCACACCCAGTACGCCGCCGGCCGCAATGGAGCCGCACTCCGTGATGCGAGCCCCCAGCGCTTGCTTTCCGCTGGCTGCACTCACAATGTTGCTCGCCAGGCTGTCCAGCGTTGAGTTCGGCGTTGCCAGAAGGTTCTGCATCGTTCCGGTAGACCCCTCGTAATAATGCTGGGTCAACAGTGAAACCACGCCCGACTCATCGCTGGCCATGGGGTCCGTGTAGGCCGATAGCTGACCTTGTCCCGCGTCGGAGGCGTCCACCATCCAGCCACCGCTGCCGGTGCCATTGTCCCACCCCGTCACACCGCTTGTAATCGCAGACTCTTCCGCCTGCCAGTTGGTGAGGTAGGTACTAAACGACCAACCGTAAAACTCCGGTTCGTTTCCAAGCTCGAAGCCATACAGACGCGATCCCAGGTCGCTGACCGCGTACGCTGCTTCCGATTCGGCATTGCTGGGCGTGTTGACTTCGAGATTGACTCCGTAAATCACGGTCAAGTTCGAAGGCAGCGCGTTCACAAACCCCGTAAAGGTATCCACTTCGGCCGGCGTAATGGGAGTCGTGCTGCCTATCGAGTTCCAGCCCGTTGTATCCACGGTGCCGCCACCGACGCGCAACACAGCGGGACCCAACAGGCCGAATAGATCGATCAGCGGTGTGTTCGCTGAGGTGAACAAGCTGGTCTGCAACTCCTCTTTCTCATAGCTCAACCCAACGAAGTTCGAGTTGATCGGCACAGTGGTGCCCGAGAAACTGACCGTGGCAGTGGTCGCCTTCGTGCTCCGCGTCCCGCTGGCCGTCAGCGACACAGAGTTCCACTGGACAACGCTCGAGCTCGTCAGCGTGTGTTGGGTAATTCCAAACGCGGTGATATTTGGCTGCGTGGAATAGGTGTACGTCGATCCGGCCTGCGTTCCATCGACAAAGCAGGTCATCGTCCATGCAGACGCGGTCGTATTCAAGGTAATCGTCAGCGTATGGGTTCCCGTTCCGGCGGTGAAGAAAGCATTCTGATTGAACTCCTGCCCCGTTGTGCTCGGTCCCGTGAAAAATTGCAGGTTCCCGCTGGACTCCGTCAAAATGGCCCAATCGTAGCCATTCACTCCGGCCTGGTTGAACTGCGCATTGCCGGCGCCTGGAACACCGTAGTACTCGGCAAATCCAGCCCCAACCCAGCTGCCCGGATTCCCCGTAAACGTCACCGAGGTCGTCAGCGTGTAGACATAGCCGTTCTCCGGTGTAAACGGCAGCAGCACACTGTCTCCTGCCGTGGTGTTATCGGTGCCGTTGGAGTACAGCATCGTGCTGTTGGCCGCATCGCGCCAGGTGGAAGAGGCGGCTGCGCCCGCGGTGTCGGTAGCCACAGTAGGCGCCTTCTCGTTGATGTTCGAGGCCGCTCCGTTAAAAGTGCTTGAGTAGATAGTGGTTTGAGCAGTTCCACGCGAACAAAGGAGCAAAGCGATCATGCCCACCAAAAACAGGCTTCTGCCCATTCTCGTAGCGTGGTTAACGTTCGTGGCCGTCGCCGGCGTAGCGGCAGATACCGCCGGACGTTGAAGGATGGAAGAGTGTACTTTTCCCATTGGACTTCTACCTTTCGTTGTCACTTGTTTCCGAATTGTCAAAGACCCACGCCGGCGAAACGTATAGGTGGCAGGCAGCTCCCTTTTTCACGACGGCCAAGTCGGATGCAACTCTACGCCGTTGGGGAGAGGATAGAAAAGTTATTTTTACGAAAAATATCGCTGTTGAGAGAGCGGTTTCTACTTCGACCTTCGTCAAGCTCCTACGAGTTATTGCCTAAAAGCTGGCTTAATAACTCCTTTTCCGGTTAAAAAGTGGTCAAAGGATGGAGGATTTTTTTGGAAAATATGACAGCTTCAGAGAGAGCGGTTTCCATCAGCTCTTCTTTGCCTTCTTATGTGAATCGAATGAACCAGGAATGAGTTCGAAGCGAAAAACCAATCATCGCCAAAGGAGCCGGGTAAGGGAACGGCAAATGCGCTTCACATCGTCTCTGCCGGCAGCGTGCGCCGTCCCCTCGGCATCAGCCTTCCACGGCGCCGCCTCCGCCGCCCTTCGCAATCTGCGATAGCTTGCGGTGCATCAGGAAACCCGCGATCAGAAAGTAAACTCCGCCCAGGACCGCGTATCCACCAAGATCTTTGATATGTTTCGTCCCGTGGAGCGCGCCCACGATGAAAAGTACGCCGGCTGCGGTGGACTGTATACCGCTGAGGATCATCGCCCACTGCCCGCCCAACTGTTTCCTGCGAGCAATGCCGACCGCGAGTTGTGCAAGCCCGGCAGCGAAAGCCCACGCGCCAAATACCGCGACTGCCTGCTGCGGAGATCTGAAAACAGTCAGCGATATGCCGATCGCGGCAAGAACACCCAGAACCGTATTCACATACTGCGCAGCCGGAGGTCCGGTAACGGTGCGCGTGGAAGCCCGCAGGTCATACACCGTGCAGGCCACATCCCAGAGAGGATAGAAGACCAGCAGGCCGGCAGCCAGCTCCGGATGACGGACAGCGTTCATCAGTACAATCGCAGCCCACAATAGCTGCACGACGGTACGAGTGAAGTAAAGGTTGCGCAAATGTGCTTGCAGAGGGGCGTTCGGGGAGGCGGTTGACATAAAACTCCTTCGTCTATCTTCTAGTTGGTAGGTTAAATGGTCGTACGAGAGCCCCTGGGAACTACATCTAGGGCTTACGCATTGAAATACGTTGTAAAGCACCGCTCGTCGCGGCATGAAAAACCTCAGTACTTCCAAAGGCCCGAGCCGAAAGCATCGCTCCATGGACGACGGCCATAAATGTCTGTGCCTCGTCCTCGGCGGTCCCTTGCAGTTTCAGGCTCCGCTTCCTCACACCTTCTTCTATCGTCTTGCGGATCCATCCACTCAACTCCAGAAAGTGTCGTTGTACCCCGGCTTGAACTTCTTTGGGCAGACTCGGCAGTTCGGCCGCCAGCAAGGCCGCTATGCAAAACGGCTTCTTCTGGTCCCGTATGCAGCCTTCCCAGTGCTGGACATAGGCATTCAGCCTCGCCAGAGGATCGTCAACCTTTGCTGCCAGCAACTCCGCGCTCTGGAGAAACCTCTCTCGGTGGGCTTCGAGCACGGCGACAACCAGCGCAGCTTTCGTCGGAAAGTGATGGTGAATGCTCGCCTTGCTGATCTCGACGGTCTCAGCAATATCGGCATAGCTGAACCCCGAATATCCAAGATCGGAGATCAGCGTGTGGGCCCTTTCGAGGATGCGGTCTGCGGTTTCTCCCTGCATACCGAATGAGACTACCAACTAGTAGGTAACGATGCAAAGAATTTCTTTACATTCGCCGACAACGCCCGCCCGTACACCTCGAGCTACCAGATTCCCCACAACGACGGCTACTTTACACGTAACTGCCCACAAGCCCACTTAGGAGGACTTATCTGTCGCTCGAAAAGCATCGAGATGACGATTGATAGCTGTGATACCCATATTGATCTCATTCATGGGAGCGAAGGAGCCAAGAAAACTATTGCGGGCAAGAGCGGCAAGGTCCTCTGGCGACAGGTGCATGGCCTTCGCACACGTCAGCAGGTTCTCGTTGACGTAGCCGCCGAAATAGGGCGGATCATCGGAGTGAACACTCACTCGCAGACCGCGATCCAGCATCTTCTTGAGAGGATGAACCTCTAACGACGGAACCACCTTCAGCCGAAGATTCGAAAGTGGACAAACCGTGAGTGGCATCTGCATATCGGCGAGTCGTTCCATCAACTCCTCGTCGGTATGCGCGGTCACGCCGTGATCAATCCTATCGACCGGCAACGTATCAAGGGCTTCCCGGATATATGCGGGTGGGCCTTCCTCACCGGCATGAACCGTTGTCTTGTATCCCAGTGCTTTGGCCTTAAGGTAGAACGGTCTGAACCGGCCTGGTGGATATCCGACTTCGGGGCCGCCCATGCCGATACCGCCAATTTGCCCCGCCCAGGGCTCGATGTCGTCAAGCACCTGAAGAGCGTCCTCGACGGAACGATGACGGTGAACGCTGACGATGTACGCTGCGCTGATGCCGGTTGCCCTGCGAGCGTCGTCGATAGCACCAAGTATGCCACCCATGATGGCCTCAAGAGGTGTTCCGCGTTCTGTAAAGCTCTGTGGGCCGAGGAAGATCTCTGCACGCAAAACCCCTTGTCGATGTGCTTTCGCCAGGTATGCGGCGGTCACATCATAGAAGTCCCTCTCGGTGGCCAGCACGCGGCAGCCCTCGAAGTAGAGCGCAAGAAAATCCTCCAGGTTGGCAAACTCGTAGGCCGCGCGCAGCGCTTCGATGGAGGGCCAACGAAGCGGCATTTTGTTACGCTCGGCTAGGGAGAAAAGCATCTCCGGTTCAAGAGAACCTTCAAGATGCATGTGCAGTTCAGCCTTTGGCAGAGTTCGAATAAACTGTTCCAGTTCGACTCCTGCTTCTATCCATTCCATCTGTACAGATTACAGCCGCGTAGTCACATCGTGGTTTCATCGCGGCTTTGTAGTTTGTCCTGAGAACTCCAGCAGCCGCGCAGCCATCTCCGCCAGCAGTGTAGGCTGCTCGACCGCGCCGAGCTTCAACGCCACACCAGGCATCCCATACACCACGCAGCTCGCCTGGTCCTGCGCATACGTCGGTGCTCCTGCTTGGCGCAGCGCCATCAGCCCTGCCGCGCCATCGGCGCCCATGCCCGTGAGCAGCACGCCGCAGCGGTGTATGCCGCACAGCTGCGCCAGCGACTCCAGAAACACATCCACCGAAGGCCGGTTCGGCGCATCCAGAGGCTCGTCCGTATAGTGCAGCTTCAGCGCGCCGGAAGCATTCGCCCGAACCGTCAAATGATTCTCAGAGTCAGCCAGCCACACGCCTGCGCGATGCAACGCATCATCTTCTGCTGCGAGCCGTATGGGCAGTTTGGACTCACGCTGCAGCCAGCGCTGCAGGCCCGGAACGAACTGGCGGTCCAGATGCTGCACAATCACGATCGCCGCATTGAAGTTCTCCGGCAGCGCCCGGAGGATGGTCGCAATCGCCTGTGGGCCGCCGGTAGAAGCGCCAATGCCGACGAGCGCAGGCGCATGATCTTCCTGCGCGGCCACCGCAGGACGCGTAGAGCTGGCCGACGGGCGGCTGAAGGGACTTTCCGGCAGCGTTGTGGGCTGCTTGGACGCATTGCGGACCAGGCGGCTGACCGTAGTGAGCTTTCGGCGAAGCTCAGCCGCGCCCTCAGGCGTGCTCGCGTCCGGCGTGTTTACCGCGTCAAGGGCGCCTTTGCCCATCGCGGCGTAGACGAGCTCGCGATTGCCGATAACCGTCGCGGTGACGATGAGGATCGCACAGGGACGGATCTTCATCATGGCTTCCGTAGTCTGCGCGCCGTCGAGCCCGGGCATGATGAGGTCCATCAGCACAATGTCAACGGGGTGGTCGCGGTACTTCTGAATGGCCGATTCGCCGTCGAGCGCAGTCCAGCCCACCTCGAAGCCCGGCGTGGCGGCGACGATGCGTTTCAGGGCTTCGGTGATCAGACGGAGATCGTTGACGATGCCAACCTGCATTTACGCGGGCTCTCCCGGGTCGCCAGCGGGCGTCGGCAGCTCGGCAGGGCCGACCAGATCGGTCACAACCTGCAGAAAAGCCTGCTCCTGGAACTCGCCCTTTGTAACATAGGCGTCGGCTCCTGCTTCGAGTCCACGCTTGCGATCCTCTTCGCGGCCTTTGTAGGAAAGCAGAATAATAGGCATATGGCTAAGCCGTGAGTTGCCACGCACATGCTCCACGAGCTCGATACCATTCATCTCCGGCATGTCGACGTCCGAGACGAGCAGATCGAAGTGCTGGATCTGGAGCAGGTTCCAGGCTTCGGCGCCATGTTCAGCGGTAGCGACGTGGTAGCGGGCACGCAGAAGCGTACGGCGAAGCATCTGGCGAACGGTGCCGGAGTCATCGACTACGAGCACCGAGCCTCGGCCCACGGTCGTGGGGTCGGCGTTGGGATCCGAAGGGACGTTGCGCTGTTGGGCCTGCTGGGCCAGCCGCAGAACATCGTCCGGCTCGATGATGAGCAGTGGGACATTCTGCTCGGTGAGCGTCACAGCGGCGATAGCAGCCATGCGTCCCAGTCGCGGATCGAGCTGGCGAACGGCGACGGTGGTGTCGTCCACGACGCGATCGATCTGGAACGCAATGGGTGCTTCATGGCCTTTTTCGCTGAGCAGGAAGAGCACCGTCGCGGGACCTGGCTGCATCAGCATACCGCCGCTCTGGAGCGCGTTCATCAGGTGAATGACCGGCACGCGGGTGTCGCCGGCTTCGACGGTGGCCGAGCCGTCCGGCTCGCTGGTGACGATCACATTGGCAATGCGCGAAAGGCGGTTGAGTGGGATGGCGTAGGTCTCGTTCTCTATTTCAACCCGCATCACGCGCATGAGTGAGCGTGTGACCGGGAGAACGATATGGAAAGTGGTTCCCTGACCGGGACGGTTTTCAATTTTGACCGATCCGCCGGACTCATGGACGGCGGACTGGACAACATCCAGTCCGAAGCCGCGCCCGGAGATCTCGGTGACCTCCGTGCGCGTGCTGAAACCGGGCAGGAAAAGGAACTCGAGGATTTCGGCGTCCGAGAGCAGAGCGGCGGTGGATTGCTGCACGAGGCCGCGCTCGATCGCACGCTCGGCGACGGCGGAGATGCTGACGCCGTTGCCATCGTCGTCAAGCGTAATGGCGAGCCGTCCGTTGGCGTGCCACGCACGCAGGCGGATAGTGCCTTCCTCCGGCTTGCCCGCAGCGACGCGGGCAGCTGGGGATTCCAGACCGTGGTCGAGCGCGTTACGAAGCAGGTGCTCCAACGGCGCGCGAAGCTTTTCCAGGATGTCCCGGTCGACCTCCGTGCGCTCTCCGGTGACAACCAGCGAAACGCGCTTGCCCATCTCGGCGGAGATGTCGCGAACCAGACGGCGCAGGTTCGGCACAACATCACCAAAGGGCCGCAGGCGGGCGTGCAGCACCTCCTGGTGCAGCCGCTCAGAGTTGGCCTCGTGCGTGTGGATCATGCGGTCGAGCTCATGCAGCAGACCGCCTAGGCGGGCACGGTCGGTCTCGCCCTGGCGCATGATGATAGCTAGCGCAGCGGCCTGCTTTTCGGGGTCGCGTGCGCCTTTGCGCCGAGCGTCGGCGACGGAGCGGACAAGCCGTTCCAGGCGGCGCTGGATGCGCTGCATCTGCTCCTGCAGGCGCACTAACGCCTGCGATTGCACCAGATTGTCCGAAGACATCGCGATAATGCGGTCGAAGCGCTGGGAGGTGATGCGAAGGTTGAAGTCGCCAGTAGTCCGGTCGGCTTCGGAGGTCTCCGGTGCCGCTTTGGGTTGGTCTTCGCTGGAAGGAATCGTCTCCTTCGGCTCTGCTGCGGACAGTCCTTCGGCGACGGCGGGTTCGCCTGTTAGCTCGGCGATAAGGGTCGAAATTGTGTCTTCTTTTGCGGCGGACCAGGCCGGTACTTCGTCTTCGGAGATGGCGGAAAGCTCGCGCAGAACATCGACCGAGCGAAGCATCGTATCTACTTCAGATTGCAGGAGGTTGCGGCCTTCCTGCGCGGCCACAAAGCGCTCCTCCATGGCGTGCGTAAGCCGCACAGCAGCGTTCAGCCCGACGACGCGGGCCGCGCCCTTAAGGGAGTGCGCGCCGCGCATGAGCGAGCGCAGGGCGGCCTCGTTGGCTTCGCCGTCCTTCAGGGCGAGCAGCCGCGACTGCAGTTGTTCGACCTGCTCTTCCGCCTCCATGCGGAACATGTCGTATATCGATAGATCGTCTAAGTCGTCATTCATGCTGTCGCGCGTTGCAGTCGTTGAAACAAAGTCTCCGGCCGAAGTGTATCGATCATCTGGCCGCGTTCGTCTTCAAAAAGGCAGTCGGACCAGTCTTTTCCGAGTTGACCAAAGCATTTGGTTTGTGCGGTTTGGCGGTCGTGGAGGATGCCCGTGCTAACGCCGAGGACAGCGTCTACGGGGAAGGCCCAGCGCTCGCCGGGACGCTGTTCGAGCACGATAGTACGGGCTTCGGCGCCCTTGGTGGAGTCGGCTGCACCCAAGATGCGGGCTAGGGAACAGCAGGGGATAATATCGCCGGCGAAGGCTACAAGACCTAGAAAAGCGGTGTTATCGCGGTGCGGGACGGGGCAGACGATGAGGGGGCTGGTGACGGCTTTGACGTAGCGGGAGGCGATAGCGAGGGGGAGGGAGGCTATGCGGAATTCGAGCATAGAGTCTTTGTTTTCAGACTCTTCCGGCATGGGCTGAGCCAGGATTTCGGTCCATTCGGCGGCGTAGCCTGTGGGCATGGGTTGCGCGAAGAAGCGTTGGCGTTGTTCCAGGCGTTTGGTGCTAAGTACTTCTTTTTCAGAGGGATTGGTCACTATGCACACCTTTCCGCGGCGGTGCGATGGCGCTTGAGGCGGGCGTGGAGGGCTAGCTGCATGCGGCCGGAGGCGTGGGGGCGGTGAATTTTGGCGAGGAGTTCCAGGGAGGGGAGGTGATCTCCCTCTAAATAAAGGGTTTGGCGGCAGAGACGTTCGGCTTCGCGCTCCTCGGCGCGGAGGTAGGCTTCGAGGGCGGTGCGGTAGAGGGCGGTGACGTCGGCAAGCTGTTCGGAGGTTCGGAGGGCCGTTTTCACCACGTTTTTTTTTGACAAATTTACGGTGGTTTGTGGTGAGTTTGTACGTTTTTGTGGACCGCGAATTTGTGGTTTTTGCGGTTTGGAGGGTTCGGGTTCGGGTTCGCGGAGGCGGAGGGCGAAGGAGTTGACGGGTTCTTCGAGGCGGAAGAACTCATCGAGGTCGCGGCCCCAGTCGGCGGCACCGAGTACGAGACGGCCTCCGGGGACGAGCGCGCCGGCGAGAGTCTCGGCCATGCAACGCCGGGCTTCGGTGGTCTGGTAGATCATCAGGTTGCGCGAGCAGATGAGGTCGTAGGACTGTGGATCGAGCGCGTTGGGGTCGAGGAGGTTGGCCTGGCGGAACTGGATGTGGGTGCGGAGGTGCTGTTTGACGCGCCAGCCCTTGGGTGCGCGCTCGAGGAAGCCTGATTGTTCGGGTTGGGGGATGTTGCGGAGCGAGAGGCCGTTGTAGATGGCGGTCTGGGCTTGCTCGATGGCAGAGGCGGAGAGGTCGAGAGCGTCGATGCTGAAGCACTCGAGGGGAATGCCGGCTTGTTCGAGCATGGCGGCGATGCTGTAGGGCTCTTCGCCGGTGGAGCAGGGGGCGCTGAGGATGCGCATGGGGCGGGTGTTGATGGAGAACCATGCGGCGGTCCAGCGAGCGAGTTCGGCGAAGACGGTGGTGTCGCGGAAGAAGCTGGTTTCGTTGTTGAGGATGCCTTCGAGGAAGTTCGATTGTTCTTCGGTAGAGAGACGATAGAGGTCGAGGTAGGTTTCGGGGTTGTGGTGTTTCGTGATTTCCATGCGCCGTTTGAGGGTCTGTTTGAGGTTGCGGCGGTCGAGCATGGAGGGTTGCATGCCGGCGGTTGCGGCGGCCTTGGCGGCGAGTTCTTCGAGGATGGAAGGCGCGGGTTCGTGCGCTGCTTTGTTGGCAGCGTGAAGTTTGGCGCTGGCTTTCACCGACACTAGGCGAGCCCCGTGAGGATGGAGGAGAGGACGTCGCAGGGGTTGAAGTGCTCGGCGAATTTGGAGTTTTCTTCGCTGGCCATGGCGAAGACTTTGCTTGCCAGCGCGCCTACGGTGCGGGTTTTGCCGCGCGAGGTGCAATCGAGGAGAAGAATGCGCGAGCCGAGGAGGCGTTCGGTGGGTTTGCCGTGAACGAGTTCGTTGAGGTCGATGACGGGGACCTGTTCGCCACGGAGGTTGAGCCAGCCGAGGACGCCGCGCTCTTCCGAGGGCTGCAGGTCGGGCCACGCGACTACGCCTTTGAGGCGGAGGAGTTCTACGCGGTAGAAGTCTTCGCCGAGGGCGAAGAGGAGGCTGCGGTGTTTTGGGGTTCGCGAAGGCGTGGGTTGGGTCATGGCACCCTCGCTGAGGGGAGTACTTGGCTGGTTGGAGTTGTTGCTTTCCCACCCATGCGCCAAGTGCTGCGCATGAACGGGCCACCCGGGAGTGGTGCTGGGTTTGGCGGAACAGCCCGGGGCTGAAGGCCCCTGCTCTCTCCGGTAAAGGCAAAGACAGTGATGGGGCTGGCGGTCATGCGTTCGAGCCTCCGGGGTTGAGCTGTTCGGACTCCTCCTGGAAGATGCGCTTCTTGAGTATGCCGACGGCTTTGTGGAGTTCGAGGGAGACCTGGTTGAGTTCGCCGACGGCTTCCGAGGTCTGGCTGGCGGACTCGGTAAGCTGCCACATGGCGTCGGAGATCTGGGTTGCGCCGACGGACTGGTTCTGCATGCCCATGTGGACCATCTCGTAGCGGGGGGTCATGGCTTCGACGCGGGAGATGATCTCGGTGAACTGCTGACGGATGTGGTCGGAGACTGCGACGGCCTGTTCAACAGCGAGTGAGAGCGCCTGAACTTCGCCGACACCGGAGGTGACGGCGTCGTGCATTTCGTGGACGGTTTGCTCGATCTCCTGCGAGGAGTTGGCGGACTGGTCGGCGAGGCGGCGGATTTCGCGGGCGACGACGGCGAAGCCTGCGCCGGCGTCTCCGGCGCGCTCGGCTTCGATGGCGGCGTTGAGGGAGAGGAGGTTGGTCTGGTCGGCTACCTTGGTGACGGCTAGCGTGACGGCGTTGATCTTCGAGGCCTGGGTGCGGATCTCATTGAGCGAGTCGGCGATGGTGGAGGTGGCTTTGGAGAGCGCTTCGATGGACTGGCCGAGTCCGCGGAGGCTGGCGGTGCCGTCCTGCGCGACGGTGCTGGCGCGGATGGCTTCCTGCGAGAGTTCTTCCATGGCGCGGAGGAGTTCCTGCGAGGTGGAGGAGATTTCTTTGACGGCTGTGGCGATCTCGGTCGAAGAGACGTTGAAGCTGGTGGCGTGGGAGAGCTGCTGGTTGGCGCTGGAGGCGACTTGCGTGCCGTTGGAGGTGAGCTGGATGGTGATTTCGAGCAGTGGATCGACGATCTGTTTGCTGAGGACCGTGGCGACGAGTGCGACGACGAGCAGGACGATGAGCGCGCCGATGATGGAGCGGATCATGAGGTCGTCGAACTCGTTGCGTACGGCGGAGCTTGCGCCGGCAAGGTCGCGGGAGTCGGCGATGGTGACGAAGACCCAATCGAAGCGCTGGAGGTAGGAGTAGCGAACGATGGCGTCGGCTTTATCGGCGGGCGAGTAAATGTTGATGGCGCGCTGCTCGTTGTCCTTCATGGTAAGACCAGCGTCGAGGACCGGCTGCAGCCACTGCGATTGGGTGGCGGCGGCGATGCCGGTGGGCGGAGGCGAGAGCATCCTGCCGCGTTCAGGACCATGGGCGTAGAGCAGGATGACGGAGCCGTGCGCGCCGATGGAGTTGGCGACGAGCTCATCCTGGAAGGTCTTCATCTCGTCGATGGGGATGCCGAGGTAGAGAGCCCCGATGATTTTGTTGGCGTGGTCGCGGAGGGGGACGTAATGGCCCATGTACCAAAGGTCGCCGACGAGGGTGCGGCCGGAGAACTCTTCGCCACGCATGAGGGCTTCGGCGGGATCGACGAGGGAGCTGTTGGTCTTGTTGAGGAAGGACCCGAGAGGGACCTTGGGTGAGCTGGAGGAGATGCGGACGAAGTCGCCGGTATCGTTGACGCGCTCGAAGAGGGTGGTGACGACGCCGGTGTCGTGGTTGATCTCCTGGATGCGGTCGGAGCGCCCCATGACGACAGTTTCTCCGGCCAGGCGGAAGGCCTGCATGTTGACGAGTCCGCCGAGATGGTTGGTGTCGGGGATGAGGGCGTGGGGAAGGGGTGGGCCGACGAGGTCGTAGCCGCCCTTGTTGGCGGTGTCGAGTGCGGCGATCTTGGTGTTGAGGCGCAGCTCGGTGTCGACGAAGTCGGCGGCGACGACGGAGGACTTGTAGCCGTGGTCGAGAGACTTGACGGTACGCTCGACCATGAAGTCGGTGACGTTGGTGCGGACCATTTTGCTGGCTTCATGGGAGCTGGTGCCGACCAGAATGCCGAAGATGACGCAGGCGGCCAGCGCCGGAAGCAGCGCGAGGAGGACGATCTTCTTGCGCAGGGAGATATCTTTGAGCGAAAACTTTTCGAACATGGGTGTCTCGCAGTCGGTGTTTTTCCTGTATCCGGTTACGGAGGACAGGGGTGGTGCGTGTGTGTGGGGCGACACCAGAATCTTATATGGAGGGAGTGATGGTGGGGGAAGAAAGATGAAGTCGGGTGCTTCTTGCGAATGGTAGAGGTGGGATGAGAGGCAGCGAAGGCCCGGGGCTGAAGCCCCATTTGGGGTTGGCCCGATTCAGGGGCCTGAAGGCCATTGCCTTAGCTCGTTAAAGGCAAAGGAACAGCAACAGCAGATCCCCTGCGAGGATGACAGAAAGAAAGGCAAGTGCAAAGGCAACGATGGCAGCGCGCAAGTTTTGTCGCACCCGAAATACGGAGATCCTTCCCCTTCGGCAGGAGCAGGGGAGGGTTTCGGAGAATCTGTCGTCGGATGGTGAGCTCTTAGGCGGACTAGCTAGGAAGCCTTTTTCGTGCGGTCGGCAATATCCTTAAGACTGCGGAGCGCGAGATTTACAGCTTCGGAATTGGGGAAAGTCTCCATCAAGTCGGGGGCGATCAGGACGATGTTGGAGCCTTCCTGCATGCGCTCGAAGTACTTGCCGCGAACGGCCTTGCTCAAGTCCAACGTGCGTGGCTCGAGTGGGTCCGCTTCGAAGGTATCCGGTTCAAGAGCTGCGTTTGAGTTCTTCATAGGCTTCTCTTTCGGTTCTATCGGCCAGACGGGCACCGATCATCCGTATGCGGTTATCCACCTCAAGATGCGAAGTAAAGAGGAGCCGCTGTCGTGATGATAATCCAATCGTGATGGAACGGCATTCCTCTTCGGAGTGGAGTTCATCGGGAAACGTTTGGGCCAATGGATCGTCGAAGACGGTCATCGCTTCGGCAAAGGAGACACCGTGCTTCTTAAGATTGGAAGCCGCTTTGCGTGGATCGAATTCGAAGGCGAGCGGCATGGCGGTGGATTGGGAAGGGTTAGTGGGCGGCGAGGTTTTGGGCGATCATGATGGCGCCGAAGAAGAAGATCGAGGTGGCGAGGAGGTACATTGCTGCGTGGAGGCGGTCGCTCTTGAGCTGGCGGATGTAGGCGAGGACCACGGAGGTTTCGGCGAGGCTGTCGAGCAGGGCCATGTCGTGGGCTGCGTGAAAGGCCTCGACGTGGGAGTTCTTGTCTTCGGAGAGGATGTTGTTGGTCGGGTTGCGGATGGTGTGGCGGATCCAGTGGTGACCCTTGTTGTGGCCGATGAAGAACTTGGGGCTGGCCGGTTTGCCGGTTGTGCCGTGCGGGATGATCGTGGGAAAGATGACGCGCATGCAGACCAACAGTGAGCAGGCGACGATGACGACGAAGACAGGGAAGAGGATATGGCGGAGGAACGCGCCTTCGAGGTGGTGCTCGAGCGAGACCGCGACCATGCCGGAGAGGAGCGTGACGCAGAAGGCGGCCTTGGTGTCGAGGAAGCGGATGGTTTCCTGCGTGTCTTCGATGGCCCAGTGGAGGAAGTGGATGCGATTGTAGAGGTCGGTGCCCATGCGCAGGTCTTCTTCAAGGCGGGCGAGATGTTCATGGGTGGACATGGGGAGAGTGTAAATGCAGGGAGTAGGGTTCAGGGCCCAGGGCCCAGGGAAAAACATATGTGGGGCTGATAGGACTGCAGGTCTCTCCACTTCGCCTGCGGCTCCGGTCGAGATGACAAGGTTGGGGTGGATCGGTCAGGTGCTAGGTGGTGAGGGTGGTGCCTTCCTGGGCGGTGGTGGTGTTGGGGAAGTGTTGGCGGGCCTGGTTGAGGATGTTGTGGAGGGTGGCGTCGTCGTGGTGGGGGTCGTGGTGGAAGAGGACCAGCTGCTTGACGTTGGCGCGGTTGGCGAGGCGGGTGGCTTCGAGCCAGGTGCTGTGGCCCCAGCCGATGCGGTGAGGGTAGAGCTCGGGGGTGTATTGGGCGTCGTAGATGAGGATGTTGGCGTTGGTGGCGGCTCGGAGGAGGCGGGCATCGGCGGCGGGGTTGCCGTGCTCGTGGTCGGTGGCGTAGACGATGGTGGCGTTGTTGCGGGAGATGCGATAGCCGGTGGCTCCGCCGGGGTGGTGGAGGGCGAAGGGTTCGACTGTGAGGTCGTGGATGCGGGCGGGGTGATGTTCGAGATGCTCGAAGTGCTGGGTTGAGGCGAGGTGGTCGAACTCGATGGGGAAGTAGGGTGCGGCCATTTGGGCCTGGAGGATGCGGCGGAGTTCGTGGCGGCCGTGGCTGGAGTAGAACGTCAGTGTGTTGTGTGGGGAGAAGAGGGGACCGAAGCCGGGCAGGCCCTGGATGTGGTCCCAGTGGAAGTGGGTGAGGAAGAGATGGATGTTGTGTGGGGTGTCGTGCGCGAGGGTGCGGCCGAGGGAGTGTATGCCGGTGCCGGCGTCGAAGATGAAGGTGGCTTCTGGGTGTTCGCTGTTGGGGATGAGGATCTGGATGCAGGAGGTGTTGCCGCCGTGGCCGAGGTTGGCGGCTAGAGGTGTGGGGATGGAACCTCGGGTGCCCCAGAAGCGGAGTTGAAGTTGGGGGTTGGGGGTTGGGGGTTGGGTATGTGGGGGTTGTTGCATTCGCGGCGACGCTCCCTGCGGTGCTTGCTACGGATAAGGGTCGCGGGTGGTTGGTGTTATGTCAACTTCCAGGCGGTTGCGGTTATTGATGGAACGCGAAAACGGATGGGGCCGAGGAAATTTTGCGGGCTAGGCGTAGTCTTCGGCGATGGTGGCGTCGGTGCCCTGGTTGGCTTTGGCGGCGCGGAGGATCAGTGTGAGGACTGCGCTGATGGTGAGGTTGAGCAGGAGAGCGGGGACGGCGGCGTACATGGCGTAGGTCGAGCCGAAGAGGTGGAGCGGGTAGACGGAGGATTTGAGCTGGAGCTCGGCGGCCATCCATGTGCCCCAGTACATGCCGGCGGCCCAGCCGCAGAGGAGAGCCCAGGGATTGAACCAGCGGGTGAAGGCTCCGATGACGACGGAAGGGAAGAGCTGGGCCATCCAGATGCCGCCGAGTAGCTGCATCTGGATGGCGTAGGTGGTCTTGATGGTGAGGATGAAGGCCAGGGCGCCGAACTTGATGATGAGTGAGGTGAGCTTGGCGGCGGTGGATTCGGCGTTGGCGGACATCGGGGTGCGGCGGCATTCGCCGAGGATGTTGCGGGTGAATAGGTTGGCGGCGGCGATGGACATGATGGCCGCGGGGACGAGCGCGCCGACGGCGATGGCGGCGAAGCAGAAGCCGGCGAACCACTCGGGGAACTCTTTGAGGAAGAGTGCGGGGATGGCGGCTTGCGGGTCTTTGGTGGAGATGCCGGCGGCGATGGCGATGTAGCCGAGGAGCGCGATGAGTCCGAGGAGGAAGCTGTAGGCGGGTACGAGAGCGGCGTTGCGGCGGACGACGTTTTCGCCCTTGGCGCTGAGGATGGCTGTCGCCGTATGCGGGTAGAGCATGAGCGCGATGGCCGAGCCGATGGCCATGGTGGAGAACGGAAGGAATTGTTTGTGGTTGAGGAAGATGGAGGCGGGGCCGGGCTTGTGGGCGGGGTCGGCGAGGACCTGGTTGGCGACGGCGAAGATGTGGCCGTATCCGCCGAGCTTGATGGGAAGGATGACGACGGCGGCGATGACCATGATGTAGAGCATGACGTCTTTGACGATGGCGATGACGGCAGGCGCGCGGAGGCCGCTGGAGTAGGTGTACGTCGCGAGGATGATGAAGGCGATGATGAGGGCGGCTTCGGAGTGGTTCTCAAGGCCCATGGCGACGAAGACGACGCGCATGCCGACGAGCTGGAGGGCGATGTAAGGCATGAGGGCGAGGATGCCGGTGATGGCGATCGCTCCGGCGAGCCAGCGGTTGCCGTAGCGGCCGCGGACGAAGTCGGCGAAGGTGACGTAGCCGTGGGCGTTGGAGACGCGCCAGAGGCGGGGCATGACGACCATCATGTACGGGTAGGCGATGACGGCGTAAGGGACGGCGAAGAAGCCGATGGCGCCTCCGCCATAGAGGGCGGCGGGGACGGCGATGACCGTGTAGGCGGTGTAGAGGTCGCCACCCATGAGGAACCAGGTGATCCAGGTGCCGAAGCTGCGGCCGGCGAGGCCCCACTCTTCGAGGGTGTGCAGGCCGGCGTCGGGACGGCGCCAGCGGGCGGCCCAGAAGCCGGCGATGGTGACGAGGAGGAAGAAGAAGGTGAAGACTACGAGCGCTGTCTTGTGCATGAGTTGAGAGGGGGTTGGGTTTTGGGGGTTGGGGGTTGGGGGTTGGGTTCGGGCTAGAATCAGGGTTTCGGTGGCGAAAGGACGTTTATGAGGGACGTGAGCATTTTAGCGACTTGCGTCGACAGGGTGAGGCATTTGAGTCTGTCAGGTTCGCTTCCATATTCGAGTCTACGGGCAATTTCCAGTTGCGTTTGTACTTCATTGTTGGAACCTCGCGCGATACCTAGAAAATGAAGGAACTCGCCTCTGGATCTTCTGCCGCGTCCTTCGGCGATGTTGCTTGGGATGGACACACCGCAGCGGCGCAGCTGGCTTCGTAGACCGTATAACTCATCAGCTGGGAACGGGCGGGTGAAGTCGTAGATGGCGACGGATAGGTCGATGGATACATTCCAAACTTCCAAGTCTCGAAACGATCTGATGACAGGTTCGCGATTCATTGTGTGCTCCTGTTGAATCTCATGCAGCGAGTCACGTGAAAATTACAGAACTTCTCCTCGAGCTTCTTAAAACCCAATCCCCAATCCCCAAAACCCGCTTCCCGTTTTACTGCAGTTTGCCTTCATTGAGGTCGTAGGCGGCGACGCCGAGGTCGGAGAGGGTGTTTACGGTGGACTCCATGGTGCGGCGGACGGCAGGTTCGGCTGATTTTGGGGTTTTGTGGGCTTCTTCGATGGCGACGACGCGGCCGTAGGGCCAGTCGGCTTGCGGGATGGCGCTCATGGCGTCGCCTAGCTTGTCGAGGGCGATGTTGACTTCCTGGCGGCGGGCACCGATGGGGCGGAGGATGCCTCCGGCACCTGAATCGGAGGGGTTGGCGTCGGCGGTGAGGACGTGGAGGGTGAGCATGTTGGCCTGGACGGTGATGTAGGGGTTCTCCCAGGCGTCGAAGGTGTGGACGGCCATGTAGCGCGTCTTGGAGGGCGGCGGGATCATGTCGAGCTGCTCGCGCTGGGAGTCGCGGACGGCGCGCTGCTCGGCTACGGGTTCGGCTCGGGTGGTGGAGGGCGCGGGTGCGGTGTGGCAGCCGGTGAGGGTGAGGCCGAGGAGCGGGAGGGCGAGGAGAAGCGTGGAAGCGGATGCGCGGAGATTCACCTCAGCAGGATAGCAAGAGGAGGTGAGGAGCGGGTTTTGGGGGATGGGTTTGGGGATTGGGGTTCGGGCATCCAACATAAGCTGTAGGTGTCTCCGCTACGCTGCACTTGGGTCGAGATGACAGACGGTGAGGTTGGATTTTGGTGTTCCCCACTCATGCGCAAAGAGCGCGCATGAATGGGCCACCCGGTGTTTGGGGTGGGTAAGAGAAAGCAGATCTTTCCAGTGCCCTTCGACTGGCGCAGTGTCCAGTCGAGATGACAGTTTTGAAATTTGCCGGGAGCGGTGGAAGGTATGCTCGGAGTCATGATGCGGCATGGGAGTGGAGTACTGGCAGCACGGCGTAAGGGCTGGTGGAGCTGTTGGGTGGAGCTGCTGATTGTTTGCTGTTGCTCGTGCGGGTGGGCGCAGACTGCAGGTGGTTTGCCGCAGGCTCCTGTGGCGCAAGGCCGGCTGGTGGGGACGATTTCGGGGGTGGTGAAGGATGTGACCGGAGCGATTGTGCCGGGGGCTCATGTGCGGCTGGTGACCGGGGTTTCGGCTGATACCGAAACGGTGAGCGACAGTGCCGGAGAGTTTGAGTTTGGGGATATTGCGCCGGGGCCGTTTACGTTGGTGATTACGGAAGAGGGTTTGGCTACCGTTACGGTGAACGGGAATATGCGGGCGGGGGAGCAGTATGTGATGCCGCCGGTTCCGATGAAGATTGCGTCGGCGAACCAGACGGTGGATGTGACGTTTACGCGCGAGGAGCTGGCGGAGGACGAGATCAAGCAGCAGGAGAAGCAGCGGGTGGTGGCGATCGTGCCGAACTTCTTTGTGTCGTACAACTGGAAGGCTGAGCCGCTGACGGCGAAACAGAAGTTCGAGCTGGGATGGCATGCGACGTTCGATCCGACGCACTTTGTGTTTTCCGCTGTGGGGGCGGGGATTGAGTATGCGGACAATACGTTTCCGGGGTTTGGGACGGGGTGGTCGGCGTATGGGAAGCTGTATGGCGCGTCGCTGGCGGACTCGACGACCGAGACGTTGATGCGTGGGTCGATTATGCCGAGCGTGTTTCATCAGGATCCGCGGTACTTCTACAAGGGCACGGGGACAGTGAAGTCACGGGCGTTATATGCGCTGTCTACCCCGGTGCGGGCGCGGGGAGATAACGGGCATTGGGAAGTGAGTGGGGGGATTCTGGCGGGGTTTGCTTCGGGGGCGATTTCGAATCTTTACTACGCGCCTAGCGACCGGCATGGGGCGGGGCTTACGTTTGAGAATGGGGCGTTGAGTATTGTTGGCGTGGGTGTGGGGCATTTGTTGCAGGAGTTTTTGTATAAGCGGTTTACGCCGGGGTTGGTGCATGCGAAGGTTGCGCCTGCGGCGCAGTGAATCGTGAGTAGTGAATGGTGAATAAAGGCGGGGTGGTGATTTTCCTTGTGCGGCTGTGGAAACCCCGATCTCCAGGTGCGAGAGATCGGGGGCACCCGCTTTGTTGCCGAGCCTAATAACTGCAGGTCTCTCCACTGCGCTGCGCTTCGGTCGAGATGACAATTTTTGTTCGGTGCGGCTAGCGGAAGTAGCCCGGCGGGTGGAGATGGTGATGTCGGTTGGGGGCAGTGTGGGGTGGGTTTGTTGGTAGGTGGGGGAGAGTTGGAGGGTTAGTTTGCAGAAGGTACCGGAGGGTTTGAAGACGGTGGGGCGGTAGCCGAGGGTGTAGCGGCTGCGTAGGTCGTCGATGAGGTCGGAGAGGCGGTCGGCTACTTCTTTCTTGCTGGTCTTGAGGACGGGGCCGCCGGTGAGGGTGGCGTAGTTTTTGATGTCGCCGAAGCGGGTGCCTTCCATGAGCGCGGCGGTGATGACCAGGTCGCCGAGGGTGGAGCGCTCGATGAGGCCGCTGACGACTATGCCGGTGCGCTGGAGGCGATCGATGTCTTCTTTTTCGGTGTGGAGGATGGGCGCGGACTCGCGGCCCATTTGTTTTTGGGTGAACTTGTTTTCGTAGTTGGAGGTGCCGTCGGTGAGCCAGACGAGGACGCGGCGGCTATTGGGGATGGTGGAGCGCATGGCCTGATCGATGGCCTCGTACATGCACTCGTGGACGAAGGAGCCTTCGTTGGTCTTCATGGTGGATGCGTGATCGATGGCCATGGCGGCGCGGAGGCGGTCGGTAGTGAAGTCCTGCAGGAGCTCGGTGTGGGAGGAGAAGACCATGACGGAGACTTCGTCCTGCGGCTTGAGATGGGCGAGGACTTCGAGGGCGCCTTTGGCGAGAGGCTTGAGAGCGGGGCGGACGGAGTCGGTGATGTCGAAGAGGAAGACGATGGAGAGTGGGAGCTGATCGTGGTCGAAGTAGGTGAGGTTTTGCGGCGCACCGTCTTCGGTGAGCTGGAAGTCGGCGCGGTCGAGGTTGCCGATGAGGGCGTGGGTCTTTTTGTTTTCGACGAGGGCGTCGAGGGTGACGAGCTGGGTGGAGACGTGGATGATGTTGTCGGGTGTGGGTGGGGCGTCCTGCGCGAGGGCGGGGGTGGTGAGGAGGAGGGCGAGGAGCAGGGCGGTTGGGCGCATGGTGGTTTCTACGGTGAGACGTTTGGGGATGTTCCGGGTTAGGTGGCGGCTGCGGGATCGAATCCAGCGCAAACAAGCGCCTTGAGGCTGGGATAAGAAAGCCTGTCCCGGGGGCTGAAGCCCCACTGTCTTTGCTACCAATTACCCGGACTAAAGTCTGGGTCTATCTCAGAAACAAGAACAACAGCAAAAGCTTATAGGCAGGTATGAGCTTGTGGCTATTTCGGAAGGGTTTGCCGCTCGAGCGAAATACGGAGATCCTTCGCTGCGCTCAGGATGAGGCCTTTCCAAAGGTGGATGATGGAGCTTTCCGAAGGTGGCTGATGGGAAAAGTCCTGTGCGGGTTATTTGTTCTGCCAGGTGGGGGTGCGTTTTTCGAGGAAGGAGTGGAGGCCTTCGTGTTTGTCGGCGGTGCCGCAGAGGCGGCCGAAGATTTCGGCTTCGATGGCGAGGCCGGCCGCGGGGGTTAGGCCTTCGGTGCGGTTGACGGATTCGAGGACGCCGGCGGTGCCCAGAGGCGAGAGTTGCGCGATGGTGGTGGCTAGTTCGCGGGCGCGGGTGAGGAGGTTGGTGGCGGGGACTACTTCTTCGACGAGGCCGAGGGTCAGGGCTTCCGGGGCGGGAACTACGGCGGCGGTGAGCATGAGGCGGAGGGCCTGGCCGCGGCCGATGAGGCGGGTGAGGCGCTGTGTGCCTCCGTAGCCGGGGATGAGGCCTAGTCTGACCTCGGGAAGGCCAAGGCGGGCGGTTTCCGAGGCGATGCGGAGGGTGCAGGCGAGGGCGAGCTCGCAGCCGCCGCCGAGGGCGACTCCGTTGATGGCGGCGATGACGGGTTTGCCACAGGTTTCGATGAGGGAGAAGACGTGTTGGCCGCGCTGGGAGACGGCGAGGCCGGAGGTGGCGTCGGTTGCGGCGAGGCCGCGGATGTCGGCGCCGGCGGCGAAGGCGCGGTCGCCGGAGCCGGTGAGGAGGATGACGCGGATGGAGGGGTCGGCGGAGAGTTGGGTGAAGGCGCGCTCGAGGTCGTCGAACATTTCGGCGTTGAGGGAGTTGAGGACCTCGGGGCGGTTGAGGGTGATGGTGGCGATGTCGTTTGTGGTTTCGAGGATTAGGGTCATGGGGAATGGGTGGTGGGGGTTGGGTTGCGAACAGCAGATCCTCTGCGAGGAGGATAGAGGGAGAGAGAGGCAAGAACAACAGCAACTACGACGAGGGTGGATTGGCGGTTGGTGTTCCCCACTCATGCGCAAAAGCGCGCATGAATGGGCCACCCGGGCGGATGTGGCGGGTTACAGGTGCCAAGCTGACGATACAATCGAATCTATGATTAAGGGAATAACAGCCGTGGCTGCCGTTGCTTCGGGCGAGGCGTTTGAGAGGCTTGGGAGTTTGTTCCGGGCGTTGGGTTTTGAGTCGGGTAAGGGTTGGGAAGACAATGGCGGCAAAGGCTCGGCGTTTTTGGCGCCGGTGGGGAACCTCGAGCTGGTGACGGGGCGTGCGCCTGCCGTGCCGGCGCTGCTGGTGGAAGTGACGCAGCTGGATGCGGTGTATGACGCTGTGCGGGCGTGGATGCTGAGCACGGAGGGTGGGGCGTTTCGGACGGAAGAGATTGTGGTGAGGCTGACGGCGGTTGCGGCGACGCACTGGAACTCGCGACTGTTTACGGTGGAGCTGGCGCCGGGGTTGAAGCTGGGGTTCTGGGAGTCGGAGAATGCGCTGCATGGCAAGCCGATTGCCGTTGAAGGTGATCTGTCTGCGGCGGGCAAGCGGTTTGCGATTGTGGTGGCGCGGTGGAATGCGGTGATCACGGACCGGCTGTTGCAAGGGTCGCTGGATGCGCTGCATCGTTCTGGTGCGAAGGCCGAGGATATTGAGATTGTGCGGGTGCCGGGAGCGTGGGAGATTCCGAGCGCAGCGCGGATGCTGGCTGAGACCAAGCGCGTGCATGCGGTGATTACGCTGGGCGTTCTGCTGCGCGGAGAGACGGCGCACTATGAGGCGATTTATAACGAGGTTGCGCGAGGGATTGGGCAGTCGGCGCAGGAGACTGGTGTGCCGCATGCGTTTGGCGTGCTGACGTGCGAGACGCTGGAGCAGGCGTTGGATCGTGCGGGGTTGAAGGCAGGGAACAAGGGCTTTGAAGCGGCGATTGCGGCTATTGAGATGGCGTCGATACAGGACAAGATTGGACAGGTTCGCTAATGGGAACGAGACGCAAGTCGCGCGAGTTGGCGATGCAGATGATGTTTCAGGGTGACCTTGGCAAGCAGAAGCCGGAAGAAGTGGAGAAGCTTTTCTGGGAGTCGCGCGATGATGTCGACGATGAGACGCGCGGGTTTGCGGATGACCTGCACCGGATTGCGACGACGCGTGAGGATGAGGTCGATGCGCTGATCGAGAAGCATGCGCAGAACTGGCGGATGGAGCGGATGCCGGTGGTCGATCGCAACCTGCTGAGGACGGCGGTGGCGGAGATGCTGGGGTATCCGAAGACGCCGGCGGCGGTGGTGATCAATGAGTCGCTGGAGATTGCAAGAAGGTATGCGGCGCCGGAGAGTGTGAACTTTTTGAACGGCGTGCTGGATGCGATTGGGAGAGAGTTGCTGGAGAAGAGGTTGAAGGACAGAGTGTAGAGGATAGAGAGAACGAAAGGCCCTCAACGTTTGCTGAGGGCCTTTTTTGTTTGTTGCTGCTAGCTGTTTGCTGCTTAGTTGGTGGACTTCTTGGGGCGCTGGACCAGCAGGTTGGGGGTTACGGTGTTGCCGTTGGCGTCGGGGAGTGCGGGCGAAATTGTGCCGGTGTCCGTTGCCGTGGGTAGACCGCTGCTGGGATAGGTTACGGAGATTTCGTGGACCTTTCCGTCGCCGGAGGTGCCGGTGTAGAAGGTGAGGTTATCGTCGGACCACACACCGGAGACTGGCGCTGTGGCTGTCCCGGAGAGCGCTACTGCGCTCAGGGTGCCAGCCGTGGGGAAGTAGATGGGTAGGACACCGAGTGGGTTTACGCTGGAGCCGGTGTAGGTGACGAAGGCGGCGGCAGAGTTGCTGGAGGGCAGCACGCCGGTGATGTCGGTTGCTGTAACGCCGGTGAGGGTGTGCGCCGTGTTGGAGCTCTGGAAGTAGTTTGTGGCGATGGTCGCAGGCGCCGCGGGGCAGGCAGTCTGAATGGGCAGGGTGACTGCGAGGTCGTTCAGTGCTGCTGTGAGCGTGCCGGGTGCGGCGCCGAGGATGTGAGCGCCGTCGTTGGTTGCCGCGATACGTTCGTTGACGATGGCCTTCTCATCGGCGATCGGGTAGAACGAGTTGGTGGTGGTGGGCGGGTTGCCGGCAGTAAGTGTGTTGGAGGGGCAGTAGCTGCGGCCGTCGAGCAGCGGACCGGCGAAGTACGCGCCGATGTGAGGGACGGTGACGGTGACGTCGGTGTAGGCAGTCGTCAGGGGTATGGCCGTCCAGCTGGTGAAGGCGTTGTGGATGAGGAGCTGATTGCCGGCCGTGATGTAGACGGTCTGGCTGTCGGGCGACCAGGAAGCGCGCGTGGCCACGCCACCATAGCTGGCGGTGACTGCGCCGGAGGTGTTGACGAGGGTGACGGTGTTCTTTGCGGAGTCCGTTGTGATGAGGGTGGTGCCGTCTGGAGAGACCGAGATGACCTGGCCGACGATGTTGGTGTTGGTGGAAGCAAGCGTGTTGTTTGTCGCGCTGACGGTCATCAGGGCTGACGAGCTGCCGAGGTAGATTTCCGTGCCGGACTGGTTGATCACCATGGAGTTGGGAACGTAAGGAAGCTTGAGCAGCGTGGCGGGCTGGTTGGTGGTGAAGTCTACCGGATAGAGGTATTGCGAAGACGTGCTTCCGATATAGAGCACGGTGGAGCTGGTTCCGGCGGCGTTGACGACGATGCCGTTCGAGGTAAGCGCAGTGCCGTTGCCCTGGTAGCCGATCTGGCTAAAGGGTGACGGGTTGCAGGTTCCAGGCTGGCAGACCGCGGTGACGGTTGCGGTGCCGGGGAAGAGCGGCTGAACGGTGTTGCTGGAGACGGGGATGGTTTGCTGGAACGTGGACTCGTACTCCAGGCTGAGGCCGTTGATGGTGACGCCGTTCTTGTCGGTAACGACAGCTGAAAAGGGTTGCGAATTGTTCAGGCTGACGGCGATGGGACCCGTGCTGCCGTTGGAGGTGAGAGCAATGTTGGTCGGCGGGCAGGTTGAGAAGAAGCCGGCGGTGCTGCCTGAACCGGAGTTGGAGATGGAGGCCGTGATGGTAGCCGAGCCGGGCTGGTTGGCCGTGGCGACGCCGTTTTCGTCGATGGTGACGACGTTGGTGGCGCCGACTGCGGCGAAGTTGAGATGGCCGACCTTGCAGGTGATGTTGTCTGCCGGTAGGGTGTCGCCATTTGCATAGACGCTGGCGACGAGTTGAGCGGTGGCTCCCTGCGAAAGGCAGCTCGTGCCGGTGTAGGGCGCAGGATTGCCGGGCGCGGTGACCGCCAGGGGGCAGCAGTTGCTGGTGGGGTTGCCGATGACGGTCACAGGTAAGGTGAGCGTAAAGGTTTGGAATGTGCCCGCCGGGACCGTTGTCACGGTCGCGTTGTTTGAGAGCGTTAGCACAAAGTTGATCTGGTCAACCGCGGTGATGGTGGTATTTGCGGGAATGCCAGGTCCCGAAATGCTTTCACCAACGCCGATACCTGATGTACCGGGTGTGGTGGGTGTGCCTGGCACAGTAATCGTGGGCGAACCCGATACAGTGGAACCAGTGACGGTGCTTGCGGAGGTCGCGGTCGCGTTGTTTGAGAGCGTGAGCGTGTTGGTGGCGGTATTAATCGCAGCAATGGTGGTGTTCGTGGGAACGAATGGAGCGGAGATGCCTTGCCCGACGGCGAGACCTGTTGTGCTTGACACCGGAAGCAGGGGTGACGTGGCGGAGGTTGAACCAGTGACAGATGTCGTACCGACGAGGCAACTTCCCGAGGCAGGGGCGATGGCTATGCTGGTGGCCGTGGGATGGATGAAGACAGGGATGGCGTTGCTCGTGGCTCCATTGGCCGTTGCGGTAACGTAGGCCAGATAATTTGCCGGCGTGGTCGCGGGTGCGGTGCAGGTGGTGTAATCGGCTACTCCGCCGCCGGTGTTGCGGTTCCATGTGCCGGCGCAGATCTGGCCGGTTTTGGGATTGATGTCGGCGTAGATGGTGGCGGAGCTGCCGGCGATGTAGCCGTCGGTAGAGGAGAAGGTGTAGGAGGAGGCGGAGACGCTGTTGCCTTTGCAGTCCTGTGCGGAGGCGCTGAGCGACTGGCCGATCTGGCCGTAGTTGAGGGACTCACCGTAGACGGCCAGCGTGGGCGACAAGGTGATGGTCGCGATCTGGCCTACTTCGGGACCGGAGTCGCCGCCGTTGCAGTACTGAATGGCGAGGGCGTGCTTGCACCCGGTCACAGACAGGCCAAAGGGAACTGCAAAGAAAAGAAGAATTGCAAGACTAACGAATCGCCGTGCCGGACTCATGGAAAACAACCGCACTAGTACCTCCCCGTTCAACCGGAACCTAAGCTGAACGGTTTAACCGCCAACCGCTGAAACTCCGAGCTATTCCAGTTTAGGGGTTGGACGGGGATGGAGCAAGGACGTTGGGGTAAGAGTGTAGAGGATAGAGGGTAGAGGATAGAGAAAACGAGGGGTTTTTCGCTCTACACTCTATCCTCTATTCCCTGCTTTTCGGCATGTTTTCGTCGAACCATTTGAGTTCGCGGGTGTTGCGGTCGGCGAGGTGGGCGGGGTCGATGAAGTGGTGGCCTTCGTTGGGGTAGACGACTAACTGGGTTTTGACGCCCAAGGCGTGGAGGGCATGCCACATTTCGAAGGATTGTGGGGCGGGGCACTCGCCGTCGCGCTCGCCGACGATAAGGAGCAGGGGAGTTTTGGCCTGCTTGATGAAGGTGATAGGGGAGGACTTGGCGTAGACGGAGGGGTCGTCGTAGACGGTGGCGCCGAAGAATGGGGTCATCCATTGGTCGATGGCGTTTTCGCCATAGTAGCTGAGCCAGTTGGCGATGCCTGCGCCGGCGGTGGCGGCGCGGAAGCGGTGGGTCTGGGTGACGGCGAACATGGTCATGTAGCCGCCGTAGCTCCAGCCTTCCAGGCCTTCGCGGTTCTTGTCGATGGGGAACTTCGCCTCGATGGCGTCCATGCCGGCGAGGATGTCGCGGAGGTCACCGTAGCCGAAGTCTTTGCGGTTGGCCTGGACGAACTTTTCGCCCTGGCCGAAGGAGCCGCGGGGATTGGGCTGGAAGAGGAAGTAGCCGTGCTCGGGCCAGTTGACCGACCGATCGCTTTCCATCGCCGGGTCGGCGTTGCCGGAGGGGCCGCCGTGGACGCTGACGACCAGAGGGTACTTCTTTTTGGGGTCGTAGTTGGCGGGATAGGTGAGCCAGCCCTGGACGTGGAAGCCTTCGTTGACCCACTCGATGGACTCGGTTTTTTGGGTGGGTTTGAAGGCGTCGTTGATGTGGGAGATCTGCTTCAGGGCGGCAAGGTCTCCGGCCCAGACTTCAGGGCCCTGCGTGAAGCTGGACTTGATGAAGGCGAACTGGCCGAATTCGGTGAAGGACATGGCGTTATGGATGGGCTCGGAGCCGAGGGCGATTTCGCCGAGGTCACCGGCGCTGTTGGGGACGTAGGTCTGGGCGTCGACGTTGTAGTCGGGTAGGAGGATGTGACCGCGGCGGTACTCGACCATGCCGATTTTGTGGTCGTCAAGCCAGGCTTCGAAGGTGGGTGTGCCGTCGATGTTGGGGGTGACGTCGAAGGGCGGGGATTTGCCGTCGGCGTTGATGGCCCAGACGTCGCCGCCGGTGAAGCCCTGGTCGGACATAAGGCCGCCGATGAAGGCGATGCGTTTGCCGTCGGGAGACCAGCGGGGGACGGCGATCTGGAGGCCGTGGAGGGCGGTTGGAGTTGTGGTGGGGTCGAGGATGAGATGCGGCCCTATAGAGCAAATGAACCGGCTATCCTTATGGCAGAAGCCATCAATGGGGTGATCTCCGCCGCGAAGCGCCTGCATGATGTATAGCTTCGCGATCCACCAGTTATTCTCGCCGGGAGCAGGAGCTCCGATGAAGGCAAACTCGCTTCCGTTCGGCGAATAGGCGAATTCATATACGTGCATATCCGGCGTCGCTGGAATGAGCCACGAACCTTTGCCGGTCGTGACATCGATTCCGTAGACGCCTTGAATTTCAATGTTGTCTTCGGCGATGACGCCGACGGCGGGGTCTTCGGCGGCTAGCGGGCTGGCTTTGCGGGTGGCGTTTTCTACGAAGAGGAAGGCGATGGATTTGCCGTCGGGCGACCAGGCGGCTTGATCGATGCTGCCAGTGACGTGGGTGAGTTGTTTGACTTCGCCGGTGGCGCGGGACCAGAGGAAGAGTTCGGGCTGGCCGGGTTTTTCCTGCTTGCTGGTGCAGGTTGAGGTGAAGGCGAGGGTGTTGCCGTCGGGTGACCAGACGGGCGCGGTGTTGGAGCAGTTTGTGGCGCCGTTGGGGGCGATGAGGCGTTCTTTTGCAGGGTCGGGATCGGCGAGGGTGGTGAGGTGAAGGGTCGAGCCTTCGGGTTGCTTGAGGGCCCAGGCGACGGTGGTGCCGTCGGGGGAGCTTTGAGCGTACTCGGGGAGGGTGAGGTGGGGGGATTTCGGGGTCTGGGCGGGGAGCGAGGCCGCTAGGAGGAGGGTAGTCGCGGCGGCGGAGATCAGGCGCGGAGTCATGGGGGAGAGGCTATCACTTTGGGTGAGCATGCGGTGGCGTCGAGTGTCGAGGTGTGAGGCCGTGGTGTTTGTCCCTTGGTGCTGTTTCAGGACAGGGGGTTTGAGGCGCATACCGTCTGCGAAGAAAGGGCCTGGGGCACCCGAGAGTTATGCCGGGGCGTGTGAAGAACGGGAGAAAACAGGTTCGCTCGCTGCGCTCGGAATGGAAATGCAAGAAGAACGGCAAGAGCAATGGCAACAGCAAGAGCGAGAGCAGCGACCTACTTGCGGGTGATGCGGTGCATGATGAGTTTGCCGGTGAGGAGGAAGCCGAGGCGCTGGTAGAGGGCGATGGCGTTGGTGTTCGAGGCCGAGACGTGGAGGTAGGAGTTGAGATGTAGGGTGCGGTTGTGGGCAATGAGGTGGGCTAGCAGGCGGGCGGCGTGGCCTTGTCCGCGGTGGTCGGGGTGGGTGCAGAGGCCGCTGAGCTCGCGCCAGGGGTTGATGCTCATGCGTTCGCCGCACATGGCGATGAGTTGGCCTGATTGCCAGATGCCGAAGTAGTTGCCCATTTCGCAGGTGCGGATGCGGAAGAGGCCGGGGAAAGCGACGTCGGTGAGGGCGAGCATGGTGGCGGCGTCGGCGCAGGTGAGGGGGGTGATGGCTGGGCCGGTTGGGGTGTCGAAGATGGGGACGTCGGGTGGGTAGGCGAATTGTAGGCAGGGGATTTCGCCCTGCCAGATGAGGTTGGGAACTGTGGTGAGATGGGCTGGGGGTGGGGTGTCGGCGAGGTAGAGGGTTTCGTTGGGGAGGAGCAGCGAGTGGAGGTCGTGGAAGGCTTCGGGGGTGGTGTCGTCGATGGCGCCGAAAGGGGCGACGTCGGCGGGGTATTTTGTGGCTTTGCCGGAGGTGAGGGCGAGGTGGGCGTGGGTGGAGCGGAGAGCGGCCTTGGCGGGGTTGGGGAAGAATGGGAGGGTGGAGGGCAACGCTGGCTCCTTGGGTGTGGTTTTAGGATAGCGGAGAGGTGGGGTGAGAAGGGCGTGGTGGCCGGTTGGGCGAACAGCAGATCCCCTGCGAGGATGACAGAAAGAAAAGCAAGGCGATGACTTGCTGGCTGGGCGGTTGGTGTTCCCCTTTCATGCGCAAAGAGCGCGCATGAGTGGGCCACCCGGAGATTGTGGGTGGTTTGGGGCGAATTCTGCCTCAAAAGTGAGGCTTAAGGGTTGGATTTGGGCGGATTTGTTGACGTTGGGCGGGCGAGTTGGTACATTTAGAAGGTTCCATGAGTTTCTGGAACAGCCTGTCTGGTAGTGGTAAGGCCAGATGGCTCTGTCTGTGAGCCTGCGACACCCTCTTCCCTCTTGTACTTATTGAGGATCCCATGTGGAAGGGCTATGCGGGCCGGAACAGCGCGAAACGGAGTTGGTAAGGGTAGAAATGCCCGCAAACTGGCCACCGTCGGCTGTCTCAATACCTTGAGCAGTGAAAATTGCAGTACACGCAGTGAGTAGTACGGCCGCGTGCAGGATTCAGGACTTCGCCGGAGCGTGTTTGCATGCTCCGCCTTTCGCGTGTGCGGTATCGCGTGGAAGTAAAGCGGGAGGAGCTGCCCTGCACTGAGCCCGAATACAGAAATTCGGGGCTTGGGTTATCCAAGCTACTAGCCGAGGGAGTTTTATAGTGCCTACGTTTCATCAGCTCGTAAAGCAGGGCCGGACGCCGACCCGCTACAAGACCGCATCGCCCGCACTGCAGGGATCGCCCCAGCGCCGTGGTGTTTGCACCCGCGTTTACACCCAGACCCCAAAGAAGCCGAACTCGGCTCTGCGCAAGGTTGCTCGTGTACGCCTGACCAATGGCATTGAAGTAACGACCTACATTCCGGGCATCGGCCACAACCTGCAGGAGCACTCGATTGTGCTGATCCGCGGCGGCCGTGTGAAGGATCTGCCGGGTGTTCGTTACCACGTGGTTCGCGGAACCCTGGATTCGGTTGGCGTGGCTAACCGTAAGCAGAGCCGCTCGAAGTACGGCGCGAAGAGGCCGAAGGCTTCGACGAAGTAACAGGGATTAGGGAACAGGGATTAGGGATTAGAAACCGATTCCTGTTCCCGATAGCAAGTTCAACTAAGCTCAGCCGCGTGAGAAGTCACCGCACTGAGGGAAGACGAGAAAGAAGAGAGAATGCCGAGAAAAGGTTACATCGCGAAGCGTGAAGTGCCGGCCGACCCGATCTATGGATCGACGCTGGTTACGAAGTTTGTCAACAGCATGATGTGGGGCGGCAAGAAGTCGACCGCGCAGGGCATCTTCTATGAGGCGATGACGAACCTCGAAGCCAAAGGTGGCGACGAGGCTCTGAAGCTGTTCAAGAAGGCTGTTGAGAACGTGAAGCCGATGCTCGAAGTGAAGAGCCGCCGCGTTGGCGGAGCGAACTACCAGGTGCCGATCGAAGTGAATCCGGAGCGTCGTACGTCGCTCGCTATTCGCTGGCTCGTAAGCTATGGCCGTCTGCGTGGCGAGAAGGGCATGGTCGACAAGTTGACCGCCGAACTGCTGGATGCGGCCAATGGCCGTGGCGCCGCGATGAAGAAGAAGGAAGATGTTCATCGTATGGCGGAAGCGAATAAGGCGTTTGCTCACTATCGCTGGTAAGCAGTGAATAGTGGTCAGTGAATAGTGAATAAGGCGCAGGGGTTGGATGATCGACCTGCGCAACTGAAGTTTGGATTACCGCGGGCGAGAGTCCGCAGAAAAGATACGAATCGTGGCTCGCACAGTACCTCTCGCAAAATGTCGCAACATCGGGATTATGGCTCACATCGACGCCGGCAAGACGACGACGACCGAGCGCATTCTCTTCTATACGGGCATCACGCACCGTATCGGTGAAGTGCACGAAGGAACGGCCACCATGGACTGGATGGAGCAGGAGCAGGAGCGCGGCATTACGATTACGTCGGCTGCGACCACCTGCACCTGGAACGGCATTCGCATCAACATCATCGATACCCCGGGCCACGTGGACTTTACGGCCGAGGTGGAGCGTTCGCTACGCGTGCTGGATGGCGCGTGCGCTTGCTTCGATTCGGTGCAGGGTGTGCAGCCTCAGTCTGAGACGGTGTGGCGCCAGGCGAACAAGTATAAGGTTCCTCGGATTTGCTTCATCAACAAGATGGACAAGGCTGGCGCGAACTTTGAGTACGCGACTTCGACGATCGTGCAGCGCCTTGGTGCTCGTGCGATCCCGATCCAGATTCCTATCGGCGAAGAGGCGAAGTTTGCCGGCGTTGTGGACCTGGTAGAGATGAAGGGCATTCTGTGGCACGACGAGACCATGGGAGCGAAGTACGACGTGGAAGAAGTTCCCGCCGCGCTGGTTGAGAAGGCTACGAAGATGCGTAACGAGCTGATCGAGGCTGTTGCCGACTCCGACGACGAGGTGATGAATAAGTACCTCGAAGGCGAAGAGATTACCGTTGCCGAGTTGAAGCGCGCTATCCGCAAGGCGACTATCGCGATGAACATCTTTCCGGTGCTCTGCGGTTCGTCGTTCAAGAACAAGGGTGTGCAGACGCTGCTCGATGCGGTGGTTGAGTACCTGCCGAGCCCGCTGGATGTTCCGCCGATTGAAGGCACGGAGCCAGGTGAGCCGGAAGTGAAGCTGGTTCGTCACGCTGACGACACCGAGCCGCTTGCTGCTCTGGGTTTCAAGATCATGACCGATCCGTTTGTGGGCCAGTTGATCTTCATCCGGATCTACTCGGGCATTTTGAAGACGGGCGATTCGGTTCTGAATCCTCGTACGGGTAAGACCGAGCGCATTGGCCGTCTGTTGAAGATGCATGCCAACAAGCGTGAAGAGATTACCGAGATCATGGCGGGCGACATCTGCGCTGCTGTGGGTTTGAAGAATCTCAACACGGGCGACACGATCTGCTCGGATAAGGCTCCGATCCTGCTTGAGTCGATCGACTTCCCCGCACCGGTTATCGAAGTTGCGGTTGAGCCGAAGACGAAGGTTGACCAGGAAAAGATGGGCATGGCTTTGGCCAAGCTCGCGCAGGAAGATCCTACGTTCAAGGTTCGTACGGATATTACGAACGGCCAGACGATCATCTCCGGCATGGGCGAGCTGCATCTTGAGATCATCGTCGACCGCATGATGCGCGAGTACAAGGTTGAGGCGAACGTCGGCAAGCCTCAGGTGAACTATCGCGAGACGATCCGCGCGAGTGCCGAGGCGGAAGGCAAGTACATTCGCCAGACGGGTGGTTCGGGTAACTACGGGCATGCGAAGATTCGCATCTCGCCGAACGAGCCGGGCAAGGGCTATGAGTTCTCGAACGACACCAAGGGCGGCACGATTCCCAAGGAGTACATCAAGCCGATCGATCAGGGCATCCAGGAAGCACTGCTGGGTGGCATTCTGGCCGGTTACGAGATGGTCGACATCAAGGTGAGCCTGTACGACGGCAGCTATCACGATGTTGACTCGAACGAAATGGCGTTCAAGATCGCCGGTTCGATGGCGTTCAAGGAAGCTGCTCGCAAGGCCAAGCCTGTGCTGCTGGAGCCGGTGATGGCGGTTGAAGTCACGGTTCCCGAGGAGTACATGGGTACGATCATCGGCGACTTGAACTCGCGCCGCGGCCGTATCGAAGGCATGGAGATGGTGGGCGGTGTTCAGGCCATCAAGGCGACCGTGCCGCTGTCGAACATGTTCGGGTATGCGACCTCGATGCGTGGAAGCACGCAGGGACGCGCGAACTTCTCGATGGAGTTCAAGCAGTATGAAGAGGCTCCGCGCTCGGTGAGCGAAGAGATTATCGCGAAGGTGCAGGGCAAGGATAGTAAGTAACGCGTAAGCCGCGCGCTGGAGCCGGTGAAGTCAACCGGCGCGCGCAAAAGATTTCTGAGTTTCGAACCATAAGCATTACGGAGAAAAGTCATGGCGAAGGAAAAATTTGATCGCAGCAAGCCGCACGTAAACGTTGGGACGATTGGTCACATTGATCACGGCAAGACGACGCTGACGGCTGCTATCACGAAGGTTCTGTCCAAGCA
>JAMFSR010000017.1 GCA_026225395.1 Granulicella sapmiensis
AGGTGAGATTCGCACCCGCATCGCGGAGTACGAGTCAATCCTGGCCTCGGAATCGAAGCTGCGCGCGGTCATCGTCAAGGAGCTCGAAGACGTCCGCGACAAGTATGGCGACGCGCGCCGCACGGTCATCGTCGACGAGACCGCCGAGTTGCAGATGGAAGACCTGATCGCCGACGAACAGGTGGCTATCACTGTCAGCCATCAGGGCTATCTCAAGCGGACGCCGATCTCCATCTACCGCCAGCAGCGCCGCGGCGGCACAGGCCGCACCGGCATGAAGACGCGCGAAGAAGACTTCGTCGCCCAGCTCATCATCGATAGCACCCACGCCTACCTGCTCTGCTTCACCAACAGCGGCCGCGTCTACTGGCTCAAGGTCTATGAGATCCCCGACGTCGGCGCCGCCGGCAAGGGCAAAGCCATGGCCTCGCTCGTCGATCTCCAGCCCGGCGAAAAGGTCGTCACCATCCTCCCCGTCCGCGACCTCGAAGAAGACTCCAAGTACGTCCTCTTCGCCACGCGCAACGGCACCGTCAAAAAAACCGCGCTCAAAGACTTCTCCAACGTCATGGCCCGCGGCATCATCGCCATCGGCATCGACAAGGACGACGAGCTCATCACCGCCAAAATCACCGACGGCGAACAGGTCATCTTCCTCGCCACGCACGAAGGCATGGCCATCCGCTTCAACGAGCAGGACCTCCGCTCCATGGGCCGCCCCGCCTTCGGCAACAAGGGCATCACGCTCAAAAAGGGTGACTACGTCATCGGCGCCGCGGTCACTCCCTCACCGGAAGCCCGCAACAAGCAGCGCCTCGCCCGCGCCGCTGAAGCCGGCCTCACCTCGCAGGTAGAAGCCGTCCTCGACGAAGCCGCCGACTCCACCGCCGCACAGCCGCTGGCCCTCGCCGAGTCCGACGACACCGTAGCTGCCCCCGAGCTCTCACCCGAAGCCGCCGCCAAGCTAGCCAAGCTCGACGAAAAGCTAGGCCTCACCCCCTGCCTCATCCTCACCGTCTCAGACAACGGCTTCGGCAAGCGGACAGACGTCGACAGCTACCGCCTGCAATCCCGCGGCGGCAAGGGCGTCATCAACATGCGCACCACGCCCAAGATCGGCAAGGTCGCCGCCATCCAGCTGGTCGACGACACCACAGAGATGATGGTCATCTCTCAATTCGGCAAGATCATCCGCATCGACACCAAATCCGTCCGCGCCGCCGGCCGCGCCACCATGGGCGTAAAGCTCCTCGACCTCGACACCGACGACAAGGTAGCCGCCGCCATGGTAATCCCCCCCGACGAAGCCAAAGCCCCAAACGAAAACGGAGCCCTGCTGCAGTAGCTTCTCTTGGTTACCAGAAACAATAACTTCTATCGAAGATCACCGTCGAGCTATAAGATTCCATGGAATGTTGACTAACACCGAACGTCTCCGCCTATTGGCAAGACTTTTTACCCGCCCCGTTTTTAGCTCACTCGCCCAACGTGGAAAGTGGCAGCATTCGCTTGCATTTTTGAAAAACTATGGCCTTTTGGAGTCGTCGCGACCAAGGCCTTTGTCTCTCCTTTTCGATCAAGCGTGGGAGGAGATCAAAATCGGCTACAGAAACGAATATGTCTATAAGAATGAAATAGCAAATCGAATTCTATTCGGTAGGCATAGGCCGCATACGGCATCGTTTCATGTAGAAATGCCTATCGGAAATTCGATTGTTGATGTCGCCGTTTTCAACGGCACCTCCACTGCTTATGAAGTGAAAACTGAATATGATTCAGCTCGCAGACTTGAAACTCAAACCGCCGATTACCTCAAAGCTTTCGAGCATGTTTATGTCGTCGCACATCCGTCCCTCGCCCAAGATTACTGTGGTGTGGTGAGAGAAGGAGTCGGAGTTATGGCTCTTTCCCAGCGCGGCTCTCTGGCCACGATTAAAAAAGCAAAGTCGAATATACAAGCTCTTCACCACCGAACAATTTTTAGATGTCTACGGCGCGAGGAGTATGTGTCAATCATTCGCGAGGCATCGGGTCAAACCATTGATCTACCTAATGGTCTTATAGCGGATGAGTGCAATCGTGTGTTTGGGACTCTGGAAATAGACTTGGCTCATTCTCTATATGTCAAAGCGTTGCGTGAACGAAAAATTGGCTTGCAAAACGCGAACTTTATGTCTACTCTTCCGACTAGCCTTCGAGCAGTTGGATACGCTACGCCATTATCCGAACGGCAACGTTCTGCGATAACGGATGTCTTGAATGAGTGTGTTCCAGTAGCTTTGGCGTAGGTCGGGCCTGATATCAAGAATCAGGAAAGTTGGCCGTCTCAATGTATTTTCCGTATCTTTATGCCCGCCGTGCTGAGTTGCTGGCGCTGAGAGACATTTCAGAAGAGCTAGACGTTCGCGACACAGTCATTCCCATTTTGGAGCCCGTGAAGGCTGATTCTAAAGATCTCATTCGCTGCTTAGAGGTTTTAGGAGAAGCATCTATCCGAACGCTTGTAATAACCAATCCGAAACAAGGCGACTTCAAGGCTAAAACGACTAGACCTGCCACGCTCGTTCCTCCCTGGCGGTCATCTCTTTCCGAGTCATTTTCGGAGTACCCAAGTAATATCCCAGCTTTTGTCTGCAGAGCCGAAACGCGGTTTGTTGAGATCACATCTTTCCTCGCCAGATATCCAAATAGAGATGTAGCCCTTGTCTATTGGAGTCCGCGTTTTAGTGATGCCGAAATCCAATCCCTTATCGCCGAACGACGTATTCGATTTCATGTAAATCTTCACAAGAAACTATCTACTGCCCAGCGGGCACTTCTTCCCATCGCTAAGGCCGTGGATGTCGTGGATGGCTTTAATGCTCAACTCAGAAATGCTGACTATGGCGAACCTGAGCTACTAAGCGACGCTCATCTGACTTATAGTGCAACATCAATCGGCTACGGCGACTATTCAGTAATTGGGGCAAAATTTAGCGACTCTGGTGGACCAGCTCACGCTGTTGCAATCCATGCCGTTTATAAGGATGCGGCGACAGGAATTGTGTGGGTCCAACATTTCGTTTCGGATGATACCGACATAAACGTCGGAAGCACCGCGGGAAAATATCTTCAGGCAGCGACCAAGCTCGTGAGGGCTGCAACGCGCCGTAGAAGAGAGTTTGGGGATAATCAAGCGCTGCGTGGCTACGCCGAAGATGTAGCCACTAATAACAATCCTGGCTTGATGACAAACAAGCGTCGTCAAATTCATCATCACGTGGCATTGAACCACTCGATTCTAAGAGGCACCGCTTAGATGCCGTCTGAAACAACGCTGATAAGATTTCACATTGCAGGCCGCTGGTCTGCAGATGATTTTTCGCATTTACTGAGGACATCTAACGATATATACAACTTGTCAGTGGTCCTCTCTGCAGATCTACTTCGAGATCCAATCCTTCGAAATGAGATGTTCCCGATGGACCGAAGAACAGTTAGACGTTTGGCCGCCACGCGTGTCGATCGACCCTGGATGGACGTTGCAAAAATTTCATTTGCATCTCCTGGCTTCATTGATCTCGCAGGATTAGATACTGTTGCGGGGCACATCAAAGATTTTGCTCTAGGTTTATTGGATCGATATCAAGATAGACCCTTTCGTCGCCTAGAACTTCAAGAGAAGCTAAGAATCGCTGATAGAGCTCGTTTTGAAGATGAGAGCACCCGCAACGAAAAGCTCGCACTATTTCGTCATGGCGAGGTGATGAGAGCGCTAGAAATCACAGAACAACGACTCAAACTGCAGAGAAGAGTTCTTAAGAACAAAGAACTTCACTTAAGAAACCTTGATAGGGAAAGTGATTTCGCACTGAAGATGAGCAAGATGAGTAAAGAAAATGATCTAACAGTCGAGCAGACCGAAAAGCTTGGCACCTGGATAGACAGTCGGATAGCCCCTGTGCGCGAGCTAGCTGAACTAAAGCAACTCGTTGATGTCCAAGTTCTATCGGAGCAATAGAAAGAGGTCATCCAGTCGGTTGCCCCACATCTCGCTTTGAAGACATGGGTTTTCGCGAGCTATCTCAGCATCGTTTTATGCCAACCTTGAACCGGCTACGGCGCGACTTGCTTCACGAATACTTGCGCCGCATCTGCAAGATCGAGTAGCACCCCATCACCTTGAAGCGGCTCGTAATCGTCAGCAAGGGTTCGCCGGTATGAAGCATCAATCAAATAGATAGGCTTGTGTGGCTCTTCATCTCGCACAATCGCAAACTGACTGAGTTGTCCGGCATAAAAACCGAGCTGATCCTTCATTTCTAACTCAATAAATACCGTATATTCAGTGCCGTCCTCAGCAACGTTCGCAGAAAGAATCTCGTAGATGATCGGCTTTTCGCCGAGTAGACCTGTGATGCCTAGCTTTTGAAGCCAAACAGCACGCCGGAGTGCAAATGTCGTAATAGGTGCCTTACCGCGCCACATGCCATAGGCCAACCCAAGCCAGTGGCTTACAGCAAAGGATAAGAAGACATAGCAAGTTCCAAGCGCGGCCGCCTCAGTGGGATATGAGGCGGCCCAACCCTTAACCGGCCAAGAATCAATCATGTGAAAAAAGTAAAGTGGCTGGAAACAGTGACACAACCCAAGCGCCAGCAGGATGAAACTTCCGAAAAGAATCAACAATCCATGCGTAGAAACGCCAAGCGCGACTAACTCGCCGAGCTCAGCACTTGCTCCTTGTTCTACGAAAGATCGGGGGAAAACAAGATTTCGGCTTCTCTGAGCAAAGAGACCGGGAATGATACAAAGAATCGCGAGAAGAACCGTTGAAACATCGATCTTCAACGATTGGCCCCTTAGCGGCTATTGGTTGATCTATCGATAGAAGAAGATGTTGAGGTAGACGGCTGTTGCGTGCCACTCTCGCGTCTCGGAGTCACAACGAACGGATTCGGAGCACCGGGCACAGTCCTGAGCGTATTTAGGCTCTTAGCCAAGTCATTGTTCTGACCGAGCCGACAAACTGCATCTTGCGCAATTGCTCTATTACTGATTGGCATGTCGGTCACCTCGTCTTCATTATAGCTCTGTCGCTGGGTACCACACTCTGCTGCAGGCCCAAGCAAAGGCCTGACCGCAGCGCCTGAACTGCCTTCCTCTCCCCGCCACGGATCACCCGCACAACCAATACATCCCCACCCACCCCGCACTCATCTCTTTAACAGAACCCGAAAGAGGAAGCACGCATGTCCAAACCGAACGGCAGAAAACCCCTCATCACCCCCGACCCCGCCAACCCCATCATCGCCACCGCCGTACCCATCGACAACCACACCGTCGATCCCGACTACGACCGCCACAAGGGCCCCCACATTAAGTCGCCCCACGACCCAAAAGAGATCAATCCAAAAATGGCATCCGACATCGCCTACTGGTCCAAAGAATTTAACGTCACCGGCGACCAGCTACACGAAGCCATCCGCGTCCACGGAACCCACGTCGAAAAAATCCGTGCCGCTCTCCACAAACCCGCCTAAACCTACCTGCACAGCACCACGGGGGCTTGACAAAACAAGCCCCCAAACGCCCCTTGCCAGCTCGTAGACGGCAAGGGGTGTACTTTCATAAGTCCACCCCCAACCCCAATCCTCTGAAGACTTTAGTCCGAAAAGTATGGGAGGGGAGGGGGTGCCCGTTTTACAACTTCCTTCCAAATTCTCTACCGCTTCCTTACGCCTTCTCAACGGACTCCTTACGCCTCGCTCCGCTCTACTGGATCAGTCCGCCTGATTCACCGGCGGAAGCGAGGTTGAACCCACCATGAAGTACCCAGCACGACTTGCCCTTGTTCTCTTTGCCCTACTATTCGCCAGCACGCTCCACGCCCAATCCACCTTTGGCAGCATCCGCGGCACAGCCGTAGACTCCACCGGAGCCTCCGTCCCCGGATCCACCGCCACCCTCCGCTCGGTCGACCAAAGCACCACCCGCACCGCCACAACGGACACCTCCGGCGCCTTTCTCTTCGAAAACCTAAAACCCGGCAAGTACACCATCGCCGTCGCGCACAGCGGTTTCTCCACCACCAACCTCAACGGCATTGCGCTCGACGCCCGCCAGGACCTCCGCGTCAACGTCACCCTCACCATCTCGGCCGATAACACCACCGTCGAGGTCAACGCCGGTCCCGACCAGATCGACACCGAAGACGCCGCCATCTCCGACTCCAAGAACAACCAGCTCATTACCCAGCTCCCCCTCAACAACCGCGCCAGCACCACCAGCCCCCTCGGCTCCCTCGCCCTATCCGCCAACGTCCAGCAGGATTCCAATGGCTACATAGCCCTGGGCGGCGCCAGCTCCTCGATGATCAACTTCTCAGTCGACGGCATATCCACGGCCAACGTCCGCCAGAACGGCGCGCTGCAGGATGCGTATCCTTCGCAGGAAGGCATCGCGTCGGTCAAGGTCACGGCGTTCAACAACTCCGCTGAGTTCTCGCAGGTCGGCGATGTCACCTTCACCACGCGTAGCGGAGGCAACAAGATCCACGGCAGCCTCTTCGAGTACTTCCAGAACGATGTGCTCGATGCTGACCCTTACGGCTTCTCCGGCAAAGCTCCCAAGCACTTCAACACCTTCGGCGGCTCACTCTCCGGATCGGTCACGGTGCCGCATGTCTATAACGGCCGCGACAAGACATTCTTCTTCCTCGACTACGAGGGCAATCGTCGCGCTACGGCGACGCTGCAGCAGTTCCTTGTGCCTTCCACGCTCGATCGCACCGGCAACCTCACAGACATCGGTGGCCCCATCATCCCGACGTCGCAGATCAGCCCGACAGCGCTCGCGCTGCTTACGTATCTGCCGCAGCCGAATGTCTCCGGGCAATCGAGCTACAACTATGAAAACTTCCAGCCCACACCTTCGCATACGGATGGCGTAGATCTTCGTGTCGATCAAATTATCGGTTCGCGCAACTCGCTGTATGCGCGCTTCAGCCGCAAGAACATCAGCTCCAGCTATGCCAATCCGTTCCTGCCGGATGATGTCGATAGCATTCACAACCGCAGCTTGCTTGTATCCGACACTTTCACCATCACGCCGCGTTTGCTCAATGAAGCACGATACGGCTTCACGAATGTAACGACGAGCGTCAACTTCCCGATCCAGGGATCGACTGCACTTTCGCAGCTTGACCTGACCGGCGTCGACATCAGCCAGCATCCACTGACACACGCGTTCCCTACATTCAACTTCAACGCGGGTACCGGTTTCACGGCCATCGGTCGCGATAAAGCGGGCATCACGCAGTCGCGCACCACGCAGATCTCCGACAATGTGACGTACACGCTGGGCAAGCACACACTCAAGGCCGGCATCGATGTTCGCCGCGTGCGTTACTTCGATCTCGAAAGCTTTGCGCCTGAGTTCGGTTCGGATGATTTTGGCGACTTCAACTTCCAGCCGACGTTTACCGGCAACTCGTTCGGCGACTTCCTTGTCGGCGAACCCACCACGCTCTACTTCGCTGTCTCCAGCCCTGACGTTGGCGGAACGGCGACGCAGTACAGCTTCTTCGCACAGGATGAGTTCCAGCTCAACTCGCGGTTCACCTTGAGCTATGGTCTTCGGTGGCAGGTGCTGCCGTCGTTCAGTGAAGACGGCGGCAACCTCGCCAACTTCGACCAGAGCAATAACTCCATCGTTGTTCCCGATAACCTTGCGGCGTACCTCACGCAGCAGAACATCGTCTCGTCGAATCTCGCGTTCCAGCAGTCGTTCAATGCGTGCAGCCTCAATCAAGGTGGTCCATGCACGAAGTACATCACGGCATCGCAGGATGGCTTGCCCGAAGGTCTTCGTCAGACCTACAAAGGCGACTTCCAGCCGCGTGTTGCCTTCGCCTATCGCCCGTTCAATGATACGAAGACTGTTGTCCGCGGCGGCTTCGGCATCTATACGATGACCAACCTTGGACCGCTGTCGTTCAACAATAGTGGTAACCCTACGTCGAACCTGCATGTGTACTCGAACTCCGGCACACAGGCTGCGCCGCTGATCAAGTTCCCAAACACAGCGCCTGCTTCTGTTGGTGTCGTCTATGGTGGGGGTGGTCTTGATCAGGGTGTCGACCCGCACTATCGCGATCCGCAGTCGAACCAGTGGTCGCTTACGTTGGAGCGTCAGTTGAGCGCGAACAACTCACTGCGTGCCAGCTATGTTGGCATGCATACGTATCGCCTCAGCGTCACTGAAGACCTCAATCAGATTCCAGCAAGCACGACGCCGTATGATACCGGGGCCACTGCCGGCACGTATGTTGATACGCGCGCTCCTTACCAGAACTGGACGACGCTCTACAGTACCTTCAACGCGGGCAAGGCCAACTATAGTGCATTCGAGTTGGAGGCTACGCACCGTATGATTCATGGCCTTTATTACGACGCGAACTACACGCTCGCGAAAAATCAGGCTGACAACCAGGGTGATACGCCCAGCGGCTTTGCCGGTGAGGTTAACTACGGAATTCCAATCGCAGACCGCTTCCACATCAATAACGATTACGGCAATCAGGAAGGCACTCGCCGTCACCGCGTGCTGCTTACGGGTGTGTATCAACTTCCCTTTGGCGCGGGCCGTACGTTTGTCAACCACAGTCGCCTACTCAATAACGTGATCGGCAACTGGGACATCAACACGATCACGCTGCTTGAAACCGGCCCGTGGCTTACGCCAAGCATCAGCCCCAGCCTTGACCAGTCGAATACCAATGTCGTGAATCGTGGCGCCACGGCTCGCCCCGATGTTGTCTCTACGGACTTCTACAAAGGCCAATCGCGCAGCAGCTACTTCAACCCTGCGGCGTTCGCTTATCCGTCGGCCAACGCTGGACGCTTCGGCAACGCGGGCGTGGGCATCCTGCAGGGTCCGGGGACGGCAGCTGTTTCTCTTGGGCTGGCGAAAGTCTTTCCTATTACGGAAGCCGTTCATCTGCGCTTCGAGTCGACGTTCACCAACATCCTCAACCATACCAACTTCGCTCCACCGGCTACGCAGCTGGATAACACGCAAACCTTCGGCCAACTCACTGCCGCCACCACGGCAGAGAACGCCGGCAACCGCACCGGTCAGCTCGGGCTTCGGCTCGACTTCTAACCTGACCACAGTTCAGGAGCCCATCCTTTGCACTTCGCGAGGGATGGGCTCTAGTGTTTGCGGGGCTTCATCGAACACTTAAGAACTATGCAGTTTGACTTGACGTCCGGCAAGAAAATCAGGGTGCGAGCCGAAGCTCGCACCCCAAGGGCAACAGTTCTTCCTTTGTCGGCGGAGTCTTACTACGCCAACCTCATGGCTGTCTAGAAGTACAACTTCACGCTCCCTTGGAAGACACGGGCCGCGTTTGAGGTGGAAGTGACCTGACCAAAGTTTGCCGACGTTAGAACCGCGTTGTTGCCCGTGGTGCCTCCAAGTGTTCCCGTTGTTGTCCCGGTTGGGATATTGAAGTTTGGATGGTTCAACAGATTGAACGATTCCACGCGGAGGTCAAGCGCTAGACGTTCATGGATCGGGAAGATGCGTGATATCTGCGCATCCACGTTGTAGGCAGGAATGCCGCGTAAACTATTCCGTCCGAGATTCCCCAACGTCCCCAACTGCGGACAAGTTGTAGCCGAAACGGTGTTGTTCGGGACGACTAGAATTGGACAGCTAGCCGTAACTTGCGCGAACGCCGCGGGGTTTATGTACTCGCGTGTTGCTTCACCGACAGGAAGTTTCCGGAACGCAACGCGCTGGTAAATGGGAACTCCGGGAACCAGGTTAGGACGGTCTAGTCCGTTGTTATCCGTCAACGAGTTGTCCTGACCTGAGGTCACCGTGAACGGCGCGCCGCTGAGGATCTGCACCTTCGGTGCAATCTCCCAGTTATTCAACAGCAACGATTCAAGGCGGTTCAGGGCGAACTTACTTTTTGCGATCAGCACCACATTTTCTATGTGGCGATAGTCGGCTCCGCACGGTCCGTAGTCGAGACTTGGATTGTTGGGGCTCGACACGCTACTGGCGGCGAGATCGCCGACACCGTCCGCTTCATTCAGGCACTTCGACCATGTCCAGTTGGCCAGCAAGCTGAAGCTGGACGACAGGCGATGCTGAATTGTAGAGATCAGACCGTTGTAGTTCGCCGTTCCATAATCTCCCACCACGACAGACCCGCCACCACCGCCGCTGTATTGATTTCCTTGCGTCGGATTCGCGATCGTGAGCGCAAAGCGCGCATTCTGATTGCCGGTCTGCGAGCAGTTGGATCCCGGTGCGTAGTTCTTTGCCGCGAGCAGGAAGACCGAACCTGGTCCCGTCTCCACAATACCGGTACAACCCGTGCGGTTCGCACCCCATACGCCTGGGATGAAGACCGCGTTGTCATAGGGATAGCCGATCGGCGCGTGACGCGTTCCGTTCCCGATGTAATCCAGTTGCAACTGCCAGCCATGTCCAAACTCATGCTGCACACTCGCCGTGTATTGGATCGTATACGACGGGTGAAAGTGCGCCGGCAGCACGATGAACTGACCTTGTGCCGGGAATACGGCCTGCGCCTTGGTCGGTACTACCGGTTGAGGGAATGGGTTCGTGTTCACGCCGTTCACGAGCCAAGGGTTCGTGAAGCTCAACTGCCCGGAGGTCGCCGGACTTACCGCGGTCGCAAACGGAGGGTTCTGGTTGACGCGTTGCGCGGTGAAGAAGTTCACCTCGTCGTAGATCAGCTCCGTACCGGCTCGTATCACTGTCTTGCCATCGCCGGTGGGGTCGTACGACAGTCCGAAGTTCGGCGAAAACTGTACCGCCGAGTTCTGCGTAAACTGCCGCGACACACCGGGATCGCCGTAGAAGGACGATCCGGCGGGCGCTGTTGGATACACCGAGCTGATCTGGTTTGCCAGGAACGCGGTCATGCTGAAGGTGGACCCCCGGTTGAAGTAATCCACCGGCATGTAATCCGGCGACCAGCGTAATCCGGCCACCAGTGTGAGCCGTTTGCTGGCGTGGAACGTATCCTGCGCATACAGGCTGGGTATCGGCGCACGCAGCGCGTTCTGCTGCTGCTTGCTCTGCTGGAAGGCGCTCATCGCTCCCTCCAGCAAATCCAGGTTGGCATCTCCGACGACGGCGCCTCCGTTCGGTCCGTTGCCGCTGTATGTGCCCGAGAATGTAAAGGTCCCGTTGGACTCATACGCGCCTACGATGTTCAGTTGGTTGCGCACATATTCTCCTCCGAACACGATCTGGTGCCTGCCGCGGACCATGGTCACTTCATCGGAAAAAGAGAGCGAGTTGTCGTTGTAGTGGCCCGGCGCGCAGGTGCCGCAGTAAGTACTGAACTTGTTGGTGACAGTGGATTGAAAGCCCGTAGGCACAGCGCAGAAGATGTTCACTTGCAGCGTGCATGCATTGATGCCCGGCGCTGACGAACGCACATCGACCCTGCGCGTCACCGTCGCGTGGAACGAGTTTACTGTCTTCGAGTTGATCGTAAAGTCTTCGCCGATCGTTGCTGTCTGCACCCGCTCATAATTGCCCGGTGCGGGTGTCGCCAGCAGGATGTTTGTCTTCGAAAAGAAGCTCGGCGACTGATATCCGTCCAGCATGTAACGGCCATAGAAATGGTTTCTTGCGTTGATTGTGTAATCCACTCGCGTTATCAACTGCTTGTCGAATAGCTCTGAGGGAATGGCATAGCTGACCACGCCGCAGTTGCTTGGATCATTAGCCGCGACAATCGGAGGCAGGTACGCCTGCAACGCGAGCGCCTGCGCATTCCATGTGGGGACGGTCGTATATTTGTCACCCGGAATCACCGCACCGGTAATCGGGTCCAGCAGTTGGAGGAATTTTCCGTTCGCCTGGCAGGCCGGACCATCGGTTACCGAAAAATCGCCGGCCAGGTTTGCCGCTGTGGGGACATGTGCGGTCGTCGCCGCGGTTGCCTGATCGTTCTTCAGCCACTGATATCCGAAGAAGAAGAACAGCTTGTCCTTTCCGTCGTAAAGTTTTGGAAGAATGACCGGTCCACCGATCGTTCCGCCATACTGATTCTGGTGCAGCGTATCCTTGGCCGTGCAGGTGGTTGCAGGAGCAACCGGCGTACAGGTTGAAAAGAAGTTCTGGCCGTCGAAGTAGTTGTTGCGAATGAACTCGAATCCGCCGCCGTGAAACAGATTCGTTCCCGAGCGTGTTACAACGTTCACCAAGCCGCCGCTGTGCATGCCGTTCTGCGCACCGAGTGCCGACGATTCCACACTGAACTGCGCGACCGCATCCGGAAAGGGGAACGGCAGGTTGCCATTGCCCATGTAGTCATTGTTGTCGCCGCCGTCCAGCCTCCACATCGTCGTGTTGCCGTTGCTGCCGGCAATCGAAACCGAGATCGTCTGATACGAATACTTGCTGCCTGTGAAATCGCCTGCCGGAGCTGGTGCCGAGCCACCCGAAGTTGTGATCAACGCGGTCATTTGTCGTCCATTCAGCGGCATTTCAGTCACCGCCGTCTGGTCGATCGTCTGTTTGAACGAGGGGTCTTCCGTCTGCAGGGCAAGGCCTTCGGCCGTTACTGTGATCTCTTCGGTTGCCTTTCCAACTGTCAGCTTTACATTGACGGCGATGCTGCTGCCCACTTCAAGCACAGCGCCCTTTTCAACGTAGGTTTGAAAACCCGGCGCGGCTACCTTCACAGTGTAGGTGCCAATCTCCAGGTTGGGGAGGCTGTATTGGCCACTGGAGTCGCTGGTGGCCGTGTGTACAGTCTGGGTGGAGTTCTGCACCACGGTGATCGTTGCGTTGGGGACGATTGCTCCGCTGGGATCGGTGATCGATCCCTGGATGTTTCCTGTGCCGGCCACCTGAGCGCTAGCGCTCAAAACGAGAACGGTAAACAACAAGACGGAAAGAGCTTGCAGGCTCACTGCAAACCGACGCGCATACGTCACAACATGCCTCAGAACATGACTCATAGTTAGCCTCTTTTGAAGTGGAACCGTTGACGTTCGAAGCCTGTCGAACATCATCCCGGCACAATCTTCTATTGGAAAAATTTCGGGGCTAACAGTGCGCCTGTCAGACAGCTTCTGTCAAGGGGTCGAACACATTAATATTCATCGCATCGCGATCATTAACCGGCGAATGCGCCGAATAGGGTCGTACAAGCGCTTGTGTAAGAAAATAAGGGCCATAGATGCCCACAGCTTCCACCAATAAACCCGAGACTTTTCGTTGAATAAGGATGTGGCTGAGGGGTACTTGTTAAAGGCCGCCGCTCGGACCCCGTTGGCGGCGCAGGAGTCAGAGGGGCGATCGTTTCTCTTGTCGAATCAGGAAGATTCCGGATTCGCGCCGTGCCAATTGAGCATCGAACCTCGAAGACAAGTTACTGAGATCTGTGAAAGTTTCCCTTGGCGACGATCGTCCACATCTTGCTCGCAATCCTCGTCGCGATCCTGCGAGCCTTCGTGGCGGCTTTCTTCCTGCTGTTCTCGAAGGCCTTTCTCGCCATCCTGATCGTGGCGTTCATCGTCTTCGTCATCCTCGCGCTTACTGAGGTCATCACCGTGGACATCTTTCGCCACAAGCACAAGTAGCCGGCCGCTACTCGCTCGTCTGTCTGCGCAGCGACAGCATCCAGAACAGCACTACCAGCACGTACACGCCCGAGTTTGCGTAGGACCACCCCGCAAACATCGCTGCATCCCGCCGCTCGGCAGCGATGTGCTTCCCCGTGGTAGCCATCAGGTCCACCAGGCCAAAGGCGGCCAGGCCTCCGGTCACCTTCCGCAGAAACTCCGGTGCGCGTCCTGCCAGGGCAAACGCAAACAGCAGGATCATCAGCGCGGATCCGAACATCTCCACGCGGTCCGCGGGTACCAGCGACTTCGTCGGGAGCGAACGCCACAAGCCCTGGGCGGCCACCGCCGCTACCACGGGCGTCGCCAGCAAACCCCAACGCGCCCTCGACAAAACCTTCCAGAGCCGCCAGCCAAGCTCGGCTGCCACGAGAATCACCAGCACCAGCGCGGCCAGAGCGAGCCCCTGATACAGGCTCAGAAAGTCATCCTTGGCCAGGTGCCCAGACAAAAAGTACAACACCGCCGCGCGTACCGGATAGAACACCAGCAGTACTGTAAAAGACGGAATTCGTCCTGCGATCCGGCGCAGAAACATCAGGGCCAGCAGACCGAACTGCAGCACCAGGCTTACCGACCATATCGAGTTGTTCAGTGCTTCGCGCGTCACGGGTGACCTGCCGGACCGCTCACGAGGCTAATCATCGTCCGGCGCGCCGGAAGGCTTTTGCGCCAGGAAGAACGCCGCCGAGTGTGCCGTCTTGATCTTCGGAGCCGGCAGCGGCGTCTGCGAGTAATTGAAGCAGTCGCTGAAGTCATCGGAGACGCTGTCCCGCGTCCCCAGGCTTCCTACGTCGAATGTCTCTTCAATAAACTTCAGGGTGCTACCGATCTCATGTTGTGTATGCGAGACATAGCCGGGCCTCGCAAACGGTGAAATTACGATCACCGGCACCCGGAACCCCAGCCCCATGTTGTCCACCTGCGGTGGCGGCACGTGGTCATACCATCCGCCCCAATCATCCCAGGCTACGAAGATCGCAGTCGAGCTCCACAGCGGGCTGGCTCCAATGGCGTTCACGATACTCGCTACCCACTCGGGCCCGTAGTCCGGCGCGCCGGGGTGGTCGGAGTTGTTGAGCGTGGGTACGATCCAGGTCACCTGCGCCAGCTGCCCGGCGGCAATATCGGTCAGCACCTGGGTCTCTGGCGAGATCACATTCTTCTGCCAGTCTGCTCCAAAGCGTATGTGCGCAATCGCATCGAACGCAGAGATGATGTAGAAGCTGTCGTTTGTCCCGGGGGCATAATACCTCCAGGTAATGCCCTTTGCGTCGAGCAGGTCGCCCATGGTCTGGTAGTCGAAGCAGGGAAACGGACCTGGGAGATCGGTTCCATTCGGCCCCACTAGGGAGACCGTCGTGCCTCCTGGAGCGTCACATCCCCATGCCGCGCTCGTGTTCGGATTCTCCGAGGCTTCTCCCGATTGGCCGGCGATCATGTACTGATGCGCCACAAAGCTTGGCCCGGTATTGGACTGAAACATCCGGTCACCGAGCGTGAACTCCTGCGCCAGCGTCCAGTAGGGCGCCACCTGGCTCTCCGGGATGTAGGAGTAGGCGTACAGGCCGCCGCCGTTGGCTTCGCTGAAACCATCCATCTTGCCGCCGTCCCACTGTCTCCACCAGCCGCCATGCGAGTGGTCGAGGTCCGGCCCATTGCCCAGGTTGGTCGGTTGCAGCTTCACCACGGTGCTTCCGCTCATGCCGGTTTGCGCCGTATCCGCCCCCGGAAAGCCATTGAACATGTTATCGAAGGACCGGTTCTCCTGCATGATGACCACGATGTGCTGGATCGGCGGGACACTCGGAATAAAAGGGGGCTGAGCAGGAGCGGGAATAGGCACGGGAGCAGGAGAGGGAACAGGGATCGGAGCAGGGGTCGAAACAGGCGTAGGCGTCACCACGGCCTGCTGCACGTTTCCGCCGCAACCGGCTAGAGCCAACAAACTCACCTGCAAACACAGCCCGACCTTAAAGCGTGACATGGGAATCCATCTCGTGGAGATTTTCAACCTGAACAATGCACGAACGGGCGCGTAGCTTCTGGAGGACCCTTCTTGACTTGCGCGGAAGCTCCATTGGAACACACGAAAACCGGCGCTGTCATGCCGAAACCCACGGCGCCGAGTCCGGGAACGCTCTGAAAGGCTGAACTCTATGAGATATACGACGGATCGGCCGCCGCAGGCGGTTCACACCGGCCATCACCGCGACTATTTCTTCGAAGTCGCATCTATACAAGGAGAGGTTTCTCTGATGCCACGGTCCACCGTACTCCTGTTAGCCCTGGCCACTCTGTCCGCGACCGCCGCCGTTGCTTCGGCGCAAAGCGCGTACCCTGCGGGCCCCGATTCCCAGAACTATACCCAGTCCCAAGCCGCGCCAATTCAGCGCAACTACAACAGCCAGCCCGCGTACAACCAGCAAGATCCGAACAACGGTCAGCAAGGCTACAACAACGGCCAGCAAGCGCCTCCCCCGGCCAATTACCAGGGAAACGGCGATCCGAGCGCCCAGGGTGGTTATGCTCAGGGTGGTTACCCTGACGGTGCGTACGCTCCTCCGCCGGTCGCTTACGCTCCCGCGCCTTATCCTTACTACGCCTATGGATATCCCTACGGCTATTACGGCTACCCCTATGGCTATGGTTACGGCGTCGGGATTGGCTTCGGCTTTGGTGGCTATTATGGCGGCTACCGTGGCGGTTACTACGGCGGGCGTGGCGGCTACGGTTACGGTGGTGGCTATGGCGGCGGAGTTCACCCCATCGGCGGCGGCTACGGTGGTGGCTTCCATGGCGGTGGTGGTGGCGGATTCCACGGTGGCGGCGGCGGAGGCCATCGCTAAACCGCATCACAGCAGCACAAAGAATGCCCCGATCCAGGTCGACCGAAACGTCCACAAGGATTGGGGCATTTGTTTGTCTGGAGTGGAGAAACAAGCCATCGGATACCGGACATGCGCACGCGGAACACCGGAACTCTTGAGGAAAAACCGCGTCTAAACGGGCAGAGGTTTTTTCACGATGCAACGGTCAACTGTATTTCTTCTTACCCTGGCAGCGCTGACCGCGCCTGCCGCAACCTCGTTCGCGCAGAATGCCTATCTGGTGGGCGCAGGTGCTTCCGGCTACGCAGAGCCCGCGCCGGCGCCGATCGAACGCGCCGCGCCCCAAAGCGGCTACCAGAACAACTATCCTCCTCAAAACAGCCAGCCGCCGCGGCCCATGCCCACGCCTACCGTCGTCACCACGACTCCGGCGCAGGGTGTGCTTGTGCGCGCCGACCGTCCCAACGGCGTCCAGACTGTTGCAGCCGACGCAAACCGCGTGGAGCTTCGCCTCGACCACGGCCGCGCCAACATCAGCGTTCACGACCCCGCAGCCAACCAGCTCGTCCTCGTCGACCTGCCCGGCGGCCAGACACAACTGCTCAAGAACGGCTTCTACACCTTCAACGCCGATACCAACACCGTCCGCGTCTTTTCCGGTGAAGCCGATGCCTTCGTCGGCAACGGCGACCACGCGATCAAGGTCAAGGGCGACGATCAACTGGTCTTCGCCGGCCCGCAGAGCCACACCACCTACTCCGATCCGTACTACGCGCGCCAGGACATCCTGGGCGGCCAGTACTCCAATGGCCAGCAGGCGGGTGGTTATCCCCCTCCGGCTTACGTGCCCGCGCCGGTCTATGGCGGCTATGCTCCTTACGGCTATGGTCCTTATGGCGACGGCTACTACGGTGGTTATCCCTACTACGCCTACGGCTACCCGTACTACCCGTACTACGGCTGGGGATATCCCATCGGCATAGGCTTCGGCTGGGGCGGGGGCTTTTACCGCGGCGGTTACGGCTACGGTGGCGGCTTCCACGGTGGCGGCTTCGGCGGACGACGCTAACAGCACTTCAAACAACGCAACACAGAATGCCCCGCTCTCACCACGAGAGCGGGGCATTTCCGTTAGCACGCAAATGCAACAACATGCAGGTGCCTTTCTTGGAACCTCTCCGAATTTCACAAACCATTGTTGTTGCACTAACGGTGCAATTGCACGCAACGCTCACTCTGGTCGCAGGCAGGAAGGACAACGTCCCCGCCCAAGGAGCCTGCGATGCAGCCGACATCACACATTACGTCCAACTGGCGGGAGCCGCTCTCCGCGGCGGCATACTCCACCGGCGTTTCGCTCCACAGCCACACCAGCCTGTCTGAAGAAACGCTCAGCTTCATCCAGGCGATGAGCACGCGCTTCCCGGGCGTCGGCCTGTTGCAGCGCCACTATGAGAAGCTCTGCCTCAAGCGCTACAACCTCAAGCTCGACTTCCACCGCGCCAACTGGCGTCCGCCGTTGCAGCCGCGCATGGCCTATGAGCTTGAAGCCAAACAGATTCGCCGTCTCGGGCTCTATCCGTTGGTCTCCATCACCGACCACGACACCATCGAAGGAACGCTGCTGCTGCGCGCTGTTCCGTCCTCGCGGCATATCCCCATGTCGGTTGAGTGGTCCGTGCCCTACGGCCAGACAGAGTTTCACCTCGGCATCCATAACCTTCCCTCCGGCGATGGCGTCGAGTGGATGCGCCGCTTCGCCGCCTTCACTGCGGCGCCTCGCAGCGAAGACCAGGACCGCGAGCTGATGATGCTGCTCCGCGAGCTGCACGAACAGCCGCAGGTGCTCATCATCCTCAACCATCCCATCTGGGATCTGCACAAGGTTGGCGAGTCCTTGCACCTCACCGAGCTTCGCCGCTTCCTCACGGAAGCCCGCAGCTGCATCCACGCGCTCGAGCTTAACGGTCTTCGCCACGCGCAGGAAAATCGCGCCGTCGGCAAGCTGGCACGTGAAACCGGCCACCTGCTCATCTCCGGCGGCGACCGTCATGGCCTCGAGCCGAATGCGAACATCAACCTTACTTCGGCGGCCAACTTCACCGAGTTCGTCGAAGAGATTCGCGTCGACCGCCGCTCGCACATCCACTTCATGGACCAATACCGCCAGCGCTGGGAGCAGCGCATCCTTCGCTCCACGCTCAATGCGGTAACGGACTTCCCGCAGTTCATGTCGGGATGGCAGCGCTGGGACGACCGCGTCTACCACCCCGACCAGCACGGCGAAATGCGCCAGCTCTCGCAGCTCTGGATCCACGGCAAGCCGCCCGCCGCAGTGGCCGCAACGATTCAGTTGGTTCGCCTCGGAGGCCTTCGCGGCGTGGCCGCTCCTCTCAGCCTCGCCTTCCCCGGCGTCAACGAACTGGAACAGGAGCTCGAATGGGTCTGATCAATCGCCAACGCACGCAGCCCGCTAAGCATATCCAAACTTCGGAGCCGCTCTACCATGCGCTCAAGGCGACGGCTCTCAACCTCATCCCGAGGGCCACTGCGATTCTTCTTCTCTGGCGCTAGAGCAGCGATCAGAGATATATGCCTTTATGGCAGAGGAACATAAGACTCGTGTGATGCGTATAGAGGTTGATGCATGGAATCCAGAACCTTGATCGCAGACGCTTTCTCCGAACCTCAGCATTCGCTTCATGCTCGTTAGCCTCTTCACGCCGTCTCTTTGCAGCCGAGGATACGAGCGCCTCTTGCACCGCCATTGTGGACACCTATGTACGCCTTCATCGTTTCCAGGGCGTGGTTGCCCTGGGCCGTCAAGGCAAGCCTTTGTTTTTGAAGACCGTGGGCTTTGCCAATATTGAGACGAAAGAGCCTATGGCGGGAGCTTCGGTCTTTGGCATTGCGTCCATTTCCAAGATGTTGACGACGGTTTCCGTACTCCATCTCCAGGAAAAAGGCTTGCTGCAACTGGACCAACCCATCGAGGCATATCTTCCGTACTATCGGAAGGATCTTGGCAGCAAGCTTACGTTGCGGCACCTGTTGGCAAATGACAGCGGCGTTCCGAACCTCTTTTCGGCCGCGACGAAGGCCGACCCAACTGTGGTCGAGCAGCCGATGACGACCGAGCAGGCTGTGCATCGCTTCTGCGAAGTCGATCTCATCTTCTCGCCGGGCGAGCGGTTCGACTACTCGCTTTCGAACTGGATCATCGTTCTGGCAATCGTGGAAGCTGTCACGAAGCAGGACTACGCCTCTGCTATGCGAAGGCTCACGCTAGACCCTCTGGGGCTGAAGGCAACCACTGCGGACCTGAACACCGCTGCCGTGCAGCCCTACGACGATGCGACCCCGCCTGTGAAGAAGACGCAAAAGAGACTTCCGTACATAGCCGCAGCAGGCGGTTACTTCAGCGATGCAGTCGACCTCATACGTGCGGCACATCTTATCTTTGACACACCTTTCCTCTCGGCTGCCTCGAAGAAAGAGCTCACGACCATTGAGGTACCTTCCGATCAATATGCGCTGGGTGGACGCGTGCGGCAGCTGTCCATCGGATCAAAAGTTGTACCGGCCGCGTGGGACACGGGCAACACTTCCGGCTATCGCTCTGTCCTGGGCCATCGGCTGGATGGTAAAGCCACTGTTGTTGTGCTGAACAATACGTCGATGTCACAGAAGACGTTGGATGAGTTCAGCGATGAACTGCTGACCACCTTCAGCTAAAGTCCTGCATGCGGTCGGTTCTTAGGAGCGTTCTATCTTGCCTTATGCAAGGCAAGCCCGTGGCTGTATTTCTTAGCGCGTCCGGGATTACTTTCCGCATCAATCCCTGACCAGAGCCTAGTCCCGAACCACCGCTTCCCGAACATCCACATACTCGCTGGAGAACGGCCGCTTGAAGAACGTTGTCCAGAAGTAGTTGATCGCATACCGTCCTGCCATGGTCAGCATGCCTTCCTTCTTCAGCCGCCGCGCCGACGAAAACATCTTCAGCCCAAACGTAAACCGCACTTCGCCCACGGCATTCAACCGCCGCGCAATGTCCGTGTCCTCGCCATAGAACGAGATCGCCGTATCGAAGCCGCCAATCGCATCGAGCGCCCACCGGCTGGTCACAAAGTTCCCTCCCTGCACCATCGAACCCACACGCAGCACATAGCGGTTCAACACATAGGTCAACCACGCGATGCCATAGAACGCCTGCACCGCGACGCGCTGCTTCGCTGTAAGGTCGTAGTACACTACCGGCCCGGAGAGCGCGGCCAGCGCAGGCTCGTGCTCAAACGCCGCAAGCACCTTCTCCACCCATCCCGGTGTCAGCCGCGAATCCGAATCCACATGGGCAATCAACTCGCCGGTGCTCGCCGCAAACCCGGCCTGCCGCGCAAACGTAAGCCCCTTGCGCATCTCATCGACCACCGTAACGCTCGCATAGCTCAGCGCCACCTCGCGCGTGCGGTCGCTGCTCGCATTGTTCACGACGATGATCTCCACCGTGTCCGCCATGTTTTGTGTCTGCGCCAGGATCGACTCCAGGCAAGCCGGCAGGTACGCCTCTTCGTTATAAGCAGGCACAACAAAGCTAAGTCGCATAGCGCTCATACAGCCACACTAACCCTCGAATGTTGCTGCGCGTTGAATTTAGGGGTATCTTCCAAGCGACGGGTTGGTCCTTTGTCTTCGACTCAACGAATCACCCGCCAGCACGGTGTAGCTTTATTCGAAAGCAAACTCTGATGCCGAAGCCCACTCCATCCCCTCCCGCCATTCACCCGATCTCCTCGCTTCGGGAGCATGCTACTGCGCTCCAGGCCGCCATCACGGTCTGCCTCGGCGAGCCCACACCGCATGACGTCCACAAACTGCGTACCGAAAGCCGCCGCATCGAAGCCCATCTCGATCTGCTTCGCCGCCTCAAAGGCCTTCCGCCGTTCCGCAACAAGGCCGCGAAGGCGCTTCGACAGCTCAACAAGCTTCGCCGCGCCGCCGGCCGCGTTCGCGATCTTGACGTACAGCAGAAGCTCATCGACGACCACCTGCCCGACGACAGCATCCAGTCCCGCAAGGACCGCGACGATCTCCATCAGGTCACCGCGAAGCTCCGCAAGCGCGCTGTCCGCAAGCTGATCAAGCTTCTGAACAAGCGCCAGCAGAAGATATCGAAGCGCCTCGAAGCTCTGCTCGATGCACTGAAGCCAGCGGAGTCTCTCAAGCTTTCTCCCACCGATCTGCTCTCACTCGCCGATAAGGACTTCCGCAACACGCACGCCGTGCTCATGCGCACGCCATCCGACGAGCACCTTCACGGCATTCGCAAAGCTGCCAAGCTGGCGCGCTATCAACTGGAGCTCGCTCCCGGCTTCGCGCAAGCCAAACGCGCCGCCAAGCGGTACCAATCGTTGCAGGAAGCCGGCGGCCACTGGCACGACTGGCTCGCGCTGGCCGACGTCGCCACACACGAGCTGGGCGACGACCACCCTACAGCCGCGCACTACATCGAGCTCCGCGACCGGCATCTCAGCGGCTACCGCAGCCGGCTCGAAGCGTTCCGCGACGAAACGACGAAGGCATAGCAGACGCCACTGTCCCTAGCTGCGCCAGTGCAGTTCCACTGGCCCATTCAGCGGATGTTCTCCCACCCCAATCAGCCGTCGTTGCTTCAACGCAAAGTACCACTTCGCCGGCTTATCCGCGTCGTCGATCAGCATCAGGCCGGGGTTGGAGCGCAGCCCGCGTGCCTGCTCGATCATCGTCTGTTGGTCCTGCGCCACGAACTTCGCGCCAAAGTACTTGGCGACAGGCGTCACGAAGGGGATATGGTAAAAAATGTCCCACGCCGCGATCACATCGATCCGGCACGTCGAAGCTGTCACCGGCGTCACGGTCGTCAGCGAAGCGAACCAGCTCTCCTTGCCCTTCGCATTCACCGCACGGATCGTCTCATACCGCCGGTTCGGCAACGTGAAGTCGATGGTCGTAACAGGTTTTCCCAGCAGCCGGTACGGCGCGCTGTTGGAGGAAGGCGCATGAGCGCTCATCCTGAACCCATCAGGGATCGGTTCAAACTGTTTCGTTTTCTCGTGGATGCTCGCCGCGCTCCGCCACCACCAGGCACGATGCACAAACGGCCCGTGCGCCGGATCCATCAACCCGATGATCCCGTGGTCCACATTGCACGGCAGATCAGCCACAAGATGCGCTGATCGAAAGCGCTTGCCGAACTTCGGCAACTCTGGCACAGGCGGCAGCGCAGCCAGGTCGGTTACGCGACCCGCGCCGGCCTCCGGCACATACACCCACGCATAGCCATCGCGTTCGGCCACGGGAAACGAGTTCGCAAAAATCTTCGTCGGTTCAAGATGGTCATGCGAAGTCAGAGAAGGAATCTCCTCGCAACGTCCGCTGCAGGGCTCAAACCGCCAGCCGTGGTATTTGCATTGCACCGTTTCGCCGTCGAACCAGCCCGCAGAAAGCGGGATCCCGCGGTGCGGACACAAATCCCGCATGGCAAACAGCGCACCATCGCTCTTCCGGCCCAGCAGCATCGGAATCCCGAGCAGCATCGTTACAGCCGTTTCACCGCGCTTCAGGCCGTCCGCACGCAGCGCCGGATACCAATCCCCGAAGATCATCTCCGCCGGTGGGCCATCTTTCGGCGCGCAAAGCTGCACCAGCTCCTGCTCCACACGCATTGGACGCATCTCACCCACTGAGCCCTAAGTTTACCCGACTAAACTTGAATCCAATGCCCGTCATTCCCTCGCGTCCGCGCTCCACCTTCGCCAGCATCCTGCTGCTGTGGCTGGCGTTCTACGCGAGCTTCACCCTTTTCACGCCTCCACTGCTCGACGACGCCGACTCGGTCCACACCGAAGTCGCCCGCGAGATGCTCCTCCGCCACGACTACATCACGCTCTACGCCAACGGCATCCGCTACCTTGAAAAAGCGCCCCTGATGTATTGGTCGATGGCTCTGAGCATGAAGCTCGCCATGCTCTTCGGCGCAACGTCCCCGCGCTCGCTCGCCGCAGCCGCACGTATCCCACTCGCGCTCACCATCCTCGCGCTCACTTTACTCCTTGAAGCCTTCGCCCGCCAACTCTTCGGGAGCACCCGCGCAGGCCTCTACGCGGCGATCATCCTGCTCTCCAGCTTCGGCATCTTCCTCTTCACGCGCATCCTCATCCCCGACGCCATGGTCTGCCTCTGGCTCACCGCCGCGCTCTTCTGCTTCTGGCGCACGGAAGAGCTCGGAGGCACCAACCAGCACCGTGCGCATCCAGCGCACCTGCGCTTCTACTGCGGAGGCTTCGCCGCCGCCTGCGCTCTCAACGTCCTCACCAAAGGCCTCATCGGCGTAGTCTTCCCGGTGGCGATTGTCGCTATCTACCTGCTGCTTACGCGCGGCTTCCGGCGCTCGCTCGATCGTCTTCGCGAGCTCCATCCGTGGGCGATGCTCGAAGCCTTCCTACTCATCGCCGCGCCGTGGCACATCCTCGCCGGCCTCGCAAACCCCACGCAGGGCCATCCCGCGTCGTTCCATTTCATAGTCAACTACACGTTCCCCATCTCGCTCGGCCACTGGCAGGTCCCGCTGCCGACTGACGGCAACGTCCGCGGCTGGTTCTGGTTCTACTTCATGAACGAGCACCTGCTGCGCTACCTCAACCTGCGCATCCCGCACGACTACGACACCGCCCCGCTCTGGCTCTACTGGGGCCTCTGCTTCGTCTGGATGATGCCGTGGTCGGCCTTCGTCTTCAAGGCCGTCTCCTGGGCTACTCCGCTGCGCGAGCCCAGGTGGCGCAGCCAGCTCCGCCGCCACGACCTCCCGCTCAAACGCCGCGGAGCGCTATTGCTGGTTGTCTGGGCTGCGTTTGCGCTGCTCTTCTTCGCTTTCTCTACCCGGCAGGAGTACTACGTCCTGCCCGCGTTTCCGGCCGTGGCTATCCTCATCGGCGCGTGGCTCGCCTATCGTTCTCCGGACAAGGAGGAAGCCGAGCGTCATCGCCGCGCCGCTTTCCGCTGCAACGCTCTTATCTTGCTCGTAGGCGCCATCTTCGCCGGTGCAGCCTTCTTCTTCCTGCAGCGAACCCACGGCGTTCCGCCCGCCACCGATCTGGCCAGCCTGCTCACCCAGAACCCCAGCGACTATGCCCTCTCGATGGGCCACTTCCTCGATCTCACCGGTCCGGCCCTTACGCTGTTCCGTCTGCCGCTCCTCCTTGCGGCAGGCAGTCTGTTCCTCGGCCCGCTCGTCGCCCTCATCCTCCGCTGGCGAGAGAAACCCCACGCCGCCAACCTCACACTCGCCGCCGGAGCCCTCGGTTTCCTGCTGGCCGCTCACCTCGGCCTGCAGACCTTCGCTCCCGTCCTCACCTCCGCACAGTTGGCCGAAGCCATCGCCCCGCAAATCCACCCGTGGGATCTGATCGCGATCCACGGCGAGTACGAATCCGGCTCAACGCTCGGCGTTTACCTCAAGAGGAGCGACATACACATCCTCGATGGCCGCAGCTCGAACCTCTGGTACGGCAGCTTCTTTCCGGACAGCCCAAACATCTTCGAAACCAGACAATCCCTGGCCGCAAAGTGGCAGAGCCCACAGCGCATCTTCGTCTGGCAATCTCTCACCGATCAGCCCAGCCAACTCCCCGCGCTTCCCGGTCCTGTTTATATTCTCGTAAAATCCGGTGGCAAAGAGATCGTCAGCAACCAACCCAACAGGTAAGCTTTCCCTACATCTATCCTCTACGATCTACACTCTGCCTTATGCCTTGTAACGCCAACGAACTCCGCCACGTCCCACTCTTCTCGCTGCTCGATGAAGACGAGCTCCTTGTCCTCTCGCAACAGGTTGAGCTGCGCGACTTCGCCGCCAAGCAGCGCATCTATAAAGCCGGCGAGCCTGGCATCCGGGCCTTCGTCATGATGTCCGGTTCGGTCGAAGTCTCACTACTCGACGAGGACGGCCAGGAAGTCGTCTTCTCCGAACCCCGGCACGGCGACTTCTTCGGCTTCGCCTCTATGCTGGAAGGCGTCGACCATCAGACCAGCGCGATCGCCACCGAGGCGACTACCTGCCTCGAAGTCGACCGCAACGACATCTCCGTACTGCTCGAAAAGAAGCCACAAGCCGGTCTCGACATGATGACCGTGCTCGCTCGCGAAATCCACACCGCGCAGGCCGTCATCCGTGCCCGCGCCATGCGCAACCCGAACGAACTCATCGACGAACAGGAAACCTTCGGCGAGCGCATCGCCGACAAGGTCGCCAGCTTCGGCGGCTCATGGAGCTTCATCATCATGTTCGGCGTCACGCTGGTCTCGTACACCATCATCAGCAACCTGATGCACAACAAGTCTTGGGATCCATATCCCTACATCCTGCTTAACCTTTTCCTGTCGATGCTCGCGGCCATACAAGCGCCAGTCATCATGATGAGCCAGAACCGTCAGGACCATAAGGACCGCGTGCGGTCGGAGCTGGACTTCGAAGTCAACCGCCGCGCTGAGGCCGAGATCCAGGCGCTCAGTCGCAAGATCCACTTCCTCACCGACAAGCTCGGTGATGTGGAAGAACATCTTCGCGGACCGAACGAACCGCGACGAGACGACGACCTGCAGGGCTAACAATGCTTGAAGAAGTTATGCCTTCAGCATCTTCAAAAGCCTCTTAGCGCGAGCCTGCATCGCTGGCGTCCCATTCTCCAGAAACTCCCGCACAATAGGCATCACACGCGCCCGCAAGTCAGCATCCTGCTCCGATAAATCCATCAACGCCTGCATTGCCATTGTGCGGTTCAACCCACTCTTATCCCGCAGACGCTCGAACATCAAATCCACGACTACCGCTTTGTCCTGCCCCCTCAAAGGCAACCGGCCCAGCACGATCGTCATATTCCACTGCACGCGAACATCCGCCGCGTGAAACGCTTCCTCAATCAGCTTTTTGCGCCACTGGAATAATCTGTCTGCCTCCGCCTCAGAAATCTTCTTGAGCGTTCTCGCCGCGCGCTCCACAACACCCTTATCCTTGTCCCGCAGTCGCCGCACGAGCTCCCCACACGCAGCGTCCCCCTCCGCACCAAACGCCGCCTCCACCATCTCCGGTACCGCCGCCTCCGGTCCCCGCCCCATATCGCCCTTTCTACACTCTATTCAATACACCGCGCTTCAGCCGAAATCTCTCACCGCGCCACACCACCACATCGGAAGCATAGCTCCACGCCCAGAAGAATAGCCCGAAGCAATCGCGTAGCGGCAGTAGCCATATATCGCGCAACACTTGCCCATCACGCAGGATACCCACACCTACCGTCAACGCCATGCTCACCCGCACCAGCAGCGCAAGGCTTAGCAACGAAAAGCTCCACAGCGCGCCACCGCTCGCCAGCACGCAAGCCAGCGCCCACGGCAGAACATACGTCACGCCCAGCCCGATATATCCCATCCGCCGCGAATCCCTCGTCGACCGCGCCCACCGCAGCTGATGCTCACAGAACCCGCGCAGCGTATACGCCGGCACGGTCGTCGCCACAACCTCATGCACCAACTCCACACGATAGCCGACAGCCGCAAGCCGAGCACCCAACTCATAGTCGTCCGCAAGCTGATCCACCAGCGCCTCAAACCCGCCAATCTTCGCCAGCGCGGTCTTCGTCGTAGCCAGCGTCGATCCCAACCCGAACCGTATGCCGTTCTCAAGCTTCCGCGCCGTGAACACACCCGCCATAAAATCCGTTGAGATTCCCAGCGCCTCCAGCTTCGACCAAAGTGACTTGGCCGCGAGCCCGATGTAAGGCACTGTCACCAGCCCAACCGCTTCATCCGCAAAAGGCTCTATCACCTTTGTTAGGTACATCGGCGAGACAACAATGTCGCTGTCATTCACCACCACATGCTCAAACCGGGCCTGCGGCAGCATCTGCGCCAGGCTCGCAACCTTGCCGTTTGCGCCCAGCACCAGGGGGCACTCCACCAGACGTATGCTGATGTCCGGATGCTCCACCCGCAGCCTCGCAACATCGGCAACCGCCGCATCTTCCAGCGACCGCACCCCGAACAACAGCTCGATCTCACCCGCATACTGCTGCCTGCAATGGCTCACGAAGCCCGCATACATTCGCGGGTCGACACCCTTCACCGGCTTCAGAATCGATACATCCGGAGCAAACCCGCTCGCCACGCGCTTCTTCGCATCACGCTCAAACGTCCGCGCGCCCGCTAACGCCATGACTCCATACGTAATGCCGCTCAGTGTAAGCAGCGCCGCAACAAACTCAACCGCGAGGGCCAGCGAATCCATCTCTCCAGTGTAGCGAAGGGCGAGAGTGTAGAGTGTAGAGGATAGAGTGTAGAGAAAACGGGATTAACGCTGCTTCCTTGCAGCCCGTTTAGCGCGTAGCGTTACGAGCGATGCCTTCAGGATCTTCAACTCTTCGGAAGCAATCGCCTGCGCTTCCGCAATGTTGCTCGGAATCGAAACGGCAGCCCTTCTCAGTTGGTTCGTAAGGCCAAACCGCTCATCTGGAGGAAACCGCACCGTCAAAGAATAAACGACCTTCGCCAACTCCATACCCTTTTGCCATGCAACCGAATTTCGATGCGACGAATTACCTTCAGCGGATGCCATTTCTCAGCGAAGCCCTCCGTTTTCTCTATGCTCTACACTCTATCCTCTACACTCTGCTTCATTCGTAGCGCAGCGCTTCAATCGGATTCAGGTTCGCTGCCTTCCAAGCCGGATAGATCCCGAAGATCAGCCCAATCCCGCACGAGCAGAGGAACGCCACCGCGATCCAGATCAAACTCACCTGGCTGGAGATGATGAACGTCAGCGCCAGCGCAATGATCGACCCCAGCGCAATGCCAATCACGCCCCCCACTGCGCAGAGCACAATCGCTTCCACGGTGAACTGTAGCAGGATCGTGTTCTTCGTCGCGCCGATCGCCTTGCGCACGCCGATCTCGCGCGTTCGTTCCGTGACGCTCACCAGCATCACATTCATCACACCCACGCCGCCTACCATCAGGCCCAGCGCGCTCAGGCCGAACATCAGCAGGAACAGGCTCCCAGTGATCTGGTTCCAGAGCTTCGTAATGGAGTCCGAGCTGAAGATCGCAAAATTATCCGGAAGCTCATTGCGCACCTTGCGCCGCCGCCGCAGCACTTCGCGAATCTCGTCGGTCACAAGCTCTTTGTTCTTTTGGTCGTCAAACTTCGCGCTGATCCAGTAATCGAGAATCTCCGGATGCAGCTTGTGGAACGTCGCCAGCGGAAAGTACGCATAGCTGTCGTTCGGATTCTTTCCACCGCCGAAAGCCGTCTTCTGCTTCTCAAACACGCCGATCACCGTGAACGTTCTTCCGGCAATCACAACCTCTTTGCCGATCGGGTCGACGTTGTCGAACAGATCATGCTCAGTGTCATAGCCCAGCACCGTTACATCGGCCGCGCGGTCCTGGTCATCCTGGGTGAAGAAACGACCGGACGAGATGACCTTGTCATATACCACCGCGTTCGAGGGTGTATCGCCTTCGAGCGAAACGTTGTCCGCCTTGCGCTGGCCAAACTTCGCCACCGTCGATCCGGCGTTGAACTGGTAGTTCGTATATTGCAGCGACGCCGACGCCGCAACCACATGCGGCAGCTCCCCCAGCGCTGTCATATCGTCGTAGGTCATCTGCTTGCGAGCCAGCATCTCCGAGGTTGGCCTCACGCCGATGACTGGGAACCGAAACACCCAGAGCACATTGGTTCCGAACTGCGCCACCATGTTCGACACCGACGAGTTCAGCCCGTTGATTACCGACGAAATCGTAATCACGCTCATCACGCCGATCACAATGCCCAGAATCGTCAACCCCGACCGCAGCTTATTGCCGCGCAAGGTATCGAGGGCCATCTTTACCGATTCACGTTGATCGCTTGCTCGCATCGCCATGGCTAGAACTCCGATCTCAACGCAACAATGGGATCCAGATCGGCAGCTTTTCTTGCCGGATACACACCGAAGAAAATGCCCACCGCAACCGCCACAAACAACCCCGCGAACACGCTCCATACCGCGACCGCGGCGGGGAACCCGGCGATAATAGCTACGCCCTTCGCCAGCACAACGCCCAGCACAACGCCAATGGCTCCACCAATCAACGCCATCGTGCTCGACTCCATCAGGAACTGTAGCAGCAGGTCGCCGCGCTTCGCGCCCAGAGCCTTGCGTACGCCGATCTCGCGGGTGCGCTCGGTTACGCTGACCAACATAATGTTCATGATCACGACACCGCCCACAACCAGCGTAATCGCCGCAATGCCAATCGCCACGGCGCCAATCATGCCTGTGATCTGGCCCAGCAGGCCGGCCAGCGTGCTGCTGGTCTCCAGCGTAAAGCTGTCATTCTCTCCGGGCCGGTCATGCCGCATCTCGCGCATGATCACGCGCGCCTGGTCGCTGGCCGTTTCCATCGCGACGGCGCCCGTACCGGCTTTCATATAGATCGTCACCGTTTTCGCAGTGCCATACGTCTTCTGGTACGCCGTCAGCGGCACCGCAACCCAGTTGTCCTGGCTCTGCCCCAGCGTCTTGCCCTGCTTTTCGCCGAGTCCGATGATCGTGTACGGCACGCCGTCAGCGCGGATCTCCTTGCCGATCGGGTCTTCGCCCTTCAGCAGGTTTTCTTCAATATCCGAGCCCACAATCGCCACGCGCGCCGCGTGATCTTCATCGGCTTGCGTCAGGCTGCGGCCTTCCACGATATCCAGGTTCTGCATCTCCGGCATCAGCGCCGTGTAGCCACGGATCTGCGTGTCCGTGCTCGACTGCGCGCCATAAACGATCTTGCCGGTTGTGCTCTGGAACGCTCCCACCTGCACACACGCCGCGCACTGCGACTGCACCGCGCGGTACTGCTCCAGCGTAATCACCTTGCGCTTCTGGTACTTCAGGTACTCCTGGTAGCTGCTGGTAAACGCCGGCTGCTGCGAGATCGTGAAGACGTCCGCGCCCTGTTTGTTGATCTTCGTTGCGACGTACACATTCGCGCCGTTGACCAGCGTAACCACAGCGATCACCGAAGCCACGCCGATGACCACGCCCAGCAGCGTCAGCACCGTGCGCAGCTTGTTCGCCCAGAGCGATTGCAGCGCTATCCGAAATCCTTCTTTGAACTCCATGGTGGGACCGATCTCAAGTCTACCGCGCAGCAGCCAAACCTATCCGCAATCTTCTACGCAATTGCGCCTCCGCCAGTTCCGCCTTCTTCCCTAAAACCTGAAACCTAACCCCTAAAACCTGTACTCTTGTACTTGTGCAGGCGGCTGGATGATCGCTGCCTCCGGCGGTTCGCCGTCCGGAGGGGGAGGAAAGTCCGAACTCCGCAGGGCAGTGTGCCGGATAACGTCCGGGGCTTACGCTTCAAGGCGTAAGTACGGCCAGTGCAACAGAAAGCAAACCGCCTCAGGCTGTTGGGCTTGTTCCGCAAGGAGCAAAACCCATGCACGCGGCCTGCGGTAAGGGTGAAAGGGTGGGGTAAGAGCCCACCGCACGGCTGGTAACAGTCGTGGCACGGTAAACCCCACACGGAGCAAGACCAAATAGGCAGGGAGATTTCGTTCCTCTTCGGACGAAATCACGCAGCGGCCCGCTGCGGTAAGGTTGAAGAGCATCACGCGCCGCGCAAGCGACGGACCGGAACCTGCGGGTAGGTTGCTTGAGCCATGTCGTAAGGCATGGCCTAGAGGAATGATCGTCTAAAACAAAATTCGGCTTACGGGCCGCCTGCACAAATTTTGTTAGCAGTAAGAAATACGGGCGCTCCGGGTCCCCGATTCCTGGACCCGGATTTTTACCGTCACACCAAACTGGCGCCGCCGTCCACAACGACCGTCTGCCCCGTGCTGTTGGCCTGCATCATCAGGTAGAGATAGGTCTGCGCCACGTCTTCCGCCTCGCCAATCCGACCTGCCGGAACCTGCTTCGCGGTCGCCTCAAAGAACCCGTCGCGATCCTTCTCGGACATCGTGTTCCATAACCCTGTGCGCACCACACCGGGCGAAACGCAGTTCACGCGCAGCGGCGCCAGGTCGAGCGCCAGCGAGCGCGTCAGCCCTTCCATCATCGCGGCGATGCTCGCCACAATCGGAATACCCTTTACCGGCCGGCGTCCGTAAATTCCAGTCGTCATCGTGATCGATCCACCCTCGCGCAAATGCGGCGTGGCATACTTCACGGCCGCCAGCAACGACCAGAAGCGAAGCTCAAATGCGTTGCGCGCAGCCTTCAGATCGGTCGAGGCAAGATCGCTCACGTGCAGCGAATCAGCCGCCGTGTAAACCAGATGATCGAACGCTCCGAGCTTCTCAAAGAACGCCGCAATCGCCGTTTCATCCTTCAGGTCAAGCGTCGTTCCTGTAGTCTTGCCGCCAAGTTCCGCAACGGCTTTCCGCACTTTCTCCGCACTGCTTGAGGCGACCACGACCTCCGCGCCAAGCTCAGCCGCCTGCCGCGAAACCTCTAGCCCAATCCCCGAAGATCCGCCCAGCACCACAACCTTCTTGCCCTTCAAATCCTTGCTCATAACGCCTCCCTATCCGCCGCTTTTTCTGCTGGCGACACTCAATCTGATGAGCGCTCGCCGCATGCGTTCCATGCATAATGGTCATAGCCTCTATGCGTCTAGAGAAACTTCGCCAGGCCGACCTCAACCTGCTGATCACCTTTGCGGTCATCGCGGAAGAAAGAAGCGTCACCGCCGCAGCGGAGCGCCTCTTGCTCTCGCAACCGGCGGTCAGCCGCGCACTCCAGCGTGCCCGCAGCATGTTCTCGGACGATCTCCTCATTCGCTCCGTCAACGGATTTGAACCCACACCGCGCGGCCGCAAGGTCCTTCAGCAGTTGGAAACACTGCTGCCCTCCCTGGAGGCGCTTATCTCGCCCAGCGTCTTCGATCCCCGCCGCGAGCCCAGCCACTTTCGCATCTCCGGCCCGGACAATGTCTGCGCCGTGCTCCTGCCACGCCTCTGCCGGCGCTATCCGTCCACGCGTTACAAAGTCGCCTTCGAGTTCCTCCCCTGGCAGCCCACTGCGCCTGAGATGCTCGAGCACGGCCATCTCGACGTCTTCTTCTCCGTCAGCGACGTCCTGCACCCGTCCCACTTCCAGGCCGAAACCCTCTACCGCGAAGACTGGATCTGCGCCGTCGCCCGCGAAAACCTCATCGGCGATCGCCTCACGCTTATCCGGTACCTCGCCGCCGACCATCTTGTCATCGCCACGCTCCCCGGGGTTCAGTCCATACCTGACAAGCAGTTGGCCGCGCTCGGCCACAAGCGCCGCTCGTCGGTGCGCATGCCGTACTTCGCCGCCGCGCTGCAATGCCTGCCCGGCACAGCAATGGTCCTCACACTTACCAGCGGCATGCTGGGCATGGTGGAGCGCGACCCCAACCTGCGGTTGGTCAAAGCGCCCAAAGAGCTCAGGCGCTTTCACTTCAATATGGTGTGGCACCCGCGCCTGAACGCCGATCCCCGCCACGCCTGGCTCCGCGAAGCCATTCGCCGCTCAGCCTCGGAACTCTCGTCCAAAACCACTTCATAGGATCAAGTTCAGCCGTATTTCGGCGGGAATGCTGTGGAAATTATCGTAAAATCCGAAGTACAAGTTCCCCCACAGGTCTCCGTCTTCATGCGCAACCTTGCTGTTCTTCTTCCATCTCTGTGTCTTGCAGCGGCGCTTACCGGCTGCGGCATGGGTGCCATCAACATCGAAAGCGTCACGTCCCAGGAGCACGCCGGCCTTCAGGGCAATGTCCACGGTGGCCAGCAACCCATCAGCGGCGCCACCATCCAGCTTTACACGGTCGGCAGCACGGGCAATGGATCGGCGGCGCACGCGATGATCTCCGTCCCGGTTCTCAGCGGACCGGACGGCACCTTCACGCTCTCGCCCGGCAACGTTCCGCTCTATACCTGCGCCAACCCGACGGACCAGGTCTACATCGTCGCGTCCGGCGGAAACCCCGGCCTCACGCCCTCCACCATCTATAACAACGCGGCCGTGATGATGACCGCCCTCGGCGACTGCGGCAGCCTCACGACAAGCACCTTCATCACTATCAATGAAGTCACCACCGTCGCCGCGGCCTGGGCGCTGGCCCCCTTCGCGACTTCCGCCACCAATATCGGCGCCAGTGCCACCAACGCCACGGACCTCGCCGGCGCAAGCGATGCGAACGGCCTTCCCACGAACTCCCGCGGCCTCCCCCACGCCATGCTGGACGCACAACTCCTGGTCAACAACACCACCGGCATGGCCGCCACACTGCCCGCCAATCTTGCAGTAGAACCCGGCAAGCTCTACGCCCTGGCTGACATTCTTTCCACCTGCGTAAACTCCGATGGTGGCTCAGCCTGCACGCCGCTGTTCGCCGCCGCCACTCCTCCCAGCGGTGTCGTGCCAGCGGACATCTTCACGGCAGCGCTCGATATCGTCAAGAACCCTGGCTACAACCCTTCCGGCGTGTTCGCCGTCTTGCCCGGAACACCGCCGTTCGCCACCGTCCTTACCGCGAGCCCCAACGACTGGACCCTCTCTCTTTCGGTCACCGGCGGCGGCATCAGCAGCCCGGCCGGTCTCGATATCGACCGCTACGGCAATGTCTGGGTCGCAGACTACACCGGCGCCCTCAGCGAGTTCTCACCCCAGGGCGCCGCATTGAGCCCGGCTTCCGGCTACGGCGTCGGCTACCTCGTAGAGTCCTACGGGCTTGCCATCGATACCAAGGGTAATGTCTGGGTCTCGAACGAGCAGTCTTCGCCCAACGCCGCCGGAAGCGTCTCGAAGTTCAACGGCTCGGGCTCGGGTTCGCCCGGAACCGTCGTGATGAATGGCAGCTACACGAACTTCTACGACGCCTCGCTCGACTTTCCCGACGCACTCTCGGCTGCTCCCAACGGAGACATCCTGATTGCCAACAGCAGCGGCAACGGCGCCACGGCTTATACTGTAGCCGGTGCCGTCGTTTCGCCCACCGGCCTGGGCGCCGCCGATGCTTCCTCGATTACAGCTCTTGCTACCGATAGCAGCAACGGCGTCTGGCTCGCCAACAGCGAAGGCAACACTGTAACGCACGTTGCCTCCAACGGCACCATCATCGGCAACGTATCCTGTTGCGACGGTGCCAACGGCATCGCGACCGACTCCAACAACAACGCCTGGATCGCGAACTACTACGGCAACTCCTTCAGCATCGTGTCTTCGTCCAACACCGCGAGCCCCGGCGATGCGATCGTCCAAAACGGAAGCCCTCTGCTCGGCACAAACCCCAGCACATCCACAACCTACCTCAGCGGTCCCGCAGGCGTCGCGGTCGATGCCGGACAGAATGTCTGGATCGCAAACTACCGCGGGCAGTCGATCTCGAACCTTGCGGGCATCAACCACTCCACCTCAACCACCCTCGGTGCCATGTTGTCCCCGGCCGCCGGCTATGGCTACCCGAGCGGCGACCCCAATGACCCAGCCATCTTCGCCCTGCCTGACCAGATCGTCGCAGACGCAAGCGGCAACGTCTGGGTCTCAGACCCCGGCAAGAACAAGCTGGTCATGTTCTTCGGCATAGCAACACCCACCAGGATGCCCGTAATGCCAACGCCTGTAGCGCCCTAAAGCAGAGGATAGAGTGTAGAGAAAACAAAGGCGTCACACCCAATCCAGCAACGAAGCGCCTTCTCTATCCTCTACACTCTATCCTCTACACTCTGCTTCACAACCCTGCGTACCAGTCGTAGCCCAGCTTGGTCCAGTAGTCATCGGGCTTCGTATCCATGTACGAAATCAACCCCACACGCTTCAGTTGTTTGTAGCCGTACTTGATCGGCATATGCAGCCGCAGCGGAGCACCGTGCTCCTGGCCCAGCGGCTCGCCGCCCATCTCGGTCACCAGCAAACTCTGCGGATGCCGCGCCGCTGCCATGTCATAACCACCGTAGTAGTTGCCATCCGGCGTCTCCATGTACACATAACGAGGGTCGCGCCCGTTTATCTTCTCCGGTGGATACATCTCGATTAAATCGCGCAGCCGCACCCCACCCCACTGCGTAATCGAGCTCCATCCTTCAATGCACTTGAACTCCGTAACGAACTCCACCTTGGGCAGCTTCATCAGGTCGGCCATGGTCAGCAGCAACCCCGGCGTGCCAATGTTCAACGAGCTTGCGGAAGGTCCCGCCTCATCGTCGCCGATGTTGCGCTTACCCGTCTGCTGTTTCACCATCGCTTCAATGTGCGCTGCCAATGCTGCACCCGCATCGCTATCCACCGCTCCGGCCGGGTTCAGCGCCGAAGCCTTCGAAGCTGCTCCAGTCTTGCTCACTGCACCATTGCCAGGCGCGCTCTTCACATCGGTCGCCTGCGCACCCTGCGGCGTATCGCCCGCGTACTTGTACTCCCACGCCGTAACGTCCTTCGCATACAACGGCGAGGCTGCCGCATCACGAACGCCTACCAGCTGCAGCCGCCAGCTGTCCGGCACCAGCTTCTGTTCGAGCCCCACCGTCCCATTCAGCCGCAGCGGCTTTGCCCGGCTCACCGGATACGTCGGCGCCAATCCACGCTCGTCGAACACCGCTCGCGCAATCGCAGCATTCGTATTCGTCACATCACGCAGCCCCGCCTGCAGACGCCCAACAGATTTACTATCGGCAATCCATTGCGACACGCCATAACCGGCCGCGGCCACGGCGCCGCCGACCAGGAAACTGCGCCGCGTCCGCCGCGCACTCTCGCGCTTCACCGTCTCGGCATCGCCGCTCGCAACGACCTTTTCGCGTTCGCTCATAAAAGAACTACGCACTCTCTCCATGCCCTGGATGTTCTCCCGCTTTTTGCGGAAAGACCAGAATGCAAACAATCATAAGTAATGCAATCACACCTGTCGCCACATATCGGCTCAGGTTCAGCCCGCCGTCCGCGCGCGCCTTCGTCAGCAGGTCACCCAGTGAAGCCCCCAACGGGCGCGTAAGAATAAACGCGCTCCAGAACAGTACAGTCCGGCTGATCTTCGTAAAGAAGTACAGCAGAGCAATCACCGCCAGCAGCGCAAAGAACAACCCCACGCCACCCGCAAAACCCGTGCCTTCTGAGGTCCAATCACCCAGCGCCGTTCCCAGCGTATTCGAAAACAAAATCGTCATCCAGTAAAAGATCTCGGCCTTCGGCGTCGTAATGTTGTTCACCGAAACCGTCCCCACGGAAATCCTCCACACCACCAGCGAAGCAATCACAAGCGCGAACAGGATCGACGTTCCACCCGGATACCCAATACCCAGCGACCTATCCGCAAAGTCCGCCATCGTCGTCCCGGCAAGCGTTGTGCCGACAATCACTCCCCAGTAAAGAAACGCATGGAACCGCTTCGCCTTCACCTGCGCCACCACCAGCACAAGGAACGGCACAAACAGAATGACAGTACTCAGCGCATAGCCCAAGTTCAGCGACATCGACAACATATCGCCGCCCGTCTCACCCAGCGTCGTTGCAAGGATCTTGATGATCCAGAAACCCAGCGTAACTTCCGGCACCTTACTCAACGCCGCGTTTACCGTCTCGCCCACGCTGTAACTCTCAGCAGTTCCACCCGCAGCTTCACGCATCCAGAAACCTCGCACCACTCCCTCGCTCATCGCATCCTCCTTCCTGCAGTCTAAGACTCTCCCATGACAGCACCGTCACCCAGCTTCACCCACCGCACCCGTAGGCTCCCCACTCGCTGCATCCACTGCGTGTGTGTTGACTGGGCCCTGGACCCTCGACCCTGACCCCTGTATCTCGTACCCGCTCACCATCGACCGAAAGTTATTCCACCCCGCCAGCACCACCTGTCCCACATGGACCAGGAAGAACCCACAGAAGCCCATCGTCAGCCAGAAGTGCAGCCACCGCGCCATCTCATACCCACCCATCAGCGAGGTCAGCCAGTGCGCCTGCGTCGGCTTATAGATCGCCAACCCCGTCAGCAGCGAGCCTGCTCCCATCAACACAATCGCCGAGTAAGCAATCCGTTGCGCTCCGTTGTACTTACCCTGTTCCGGCATCCCTCTGCGCCGCGCCGCAGGCACATGCAGGTCATACAACGTCACCCACATCGCATCCACAAAACTCTTCCGCTGCGGCCAAAGCACACGCCACTCACCGGACACCGCAAGATAAATCGCATAAGCAATCCCATTCACCGCAAAGATCCACATGAACAGAAAATGCCATCCGAGCCCCGTAGTGATCTGATACGGCGCATTCAACATCTTCCAGAACCAATCCGGAAACAACCTCACCAGCGTCCAGTGCCCAATCCCAATGCGATACACCTGATGCGCATGTTGATACGGCGGAGTCGAGTCACCCCAATAAATCAGCAACCCACTCCAGATCATCACCGACAACACCGGAAAGTTCACCCAGTGCATCCACCGGATGGCACGCGGATGCTTCTCCACTAGCTGCAGCTGTTGTCTATCCTGGATCCGTTCGCCGCTCATCACGACCTCATCAAGACTCTCTACCAACCCGGACGGCAGTGCAAGCGAAAAGAAGAGCGTAGAGGATAGACAAAACGAAAAACGCCCCCACTGCAAACTTCGCAACAGGGGCCTTCTCTACGCTCTACACTCTATCCTCGGCTCTATACCGCCCGCGGATTTCTCTCCTCAAACTGCCGCTGATGCCAGTACGGATACGCCAGCTTCGGATCGCTCGCTGCATCGAGCTTCGCAATCTGCTCCGGAGTCAGCTTCCATCCGGTCGCATCCAGGTTTGCCCTCAACTGCTTCTCATCGCGAGCCCCAATCACCAGCGTCGAAACCGTCGGCCTGCGCAGCAACCAGTTCAGCGCGATCTGCGGCACGGTCTTTCCCGTCTCCTTCGCGACCTCATCGATTGCGTCGACGACCTTGTACACGTACTCATCCTCCGGCAGCGGCCCATTGTCCACAACGCTCTTGTTCTGCAACCGGCTGCCTTCCGGCAACGGCTGTCCACGGCGAATCTTCCCCGTCAACCGTCCCCATCCCAGCGGCGACCAAACCAGCGCACCCACACCCTGGTCCAGCGCCAGCGGCATCAACTCCCACTCATAATCGCGCCCCACCAGCGAGTAATACACCTGGTGCCCAACATACTTCGCCCATCCATAACGCTCGCTTACACTCAGCGACTTCATCAAATGCCAGCCCGAAAAATTCGAGCACGCAATGTAACGCACCTTACCCGCACGCACCATCGTGTTCAGCGTATCCAGCGTCTCTTCCACCGGCGTCGTCGCGTCAAACGCATGCAGGTGATACACGTCGATGTAATCCGTCCCCAACCGCTTCAGCGAAGCATCCAGCGCATTCAATAGGTGATACCGCGACGACCCAACTTGGTTCGGCCCCTTCAACACTCCCTGCCGAAACGTAGCTTTGGTAGAAATCAAAACATCTTCACGCTTCAGGTGCGAAATCGCTTTACCCAACATCGTCTCGCTCGCGCCATCGGAGTACACATCGGCAGTATCGAAGAAATTGCAACCCGCTTCCATGCACACGTCGATCAACTTCTTCGCTTCATCCTGCGAGGTTTCGCCCCACGCTTTAAAAAACTCATTTCCGGCGCCAAAGGTTCCCGTTCCAAAGCAAAGCTCCGGAACCTTCAGTCCCGATCGTCCAAGGCTGCGATATTCCATCGACACACTCCCTATTGCTGTTATTGCATGGTCTTATCTTGTTGTCATCCCCGAAGGGGATTTGCTTCTTGACCGCGCGGCACAATATGCCAACGTTACTTTGGATGCTGTATTCCGCCCACCGGACTCTCCGAAAACTGCCTACTCAAACCAATCTTCACCGCAGCTTCATTCAAGGCCTTCTGTGTCCGAAAGAATAACTGATCCCGGTTCGACCCCGGATAAAACCGCACAACAATCTCCCCGCTCTGCTCTACGGCGTCATTCTTGCCATCATGAAACGGATACCCAAGATCCTGCAACAGATGCAGCGATCCCTCATCCCCACTCGGATTGCCATCATCCGCCACAATCGCAAACACCGCACGCCGCGTCCGCGTCGAATACACCGCAACAAAATCCCCCAGCCGCGCCCCACGCTTCTTCGCTTCATCGCCCAGCACCACGTAGTTGATCTTCGAAGCATCCACATACCGCAGCACATCCCGCTCCTCGGTGCGAGCCTTATCCGTATAAGCGGTCTGCGAAATGTAATACCCCGGAGCCGGATCATGCGGCCCCTGCACAATAGGCACCTTCGGATGGTCATCATCCGTTAGATACCCAACGATCGGCGCCCACGGCCTTCCGCGATAGTGCGCATTCTTCAGATAGTCCAGCGTCGGCTTATCCTTCGGCCCATACGCCGTCGGCGCACCATCGACATCCACATCCATCCTCTTGCGCAAAATCTCAAACGAGACAAACGAAGGATGCGCGCCCCGCGCACACGCCATCACACTGCATCCCGCAATGGCAAGACCCAGCGCGACAATCGCACAATATCTCCGCAAACAACTCACACCAAGTTAGACGCTCCACCCAGGCTCTACAGACGCACCAAGCATCCGACTCCTAAAACCTAAAACCTAAAACCTAAAACCTAAAACCTAAAACCTGCTCTGCGGCCCATACAACTCCGGCAGCGGACTCTCCACAAGCTTCATCTCCACCGTCTTCCCCACCGCAATCCGCATATAATCTTCCCCTATCAGCAGCGGCCCTTTATACCCAGCGTCCCGCGTTCGCTTCACGATCACCGCATCTCCCGCCGCACCGGGCAAACCCTTCTTCACAAAGTGCGAATAAACCGCCAACCGCGGTTTCGTCTCCTCAAACAACCGCGCCGCCTGCTCCGGCAACAACAGCTTCGCCATCACCGGCCTCCACTGCGTCGACCTCTCCAGCTCCGGCGTCCCGGCCACCACATTCGACACCAGCACATCCACACCTTTCGCCGCGTCCACCAACTCCGGCCCATACGTGCAGTCACCTGTAAGAAACACCGCGCGCTTACCCGCCTGCACGCGATACCCAAACGCCGGATTCCCATCCGCATGTTCCACACTCACTGCGCTCACCGTCACGCCATCCTGCGCATACACCACACCCGCCCGAATCTCATGCACAACAATGTCTAGGTCTTCCCGCTTGAACTTCGCATTCGCGCGATGCTCCACATCATGCGCATACATCAGCCTCATGCCATCGACCATTGTCTGCGTCCCCACCGGCCCCCATACTTCAAGCTTCGCCGTTCGTCCGAGCAAGAACCACGGCGTAATCCAAAGATCCGGCAACCCAGAAATATGATCGCTATGCAGATGCGTCAGGAACACATGCGTCACCGTTTGCGGCCACACCCGCGACTTGTAAAGCCCATCCAGCGCACCCCAACCCACATCGAATAACAGCTTCTGTCCATCAGTCTCCACCAGCGTAGAAATCCCCGCCCGCTCCGCGGTAATCTCCGGCCCACCTGTTCCCACCAGCGTCACCACCATGTCATCGCTAACAACTTGCGCCGCCACAGGCATCGCAACGCAGCATGCGATCGCAACACAGCAGATCAGATACGCAAACCTCTTCATGTACTGCAACCCTCTAAAAGAACAACTCCGGAGAAACCTGGAACCTTTCACTCAGCCGCCGAATATGTTCCTTGTTCAGCTCGCGTTTACCGTGCATCACCTCAGACACAATGCTCGCCGTGCCAAACACATCCACCATGTCCTTCTGCTTCAATCCTTGCTGCTCCATTAGAAAAGCCACCATCTCCACCGGCGAACACTTCGGCAGCGCATACTGCTTCTCTTCAAAGTCCTCGATCAGCAACGTTAGAAGCTCAGCCAGATCGCGTTCCGCCCTGTTCCATCGCGACTGCCGCTTGTCGAGCGCGTACAACGCCTCGATAAAGCTTTCATTCTCCGCCTCCGTCTTAATCACCCGCGGAGGGATTTTTGTCAGCAACGCCGCATAAGCCGGATTCACTGCAACTGCGCTCATAGCTTCCATCCTTCCTTGTCATACATCGCATGCGTAAGAACGTGCCGAATGTACAAACGCCCCGCACCATAATTGATTTCCGCAATCAACCGGAACGTATTCCCTTTGATGTTGAAGACCGTAACCTTTCCAACAACGTCAGCCGATGCAAAAACACTTCTAACATCCTGCAGCGTTTGCCACTCGGCCTTCTTCACAATGCGATACCACGCATCCAATGGTGCAGCAAGCTCCGCATGCGCCTTGGCTGCTTCCAACGATCGGTTCCGGCTAATCACATGCACTCCTTTATAATATTCGCAAATTGCGAACTCAACAAGAAGCATCGAAACCCATGAAGAACATCCGCATCGGCACCACCGCCTGGACACTCCCCAAACAACACGCCCACCACTTCCCAGCGGAAGGTTCACACCTCATCCGCTACACCCAGCGCCTTAACAGCGTCGAAATCAACTCCAGCTTCCATCGCCCGCACATGCTTAAAACCTGGCAACGCTGGGCCGCCACCACGCCACCTGATTTCAAGTTCGCCGTAAAAATTCCCAAGACGATCACGCATCAAGCCAAGCTCATCAATACCGGCGCACTGCTGCAAGCCTTCCTCGACCAGGTCAACGGCCTCGGCGAAAAACTCGGCCCACTCCTCATCCAGCTTCCGCCCAAGCTAGCCTTTGACGAAGGCATTGCCCACGAGTTTCTCACCACCTTCCGCGAGCTCCACACCTCACAAGCTGTCCTCGAGCCCCGTCACCCCAGCTGGTTTACGCCCACAGTCGACCGCCTCCTCCGCGACTTCGAAATCTCCCGCGTAGCCGCCGATCCTCCCAAAGGCTCCACGCTTGCGGCCAACCCCGCAGGCTGGCAGCCGCTTCGCTACTTCCGCCTCCATGGTTCACCCCGCACCTATTACTCCGACTACACCGACGCCTTCCTCAAAGACTTCGCCAGGCAGCTCCAGGAAGAAACACCCCGCATCACCAAAGAAACCTGGGTCATCTTCGACAACACCGCCCTCGGCCACGGCACAGCCAACGCACTTACACTCAAGCAGCTATTCGCATAGCCGCCATCAGGGGCGAACGTTTACTCCGTCGTATAGTTCATGCTGAAATCCGTGTCCGCATTCACAGCCACTCCATCACTCGTCGCCGGTTCAAAGTGATACTGCGACACTGCTGTCAACGTCGCTTCATCCAGCCCCGCGCCAACCGCCTGCACCACCTGGAACCCCACCGCAATGCCATGCTTGCTCACCGTAAAGTGAACCCTGCTCACACCGCTTACGCCAAGCTCGGCAGCCTCCCGCGTAAAAGGGGGCGGAGTTCTATCAAGCACCTTGATCGGGACAAAGTCACCCCGCATGGCTTCCTCCGACTCTGGCGCAAGGCTCCGCTCTTTCACGCAAGCCTCCACCGTGCTCTTCGCTTCATCCGGTCTAAGACTCTTCGCAAAGTATCCATCGGCATAGCACCTCCAGTACTTCGGCACCGATCCGGACAAGTCCGCAAACCCATCTGCGAAGATGGCCTTCAAAGCCGCCTCATAGCTGCCGGTGCCATCGCCGCGTACGGTAATTGTGACGTCTTCCGTGGCCTTGAAATTCTTCGCATCGCCACTCCGCAACGACGGAAAGATACGCGTCCGGCTCACAATCACCTGTCGCTGCAGACGGCCTTCGCCATCCGCAACCAGGGCCACGCGCCGCCCATGGATCGAGAGCCGCTTGTTGTCCACATCAACATGCTGCACATCGATCCCGCTAAGAGTTAGCGGCCCTGCCTTCACATCGCCAACAGGCCGGCCCTCCGCATCGAACTCCAGCTTGTCGCCTGTCCACTGTCCACGCAGATACAGCGGTTCACCCACCATCGTTTTCGGCGCAACGGTTTGCCCTCGTGCGGAAGGACCGAAGAGAAGACAAAGAACAGCCAGGGTCCATTGAAATTGCTGAATGCGACGCATCCACAGCTCCGTTGTGCGTGAGAGATACGACGATCTTAGCGAAACTTGCAGACAGGCACAAAAGGCAGGCACTCCCATGCCGCTCTCTATCGACGCGTCCTCTTACTGCGCCGCCTCAGCCTTCACCCACGCATCCTATCGCCGCACAGCCGTCACTTGCAGATACTCATTGCGCACAAGAGTATGCGACGCAGGATCATCCGCCACGTTGAACTCCGTCCACAGCGCTACAAGGTCCGCTTCCATCACCGCCCCACCCGCTTCATCCAGACTGCTAAACGCCACCTGTGTCGGTCCAAAGTACTTCTTGAAGAACGCCACCGCTCCCGCCGGACTCATCGGCATATCGAAGTCGATCGGAATTAACTCCGTCTCGATCTCCGCAAAGTAAGGCGTAAGCCGTTCGCGCACAGTCGCCTCATCACCCCACAACGAAGGAGCCGCAAGCCCATGCGCCGGCGGCATATGCTTGCTGCCAATCCGAAACATCTTCCCCGTAAAGCTTCCCGGATTCCAGTTCGCCATCGCCAACAACCCACCCGGCTTCAACACCCGCGCCATCTCCGCAGCCACCACCTCCGGCCGAGGCGCAAACATGGCGCCGAACATCGTCACGACAGCATCGAACGCACCATCGGCATAAGGCAGTTGCTCCGCATCGCCTTCATCGAACTGCGCGGTCAATCCTTCAGCAGCAGCCCGCTCGCGCGCCTGCACCAGCAGGTTTGGCGCTATGTCTACGCCCGTTACCACAGCCCCACCACGCGCCAGCGGGATCGCCACATTCCCCGAGCCCGTCGCCACATCCAGCACACGCGCCCCTGCCGGCAACGACAGCGTTGCCACAAACTCCTCGGCGCCGCGCGAAATCGTCTTCGCCACAACCCCAAAGTCGCCGGCCATCCACGTGGCCCGCATCGAATCCTTGATCTTTTGCAAAGGAACTTCAACGTCACTCATAGAGGCATCCTCATCCCAGCGCAACCACAACCGGTCGCACCAGATCACTATCCTCTACACTCTATCCTCTGCTCTTAGTGCCCCGCCTGCACATGCTTCGGCGGCCGCGGAATAAAGAACAGCAGCGGAATCATGCATGCGCAGAAAATGCTGAGGTCGCGGATGATGTCCACATACGAAAGCACTGCCGCCTGCCGGTGCATCTGGTTGTAGATCGAAGCCTGCGCCGCATGGATCGCTCCCTGCGAAGCTCCGCCCATCGGCCCACCCTTCACACCCGCGCCATTGCCCACCTTATAGGCGCCCGCCATTTGCGTCACTTGCGATACAAACCCAGGATTACCCGACTGCAGATTGCGCGTCATCGTGCTCTCATGCGCCGCCGTTCGCCGCGTCAGCATGGTTGCCATAAACGCCGTTCCGCACGACCCGCCAATATTACGCGCCAGGTTCGTCAGGCCTGAAACATCGTTGCTCTCGCTCTGCTTCACACCCACATACGCAATCGTATTGATCGGGATAAACAGGAACGCCAGCCCCGAAGCCTGGAACATACGCATGATCACCAGCTGTCCATAGCTCAGCCCAAGGTTCAGGTTCGTCATATAGATCAACGATGCGGTGAGCATCACAAACCCATACGCAATCAGCTTCCGCGGGTCGACCTTGCCCGAAAGGAAACCAACCACCGGCATCATGGCCATCATCATGAAGCCCGCCGGAGACAGTACTTTTCCCGCCAGCTCCGCCGTATAACCCATCAGCGTCTGCACAAACTGCGGAATCAGGATCGTCGTTCCATACAGCGAGAAGCCCAGCACAAACATCAGCATGAAGCTGATCGCAAACTGCCGCCGCGTAAACAGCGTCAGGTTCAGAATCGGTCGATGCCCATCGCGCAGCTGCTTCAGCTCCCACCAGATCATCACGATGAACGCAACGACCATCGTCACGGTAAAGAACAAAATCAAATGCGAGCTGAACCAGTCATCTTCCTGGCCCTTATCGAGAATGAACTCCAACGAGCCGAAGGTCAGCCCAAGCAGTCCAAAGCCCAGCAGGTCCAGCTTGATGCCGCCCTTCTGCGACTCCTTCACCTGCTTCTCCACCCACGGCGGATCTTCCACGATCCTCGAAGTCAGGAACAAGCTGAGGATGCAGATCGGTACATTCAGGAAGAAGATCCAGCGCCAATCGAAGTTGTCGGTAATGTATCCACCCAGCGTAGGCCCGATCGCCGGCGCACACACCACGGCAAGCCCATACATCGCAAACGCCTGCCCACGTTTCTCCGGCGGAAACGTATCGGCCAGGATCGCCTGTTCACTAGGCGCCAGCCCACCACCGCCAATGCCCTGCAGTACGCGGCAAAGCACCAGGATCGGCAGCGTCGGCGCAAACCCGCACATCGCCGATGAGATTCCGAACAGCGCCACGCAGATCATGTAAAACTTCTTGCGCCCGATGAACCCGGTCATGTACGCACCGGCTGGCAGAATGATGGCATTGGCCACCAGATAAGCCGTCAGCACCCACGTCGCTTCATCCTGCGTCGCACCCAGCCCACCGGCAATATGCGGCAGCGCCACGTTCGCAATGGAGCTGTCGAGCACCTCCATAAATGTTGCGAGCGTAACAGTCATCGCAACAATCCACGGATTGATGCGCGGCCGCCAGATCGGCGGTGCGGATACAGTTGTACTAGGGGCTAATTCGACTGCGGTAGCGGCTGCCATGTTGTATAAGTCTCAGATTCCCCAAAAAAGAGCGCGATTCACAAAGACAGATGTCTTTCTCTACTCCTTACTACTTACCCTCTACTCCTTCACCCTCTCCCACGGCTGCAGAATCTTCACCGAAGCCATTCCCGCCGCCGTAGCCGACTGAATCCCCATCTCCGTATCCTCAAACACCAGGCAATCCTCAGGCGCCACACCCAACCGCTCCGCCGCCATCAAAAACGGCTCCGGATCAGGCTTGCCCTTTGTGTAATCGCCCGCGCAAACCAGCGTATCGAACCGGTCCAGAATCCCCAGCGCCTTCAACGAAGCCGTCACCGAATCCCGCGCACTGCCTGAAACAACCGCAAACGGAATCCGCCCATGGCTCTCCAGAATGTGCTCCAGCACCTCTGGCACAGCCTCCAATTCGTGGATCAGCTCAAAGTAGATCGCTTCCTTCCGGTGCATAATGTCCGCGACCGGCATATCCAAACCTTGCTCTTTATTGAGCGTTTCGAGGATGTCCTTAATCGGCATCCCACCCCAGGCATAGAACTTGTCCTCAGGAAACTCGCAGTTGTACTCGCTCAGAATCCTGTTCCACGCCACATAATGCAGCGGCATCGAGTCCGCAATCGTTCCATCACAGTCAAACAAGTAGGCCTTGAACGGCCCGTCCGGCAGTTTTAGTGTCATACCCCATTTTCTCACCGGCTTGCCGATATCAGCCGAAACCCTCTACTATCCTCTACACTCTGCCTTATGAACCAGGACTTAGAACATCTGATCGTGCTCCAGTCGCAGGACTTAGAACTGAAGCGGTTGCGGCAGGAGTTGACGGACGCTCCGCTGCGTGTTGCTGCTGCGCAAACGGCTCGTGCGAAGGCGGAAGTGGCTTTGGCTGCAGCGAAAACTGCGCTGCAGAAGGAAGAAGTGCTTCGGCGGTCGCAGCAATCGGATGTAACGGATCGTCATGGGAAGATCGCAAGACTAAGAAAACAAATGGAAACAGCCACTTCGGCGGCGCAGATCACGGCGCTGGAGCATGAGATCAAGTTCGCGGAAGGCGCCATCGAAAAGCTTGAGGATGAAGAACTTGCGTCGATGGAGCGCAGCGAAAAACATGAGGCGGAGAAGGCTCAGTTTACGGCTTTGCTGGAGAAAACGACTGCCACGCTCGAAGCAGAACGTGCTCGTAATGCCAACATAACAAAGGAGAACACAGCGGCTATCGCGGGGATTGAAGCGGAGCGGAAAGCGCTGCGGGCTTTGATTGTGGAGTCGGAGACGGGTGAGGCGGTGCTTTCGAATTATGACCGGATTTCGAAGGCGAAAGGGACTGGCGTATCGGAGGCGTTGGACCATAAGTGCTCTGCTTGCCAGATGTTAGTGCGTCCGCAGCGGTGGAACGATTTGACGGGGCGGGAGCATGATGCTGTGATTTTCACGTGTGAAACCTGTGGAAGGATGCTCTATTGGGATCCGCGGCGGGACTCTCCGGGGAGCTTTGCGGCGGGCGAAAGGCTTGAAAAGGCAAGACTTATGGGGCAGCAGAAATGACTTCGCTGCACACGCAAAACGGGGGAACGGGTCGGAAAATCATCGCTGTGGATATGGATGAGGTGATTGCCGATGCTTTGGGGGAGCATCTGCTGCGATACAACCAGGAGTTCTCAGAGGCCATTACTATCAACGACTTACATGGTCGTTGGATCTGGGATTATGTGCCTCAGGAGAGGCAAAAACGGTTGGAAGATTACATGCGGTCGGAGGACTTCTTTGCTGTGCTCGACGTCATGCCGGAGTCGCAGAGAGTGCTGGAAAGGCTTCAGAATCAATACGATATCTTCATCGCGTCGGCGGCGATGGAGGTGCCTACGAGCTTCAATGCGAAGTTTGAGTGGCTGAAACGGAACTTTCCGTTCATTCCAAGCTCGCATGTGGTGTTCTGCGGGGACAAGAGCATCCTTCGGGCGGACTATCTGATTGACGATAACCCCAGGCAGCTCAGGCTTTTCCGGGGTGAGGGAATCCTGTTCGGCTCCCCTGCGAACGCGTTTGTGACGGGGTTTCGGCGGGTGGAAAACTGGCTGGATGTGGAGCGGTTATTCCTCGGCTGAGGGCTCCTTGTTCCTGGGCTGAGGGTGATTTCGCCGTAAAAATACGGTGCAAATTTATGGATGTTTGTGGTGAGTTTGGCGAATTTGTGGATGTCTGTGGTCTACCACAAGAGTAATTTGGGTGGGTTACTTTGGTCGCTAAACGCGACGGCTCGAATTAGTGCTGCTCCGGCTTGGGTCGATAGAGGAGCGGCTGCAAGCTTCGAAAGGGTCTCGGATTTCCGAATTGGTTCCCGAGGTCGGGAACGGTATCGCTGTGAGAGTGGTATCCGAAATCGATGAAGGCGGATAGTTTGGCGGGTTCGGGTTCCTGAAGCTTATTAACAGCGATGAGGAGAAAGATGCAGCGGTAAGGAAGCCCATTTTGCCGGTACACCTCGCCGAAGCCTACATATTATCAATCATCGATGGTATACAGTTACGACCATCCATTCCTAATTGAGGTTCGCTTGTGGAGCAGGATGTAGCGAAGGTGGACGTTTGTCCCACACGACTACTTGATGATCAGCCAACGGATAACGATGCGTTTCGACATCGTGTGATCGCAAAAGCGATCAGCAGAATGATCAATGAGGAGAGGGGTGGTAGGGCAATTGCGCTCACCGGTGATTGGGGGAGCGGGAAATCTACTGTCGTTCAACTGCTAGGCAATGAACTTCGCGATCGCCGTGTGAAAATTATCACTTTCGATGCCTGGGCTCATCAAGGCGATCCGCTACGCAGAAGCTTCTTGGAACTTGCAATCGAAGAGCTACAGGACTTCTTGCATGACAAGGAGAAGTGGGAGCGCGAGAGAGAGAAGCTCGCGAAACGACTTGTCGAGACAGACACGAAGACCTCGCCTCAACTAACGGGGATTGGAGCCTTAGGAGCCTTTGCACTGTTGTTGTCGCCTGTTAGCCTTCAGGTCTTCGCCCTTTTGAGTGCAAACTATAAGAACGAGGCGACGCCGTGGTTCATTTATATTTTCTTCACCCTGGGATCAGCGCCGCTTCTGATTGCGATAACGATGTTGGTTTGTTGGGCTCTGGATCGGAAAAAGGATAGAAACGGAAAAAAGATACCGTTGCCTTCTCTGATATATAGTTCGTCCGAGAACCGTGTTGTCGGCGAATCCTATAAGACTGCTGATCCGACAACTGTAGAGTTCGAAAAAGCCTACTGCGAACTATTGCATGATGCGCTAAGCGGTAACGATCAAAAGGTCGTCATCGTGGTTGATAATCTCGATCGGCTCGAACCCGATGATGCCACTTCGGTATGGTCAACTTTGCGCACTTTTTTCGATAAACAGCTTCGGGCAGCAGATTGGTTTGATCGCACTTGGATCCTTGTGCCATTCGATGAGGCTGCTTTGGCGCGGACCCGCAGCGACGATAAAGACACGGTTGTGAATCCATTTGTTGAGAAGACCTTTCAGGCTTTTTTAGGGTTCCTCCGCCTATCTTGACGAACTGGGAACATTATTTTTATCAACAATTAGAAATAGCTTTTCCGAGGCACAGTGAGACGGGAGAGTTTCAAGACATTTTTAGGCTCTATGAGAACTTAAGGATGGGCGATGACCCACCGCCGCCCCGAGTTCTTAAAATCTTCATCAATCGGCTTGGCGGCATTCATCGGCAGTGGCAGGATGAGATTCCGCTGCCCGTGCAAGCGGCGTTCCTTTTGCTTACAGAACGGCTCGGAAAGGACTTTTTGCGGCTCTTGCGGCAATCAAAAGCCAACGACTTGCTTTCCGAGGTTTTATCGAGGCGTCTGCATGGCGAATGGCAGAGAGACCTAGCTGCCATATATTTCAACGTCGAATTGAATAATGCTTACGAGGCGTTGCTGGCGGTTCCGATCTCTAATGCGCTTGCTTCCGATGACCCAACTGCATTATCTAAGTTGGAATCAAGTCCAGGATTTTTTGAAATATTGCAGGGCAATATAGAGTCGCTTTACGGAAATAGCGATCAATCGAACCAAGCGAATCTCGCTTCGGCGATACTGGCTGTGGCAGGGCTCCAAAATCCCGAACCAGCATATAACTTCATTCGGCGTCTTCTTTTAGATAGAGCGATTGCTATCTTAGCTTGGTTACAGCCGTCATCGAAAAATGGAGCCGCCTTGGCTTCAATCGCCAAACAGAATCGATTAACGAGTTTTGATTGCTTTGCTGAGGCCGTAGCTAACTCTCTGCCAAAAGACACCGAAGGAATGCCTCAGGCAAATCGTGTGCAAGCTTGGCTCGAATTCGTATCAGCAATCGTGAAAGATTTAGGAAGCTCGAAGCCGGGCTTGGTCTTTACCATAGAACTTAGTCCGAGCGGTTATATAAGATTGCTTTTCATTTGCGACTCTACTTCAACCATGGTGCCATTGGCCGCATGTTTCAGGTTCAAAGGTGGTCAAGAGGCCGTGAATAGAAAGCTCTTGGACAGGCTACAAGAAGGCTGGGAGCCGGAAGAGATAAGCGCGCTCTCTGTCATAAAGCGTTCTGTAACCGACTGGAGCCTGAGTGATTTTCCTCCAAAAATTCTGAAGGAAATATGCTCTAGTCCACTTGATGAAGCAGGAATGCGAGGGATGTTAGCCTCTTTAATTTTGCTAAGACAAGAGTTTGTAAAATCCTCAATCGCAGAAGTCATTTCCAATTTCGATTCTGACCGATTCCTCACGAACTATGAAGCGATTGGTGTTGATCTAGCCGCTGAGGAAGATGCTTTGCTGAATACGCTGCTCCTGGTGCTGCCCGTTGAATTAGACATCGAGCAAGCGAAGGCAGGCCCGAATGACTATTACGGTAGGCCCGTGATGCTGCCTTTATCTGCGGACGTCCGAGAAAGAAACCAAACTAGAGAGCGGATACGCGGATGGCTGAACGGCTATGAAGCCGAGAATGAAGATCGAGCAACATACAACGCTGCAACGGAGTTCTTCACGGCGAAGGATTGGAGGGAAGCTGTAGCAAGGCATGATGACCGCTCGCACTTCGTAACAGAAATCGCCACCAAGGCGCTTAGAGAGCGGAATCGTTCATTTTTCTCGATCGAGGAGGCCCTTGACAACATAGATTTTTGGCGAGCGGTTCTATCAGAAGACGGGTATGCAGAGCTGATTCATTTGTTAGGCCTAGGAAGCGAAATTGCCAATCGGCTCGCGCTGCAGGCGTTCGATGTGCGATTCGTTAGCATCTATTTGCTGATTCTCCGCGAGGCTTTCGATGAAAGGATCAATGCATTAACGCTTGATCATTTTGAAAATCTCTCAACTAGTGAGTGGACGGAACGGCTGGAGGAAGACGACAACTTAGAAATCCGTTTGCTGGATAGCATTAGGAAGCCAAGTTTAGGGGTCGAATTCGAGAATGCTGTCTTTCAGCTAGTCGAGAACGCAGCCGATGTAATCGCACTTCCTGCGAATCGGCTTTTCGAAGTGCTGTCTGACATCGGGAAGGGACGGTTGCTTTCGAAACTCGCAACTTGGTTTGGAACTGAAAAGGGAGACTTCAAATCCCTGTTAGCCCCTTGGGGAGAACTATTGCGTGACGCCGTCAAGCAGGAAGGTATCGACCGCGTTCAGGAAAGGATACTGGAGGGTATAGCCAGAGCAGATGAAAAGGAGCTCGAATGGATTGCGGGTGTTATCCGCGGGAGACCTGAGGGGTCGGTTACCCCCCGTACGACAGAATTATTTAAGAGGAGAACTAGGGAATTAATCGCTGACACGACCGATGAAAGCAGGAGGAAGAACCTGTTCGTCTTTGCAGAGAACCTTGGATGGCGATTCAACTTTAAGTGATAGTGGGCCTGAAGCCGGGCCATTCTGGTGTTTGAGTGCGATCTGGGCGGGGAGGTTGTTGGCGAGGCGAAGGAAGGCGATTTGGTCGTTGCGCCTGCGGCTTCACTCCGGCCTTCGGCAGAGAGGTAGCGTCTGCGACGCGGGGTTTGTTGGCATGGCTGAAGCCATGCCCTACCGGGTTGGGGTCTGCCGTGGGGTTTTTGGGTGGGTTGGTGAAGCAAACCCGCTCCACCCCTGGGAGCAAAGCGCTCGCAGGGGACCCGGCCTTCGAGGATGACAGAAACGCAACGGCAAAGGCGCTTCGGGAGTGGTCACGACGTTTGTGCTGGTTTGAAGGAAGGCAATTTGGTCCGTTCGGCTTCGCTCAGGACTGCGCCTGCGGCTTCACTCTGGCCCTTCGGCAGAGAGGTAGGGTCTGCGATGTGGGTCTTGTTGTGGCCCGGCTGAAGCCGGGCCCTTTCGGGTTGGGGTCTGGCGTGGGGTTTGGGGTGGTTGTGAAGCAGGTTCCCTTCGGGAATGGAAAGAAAGAAAAGCAACGGCAACGGCTTGTGGGCTGAGGATTGTGCTTCCCCACCCATGACGATGAAGCTGTCATGAATGGGCCACCCAGAGTTAAGGTGAGTCGGCGAGAATCTGGCCGCCTGTGGGCATCAGGGTTGTTGGGGGATTTGTGGGGGTTGGGAGTGGGGTGTCTGGAGGAAGAGGCTGATGAGGTCGAGGGTGATGGGCCAGATGAGGATGCTGGTGATGAGCCAGCCGGAGCGCGATTGAAGTGGGCCGGGGGCGGCGCTGTAGACGACGAGGCAGAGGGCGGCGTTGGCGAGGAAGGCGGTGTCGAGGGCGATGAGGATGGAGCGGGTGGGTGGGATGTGTCGGCGACGGACCCAGAGGGTGATGCTGCTGGCCAGCATGATGCCGAAGCCGAGGCTTAGGACGGTGAGGCGTTGCCAGGCGCTGGTGCCGGCGAGGTGGAGGAGGAAGGGCGTCTCGACCAGGATGGTGCCGATGATGGAGAGGGTGGATGCGGTGGCGATCAGGCGTCTTTCTAGTGTTGTTGATAGTTGCGTGGCGAAGAGGGCGCGGAGGCGGAGCCAGATCATGGGGAAGGCCAGGAAGAACGGAGCGCCGGCGAGGAAGTGCCACCAGTTGCCTTGATTGCCGGGGACGTGGAGGGTGATGGCGTTCCAGGGGGATGTGTCTAATGCGAAGGGAAGGAAGGCTACGGCTGCGGCGATGAGCCAGAGGAGCAGCAGGGTGGCGCTGAGCCAGGTTGGGGTGGTTTGCTCTTGGTGGTTATTCACGGGTGTCTCCACCTGAATAACGGTGGAGGGGGTGTGGTGGTTAACGGGGTTTTGTTGGAGCTTGGGGGCTGGGCGATTGTGCAGCTTTGAAAGAAGGCAATTTGGTCGTTGCGCCTGCGGCTTCACTCCGGCCTTCGGCAGAGAGGTTGCGTCTACGACGCGGATTTGTTGGCACGGCTGAAGCCGTGCCCCTTCGAGGTTGGGGTGGTGTTAGAGAAACAGGTGGGTGGGTTTAGGGCTTTTTGGGGGTGGGTTTGGGGAGTTGGTTGAGGACTCTTGAGCCGGTGTGGGTGCCGCGGGCGGGTTCGGGCATGGTTAGGATGAGGGCCGTGCAGGGATCTTCTGAGATGCTTTCGTAGCTGTGGGTGGCGCTGGAGTGGAAGTAGACGGCGTCGCCGGTTTCGAAGAGGTCCTCCTGGCCGTCGTGGGTGAGTTTGAGGCGGCCGGAGAGCATGTAGAGGAACTCGGCGCCGGAGTGCTGGTGGGCGCGGGGGGTGCGGGTTCCATTGCCGTTTCCGTTGGTGGCGGGGCGGGGGAGGAACTCGGCGATGTAGGGGACGATGCGCTGGCTGGCGGAGCCGGAGTCGAAGCCGGGGACCTGGCCGAGGGACTCGAAGAAGTAGTTGGGGTCGTCGGTGCCGGTTTGGGGGAGGCGCTGGCGGTCGGCGGCGCGGACGATGCGGAAAAGCTCGGGCTCGTCGGGCTCGAAGAAGTAGCTCATGTCGCGGGAGAAGACCATGGCGATGCGAGCGAGGTTGCGGAGCGTGGGCACGACGCGGCCGGTTTCGAGCTGGGAGAGGAAGCTGGCGGAGAGGCCGGTGTACTTGCCGAGCTCGACCAGGCCCATTTGTTTGCGGAGACGGAGGAACTTGATGCGCTCGCCGAGACGCTTGGCTTCTAGGAGGGACTCGGCGGCTTCGGCGGTGATGGCGGCGGGGTCGGTTTGGATTTCGGGCGCGAGGGTTTCGGCGGGTGTTGGCGCGGCTTCGGCGGGCGGGAGAGGTTTAGCAGCGGGCGAGGTGTGGGTTCTGGATGTTTCTTTTGTCACGGTATAAACAGATGTTGAAGTGCGGGCAAAAGATGTCTTGGGGGGATGGGTGTTGGGGATTGGGTGTTGGGGATTGGGTTGAGATTGGGTGAGTGCTAGGCTTTGGGGATGGATTGGCTGCGGCGTGGTTGCGGGATTGGGTTGGTGTGTTTGGGATTGGCTGGGTGTGCGAGCCCGGGGCTGCCGCGGTCTCCGACGCTGAACCTGCCTACGCCGGTGACGGATTTGACGGCGATGCGGCGGGGTGGGGGTGTCGACCTGCGGTTTACGGTGCCGCAACGAAATACCGACAAGCTGCCGTATAAGGCCGATGCGGTGAAGGCGGATGTGTGCCGGGCGGTGGATGGGGGGGCGTGTTTGCCGGTGGCGTCGCTGGCGGGGGAGAGCTTTGCGCGGACGACTGCGGGGAAGGCGACGGTGGCGGAGTTGCGGGATGAGCTTCCGGAGGCGCTGACGGTCGGAGGGGCGCATTTGCTGGCGTACAAGGTGGAGCTGCTCAATCCGGTGGGGAAGACGGCGGGGTATGGGGATGCGGCTTATACGGCAGCGGGGGCTGCACCGGCGGCGGTGGAGGGGTTGGTGGTGGAGGGATCGCGGCTGGGGATTGTGGTGTCGTGGCAGGTGGTGGGCGCGGATGGGAGCGAGATTGCGCTGAGGCGTGAGGACCTGGCGCCGAAGCCGGTGGGGGTGAAGACTTCGGGTGTTAGTGGAGGAAAGGCTTTGGCGGGTGGGAAGGCGAAGCTGCCCACGGCGAAGAAGATTGATGCGGAAGAAGAGGAGAATGTGGTCTGGCTGGGTGTGGGGGCGCCGGTTGGGGATGTGAAGGCACCGGCGGGGATGGTGCTGGATGCTACGGCTGCGGCGGAGGAGCCGTACCGGTATAGCGCGGAGCGGCGGCGGGTGGTGCAGGTGGGCGGAAGGGCGATCGAGATGCGCGGTGTGGTGTCGGCGGGTGTGGTGTTTACGCTGCACGATGTGTATCCGCCGCCGGTGCCGACGGATTTGAGTGTGGCGGAGTTTGCGGTGTCGAATACGGACCCGGCGCAGGGGTTTGCGGCGGATTTGATATGGCAGCCCGTGGATGATAAGGGGCTGGGTGGGTACAACGTGTATCGGCAGGCGCTGGATGCGAAGGGAGCGCCGGTGGGGGTGCGGCAGCGGTTGAACAGCGTGCCGGTAAAGCTGCCGGGGTATCACGATGTGCTGTCGGCGGCGATGAGTGGGACTCGGTACCGGTATGGCGTGACGGCTGTCGATGCAAAGGGTAACGAAAGTGCAGCGTGCGAGACGACGCTGGAGCCGGAGTAACGGAAGGGTTGTGAGGAAGAAAACCGTCGCGTGCGCCTTAATGAATCTGGGCCGACGAAATGCAAAGCAGTCCGTGGCGCACGCGACGGCTTCAGGATGTTTTGATGCTGGGCGGGCGCGGGATGTTTGCCTGTGGATTCGGAACTTCGGCGGGGTGGGTTTAGCGGCAGTTGGGGGTTAAACGAGAAAGGGCGGCCATTGGCCGTCCTTCTGCGTTGCCGGGCGCGATGGGGAGATCGCGCGGGGAACTTTACTTAGCCTGGTCTTCAGCGGTGGCGGTGGAGCGGAGAGCGACCAGGCAGGGCGAGAGAACCATGAGCATAAAGACGGAAGCTACGAGGACGGTGTGCATGTCTGATCTCCGGTACTGCTGATTTCTTCTACACACCAAGAATCGCGCAGGAACCTAGTTAGTAATATTCCTCGTTGGCTCGTGGGGGCGGACGAAGGACGCAGGGGGTTCTACATGGTTTGGGGGAGAAGCAGGTTTTAGGTTTCAGGTTTCAGCGAAGGCGTGTGGGTATGCGGGTGTGGGTTTGTTGGGCTTACACTTTTCGTGATGGCGAAGGTGGTCGAATCCGTTGTGGAGGGGATGGCGCCGCAGCAGGCACGGAGCCGGAAGACGCTGGATGCGTTGTTGCAGGCGACCGTACGGACGCTGGAGGCGCATGGGCTTGAGGCTTGTACGCTGCCTCGTGTGGCTGAAGCGGCGAAGGTGGCGCCGGCTACGGTGTACCGGCGGTTTGCCGACAAGGATGCGCTGCTGAGGGCGGCGGTGCTGCATGGGCTCGAAGGTGGCGTAAGGGATAAGGCCGTAGTGGAGAAGGATCTGCTGCGGGCGACGCTGGTGGAGACGGCCGAGCGAGTGGTGGGGGAGATGCTGCGGCGGTATAGGGAGGGTCCGCGGTTGTTGCAGGCGATGTCGCTGTTCCTGGCGGCGCATGCCGGGACGGCGTTTGCGGAGAAGGCGGCAAAGTCGATTGCGGCGGACGTGCAGATGCGGGCGGCGGTGTTGCTGCGGCATCGGGACCGGATTCGGCATCCGGAGCCGGAGCGTGCGGTGGTGTTTGCGGTGCTGGAGGCGCGGGCTGCAGTAGAGGCGGTGGTGTTCGATTCGGAGGGGGTTTGGAAGACGGCGCTGTCGATGGGGGATAAGCAGGTGGTGGCTGAGGTGAGCCGGGCGATGGTGGGGTATTTGCGGCGAAAGCCATGAGGGGGTGGTGCAGAGCCGCTTTTTCCGGGGGAAAAGCGCTGCCAATGGCAAAGCTTTCCAATACACCAACAGGAGAATAGCTCTAAGCGTAGAATCCTGTTGTCTTTTACACTTTCCTGCATGGACCTGGTAGACGGCCAACCCGATAGCGGTTTCGTGCTTCGTGACTTGCTTACGGACAGCGGTTTCCCTGCGCGCGCGACGATGCCTCGTAACGTGAACCGCGAATCGGTGGCACTGCGGCGCTTGTCCCGTGTTTTTGCCGAGAAGCCTGAAAGCGTATTGCAAGAGCTCGTGAACACGGCGGTTGAATTCTGTGGGGCCGATAGCGCGGGCATCTCGTTGGAAGAGCCTGACGACGGGACATTCCGATGGATTGTGGTTGCGGGCAGCTTTGCGCAGTATTTGGGTGGGCGGACTCCGAGGCATTACAGCCCCTGCGGAATGTGTCTCGACTCGGGGCGTCCCCAGCTCTATCGAGTCACGAAACCGTACTATGGCTATCTGGGCGTCGCGGCAGCGCCGATCGTCGATGGACTGTTGATCCCCTGGTCGAATGAGTTCCTGCGGGGTACTTTATGGGCGGTTTCCCATGCATCGGCAGAGGCTTTCAGTTTTGAAGATTATGAGCTGCTCAACAGCCTCGCGGACTTCGCCTCGATCATCCTGCGCCACCAGCATCAGGAGAAGCTGCTGAGAGAGAATGAACGCACGAAGGGCGTCGCGGAGATGGCGCATAAGCTGGCACACCGAATCAACAATCCCTTGCAGAGCCTGACCAATACGATCTTTCTTGCGCGGTACGGCACGGACAATATTGAAGAATATCTGGGACAGGCGGAAGCGGACCTGCAACGGTTGTCGCAACAGGTAGCAAAGATACTGAACTGGTCCGGCCGCTTCGATACGAATGAGCTTGTACAAGATCCGCACGCGTCTGCCAGTGGCAAAGCCATAGCGGATTAGTATCGGCAGACTGCACCTGGAGTGACTATGCAAGAGGATCAGATACACGACGCGCTCGACGCGCATTGGAAGGCGTCGGCAGACGGCGATGTGGACGCGGAACACGCTATTTACGCCGACGATGCCATCTGCGATTATCCGCAGTCGGGCGAGCGGATTTTGGGGCGGAAGAACCTGCAGGCGTTGAGGAGTCATCATCCGGGCAAGCCGTCCGGCTTCAACGTGAGGCGGATTGTTGGGAGTGGTGATCTCTGGATTACGGAGTACACCATTACCTACCAAGGGAAGCCGGCGTATACCGTGAGCATTATGGAGTTCCGCGACGGTAAGGTCGTTCACGAGACGCAGTACTTCGCGGATCCGTTTGAGGCGCCGGCATGGCGGAGCCAATGGGTTCAGCGGATGGCGTGAGGCTTTTCCTGTTTGGTCCGGATGGCGGCGCCGAGGTATGCCGCTGGAATCATGAGGATGACTCCAGTGATCCAGATCGCCGGAGGCGCTGGGTGCGCTTCGTGAAAGGGACCGGCGATCATGACGTAGAGCGTGAGTGCCGCTTCGATGGCGCCCATGATCGCGGCGAGAGTCAGCTGCGAGCGGCGGGCGATCCAGGCGGTGACGTAGCCGCCTACGCCGATGGCGAACGTCGTATAGGCCACCATGAGGAGCCTGGCGGGAACATTGCCTCCGAGGGCGGCTGCGTTGGGGAACGCTTGCGGGAACAGGTGCAGGAGGAGCGGATGAACGGCTGCTTCGATGGCGAACGAAACGATGGTGAGCGCGACGAGTCCCGCGAGTACGGCCAAGATGCTGCGAATCATTGTGGCTCCCTTTATATGTGGACTAAGTGGATGGCTTGGTTTTTCGGGCTAGTTTCTGCACGGGCAAGTACAGGTCTGTTCGATTGAGCGCGGAGTCTTTGTCCGTGTGAACTCCGCTGGTGATGGCGAGGGCTGGATCGGTGCGGAAGGTGTACTTCGCGGAGGCGCGGACGCCGTCGGCGACGTGGCGGAAGCCTTGAATCAGTGTTGAGTAAGGGCCGATGTGCTCCGCTACGGCGTACTCGCCACCAGCGAACTCAAGGCAGCGGATCGTTCGTGTTCCCTTGGCGAGGGTGTCGATGGGAATACAGGCGTCGGTTCGCTGGGCCGCTGCCGGTGTGACGGTGGGATCGTCGTGATAAAAGCTGAACGGTATCGGACGGTAGGGGACGTTGTGACGTTTGGCCCAATCGACCAAGGTGTTCCAGATGCGATCGTCCTTGGTGAAGGCCGCGGGGATTTCGGAGTATGCGCCGACGTGGAGGATGGACAGGAAGTGCGTGGGACGGAGCGACTCGAACTTTACTTCGGAGAGATGGCATCCCTCGCCACGGAAGGAGCGGTTGGCCGCGAGCCGCTGGACTTGCAGGACCTTGGCGTTCTTGCGGCAGTCCCGCGGTGAGGTGCCGAAGTAGCGGCGAAAGGCGCGCGTAAACGTCTCATGATTTTTGAAGCCGACGGAGAGGCAGACATCGAAGATGGGATCATCGGTGATCTGCAGCTTGTAGGCGGCCTTTTCGAGTCGAAGCCTGTCGACGTACTGCTTTGGCGTTTCGCCCATCGCGCTGGAGAACATGCGTTGGAAGTGGAACGGGGAGTAGCCGTACTTCGAGGCCAGGGACTGCAGGTCCAGATCCTGATCCAGGTTCTGCTGGACGTCGATGAGCAGGGGGATCATCTCCTGGAACGAGTTTGTCGAGGCAGGGGTGGAACTCATAGGACAGAGTTTATCTATGTCTCTATGGAATTCTTGACGTTTCTTGCGGTTTGGAAGGTGGGTCGCGCCCCGTCATGATGCGGATGGAGATTGTCAGCCATAGCTGGAGTGGGGCATTCTTATCGAGATGTCGCCTGCCTCCAAGCCGAAGCGAAAAGTCCCGCACTTGTTTGTGCTGGAAGCGCTGGATTCTCTGAGTCCGGAAGTGCGTCCTATGTTCTCCGGGTTTGCTGTGTATGTGGGGAACCGGCTGTTGCTGATGCTTCGGGATAGTTTGAAGACTCCGCAGGATAATGGCGTGTGGCTTGTGCTGGCGGAGGGTATTGATCCGGCTGATGCAGGTTTGCGGCGGGAGCTGCCGTCGCTTCGGCTGATTGAGACGTTGGGCGGCAAGATTGGGCACTGGCTGCTGATTCCCAGTGATGGCGATGATTTTGAAGGTGTGGCGCTGCGTGCGTGCGACTTGATTCTGCGGGGCGATCGAAGGCTGGGGCGCGTTCCGAAGTCGAGGCGTTAGGTGGGCGGCACGTTAGCCGCAGGCTGGGCCGGTGATGCATCTGGGCTGCCCTTGAAATGAATGGATGCGACGATGGCGTTGATGATGGGCTGCGAGAGCTCTGTGTCCGCCGTCGCCGATGGGACTTTGAGCAAGAGTTCGATGTGTTGATCTTCGCGATTGAAGAGGACGAGGCGGACCCGATGTTGCACTTTGTCATCGCCGCTCACCTCGAAGCCTTTCCAATTGCCGAACGCAATGGGATGGATTGTTTCGTTCGTTTCGCTTAAGAGGGTCAATCCTTTGAGTTCCACGAGTGTGAGTATGCCGACATTTCTGGCCTTCGAATAAAACAGTGAGGCTTTGGAAGGGGTGGACTGCATGGCAGCGGCGGTGAGGTCGTAGTTCGAGCGTATGGCGTTCTCGCCAAGAGTCTTTCGCATGAGGTTGAGGTTCTTGTCGCCTCGGATGCGCCACAGACTGAGAGTGTCCGGCATGAAGCCGGTATCGGATGCGAGGACGCTGATATGGTCCTCAAAGGAAAGGGCCGTGATGGAATTGAAGTCGCGGCGTGCGGTGAGCTTCAGCCACGGTACCCGGAAGTCGTATTGGTTTGCGGAGATGATCTGTCCAATACTCAAGTCGGCGAGGCGGTTGTCTGATAGGGGTATGGGCGTGATGCTAAGGTCCGGTTGTTGGTGGGCCATATCGCGGACTTCATACCAAACGAACGCGTTTATGCCTGCCAGCAAGATGAGCCAGCAGGCTATTAAGGCGGCCGCGAGCAGGATAACGACATTTTTTAAGCTGATCTTGCGGCTCTTCGTGGCGAGCATGCTTCCACTATTGCTGTTGGATTGGTAAGTAGCAAGTGTTTTGGGACCGGCGGTTGGGGCGGCCTGGTGAAATGCGGGGATCCTTCGCCTGGGGTTCGAGGATGACGGCGAAGAACAGGCAACCGTAAACGCAGATTCCCTTCGGGAATGACAAGCCTAGAAGGTCATGCGATGGCGTACATACCGGTCTCGTCTGGCGAGGCGATAAACTCTTGGCTTGGCTACTTATCTGATTACCGGGGTTGCTGGGTTTATTGGGTCGCATCTGGCGGAGGCGTTGCTGGAGCGCGGGGATGCGGTGCGGGGGTTCGATAATCTTTCGACGGGGAAGATGGAGAATGTGCCGCGGGGAGTGGACTTCGTGCTGGGTGATCTGGCCGATGCGGAGGCTGTGGCGAAGGTTTGTGTGGGGGTGGATGGGATTCTGCATGAGGGGGCGTTGCCTAGTGTGCCTCGAAGTGTAAAGGAGCCGCGGCCTTCGCATGATGCGAATCTCGAGGGGACGTTCAATCTGCTGGAGGGTGCGCGGGCGGTGGGGGTGAAGCGGGTGTTGTATGCGGCTTCGAGCTCGGCGTATGGGAACCAGCCGGGGTTTCCAAGGGTGGAGACGATGAAGCCCGAGCCGATTGCGCCATATCCGGTGCAGAAGCTGGCGGGGGAGCTCTACATGCAGAGCTATGCGCGAGTGTATGGGATGGAGACGGTGTGTCTGCGGTACTTCAACATCTTTGGGCCGCGGCAGGCGGTGGACTCGCCTTACTCGGGTGTGGTGGCGAAGTGGGCTCGGCAGATGCTCGCAGGTGAGCAGCCGGTGATGCAGGGGGATGGAGAGCAGTCGCGGGACTTTACGTATATTGCGAATGCGGTGCGTGCGAATCTGCTGGCGCTGGATGTGGACGCGGAGCGGGTGAGTGGGCGGGTGTTCAATGTGGCTTGTGGGGAGCGGTATTCGCTGAAGCGGCTGTATGCAGTGCTGGCGGGGTTGACGGGGTATGGTGGGGAGCCGATGGTGGCGGAGCGGCGGTCGGGCGATGTGGATATGTCGCTGGCGGATGTGAGCGCGGCGCGGGAGGCGTTTGGGTATGAGGTGGAGGTGGGGTTTGAGGAGGGGTTGAGGCGGACGGTGGAGTGGGTGAAGAGCAGGTTTTAGGTCTTAGGGTGGGTGGCGCGGCGTGTCCCGGAAGTCCTTGGGAAGCGTCAACATATGCTTTCAGACTATAGGCACATCGAGGCTAAGTTGTGCCGTGGCACATAGACGTTCGGCGACGGACACGCTTTGCCAGTAGCGGTATGTTTCGGCCTGCTGCTCTTCGGGATTGACGTTCCAGCGAATGGTTTTGTCCATGGTCTGCCTACCCCTCTTCTTTTATTTTACGCGGTTCTGAATGGGATAGTTATGTGATTTCGCGGGGGTGTTGCTACACTCCTTCCAAAGCCACCGCATGAGAGTCTGCTAATTTCCTGTTCGTGGGCGATGAGAGAAACCTTTCCCTGGGCCGCTTGATTTCGGCCTGTGCCTTGCTCTCGTTTTGAGGGCCGATGCTTCGGCGTTGAGGGCGAGGGGGAAGTGACAAAGGGTACGCGCTTGCCGCTGAGTTTTTTCGCGAGCTCAACATTCCGAGGCAGTGCGGCTGCGCCGCTTCGACGCCGGTTGCGTGGGGCGGTTGTGATGTCGGTGGGTTTGGTGGGGTTGATTTGCCTGCGGGCGCAGGAGCCTGACGCGGCGGGGCAGCGGGCAGGCAGGGTAAGGGATTTTCTGGCGCAGCGGGTGGGTGCGCGTGGGAGTGCGGCTGCGGCGTTGCAGCAGGCGCGGGCGCAGCATTTGGCGATGTCGCGGGGCTTTACTTCAAAGGCTGATGGGTTGCAGCCGGAGGCGGGGTCGCTTACAGCGGCGTGGACAGCGGTGGGGCCGCAATCGGTGGTGTCGGCTACGTATGGGGCGTTGAGCGGGAGGATTACGGCGCTGGCGCTTGATCCGAACGATGCCACGGGGAACACGCTGTATGCGGGGACCACGGGGGGTGGGGTTTGGAAGTCGGTGAATGCGGCGGGGCCGTTGAGTGGCGTTACGTTTACGGCGCTGACGGATACGCTGCCGGTGTTCAGTCCGAATGCAGGGTCGGCGGTGATTCCTTCGCTTTCGATTGGAGCGCTGGCCGTGCAACCGAGTGTGAATCCGGTGATGCTGGCGGGGACGGGCGATCCGAATGACGCGACGGATTCTTATTATGGCGAGGGGTTGTTGCGGTCGGCGGATGGTGGGTTGACGTGGACGCTGGTACAGGGATCGCATGATGGGGCGAATGGGAACCACTCGTTTGCGGGGATGGCCGTGGCGGGGTTGGCGTTTAGTTCGGCGACGCCTTCGTTGGTAGTTGCGGCGTTTTCGAATGCGGGTGAGGCGGAGTTTGTGGATGCTGCGAATGCGGAGTCGGTGCCGGGGTTGTATTTTTCGACCGACGCGGGTGCGACGTGGCAGATGGCTTCGATCTATGACGGGGCTGTGCCGGTGCAGGTGCCGCAGCCGACGACGAGCGGGCAGGTGGGGAATGCGGCGACCGCGGTGGTGTGGGATGCGCAGCGCGCGATGTTTGTGGCGGCGGTGCGGTCGCATGGGTATTACGGATCGACCGATGGGCAGACGTGGACGCGGCTGGCGGCGCAGCCGGGAGCGGGTCTTACGGTGGCGAACTGTCCGGTAGGGTTGAACGGTGAGGGCGCGGCGACCTGCCCGATCTTTCGTGGGGCGCTGGCGGTGCAGGCGGCTACGGGCGATCTGTATGCGCTAACGGTGGATGCGAACGACAACGATCAGGGGTTGTGGCAGGACTTGTGTGGGGCGGGGTCAAGTGGGTGTGCGGCGCCAGCGCCGACGTTTGCGAACCGCATCGACAATGGGGCGCTGGAGGTGGGGAGTGGGAGTGCGGCGATTGCGCAGGGGACGTATGACCTGGCGTTGTCGGCTTTGCCGGTAACGGCGGGTGTGGCGGCAAATGGGACGCTACTGTATGTGGGCACGGTGGATTTGTATCGGTGTGCGATGGCGGCGGGTGGTTCGAGCTGCTCGTTGAGGAATACAACGAATGCTTTGAATGGGTGCAATGCACCGGCGAAGGTGGCGGCGGCGCAGCATGCGGTGGTGGGGCTGAGTGAGGCGAGTGGAGGGCCGCTGGTGTTTGTGGGGAACGATGGCGGGTTGTGGCGCTCGACCGATGGCGTGGCGGAGACGGGGTCGGTTTGCGATGCGACGGACTATGAGCACTTCGATAATTTGAATGGAGCGATTGGATCGCTGGCGGAGGTGGTGGGGTTCGCGGAGCATCCGACGGATGCGAGTACGCTGCTGGTGGGGTTGGGAGAGAATGGGTCGGCGGCGACTACGAGTGCGGCTACGGTTGGGCAGTGGACGCAGATGTCGGCGGGTGAGGGTGGGTTTCCGGCTATCGATGCGAACACGCCGACGAACTGGATGCTGGCGATTGGGGCGGGCGTGAATTGGAAGCAGTGTGCGATGGGTGGAAGCTGCATGGCTGCGAGCTTTGTTCCTCCGGCGACGGTGGGTGCTTTGCAGGTGAGCGATGACGCGGCGCTGCTGGATGCGCCGACGATGCTTGATCCCGGCGACACAACGAATGTGCTGGTGGGGACTTGCAGGGTTTGGCGCGGCGCGGCGAATGGTGTGGGGTGGTCGAGTGCGAATGCGTTGAGTGGGGCGTTCGATGGGACCCAGCCGAGTGTGTGTACGGCGGCGAATCCGCTGGTGCGGTCGGTGGGTGCGGGTGGGTCGGTGGGCGCGGCGTCGAGTGGGGTGCTGGCGGGATCCAAGGTGGTGTATGCGGGGATGGCGGGGGCGTTGGATGGCGGAGCGGGCTTTGCGGGTGCGGTGTTTGGGACGAAGACGGCGAATGTGGCTTTTACTTCGACGAGTTGGGTGAACCTGGCGTTGAGTCCGGTGACGAACGACGTGGCGGATGCGGGAGTGTTCAATCCGGACGGGTTCGATGTGTCGTCGATTGCGGTTGATCCGCATGATGCTACGGGTGGGACGGTGTATGTGACGATCATGGGGTTTGGTTTGAATGCGGGCGGGGTTCCGCATGTGTACCGGTCGGTGGACTTTGGGGCGCACTGGATGAATGTGACGGCGAACCTGCCGAATGCACCGGCAAATGCCGTGCTGGTCGATCCGAACGACGCGCACACGGTGTATGTGGCGATGGATACGGGTGTTTATGTGACCTCGACTATTTCTACGTGCGCGGCCTCGAACTGCTGGAGTGAGTTGGGGACGGCGCTGCCGAATGCTCCGGTGATTTCGTTGGCGGCGGCGAGTGCGATGGCTACGGGTGATGGGCGGCTGGGGATGCTGCGGGCTTCGACGTATGGGCGTGGGATCTGGCAGACGCCGCTGCTGACAGCGGCTTCGCCGTCGAAGCCGGCGATTACGTTGTCGGTGAGTTCGTTGACGTTTGCGGCGCAGCAGGTGGCTACGCAGTCCGCGGCGCAGGTGATCACAGTGACGAGCAGCGGGAATGCTCCTGTGGTGTTTGGGACGCCGTCAATCACGGGAGACTTTGTGGAGACCGATACGTGCGCCAGCAAGACAATCGCGGTGAATGCGACATGCACGGTGAGCGTGGTGTTTGCGCCGACAGTGACGGGCGCGCGAACGGGGCTGCTGACGATCTATGCGAATGTGGCGGGTGGGCAGGCGACCGTTGCGCTGAGTGGGACGGCGACAGCGGCGGGGAATATTGTGCTGACACCGTTGTCGATGACGTTCGTCGCAACGGTGGTGAACCAGACTGCGGCTGCGCAGAACATTACGATTTCGAATACGGGTGGAAGCGCGGCTACGCTGCAGATGCCGGTGGTGACGGGAGATTTTGCTATCTCGGCGAATACGTGTGGGGCTTCGCTGGGAAGCCAGATGGGATGCACGGTTTCGATTACGTTTACGCCGACGGCGAGCGGAACGCGGACGGGGACGTTGGCCATTACGGATAACGCGGGCGGGGTTGTGGAGACGCAGACGGCGACGCTGACGGGAGTGGGTGAGGCACCGTTTACGGATACGCTGACGCCAGTGTCGTTGACGTTTGCGCAGCAGCGTGTGGGGACAGTGAGCGCGGTGCAACAGGTGACGATTTCCAATGCCGGCGATGTGCCGCTGACGTTGCTGAATGCGTCGATTACGCCAGGAGATTTTACGGTGGTGAATGGATGTGGGACGTCGCTGGCGGGGCATGCGGCGTGTGCGCTGAGTGTGGCGTTTGTGCCGACGACGGCGGGACAGCGGATGGCCACGCTGACGTTTACGGATGCGGTACGATCGCAGACGGTGGCGATCAATGGCGTGGGTATGGCGGGGGCTGGGGTTTCGCTGAGTCCGGCGGTGCTTACGTTTGCAGCTACGGGCAATGGGTTGAGCTCTGCGGCGCAGGCGGTGACGCTGACGAACAATGGTGGGTCGGTGTTGACGCTGGCGAGTGTGGTGGTGTCGCCGAACTTTAAGATTGCTGCGAACAGTTGTGGCGCGACATTGGCTGTGGCGGCGGCTTGCACGCTGCAGGTTGCATTTGCTCCGACGGCTGCTGGGCTGTTGAGCGGGACATTGATGCTTACGGACAATGCAACGCCCGCCACGCAGATTGTTGGATTAAGTGGGTTGGGGATTGATTTTTCGCTGACGTCGGCGGGAAGCACGACGGCTACGCTTTCGAGTGGAGCGAGTGCGACGTATCCGCTGCTGTTGAGTTCGGTGGCGGGTGTGACCGGGAGTGTGGCGTTTACGTGTACGGGGCAGCCGACGAATAGTACATGCACTGCGGCTCCTACGGCGCCTTCGTTGGGTGGGAACACAAGTGTGACTGTGACCGTGCAGACAGGGGTGCTCGCAGGGGTTGATTCGCGTGGGGTTGCGCCTTGGAGGGTGAGTGGAGTGGTGCTGGCGTTGGGGTTGCCGTGTTTGTTGCTGATGCGGCGGAGGCGGTTTGCGTGGGGTTTGGTGGTGCTGTGTGTGCTGGTGGGGATGAGTGGCTGTGGTGCTGAACGGGAGATTCCGGCGACGGGTGGTGGCAGTGGTGGAGGTGGTGGTGGGTCGTCGTATCCGACGCCTGGTGGAACTTATAACTTGATTGTGACGGCGACGTCGGCGGGGTTGGCGAGGAGTGTGCCGTTGACGTTGGTGGTGCAGTGAGGGCAGGCTTTAGGTTTCAGGTTTTAGGAAAAGCCTGATGCGGTGTGCTGAAGAGGTTTGAGGGGGTAAGGAGTGAGGTTTGAGGGGTTATGCGGCTGCGCCGGCGGAGGCGCCGCTGGCCCAGGCCCATTGGAAGTTGTAGCCGCCCAGCCAGCCGGTGACATCAACGACTTCGCCGATGAAGTAGAGGCCGGGGGTGGTTTTGCTTTCCATGGTGCGGGCGTCGAGGGTGTCGGTGTTGACGCCGCCGGCGGTGACTTCGGCTTTCTCGAAGCCTTCGGAGCCGGCGGGGTTGAAGGTCCAGGCGTGGAGCTCTTGTTCGAGGCGGGCGATGCCGGCGTTGGTCCAGTCGCCGGGTGTGGTGTTGGCGCGGATGCGGATCCAGCGCTCGGCGAAGCGGGTGGGGAGGACGGCGCGGAGAGCGGCGAAGGCGGTGTTCCAGTCGCGGTCGGAGCTTTTGGCGAGCAGCGGCTGGAAGACTTCGAATCCGGGGGCGAGGTCGAAGCGGACTTCGGTGCCTGGTTTCCAGAAGGAGGAGACCTGCAGGACGGCTGGGCCGCTTAGGCCGCGGTGTGTGACCAGGAGTTTTTCGCGGAACTTCGGGATGGGCTTTTTGGCTTTGATGACGGCGGTGCCGATGACTTCGGCGGAGACTCCGGAGAGGTCGCACCAGGCGTCGCGGTCGGCGGCGCTGAAGACCAGCGGGACAAGGGCGGGGCGGGGTTCGATGAGGTCATGGCCGAACTGTTTGGCGAGATCGTAGCCGAAGCCGGTGGCACCCATTTTGGGGATGGATAGGCCGCCGGTGGCGACGATCAGAGAGGTCGTGATGAAGTCGCCTGCGGAGGTTTCGAGGTGGAAGCGGCCGACGGCTTCGGCTGTTTCCGTCCAGCTGCGCACTGCGGTAATTTTGACGCCGCAACGTGTGTCGACGTGGGCTTCGCGGGCTTCTTTCTCGAGCATGGAGACGATCTGTTGCGCGGAGCCATCGCAGAAGAGCTGGCCGAGGGTTTTCTCGTGGTACTGGATGCCGTGCTTTTCGACGAGGGCGATGAAGTCCTTTGGTGTGTAGCGGGCGAGTGCGGACTTGGCGAAGTGGGGGTTCGCGCTGAGGAAGTTTTCGGCTTTGGCGCCGACGTTGGTGAAGTTGCAGCGTCCGCCGCCGGAGATGAGGATCTTTTTTCCGGTGCGGTCGGCGTGGTCGAGGAGGAGGACGCGGCGGCCTCGTTTGCCGGCTTCGATGGCGGCCATCAGGCCGGCGGCGCCTGCGCCTAGTACGACTACGTCAAATTTCGTGCTCATTGGTTTGATTGTAGGCATCTGTACGTTTTGGCGCAGAATTGCATCTGAATTGCGCAGGAGAAACACCGATGAAGAATCTACCGTGGTTTATCGCAGCACTCGGCCTTGGCGTGGTGGCGTATGTGATCGCAAAGACACCTGGACCTCAGTACGCAACCGGCAATGACTCGATTGAAGATGCAGCGCGCGGCACGTCGCAGTGGGGATCGAAGGCGCGCGTGCGGGGCGCAGGTGGAAAGTTTGTGGGTAAGTTGAAGGAAGGCGTCGGCCGTGTGACGGGCGATCCTGATCTACAGGATGAAGGTGTTGGGCAGCAGGTTGCGGGGTCGCTGAAGAATGCGGCTGGTAAGGTTGCGCAGGCGGCTGGTGAGACGATTCATGAGTTGAATCGGTAAGGGCAGAGTGTAGAGGATAGAGAAGGCGCGGTGAGGGTGAATCCTTGCCGCGCTTTTTTGTGGTGGGTGAGCGGTTGGTGTTCCCCACTCATGCGCAGAGTGCGCGCATGAGTGGACCACCCGGATAGTTGCGGCGGGTCGAACAAAACTGCAGGTCTCTCTACTTCGCGCTACTCGCTTCGGTCGAGATGACAGGGTTTTGGCTGGCCGCTGCTGAGGTAGCGCCTATTGCTTTTTGAGAGAGGCTTTGAGCAAGCCCCAGTCGTGCTCGGTTTTGTCCGCGTAGGTTTGGGCGAAGGTGAGGAGGGCGCGGTCGAAGCGGGTGGAGTTGCCGAGGTAGGCGGCGATGGCTACGGGGTCGCCGGCGCGGGCGTGGCCGCGGGCGAAGAGTTCGCCGCAGAGGTCGGCGTAGCCGAGAAGGCCGGGGGCGGTGAGGGTTGCGATGTCGAGCGAGGCCTTGTGGTCGTTGAGCTGGCGGACGAGGAAGTCGCGGCCCTCGAGGGTGGTGTAACCGAGGAAGGGGTCGGAGGTGAGCTGCATGGCGCGCTGGCCGTCGACGACGCGATGGCCCTGATGGGTGTGGCCGGCGGCGCCTTCAGGAAGATAGGGCGCGTAGGCGGAGGTGGTTTCTTCTTTGACTTGCAGAAAGAGTGGGTCGGTGCCGGCGGCGCGGGAGGAGCCTTCGAAGTAGATGCAGTAGTCGCGCAGGCCGACGGAGCCGGTGCCGACGACCTTGAAGGCGACGTCGACGGGGCGGTATTGCTCGAGGAAGTGACGGCGCTCGGGCTGGAGGGTGCGGGTGTAGGGGGTGAGCGCGGCGAGGACGGTTTCAGACTCTTTGGCGGAGACGCGTTCGAGCAGGGGTGGTTGTTGACGGAAGCGGCGGTGGCCGTCGACGAGCTCCGTGAGCTTGAGGAGGGATTTCTGGGGTGTGGAGCGCTCGGCGGTGCGGAGGATTGAGGCGACGGCGCCCAGCTCGGAGGCGCGATGGATCTGGTAGCGGGCGAGATCGATGACGGGCATCGCGGCGAACTCACGCATGGATCGGCGGTAGCGGGCGGTGAAGGTTTCGACTGCCTGCTCGCGCTGGGCGCGCTTGATCTTGGCAGCGCGGCCGGCTAGTAGAAGGCTCGTTGCAAGGCGCTTGACGTCCCACTCGAAGGGGCCGCGGAGGGTTTCGTCGAAGTCGTTGATGTCGAAGACGAGGCGGCCGTCGAGGCCGGCGTAGGCGCCGAGGTTGAGGACGTGGGCGTCGCCGCAGAGCTGGGTGGTGATGCCGGTGTTGGGCTGGGCGGCGAGGTCGGCGGCCATGATGGGGACAGCGCCGCGGAAGAAGCCGAAGGCGGAGGCAGCCATGCGCTCGTGCTTGATCTTGAGGAGCCGGGAAAGGCGGCCGCGCTCGGCTTCGCGGAGGACTTCGAGGGGGTCTTTGGGGCAGGCTTTGAGGTCGAAGCCGGCGTGGGCGCTGCGGGCGAGCTGCTTGCGGGCGTGTATGCCGAGGGCGTGGCGTTCGGCTGGGGAGGGGGGCCGGGTCAGAGGGGTGGGGGGTTGGGGGTTGGGGGTTGGGGGTTGGGGGTGGGGGGTGGGGGGGGGGGGGTTGGGGGTGGGGGG
>JAMFSR010000018.1 GCA_026225395.1 Granulicella sapmiensis
GCGCTCGATCATGAACTTGCCGGCGAGGCCGGCGTGCCAGCTGGTGCCGCAGGCGGCGATGGTGATGCCGGTGGCCTTTCGGAATTCCTCCGGGGTTATTTTCATGTCGGGCAGGAAGACCTGGCCGGTTTCGAGCGAGACGCGGCCTAGAGTGGTGTCGCGGACGGCGCGGGGCTGCTCGTTGATTTCTTTGAGCATGAAGTGCTTGTAGCCGGCCTTTTCGGCCTGGATGGGGTCCCAGGTGATGCGTTGGGGCTTTAGGGGTTTGGGGTTGCCGTCGAAGTCGGTGAGGGTGATGCCGGAGGGGGTGAGGGTGGCGACTTCCCCGTCCTGGAGGAAGTACATTTCGCGGGTGTAGTGGAGGATGCCGGGGACGTCGGAGGCGAGGAAGTATTCTCCCTCGCCAATACCCAGAACGGCAGGTGGCCCCATGCGGGCGGCGACTAGCTTGTCCGGCGAGTGCGCGGAGAGGACGCCGATGGCGAAGGCGCCGGTGAGGCGGGCGACGGCTCTTCGCACTGCCTCTTCGAGGCTGATCGAGGGGGTGGGGTTTGGGGATTGGGGGTTGGAGGTTTGGGCATTCGCACCCACCTTAGCCGACGATGAGGCCGTCGGCGAAGATGGGGCACCCGGATTGGTGCCACGATTGGCGGCTAGGTCGAATTCGTCCTGGATGACGTGGGCGATGATTTCGGTGTCGGTTTCGGAGAGGAACTTGTGGCCCTTGGCCTGGAGGGCGTGCTTGAGGTGGAGGTAGTTTTCGACGATGCCGTTGTGGACGACGACGAGGGTTCCGGTGCCGTCGCGGTGGGGGTGGGCGTTTTCTTCAGTGGGGCGGCCGTGGGTGGCCCAGCGGGTGTGGCCGATGCCGTAGGTGCCGTGGACGGGGTCCTGGGCGAGGATGGCGTCGAGGTTGCGGAGCTTGCCGGGAGCGCGGCGGAGCTGGAGGGGGTTCGGGGTTCCGTCGGGCGCGGTGCCGCCGGCTACGGCGATGCCGGCGGAGTCGTAACCGCGGTACTCGAGGCGGGCGAGGCCTTCCATGATGACGGGGACGCAGGGCTTAGGGCCGATGTAACCGACGATTCCACACATAAGTACAGAGTGTAGAGGATATGGAGCAGCGAACAGCTAACAGTGACAGCGAAACAGCAGGCGCGAGGCGACGGGTGAGTCGATGGAGTGGGTTGTGCGTCTAATAGATATATCCCCTGAACTTCTGTGCTCCTTATTCTGTATGACAGCCTAAATGTGCTGTTTGACAATTATTGCGTCTGAAGACGATAATGGTCAGCCGTACTCGGACTGGGCTTGTTTTGCTTTGAACCGCTGGACTGTTTGTGTGTCGAGCGAGATGATTCCAAGCCCTCTTAAGTCATTTTGACGATGGATGTGACCGGGTAACAGACGTTGGAAGCGGCCGGATTGGTTTGATCGGCGGCGAGCTTTCTTGGATGGACTTTCTCTCCGGCGGACGACTTTTCCGGACAGCACGACAATAGGAGTAGATGGGCATGTTTTTACGTGGGCTAATCGCCAGGGCAGCGTTGCCGCTGGCTGTGGCAGTACTATTTTTTGCAGGCGTGGCGCAGGCGCAAGAGTTTCGCGGAACGATCAGCGGAGCGGTGACGGACCCGACCGGAGCGGTGGTTCCGGGGGCGAGCGTGGTGGTGAAGGAAGTCCACACCGGGACGACGGCGCAGACCAAGAGCGATGCGGATGGGCAGTACGTTGTTCCGTTCCTGCTGCCGGGCGACTACACGATTACGGTGACGATGCCGGGGTTCGAGACGACGACGCATAGCGCGATCACGCTGGAGTCGCAGGCGCACCCGATTGTGGACATGAAGATGCAGGTGGGCGAAACCACGACGTCGGTGACGGTGACCGATGCGGCTCCGCTGATCGACCAAGCGAATGCATCTGTCGGACAGATTATTTCGACGGAATCGGTGGCGGACCTGCCGCTGAATGGACGTACGCCGACGACACTGACGGAGCTTTCGGAAGGTGTGATCACGACGGCTCCGCCGCAGTTGGTGCATCCGTTCGACAATGGCGCGGGTAATTCCTGGTCGATGGGTGGAACACCGAACCAGGTGAGCGAAGTGCTGCTGGATGGCTCGCCCGACCTTACGCTGCTGGGTGCGCTGGCTTATGCACCGACACAGGATTCAGTGCATGAGGTTTCGGTGCGGCCGTTCGATACGGACGCGAGCGAAGGACATACGATCGGCGGCGTGATCAACCAGATCACGAAGAGCGGAACGAACTCACTGCATGGAACGGTGTATGAGTTCAACCAGATTCCGAACATCGACTCGAATACATACTTCAACGATCGCGCTACTCCGGTTGTGAAGCTGCCGGTGACGCACTACAACCAGTATGGGTTGACGGTGGGTGGGCCGGTCTGGCTGCCGAAGATCTACAACGGTAAGGACAAGCTGTTTTTCTTCTTCGCCTATGAAGGCCTGAAGGATTCGCAGCCTGTGACCACGACGACGACCGTGCCGACGGCAGCGGAGTTGACGGGTGATTTCTCGCAGACGCTGGCGGCCGGATGCAGCACGGGTTATACGGTGAACGGCGCCGGCCTGGCGACGTGTAACGGTACGGGAGCAACTGATCCGAACCAGCTCTATAACCCGTTTACGGCGACGCTGGTAGGCGGAACAGTGACACGTACGCCGATTGCGAACAATCAGCTTGCGTCGACCGGGCATGCGTTCGACCCGACGGCACAGGCTTACCTGAAGCTCTTCCCTGCAGCGAACAACTCGGCGAATGCCGCGGCCGACGGGCAGAACAACTACATCAGCAATGCACCCAGCGCGGACACGTATAACAACGAGTTCGGGCGGCTGGACTACAACGTGAGCTCGAAGGACCACATCTTCTTCGACATGCGCCACAACAACCGCACACAGACCAAGGGCAATTACTTTGGCAACAACACCACCGGAACGACGCTGCAGCGCGAGAACCTCGGGCTGACGCTGGACAACGTGTATGCGCTGAACGATACGACGACCTTCGATGTGCGTGCGAACTGGACGTACTTCGGCGAGTCGCATGGAACGCAGGCGCAGGCTTACAGCCCGGCGTCGGTTGGCCTGCCGTACACTTCGGTGACGGAGCCTGAGCTTCCTTACATCAACTTTGCAACGGGCAGCAGCTGCGGCAGCTTTACGAGCTACCAGTGCCTGGGCGATACAGGATCGGCGCTGGATCCGACGACCAGCTACCAGGTGTTCGCCGATATGGTGAAGGTGCTTGGACGTCACACGGTGAAGATCGGCTTTGACGGACGGCAGTACCGCTTGAGCGTGCAGAACTTCGGCGATGCTTCGGGCAGCTTTACGTTCAACTCGAACTTTGTGGAACGTGTAGGCGGCGGAACGGCGCAGACGTTCGGTGGCGATCTGGCGTCGTTTGAATTCGGCCTGCCGAGCTCCGGCGAGTACGACATCAATGCACGCTCGAACTATCACCAGTACTACACGGGATCGTTTGTGCAGGATGACTGGCGCGTGAACAACAAGCTGACAGTGAACATGGGACTGCGGTTCGATATCGACACGCCGTTCCGTGAGACGAATGGAAAGACGGTGAGCGGGTTCAATCCCCTGGCGGTGAACTCGGCTTCGGCCGGTGCAACCGCGGCGTTCAAGCCGACCACCGTAACCTACGGCGGTGAGACGACGACGCTGAGCACGATCAACACGCTGGGCGGGCTTACTTATCCGAGCAGCAGCAACGGTGCGGTGTACGCGACCAACAACGGGTTCGTGAGCCCGCGCATCGGGTTCTCGCTGAGTGTTGATCCGAAGACCGTGGTTCGCGGCGGATTCGGCATTTTTGTACAGCCGGAGACGCTGGCATCGCTGGCATCGACGGGAACGTACTCGTCGAACGCGCTGAGCAACTCGGAAGGGTTCTCTGCGTCCACGACGTATACCTCTTCAACCAACAATGGACTGACGCCACCGACGAACACATTGAGCAATCCTTTCCCGACCGGGTTTGTGCAGGCCAGCGGATCGTCGCTGGGCGCGAGCTCGTTTCTGGGACAGACGATCAGCTTCCTGGCGCCGGTGCAGCATGATCCTTACTCGGAACGTTGGAACCTTGGGTTGCAACGCAGCTTGACCAGCAGCACGCTGTTTGAGGTGTTGTATCAGGGCAACCACAGTCTGCATCTTCCGATTGCGCAGCAGAACCTGAACGCGATCCGGACGCCGTATCTTTCGACAAATCCTTACCGGAACAACACGCTTTCGGCACAGTACTCGACGACCGTGGCGAACCCGTATGCGGGTTTGCTGCCGAACGGTGGAAGCGCCAACAGCCCGACGGTTTCTTACGGGAGCCTGCTGACGCAGTATCCGCAGTATGGAACGGCGAACGTGTTGGAGCAGAACCAGACGATCGGGCAGTCTTACTTCAACAGCGCGATCGTACACATCGAACAGCGGTCCAAACATGGGCTGACGCTGACGGCCAACTACAGCTTCTCGAAGCTGATTGAGGCCGACACGTTCCTGAACGATGAGGACAGCTCGCCGACGCGGCGCATTTCGCCGTTCGACCACACGCACCACTTCACCGTGGGTGGAACGTACAACCTGCCGTTCGGCAAGGGCAAGCAGTTTGCCTTTGGCGGAAGCAAGCTGATGGATGAACTGGCCGGTGGATGGGTGATCAACAGCATCTACCAATTCCAGACTGGACAGCCGCTGGTGTTCACGAGCGACCTGGTGCTGGCACCTGGAGCGACGCTGCGCCAGATCAGCAACAAGGCGCGGGACACGTCTCCCGTCCCTACCTCAACGGCGATTGTTGGCAATCCTGCTCTGAGCACCAGCAAGTTCGTTACGGGCAACGTGGCTGCTCTCACCGCAGCGCAATGCACGGCGACACCCTCGGCTTGCGATGGATCGACGTTCATCAACAATGGCGCTTATGTAGACCACTATCGCACGCTTCCGCAGACACTCTCGTGGGTGCGGCAGGATGGGTTCAACAACCTGGATGCTTCGGTGTTGAAGAACTTCGACCTCGTGCATGGAGCTTACCTGCAACTGCGCTTTGAGACGTTCAACACGCTGAACCATCCGGTGTTTGCTGCACCTAATGTTTCCAGCGCCACGGCCAGCAACTTCGGGTACATTACGTCGACCATTGCCAACAGTCTGCCGCGGCAGGTGCAGTTGGGTGGACGGATTGTGTTCTAAGGCAGTGAATAGTGAATAAAACGGCGGCCGCCTCGGTTGAGGCGGCCGTTGTGTTTTGGGGTGGTGTTGAGGAGAGCGGTCGTTTGCTACCGCAAACGATACCCCACCCGACGTTGTGTTTTATGGGTGGGTGTTGCCATGGTCCATCGGACAAGCTTCAGCTGCGGGTGGAGCGGAGCAGGATTGCGGTGGCGTGGGGGACGGTGGAGGCTTCGCGGAACCGGGCGGGCTCGAGGAAGTCGGCTTTGCGGGAGTCAAGAGAAGGCGCGGTGAGGGTGAGATCGAGGGCGAAGCCGGGAAGGCTGATGGGGAGATCCTTGGCTGTGTCCTTGTTGATGATCGCGACGAGAATTTGGCCGTCGGGGAGTTTGGCGGCGTAGGCGGTTGCGTTGACTGAGCCGGGGTTGAAGTCGATGGGGAGGATGGTGGCGCCGGCGAAGTGCTGGGCGAAGCGCATGCCGAAGGAGACGGGCTCGGCGATGTAGTCGTTGCCGATGTGGGCGATGGGGGTGTAGTAGGGGTGGGGATGGTCGGCCGGGTTGCCGTGCTCGGCAAGGACGATTTCGTCTCCGGGGAGTTTGCCGCCTAAGGAGTTGGCGACCATCTGGCCGTCGCCGCCGTGGAGGTTGACGCCGGCGTAGCCGAGGGAGGCTAGCTGGAGGAGGTAGTCGGCGGACCAGAGGGCGGAGGCGAAGACGTCGGAGACGCCGGGCTTGCCGCCACGGTAGCAGGTGTTGCCTTCGGTCATGCGCCAGGAGGTGTGGAGTTTTGCGGCGGCGGTGCTGACGATATCGGCGAGCTTGGGGACGCGAGGGTCGGCGGCAAGGATGTGGGGGATGGTCATCTCCGGGCTGGAGGGAGGGCCGCCGATGTAGTAGTGGTGCGAGAGGCAGGCGATGTGCGCGGCCATGGGGTCCGAGGCGAAGTGCTCGCCGATGCCGGCAAACCACTTTTCGTTGGAGGCGATGTCGGGCATGCCGAACTTGGCGTCGGGGACGGCGGCGACGATGGACTTGGCGAAGGTGAGCCACTCGGCGATGAAGGCTTCTACGTCCCAGGGCTTGCCGGTGAGCTTGGGGTCGCGGATGGTGGAACCGAAACGGTCGGCTTCGTTTCCGATCTGGAGGTACTCGAGTTTGGAGCCGAGGGTTTTGTGGACGAAGGTGGCTTCATCGGCGGCGAGTGCGGGGGTATTTTCGCCGAGGTTGATGCCGTAGAGGCAGGTCCAGCCGGTGAGGTCGAGGAAAGCTTTTAGGTTGATGACGGCTTTGGGCGTGACGGCGTAGGACATGTCGGGCGGTGGGTCGCCGACCTTGTAGGGGCGCGCTGCACGAGGGGGCATGGTGGAGGTGGGGGTGGGTTTCCAGTAGCCGTAGTCGGAGGTGTTGCCGCCGAGACGGAGAACGCCGTGAGGAGCAAGCTCTTTGAACTGCGCGATGAGACCGGTGTTGGCGGGCGAGAAGAAGTCGGGGTCGGAGAGCTGCTGGGTTTCGTAGGAGAGGCCGACGAAGTTTTGAGGGATGACGGGACCGGGTTTGTCGGGGTGAAGCGTGAGAGTTATGGCTGCGGGCGTGGGGGCTTGCGCGAAGGACTTGAGGGTGGCGGCAGTGGCGGCAGTGGCGGCAGTGGTGAAGAGGAAGCGGCGGCGATCCATGGTTCGCTTGAGAAACGTCATGGGAAGAAGCGTACGGGGTGAGTATGAGGTGTTGCAAGTTCAATCGGATTTACAGAGGGAGGAAAGTGAACAGTAAGAAGGCGACGGTAGATTTCTATCGGGATGAAAAGGCGAAGGGGGTGAGTTGGACATCCGATGTTCCCCACTCATCGCGCAACGTGCCGCGCGATGAATGGGCCACCCGGGGGTTGGGTTGAACAGAAGAAAGACAAAGCAAGAGCGAACGCAGATCCCCTGCGGGGATGGCAACAAGAGAGACATAGGCTGAGGGTAAGGCGGGACGGCGCGCAGGAGCGGTTAGTTGAGCTGGGCGCGCATGAGGCGGTCGATGGAGAGGATGCCGAGGTACTCGCCCTGGGTGTCGATGACGGTGATGGGGTCGAAGCGCGTGAGGGCGGGGCGGGTGAGGGCGCGGTGGAGGGTTTCCGCGGGATCGCTGAGGAGCTGAATCTTCATGATGTCCTGGACGCGCCGGATACCGGCGAGGGGATGGCGCTCGACGATTTCGACGGGGCGGCTCCACTTGTCGAGGACGACGACGGCGTCGATGGAGAGGTCGACGGCGAGCATGGTCTGCGCAGCCTGTGGGGTGGTGAGCGATGGGCAGGGTTGAAGGAAGCGTTGCAGACCGGCGACCGTGGCATGGGCCTCGGTGCGCAAGCGGATGTCGGAGGCGCGGTCGTCGTTGAGGGGGTGCATGACGGGATTGGGGCGCCCGAGGTAGTAGCCCTGTCCGAGCGGGACGCCGAGGTGCATGAGTTCGTTGAGTTCGCCGAGGGTTTCGATGCCTTCGGCGATGATCCAGGCATCGAGGCGGTTGGCGGCGCGGCCCATCATTTCGATGAGGGCGGCCTTGGCGCGGTCGGAGTGGCAGTTTTCGACGAAGATGCGATCGAGCTTGATGAAGGAGGGCTTCATTTCGACGACGTGCTTGAGGCTGGCGTAGCCGGCGCCAGCGTCGTCGACGGCGATGCTGCCGCCAAGGCGGCGAATCTGCGCGATGCGGGAGCGGATATGGGCGTAGTCCTTGATGGATTCGCCTTCGGTGATCTCGATGACAACACCAGAGAGGTCGCAGACGGTGGAGAGCACGGCCTGCCATTGATCCGAAAGCAGGAAGGTGGGGCTGGTGTTGAGGCTGAGGAAGCAGTTGGCGGGAAGCAGAGCGCGACTGTAGAGCGCGGCCCGGGTGACGGCCTCTTCGAGTTCGAGACGGCGGCCGAAGAGGGCGGCAGCGTCGAAGGCAACGTCCGGCGCAGGGCCCATGGCTTCGGGGAAGCGAACGAGAGCTTCGTAGCCCGTGGTTACGCCGCGGGAGAGATCGACGATGGGCTGATAGTGGAAGACAATGGGGCTCTCACCATTGAGGACAGCCTCAAGGGCGAGGAGAAAGTCTTCATTTTCTCTCTGAGACCTTGCGGGTTCAGAAAGGGATGAGCCAAGTGGCATTGTGAAACCCCGCGTCCTAGATGCAGAGTTACGCTGCGGGAATATTTTGGATATTGGAACGGACCTGCGCGACCAGCGATGCGGGGATATCCGTCATGCCGTGATCTTCCCTGGCATGTTTTGCGACCTGGCCGAGGATTTCCTCTTCACTGGCACCTTGAAAGCGAGCTTTGCAGCCCGGAACGACATCACCACAACAAAACTGTTTCATCAAAAGTCTCCTGGCCCGAAATACTGCTTTAAAGCTAGTCTTCCGGGTAGACCCCTTCAATGGCACGGATGTGTTACGCAGTTGTGACGCAGGTGTTCGTTGCCGCACAAAAGATTGCGCGGGTTTTTACGCTGAGACCTTCCGGGTTACTCGCGGAGGTGCTTGATGAGCTGGGTGGGGTGGATGGGCTTGGGCAGGAGCTCGAAGGTGTGGCCGCGCTTCTTGGCGCGCTCGAGGATTTCAACCGTGGCCGCCTGCCCGCTGAAGAGAACGATGCGGGTGTCCGGGCAGTGCTCGCGGATGGCGATGGCGGCCTCTACACCGTCGATGTGCGGCATAAGGACGTCGGAGAGAAGGAGGTCGGGGCAGTTGCGCCTGGCGATCTCGATGGCCTCCGAGCCAGAGTAGGCCGCTTCGGCGATAAAGCCGTTGCGGTTGAGGATCTGGCAGATGGTGTCGGCAATGAGGGCTTCATCGTCGACGACGAGGATGCGCGGGGCCGGAGCGGTGTTGGCGGAGTCGCCAGCAGGCTCTGAGGAAGGCCGGAACAAGGGTTTGAGCGAGTCGCCGCTAAGCAGAAAGGGGTTCATGACGGTCATCGGGGTCCTGGCAAGTGAGTGTAACTGGAATGAGGTCGTACACCGAGCGCTCCGGTAAGTCCCACAAGCGGGAGAGGATAAACCCATGGTCGGGTCTGAACCGCTCCATGGATAAGTCTACTGGAGAAACTTCGACTGTGTGACAAGGAATTTTTCGGGATCGATAAATTCCGCCGGGAGGAAGACGCGGAAGACCGTTCCGGATGGGTTTTCCGTAGAGGTGCGGAAGCGGATCGAGCCTCCCTGCTTTTCCACGATGCCGCGAGTGACCCAAAGACCGAGACCGGTGCCGACTGACTGCTTGGTGGTGAAGAAAGGCGAGAAAAGGCGCTGGCGGACGGAGACCGGGATGCCTGTTCCGCGGTCGGCGATAAGGACGCTGACGCCGCGGCGGCCAAGGTGGGTGCGGGCGCGAGCGCGGATGTAGATCCGGGTTTTGGAGGAGGCGTCGATGGCGTTGACGAGGAGGTTCGAAAAGACCTGCCGGACTTCGCCCTGGAGCCCGAAGATGTGGAGGTCGGGCGTGAGGTCAAGATCGCAGGTGATCCTCTTGTAGTCCATTTTGCGCGAGAAGAGGTTGACGACGCCTTCGAGCATGTCGGTAAGGTTGATGTCGATGGGGCGGGTAGTATCGCGGTAGAAACCGAGGGTCTGCTGGGCGATCTGAGCGACGCGGGCGAGTTCGTTATCGGCGGTATCGAGCAGGTGGGCGATGGGCGGAGGGATGCCGGGGTCGGTTTTGGAGAGATAGATGAGGTTGGTGACGGCTTCGAGGGGGTTGTTGATTTCGTGGGCGATGGTGGCGGCGAGGCGACCGGTGGCAGCGAGCTTTTCGCTCTGGCGAAGGGTGGCTTCCTGGGTTTTGCGGGCGGTGATGTCCTGCACGGTGCCGATCATGCCGGTGACCTGTTTGAGGGACTTCGGTGAGGAGAGGCCGGCGGAGTCATCGTCGTAGGTGGCGATGCCGCGGCTGGAGACCCAATGTTGGCGGCCGTCGCGGGTGTCTACGCGGTACTCGGCGCTGTATGCGCCGCCGGCGAGGACGATTTCACGCATGGATTCGGCGGTCTGACCGAGGTCGTCTTCATGGACGATGCGTTTGCGGAGCTCGGTGCGGGAGACGGGGACATGTGCGCCGTCGCCATCGAGGAGCTCGTTGGCGCGCTCGTCGAGATCGAGGAGATCGGTTTCGCGGTTCCAGGTCCAGGTGCCAAGCTGGCCGGCGTCGAGGGCCTGGCGGAGGCGTTGGGTAGCATCGGCGCTGGTGCGCTCGGCGCGGCGCTGCTGGGTGACGTCCTGAAAGAAGATGGCGATGCCATCGCTGGTAGGAAAGACGCGGATGGAGGCCCATATATCGAGCGGGGCGTAGAAGTCTGTGAACTCGACGACGCGGTGATTGTTCATGGCTTCGGCGTAGCGCTGCTCGAAGACACTGCCGGCGGCGTCGGGAAAGAGCTCAAGGTAAGGCATACCGGTGACGTTGCGGCCGGGAGCGACGATATCGTTCGCACGCTTGTTGAGGTAGGTGAAGCGCCAGTTGCGGTCCATGAGGGCGATGCCGTCGGTGGTGCTTTCAAAGACGGAGGCAAGGCGCTCGGAGGTTTCGCGCTGGGCCTGGCGGGCGGCGTCGGCGATCGCAATTTCCTGGGTGAGGATGTCGGCGAGACGGGCATTTTCCATGGCGGCGCAGGCCTGGGCGGCAACGGTGACGACCTGCTGCTCGATGTAGGCGGAGAAGATGCCGGGGTCCGGGTGCCCGAAGAGCATGCCGCCGACGTGCTGGCCGTTGGGAACGCAGACGGGGATGGCAAGATAACTGCGGATGGCAAGATGGCCGAGCGGGGTTCCGCTAAAAGGACTGTTTCCACCGAAGCGGGGATTGTGGGTGATGTCGGCAGAGCGGAGAATGACGTTGTCGAAAACGGATGGGCTGAAGAGGTCGGCTACGGGAGTAAGGGTGATGCCTGCCAAAACGGCTGGGTCTTCGGCGGCGAACCTGTAGAGCTGGACCGGACCGCCGTCCGAGCCGGTGGCGTTATAGAAGAAGACACCAAAACTGGCGCAGGCAAGCTGCCGGGCAGCGTCAAGGGCGGTCTGGATGATGGTTTCGAAGCTGCGTTCAGCGGCCAGCGCGAGGCCGGTTTTGATGAGGAGATTGAGGCGAACTTCATTCTGGTTCTCTTCCTGCAATGAAGAGTGCAGGGCGCCTGAAGGCAAGCTGTGTCTTTTGGCGTCCATCGTTCCAAGTGAGATGCGAGGTTGAGCTGAATCGATATAGCTCGATTGAAGCTTTATCGATGCGGATTTTGACCCCAGTAAAGGCCGGGGGTCCGAATTGTGAAGAAGCGTACCCAGCTAGCGCCGGGGGAGAACGAATTAGCGACCGAAGTGGAAGTTGATGCCGGAACCTGCCCAGACGGTGTTTTGAGTATTGGTGCCGCCGTTCGGGAGCGCCGTTCGAACATATCCGCCTTCGATAAGACGAAGATCGAAACGATGATAAATCGTAACGTTGATCCCCGCACCGCCCTGGTAGGTGAGCGAGGAAGCATGGGTTTGCTCGACGCCGTTGCTGGGGTAAAGTCCTGAGGGCGCAATGGTATAGCCGACTTTGCCCTCCACGAAAGCGCTGCCGTGACGATTCCAGGCGGTGTCGGTGATGTGGCCGAGGTTGTAGGTGTAGCGGGGGCCGACGAGGAACTGGATGTGCTCGATATCGATGGACCCGCGGAGGTTCGTGGCGGCAAAGCCGGCGCCGGTAGCAGAGACGCCGAGGCCGTGCCAGAGGTCGACGGTGTAGTCGATTTTGGCGCCGCGGAGGTAAAAGTAGTCCGATGAAGAGGAGCCGAGGAACTTGCTGCGCTCCTGGACGTAGGACATGCCGAATTCCGCGCTGCGGCCACCGAACTGGGCGTGGGCGGGTGGAAGGGCTGTTGCCGCGAGGGACAGCATCGCTGCCAGCCGGAAGAGATGGCGGAACAGGCGGAATGCTGGCTGGGGATCGCGGGTTTCAGGGTACATCGTCGTGGGGCTCCTGCTTTGCTACTGGACGGTAAGGGTGACAGTGGTGGCGTGCGAGAGAGAGCCCGAGGTCGCGGTAACGGTGAGGGTGTAGGTTTGCGGCGTGTTGCCATAGTAGCCGCTGGAGGAGTCTGAAAGGCAGCCGGTAAGGCCGAGGGCGGAGATGCCGAGCAGGACCCAGAGGAAGAGGCCAGCGATACGGCGGCGACGGAAAGTAAAGGGCAGGATCAGCAGTGCCAGGGCGATGGGAGCGTAGTGGACGGCAGTGCGCGGGTGAAGCTGGCTCGGACGCTGGTCAAGATGGGCCTGCACGACGGCGGGCGGTTTGACGGTAAGCGTGACGTTGGTGGACGCTACGCCGGTGGCGAGAGCGGCGGGAGCGAAGACGGCGGTGGTGCCGAGCGGGAAGCCACTAAGGCTGAACGTGATGGGGGCGGCCATGGAGGCGCCGCCGAAGGGAGCGAGGGTGAACGTATAGCTGGCGGGGTAGCCGCCGAGGACCGTCGCGGTGCTGAGTGTGCCGGAGGCGACGGCGATGGTGAAGTCTTCAACCGATTCGATGAGCGCGGGCGAGGAGGCGGTGAGGAAGTTGGCGTCGCCGGAGTAGACTGCAGTGACTGGATAACTGCCGATGGAGGGGAACATGTACACGAAGGTGGCGGTGCCATTGACGACTGCAGCCGAGCCAAGAGTGGTGGTTCCGTACATGAAGGTGACGGTTCCGCCTGGAGCGGGTGCGGTTCCCTGCCCCACGGCAGCGGCGATGGTCGCGGAAAGGGTGGTGGCGTTCGTGACGAAGGCGGGGTTCGCGGAGCTGGTGAGCGTGACAGCGGCCGGGTAGCCGCTGACGACCTGGGTGAAGGCGGTTGACGTGGACGCTGCGAAGCCGGTATCGCCACCATAGACGACAGCGAGGGGGTGGTTGCCGGCGGTGGTGAAGGTGGCGGCGTAGGTGCAAGTGCCGGAGGTGAGGGTGCAGGCGCCGAGGGTGGTGACGCCGTCCTTAAAAGTGGCTGTACCGGTCGGGGTGCCTGCGCCGGGTTGGCCGGGCGCAGCGGAGACAGTGGCGGTGAGGGTGGTCTGTTGGTTCGGGGCGCTCGGATTGATAGAACTGGTGAGGGTGGCTTGCGTGTTGTAGCCGTTGACGACCTGGGTGACGGGGGCGGAGGGTGAGCCGAGAAAGGTGGTGTCCGCGCCGTAGACGGCGGTGAGTGAGTAGCTGCCAGCGGTGGCGAAGCTGGTTGGGAAGGTGCAGGTGCCGGCGGCGAGCGTGCAGGTGCCGAGGGTCGCGGTGCCGTTCTTGAAGGTGACGGAGCCGGTCGGGGTTCCGGCGCCAGTCTGGCCGGGGGTGGCGGAGACCGTGGCAGTGAGGGTGGTGGACTGGTTGAGCACCGACGGGTTGATCGAGCTGGTGAGGACGGTCTGGGAGGTGAAGGTGTCGACCACCTGGATGACGGTGTTGGAGGTTGAGGCGGAGAAGCTGGTGTCCGCGCCATAGACTGCGGTTAGATTGTGACTGCCAGCGGTGGAGAAGTTGGCACTGTAGGTGCAGGTGCCGGAGGCGAGCGTGCAGGTGCCGATGGTCGCGGAGCCGTCTTTGAAAGTGATGGAGCCGGCGGGCGTGCCGGAGCCGGTTTGTCCGGGAGTGGCAGAGACGGTGGCGGTGAGGGTGGTCTGGCCGTTGATGATCGACGGATTGACGGAGCTCGTGAGAGCGGTCTGCGAGGTGTACTGATTGACGACCTGGGTGACCTGCGGTGAGGTGACGGTGGAGTAGAGGTTGTTTCCCGCATAGACGGCCGTGAGCACATGGTTGCCGGAGGGGGTAAAGCCGGCAGGGAGGGTGCAGGATCCGGAGACCAGGTTGCAGGTGCCGACGGTGGCCGAACCGTCCTTGAAGGTGACGAGGCCGGTTGGAGTGGTAGAGCCGGTTTGTCCGGCGACCGCAGCTACCGTGGCGGTGAGGGTGGTGCTCTGGCCGACGAAGCTCGGATTGAGGGAGCTGGTAACGATGGCCGTGGCGCCGTAGTCGTTGACAACCTGGACGAGGGGGGTGGCGGTGGAGGCGGGGTTATAGCTCGTGTCGCCGCTGTAGGAAGTGGAGATGTTGTGCGCGGTAGTGGTGGACGGGACAGCGAAGCTGGCAGCGGCGCTGCAGATGCCGGAGAGGAGTGTGCAGGAGCCGATGGTGGTGGCGCCGTCCTTGAGAGTGACCGTGCCGGAAGGAGTGGGCGCGCCGGTCTGGGCACCGAGATCGGAGACGGTGACGGTGAAGGTGGTCGACTGGCCGACGAAACTGGGGTTGATGGAACTGGTGACGCCGATCTGCGCGGTGTAGTTGTTGACGACCTGCGTGAAGGTGCCGGTGGTGGACTGCGAACCAAAGGTGAGGCTGCCGTTATAGGTGGCGGTCAGGTTGTGATTGCCGGCGGTGGCGAAGCTTACGGGGAGAGTGGCGGTGGTGCCGATGATGTTGGCGGTGCCGAGGGTGGTGGCGCCATCCATGAAGGTGACCGTGCCGGCGGGCTGGCCTGCGCCGGGCTGGCCGGGTGTCGCGGTGACCGTGGCGATGAGGTTGGTGGTCTGGTTGACGAAGCTGGGATTGATGGAGCTGGCGAGGTTGATTTGCGCGGTAAAGTCGGTGACGACCTGGCTGAGTGCGGGCGTGGAGGTGGAGATGGCGAAATTAGTATCGCTGCCGTAGACGGCGGTGAGCGGATAGGTTCCGGCGGTGGCGAAGCTGACCGCGAGGGTGCAGGTGCCTCCGCTCAGATTGCAGGTGCCGAGCGAGGAGGCGCCGTTCATGAAGGTGATCGTGCCGGTGGGGACGATGGCGCTGGCGGTGGAGGAGACCGTCGCAGTGAGCGTGGTGTTGTTGTTGATGAAGACCGGATTGGCCGAGCTGGTGAGGACCGTCTGCGAGGTGTACTGGACGAGGACGTTGTTGCTGGTGCCGGTGACGGTATTGAGGTGGGCGCTGATGGTGTACGTGCCGGGGGTGTTGAAGATGGCGTCGGAGGTGAAGGTGTGGACCCCGGCGTCCGCGGTGGTGAAGGTGTAGCTGGCGCCAGTGACAAAGCTGCCGGTAGCGTCGGTCATGGTGAAGGTAACCGTGCCGGTGAAGGCGGTGATGACAGTGGTGCCTTCGAGCGCGGTGACGGTGAAGCTGACCGGCGTGCCAGGGGTGGTGCTGCTGGGTGTGGCGACGACCTCGAGGGTGTCGACCTGGGTGATGCCTGTGCCGGTGAGGTTGGCGACCGAACTGATTGCCAAGCCCGAGCCGACGGCAGTGCCGGCGACGGTGAGGGTGCCGGTGTTCGTACCAACGACCGACGGCGTGAAGCCGACCGCGTAGGTGCAGGTGTTGCCGATGGGAAGTGGGGTGGAAGTGCTCTGCAGGACGGGGCAGGTGTTGGTGGGGCCGCTGGCGAAGACGGGAGAGCTGAAGGCGGGGTCCGTAGCGGAAAATTGGATGGCCTGGTTGCCGGAGTTCTGAACGGTGAGGGTTTCGTAGCCGTCGGTGCTATCGAGGTGGCCTACCTTGGTGGCGGTGGGGAATGTGAGCGAGCCGGTGGAGCGGGTGATTTTGACGAGGCCGAGGACGGCGTCGGAGGAGACGATGTCTCCGGAGGGAGTGACGATTAAACCCAGTGGAGTGGAGGCAAGGGTGTTGCCGGTGTCCGCTGCGAAGGCAAAGACGGTGCCAGTGGGGGTGAGTTCTTCGATGTCGGAGCCGCCGGCGTTAGAGACGACGAGGTTCCCGGCTGCGTCGACTGCTACGCCGTAGTTGTTGGAGAAGGTGTTGGTGGGAGTGAGGGCGGTGGCGGCTCCGCTGGCGAGGGAGACTTCGACGATGCGGCCGTTGCCGGTGTCGGCGATGTAGAGGAAGTTGTTGTCGATCGCAAGGCCGTAGGGATTGAGGAGCGGCGTGGTGAGGCCGGTGAGCGCGAGGTAGGAGTAGCTGGAGCCATCGGCCGCGATGCGGGAGATCTGGTTGGTTTGCGAATCGGCGATGTAGATGGTTCCGGCGGAATCGACGGCGATGCCGGACGGACTGGTGAGGGTGACGCTGCCCGCGCTGCCACCGCCGCTGGTGGCGAGAGTGCTGATGGTAACCGGTGAGGTGCTGGTATCGATGACAACTACCTTGCCCTCGGTGGGCGAGGTGACGTAGATGGCGCCCGCGCCGTTGATCGCCATGGAGGAGTGGTCGTTGCCGACCTGAGAGGCGACGAGGGCGGCGGTATTACCGGAGGTGAGCTCAAGGATGCGGCTGTTGAGGTAGTCGTTGAAGTAGAGGTTGCCGTTGCCGTCGTAGACCGCGGTGGAGGTTTTGAAGGTAGAGGGCGACAAGCTGACGCTGGAGGTTGCCGCGGCGGTGACGGGCGAGAAGACGAGCTGCGGACCGAGGCCGATGCCGTGCAGAAAGACACGGTTGACGGCGACACCGGAGCCGTTGATAAGGGAGATGGCGCCTGTGCGTAACCCTACTTGTTTGGGTGAAAAATTCACCGTCACGTTACAACTGTTGGTGGGAAAGAGGGTGCCGACGCAGGTCTGGCTGACCAGACCGAAGTCCTGATTTTGAGCACCGTTTGTGGTGACGATGACGGAGCTGATGGTCGTTGTGGTGGTGGCCGCGAAGCTGATGGTGTAGTTGTTGGGGGAGCTGGAGCCAACGGCAATGGAGCCGAAGTCTACCGGACCGCCAGGCTCAAGACCCTGTGCGTGGGCGTGGGGAAGTGTAGAAAGAAGAAAGACGAGCAGGACGCCGAAACGAATCGCCAACAGCGAAACATGGCGACGCTGCAGCTTTCGCAGCGATTCGATCATCGACAAGAACATTGCCCCTCCAGCCTCCACCGAGGCAGACGCTGTTGCCTGAGGCCTTGCCGGTGGAGACTTTACAGGGACCCCCACGTCCAGCAATGACCGCCGAAGCCAATCAACGCAGTCTGCGGCTCACTCGAATGCTTCCCTAGAGAAGGACGACGAGAGAATGTGCCAACAGATGACGAATATGACTTCACCATAACCGTTCTTGGAGAGAAGGTATAGGGGTCTTTTCGGGGAGGGTATGGATCGCAACCGGCCAGCGGCGGCGGCTATCTGCCGTAGTAGTCCTTGAAGAGTTGGGGAAACTCGGCTTTGAGGGTGTCGATCTTGGGGCGGTCGCAGACCTGGATGTAAGGATTGTCGGGGTTATGGAGGGCGTAGTCCTGGTGGTACGACTCGGCGTCGTAGAAGCCCTTGAGATCGTTGACCTGGGTGACGATGCGGTTGGGAAAAGCATGGGCGGCATCGAGCTGCTCGATATAGGCTGAGGCGATCTTCTGCTGCTCGGGGGTGGTGAAGAAGATGGCGGAACGGTAGGAGGTTCCAGAGTCGGGGCCCTGGCGGTTGAGGGTGGTGGGGTCGTGGACGGCGAAGAAGATCTGGAGGAGCTTGCCGTACGTGATCTTGCTGGGGTCGAAGACGACCTTGACAGACTCGGCGTGGCCGGTGGTTTCGGTGGTGACCTGGGCGTAGGTGGCGGTAGCGGCTGAGCCTCCGGCGTAGCCTGCGGTGGTGTCGATGACGCCCTTGACGCGTTCGAAGACGGCCTGGGTGCCCCAGAAGCAGCCGCCGGCAAAGACTGCGGTCTCTTTGCCGTGGGTGGGAGAGAGTTTGGCGTCGACGTTAGGAGCGGGTGGTGGGGTCTTGGGGATGGCGGCGTTGCAGCCGATGCAGGAGGTGATGGCGAGGATGGTGGCGAACAGAGCTTGACGCGAAGACGTGAAGGACATGGAGACTCCGATGCGCCTTTAACAAGGCGCCCATACCTGAGACGCGTGAAAGCTCCAAGTGGATCGAAAAATTCGGTCGGTTTGAGCGCCGTCTGTTTTGGCCGGACGGTAGCGCGGTTACTTTGCCAGGGATTCGTGGTCGTAACTGATGACGCGCGACAGCTTCCAGACGCCGTTGGTGTTCTGCCAGAGCATGACGAACTTGGCTTCGCCGGCGACATCGTCCGTGGGCTGGTTGGGATGATGAAAGCGGTGAACGCCCATCTCGACGGCGCCGTACCCTTTGAGCGGATAGACCTCCAGCGACGAAGCGACAAGCGAGCGCTGAACTTTGCCGCAGATGTATTGCCTGGTGTTGGAGAGGAACTTGGCCTTGCCGAGAGAGAGGCCACTTTGGTCGTGGTAGAACTCGAGGTCGTCGGAGACGAGCGAACTCAACGTTGGGATATCGCATTGGTTGTAGGCGTCAAAGAGCCGAGTGTCGAGAGCTTGCACCGTCTGGCGGAGAGATGCTTCCGCCAATGGCTTCTGCGGCGACTGCGCCATAACAGCGAGAGGCAGGGCAAAGGCCACGGGAAGCATGAAGGCGACGAAGAGGTTTCGCCGCAAGTGCGGCAGATGTTGCAGTTTGGGTGAGAGTGTCATAACCAGTTATACGGTTCGGGCGGTGGTCATGTTCCCCGTCTCTTGATCCTGGCTGTACGCGGTGCGTCGTCTCGGGTGCTATTCTTCCCGAAACCAAGGCGCTGGACGGTGCTTGCGGATGAGCGCCCGGCATGCAGTAGAGAAGCGTAAGGAGACCGCCGATGGAACCGCTGGAACCGTTCGATCCCGAGTACAAAGATGTTCGTGTCACCGCGACGAACGGCAATGCTTGGCTGGCGCCGGCGAAGCTGCCGGAGGTGCAGGCTGCGGCGCTAAGTGGACCACCGCCAATTTATGACCTGCGGCCTTTGACGACCGGCGAGGTGCTGGACCGGACGTTTTCGGTGTACCGGTCGCGGTTCTGGTTGTTTGCGGGGATTGCCTCATTTTCGGCGGTGGTGGAAAGTGTGGCCGCGACATCGCAGATGGTGCTGCAGCATAGGACGATTCTGAGCGCGCAGACGGCGAGGCCGGGCACGGTTGCAGGTGGATTCCCGAACTTCCATTTTGGGGTTCCGCTGCTGGTGATGCTGGTGGCGTACCTGTTGTACTTCCTGGCGGCAAGCCTGACGCAGGCGGCCACGGCGTTTGCGGTGAGCGAGGTGTACCTGGGGCGGTCGACTTCGATCAAGGCCGCCTTCGCGGCGACGATCCAGAGGTGGTTTTCCTATATCGTGATCGGGTTGTGGCAGCTGTGCGGGTTTATCTGGCTGCCGGCGCTGATCCTGATACCGGCGATGGTCCTGGTGGCGATGAAGGTGCCGGGGCTGGCGGTAGTGGGTGGACTGCTGGCGGTGCTGGGATTTCTGGGCGGAGGCATCGGCGGGTTCATTCTTGGGTTACGCAATGCGCTGGCGATTCCGGCGACGGTGATCGAGCGGCTGAACATTCGCCCGACGATGCGGCGCAGCAAGGTGTTGAGCAGCGGAGCGAAGGGACGGATCTTTCTGCTGCTGGTGATCTCGGGATGTTTGTACATGGTCGTGGGCGTGCTGCAGACGCCGCTCTCGTTCGTGATGCTGTATGCGATGGCGAAGGGGCATGCGGCGGTGTCTGCGGAAGCTGGCATGCTGATTATCGGATTTCTGGGGCACTCGGTGGTGACGCCGGTGGCGCTGATCGGGTTCACGCTGGTGTACTTCGACCAGCGGGTGCGGAAGGAAGCGTTCGACCTGGTGGTATTGCTGGGAGACGAGCAGGCGATTGTGGCGTCTGCTGCTGCGGCGGCGAAGACTGCGCCAGTGGCGGGTGAGGGCCGGGTGGACGATGGCGCTTTGCTTTAGATTGCGCGTGCAAGCGCGGGGACGGTTGGCTGGGCTGGCGATCGCTGGCGCGCTGACGCTTTCGTGTGCGCGGGCGTGGGGGGCGGAAGAGCTGCGGGAGGTTTCGCAGGCGGAGTTTCGGGCGGAAGTGGGAAAGATGGAGGCGTTAGCTGCGACGTGCAAGGCGGCAGCGAAGGCTTGCGATTCAAAAGCCGTTGGGGATGCCGAGCGCGTGAAGGCCGAAGGCAGCGCGCCGGAGTTTGTGATGCGCTGGGAGTGGCTGCGCACGACGATGGATACGGCGGCGAAGGCGAAGCCGGAGGATCGTGCGAAGGCGATGGATGAGGCGACCGGGCATTTGCAAGAGCTGGCGGGTGGAAGTGCGCCGACCGGAAGCGATGCCGAGTTTGCGAAGGCAAAGGCTGAAGCGGCGCAGGTGCTGGCGGGTGCGGAGTTCGGCAAGACCGAGCAGCCTTCGTGGTGGGATCGCCAGGTGGCGAAGTTCTGGACGGCTGTGGCGTTGATTTTTACAGGGATTGGCGCGCTGGGGGAAGCAACTCCGTGGATGGGTACGGTGCTGGAAGTGGTGTTTTACCTGGGTGCGGCGGTCGGCCTGCTGTTGCTTGTGCAGCGGGCGCTGGCGCGACAGCGACTGGCGATTTCGCTGGCGAACGGCGGAACGGCAGCGAGCGCGTGGGATAAAGAAGCGGCGGATTGGGCGGCGCTGGCCGATAGCTGTGCGGCGCAGCAGGAGTGGCGCGAGGCCGTGCATTGTTTGTATTGGGCGACGATTGTGCGACTGGAGGCGAGGCGGGCCTGGAGGCATAATCCGACACGGACGCCGCGGGAGTATGTGCGGCTGCTGAAGCCAGGCTCTCCGCAGCGAGGCGCGCTGGGTGGGCTGACGCAAATCTTTGAGCGCGTCTGGTACGGGCTGCGCGAGGCGAGCGATGAGGACTACCTACAGGCGCGGAGATTGTTTGAGGGGCTGAGTGAAGGGCAGGAAGGCACGGCGACGGTGGCAAACGCTTGAGCGCGGGAGATACCAGAAACGACCGGAAGCTGCTGCTGATTCTCGGCGGCGCAATGGTGATACTGGTGATCGGGGTGTGCCTGATTGCGCCGGCAGGGGCGAAGGAAGATCCGCGACCGACGACCTATAACGCAGGCGGTGCAGGGGCGAAGGCGGCGTTTCTGACGCTGCAGGGGATGGGCCGCGATGTGCAGCGGTGGGACCGGCCTACGAATGAGATCGACGGCGTGGATGCGATACGGACGACGCTGGTGCTGGCGGAGCCAATCGCCAATACGCACCAGACAAAGGTAATTGCGGGGGAGTTGAAGACGTTTTTGGAGCGGGGTGGGCGGGTGTTGCTGGCCGGTGGTAACGGAGCGCTGTTGCCGGAGGGTGAGACCGGGGCACCGAGTCTGTTTCAGAAAGGGCTTTGCGAGACGGCGCCGGAAGGGCCTGGTTTGCTGGCTGCGGTGGGGAAGGTGGAACTTTCGGAGAAGGCGCAGTGGACGGCTGAGGGGCCGCAGTTTCGTGTGGAACAGCGGTGTGGGAAGGATGCGGTGGTTGTGCGGTATCCCATGGGTAAGGGCGAGGCAATTTGGTGGAGCTCCGCTACGCCGCTGTCGAATGCGGGGTTGAAGACGGATGCGAATTTGAAGCTGTTGCTGGCGAGCTTGTATGGCGATGGCGGCGACGGGCGGACGGTGCTGCTCGATGAGTATCTGCATGCCGAGCATGGAGAGTACGATCCGACGAAGGGGTTGCCGTTGCGGTGGTTGTGGGTGCAGGTGCTGGTGGCGTTTGTGCTGCTGGTGTTGAGCTTCAGCAGGCGGAAAGGGCCGCTGCGGTTGCCGGTGGTTCTGCCGCGGAGCTCGCCGCTGGAGTTTGCGGAGTCGATGGGAGACTTGTATGCGAAGGCGGGAGCTACGGGCGCGGCTACGGCGGCGGCAGAGCGTCGGTTGCTGAGGATGCTGCAGCGTGAGGCGGGAGTGGCGAGGGCGACGATTGATCAGGGACCGCAGGCGGTGGGCGAGGCGCTGGAGGCCAGGCTGGGTGGGGATTGGTCGAGGCTGGTGAAGCATTTGAGTGAGGCGGCGGGGGTTGGAGAGACTGAGCTTGCTCCAAGGAGTGCGCTGGCGCTGGTGCGTGCTTTGGCTGAGGATGAAGCTGAGGTGAAGAAGAAGGTTTTAGGTTCGAGGTTTCAGGTTTCAGGAGCGGGAGAGCGGATGGCATGAGTGAGATGGGTGTGGCGGCGGCTAGTGAGTTGTTTGCGCGGGGGCAGGAGCAGATTGGGCGCGTGATTGCCGGGCAGGAAGAGGCTGTGGCGCAGGCGTTGCTGACGATGCTTTGCGGTGGTCATGCGCTGCTGGAGGGCGTGCCCGGTGTGGCGAAGACGCTGGCGGTGAAGACGCTGGCGCGGTTTCTGCAGCTGGAGTTTCGGCGGGTGCAGGCTACGCCGGACATGATGCCGGCGGACATCCTGGGAACGAATGTGTTCTCGCAGAAGACGGGCGAGTTTTCGTTCCATAAAGGGCCAGTGTTTACGCAGTTTCTGCTGGTCGATGAGATCAACCGTATGCCTCCACGGACGCAGGCGGCGCTGCTCGAAAGCATGGAAGAGCGGCAGGTGACGGCGGATGTGGAGACGATGCGGCTGGATGAGTACTTTACGGTGTTTGCGACGCAGAACCCGGTGGAGTTTGAAGGGACGTATCCGCTGCCGGAGGCGCAGCTGGACCGCTTTCTGCTGAAGATCAAGGTGGGGTATCCGGATGTGGCCGAGGAACGCGTGGTGCTGGAGCGGCATCATGCTTCGCACAGTGCTACGGGGCTGGCGGATACGCCGATTGAGCCGGTGCCGTTTGAGTTGCTGGCGGCGGCGCGGCGGGAGATTCGGAGTGTTCGGGTTGAGCCGGCGATCTTTGATTACCTGCTGGCGATTGCGCGCAGGACGCGGGATTGGCCTTCGATTTCGCTGGGTGCAAGCCCGAGGGCGGCGGCTAGTTTGTTGTTGGTCGCGAAAGGCTACGCGGCGCGCGAGGGGCGAGACTTTGTGATTCCCGATGATGTGAAGGAAGCAGCGCTGCCGACGTTGCGGCATCGGTTGGTGTTGAGGCCGGAGGCTGAGTTGGAGGGGTTTGATGCGGATCGGGTGGTTCGGGATGTGCTGGCGGCGGTGCAGGTGCCGAAGTGACAAGTGTGCCTCTCTGCATTTCCATTCCGTAGCGCAGCGAAGGAATCTGCTTTCTTTGATCGCTAGCAGCCTTTTGAGGACAGCCATCATGTACGAGTACAAGTTCTACGTGTACATTCTCGCGAGCCGCTCGCGCACGCTTTATGTGGGTTTCACGACAGGCCTTCGCAGGCGCGTGATGCAGCATCGGGAAAAAGTGCCGGGTTCCTTTACCGCTCGCTACAACATTGATCGGCTGGTTTATTTCGAGACCTTTCAGTACGTGAATAACGCGATTGCTCGTGAGAATGAGCTGAAGGATTGGAACCGAGCTAAGAAAATAGCGCTCGTCGAATCGAAGAATCCGACGTGGGAGGATTTAGCGGCTGACTGGTAAGACTTCCATGAGGCGCCTGTGGTGGCAGTAACGAAAGCAGATTCCTTCGCTGCGCTACGGAATGGAAAAACAAAAAGGCCGGATCATTACGACAATGCAGACATTGATTCCACAACCCGCGAGTGGCAGGGCTCAGCCGATTGGTCGGACTGGGCGGGTGTTGGGGTTTGGGTTTACGCCTTTGGCGATGATTTTGTTCGCGTGTGGGTTGGTGCTGGCGGCGCCGGCGTTCTGGCATCCACGGCGAATATGGTGGATGTTTGCCTGGGATGGCGTGGTGGTGGTGCTGGCATTGTTCGATGCGGTGAGGCTTCCCCGCCCTGCTGATTTTCTGGTGACGCGGAGTTTTCTGGATTCGCCGCAGCTGGGGCAGCCTACGCGGGTGGAGTTGCGGGTTGTGATGCAGGCGGATGTGGTCGCGGATCTGCGACTGACCGATGATCTGGATACGGCGCTGGTGGCAAAGCCCGTGGAGCAGCAGGTGCAGGTGTTTCCGCGGGATGCGGCGGTGAGCGTGGCGAGGGTGTATCCGCGCGAGCGTGGGGATTTTGTGATGCGGCGGGTGTATCTGCGGTATCGCGGGGTGTTGCGGTTGGTGGAGCGGTGGGCGGCGGCGGAGCCGGTGGAGTCGACCGGCGAGGCACAGCGGGTGAGGGTGTTTCCGGCGCTGGAGGAGAGTCGCGAGAGTACGAAGTTTTACCTGCTGCGGGCGCGGCAGATCGAGATGCAGAAGCGGAGGCTGCGACTGCGAGGGGTGGGGCGGGACTTTGAGAGTCTGCGGGATTATCAGCAGGGTGATGAGCTGAGGAATGTTTCATGGACGGCGACAGCGCGGCGGAACAAGCTTGTTAGCCGGCAGTTTACGGTGGAGCGGTCGCAACAGGTTTGGATTGTGCTCGATGCGGGGAGGCTCTCGCGGACGGCGTTTGAGTTGAAGCGAGGTGGGGTTGAGAGCTTTTCGGAGACGGAGGCGGAGAAGACGGCAGCGCATCTGTTGACGGTTACGCAGCTAGACCAGGCGACGCAGGCGGCGGCGATGCTGGCGCAGGTGATCAATGGGTCGGGCGATAAGTTCGCCATGATGGCCTATGGGCAGAAGGTGCAGCAGCTGCTTCCGCCGGGCGCGGGGCAGACGCATCTGCGGGTGCTGATCGACCACTTGAGCCGGACGAGGAGTGAGCGAGCGGAGGGCGACCACCTCGGAGCGATGGCTCGGCTAAAGACCGTGCAGCGTCGGCGCGGGTTGATCGTCTGGGTGACGGAGTTGACCGACAGCGTGGGCAGGCCGGAGATTGTGGCTGCGGCTGCGGAGCTGGTGCGGCGGCATTTGGTGGTGCTAGTGCTGTTGAAGCATCCGGAGCTGGATGAGCTGGCGGCAAGGACGCCGAAGACACGGGCGGAGATGTTCCATGCCGCGGCGGCGCAGGAGATGATCGAACGGCGGAGAGAGACGGTGGTGCAGCTGGAGCGGCAAGGGGTGTTGATCGTGGAGACGACCGCGGCGGAGGTTGGGGTGAATGCGATTACGAAGTATCTGGAAGTGAAGGCTAAGGGGCTGCTTTAGCAGGCCTCTCGCCAGGAAACAGCGAACAGGGAACAGCAGACTAGCTGTTGGCTGTTCGCTGTTCGCTGTTGGCTGTCTTTCGGCCCCCTTCGCCCAGCCAGTAGCAGAGGCCGGTGAAGAGGATGGCGCAGGTGGCGAACTTGAAGCCTATGGGGATGTGGGTGGGCGAGAGGAAGGCTTCGAAGCTGCCGGCGATGATGAGGAGCGGGATGGTGCCGGAGATGAGCTGGACGGATTCGGTGCCGGCGAGGGCAAGGGCGTCGCGGCGGCGGAGTATGCCGGGAAACAGGACGCCTGCGCCGAGGCGGAGACCGGCGGCTCCGGCGAACATGATGGATGGGATTTCGAGCGCGCCGTGGGCGGCCATGAAGCTGAGCAGGCTCATCGCCATGTGGTGTTGCGCGACCGTGGTGAAGGTGGCGCCGATCGAGAGGCCGTTCTGGATGAGGAGAAGGACGGTGCCGATGCCGCCGAGGATGCCGAAAATGAAGGTGTAGAAACAGACCATCATGTTGTTGGTCATGATGAAGGACGAAGTTTGCGGCTTGGCACTGAGGACGCTCTCGGTCCAGAGCTTGTGACGGTCGAGATCGGCGATGCGCTGGGCGCCTAGCATGGCTGCGCCGAACTCAGGACGCACGATGGTGATGATGGCGCCGAGGGCGAGCGAGACGGCGAAGATCGCTGTTGCCAGGACAACGTAGCCGGAGAGACGGCGCAGGAGGCGTGGGTAGCCGTGGGCGAGAAAGTGCCAGAGGCCGGCGGCAGAAACCTTATTGCCGGAGTAGACGAAGTTGTGGGCGCGTGCGACGAGGCGGTTGAGGTATTGCTCGAGGGCGCGGGAAGATTGATCGGCGCGGGCAGCGCTGAGATCGGCGGCAGCCTGGCGATAGAGGAGGCCGAAGTCGCGGAGTTCGGTTCGGTTTAGGGATTTGACGCCGGAGGATTCGACCTGGCGCAGGAGCGTATCGAGCCGGTTCCAGTTATCCTTGCGTAAATCGATCCAAAGGTTTGTGATCATGGCGACTTTCGAGCAGAACGGTTTCGGCCAACAGCAGGGACTGGCGCAACAACTTTATATTGACACGCCGGAGCAGGTGGAGCTGCAGTTTGCCGTGGCGGGCATTGGCAGCCGATTTGTGGCGGTGTTGCTGGACCACCTTATCCAGTTCGCCGCAGTGATCGTTGAGGTTCTGCTGTTTGCATGGATTGGGTCGCATGCGTCGAAGGGAGACAGTGCGCCGCTCAATACAGCGGGTAAGTGGTTTATCGGATTTGTGATCTTCTTCAATTTTTGCCTGTGGGCGGGATACTTTGCCTTGTTTGAGGCGTTCTGGCGTGGGCAAACGCCGGGTAAGCGCGTCATGAGGCTGCGGACGATCAAAGACTCCGGGCGGCAGATTACGTTCTTTGAGGCGTTGGCGCGGAACCTGATGCGGTTGGTCGATTATCTGCCTTCGATGTATCTAGTCGGCGTGATCACGATGCTGTGCAACAAGCAAAACAAGCGGCTGGGCGATATGGTTGCCGGGACGCTGGTGGTGCATGAGGCTCGCGAAGAGCAGCCGCTGCTGCCGCAGCATAATGCATTTCTGCCGGTGAAGGAGTCGACGTGGCAGACGCCGGTGGCGAGCTCGATGTTTGCGGCGGACGCGGTGGCGAAGCTGAAGGCATCGGATTTGGTGGTGATCGATGCGTTCTTTGCACGGGCGCTGGACCTGGATATGGATGTGCGTGCGGGGATGGCGCAAAGGATTGCACAGCAAATGGCCGCGAAGATGGGTGTGGCGCTGCCGGAGGGCAATCCTCAGCGGGCGTTGGAGGCGATGGCCGTGGCGATGCGTGGGGGCGGCGGTTTTCGATAGGAGCAAAGTGGTTTGACGACGTTGGTCTCGTTGCGTGCATCACAGCTAGCGGAGTCCTGCGATGGTCGAAACCCCACAACCTGATGCGCCAGCGGTGAAATCGTGGCGCAAAGACCATCGGATTGCGAAGGACCCGCTGGCGCAGAATATTTGGGACTATGTGGCGCGGTCGCCGTTGCATAACCTTTGGGATTTTCAGGGTGCGCCCATTGGGATGGTGATGAAACGGGCGTTCAGCTCGTTTCTGGACGATAACCTGCTTTCGCGAGCAGCGGAGCTGGGGTACTACTTTCTATTCGCGCTGTTTCCGACGCTGGTGAGTGCGAGCGCGATCCTCGGACTGGCGGCGCGCAAGGCTTCGCTGATCTATGTGCATCTGCTGAACTATATGGCGCTGGTGATTCCGCAGTCGGCGTTTGCGATCGTGGTGGAGACGTTCAACCAGACGACGGCCGCGGCGACCACCGGCAAAGTAACTCTGGGGCTGGCGGCGGCGGTGTGGTCGGCTTCGGTGGGTTTCTCTGCCATACAGGACGGGATGAACACCGTGTACTGCGTACGGGAGACGCGGCCTTACTGGAAGGCGCGTGGATCAGCGATCCTGGTGACGATGCTGCTTTCGGTGATCGTGACACTGAACCTGGCGGCGCTGCTGGGTGGGGACTTTACGGCGAGGTATGCGCTGCACCATATCTGGCACAGGTGGCTGGCGATTGTGGCGGCGGTGGTGCTGCATACGATCTCGGTGATTCTGGCGAGCGCGACGCTGATGCTAGTGTTCGCGGTTATCTATTACTTTGCGCCGGATTTGCCGAACAAGCGTTGGCACTGGCTGACGCCGGGAGCGGCGACCGGGATTGTAGGCTGGCTGGCGGCTTCGATCGGACTGCGGATTTATCTGCACTACTTCAACAGCTTTTCAGTGACGTATGGGTCGCTGGGTGCGGTGATCATTTTGTTGATCTGGTTTTACATCACGGGGCTGATGTTGTTGCTTGGCGCTGAGATCAACTCGGAGATTGCGGCAGCGGTGGCGGAGAAGATGCTTAAAGAGACGGGGGCGGTCCCGCCAGAGGCTACTACGGATAAGGCCCATCCGATTGTGAGTGGAGAGGCTGTATGAGATGGTGCGGGTCTTGAGGGAAAGCGCTCACGCAGAGGGCGCGGAGAGAAGCGCAGAGGTCGCGGAGAGTGGATTGTAATTTTGTGGTGGGCTATTTGGTTAGTGGCTGGATGATGTCGTCGAGGCGGGCGGGAGTGTTGGGGACGCGAGTGAGGGTGGGGTATTTTTCGCCGCCGTGATAGTCCAGGCCGATGACCTTGAAGTAGCCGGTATTTTCAACGATGAGCTGGATATTGGGGCCGTGGTTTTGTGCGTCTTTGAGCGCGGCGCGGAGTAGTGGCGAGGCGAAGGCGCGGCCGTTGATGGCGACCAGGCGCATGCCGGGGCCGAGTCCGGCTTTGTCGGCGACACCGCCGAGGATGACGTCGGCGATGCGGCCGTCGTAGGTGACGATCATGCCGAGCGAGTAGCTGGTGTCGACCATGGCCTGCTGGCCTTCTTCGAGCTGGTCCCAGTAGGCGGGGTTCGCCGTGTAGGTGAGCTTGTAGCCGGAGAGGGCGTTGATGCCGGCGAGTTCGGGCGCGTGCGCGGTGTTGGCGTCGAGGCGCTGGTGGAGGAACGTGGACCAATCGTTGGGTGCGATGGCGTTGAGCGCGGCGACGAGGTTGTCGAAGGTGTAGGGAGCGACGGTTGGTGCGCTGTTGCCCGCTGGACCGAAGAAGGACGCGGCGAAGTCGTTGAGGGATTTCTTATCGTTGGTTTTGGAGCGGATGGTGAGATCGACTTCGAGCCAGAGGAGCTCGCCTTCGTCGTAGAAGTCGGAGTTGCGACGCCAGTTGTCGTAGGGGGTGTTTTGCGAGTAGTTGTCGAGGAACTGCGCCATGGAGGCCGTGTCCTGGAGGTCGCGCCAGGTCCGGCCAGGGCGGAGGTCGTTGAGGTAGCCGGCAACGGTGGCGAGGCGGTCAAGGTACATGGTGGGCTGCCAGATACCGGAGCGCGCGGTGAGGACGTCGCCAAGGTACTGGGTGAGGCCTTCGTAGACCCAGAGGAGGTTGTCCTTCATGGGGTCTTCGTAGTTGCCGGTGGCGAGCCCGGCCGGGCGGCGGTACTTGCCGTTCCAGGAGTGGGTGAACTCGTGCGGGAGCAGGAGACCGTTGTTGATGAACTGGCCATCGTCGGTAAAGGCTTTTTCGGGGAGGCGGTCGTCCGAGGATTGGTGGTGTTCGAGACCGAAGTGCGCGACCTGGTCGGAGAGCGAGACGAGAAAGTGGTAGGAGGTGTAGTGGCGCGATTTGAAGAGCGGGCCGGTTTCGCGGACGAGCTTGGTGAAGTTGTCGATCTTGTCCTGGGAAAGCTCGAGGTCTTCGGGGCCGTCGGCGGCCATGTCGAGGAAGTGCTTGGGAGTGACGTCGGTGGCGAGGGGAATTTCGCGGAAGAAGCGGCCGGCGAGGACGGGCGAGTCGATAAGCTGCTCCATGGGTACGGGCTTGAAGGTGGTGATGGGAGCAGTGGGGTATGAGGTTTCTTCAAGCGCGGTGCCGAACTTCCAGCCGGTGGGGAGTTTTAGCGATGGGGTGACGGTGAGGCTTGACGGGCTGACACCTTGTGGCGAGAGGATGAGCGTGTTCCAGCTGAGGATTGCGAGGTTAGCGCTGGTGCTGGCGCCGGCAGAGAAACCGGAAGCGGCTGCGGTCGCGAGGAAGTCCATCTTGATGCTGAGTTGGGTTGTGCCGGCTGGAACGGTGAGGTGGTAGGCGTACATGTCGACGAGGTCGCGCTCCCATTTGATGGGCTGGCCGGAAGCGGTGGTGATGAAGACGCCGGCCTGGTTGTCGACGGGGCCGGAGGGCATGTGCTCGCCGGGGATCCACTTGGGATAGACGAGGGTAAGCGGGCCGGGCTGGACGGCGAGGGTTTCCGTGGCGTGCAGGAGCTTGCGGGGCGCGTCAGTGAGGTCGACAGCGAGCGATATCTGGGCGTGAGCGGCAGTGGTGGTGAGGAGTACGGCCAGTGGGACGAGGTGGGACAACTTCATGAAGGTGTGACTCCTGCAGCCGAGTTACGTCTGAGTAGTTTACGTGGCGCGAGGCGTGGTGGACGTGCGGGTTCGCTGGGAGTGGGTGCGTCCGCTAGAATCTCCACACCTTATGAATCTTTACGCGATCGTTCTTGGGATTATTGTGGTCACGCTGCTGAGCGTGTCGCTGGCACGCCTTCACACGGTGAAGACCAAGGCCGATTACCTGGTGGCCGGGCGGAGCCTGCCGGCGTTTGTGCTGGTGTTTACGCTGCTTTCGAGCTGGATCGGGTCGGGATCGCTGCTGGGTGGGGCGGAGAACGCGTACAAGCATGGCTTCTATGCGCTGTGGCAGGGCGGTGGTGGATGGGCCGGGTTGGCGCTGATTTACTTCATCGCGCCGCGGGCAAGGAAGTTTGCGCAGTTCACGATTCCTGACCTGCTCGAGGCGAGGTATAACCAGGCGGCGCGCGTGCTGGGTGTGATCGCGGTGTTGTTTACGTATACCGCGATTACCAGCTACCAGTTCATCGGTGGTGGGGACATTGTGCATCTGGTTTTTCCGCAGGTGACGGCTGTGCAGGGGCAGTACATTCTTGCCGGATTTGTGATCGTCTTTACCGCGATTGCTGGGATGGGTTCGGTCGCTTACATGGATGTGGTGATCGGGCTGCTGGCGACCTTCACTATGATTGCGGCGCTGCCGGTGCTGCTGCATCTGGCGGGTGGATGGAGCGGCGTGCGGGCGACGCTGCCGGCGACGCACTTTCAGCTGTTCAGCGATATGAAGCCGATCAATGCGCTCGAGCTGTTTCTGCCGACGTGTTTGCTGATGCTGGGAAACCAGTCGATGTATCAGAAGTTTTTTTCGGCTAAGAGCGAGAAGGATGCGACGCGGGCGACGGTGGGGTGGATCATCGGCACGGTGATTTTGGAGACGGTGATTGTGGCGATCGCGGTAGTGGGATCGGCGCTGTTTCCAACGGGTGAGGTCCATGAGCGGCCGCGGGAGATTCTGGCGTATACGGCGGTGCATGGGTTTGGCGGGTCGAAGGTGCTGAGCGTGCTCGGTGCGTTGCTGGTCGGAGCGATCTTTGCGAAGGTGGTGTCGACGGCGAATAACTATCTCTTCTCGCCTGCTACGAATCTTGTTAACGATGTATTTGTGCGTTATGTGAAGCGTGATGCTTCGAACAAGCAGGTGCTGTTGGTATCGCGGTTGATGGTGGTGGCGCTGGGGTTGTGGGCACTGTATCAGTCGCTTGGGACGACGAGTGTGCTGAAGAAGTCGCTGTATGCGTACACGATTTATTCTGCGGCGCTGACGCCGGTGATTCTGGCGGCGTTCTTCTGGAAGCGGGCTACGGCGGCTGGAGCTGTGGCGAGTATTGCCGCGGGCACGGTGGTGACCGTGGGGTGGGATCTGGTGACGCCGCATCTGCCGGCCGCGATTGCGGAGCGCGATGCGATTCTGCCGGCGCTGGTGGCTTCGCTGATTTGTTTGTTTGCCGTAAGTTTATGCACGCAGAGGCCGAGCGCGGCGCAGCTTGCTCCGTTTGCGGAATAAAGCTGCGAGGGATGGCGGAAGTGCATCCTATCGACACACGGGCCGACCGCCTGTGAGGAGGCAATGCCATGGCCAAGATGGATACCGATAGCGCAAAGGAACTTCGTGAAGTGGTGGGCGATGACGCCACGGCTACGTTTGAGGACGATCCAACGTTTGTGGAGTCGAACCCGACGGGGAATGCCTCTACAGAAAGCGTAACAGTGCAGCGGGACACCGACGACCTGGAAGACAGTGAGGAAGAGGAAGAAGACGCGGACGAGCTCGAGGATGATGAGGAACTCGATGACGAAGAGGACGCGGAAGACGATGAGGATGACGAAGACTTAGAAGACGACGAAGAAGCAGATGATGAAGAGGATGAAGACGAAGAGGACGACGCCGCTGAGGTAGCGGCGTCTCCTGCTTTGTTCATCATGAAGGAGTCTGAAGAAGATCAGGACGATGGGGATGTGGCGCAAGGTATCGATGAAGAAGAGCTCGAAGCCGACGATATGGATACGGATAAAGTAGCGGATGGGTGGGCTGCTGCTTCGCTCGCTGGAGGCACCCCGCGGACTTGGCTTCGCATCTGAAGGCAACGTGAGTATAGAGATGACATCGAAGCAGAAGTCGCTTGCCAAGGGATTGCTGGCTGGCCTCGTGGCAGGTATTGTGGCGACGGGGGCGAAGTCGCTGGCAGAGAAGTACTATCCGCCGCGGACGCATAGCGAGCCGGAGCCGCCAGAAGTGCTGGCTGAGAAGATCGCCGGGCATCATCTTGATAACACAACAATGGCGATGGCGAGCGAATCGATCCACTGGGGATTTGGCGCGCTGGCCGGCGCGGCGTATGGGGCGCTGGCGGAGTTTTACCCGGCGGCGACGGCCAAAGAAGGTGCGAGCTTTGGGCTGGCCCTGATGACGCTGACTCACGAGACGGTACTGCCGGCGATGGGGTTGAGCGCACCGGCAGAGGAACAAACTTCGCGCGAACATACCAGCGAGGCGGCGACCCATGTCCTCTACGGCGTGGTGGCGGAGCGGGTTCGAAGTTTGGTGCGCGGACTGCTGGATTAATGGTGTAACGGGTCTTATTGCCGACTTAAGATTCAGTTTGGATGGGGCGAATTGGAACGCGGCAATCTTTTATACGGCGATAGACGTTAACCGTTCGTGGGATGAAGCGTAGAGCTTACGCGCTACACTCCTCCTACTCATCTTGCGGGACGTGGAGCGCGGCCGTTTTGAATCGAAGCATCGGATCCAGACATGTAGTGATTGCCGGCGCGGGCCCGGGTGGGCTGGCGGCGGCGATGTTGCTGGCGCGGTCAGGCGTGAAGGTGACCGTGGTGGAGAAACATGACCGTGTGGGTGGCCGGACTTCGACCTATGAGCAGGATGGGTTCAAATTCGACATAGGGCCGACGTTCTTTTTGTATCCAAAGGTGTTGCGGGAGATTTTTGCGGCTGCGGGGTATGACTTCGACGCGGAAGTGCCGATGAAGCGGCTCGATCCACAATACAGACTGGTATTCGGTGCAGGCGGTGAGTTGTTGGCGACGCCAGACGTGGCGAGGATGGAAGAGGCGATTCGCGCCATCTCGCCTGGGGATGCTGAGCAGTTCAAGCATTTTCTGACGCATAACCGTACAAAGCTCGAGAAGTTCCTGCCGTTTCTGCAGTCGCCCTTTGAGAGCTGGAGCGACCTGCTGAAGCCGGAGATGATGAAGCTGCTGCCGCTGCTGAAACCGTGGCTTTCGTTGGATGGCGACCTGCAGACGCACTTCAAGGATGAGCGAATTCGGCTGGGGTTCAGCTTTCAGTCGAAGTACCTGGGGATGAGCCCGTTCCGCTGCCCTTCCCTGTTTTCGATCCTGTCGTTTCTTGAGTATGAGCATGGGGTGTTTCATCCGGTGGGTGGATGCGGCGCGGTGACGGCGGCGATGGCGCGGGTTTGCGAGGATCTGGGCGTCGAGTTCCTGCTTGATGAGCCGGTGGAAGAAGTGCTGGTGGAGCATGGCAAGGCTGTGGGCGTGAGGACGGCGAAGCGGAGACTGCAGGCCGATGCGGTGGTGATGAATGCGGACTTCGCCGATGCGATGCGGAAGTTAGTGCCTACGAAGCATCGGCGGAAGTGGACCGACAGCAACATTGCCAGCAAGAAGTTTTCGTGCTCGACGTTCATGCTGTATCTCGGGGTTGAAGGGCGATATGACGAGGTATCGCACCATACGATTTACCTGGCGAAGGACTACCGGCAGAACCTGAAGGACATTGAGGATGTGCATCGGCTTTCAGCTGATCCTTCGTTCTATGTGCAAAATGCTTCGGTGACGGATGGGACGCTGGCGCCGGATGGATGCTCGACGTTATATGTGCTGCTGCCGGTAACGCACGAAAGCGCAAATGTGAACTGGCGGTCGGAAGCTCCGCGGTTTCGCGAGCTGGCGTTGAAGCAGATCGAGAAGATTGGGATTACGGATGTGGCGAAGCGGATTCGCACGGAGCGCATGCTGACGCCGCCGGGATGGCGCGAGGAGTTTGGGCTGCATAAGGGAGCGACGTTTTCGATGGCGCACTCGCTGGGGCAGATGCTGCACCTGAGGCCGCATAATCGGTTTGAGGATATTGCGAATATGTACCTTGTGGGTGGTGGGACGCATCCGGGATCGGGGTTGCCGGTGATCTTTGAGTCGGCACGGATTAGCTCGCGGCTGCTGCTCGAAGACCTGGGCGTGGAGCCGCATTGGAGTGCCGCGCCAGAGCGAACGGTAGAAGGCGACATGATGCAGGTCGCGGGATGAATGCAGCCCTGCGCAACGCCACGGCGAGTGTGGGCGCGACTGTTTGCGGCCAACACTGCTCGTTTGGAACTGCGGGGGTTTCGGAAAGCGATGTGCAGCAAAGCTGGGCGTCGCTGAGCGTTGGTGCGCGGCTGAAGGTGTTGCGGGGTGCGCGACATCGCATGGCGGAGATGGCGGGAGAGTTTGCGGAGGCGGTGTCGCCTGCGCTGGCGCGAACCAAGGCGGACACGTTAGTGACAGAGTTACTGCCGCTGCTGGATGCGTGCAGATTTCTTGAGGGGAATGCGGAGCGGTTGTTGCGGCCGCGAAAGCTGGGACGTGCAGGCAGGGCGATGTGGCTCGGTAGTGTTTGGGCTGAGGTACATCGCGAGCCGCTGGGGCATGTGCTGGTGATCGGGCCGGCTAACTTTCCGTTGTTTCTTGCGGGAGTGCAGGTATTGCAGGCGCTGGCTGCGGGCAACGCTGTGACCTGGAAGCCGGGGACGGGTGGCCGCGCAGTAGCGGAACTTGTTGCCCGCGCACTGCGTGAGGCGGGACTCGCCGAGGGTTTGCTGCGCGTCACGAAAGATAGCGTGGAGGTAGGGCGCACGGCGATTGCTGCCGGCGCGGATAAGGTTGTGTTTACGGGATCGGCGAGCGCGGGTGAGGCTGTGCTGACGGAGTTGGCGAAAACGGCTACACCGGCGGTGGTGGAGCTTTCCGGAGCGGATGCCGTGGTGGTGTTGCCTTCAGCGGATTTGAATGTGGTGGCGAAGGCTGTGGCCTTTGGGTTGCGGCTGAATGGTGGGGCAGTTTGTATGTCACCGCGGAGATTGTTTGCGAAGGCCGCAACGCTGGAGGCGCTGAAACCGCTGCTTATGAGGGAGTTTGAAGATGTCCCGGCGGTGCGGTTGAATGAGCGCACGGGAGTGCGGCTGACCGCAATGGTGGAAGATGCGGTTCGTGGTGGAGCGCGGGTGATTGGGTCTTTGCGGATTGAAGAGCAACGGCCTTTGGTGATGGAAGAGGCTACAGCAGAAATGGAGATCGCACGGAGCGATGTGTTTGCGCCGGTGATTTCGTTGATTGTTATACCGAGTTTGCTTCACCTGCATGAGGCGTATGCAAAGTGCGACTACGCGCTGACGGTGTCGATCTTCTGCGGGAAAAATGATTTGGCGAAGGCGCGGGAGATTGCGCGGACACTCAAAGCGGGGACAGTTTTGATCAATGATTTGATTGCGCCGACGGCGGATGCTCGTGTGCCATTCGGTGGACGCGGTGCTAGTGGCTATGGCGTAACGCGCGGAGCTGAGGGATTGCTGGAGATGACGGCGGTGAAGACGCTGATTGTGCGGAAGGGTGGACCGATGCGGCACCTTGAGGCGACGACAGATGCGGATGCGCCGATATTTGAAGGAATGATTCGTGCTTCGCATGGAGATGGATGGCGCATGCGATGGAGTGGGCTGCGGCAGTTCGTTGCAGCACAGCGGAAGAGGAACGGATAGCGATGCGTGTTGGTGTGATTGGATCGGGATTGGCGGGGCTGGCGGCGGCTTGTACACTAGCGGCTCGCGGGCACAAGGTTACCGTGCTTGAGAAGAATGCGTGGCTGGGTGGGAAGGCGGCGCAACTGCGTGGCGAGGGGTTCCGGTTCGATATGGGGCCGACGATTCTTATACAGCCTTCGGTGCTGCGGAAGATCTTTGCCGAGGCCGGAAAGAAGCTCGAGGACTACTGCCCGATGGTGCGGCTCGATCCGCAGTGGCGTTGCTTCTTTGAGGACGGGGCGACGATCGATCTACTAGACGATGCGAGTGTGATGAGTGCAAATCTCGAAGCGCGGTGGCCGGGCATGGGCGCGAAGTACTCGCGGCTGATGGAGCTTTCGAAAGAGTTGCACGAGATCAGCGACAGGTTCTTCTTCTGGAAGTCCGTGGGCTCGATGATGGACACATTCGAGATCGGCGGAGCGTTCGACATCAAGGTACTGAAGGACGTGATGAAGATGCGGCTAGGCAAAACGGTCGCGGGTACGATTCGGGAGTTCATCCCCGATGCGAATACAGCGCAGATGCTGGACCACATGGTGCAGTACGTGGGCTCGTCACCGGATGCTTCGCCTGCGATCCTGACGGCGATTGGGCATATGCAGATGGAGGAAGGCATCTGGTATCCGATGGGTGGAACACGCGCGGTACCGGAAGCGATGGTGAAGCTGGCGACCGAGCTGGGCGTGGTGTTCCGGACGGAGACCGATGTGGCGCGGATCATTACCTCAGGTGGGAAGCATGAGGTCGTGGAAGGTATTGAGACGACTGCGGGTGAAGTGATTACATTCGATGCAGTGGTGAGCAATGAGGACGCGGTGCGGACGCATCGCGAGTTGCTGAAGGGTACACATGCGGCGAAGACCTTTGATCATGCGCGGAAGTATGAGCCGGCTTGCTCGGGCGTGGTGTTGTATCTCGGGTTGAACAAGCGATATGAACACCTGGCTCACCATGACTTTGTGTTCTCGCGCGATCCGGAAGAGGAGTTCCACCATATTTATGATCTGGGCGAGCCGGCACCTGATCCGACTTGTTATTTAGCTTGTACGTCGCAGACGGATCCGACGAGTGCGCCGGCAGGTGGTGAGGCAATGTACGTGCTAGTACATACGCCGTACCTGCGGCCGCACCATGACTGGAAGAAGATGCTGCCGGGGTATCGGCAGGTGATTCTGGACAAGTTGAAGCGGACGGCCGGATGCGAGGATATTGAGGAACGGATTGTGTTTGAGGCGGCACTGACGCCGCAGGATATCCATGACCGCTATCGCGTGTTGAACGGGGCGATCTATGGGATTTCGTCGCACGGGCGGTTTATGGGCGCATTCAAGCCGGCGAACCGTTCGCGTGAGGTAAGGGGCTTGTATTTGGCCGGAGGTGCGGCGCATCCAGGGCCGGGCATGCCGATGGTGATGATGTCGGGATGGATTGCGGCCGATTCGCTGGACGCGGATGCAAAGCAGAACATTAGCATCGGCTAAATGTTCTGTTTATTTTTGCGCGAAGGCATTTCTGCCAAAATGAACTATGCCCCTTGAACAGGATGTTCCGCCGATCTCCGGATTCACGTTGCGGTTGTTTACGCGGATCGTGCGACGGTACTTTCGGAGTCACTTTCGATCGGTGATGGCACAACATGCGGATCGGCTTGCGGCGGCCCCAGGGCCGCTGATTGTGTATGCGAACCATTCATCGTGGTGGGACCCGATGATGTCGATTCTGCTGGCGCAGACACTGTTGCCCGGATGTAAGCACTATGCACCAATGGATGCCCATGCACTGGCGCGCTATCCGATTTTGCGCAAGGTGGGAATCTTTCCGGTGGAGATGACGACGGCGCGTGGAGCGGCGCAGTTTCTGCGGACGGGATGTGCGATTCTGCGGGAGGGCGGGGTGCTTTGGATTACGCCGCAGGGAAGGTTTGCCGATGCGCGCGCATGGCCGCTGGCGTTCAAGCCGGGGCTGGCGGCGCTGGCGTTGCGCGTTCCGGAGGCGACGATTGTGCCGCTGGCGATTGAGTACACGTTCTGGGATGAGCGGTTGCCGGAGGCGTTGTTGCATGTGGGTTCGGCAGTAACTCTCGAAGTTGCTTCGACGACCGAGAATGCTACGAAGCAGCTTGAAACGGCGCTGGCAGCGGCCATGCTGGCGTTGCAGAAGGCTTCCATTGCACGCGATCCGCATGCGTTTGAGCCGTTGTTGCAGGGTAAGCGCGGGACGGGTGGGTTTTATGGGCTCGGCCGTAGATTGCGGGCCTTTTTCGGGCGTAAGCCATTGCAGCTGGATCACACCCGACGCGACAAGTCGTAGCTGCATCGAAATAGAAAAGAGATTGGCGAGACGAAAATGGTGTTGGAGATCGTAATAGCGCTGGCGTTGGTGTGCGCGATAGTTCCGGCAGTGCTGTTTGTAGTGAACCTGCGGCGATATACAGCGCCACGCTTTGGCAAGAGCGACGATGTGCCGGTCGCCGTGCTGATTCCGGCGCGAGATGAGGAGCGTGGCATCAAGGCATGTTTAGAAAGCGTGCTGGCGAGCCGCGAAGTACATTTGGAAGTGTGGGTGCTCGATGATGACTCGGTCGACCGGACCTCCGATGTTGTGATGGAAGTAATGGCCACGGACACGCGGGTGCATCTGCTGCGAACCGACATGCTGCCGCGGGGGTGGAATGGGAAGCAGCATGCCTGCTGGCAGCTCGCGCTTTCGGCAACCGCGAGCGAGGTGATGGTGTTTCTCGACGCCGATGTGCGGCTGGATGAGTGGGCGCTGGCGCGATGCGTGGCAGCGATGCGCGGGAAGAACGTATCGCTGCTTACAGGGTTTCCACGGCAGGTGACCGTGGGTGTGATGGAGTGGATGCTGCTGCCGCTGATCCACTTTGTGCTGCTGGGATTTCTGCCCATGGGCAAGATGCGTAAGGGCACCGATCCGAAGTATGCGGCTGGGTGCGGGCAGTTTCTGATGGTGGATCGTGGAGCTTACTTTACCAGCGGCGGGCATAAGGCGATTCGCGAGACCAGGCATGACGGGTTGCGGCTGCCGAAGCTGCTCCGCGAGCATGGGTACAGGACGGACCTCGTCGATCTGACGAATCTCGCTTCGGTGCGGATGTATGAGTCTGCGGGCGCGGTTTGGTCAGGCTTGGCGAAGAATGCGACTGAAGGCATGGCCGCGCCGGCGAGGATTGTGCCGTTTACGCTGCTGCTCTTGCTTGGACAGGTGTTGCCGGTCGTGCTGGTGCTGCTGAGTGTGGTGCTGACGGTCGAGTTGGTGATGAAGAAGGGCGACCTCGGAACGCAGCTTGGGGTGAGCGATCCGTTTATTGCGATGTTGCTGGTGATGGTTTCGCTGCTGGCGCTGGTGGCTTCATACCTGCCGCGATGGCTGGCGGTGTGGAAGTACAAGCAGCCGCTGAAGTCGGCGTGGTGGCACCCGGTGGGTGTAGGGCTCTTGCTGGTAGTGCAGTGGTATGCGCTGGCGCGGCAGGTAGTGGGGCGACCGGTGGGATGGCGGACGCGGCGGTACTCGACGTCGACCGGTGGGCAGGTTTAGACGCCCTTTTTGCGGGGCTCCCAGACGTACTTGTGAATCTGCAAGCTGAGGCGGGCGGGAAGGCCGTCCGCGAGCATCCATTCGACGACAAGGCGCGGATCGAGCGTGGCGTTGTCGGTACTGCGCTGGTCGGTGGGGGTCTTGCTGAAGGCCGGTGAAAGAAGGATGCCGCCGCACTTTGTTTCAAGCGCGTGCGTGCGGATGAAATCGCGGGCGAACTCGTAGTCGGCGCGGTCCGAGAGGACGAACTTAACTTCGTCGTTGGGTGTGAGGACTTCGAGGTTCGCGAGATTGAAGCTGTTGGCTGCGGAGCCTGCGCCGGGACATTTGACGTCGACGATTTTGTGGACGGCTTTGGGGACGTCGGCGAGTGGGCGCTCGCCGGAGGTTTCCATCATGAGTTTGTAGCCGGAGTCGAGGAGCCGCTGCATGAACGGGAGCAGTTCGCGGGCTTGCAACATGGGTTCGCCGCCGGTGAACTCGATGAGGGGGCAGGGTTGCAGGGCTTCTATTTGCGCGACAATTTGGTCCGCGGTGAAAGGCTGACCACCAGTGAAGGTGTACTCAGAGTCGCACCAGGCGCAGCGGAGGTTGCAGCCGCCAAGACGGACGAAGATGCAGGGCAGGCCGGTGAAGGATGATTCACCCTGAACGGACTTGTAGAGCTCAATGAGGTGCATTATTCGTAGTAGCGCGCGAAGCTGGTGTCGGTCTCGTAGAGGGTGCAGTCTTTGACACGGACGCGGCCAGAGGTCATTTCGAGGAGTTGGCTGGCTGTTTTGTCGAAGAAGTACTTGGCGAGGTTTTCTGCCGAAGGGTTGAGCGTGGTGAAGGGCTCGAGGTCGTTGATCATCTGGTGATCGAGGTATTCGACGGTCGGTTTCAAGACCTGCTTGAGGAGCTTAAAGTCCAACAGAAGGCCGGCGTGGTCGAGTTCTTCGCCGATGAGCGTGACGAGCACGCGGTAGTTGTGGCCGTGAGGGTTTTCACACTTGCCCTGGTACTCGCGGAGGTAATGGCCGGAGGAAAAACCGGCCTGGACGGTGACTTCAAACATTGCAGTGATGCTCCAAATTCGGCGGAAAGCGCCAATATCCATTGTAAGCCGCTACTGACGGCGGCGGCGCTTTTCGGCGCGCTCCTCGGAAGCGCGACGTTCTGCCTGCTCGAAGAGAGAGGAGAGGATGCCGGCGAGGGCGACAATCATCGAAACGCAGAGGAGCGCGATGCCGGTGGTGCGCCAGAGGGCGACGTCGCCGGGTGAGCCGGGCTGCTGTGCGATATTGGTGAACGAAAGGGCGACCGAGACCAACGCGAGGACGGCGAGCGTGGCGGCGAGGATGTAGAGGTTGCGTCCCATAAGGCTGTTGTAAGGATACTAGGCTTCGAAGAAGCGCTCGACTTCGGTGATGTCGTCGGTGCGGCGGTAGGCGGGGAGGGATTCGAGGAAGACCTTGCCGTAGCGGGTGGTGCGGATGCGGGGGTCGAGGAGCATGAGGACGCCGCGGTCTGAAAGTGAGCGGATGAGGCGTCCGAAGCCCTGCTTGAGCGCGATGACCGCTTGTGGGACCTGGAGGTCGTTGAAGGCGTTGCCGCCGGCAGCGGTGATGGCGTCGGTGCGGGCTTTCATGATGGGGTCGGTGGGGACGGCGAAGGGGAGTTTGTCGATGATGACGCAGGAGAGCTGCTCGCCCTGGACGTCGATGCCCTGCCAGAAGCTGGAGGTGCCGAAGAGGACGGCGTTGGGCGTGTCACGGAACTGCTGGAGCAGGACGTGGCGTGGCGCAGTGCCCTGCAGCAGCAGCGGGTAGGGGAGCTGCGAAAGCAGACGCTCGTGAAGCTCGCGCATCTGCGCGTAGCTGGTGAAGAGGCAGAAGGCGCGGCCGCGGGAGATTTCGAGCACGCGGCGGATCTTCTCCGTGGCCTGCGGGACGAAATCAGGCGAGCGGGGGGCCGGCATCGAGGGCGGCAGGTAGAGCAGCGCCTGCTTGGCGTAGTCGAAGTGGCTGGGGACGACGAGTTCTTTGGGGAACGGGATGCCGAGGCGCTTGACGAGATGGGCGAAGCTGGGCGCGCCGTCCTGACCTGCCACGGTGAGCGTGGCCGAGGTGAGAATGACCGAGGGGTAGTGGGCGAAGAGAGTTTCGGCGAGGAGCGTGGAGACATCGATCGGCGTGGCCTGGAGGTGGGTGCTGAAGGCTTGTGGGGGGGCGGTCTCCGGATGGTTGGTGGTGCGGGCTGCGTTGCGGAGGCCGGTGGTGGCGCGGCGCTCGATCCAGAAGACGGTGTTGGGGTCGATGGACTCGAGCAGGAACTTCATGTGGTTGCGGATGTCCGCGGCGCGCTTGCGGAGGCCGGAGGCTTCTTCAACCTCGCGGAGGCGTTCGAGCTCGGCCTCGAGGCGGACTAAAGCGTTGGAGGCTCCCAGATAGGCGTCGCCGCGGGCTTCGAGGAAGTCCGCCCGGTCGGTGAATTCGAGCCTGCCAAGGTGCGACGGACCGGCGGGGAGCGACGAGAAAAAGAGCTTGGAGCGCTCGCGGATAGTGCTGGTGGCGGATTCGATGGCGAAGGTGCTGACGCCTTTGGACTTGAGCATCGAGTCGGTATCGCGGGCAAGTTCGTCGAAGCGGGCGTTCGAGAGGGCGATGCCGAAGTACTGGCTGGCGACGTCTTCGAGCTCGTGGGCTTCGTCGAAGATGACGGCGGCAGCTTCGGGGAGGATGCCGGCATCGGGGGCGCCGGCTGCCTGCTGCTTGATGCTGAGGTCGGCGAAGAAGAGGTGGTGGTTGACGATGACGATGTCGGACTCGAGCGCTTTGCGGCGCATGCCGGTGATGTAGCAGGGCTCCCAGTTGGGGCAGGATTGGCCGAGGCAGACTTCGGAGCGGGCGTCGAGCTTGTGCCAGAGGGGAGAGTGCTCGGGCAGCGAGTTAACCTCGGCACGGTCGCCGGTGAAGGTGGTCTTTTCCCACTTGAGGATGTGATGGAACTGGTCGATCTCTTCGAGACCGCTGAGGATCGGGTTGTCGCGCAGGGCGTAGAGCTTCTGCTTGCAGAGATAGTTGGCGCGGCCCTTCATGTAGCAGACGCGCAACGGGCCGAGGATGGATTCGAGGAACGGTATGTCCTTGAAAAAGAGCTGTTCCTGCAGGTTTTTGGTGCCGGTTGAGATGATGATGCGCTGTTTCTGCTCGCGGGCACGGCGCAAGGCTGGGAGCAGGTACGCGAGGGTTTTGCCGGTGCCGGTGCCGGCTTCGACGATGAGATGGCGCTTGTCGTTGAAGCACTGCTCGATGGTCTGGGCCATTTTGTACTGGCCCGGGCGATGCTCAAAGTTGAGCGAAGATTTCGCCAGCAGGCCGCCGGGATGGAAGAACTCGTAGAGCGACGGCAGCTTCTGCTCAGCGGCGGGATCGTGCATCGCGGGGAGTGGGGTGGTGGCGGCCATTCGCTGGTTTCATCATAATCGCCGTTTCTTCGCCATACTAAGGCCGCATGCGGCGATTCAACATGCGACCATGGAAGAGTAGAGGAACGAACGACATGGCTCCGAAGAAGCAGAAGAAGCGGTTAGGCAAGAAACACCGGACGGCGGCGACGCGGCCGAAGCTCGGCAGAGCTGTGCCGAAGTTGAAAGGGGCGGTCAAGGAAGTTTCGCCCAAGAAGCGTAAAGAGATTGCAGCGAAGAAGGCTGCGTCCATCGCCAAGTCGAAGACGCCTACGCGGAGCCCGGAGAACGAACGCCGTCGCGTGATCGGCGACGAGCCCATGCGCGCGCAGGGCGGTGAGGACCGTGCGGCGAGAACGCCACGTACGAAAGCTGGCTCGAAGGCTCCGATTGACCCCGAAGTGGAAGAGAAGCGTGCGTGGCGCGATGCGGAAGAGATTGCGACGACGCTGACGCTGGCGACAGCGAACGTGGGCCATCACGAGACGACGCGATTGCCGTTGGTGGCTATCTGCGGGCGGCCGAATGTGGGCAAGAGCACGCTGTTCAACAAGCTGACGCAGACGCGGCGCTCGATCGTGGGTGATGAGCCCGGCATTACGCGCGATCGCATCTATGGCGAGGTCGAATGGGCCGGGCGCGATGTGCGGCTGGTGGATACGGGCGGCGTGATTCCCGATGATGAAGCGCTGATTCCGGCGGAGATCTTCCGGCAGGCGAAGGTTGGGCTTGAGGAAGCGGACGCGATCATCATGGTCGTTGACGGACGCACCGAGCTTGCTTCTCCGGACATGGAGCTGGCGAGGCTTCTGCTGCGCGGCGGTAAGCCGGTGTTTCTCGCGGTGAACAAGATGGACACGCCCGAGATGTTTGCGGCGGCAGAAAACTTCAGGCGGCTGGGTTTCAAGAATGTATGCCCGATTTCGGCTGAGCATGGGTCGGGCATTGGCGATCTGCTGGACGAAGTCTGGGCTGCGCTGCCTCCTGAGTTTGTGGCCGAGGAGCCGGAAGAGAATCTCGAGGGCTTTGAAGAAGAGTTCGAGGAAGACATGGATGGTGGTGGCGATCCGCTGCCCGGTGCCCAGGATAGCGACGAAGATGAGCCTGCGCCTGGCCGTCGTTTGCGGTCACACGGAGAGCATATTTCGCGTGAGACGAAGGTTGCCATCATCGGGCGCCCGAATGTGGGCAAGAGCACGCTGCTGAATGCCTTTACAGGCACCGAGCGTGCGATTGTTTCGCCGATTGCGGGAACGACGCGCGATGCTGTGGATGAAGTGGTCGAGCGCGATGGGCATGCCTTCCGGTTCATCGATACGGCGGGCATTCGGCGCAAGGGTAAGACCAAGTTGATGGCCGAGAAGCTCAGTGTGATTATGAGCCGGAAACATCTTGAAGCAGCGGATGTATCGCTGCTGGTGATCGATGCGGCGGAAGGCGTGGCGGCGGCGGATGCGAACATCGGCGGCTATGCGCATGAGAGCGGGCGCAGCGTCATCATCATCGTGAATAAGTGGGACTTGATGACCGAGGTTGGACCGGATGGCATGCGGCTGTTCGATGGCAAGCCACCGGCGGATAAGAAAATTTACGAGCAGCAGGTCAGGGACTCACTGAAGTACCTGGACTACGCGCCGCTGTTGTTTATCTCGGCCGCTGAAGACAAAGGCATTGAGGAAGTGTTCAAGAAGGTGGAGCTGGTTTCACGCGAGCGACGCAAGCGTGTTTCAACGGGCGCTATGAATCGCTTCCTCGACAAAATCGACTTCCAGCGCGCCAGCGTGCCGATGAACAAGCGCATTCGGATTTATTACATGACGCAGGCGGCTGTGGCGCCGCCAACGTTTGTGCTGTTCACCGATCGCGACGTGAAGCTGCACTTCAGCTACGAGCGCTTCCTGGCCAATGAGATTCGAGGAACGTTCAAGTTTATTGGGAGCCCGATCTGGTTCAAGGTGAAGGCGCGGAACAAGAAGAAGAAAGAGTAGCCAGGGCTCAATTGTTTCTTCGATGGACATCATGTGGACGCGGAACGTATACGCCCGCGAGATAGTTCAGCGATATCCCGGAAGTAGTTTGGCCGCAATATTGCCCGCACCGAACTTCTCCGCGATATCAAAAATGGCATGATTTACGCTCCACTTTGGTGCATGCACGAAGGTCTTTCGATACTTTGCCATTGCAGGATCCAAGGACCAGTCCGACGCCATGGTGGCCTGCAGGATATCGCGAGCCCTACGGCTTTCTACGGGCAGGACGGGGATGAAAGCCACGGGAAAGTAAGGCATGTTCGAGTAAAGCTTGCCGAAAAGCTTACTGGCGGCGCAACGGTAAATTTCCAGCTCAGGATTGAAGACCTTTGCAAAGCTCGGCAGGGCGGACGAAGTCTCGATGACGCAGTGGCATCGAGAGAGGAGAACGCAGTCCATCACGGCACGATCTGTCTTCTCGGTCTTTGACGTCGAATCGGTCGTGGACATGTGAAAGTCGACCTCTCCGAGAGCGATAACCGGCAACGAAACGGCCGAGCGGAGCTTTTCAACAAAGGAATACTCATCGGTCGCGGCAAAGATGACATCGAAGTCGGTGCGTGACGATAAGAAGTCGCCGATGAGAGACAGGTACTGGTCCTGGCTGATGGGATTGCTGTCCCAGGAGGTGGTCTGCTTATCGGTTCCGCGATAGTGGATGCCCAGGACACGGCCCTTCGGCATGACGGCGTCGGCGCCAGCGAGCACTCTTGGAGGAATGCGGAAGTAGCTGCTCCAGATGCGATGAAGCTCGGCCCAGTCGTTTCCCAGAATGGAGGCGTGCCTTCTGCGCATCTCCTCCAGTGAGATCGTTTGATATGGTCCAGCCGGAGGCTCATAGGCAAGATCCAGTGCGCCGGGGATGGTGAGAAAGGCCGGCGGTTCGCCATAGTGCAGCGTCCTCAACTGCCAGGCTGGATAGAGGTTGCGCTCGTACAAATAGGGAAGGACCTGAAACGCGTGATAAAAAGCATTTCCAAAGAGACCTTGATCAAGCTCTTCGGCGCGGGAGGAGATGCAAAGCGGGCGTGGCACTGTAAGACGCTCCATGGAGCTGAGATGACCGCAAGACGGGCTTCCACGTGAGCCCGATCCTGTGGAACTCCAAAGTTACACGTCGGCGGTTGTCTTTCCTAGACTTCTGTAGATCGGAGTGCAAATCGAGTTTTATTGCACGATAACCGTTCGCTAACCATGAATGGCGAAAGGGGCATTTGCCCGTCAGCTAGAAGCCTGCGAGCCACGCATCCCAGGCTTCGAGCGCACGTTCGCACTGGATGCGGTGGCGTTCTTTCTTGTCGCGGATCTTCTTGCGGAGCTCTTCTTCGAGCGGCACGAGCAGGTCGAAGGTGATATTGGCCGGTTGGAACTTCTTGGCGTCAGCGTGGGTGATGTAGTGCGTGAGCGAGCCGTTGGCGGTGAGGCGTGGTGCGGGTGTTGGATGTTCGCCGCGGGCGAGGGCAGCAGCGTAGCGGCCGGCTAGAAGGCCGCTGGCGATGGATTCTGTGTAGCCTTCAATGCCCGAGAGCTGGCCAGCGATCATAATGCTGGGGTGGGCTTTGAGCTGCAGGGTTTCCGTTAGCAGCGACGGGGCGTGGATGTAGGTGTTGCGGTGGATCTGGCCGTAGCGCAGGAAGCTCGCGTGCTCGAGTCCGGGGATCATGCGCAGCACGCGGGCCTGCTCGCCGTACTTGAGCGAGTTCTGGAAGCCGACGAGGTTGTAGCTGTCGGCACGGAGGTTTTCCTGGCGGAGCTGGACTGCGGCGTATGGCCAGCGGCCGGTCTTTGGGTTGGTGAGGCCGGCGGGCTTCATGGGGCCGAAGCGGAGGGTATCCTTGCCCCGGCGGGCGGTCTCTTCGATGGGAAGACAGCCTTCGAAGTATTGGAGGTTGGCGGAGGCAGACGAGTTGATTGCCGGAGTACCCGATTCTGTGGTGGGTTCAGAGGGCAGGGCTTCCCAGGATTTTTGCTCGATCTTTTCGGCGGTCGCCAACGCGTCGATGAAAGCTTCGTACTCTTCTTTGGTGAAGGGGCAGTTGATATAATCGGCGGTGCCTTTATCCCAGCGGGCGGCGAAGTAGACGCGGTCCATGTCGATGGTGCTGGCGTCGACGATGGGGGAGATGCTGTCGTAGAAGGCGAGGTGGTCGGCGCCGGTGAGGCGCTGGAGTTCTTTGGCGAGCGGCGAGGAAGTAAGCGGGCCGCTGGCGAGGATGGTGATGGTGTCGGGGTCGTTCTCGTCGAGGTGCGTGACCTCTTCGCGGCGGACTTCGATGTTGGGCTGCGCGGCGATGAGTGCGGCGACGTGCTGCGAGAAGACTTCGCGGTCGACGGCGAGCGCATGACCGGCGGGGACGGCGGCTTTGTCCGCGGCCTGAAGCAGGAAAGAGCCGGCGCGGCGCATCTCCTGCTTGAGCAGCCAGGGGGCGGAGTTTTCGCTTTCGGATTTGAGGGAGTTCGAGCAGACGAGCTCGGCGAAGTCGGGGGTCTGGTGGGCTTCGGTGGAGCGGAGCGGGCGCATCTCGGAGAGGATGACTTTGCAGCCCAGGGATGCGGCTTGGAGGGCAGCTTCCGGACCGGCCAGGCCGCCGCCGATTACGTGGATTTTCTTCATCTGTTACAGGATACGGTGTTGGGCGGGCAGGGGAGCGATGCCCATCCTCGGCGCGCGGTGAACGTGCGTTGAGGACGGGTTTCGAATGCCATCTTTGACTTTGTTACTTGGAGGGTGGTGGCGTGGGTGGTATTTCGGAGGTGGGGATGTCTTCCGTGGCTTTCCAGGAGCCGTCAGCGGACTTGCGATAGACGGTGACGTAGCTGCCGTGGTCGTGGGCGACCTGTTTGGTTGCCGGATCGGTGATGTCCAGCGTGTAGGAGCCCTGGGTATAGCCAAGGTCGCCGGACTTCGCTACTTCTGCTTTCTGGGTATGGATCGTGAGTGCAAAGGCGGGATCGGAAGTCATGCCAGTGAAGGCTGCCTGGAGAGCGGCACGACCGACGGTGGGTTTTTCGCCGGTGACCATGAGGACGCCGTCGTCGGCATAATGCGCGGTGATTTTGGTGACGTCTTTGGAAGCGAAGTCCTGGTTCCATTGAACTTCGTTGTCGGTGAGAGCCTTGACGTCTGCGTCATGGGTGTCGGGCGTGGCATTGCAGGCGAGGAGCAGCGATGAGGCCGCTGCAAGAGCACAGAAGGAAAGAATCGGCTTCATTGGGATGGTTTCTCCTGGAGCGGGATTGATCGAGCTGGAGAGCTGCCGAGAATTACAGGGAGAGTATATGTCGCGCAGAGCGCTGACAACAGAATTCTGCTAAGTGGCTTGGGTGGCGAGCGTTTGGAGGGCGTCGCCGGAGAGACGCATAATGCGCCACTCGGTGAGGATGTGGGCTCCGAGGCGTTCGTAAACGGCGATGGCGGGGGCATTCCATTCGAGGACGTCCCACTCGAGACGCGGGCAGCCCTGTTCAACGGCAATCTGCGCGAGGCGGGCGAGAAGCGCTTTGCCAATTCCCTGCCCTCGCAGCGCCGGGGTGACGTAGAGGTCCTCCAGCCGGATGCCGTGGTGGCCGCGCCAGGTGCTGTAGCTGGTGAAGTAGAGGGCGAAGCCGGCTGGTGCGTCATCGTGCTCGGCGATTAGAGCCCAGAAGCGTGGGGTGGGACCGAAGCCGTCGCGGAGGAGGTCGGCTTCGGTGGCGAGCACGGCGTCAGGTTCGCGCTCATAGAGAGCGAGCTCATGAATGAAGCGCAAGATGGTCGGGACGTCGGCGGGCGTGGCAGGGCGAATGGTCATAAGGGAGTGAATAGTGGGAAGTGAATAGTGAATAAAAGCGACTAGGGCTTGGCTTCCGGGGTAGGCTTGTCGGCTTCGCCGGTTTTCTTTCTCAGGGGGATTTCGAAGCTGTCGAGCGCCTTGTTGTTGAGCATGAGGCGGACCTTGCGGAGTTCGAGCGTGGCGTGGTCCAGGATGGGCTGGTCGAGGTTGTTAGTGTCGTAGAAGAGATAGCCGGCGACTGTGGTGTGGGGCTGGACGGTGGTGGTCTGGAAGCCGAAGTCGTTGTCGTCGGAGAGGATGTCTTTGTTGATGTTGGTTTTGCCGTGGCTGATTGGAATGGGGAACGGCAGCGGCAGAGGCGTCTTGCTGCCGGTGGCGGATTTGATGGTAAACATGCCGCGCTGGAGGTCGTCATCGGTAGCAGCGGGAATGGAGGAGCCGTCGGCTGCGATGAAGTGGATGCGGGCGTCGTCGAGGTTGATGGCCAGGTCCGAGTCGTTGGTGACGATAACGCGGACGGGGAGGAAGCCATGGTCGGCGTACTTGAGCCGGAAGTGCGGCATGGTTTCCTTGTCGGTGCAGGGCTCGGCGGCGATGGTGACGTGATTGGCTTCGTCGCGCTGGTGGAAGGGGTATTCGGCCGCGGGCAGCGGGGGGTCGGGCTTGCGGGCCTTTTCGGCGAAGGCGGTAAGGGCAAGCGGGAGGGCCAGGAGAAGGATGAGAATGCGGCGTTGCATGTGGCTTCGATTATCCTCTTGACGAGATGGTGCAGGCAAAAAGTGCGGGCGGTTGCGGGTGGTGATGCTGGGCTATAGTCTCGCGCTGGCGCTGGCGCTGCTCGTGAGCTCGCCCTGGTGGGGCCTGCGGATGCTGACGACCGAGCGCTATCGCGAGGGTCTGCGGGAGCGGCTGGGGCTTGTGCCTCGGCGGTTGACCGAGGGCGTGCGTGGATCCGGCTTCAACACGCGCGTGGTTTGGGTCCATGCGGTGAGTGTAGGTGAGGTGCTGGCGGCTTCGCGGCTTGTGGGTGAGCTGGAGGCGGCTTTGGGTCCGGGCTGGGGTGTGGTGGTTTCGACTACGACGAAGACCGGACAGGCGCTGGCGCGAGAGCGGTTTGGGGCTGAGCGGGTGTTCTATATGCCTCTGGACTTTGCGTTTGCGGTGCGGCGGTACATGCGGGCGCTGCAGCCGGCGGCGCTGGTGCTGATGGAAAGCGAGCTTTGGCCGCGGGTGCTCCATGAGTGCGAGCGCGCGGGCGTACCGGTGACGGTGGTGAATGCGCGCGTGAGTGACCGGTCGTTTGCGCGCGGGATGAAGGTGCGGTCAGTCTGGGGGCGCGTGCTGCGGAAGGTATCGTTGTGGCTGGCACAGAGTGAGGAGGATGCGCGGAGGCTGGTCGCGATGGGAGCTCGCGCGGGGACTGTGAAGGTTGCGGGGAATTTGAAGTATGACGTGCGGGCGCCGAAGTCGTCACGGGTTGCGGAGTTGATCAAGGAGGCCGCGGCAGGACGGCCTATTGTGGTGGCGGGGAGTACGGTTGGTGGCATTGCGAAGGGCGATGGCAGCGAAGATGAAGCCCTCATTGCAGCATGGCAACACCTACCCGCTTCCAACGCTGAACAGATTGAAGGACGCGAGTTGCGTCCTCTCTTGGTGATCGCGCCTCGACATCCGGAACGTTTTCAGGAGGTGCGGGCTGCGGCAAGTGCAGTTGCTGCGGAATCATGTGCTTCGAGAATGCTCGCGGAAACACAAAATGCCCTTGGGTTCGGCATCATTGTGCTGGATACAATTGGCGATCTCGCGGCGGTATACGGGATTGCCGATGTAGCCTTTGTCGGTGGAAGCCTCGTGCAGAAGGGCGGACATAATCCGCTCGAGCCCGCACAGTTTGGCGTGCCGGTGATTATGGGGCCTTCGCTTGAGAACTTCCGCGATATCGTGGCGAAGATGCAGGCGGCGGATGCTATCTGCATCGTGAACGACGAGGAGCAGCTTGAGGGTGTGATGCTCGGGATGTTGAAGGACCCTGAGGCGGCGCGGGAGATGGGTGAGCGCGGGCGGCGCGTGTTTGAAGAGCAGCAGGGTGCGACTGGGCGGGCGGTTGCGGCGGTTGTTGCGATGATTTCGGAGGCCCGGCCGTGAGCGCGCGTCGGTCGTGGGCGTGGCCGCTGGTGCCGTTGTATGCGGCGGTGCTGCGTGCGAAGGATGCGTTGCGCGGTGAGGCGAAGACGCTTGCGTGGCCGGTGGTGAGTGTGGGGTCGGTGTCGGCGGGGGGAGCGGGTAAGACGCCGGTGGTGATCGCGCTGGCAAAGGTGCTGCGTGAGCGTGGATGGCGGGTGGATGTGCTTTCGCGAGGATATGGGCGCGAAGGGTTGGGGATTGCGCGGGTAGATACGGTGCGCGAGGATGCGGCGCGGGTGTTTGGGGATGAGCCAGTGTTGATCGCGCGAGCGGCGGAAGTTCCGGTTTGGGTGGGGTCAGATCGGTATGCGGTGGGAGTTGCTGCGGAGAGGGCGGTTGCAGATGCTGACGAGAAGCAGATCCCCTTCGAGGATGACAGAAAGAAAAGCACGAACGGTGACGCCGGCGAAAGGCGCGGGGTGCATGTGCTGGATGATGGGTTTCAGCATCGGCGGCTGAAGCGGGATGTCGATATCGTGCTGATCACGGCAGAAGATCTGGATGATGCGTTGCTGCCGGCGGGCAATCGGCGGGAACCGCTGGAGGAGCTGGGACGGGCGGATGTGGTGGTGATTCGCGAAGAAGAGCGCGGGGCGGTTGAGGCGCGGGTGAGCAAACTGATGCGTACCGGTGCGCTGCTGTGGAGCGTACACCGGAGGCTGCGGTTCCCTGCTCCACTGGGCGTGCTGAGCGCGGGACTGCGGCCGCTGGCCTTCTGTGCGATCGCGCGGCCCGAAGGGTTTGCGAGTGCATTGCAGGACGCTGGGTGCGGGATTATCGATGCAGTGGTGTTTGATGATCATGCGCCATATACGGAGCGCGAAGTGGAAGACCTGCTCGCTATCGCGAAGAAACTAAACGCCTCGGGGTTTGTGACGACTGAGAAAGATGCGGTGAAGCTGTCGGCGGAGTTGTGGGCGCAGCTGGAGGTTGTGGGGCCGGTTGTGGTGGTCGCGCTGGATGCGGAGTTTGTTTATCCGGAGCGCGTGGCTCGTGAGCTGGAAGCGAGGCTTGCGTGAAGGTGCTGATCGTGCGCGTAGGCGCGATGGGAGACGTGCTGCATGCGTTGCCGGCGGTTGCGGCGTTGCGGGCGGAGCGGCCGGATTGGGTGATCGACTGGGCCGTCGATACACGGTGGGCCGCGTTGCTGGCCGACGGCAAGAAACGGGGACCGGTGGTGAATGCGGTGCATCTGGCGCCGACCAAGGATTGGTCGCGGAAGCCGCTATCGTGGGCGACGTTGACGTCCGTGCTTGGGTTGCGGAAAAAGCTACGGAAGGCGAAGTACGACCTGGTGGTCGATATGCAGGGGACGCTGCGGTCGGCGGTGATTGGGCGGATGGCCGGGGTGAAGCGATTTGTGGGCTATGCCGATCCGCGTGAGGCCGTTGCGGCGAAGTTTTACAGGACGAAGCTGGTGCGGCGGGGAGCGCATGTGGTGGAACAGGGAGCGGCGCTGCTGGGTGAGGCTTGCGGGCTGGCGCTGAAGGCGCGCGCGGTGGCGTTGCCCTGGATCGAGTGGGCGGAGAACTGGGCGGAGCAGGAAGCAGTGCTCGCGCGCCCGCTGTGCGTTCTCGGAGCGGGTGGAGGATGGGGCGCCAAGCACTGGCCGGCGGCGCGGTATGGCGAGCTGGCGGTGCGGCTGAAGCGAATGGGGTTCGACGTAGTGGTCAACGCGCCGCGCAAGGACGATGTTGTCGCTCTGGCGGTTGCGGAGGCCAGCGAGGGGGCTGCCCGGATGGTGGTGGGCAACGTCGCCGGGCTGGTGGCGCTGCTGCGACGGACGGATTTGTTCGTCGGGGGCGATAGTGGGCCGACGCATCTGGCGGCGGCGCTGGCTGTGCCTACCGTGGCTCTGTTTGGGCCGACCGATCCGGCGAGGAATGGGCCGTGGGGGCCGGGCGTCTGCAGAGTTTTGCGTGATCCGGAGTCAGTGACGAGCTACAAGCGGGTGGATGAGGTGGAGGCTCGACTGGCCAAGCTGCCGGTGGAGGATGTGGTCGACGCAATCTGGGAGATTTTGCCTCCCGCAGCCGACTGAGCGGGTCAGGGCGGCGATTTGAGAGAATGGTGGGATGGCTGGAGCATCGGGAACGAAAACGGCATGGCAGAGGTTTGCGCGGAGAGCTCGCGTGCCTCTGGGTTTTGTGGTCGCCGCTGTGTTTCTGGTATTCGCAAATCCGAGCTGGAAGTCGCTGGCGTGGGGGCTGGTGCTGGTGGTTCCGGGCATCTGGCTGCGAGCTTATGCGGCGGGCTATGTGAAGAAGAATGCGGAACTTACGCGAACTGGACCGTATGCGTATACGCGCAATCCGCTGTATCTGGGGTCGATGGGGATTGCGTTTGGAATCGCCATTGCGGCCGGACGCGTCTGGCTGGGAGTGCTGTTGGCTGTTATGTTTCTGGCAATTTATGTGCCGACGATTCTTTCCGAAGAGACGTTTTTGCGGGGCGCGTTTCCCGAGTTTGACGAGTATGCCCGGCGGGTTCCAAGGCTGCTGCCGCGGCTTACGGCGGCGCGTTGGGACGAGTCCAACGCAGGTGCCGGCAGGTTTTCGGCAGAGCGGTATCGCCACCACCGTGAGTACAATGCTCTAATGGGCGCGGCGGCAATCTACGCGGCGCTGATTCTGCGAATGCTGTTTCATTTGCGCGGCTAACCCCCTTAGTGGCTAAACCCAGGAGATGTCGATTTTGAAGGCTTGGAAGATCACAGCCATTACGGCCTTCTGTTCGCTCGTCTGGATGCGCACGACCGCGCAGGGGCAGATTTTCTCCAAACCGCAACCTCCCGTGCAGAAGCCGATTCCTGTGCTGCAGCCGCCTCCAGGGAGCTTTTTGTATCCGCAGAACGAAACCCTGACCTTCAGCGTGGACTGGCGCGTTTTTACCGCCGGAACCGCGGTGTTTCACCTGGAGCGCTCGGGCGATATCGAGAAGATTTCTGCCACGGCGGACTCCGTAGGCGCCGTGAACATGCTTTTCCCGGTGATCGACCGCTTTCAGTCGGGGATCAATACCAGGACTGGCTGCTCGACCGGGTTTAACAAGCAGATCCAGGAGGGCCGGCGGAAGATCGCCAGCGACCTGAGCTTCGACTACGAGCATGGCAAGCAGACGCAGAACGAACGCAACCTGGTAAAAGGCACGGCAACCCACAAGGAGGCTAACATTCCGGCCTGCGTGGCGGATTCCCTGGGGGCGATGTTCTATACGCAGTCGCAGCCGCTGGTGGTGGGACAGATGATGTCGTTTCCACTGGCGGACTCCATGCGGACGGTGACCGTGGGGATGAAGGTGGAAGACCGCGAAGAGATTAAGACGCCGGCCGGAACCTTTGAAACCGTGAAGGTGCAGGCGACGGCCGACGAAGGAATTGTGAAGAACCGCGGGCACATCTGGATCTGGTACACGGATGATCCACGGCATCTGCCGGTGCAGATCCAGGCAAGACTATTCTGGGGGACGATTACGTTCCATTTGCAGTCGATTGATTTGAAATAGCCGAGAAGCAGACGACCGCCGGCTGGCTATCGCGAGTACCCGGTAAAAGCATCCAAGAAAGAATGAGCAAAACGATGAGCGACGAGTTTGTAACCGTAGGGACATTCCAGGATCCGATTGACGCCAACATGGCGCAGACAGCTTTGGAGTCGGCTGGGATTGAATCCTTTATGCAGGGCGGCAACGCGAACAGCATGATTCCGGTGGCGTTTACGGCACGCCTGCAGGTTCGGCCTGAAGATGAAACCGTGGCGCGGTCGATTCTTGAAGGAGCGGACGACAGTCCGGAGTCGTTGGCCGCCGTAACCGCGGCAGAGCTTGCCGATGAGGACGAAAAGCGTTGATGCTTGAGGTGCGGCGTTGAGTGCGGGCCGTCCGCGAGCGGTGGTGTGTCTTTCCGGCGGGATGGACTCGACCGTGTGCGCGACGCTGGCTGCGCGGGACTTCGAGACCTATGGGCTGCACTTCAGCTACGGGCAGCGAACCGAGGCCCGGGAGCTTGCATCGGCACGCGCGGTGGCAGCGACGGTGGGCATGCACGAACTGCTGGAGCTGAAGATTGATTTTTTTCGGAGAATCGGTGGGTCGGCGCTGACGGACGCGTCCATTGCCGTGCCGGACGCCGTAGAAGAAGAAGCGGACGCTGCGAACCGTACTGGGAACGACGTTCCGGTGACCTATGTGCCCTTCCGGAATGCGCATTTTCTGAGCGCGGCGGTGAGCTGGGCGGAGGTTTTGGGGGCGAAGACGGTGTTTCTTGGCGCGGTCGAGCAGGACAGCTCAGGGTATCCGGATTGTCGTCCAGCGTACTATCAGGCGTTCAACGAGCTGATCCGAATGGGTACCCGGGACGGCGATATTCAGGTGATTACGCCGCTTATCGGTCTGCGAAAGGCGGAAATCGTAAGGCTGGGAGTTGAATTGGGCGCTCCATTGCATGTAAGTTGGTCGTGCTACTCCGGCGAGACCGAAGCCTGCGGGGTGTGCGAAAGTTGCGCGTTGCGTTTGCGGGCTTTTGCGCAGGCTGGGGCGGTCGACGCAGTTCCGTATGCCAGATAAATCCTGCGCTCCAGAGACATGGATGGCGCTTTAGTTCGAGGGTAAAGAAGGATGAGGATGATGACGATGAAGCATAGACTTTTTAGCGCGGGCAGGTTTGCTTTGGCTGCCGCCGCAGTGGCATTTCTTTTGACTGGACCGGCAAAGGCGCAGGGGCCTGTCGCCAAGGTTCACGGCAATGTGATCGACCCAGCAGGCACAACCATCACCAAGGGTGATGTGAAGTTCACCACGGATAAAACCACCCCGCAGAAGGACATGAAGTTCACCTACGACTTCCCGCTGGACGCCTCAGGCAACTACAAGGGAGAAGTAAAGCCCGGTGACTACATCGTGTTCATCTTCCAGGGCGAAGTCGCGGCTGATTATCAGGAAGTGGTACTCAAGGACGGCGACGACAAGACCATCAACTTCGATATGACCCGCGAAGAGTATATGAAGACGCTTTCTCCGGAACGCCGCAAGGAGATCGAGGAGTTCAAGAAGAAGAACGCTTCGGTTCAGCAGGGGAACAAAGTTGTGGCCAGCCTGAACGCGACGCTCGCCAAGGTGCGTGCGGACTTGTTAGCTGCAGCGAAGGATAAGGGCGACGTAAGCCAGGACATCACCGACATGCAGGCCGCGGTTGCAGCAAAGCCGGATGAAGGCCTGCTCTTCCTTGAGCTCGGCAACACGCTGCAGGCGCAGGGTGACCACCTGGCCAAGGCCGACAAAGCCGCGGGCAAACTGCCCTCCAGCGACGACGACCTGATGAAGAATTACGCGGATGCCGTTGTGGCGTACAAAAAGAGCATCGACCTGAACGTTGCTTCGAAGAAGCCAGACCCGCACACACAGGCGACTGCCTACAACCAGATGGGAAACTGCCTGGCCAAGGCCGGTAAGCTGGACGATGCTTCCGCGGCGTTTGAAGGCGCGGTAAAACTTGAGCCGACCAGCGGTGGTATTTACTACAACAACGAGGCTGCCGTGCTGTTCAACGCCAACCAGATGGACGGCGCCCTGTCTGCCGCGGATAAGGCCATCGCGGCAGACCCGAACCGGCCTGACCCCTACTTCATCAAGGGCCAAGTGCTGATCGCCAAGACCACGCTAGATCCGAAGACGCAGAAGCTGGTTGCGCCTCCGGGATGCGTGGAGGCCTACCAGAAGTACCTGGAACTGGCTCCGGATGGATCTCAGGCGGCGACTGTGAAGGAAGTACTTGCGAGTCTCGGTGAGAAGGTCGATACGAGCTACAAGGCCACCAAGAAGAAGTAGTGAATGTCGCAAACCAGGAAGGCCCCGGACCAGTCGCATCGTCCGGGGCCTTCTCCTTTCTGAATTTTCCGAGACGACGATGACCGAAAACGTGCTGAGCTTCGAAGACGCACTGGCGATCGTGCTGAAGCAAGCGCACGGACTGGCGACGCCCACAGCGCTGGAGGTTTTGCCGCTGTTGGAGACGCGTAGACGGGTTCTTGGCAGACGCATCCTCGCCGACCGCGACCAGCCGCCGTTTGATCGCTCCACACGCGATGGATATGCCGTACGCGCGGCTGACGTGACCGCAGGAAGGACCTTGCTGGTGCTGGGGCTCATCCGCGCTGGGGAACGCTGGCGCGGTGATGCGCTGGGTGACGGACAGGCTATCGAGATCATGACCGGTGCACCCCTGCCGGCCGGGGCCGACGCGGTTCTGATGGTGGAGCATGCCGTACCGTTAGGCGAAGAGTTACAGCCTTTGCAGGGACGCAGCCTGAGCAAGGGCGACAATGTGGTTCCGCGTGGCGCCGAGGCGCACAACGGCGACTCGCTGCTGCCCACAGGTTGCGTGATTGAAGCCGCGGAGATAGCTGTCGCTGCCAGCTGCGGTGCGGCGAGGCTGGAAGTGTTCGCCAAACCACGGGTGGCGATCGTTGCCACCGGGGATGAGCTGGTCGAGCTGGGTAAGACGCCGGAAGCGTTTCAGATTCGGAACTCCAACAGTTACGCGCTGGCTGCCTTGGTGGATGATGCAGGCGGTGAGGCTGTGCGGCTGCCCGTGGCACGCGATACGCTCGCGGACCTGCGAGCGCGGATTGCTGAAGGACGTGAAACGGATTTGCTGTTGCTTTCAGGTGGTGTTTCGATGGGCAAGTTCGATCTTGTGGAGCAAGTGCTTGCCGAGTATGACGCCGAATTTTTCTTTACGGGCGCGTTGATCCAGCCGGGCAAGCCGATCGTCTTTGGGCGGTTGGCTCGCGAAGACAGCGGATGGACGTACTTTTTTGGCCTGCCGGGCAATCCCGTGTCGACGCAGGTTTGCTTTCACCTGTTCGTCGCACCGATGCTGCGCGCTCTAGCGGGGCAAACGGATCTGGTCCCGCGATTCGTGGAGGCAACGCTGGCCGGACCCGTGAAGGGCGGCGCAAAGGTTACGCGGTTTCTGCCGGCGGAGATGACGAGCGCCTGGGATGGTGTGAGCGTGCGAGTCGTCGGCTGGCAGGGTTCGGGCGACATTGCGGCAAACGCTCGCGGCAACTGCTACGCGGTACTGCCGGCAGGCGTGGAGGCGTTTGCCGCAGGCGAGACGGTACGCCTGCTGCTGCGATAGCATGGGCCGTATGAAGCCTCTCAACCTTCGGCAGCTTGGCTGGATTCTTCTCATCCTCGGCATCGCCGCAGAGTTGCTGGCGATCATTGCCCACCATGCGAGCCGCGACTACGCGACAGGCGGCTTCACGCGGATGGTAAAGTCGGAGATTGTTTCTTCGATGGTGATTATTGTGATCGGAGCGTTGTTGATCTCCGTTGGAAAGCCGAAATCATGACCGACAAGGCAACGCCGACAGTGATCGCCTCCTTGGCGATTCTAGGCGAAGTCCTTTACTGGCTATGGTTGTTTATCGGTGTGCGCCGGGGCCATTACCCGGTCACTTTTATCGGATGGGTATCCTTGATCTCTGACCCAATCTTGGCAGTGATCGGGCTAATCGCCGTCATTTCATGGTGGAAGTATCGGAGTCGCGACGTATGACCGACAAACTATCGCACTTCGACGATGCCGGACAGGCGCACATGGTGGACGTTGGCACAAAGGCTGCTACGCGGCGAGAGGCTGTGGCGGCTGCGTTCGTTGAGCTTAACAACGCTGTGCTGGTTGCGCTTCCGCAGAACCCCAAGGGAAATCCGCTGGAGGTCGCGCGCTTTGCAGGAATTCAGGCGGCGAAGCGCACCAGTGAATTGATCCCGATGTGCCATCCGCTGGCGCTGAGCTTTGTCGATGTGCAGGCGACGGTGGTTGCCGGAGGCGTGGAGATTCGCGCAACGGCAGCGACGGTCGCAGGTACAGGCGTGGAGATGGAAGCGATGGTGGCAGCGTCCGTCGCGGCACTCACTGTGTATGACATGACCAAAGCACTCGATAAAGGGATTAGAATTCGCGAGGTAGTATTGCTGTCGAAAACCGGTGGCAAGAGCTGCGACTACAAAAGAGCGAAATAGCGAAGCGACACAGGAGAGAACGATGCGTTGGTTAGCAGCAGCAGTTTATGTAACCGTGTGCAGTGTGGGTTTGGCCCAAATGCCCGCAGCAAATTCGAAGATCGCTCCAACTCTGGCGCAGACACCACCCATGGGATGGAACAGCTGGAACCACTTTGCCGGCAAGGTGACCCAGCAGGACGTGATGGACGCCGCCGACGCGCTGGTGAAGACTGGCATGCGCGATGCGGGCTATGTCTACGTGAACATCGACGACACCTGGGAAGGCGAGCGTGACGCTCAGGGCGTATTGCATACCAACTCCAAGTTTCCGGATATGAAGGCACTGGGTGATTACATCCATTCTCGTGGTTTGAAGTTTGGCATCTACTCCTCGCCGGGTCCAACGACCTGTGCGAAGTTTGCGGCAAGCTATCAGCACGAGCAGCAGGATGCCGACCTGTACGCCTCATGGGGTGTCGATTATTTGAAGTACGATCTTTGTTCTTACCGCGGGTTGATGAACGACGCTGCGAAAGCGCATCCGGAAGACGCGGAGTTGTCCAACCGCATGATGCGCGAAGCCTATGTGAAGATGCGCGACGCGCTGGATCATACTGGCAGACCGATTGTGTACAGCCTTTGCCAATATGGCTTTGACAACGTTTGGGAATGGGGGCCTTCGGTCGGTGGCAACCTGTGGCGGACGACCGGCGATATCAACGACACTTGGGACCGGATGTCGCTGATCGGCTTTAGCCAGGCGGGCCTATCGAAGTACGCGGCGCCCGGGCACTGGAACGACCCGGATATGCTGGAGATCGGCAACGGCAAGATGTCGACCGACGAGTATCGCACGCACATGAGCCTTTGGGTGCTGCTGGCGGCGCCGCTGATCGCAGGCAACGATCTCTCCAAAATGTCGGACGACGCGAAGAGCATCCTGATGAACAAGGGCGCGATTGCGATCGATCAAGATTCGTTGGGCAAGCAAGGGGACCGTGTATACGAAGAAGGACCACATGATGTGTGGTCGAAGCCGCTATCTGGCGGAGCGCTTGCGGTTGGGCTCTTCAATCGCGGCGAGTCAGTGTCTCCGGTCACCGTCACGCTGAAGCAACTGGGCGTGAAGAAGGCTCATGCCATTGTGAATGTATGGACCGGCGAAGCGGTTGATGCAAAAGATGGCACGCTGAGCGCAGTGGTTCCACGGCATGGTGTGGTGCTGTTGCGCATCACGCCGTAGCGGCTATTTTGCAGCGGGCTTTGCGAGGAAGCCGGAGGGGTGCGCGTAGCCATCGAACAGCGCCATGAATGTTTCGTTCGAGGCTGCATTGGTGATCACATAGTGGCCGGAGTCGGCTGCGGATGACCAAGTGTCGGCACCCGTTTGCGCGTCGATGGAGATCGTACCAGGCTGGCTCAGCGTGAAGTAGGTTACGTCCTGATAAGCAAGTCCGCGAACTGCAAACATAGCTGAGAGCATGTCCCACATGGGGCGCTGCGGCGTCTGTGCGAGATCGAGGCCATACTTCGTCGGGTTCGTCATGGGTGAGGCTATAGCCGTTGGGCCTGCGAGCACGTCCAGCCCATTCGCGAAGCCGTTGAAGTACACCGGCGGATAGCCATTCTGTTTCGTCCACTGCGAGAAGAGCGTGTGGAAGCCCGGTGCGTCGGACTCGAAGTTCCACTCCGTGCCTTGCGGATAGCGCCCGCCCATAACAGAGAGCAGCTTCACCTTCTGCTTCACAAGCTTGGCGCCGCTAAGCTTGCTTACAGCATCTGGACCGCTGGCGAGCAACTGGTTGAGGCACGGAGCGAAGCCTGTGACTACAACAGCGACGCTGTGCGCCGGTTGATGCGCGAGCGCCTTTCGATAGACAGCCACGCAGTTGAGATAGTTCGCTCGCGTGTCGCCCGGATCGAAGCGCTGGACGAGGCCTGTCGTCCAATAGCTTTCGTTGCACTTGTTCTTGAGACACAACGCACTCGCGGGATCGTTGCTCTGATTGGCTCCAATGGGCGTTTGCGGATGTACCGCGTAGTTGGCGAAGATCTTCATGACAGGCGCTGTCAATGGGTTCGCGGAGTCCGCAACCATGGCGAGGATGTTGATCTCGCCGCGGTCTTCAAGCGCATACAGAATGGGTAAGGTGTTGACGCAGTCGACGTCCTGGGAGCAGTCGTCGTCGTAGATGAGGCGCTGCTGCGCTTGCGAGGCTGTAGCTAATGCCAAGGCAAAAGCGAGAAGGGAAAGGATGCGCATCAAGACTCCGGCAGCGTGACGTTAGGGAAGTACTTCAACAGACTATTCCACCACGGAGTGTCGGCCCCAATCGAACCGGCGGCCGAGGATGCCTTTGACGATAAGGTGGTCCGTCGCAGCAGTCGGCCCCACACCGATACCTACGTTGATCTCCCATTTTGGGGACACGTTGAGGTCCGTGACAACGAAAATCTGTTGCTGCTGTGCGTGCAGCGCATCGAAGGCAAAGAAGCGACCGTAATCCGCATAATACTCAAAGCCGCCGCTGATCACACGAGTGAAGTCATAACTTACCTTCACGCCGGGCGAAAAGCCGAGACCCTGGTTCACATCAGGCCCGTGCCATGTACGCTCGATGGCGGGGTTCAGGGCGAAGTACCAGCGGCCGAGGGACTTGTCTAGGATCGGACGAAGCTCCCACGTCCATATATCGGGCGAATAGACAGCGCGCTGGTAGCCTATCTCGGTAGAAAGACTGACGCCGACGGGCCAATGCCACGCATCGGGAACACGCACGCGCGGACGAATATGGTCGCCCACCCACTGCACGCCGTGGCCATCCTGCTCACTGGTGAAGATGTAAAAGCCTACCTCGGACCAGTCGTTGATGCCTTCGGTCAGTTCGATCGTTTCGTGTTCTTGGTGGTTGGTGGGATACACACCATCGATCGTGTTGTTCTGGCCATCAATGGTGTAGTTCGAGTGCAGTTCAACCATCAGGTTCTTCGGCGCGACCGTGTCCGCTCCGTAGACCTGAATCTCATAATTTCCCTGCGCCTGGGCAGTGTGCGCGCACGCCGCTGAAAGTACCAGCAGCGCGGCCGCCGCTATCACCCGCGTTGAATCGGCGTTCGATCTACGCATACCGAAAGAGCATCATAAAGCCCGCATCCATGTGGTTTTGTTGATGGCAATGGAACAAAGTGCTGCCGGGGTTGTTGGCTGTGAACTCCACGGCCACTTCGGTTTTCGCAGGCACGAGCACGACATCCTTATGTACGCCGCGAAGCAGATTGCCACCCATGGTAAGGCGGAGCAGTTCGAAGGTATGGCGGTGCAGATGTACAGGATGATCGTCCGTGCTTTGGTTTTGGAACAGCAAACGGTAGCGCTGGCCGTTATGCAGCGTAGGCGTATCCGTCTGCGGATAGGACTTGCCGTTAACCATCCAGTGGTCCATCGTGCCATGTCCGGCGAATTTTGATTGGAAAACCAACGGCACTTCTATAACTTCTGTGCCGAGTTGCTCGAGGGGCGCTGCAAAGGCTGCATAGTCCCATACCAGCGCTGCCGGCTGTCGCCATTGAGGAACACCGCTGCTTCCGGCGTACTCGATAACGATGCCCATACCTGCACCTTGAATGTGCTTGCGCACTTCTCCCAAGATCCAAATACCCGGATTGTCCAGTTCGACGATGACACAGACGCGCTCTGCCGGAGCAAGACGAAGCATTTCCGCCGCGCGTGGTTGCGAGACTTCATTGCCATCGAGTGCGACCACCAGCAGCCTGTGCCCCGCGAGCGAAACCCAATGCACTTCTGTTGGGCTGGAGTTCAGTATGTGCAGCATTAGCTTTTGGCCTGCTTTCACACGCAAGGGTTCGCCAAATCCTAAGCAGCGGCCATTGACCGTCGCCACATCATAGACCGGGTTCATAGAACCATCGTTTGCGGCAAGCATCTGGCCATGCCAGTCATGGAGCGCGAGAAACGCTTCTTGATCGTAGCGGGCGGGATTATCTTTCGGGTCAACGAACAGAAAGCCGTGCTGCCCGGTGTATTGCCCAAGCTTGAAATTCGTACCTGCGAAGGTATGCGTGTGATACCAGCGAAAGCCCGCGGGCTCTGGCGTGAAGGCGACGCGTGTGGTCTGGCCGGGCGATATCATCGGCGTGCCTTCTTCCATGGCACCGTCAACCTCCGGCGGAAGAAACAATCCATGCCAATGAACGATCTCCGAGTGTTTTGTCTGGTTCACGATTTCGATACTTGTGCTGCGGCCCTCGCGCAGTCGCAACAGCGGCCCGGGTACTTGTTGGTTGTAGGCGATAGTCTCGAGGAAATGATTCGCCCGCACCTCAAGCTTGAGGGGTGCAATTTCCAGCTTGTAATCGGGGTCCGCCTGCTGTGCGCACAGTTCGGACGTCAGCGCCATACAGGATGCCGCAGCAACCGAGCCGCGCAGAAACTCACGCCGTGTTGTTCCTCGATGGCTGGATGCGCCGGATTCTCTCTTCAGCATTCGTCGCCGTACTCACAATCCATCATTTTCGCTCTTCTTTAGACGAACAACCTTTCGCTCATCATAAGCGGTGAGCAAAGCAGGATAAGAACAATGAACACAATGTAATCTGCGCGTCTGCTAACTATGCTGTGAACGCACGTTCCTTTTGTTCAAAGCGCTTCTGCTTCCACCATGTGCCGATGACGATCTGCGCAGGCCGCTCGACAAACTTGCGAACAGTGATCGCCAGCAGCACGATGAACACATACGAGATCCACGGATCGAAGCGCGCCACGTGGAGCCGCTCCGGAACGTGGTGCAGGTGCAGCAGCACGAACACGTTGAAATGCAGCAGATAAAGGCAGTAGGTCGAGGTACCGATGGTGAGCAGCGGTGGAATCGAAAATACTCGCGCCAACGGGCTGGGGCCGGCGAGGCCGAGAATGATCGCCGCGAAGATCGGCGTTAGAAGGCCGCCGTGGATCATGATGTATGGCAGCCGTGGCACCAGGTGGTAGACAAAGAACCATGCCACCGCGAAGCCGCTCAAGCCCACGATCATGCGGCCGCGCACGCCGAGCTTTGCGGCCTCATGCAGGCGGCCCAGCGTAAGCCCTGCAAGGAAGGTGCAAACGTATGGCAGCGGCGTGTACTTCAGCGTGTTGATCCACACGGCAGCATCATAGCGGTTGGCCATGTGCCCCAGGTGGTCCGGGTCGCGCAGCACGTAGATCGAGTGCGGGATCAGGCCGACGAGCCAGAAGAAGAGGAACATGCCGAGCAGCTTGCCCGTACTGTGCGGCCAGCGCATGCGGATAAGCCAAGGAAAGGCGATGTACAGCATCACTTCGCAAGAGAGCGTCCATGTGACAGTGTTCCAGAACGTGGCAAGCATTGGAAAGCATCCCTGCAACAGCAGCGGCGTCAGCACGACGCCTTCATAGAACTGCCCATGCGGGCGCACGTGGTACTCGTTGATGACCATCGGGATGGAGATGATCAACGTGAGCAGGTAGACGGGATACAGCCGCGAGAAGCGCGCCATCCAGAAGTCAACAGAGTTCATCGGCACAGGACGGTCCGCGTAGTTGTACGAAAGGATGAAGCCTGAGATGAGGAAGAAGAAGCTCACGAACACATAGCCAATATCGACGATGGGATAGAGCGAAATCCATGGGTGCGCATCCCAGCGCAGGCCGGCGGGCGTGAAGTGGAAGAGCAGGATCGTTAGCGCTAGCAGCGTGCGGATGCCGGTAAGCCCGGGTAGCGCGGGCTTGCGCTCGTGACGCACGGCCTCGGGCTGCAACGCTTCGGCGGCTTCTCCGGTCGAGGTCGGTGCAGGTTGGTAGATTGGCGAATCTAAGGGAGCCGGGGCGAGATCGTTCATGGCTGCATCCCGTAGGATGCCTTCGATACGTCCCACCGCTGTACACAGTCCTTGAAAAGCGGAAAACGGCGAACAGTCATCGCTGAACAGACGCCGCTGCTGTTTGAAAAGACTACGTCCACCCTCATCGCTGATAGCAGCTTCACTTCACCTCAACATGCTCGAAGCCGAGCCCTTCCAGCATGGCTGTCACGGTCGCACGAGCGTTCTTTGAGGCTGCATCCAGAATGCCATCCGTCAACGCGGCCTGCTGCAGTTGCTGCTGTGCCTTCGCGCGGGTTTCGCTCTCCAGGTTCGGGTCGGCCGAGACGAAGATCCCTGTATCGCGCGAGTAGACGCGGGTATGAGCATTGTCGATGCTCGTGACGAAGACCTGCGAGGCCGGAAGCACAAGCTTGATAGAGCGTTCGCCTGTGCCTTCGGTAATCTGCACATCGTCGGGCTTCATCTGGCTCAGGTCGACGCCCGCGATCGATTCGCCGTGAACGATCATCAGCAGTTTGTCGCCCGCGAGCGCGTCAGGCAGAATCGCGCTCGATTTATCGCCTTCGACGACCGTATCGAGCGAGTACACCACGCTCTCCAACCGGTTCAGCCGTTGAATCTTGTCGACGACCATCGGTGCGGAAACCACATTCAGTGGACGGCCCGTGATCATCGAAGCCAGACGACCCGCAAACCCCTGCCGTGCCTGATGCACAAACACGCCCAGGCAGGCTGCGCCAATCAAAAGCACAAGTACAAGCGAGTAAAAGGTGCCTGAACCGCGCCGTCCATAGTCGTACTGGGTCGTCATTGTTTCTCGTTCTCCGGCCAGTCCGTGGATGGGGCCTGTCTAGAATTCTATCCGGGTGGGCCGCCTACGCGAGCCAAGATGCAAAAACCTGCATAATTTGACGATATGTACCCACGGCGCAAGTCGGCTGAAACTTTTGCATGCCACAAACATCTCTTGCAGAGCGACGCTCCGGCGTCGTAACGTGGGTGCATCTCGTGCAACAAGCCCGTCCGTTGGGAGCATCCAAAGTAGGCTAGCTAACGTAGCAAATCAGGTCCGATCCAACAGATCCGCACACTGACCTGGCGAAGTTCGAAACCAAAGCAAGCAGAAGAACTGGAGCAATTCCCATGTTGACACAGCAGCCAATCGCCGCCTCGCTGCTCGCGCGCTTTCGCGGTGTTCGCCAGGCCACCATGCAGTTCTGCGAACCGCTCACGCCCGAAGACCTGATGGTGCAGTCCTGCCCGGAGGCCTCACCCGTAAAGTGGCATCTCGCCCATACGTCATGGTTTTTTGAAACCTTCGTCCTCAGCGAGTTCGTCGCCGCGTATCAGCCGTTCAACCCGGAGTTTCGCTGGCTCTTCAATAGCTACTACAAGTCTCTGGGAGAAATGCCGGAAAAGAAGCTGCGGGCTTCGTTCTCGCGGCCTCCATTGGACCAGATCCTCGGCTACCGCCGGCATGTTGACGCCGCGATCGCACGCCTGCTCGAACAGACGCCGGAGGATGACGCCTTGCGTCGCATCGCACTCGGGCTCGAGCACGAGCAGCAGCACCTGGAACTGATCGCCACCGATATCAAGCACGCACTCTTTACCAACCCGCTGCACCCGGCCTACGTTACTGCGAACGCAACCAGCCAGGAGATCATGACTCCGCCGCTCAACTGGTGTAGCTTTGCGCCAGCCCACCCGGGCATCGTCGAGATCGGCGTCACGCCCGATCCAGCTTCTATCGAAAGCTTTGCCTTCGACAACGAAACGCCACGCCATCCCGTGTACCTCGCGCCGTTTCGTTTGGCCTCGCGTCTCACCACCTGTGCCGAGTACCTCGCCTTCATCGACGAAAATGGCTACTCGCGTCCCGAGCTTTGGCTTTCTGAAGGCTGGGACACGATGCGCGCCGAAGGCTGGCAGGCACCCCTCTACTGGCAGCGCGACTCAACCACAAAGTCCGGCTGGAGCGTCTACACGCTTCACGGCTTCCGTCCACTCGACGAGCTCTCTGAAACGCCCGTCTGTCACCTGAGCTTCTTTGAGGCCGAAGCCTTCGCACGCTGGTCCGGCAATCGCCTCCCGACCGAGTTCGAGTGGGAGTTCGTCGCCGCACAGCAGCCCGTAGCGGGCAACATGCTGGAGCAGCAGACGCTGCATCCGACAGTCGCGGTCAACTCAAATCAGATTCAGCAGATGTTTGGCGATGTGTGGGAGTGGACGCAGTCACCCTATACCGGCTACCCCGGCTATAAGCCGCTCCCCGGTGCGCTCGGCGAGTACAACGGCAAGTTCATGAGCTCACAGGTTGTGCTTCGTGGAGGCTCCTGCGTTACCCCGCAAACCCACATCCGCGACACCTATCGCAATTTCTTTTCTCCCGGCACCCGCTGGCAATTCAGTGGGGTTCGCCTGGCTCGCGATGGCGCGAGCTGAGACCAAGCGAATTAGCTTCACAATTAAAAAACAAAACCGGAAAATCTGGCATCCTGTTTTCGCTGGAAACATCTGAGAACGAGCAATACAGAGCACGAGAAACAGAGGCGCACTCTCTTGATTACCGAAGCTCCCGAAGCCGCCCTGCGCGAAGCCGTTCTCGAGGAAGCCCTGACCGGCCTCACCTCGACACCAAAAACCCTTTCACCATGGCTCTTTTACGACGAACGCGGTTCGCAGCTTTTTGAGGCCATCACTGCGTTGCCCGAGTACTATCTCACCCGCACCGAGCGTGCCATCTTTGCCAAATACGGTCCCTCGCTGCCATCACGACAGGGTTCACCGGTCACCATCGCTGAACTTGGCGCCGGCAGCGCGAGCAAAACCGGCATACTGCTCCAGCACTTCGCAGATCAGCAGGGCGGCGTGCTGTACCAGCCAATCGACATCAGCCCCACAGCCCTCGACGAAGCCGCTGCCTCCATCTCCGAAAAGGTTCCCGGGGTCATCGTGGAGTCACAGGTGGCCAATTACATTACCGATGGCTACAGCATCACACGGCTCGAGCGTCACCGTGTGCTGGCGCTCTACATCGGCTCGAGTATCGGCAACTTCTCGTCTGCCGATGCAGTCGGCATACTGCGCAACCTGCGCGACCATCTTGAAGCCGGCGATTCCCTGTTGCTCGGGGTCGACCTGGCACCGGGAAAGCACAAGCCCGTTGAAATACTGATCGCGGCTTATGACGACGATGCCGGCGTCACCGCGGCCTTCAACAAGAACGTGCTCGTGCGTCTAAATCGCGAGCTTGGGGCAAACTTCAACGTAGATGGCTTCGCACACAGCGCCCGCTGGAACGCCGCCGCCTCGCGTGTGGAGATGCATCTGGAAAGCCTCGCCGCACAGACTGTAACGATTGGACCCGAGCGCATATCCTTTCGCGAAGGCGAAACGATTCACACGGAAAACAGCCATAAGTTCACCGAAGCCAGTATTCTTGCGCTGCTTGAGGGTTCAGGTTTCAGACTGGATCGCCTTCTCCATGACGACCAGCAACGTTTCGCGGTCGTGCTGGCAGACGCTGTCTAGGCAGTTACCAACGAGCCCAACTTTTCACCCTGCACCACGCGTACGATATTGCCGCGCTCGCGCATGCTGAAGATGATCATGGGCAGATTGTTGTCCTTGCAAAGCGAAACGGCGGTCGTGTCCATCACCTTGAGCCCCAGGTTCAGGATCTCCATGTAGGTGATCGTTTCGAACTTCACCGCATCAGCGTCTTTCTTGGGGTCGGCAGTGTAGATTCCGTCCACGCTGGTGGCCTTCAGCAGCACTTCGGCTCCGATTTCCATCGCGCGCAGGCTGGCTGCGGTATCGGTGGAGAAGTACGGATTGCCGGTGCCGGCCGCGAAGATGATGATGCGGCCTTTTTCAAGATGGCGGATGGCTCGGCGGCGGATGTAAGGCTCCGCAACCTGATGCATCGCGATGGCGCTCATCACGCGGCAGAAGAGGCCGGTCTTTTCAATGGCGTCTTGCAGTGCGATGGCGTTGATGACCGTGGACAGCATACCCATGTGGTCAGCCGCAACTCGATCCATATGGATCGCCTGCTCGGCAACGCCGCGGAAGAAGTTTCCTCCGCCAACGACGATGGCGATCTGGCAGCCGGTTCGCGCTACTTCAGCGATCTCGTTGGCAATTGCGTTGACGAAAACTGCATCGACACCAAAGCCTCGGCCTGCGGCCAGGGCTTCTCCGGAAAGCTTGAGAAGAACACGCTTGTACATGCTTTTTGAAGTGTACAGGGAGAGTCGCTGCCCGGTTTTCCGGAAGCAGTTCCATCACTTCCTCGCGCCTGAAAGACACGTCTCCTGTCTATCGTTTTGGCCCTCCGCAGAGGACGCCCCAAACGTGCTTAAAAGCACAGGCCCATAGCAATACGGCCTCTCATCACTGCGAAACATCCACCAACAAATGGGAAATCATTATTTTGAAGAAAAGTATTGACAATCGTGTCGTTGCGAGAATATGGTGGTGATGACTACTTTTACCAAAAAAGGAGATTCACATGCGCCGTATTCTTGTAGCGACCCTCGTTTTGATCCCGGTTCTGGCTCACGCCCAGGCCAGCACCTCGACAGAACAGCCGACACAGTCCACGGCGACGCTCGTTGCCAAGGCCACTCCGCCCGCACCGATCGCTCCTGCGAAGAGTGCCGTACCCGCGGCTTCCGCCTCTGTTGCCGGCACTGCCGTCTCGATTCCGGTTCACGTTGTCATTCACCAGATCACGCCCGATGACGACTTCTCCAGCGATGCCTTGCAGGGCGGCGGCACGATCTCTTACAAATTCAACAACGACATCAACAGCAAGGAAACCTCGCCTGAGTTGATCCACGTTGTCCAGGCTGACCTTGCACCGCAGCAGCTTGCTCAGGGCAGCGACGTCACCGTTCACCTCACCGTGGATACACATGGCGTTCCGCAGAACATCGCCGTCGTCAAGGCTACCGACTCGGTCGTTGCACAGAAGACCATTGCGGCCGTCAGCCAGTATCGCTTCAAGCCGGCCACGCGCGACTACATTGCCATCCCGGCCGATATCTCAATCGACGTCAAAATCAAGTAAGCAACACGTTACGAACCCCCACTCTTACAGCCATAACGGCTATGAGAGTGGGGTTTTCTGTTTAACCTTCGGCTTTATCACTCAGGCCGTCGGTGCTCCAGGGTCACAGGCTTTTGTTCTACCGGCCGGATGGCCTCCGCATTTTCCTTCGCATCCGGATGAACCCCGAAGTCCCACACACCAAGATTGACCTCGTGGTCGGACAATACCTCCACCAGAGCGTACTCGCCGAACTCCATCGGCTGCACTGGCGTCAACTTCATCCAGTGGCCGCCCGGCAGGTCGTCGGCCTTCATCTCAATCACGTCGGGTTGTTTCTTCATCCCGAGAAGCCCAAGCCGGAAACTCTCAACCACACGGCCATCGTTGAGCACCACAAGCCGCTCAAGCACATATCCGTTCGCGGCATCGCCACCCGAGGGTGCCGCACGGCCCGACGCGCCATGCGTATCTACCGTGATCGCCCCAGCATCCGCATCGCCTTCATCATCCGCGCCCACGCGAACATAGAAGACGGGATCGGCCACATGCACCTGGATATCGGCGCTCTGGCCGCGAACGTCAAGAATGCGATGCGCGCTCGACGAAGGGTTGATCGCCAGCTTGAGGACATTGTGCGCCGTCTCCTTGTTCAGGTCTCCGCCTTGCTGTTCCAGGGGAACCAGCTCCGGCGTGCCGTTGAAGGTGTCCAGCACCAGCACGCTGTCTTCTTCGGGCAAACGTAGCCCGGACAAGATTTCGGGTGTCCGTGCGGAGCGGTCAGCTTCTTCCTTCGCCAGTTCCGGACTCAACACATTCGGACGCTGCGAACTCGGAGCGCTGGTAAAGTGTTCCCGCTGCCACTTCTCGGTTGCAGGAATATCGACCAGCACCAGCGGAACGTCCTCCGACTCTCCATTGCGTTCCGCGCTGGTGTAATGCACTACCTTGCCTTGCACCGTATACCCAAGTACAAGCTGATAGCTGCCATTCTTCATGATTAGCCGAAAACGCCGTGGAGCAGTTTGGGCGGAGCTGCTTGCACCATCCAGCGGCTGCCGCTGTGCCGCAATCCCGCACGGCAGTAGGGCCGCTAGCCCCAGCAGTACGGCAGCACCGAATCCACACAAGGGCTTCATGTGAAGAGATGCACTGCGTTCTTTTACCTGTCTATGTTTCATTCTGTTCCTGGCACTCTAAGATGCCACGCCGGCGGGTCGAGGACCTCTAGAAGTTCTGCGCCTTGAGCCACGCGCGGAAAGTCGGCCCAAGATCATCGCGCTGGAGCGCAAACTCAACCGTCGCCTTCAGAAAGCCGAGCTTGTCGCCGGCATCGTGCCGCTTACCTTCATAGCTGAATCCGTAGACTTTTTCATACTGCAGCAACGCTTTGATACCGTCGGTGAGCTGCAGTTCCCCGCCCGCGCCGGGCTTGATGGTTTCAAGCATCTCGAAGATGCGCGGCGTAAGGATGTAGCGGCCGATGATGGCGTTCTGGCTGGGCGCATCTTCAAACTTCGGCTTCTCCACCATGTCTCTCACAAGCAGCAGACGCGGATCATTCGCGTCCGGCGTGCAGTCCAGGCAGCCATAATTCGAAATCGCCGGGCCTTCGACCACTTCCGAACCCAGGATGGACGACTGCGTGTCGTTATACGCCTCAACCATCTGCTTCATGCAGCCCTGTTTGGAGTCGACGACGTCATCGGCAAGGATGACCGCGAACGGCTCGTCGCCCACAAGCTCCTTGGCCATCAGAACAGCGTGGCCCAGCCCAAGCGCCTCCGCCTGCCGTGTGTAGACGATCTTCGCCAGCTTCGACATCGAGCGGGCAATCTCCAGCAGGGCCAGCTTATTGCGCTTTTCGAGTACCGCTTCGAGCTCCCACGAGCGGTCGAAGTGATCTTCCATCGTCGTCTTGCCGCGGCCGGTAATGATGATGATCTCTTCGCAGCCCGCAGCCACAGCTTCTTCCACGCCGTATTGAATCAGCGGCTTATCGACCAGCGGAAGCATCTCTTTCGGCATTGCCTTGGTAGCAGGCAGAAAGCGGGTACCCATACCCGCGGCGGGAAACACAGCTTTGCGAACCTTCATCCTCGTCATTGCGGGCATATCTCCATGGGGAATAAACAATCCTATCAAGACGGTTTCGGATCATCGATGGCGCATCGGTGCCAAGCGGCGACGCCTGAAGTTGTAGGGAACCCGATTGGAAGCAGTTACAGGACCGGCGAGTCGTCCTGCAGCATCGTCTTACGAATGACCTTGATCGGCGCCATGCCCTGCCGCATCAGGTCGTCGTGGAACTTCTCCAGGCTAAAGGTCGCGCCTTGTCTCTTCTTTACATCTTCGCGCAACTTCATGATCTCCAGTTTGCCCAGCGTGTAGTAAAGATACAGAGCATCCGACGTCCCGCGCTTGGTTTCGACTTCCGCAATGGGCCGCGCCTGGTAACCTTCTTTCACAAAAAAGTCCTCAGCCTGCTCGATGCTCATCGCACCGCCAACGCCCGTATGCATACGAATCGCCACCACAAACCGCGCATCGCGCAGCAGCGCATCCTGCAGCTGGCCCAGACGGATCAGCTTCTCTTCACGTTCATCCTTTGCCACAACCTTGCCGTACCCTTCGTCCAGCATCATCTGCTCACAATAGTGGGCCCAGCCTTCGACGTTCGTCGCCGCCTCAATCAGCTTGCGGATGTTCGATGGAAACTTGTCCTGCCAGAGGAACTGAACATAGTGGCCCGGGTAGGCCTCATGCACGCTCGTCGAAACAATCGTGCCAGTGTTGAATGCGGCCATGTACTCATTGGTCTTTGTGGCGTCCCACTTGGGATCCGGCAGCGTGACATTGAAGTAGGCCTTAGTAGAGTGTGTCTCGAACGGTCCCGGAGGGTCCATCGAAGCCTGCGTCGTTGCTCGCATAAACGGCGGCGTCTCTTCGAGCGTAGGCTGCACATCGCTTGGAATGGTAATGATGTTGTGCGAACGCACAAACGCAATCTCAGAATCGAAGCGGTCATGGAAAGCCTGCAGTAACTTGTCCGGAGCAGGATGAATCGTCGCCAGCTCAGCAAGCTCCTGCTCAGGCGTCTTCGTAGGGTCAATTTCCTTTGCAACCCGCGCGAACTCCGCCTGGTTCTTGTGCAAATCGTCGAGCCCGATCTGCAACAGGTGATCCAACGGAATATCCACCATCTCGCTGTACGAGAGGTCCTTGGCATATGTATCGGCGCCATAGCGGAAGTCGCCATTCGAGCGTGGCAGCAGGTCGCTCTTCATCCACAAGCCATAGCTCTTTAACGCCTCGATCACAGCCGCATTGGTCTTCGCGAACTCAGCCTTCGCCGACGCGTCGGTTGCATCAGCAAACGCGCTGGGCACATCGCTCTGAAAGAAGCTGACGAGGCCGTCGATCTGTTGAAGCGCGATCTCGGTATAGATGTGCGGTGGATTCTTCAGATTCTTGCGTGCCTCCACAAATACCTGCGGAATCTTTTTCTCACGCTCCACAGCTGCACGCAGCCGAGTATTCACCGGAGCATAGGGCCGTTCCATGATGGTGAAGATCGAGCCTGTAACGCCACTCGAGTAGCTATCAGGGTTCTTCTCCCAGCCGCGAATCACCTCAAGCTGCAGCAGGTTGGCGCGAATGCTGTTAAGCAGAATCTGATAGTCCGCCGCAGGCTCCGCGTCGAGAGCCTTGGGGTCGATCGCCATCAACTTCTTCTCGTAATCATGCAATGCCGCAACATTGCGCTGCACCTCAGCCGCCGAGTAGTCCTCCAACTGCGTATCGTACTCATGCTTCCCGGCGGAGGTACCAGCCGTCGGCGAGAACTTGAAATACACGTCATGGAAGTATTGGTCGGTCAGGTAATTGAACGTCTGCGGCGCACCGTCAGCGGAGAGGTGCTGGGCGTTTGAACAAGCAGCCGATACTGCAAATACAAGAAGGACGGTAGCGAAGAAGCGAAAGCGCATGATGCCGCTGAGTTTATCGCAAAGCTCGCCCCCTATGTGCGATTCCGCTAACGACTTTTCAAATCATCCACGAACTTCAAGACGGAACCATCGGCCCAGTCCGCTCCACCGGCATGCTCTGCGGCCAGTCTTCCATCCTTGGAATAAAGAAACGTCGCAGGATACTGGTGGAAATACATCGAGGCCGGCACATCCGCGTCGCGCGTTACATAGAAAGGAAGCGTATATCCGTTCCTGTGCGCATAGCGCTTCACGGCCTGTGGCGTGTCCATTCGAGAAACGATCAGAAATGCGACCTGCGGATCGTTCCTGTAATGAGAATAGAGTTGCTGAACCGTCGGCATCTCCGCCACGCACTGGATGCACCATGTACCCCACAAGTCCAGAAAGACAACCTTGCCTTTAAAGTCGGTCAGGTGTCGAGTCTGCCCATCGAGTGTTTGGAACGTAAGATCGGCGGCCGGTGCAGACTCCATAAGGAGATGGGGCGCATTGGCGGAAACCCTCTTCCTGACCAGATGGAACAGGACAGCTCCCACAATAGCCGCTGCAAGGCATACCGAAAACAACGCGCCAGCGACAATCTTCCATGCCTTCTTCATGCCGCCCCTCCGAAACGCCGCAATTTGAAATTACCTACTAGCCGCCGGAATCAGGATCAAGTGAGGATAACAACTCCCGCGTCTCCGCCAACACTACATCCGCCTGCGTACTCGTAAGCGGCCAGCGCAGCGTTCCCTGCGGTGTAAGCTGCGCACCGTTCTTCGCATTGCGCGCCACCAACTTCATCAGCGCACCCACGTTCACACCCTTGCCTTTCTCAGCCGGTGCCGCGTGCAGCTTTTCCGAGAACGTAACGTACAACATCTCGCGCATCGCCTTGATCTTCCCGGCCTGAGCCAGCGGCGCATTCGCCGGACGCTTGGCGGCGATCTCGCGCGCGGCCAGCGTTGCATTGCTCTCCGGTCGGTTCAGCGCAGCACGGCTTGAGAATTGCAGGTTAGCCGTCTGCGGTGCCTGACCATGCCGCCCCGCAAGCGGCAGTGGACGAGGCGGAGGCGCCCCGGGCCATGCTCTGAAGTTGTTACTCAACGTGCCGGGACGCGGCGGTGCAACAGGTTTTGGCAGCGCAGGCGCTGCCTTCTTCGGCTCTTCCACCGCCGTCCGCTTGCGCTCCAGCTGCGCAATGCCCAACCGCTCGCACGTCAGCCGAATCTCACCCGCCGCCAGCAGATGCAACACGCTCTCAGGTGGCTTGCCATAACGATCCTCCAGCTCCGCCCGCACGTCCGTAAGCGTCGCCATCGACTCCGCGCCCGCAATCCGCTTGTACATGCGCAGCCGCTGGCTCTCTTCGGGAATATACGTGTCATCAATTCTCAGCGAGATGCCCAGATTCACCGTCACCTGCGGCCGCTCCTCGCGTCCTTCGCCCTTCAGCTTGCTTACGGCTTCTTCCAGCATCGTCGTATACATCTCAAAGCCAATCGCCTCGATATGTCCCGACTGCTCGCCACCCAGCATGTTGCCTGCGCCGCGCAACTCCAGATCCAGCGCCGCAATCTTGAAACCCGCACCAAGATCCGAAAACTCCTTCAACGCCGACAACCTGCGCCGCGCAATCTCCGTCAACTGCTGCTCCGGCGGAATCAACAGATACGCATACGCCCGCCGATTCGACCGCCCCACACGCCCACGCAGTTGATATAACTCGCTCAACCCATGCCGGTCCGCGCGATTGATGATGATCGTGTTCGCCTTTGAAATATCCAGTCCGTTCTCAATAATCGACGTCGCCACCAGCACGTCATACTCGCCATCCATGAACGCCAGCATCACGCGCTCCAGCTCCGCTTCCGGCATCTGCCCATGCCCGATCACCACGCGCGCCTGCGGCACAAGCTCATGAATCTTCGAGGCCAGCTCGTAGATTGTCTCCACGCGATTGTGTACAAAGTACGTCTGCCCACCGCGCTCCAACTCCACTTCAATCGCCGTGCGAATCAGCTTTTCATCGAACTTCGCGACAACCGTCTGAATCGCCATGCGGTCTTTGGGCGGCGTTTCGATCACGCTCATATCCCGCAGTCCCACCAGCGACATATTCAGCGTCCGCGGAATCGGCGTAGCGGACATGCTCAGCACATCGATCGCCGCACGCATCTGCTTCAGCCGTTCCTTATGCCGCACACCAAAGCGCTGCTCCTCATCGACCACCAGCAGCCCAAGGTCCTGAAACTTCAACCCCTGCCCCAGCAGCGCATGTGTCCCGATCAGGATGTCCACCTTGCCGTCGGCAACGCGTTCCATCACATCCTTCTTTTCCTTTGCCGTGCGGAAGCGCGAAAGCATCTCGATGATCACCGGAAACTTCGAGAATCTCCGCTTGAAGCTTTCAAAGTGCTGGAAGCACAACACCGTCGTCGGCGTAAGCACAGCCACCTGCTTGCCATCCTGCACGGCCTTGAACGCCGCGCGCATAGCGACTTCAGTCTTGCCGTAACCTACGTCACCGCACAGCAACCGGTCCATCGGCTGCGTCGATTCCATATCTGCCTTGATGTCCTTCACAGCATTTAGCTGATCGTCGGTCTCGTTGTAGTCGAACGCATCTTCAAACTCGCGCTGCATATGATTGTCCGGCGAAAACGCCGTGCCCACCGCAGCCTTGCGCTGCGCATACAACTTCAGCAGCTCCTCGGCCATGTCTTCCATGGCCTTCTTCACACGAGCCTTCGTCTTCGCCCACGCCGGATTTCCCAGTCGGTTCAACTGCGGGGCAGGCCCCGTATCCGTCGACCGATACTTCTGAATCAGATCCAGCCGCGTCAGCGGAACATACAGCTTCGCCTCTTCCGCGAAGGTGAGAATCATCAGCTCCAGCGGAGGCGCATCCGGCTGCTCAATCGTGCGCAGCCCGTCATAGCGCGCAATGCCATGCTCCACATGGACGACGTAATCGCCCACGGCAAGATCGCGGAAGTCCGAAACAAACGCCGCCGTCTTCGACTTCCTCGCCGGCCGCGCGCGCACATCCACATCGTCATTCAGATCATTCGCGCCGATAACCACAAGCTGTCGCGCCGTCGTCTTATCGAGATCCAGCACCTGCACGCCATTAGCAATCGCCGCGCGCACAATCACCGGAGTACGCAGGTCGCCCGCAAGATAACTCGACTCCGAATACACCGTAGTCGACCCGCCCTGATCCGTCCGCGATCCGATGCGGTACGCCACTCCATACTCCTGCAGCAACCCGGCAAGCCGCTCCACCTCGCCCTGGTTCGCCGCCGCAATCAACACCCGCGCTTCGCTTTCCATCAGCAACTTCAACTGATCAACCATCGCCGGGATCGATCCATGAAAGCGCATCGTCGGCCGCGTGGCAAACTCGATCTCACTCGCATCGCTGCGATCCGACTCCAGCACATCCACCGCACCCAGCTGGTCCAACTCGCAGCCTGTATACGCGCGAATACGATCCCGTAACTCCCATGGCGAAAGATACAGATCCTCCGGCCGCACCAGCGACCCAATCCCCGCACGATCGTGCCGCTGCTCCACCTTGTTCCACCAGCGCTCGCCCTGGTTGTCCACCATCGCCGGCTCTTCCACAAATACGCGCGTCTTCGGCCCCATCAGCTCCAGCAGCGACGACTTCGCCCCCGCCACAGCCGCATAAAACTCCCACCCCGGAAACACCGTAGCTTCGCCTTCACGCGTCGCCAACTCCACCGGCGTCTCTCCACCTTCAATCAACGCCACAGCCGCGGAGCCCGAACGCGTAAGCCGCGCATTGATCGCCGCGAGCAGCTTCTCCGTCACTGGCGTCTCCGTCAACGGCAGCAACAACACCTCATCCAACCCCGAACTCGACCGTTGCGTATCCGGATCGAATCGCCGGATCGACTCAATCTCATCGCCGAAGAAGTCGATCCGCACCGGCCGCTCCATTTCCGGCCCATACACATCCAGAATCCCTCCGCGCACCGTCACCTGCCCAGTCATCTCCACCACATCCACCTTCGTATAGCCAACCGAAAGCAGATGCTCCACCAGCATCTCCGGCAGATACTCTTCACCCTTTACGAGCCGCAAAGCCAGGGCCGAATAAAAGTCACGCCCGAACAGCTTCATGCAAGCCGCTTCCACCGGAGCGATCACCAGCCTCGCGTTGCCATTGGCCAACTTCCAAAGCGCCGCCGCACGTTGCTCTTGTATCTCAGGATGCGGCGACACGTTCTCAAACGGAAGCACATCATGCGCCGGCAACCGCAGCACCTCATCCGCATCCAGCGCGCCCGTAAGCTCACACGCCGCAAGCACATTGGCATGCAGCGTATCCGCCGCCTTGTTGTCAGAGACCAGCACCAGCGCAGGCGCCTGCCCGGCCCGCACCATATAAGGCAAGTAGAGAGCACGCGCAGTCGCAGTGAGTCCGGACACACGTCTCCGGCCCGTGCCGCCCGCGAGATGGCGACGCACACGCTCAAAAGCGGCCGAGTGCTCCAGGTCCGCAAGCAGCTCGCGGACGAAGGGAAGAATCATTCTTCTTCCATTTTACCCGGCTTACTGCGCGGCAGGCGCCGTCGCCACAGGAGGCGGCAGCAACTTGTTCAGCAGCGGCATCATCGCGTCGGCCCAAAGTTGATATCCCGAAGCATCCGGATGCAGATGGTCCGCGCCCAACCCTTTCCAGTTATCGCCCACCGGAGTCATCACCGGAACCAGGTCTAGGTAGTAAACCGTCTGATTATCCGCAAACGTCTTCAAAATCTCATCGGCCGCCATCATCAGGTCGTTCGCCCGCTTGTTCGGCATAATGCTCACCAGAATGATCTTGATGCCCGGATACATCGTCTGCGTCTTGGTCAGCACAGCCTTCACGCCATCGGCGATTTCAGGCGCCGTGTTGTGCGTATTGTTTGTCCCGATCAACACCACGGCCACCTTGGGATGCAGCCGCTGGATCGGATAATTGTCCATCCGCCACAGCACATGCTGCGTCTGGTCGCCGCTGATGCCGAAATCCAGCGCATTGCGCGGCGCAAAGTTCGCCTCCCACACTTGCTCACCCCTGCCCCGCCATCCCTGCGTAATCGAGTCGCCCAGAAAAATCATGTCCGCATCGCGTCCATTGAACTCCGCCACCTGCTGCGTACTGAACTTCAGCAGGTCAGGATTGTTCAGAAACCGGATCACGTTCGGCACCGTCGTCGGAGCCGGAGGATCCGGCATATGCAGTACTGGTGCAGCAGGGGCAGCCACGGGAGTGGCGGCAGGTGAGCCCTGGGACACGACCGTTACCGGCCCTGAAACGGGCGGCAACACGGCTGTCTGCGCCCAGCAACAGGACGCGGTAAAGCTGCAAACAAGACCGGTGGTGAGCAGAAAGCGGCGATTCATCATCAGGGGTTCTCCGTTGGCGAAAAGTATAGGACAGCCACGCCTCCGCTGGCTCCCACCCCAACCCGCCGCGATGGAGAAACGATTGATAAAATCGTTCTATGCCCGCCGTTGCAGGACTCTCGCCCGAAATTCTCGCCAAGTACCAGCCCGTCATCGGGCTTGAAGTCCACGTTCAGCTCCTCACGCAGTCCAAGGCCTTTTGCGGCTGCCGCAACGAGTACGGTGGCGAGCCCAACACCCACACCTGCCCCACCTGCCTCGGCCTTCCCGGCGCCCTGCCCGTCCTCAACAAGCAGGCCGTCGAGTACGCCGTCTTGGCGGCGAAGGCGATTGGCTGCGAAATCCGCGAGACCAGCATCTTCTCGCGCAAGAACTACTTCTACCCCGACTCGCCCAAGGGCTACCAGATCTCACAGTTCGACAAGCCCATCGCCGAGCACGGCTCTCTCACCGTCCCCGACGCCGACGGCAACCCCAAAGTCATCGGCATCACCCGCCTGCACATGGAAGAAGACGCCGGCAAGAGCCTCCACGACGGCTTCCCCGACTCCGCCGCCCGCACCTACATCGACCTCAACCGCTGCGGCACGCCGCTCGTAGAAATCGTCTCCGAGCCCGACCTCCGCTCCGCCGACGAGGTCTTCGAGTACCTCACCAAGCTCAAGGAGATCCTCCTCTACACAGGCGTCTCCGACTGCAACATGGAAGAAGGCTCGCTCCGCTGCGACGCCAACGTCTCCGTCATGCTTAAGTCTGACTGGGAAGCCCGTGGCACCGCCGCCTTCGGCACCAAAGCCGAGGTCAAAAACGTCAACAGCTTCCGCTATATCCGCGCCGCTGTGGAGTACGAAATCGAGCGCCAGATCTCCGTCATCGAAGACGGCGGCCGCGTAATCCAGGAGTCGCGTCTCTGGAACAACGCCGAAGGCCGCACCTACTCTATGCGCTCGAAGGAACAGGCCCACGACTACCGCTACTTCCCCGAGCCCGACCTTCCGCCGCTCGTCGTCGGCCCCGAGTGGCAGAAGCAGATCATCAGCAACCTGCCCGAGCTTCCCGAAGCCCGCCGCGCCCGCCTTTCCGCCGACTACGGCCTCAGCGCCCAGGACGCCGCCACGCTCACCACCGACCGCGCCCTCGGCGACTTCTTTGAGCACGCCGCCAAGTTAGCCAAGAGCCCCAAACGCGTAGCCTCCATCCTCCTCAGCGAAATCACCATGCGCCTCCGCGCCGTAGAAATCGAACTCGGCCAATCACCCGTCACACTCGACGGCCTCGTCCTGGCCGCCGATCTCACCGAAGTCAACGAGATTAGCTCCAAACAGCTCAAACAACTCCTCGACACCTGCTTCACCGAAGGCCGCGACTTCGCCTTCATCTACTCACGCGACAAGCCACAGCAGATCTCCGACACCTCCGCCATCGAAGCCATGATCGACGCAGCCATCGACGCCAACCCCGCCCAAGTCGCCCAGTTCAAAGGCGGCAAGCGCACGGTAGCCGCGTTCTTTGTCGGCCAGGTGATGAAAGCCTCAAAGGGTCAGGCCAATCCCGCGGTGCTGAACGAACTCGTCGTGAAGAAGCTCGACGCGTAGTCTGTAGATCGTACCCGGGATTTTTTGTAGGCACTCTTAGGAGCGCGGATAATTTCCTTGAATAGAAAGTGCTTGAGCCATCTAACGTGCTCAGTTCTAGCCGTGATTGTGCTCCTTGTTGCTAGTGCGAACGGGGAAGAGAAAGATTTCCCGGCGTACCACTCGGACGTATACATTCCCATCTCGCTAGCTGTGGGCAAGGTTCGAGGTGCGGAGTTCAGCGTCTCTGGGAAGTACTACAACATCATTATCCAAGCCGAGAGGAAGCTTCCGTTTAGCGCAATGCTGTGCATGATGGCAGGAACCTCAAATCCATTTGAGGCTCGAGAATGCCAACCAGAAGATCCTCTGTTACGGGCAAAGTGGACAGTGTGGGAAGGAACACATGTTGTTGCTCGTGGAATTAGTACGCCTTCGGGTGGGGTAAAAATCGGAAATGACCGGATCTGGAAAAATCTCGGTGGGTTTACTAGCAGGCGCGGGCAGAGGTTTGTAGTGGAAGTTGAGTTCACTAAGGACGGGACGGCGCTGAACATTGCTGACCCCCATCTGGTTGTTATTGAGCATGACAAATTCTGGTAATTGCTCGTCCCAGGCTAGAACGCCTTAAGTAACTGGGAAGCAGTCGCCGGAGCCAGCCCTCGCACTCGACCAGCAATGATCGCTTGGAGTACTCTCAAACCATGGCAGACGAACTTCTCTTCGAAGTGACGCAGGAAGAAGATGGCACCTACAGCGCTTGCGCTATCGGTGAAAGCATCTTTACCCAAGGCGACTCCTGGGAAGAACTGCGGGCCATGACGCTGGACGCTGTGAAATGCCATTTCGACGAGGGCGCAGCGCCAAAGAACATCCGCCTGCATCTTCTCCGTGAAGAGATTCTCTCCGCTGCGTGAAGCTCCCGCGAAATCTCGATGCACAGACTTTGATCCGCCATCTTGAACGCAAGTGGTCCTATGAAATAGTGCGTCAAACAGGCAGCCACATTCGTTTGCGCACAACCGAGCCTTCGTCGCACGCAGTCACCATCCCAAACCACGCTCCCATCAAGCCAGGTACACTCGCGAGCGTCCTGAAGGACATCGCCGCACACAAAGGTGTGCACGCTGAAGAGATTCTTTCCGGTCTCTAAGATCCAGAATGCCCGGAAATCTCCCTGCGGCCATCCGAAGAATCCTTCCGCCCCACAAAGCAATCTCACACGTAGATGCCTGATAAACCCACCCACCCCAACGTCATCCTCGCCATCTGCTGCATGAGCCTCCTGCTCATCGCAATGGACGTCACCATCGTCAACGTCGCTCTCCCTGACATCCAGCGCGCCCTGCACGCCACCGTCCCCCAGTTGCAGTGGATCATCGACGCCTACACACTCGTCCTCGCCAGCCTCCTCATGTTCTCCGGCTCCATGTCGGACCGCTTCGGCCGCCGCCGCGTCTTCCAGATCGGCCTTGCCATGTTCTCGCTCGGCTCACTGCTCTGCAGCATCTCGCCCAGCATTCACGGCCTGATCCTCTACCGCGGCATCCAGGGCATCGGCGCCTCCATGCTCAACCCCGTCGCGCTCTCCATCATCGCCACCGCCTTCACCGAACCCAAGGCCCGCGCTCGCGCCGTCGGCATCTGGGGAGCGGTCGCCGGAGCATCGCTCGCACTCGGCCCACTGCTTGGCGGCGCGCTCACACAAACCATCGGATGGCGCTCCATCTTCTGGGTCAACGTACCCATCTCCGTCGCCGCCATCATCCTCACCGCGATCTACGTGCCGGAGTCCAAAGCCCCGCGCGCCCGCCGCCCCGACCCGCTTGGCCAACTCTTCATCTTCGGCTTCCTCTGCTCGCTCACCTACGCCGTCATCGAAAGCCCGCTCAGAGGATGGAGCTCGCCTCTCATCCTCGGCCTCCTCAGCGCCTCGCTCGTCCTCTTCATCCTCTTCCTCGCACACGAAAACCACCGCCGCGAGCCGCTCCTCGACCTCCGCTTCTTTCGCAGCGTTCCCTTCGCGACAGCAACACTCCTCGGCCTCACCGCCTTCGGCTGCTTCGCCGGCTTTCTCTTCCTGAACGCACTCTACCTGCAGCAAATCCGACATCTTGCCGCTTTCACCACTGGCCTTTGCACGCTCCCGCTCGCGGTCGTGATGATGCTCGCTTCGCCGCTTTCCGGACGCCTCGTCGGCTCCCGCGGTCCACGACCCTCGCTGCTGCTCGCAGGCTTCGGCTTCACCGCCAGCACACTGCTCCTCACACAGCTTTCCGCCACAACGCCCATCGCGCTGCTGATCGTCGCTTACATCCTCTTCGGTCTCGGACTCGGCATGGTTAACCCCGCCATCTCCAATAGCGCCGTCTCCGGCATGCCGCTCGCGCAAGCCGGAGTTGCCGCATCCGTCGCCTCCACCAGCCGCCAGGTCGGCGCAGCCCTCGGAGTCGCCATCGCCGGCACAGTCGTCAGCCTCAGCCATGCCCACCACACCGACTTCGCCCGCGCCACGCACCCCATCTGGTGGATCATGGTCGCATGCGGCCTTTTCGTAATCATCGCCGGCTACGTCTCCGGCACCGCGTGGGCAAAGTCCAGCACCGACCGCGTCGCAGAGCTTTTCTAAAAACCCCTAAGCCGTCGGAATCACAATCCCCATCCGCGCCGCCACTTCTTCCGGAGTGCTCAGCGCGGTCGTCACTGGCCGCCCTTCGAGCACCCACGCATCCAGCCCACCCTCAAGCACCCACACATCCTCAAAGCCACGCTTCCGCAGCGCATCCGCCACACGTGCACTCGTAATCTCATTCTTCGACGAGCAGTACACCACAATGTCCACGTCTTCCGGCACAACCAGCCGCGGCCCGTTGCGCAACCGTGTCGGATCGGCCCTCACCGCGCCCGGAATCCCCGCAATGCCCGCCTCCATCGCCTCAAAGTACAGCAGGTCCATAATCGCAATCTTGTCGCCATCATCCAGCCGATGCTGCAACAACGCCGGGCTGATCCTCCGCAACCTCAAATGCCGGATCACAACCAGCAGATGCACCAGCCGCCACGTCACATAGACCAGCAGCGGCACGCCAAGCACCACCCCCAGCAGTAACCCGAAACGCTCCGCCAGCAGCAAACCGCGATCCAGCTGATTGGCAAAGATCACGCCCAGTCCCGCATACCCCGCCGTCCACAGCAGCGAGCCCACGCTGTCATACGCCACAAACCCGGCAACCGACGCGCCCTCCGCCCCGGCCAGCGGAGGCGTTACGCCATCCAGTCCAGGAACGAACTTCGCCACCACCAGAATCCTCAATCCCCACGTATCGAAGAAGCCGCGCGACCGCTCCGCGCACATTCGCGGATCGCCCGAAACACTGCACACCAGCCGGATCACACGACTGCCCCATCGCCGCCCCAGCCAGAACCAGACGCCATCGCCACAAAGACACCCCACTACGTCAGCCAGCAGCACCAGCGAAAGATGTAGCTGCCCCTCCATGGCCAATGCACCAGCCGACATAAGGAAAAGTACCGCCGGCACAGGCAGGCACAGCTGCCGTGTAAACACCGCCAGCCATATTCCCGAGTACGTCAGCTGCGTTGCGCCTGTCATGAAACTCTTTCGCCTCGGATCTCCGCTTCACCTTGCTGTAATCGCGTATCTTACAGATGACCGGGAAGTTCGCCGCGATGCAATCCATTCACGTTCCCTTCACGCTGCATCGAAAGTCCTTATGCGCCTACCCCACAAACTAGCGCTGCTCAGCACACTACTCGCCGCTTCCGGCTGCCGCAAGACCTACGTCGTGCCCGAGCAACCCATGCCACCCAACACCATCCTGCTTTCCCAGATGATGCGCGAGCTCTCCGCGCAACCCGGCTTCACAGACGCGTTACTCAAGCAGATCGACGGCGGCGGCAAAAAAGGCCCTGCGCTAATGACGCCAAAGCTCATCGACGAGCTCCGCAAGCGCATCCTCGGCTCCGACTGGCAGGGTCTCGACCGCTTCCCCGGCTGGACCATGCGCGAAATCAACCCCACCGTCCGCACCGTCGGCCACTTCGCCGGCAAGAGCGAAAAGCTCGAAGCCACCTCAGCCGTCCATCCCGGCGCACCCGCAACAGACGCTGAAGCGAAGCAGTATCTAGACCTCGGGCCCTACTCATTAGGCAAAGCCGAAACCGTCTCTCTCGATCAACCTTCCACGCTTCCGCCTTTTACAACCGATGGACTCGTCACCCCGCTCGGCGACGGCGTCGTCCGCGGCGACGGCCCCAACAACTTCGCACCCGAGCACGCCGACTCGCAGCGCCTCGCCGACGTCCTGAATCGGCTTGCTGCCAACAAGCTCGACGGCGCACAGTCATTCGCCTTATCCATCTCACCCTCCATCGAACAAAATAGATTGGCGCACCCCGGGGATTTACTTTCCATCCCATTGGCCGGCCCCGAACAACTGATCGGCTCTCTCCAAGCCACCGGCCACACGGTCACCGTTCAGGACGCCCGCTACTTCGCCAACTTCGGCCACTTCCACTACAAGGGCGAAGACGTGATGATGCCCTTCTTCGTCAACTCCGAGATCGTCGTCCCCCACTCCGGCGGCCGCCCACTGCTCGTCCCCGCCTCCCACGCCGAGTACGAGTGGCACATCCGCGGACCAAAGATCAACGCCGACATCAGCTATTACTTCGGCATCGACGGCAAATCCGAATGGCGCACCATGGACACGCTCGACCAGCCCTGGGTCCTCAAACGCAACGCCCATACCTACACCGGCGCACAGGCTGTCGAAGTCACACGCCTCGCCTCGCTCCTCACCGTCGCCTACATGCACCTGCACGCCAAATACCCGAAGCTTCCCTTCGGCGGCTACTACGCGCTCGGCGTCTGCCAGGACGGCGTCTCCGCCATCGAGCAGAAGATGACCGGCCACGTTACGCTCTTCCCCAACACCGCCGACGCATCCCTCTTCAACGATCCACGCGACGCCGAAGCCAACACCCTCATCGCTACCATCCCCAAGGATCGCGAAGGCAAGCGCCCCGAACCTGAACGCATCTTCGGCTCGCTGCCCACAACGAACTTTAACGACATCACCATCCCCGGCCTCGCCGACGATCTCAACGCAAGCTATGCCGCCTGGAAAGACGGCTCGCTCGAGCGCACCTACACTCCGTGGGAGTACATGAAAGCCCTGCTCTTCATGGCCTCCGCTGCCGGCCTCGCTGTGTACGCCGCCATACGCACGCATCGCTTCCTGAACTCGCAGGCGATACAACGCAAGCCTCTGCGATAGCACTCCTATGCCTGGGAGGTTTCATCCAGATGGCAACCAAAAAAGCAGCAAAGAAGTCGGTTAAAAAGTCTGCAACGAAGAAATCCACCGCAAAGAAATCCGCAAAGAAGTCCACCCGCAAGTACAGCCCCGCCGCCGGCAAGCAGGTGGAAACCGAGATGCGCGAGATGAAGGCCGGCAAACTCAAGAGCGGCCGCAGCGGCAAGAAAGTCACCAACCCCAAGCAGGCCATCGCTATCGGTCTGTCCGAAGCCCGCAAGAAGGGCGCCAAGGTACCTGCAAAGAAGAAGTGAATAGTGGTCAGTGAATAGTCAATAAAAAGCGGCTGCCTCAAATGGCAGCCGCTTCGTTTTGCCTTATTCACTATTCACTACTCACCGTCTCACCTCAGCTGCGCCACTTCCGTCCGTACCACCTTCTTCTTCGGCGCATAGCTTCCGTACACGCTGATGTGAAAGCAAGCCTGCTGGAACTCTTCTTCCACGTCGACCTTACCCGCCTGCATCAGCGGCAGCAGATACGCCCGCATCCACGCGATCTCTGCCACGCTCATGCCACGCTTGCCCAGATCGATCGCCTGCCCCGTCAAATGCGGCGAAGCCGTATCGCCATCGACCGCAGCAGCATTGCCGTTCACCCGCATCAACCGCAGTTGATAATCCACAGTCCGCACCGCGGAGTTCAAATGCAGCGGCTCATGAAACCGTGCATAGAATGCCCGCGCCGTATCGGTCGCAAACTTCACCGTCCACGGACGCGCATAGCGGCGATTCACGGGAAGCTCATCATTCACATCCAGCGCCGCCATCTCCGGAAACGGCACTAGCAGATGCTGCGCCCTCATGCGGTTCAAATCATCATCATCCTGTATCCGCGACAGCCCTTCATCATCGGCCATCGTATTCTGATGCACCAGTATCTCTCGCGTTCCCTTCAGTGGAGGAGGAACAATCAACCTGCCATTACGCGAGTACAACGGAACCACCATCAACTTCACCGCATCATCAGTCGCCTCACGCTGCGAAGCTTTCATATCGGCTGTATTCTCATCCGTGCTCGCCGTAACCACGTGCCGCGTGGCACCCACTGTCCGTGCATTGGCAGCTGGAGCCGACGGTAACACTTCCACCTCACCACCAAATCCCTGCACCACCTTCGACCGCGGCAGATCACCCGGCTTAGGCGCGTCGTCATAGTTCACACCGGCCACAGCGACATCGTTCGCCTGCGCCGCTGCTGCGCGCACAACCGGCACAGGTTTCTGCGCGACCGGCTGTTTCGGCTTCGGCAGATCAGCAGGCGCATCATTGGTGACCATGCGCTCATTCTCGTCAGGATGCGAAACGCCCTGCACATAAACTTCATTCGGTGCTGGCGAAGGATTGCCCGCAGGCGCGTCGTTGCCGCCGGGCTGCGCGCTCGCGCTGCCACCAGCCGCACGCACAAAATCATCCACCGTTAGAACCTTTTTCTCTGTTGCGGGTGTCTGATGTTCCACGGACGTCTGTTGCTGGCCCACCTTGCGACTCTTTGCCTTCGAACTCGCCCGCAACATCACAATCGGATCATCCACCACTTCAGGCTCATGCCTGCGCCGACGGCTCCGCGCCCGCGATCTCACCGGCGCAACATCCGTTTTCTCACTCTCTCTGGATCGAGCCGCCTCACGAGCCGGCTTCACTTGCTTGCCACGTCGACGCGCAGCCGCACTCTCTTCGCGCCTGCTGTTGGGCCTGGTGGGCTGCACCTTGCCACGCGTCTCCGCCGCACCTGCACTCTGCGCCACAGTATGGTGCAGGCGCGTGGGATGCGTCGCATCCGCAGCACCGGCCGTGCCACCAATCAAGGCAGCTCCGGCAAACGGAAGTATCAGGCCCGCAACGTGTGCGCGCACTGTCTTGCCCGAAAATCGGGCAAGCGAAGCGAGACGTCGCTCATTCATCATCATGGTGAAGCGTTTCATAAGGTGGTCGCGGAGAACCGTGAACCGCCGAGCTCTTTCAGGCTAGCCGCCCGACGTCCGAAAAAATAGTGCCGATAAGGGTTCATCGGCGGCAGCAGCCTTTTGTCTAGCGAAAATCATCAGGCGTCCATCTCTGATAACCAATCCAAATTACCCGGACACACAACGGTCCCTGGAAACGTGAATCTCTCGTCATCGAGTGCCCCATCCGCACCGAATCGCGATACATTGGGTTTGAACCTATCAATTCATCTACACGGAGCACCCGCTTGATGCCGAAGAACCCCAAGCTGTCGACCAGAAACGCCATGGCCGCCGCTTTCTCCCTCGCCTTTGCCGGTCTTGCCGCAACCGCCGTCCTGTCGCACCCCACCATGGTTTCCGCCGCGGCCGATCCTGCGCCAAATACAGTCGCCTACTACACCGATAAGGTGCAACCCATCCTCAAGGAAAATTGCTACCGCTGCCACGGCGGCGAAAACCACCGCGGCGGCCTGCAGATCGACACCAAGGCCGGCCTCTTGAAAGGCGGCCGCGACGGCGCAGTCCTCGTCCCCGGCTCCCCCGAGAAATCCCTACTCATCTCGCTCATCCGCCACGAAGGCCCCGCCGACGACCCCATGCCCATGCCGCCCAAGGGCAAACTCTCTGACGCCGACATCGCCACCGTCACCGCATGGGTCAAAGCCGGCGCCATCATGCCGGAATAAAGCAGAGGATAGAGGATAGAGCCACACGTTCCTGCCTTCTCTATCCTCTACACTCTGCTTAATACGCTCTCTGATACATCCGAGACATCCTGTCGTGCCAACCGAGCCGCTCTTCATCCAGACAGGCCCAAGCCAGCCCCAGCCCCAGCGGACACGCCGCCACCAAGGTAGCCAGCACGCGCCGCCGCATCGCCTTGCGCGTCGGGTTCCGATCGCCAAACGTACACAGCCCGATCCGCGCATAGCGCATCCCCGGCGTGTCTCCATTCAGCGTGAAAAACAGCATCTGGTACGTCACATAAAGAAGCAGCAGCACCACGGCCGCTGACCCTCCCAGAAACGGCAACGGCAACGCCTTCAAACTCTTGCCCGCCAGCTCAACCGCAACCGTTGCGAACCCCACGAATCCAAGCCCAATCCAAAAACAATCCACCGCCGCCGCCATCAGGCGAAGCTCGACAGAAGCCGTCTGCGGCTGCAGCGTGAACTGCAGTTGCGCGTTCAATGGCGTCGCCGGCACAACCGCCGTGCTGGCCTCGAGCAGCAAACTCTGCCACTCTGGCGCGGCGCTGGATTCCACTACCGGCTCCGCGGAAATCTGCTCCGCGTCCACCTCGAAAATCCGTAGCTGCGGCTCTACAGGCGCATCTTCACGCAACGGCCCTTCAGCCAGCCGTGGACGCGCCTTGCGCGGCGCAACCAGCTGACGGGGAAACTCGATCAAATTACCCGGAATCGGCAGCGCATCCACAACATAGGTGTCCTGCTCAGGTGCCAGCCGGAACGCAAGTTCCTGCTCCAGGGCCTGCAACTCTTCCGCGTTTGCGTCTTCGACAGAGGTCACGCGGTTCACCACAACAGGGCCAACCGGTAACGCAACCTCGTCATACAGCTGAATACTCACGCCCGCCGCGGTCTGCTCCCGCACCGTCTCCAGATACTCCTGCTCCCGCACCAGTTCCTGCGCACCGAGCGCGATATCCGCCAGCGCATGTGCCAACTCCCCGCGGGCTTCAGACTTCTGCTCCTGGCGTGCGATCTCCTGCACTCGATCGTCACGGCTGTCAGCACGGTTCCACTGGTCAATCTCTTCCATGAGCTGCATCTTGGCTTCAGCAACTGCCCGGGCGTTGCGGGCGGCCACTTCAGCCTCTGCCTGCGCCTGCTGCAGCGCGCGCTCGGCCTCGTCAGCCAAAAACTCGCGATAGCTCTGGCTTTGTTCATAGCGCGCAGCCACAGCGTCACGCACCCGCGTTGACGCCCGCCGCGAAGGGCTGCCCGAGCCCTGCCGCAGGTTCGCCTGCGCCGCCAGCTCATGCTCCGCGGCTCTGCGGCTGCGATGTGCCGCCAACCGCTCCGCCACGGCCTGCTTCAGCGCGCTTTCGGTCCCGGCTGCCTGCCGTGCCGGGTCCGCGGCAGCCTCAAACTCCAGAGTCTCCGTCGTATCCTTGCGTTGCGCCGCTCCGCTCATACTCAATCCCGTAATCTCCTGGCCCGAGTCACCGCCCGAATCCCCGTGTTTCCTTACAAATGCTCTTCGCCAACGTCCACCGTTCGAAATCGTCTAATCTCGATCTAGTGGACGGCCTCACTCAACCTGTTACCGGAGTCTGCATCTCCCGCAGCAATCCGTTGCCCCGCGTTCGGCGCTCTCTCGCTTTACGATTGGCCCTTCTGTCCATAAGTACCACCCTGGCGCTCGCGGGTCATCAACAACTACGCGCTCAGGAGGTGACGAATCAGGAACCTCCCTCCGAGACAACCGCAGTTCTTCCGTCCGCGCCTTCGCCGCAACAGCAGGCGCCATTCGATCTCTCCACCATCGCCCGCGCCACGCTGCTGCCCAGCAAACCACCTGAAGTCGCCATTCTTGAATCCGATACCCAATCCAAGCACGGTGACATCTACCTCCTCGCCGGCGACGTCGTCATCACCTACGGCGACCACGTTCTCCGCGCCGACACCGCAACCTACGACGCCGACTCAGGCGAAGCCACCGTCCAGGGCCACGTCCGCCTCACCGGCGGCGACAACGACGAATACATCAAGGCCACGCACGGCACCTACAACGTACGCGAAAGCTCCGGCACCTTCTACGACGTCAACGGCTCCATTGGCCTCGGCAATACCAGCCGCCGCCCCGGCTACCAGAGCACCAACCCATTCTTGTTCTCCGGCCGCAAGGTCGTCGAAACAAGCCCTGAACACTACGACGTCTACGACGGAGCCGTTACCTCCTGCCTGCTTCCGCGTCCGGACTGGCAGCTCTTCTCCGAGCACTTCCAACTCAATGGCGACAAGGCTAAAGCTTCCAACTCGGTATTCCATCTCCTCGGTATCCCGCTGCTTCCGCTGCCGTACGTCACGCAACCTACCAACACCAACCGCCAGTCCGGCATCCTCATCCCGGCACTGGGCTACTCCAGCGCCAGCCAGAACACCGGCTCCAAGGGCCTCACCGTCGGCGAGCAGGGCTATCTCACTCTCGGCCGCTCCGCCGACCTTACCGTCGGCATGCTGTACTACTCACTCCGTGGCTTCTCGGAAAATGGCACCGTCCGCTATCGCGGCCCCGGCGACGACTTCTTCACCGCTCACTTCTCCGCTCTGCAGGACCGCGGATTCGACACCCCTACCGTTAACGCCCAGAACCAACCCATTACCCTCTACGTCAACCAGGGCGGACAGGACATCACTTCAGCCTTCCGCTGGAAACTCAGCCCTACCACCCGCTTCGTCGGCGACGGAGAATACCTGAGCTCCTACGTCTACCGCGAGGTCTTCACCGAAAACTTCAACCAGGCTGTAAGCTCCGACATCACCTCGACCGTTTACCTGATGAACCAGAAAGACGGCTACTCCACCGATTTTCGCCTGGATCGCTATCAGGGCCTCAAAGTCGTCCCGATCCTGACCCGCCCCGGAGAAGAAGTCAAAGTCTTCCACGCGCCGTCCATCGACTTCTCCGCCGACGACCACCACATTCCCGGCACGCCTCTGCTCTGGAGCCTCAACGCCTCCGCCGCCGGCCTCAAGCGCGTGCAACCCAACTTCGTCACCTCCGGCATCATCGAACGCCTCGACTTCCGCCCGGAGATCTCGCTGCCGCTACACTTCGACGGCTGGAACATCTTCGCCAGCGCTGCTGCTCGCGAATCGTTTTACAGCCGCTCGCGTCGCACTCCGTACTCCCGAAATCCTGCAAACCCCTACCCCGCTAACGCCACTCCGATCGAAATCACCGACCCGGCCAACCGAGCTGATGCAGAAATCACCGTCGATATCCGGCCACCCGTTCTCGAACGAACTTTTGAAGTCCCTGCAAACTGGCAGTGGCTTCTCGGCAAAGAAGTCCGTCATACGCTTGAGCCCGAAATCACCTATCGCGATGTAGCAGGCGTCAACAACTTCCTCAGCATCCTTCGCTTCGACGATGTCGATCTAGCCAGCGACACCAACGAGCTTGACTACTCGATGACCCAGCGTCTCTTCTTCCGCCCGCGGCCCGTGCATATGCAGGCCATCAAGCCCAGGCCCGGCTGCTCCGTAAAGCCCGCCTCCCAGTCTGCAACCACGCAGACAGCTATCCCTCAGGAAAAAACCGAAGAGCCCTCCGACGACAATCCCGAAGCCGGCGCCAACCCCGTCGATCCCGTCCAGCAGCCCACCAACGATGCCAATGGCATCCCTAACGCCTCCGCTACCGCACCCGATCAACCCACACGCACCCACGCGCATCACGCCGACCCCTGCGCGCCCTCGACCACCCCCGCTCTCCCCCCACAGCAGGAGTGGTTCAGTTGGAAAATTGAGCAAAAGTACTTCTTCGACACCACCTTCGGCAACGCCGTCATCAACACAGGCCGCAACATCTTCGACACCACGCTCAATCTCTCGGGAATCGCCTTCCTCACTGAGCCGCGCAACATCTCCCCCATCATCTCGCGCCTGCGTTTCCGCACCTCCGGGCACACCGACTTCGAGTGGGATCTCGATTACGATACCGGCGCCAAAAAGATCAACAGCTCCAACGTATTTCTCGACCTCCACGAGGGCCGTTACTTCGGCGCCCTATCCTACGCACTTCTTAACGCCCCCGGCCGCTTCTACACCGAGGTCGTCAATCCCACCACCAACAGCGCCACCGGCCTTACCAGCTCAGCCATCTCCAACTTCTCGCAAATGCGCTTGCTTTCCGGCTACGGCACTCCCAACAAGCCCGGCATCTCCGCCGCCGCCGGCGCAGGCATCGACCTCAACGCTGGCAGCGGACAGGACACCGCCGGCCCGCTGCAGTACCTCACCATCCAGGCAAGCTACAACTGGAACTGCTGCGGTCTGTCAGTCGAATACCGCAAGTACGATCTCGGCGCTATCCGAAACGAAGGTGTGGAGACGTTCAACTTCACTTTGGCGAACATCGGTTCTGCCGGCAATCTTCGCCGCAACCAGAGTCTCTTCTAGTAGACCGTTGCTGTCCCCTGAAACCTCGAACCTAAAACCTGCTCTTCGCCTGAGATAATCAACTGTGTTCAAACCCCGCCGCCTGACCGCCCTCCTGTTCGCCACCACCCTCCTCGCCGCTCTCGGCTGCCGCGCCCAAACTCCCGCGACCGCGCCCCCCGCCGCCAAGCCCGCAGCCGTCGATCAAGGCACACCGTTATCTCCGGAGCAGGCCCGCCGCGTGGAGGTCCTCGTCCGCCAGAGAGCCGCTCTCCCTCCCGGCTCGACCGTCAGCGTCGGCGGTCGCACCTCCTCCGACGTGGCCGACTTCGACACCGTCTCCGTCACCATCAGCAACGACGGAAAGACGTCCCGCCCCATCAAATTCCTCCTATCCAGGGACGGCAAGACTCTCGCGCAGTTCACCAAATACGACATCTCCGCCGACCCGCGCTCGCTCGTCTCCGCCGCTGACCGCCCCTTCCGCGGCGGACCCGAAACCGCGCCCGTTCTGTTCATCAACTTCGACGACCTCGAGTGCCCCTACTGCGCCCGCTTCCACGCCAGCATCTTCCCCGCCATCGTCGAGCGGTACGGCGACAAGGTTCGCGTCGTCTACAAAGACTTCCCTCTCTCTGAGCTCCATCCCTGGGCCCTGCGAGCCGCCATCGACGTCAATTGCCTCGCCGATCAGTCGCCCACCGGCTACTGGAACCTGATCGACAGCATCCACGCCCACGCCGCAGACATCACCGCCACCGCTCAGGCCGGCACTGACAAGGACCCCGACACCACCAAGGCCCTCGCTCGCGCCAACGCCGAGCTTGATAAGTTCACCCTCGAACAGGGCAAGGTTCAGGGTGTTGACCTCTCCAAGCTGAACGCCTGCCTCGTTGCACAGGACAAGAAAGCCATCGAAGCCTCCTTGCAGCTCGGCACCTCCCTCGGTGTGGAATCCACCCCGACCTACTTCATCAACGGCGCCAAGCTGGACGGCGCAGTACCCATCGACTTCATCTTCAACGCCATCGACCAGGCCCTCGTCGCCGCAGGCCAGAAGCCCCCACCGCCCTACGTAGTCCCTGCATCACCAACACCAGCTCCCGCATCTACTCCGGCCGCCACACCAAAACCCGGACAGTGAAAAGGTCGCTAGTAGTCACTTCTCAGTTGTGAGGGACCTGGTGTAAAGGCGTAAGATAGCCGCACGCCAACTAAGAACTGACAACGAACAACTATCTCTATGCGCCGCTCCGCCAACGTCGTCGCTCCCCTCCTTGCCTCAGCCGCTCTCATGCTGCTCACCGCCTGCCGTGAGACCGAGGACCAACGCTGCGTAGATGAAAACAATCACGTCGTCGACCCCGGCTTCTGCAAAAACCTTCCCGCCAACGCCCAACAGCCCGTCGCCGGAAGCATGACCAACAACGGCGGCTACTACAACAACGGCATCTTCATCCCGCACTACTACCGCTTCTACTACGGTGGTGGTGGCGGAGGCATCGGCGGCTTCGCTTCCGGCGGAGGCTACTCACCCACGCCTGGCCATAGCTACTCCTTCAGCGGCACCTCCCGCGGCGGCTTTGGCAGCTCGTTCTCTGAAGGCGGCGCTCACGGTAGTGGAGGAGAGTAATGCAGCGTCACACCCTTACCCCAAGGCCCAACTGGCAGGAAACCGTCGAGCAGCAAGGCCTCACCTTCCACACCCCCGAAGCTCTACCTCCCGGCGCACGCCCCTACTGGGACGAATCCGCCTGCTACGAGTTCACCGCCGCCGAAATCGACCGCCTCGAAGCCGCCGGCAACCAGCTCCAGGAGATGTGCCTGGCCGCCGCGCAGCACGTCATCGACAACCAGCGCTACGCCGAGCTCGAAATCCCCGCCGAAGCCGTTCCCCTCATCGAGTGGGTCTGGAACGAAGAGCCGCCCGCGCTCTACGGCCGTTTCGACATCCTCTTCAACGGCGACGGCCCACCCAAGCTCCTCGAATACAACGCCGACACCCCCACCTCGCTGCTCGAAGCTTCCGTCATCCAGTGGTACTGGCTCAAAGCTCTCTACCCCGAAGCCGACCAGTTCAACTCCATCCACGAAAAGCTCATCGCCAAGTGGAAGGACGTCACCAGCTACCTCGAGCAGCCCGTTTACTTCGCCAGCACCGCGTATCCCGAAGACCTTCTAACCGTCGCCTACCTCCGCGACACCGCCGACCAGGCCGGCCTGCAAACCCGCCAGCTCCTCATGGAAGACATCGGCTGGAACGACCCCCGCCAATGCTTCGTCGATACCACCCCCGACGAAGGCATCATGAAAACCATCTTCAAGCTCTATCCCTGGGAAACCATGCTCGAAGAAGAGTTCGCCCAGCACGCACTGGCTACCTACCAGGGCATGACGTGGATTGAACCCATCTGGAAGCTCCTGCTCTCGAACAAAGGCATCCTGCCCATCCTCTGGGAGCTGTATCCCAACCACGAGCTCCTTCTCGAAGCTCACTTCGTCACGCCGCAAAGCAACTGGCAGCCCGCGCCCGGCTGGATCCGTAAACCCATGCACTCGCGCGAAGGCTCCAACATCACCCTGATGAACCCGCACGGCAAAGTTATAGAAACAGCCGGCCCCTACACCAACCGCATGCAGATCGATCAACGCCTCGGCCCGGCCGTCAACTTCCGCGATCCCAACCACCCCAACCAGAACCCTGCCGACCCAGCCTTACGCTGGCCCGTCCTCGGCCTCTGGATGGTCGACCAGGAGTGCTGCGGCATGGGCATCCGCGAAGACTCCACCCCAATCACCGGCAACCTCTCCAGCTTCGTCCCGCACTTCTTCCGCTAGCCGCTACTGCAGCTTGTAAGGCGCCGCCGGTTCCGGAACCGGATCGGGCGTCTTCACTCCATCCATCGACGCCACACCCGCACCCTCCAACCCCTTACCCGTAACATTCAAAATCGAAACCATCGGCCCGGTAAATCCAGTCACCCGAACGTCCTTGATCACCACATGCTTCGCATTGGCGATCTCAATCCCCTTCGCGCAAGTCCCCGAAATATTCTCGAGCACCAACCCATCCAGCGGCTTCTCCGCCGAAATCTCCAGTGCATGCACCAGCACCGGAACATCCACCACGCGCACATTGCGGAACACAAAGTTCCGCCCCTCCGGAATCCCCGCCAGCCCCGGCACCGGATCCTCACCCAGCAATCCGCTGTTCAGCAAATTGATCCGCAAAAACCCAGCCTTGATCCCTGAAACGTCCAGATCCTCAAACGTCATATCCTCGAGCACCGCCCCACGCCCCGGCCTGCTCTTAATGTAAATTGCATGCGACTTCGCGCCCGTAAACTTACACCGCTCCACGCGCACTCTCCGCGTGCCGCCGGAGTTCTCACTGCCCATCCCGAGGCACGCAAAGATGGCATCCGCAAACGTGCAATCCTGAATCAGCACATCCTCGGTCGGCATCTTGTTCAAAAACGCATCGCCCCCGCGCCCACTCTTCAGCGAGATGCAATCGTCCCCCGTCGAGATATCGCACCGCCGAATCACCACCTTCGAGCACGAGTCCACATCGATCCCATCGCCGTTCCCACCCACCGACCGAATCACCAGATCCTCAATCAAAATATTCTTACTCGCCGTCGGATGGATCGACCACATCGTGAAGTAGCTCGTCGAAAATCCATGCAGATGCACCCCATCGCAGCGCAGAAACTCCATCAACGCCGGATGCCGCAACGGCTTGTCCTTCGTCGGTCTGCCACAAACAGCCTTATTACCCTCAATCTTCCCCGGCCCGGCCACACCGACACCCGTCGCATCGATCGCATACACAAGCGCAATATGCCCCGGAATCCATCGCCCTTCCCAGCGCACCTGCGTCACCGCATAATCATCCATCTCCGGCGACCCAACAATCACCGCACCCTCTGCCAACCGCAATACCGTATTCGACCGAATCTGAATCGACCCCGTCAGATAGTTCCCCGCCGGCACCAGCACCTCACCACCACCCAGCACCGCGCACCGATCAAGCGCCGCCTGCAACGCCACCGTATCCTTCGTCACCCCATCACCGGTCGCCCCAAACATCGCATCGCGTACATTCAGACGCGCCGGCCCGGCGCCGGTCACAGGAGCCACAACCACCGCCTTCGCAGTCGATCCAACCCCACTCGCCCGAACCAACTCCGGCAACATCGCCGCACCCACAGCCGCCTGCGCCGACCGCGCCAAAAACTTTCGCCGCTCCATAAACCTCTCCTTCACGAGCGCTTCATTCTCCCATCTGTTCAGCTAAACTGCGAATACCCCGCAAGCAGGAGATCGGCCACTCCCGCATTTGCCTCAATTGGCCTACGCGGAATGTCGCTCCCTTAGCGCCTTTGCGTTCAAAGCTTTTGTCTCACCAGGAGTCACCCATGCTTGACGTCCACCCTCCACACCACGCCGCCAACACCTTGCATGACTTCCTCATCCACATCGTCACCATCGTTATCGGTCTGCTCATCGCCATCGGCCTCGAACAGGGCGTCGAAATGCTCCACGAACGTCACTCTCTCCGTGAATCTCACGAGGCCATGCAGCGCGAATACGAAGAAAACGCGCAACGCATCAACCACGAAACACAATTTTGGCGCAGGGGAGCTGCCGCCTTGCAGAACAACCTGCTCATCCTCCGCTATCTTCAGCAACATCCTCAAACGACAGAAGAACAGCTTCCCGGCAGGCTCTACTGGGGCCTCAACAGCATGGCGTTTGCCCACGCTGCGTGGGACTCCGCCCAGCAGACCGGCATCGTCAAACTCTTGCCTCAGAGCGAAGCCACGGATGATGCTTTTCTCTACATGGAACTGCAACGCATCGAAACCGCGACTGCGGAAGTCTGGCTGGCCGTCAACGACGCCGAGCAGTTCAATCTTTCTGATCCAGACCCCACGCATCTCAACCCAACCCAACTTTCCGATGTCATCAGACTCACCGAAAAAGCCCTCACAAAACAGATCCTCGTCGGAGAAGCGCTGTTGAATCTTACTCAGGACTATCCCAATCTGCCCCAGCCGGTAGACCAGGGCGAAATCAACATCCTGCGCAGTGAGACGATCTGGAAACCTGAAGCCCCCCGCAACGCGGCCGAGAAACTAACCGCAAAACGCCTCCGCGCTGCCTATGAAGGAGACCTCCCGATCTTTACCGCAGACGACGCGAGAAGCCTGGATCCCGCAAAATAAGAGCTGGGAACCTACGCCGCAAACGCCTCGTTTCTTCCCCAACCCAGAAACATTAGCCACAGCAGGAGCCCGGCCTCATGGAAATCCATCCACCCTCAGAGCCCATCCACAACTGGCGCGATCTCCTCATCCACCTCGGCGTTATCACCGTCGGCCTCTTCATCGCCCTCACGCTCGAAAGCCTCGTCGAGTACATGCACCATCGTCATATCGTCCGCGAAGCCCGCGAGAACATCCGCCTCGAAATCGAAGACAACCACGTAGCCGCGCAAAGGGACTTGGTCAACCTTCAAAACGACATCGATCTGGAGCAGAAAAACATCGATAACATCCAGATCCTCAGAACGCACCCGAAGGACTTTCACGGCTCCATTTCAAACACCATGAGCCTCGACGCACCGCAGGACTCCGCCTGGCGCACCGCGCGCGACAGCGGTGCACTCACCTACATGCCCTACGATGAAGTGCAGCGCTACTCAAACATCTACATGCGCGAGACCCTCGTCGTGAACCACGCCATCACCACCGGCGAACACGACTTCCTCGCTGCCGCTCCCCTTCACATGGGCTATGACGCAGCCAACCTTCCACCCGAACAATACGACCGCCTTCTCCAGCTCAACTCCGAAGTTCTGATCGAGCTCACCGTACTCAAAGGCTTTGTTCAGGAACTAGACAACAGCTGCGTTGAAGAACTGAAGGCACAGTAGCTCAATGCGTCTTTCTTCGCTGTTGCCGCTCGCCCTCGCCGCAACTCTCGCCAGCTTCATGCCGGCACGCGCCCAAACCACCTCGCCTGATATCCAGCAGGCCGATATCCTCGGCAACGAGCTCTTCGCCAGCTCCAGCTCCACCGGCATGGTGCTCGTCGTCGTCCGCAACCAGCAGGTCTTTGTCCACGGCTACGGCGAAACCGCGCCCGGCAGCGGCCAGCTCCCCAGCGCGACCTCGATTCTTCGCCTATGCTCGCTCTCTAAGATCTTCGCCACCGATCTCCTTACGAAACTCGTGCAAGACGGCACCGTTCACCTCGACGACCCGCTCCAACTCTTCGCCCCGCCCCACATCATTGTCCTCACGCGCCCCGGCCATCCCATCACATTGATCGGCCTCGCCACGCACACCTCCGGTCTTCCACGCGAAGTCGGCAACGCACCGCACGGCACCCCACACTTCACCTTCCCCAACTACACCTACCGCTGGCACTGGCTACCTACGCAGCACCTCAAAACCATCCCCGGCACCGCCGCTCTCTACTCCAACATCGGCTTCGACTTCCTCGGCGACGCCCTCCAACAAGCCGCCCACGAGCCTTACGCCAGGCTCTTCGCCGAACGCATCACCACGCCTCTAGGCATGCACGAAACCGGCTTCACGCCCAACGCCGCACAGTGCGCCCGTCTGCTCCAGGGCGCTCACGACGAAGGCCCCTGCACCGACACCCAATCCTCCGCCGGAAGCTCAGGCGTCTACTCCACCGCAACCGACATGGTTCTCTGGCTCAAGTACCTCCTCGGCCTCAGCCCCATCGCACAGAGCCCCGCCGCGCAAGCCGTCTACATCGACCCCTCAACCCTCACCACCCAGTCCGGCCTCGACCACGCCGGCCCACCCACCGGCATCGGCCTTGGCTGGATGCACCTGCTCCCTGCCAACGACAACGCCGCCATCACCGAAAAGACGGGCGGCGGCGCAGGCTTCGCTACCTACATCGCTCTCAACCAGACCACGCACACCGGCATCTTCGTAGCCTTCACCGAAGGCCCGATCCAAAACCACGTCAACGTCTTCAAAGCAGCGAACAATCTACTTCTGGTCATGGCCGGCCTTCCACCGTTACCGCCAGACCCACCCAAACCGCCCGCAAAACCTGTCCGCAAACGCCGCCACTAGCTTCCGCCAGTCGCCGTCCTAAGGATGCGAAGTCGTATTCCGGTTGGTCAGGAACCGTGAGCCGGAGAAAAAGCGATGATGCTTCATACTCATCGCCAACCACAGCAACAGCAGCGTAAACCCAATGATGAACACCGGCCTCGCCCAAACCGGCCCTTTGAATCCGTCTCCGTAGATCGTCATCTTCCGCCACCCTTCCCATTCGCCTGCATCTTCATTCTAGAGACGTAAAGACCAGCCTTCTGGCCTCGCAGGCCAGAAGGCTTCGAAGTTACGATACGCCGTTCATTCCGCACAAAGCCCGCCACCTATCTCATGAGCAGCAGATAAAGCGCCATGCCAATCCCAAGCGTCGCCAACAATACTGCCAGTACCACGGCACTCTTTGAAATCTGCCCTGGCACCCACTGCCCCGACCGAAGCTCCCGTACCACCATCACATGCCGCACCAATGCGTTGACATTCACCGCCACGCCAATCACCACCAGCGCCACGCCCGAGATCACCGAAAGACTCATCGTGTGCGCAGTCACCCGCGCCGGCTTCTCCCCCATCTCGCGCAGGAATAACCCAAACCGCGCCACAGCAAACCCTACGCCCATCAATCCAAGCCCCGTGCGAATCCACGCCAGAAACGTTCGCTCCGCCGCAAAGTACACCCGAGGATCCTGCTCCGCCGCCGGCTTCATCATGCCCTCATTGTAGGGAGAAATCCGCTGCTCTATGCGACTGGGATACGATATCTCCACACATAGACCCCTGTTCTTTCAAATCACTCTGCCGCAGGAGAGCCGTTCCATGCTTGACGTCCATCCGCCCGAACACGCCGCCCACTCCTGGCGCGACTTCTTCATCCACATCGCCACCATCGTCGTCGGCCTGCTGATCGCCGTCGCAATTGAACAAACAGTCGAATGGATCCACCACCGCCATCAGTTGCGCGAGGCCCGCGAGGCCATTCACGAAGAATTCATCCGCAATCATCAGGAAATGCAATACAACCTTACCCTCCTGGAAACAGCCAATCGAGACATGGTGAAAAACACGGCGCTGTTGCGCGATCCGCACGGCTCGGATGCCATCCCGACCTCCGAACTTAAATACACTTGGGGCACCCTGTACATCACCTCCGCAGCCTGGGACGCCGCCAAAGCCAACGGCTCGGTGGACTACATGCCACTCGGCGAACGCCAGACCTACGAGTACGCACACACCGTCGCTGGTTACGCGCTGCAATACGAGCTCAACTACCTCGCCGACACCAAAACCGCGCTGGCCATTGCCGCGCGTGCTCCGACCATCGGCGGCCTGAATCCCGACGACCGTGAAAAACTCCTCGCGGCGACAGCCGCAACGCAGGGCCAGATCAACAGTACCTATACCCTGCTTCATTACGTCGATTCCGCTGTGCATGACTTTCTATCCGAAGGTCGCCTCATGAGGGATTAATTCAAAGACCCCGAATGCCCCATTCATGACGGTCTCATCACTCCACGTCAACTCCTTCGGCTTTTCCCATAGCGGCATCCGCTGCAGCTTGCTCCTGGCCTCATGCTCCTCTGGCTGGTGCGTCGTTCACAAGCCGAAAAAGTGCAGCCCATGTATAGCCTAAGTTCTCATTTATGAGGACTTTGCCGCACATTGATACGCTAAGTCCACCCTTAACCCAAATCTTTTGAAGACTTTGCGTTAAAAAGTATGGGAGGGGGAGGGGCCCCACCCCCCACCACCGCCTCGACCGACTACACTTAAGGACGCTGCGCAAAAATCGCGCGATATGGAGTGCCAGGAGCCTTAGTTGAAGATCGTTCTCGCAGAAAAAGTCTCACCCGCCACGCTTGCCATCCTCCAAAAAGAACCCGGCTGGAACGTAGTCACCGCTGACAAGATCACCGATCTCCCCGCTGAACTCGCAGACGCCGACGCCCTCATCGTCCGCTCCGCCGTCCAGGCCGACGCTAAGCTCCTCGCCGCCGCGCCCAAGCTTCGCATCATCGGCCGCGCCGGCGTAGGCGTAGACAACATCGACGCCGAAGAAGCCACCAAGCGCGGCATCGTCGTCATGAACACCCCCGGCGCCAACGCCGTAGCCGTAGCCGAACTCACACTCGGCCTCATGATCTCCATGTCCCGGGCCATCCCCCGCGCCAACGCCACCATGCACGCCGGCAAATGGGAGAAGAAATCCCTGCAGGGCTCTGAGCTCCGCGGCAAAACACTCGGCATCGTAGGCTGTGGCCGCATCGGTCTCGAAGTAGCCCGCCGCGCCAAGGCCTTCGGCATGACGCTGCTCGGCTACGACCCCTTCATCGCTCCCGTCATCGCGCGCGAAAACGGAATCACCCTCGTCCCCATTGACGAAATCTTCTCCGCCTCGGACTTCCTCTCGCTGCACGTAGGTCTCACGCTGCAGACCGAAGGCCTCATCAACAAGCACTCGCTCGCCATTATGAAGAAGGGCATCCGCATCATCAACTGCGCCCGCGGCGAGCTCATCGTGGACGAAGCCCTCGCCGAAGCCATCAAGAGCGGCCACGTCGCCGGAGCCGCACTCGACGTCTTCCGCAAAGAGCCTCTCAAGGACTCGCCCTACTTCGAGCTCGAGAACGTGCTGCTCTCGCCGCACATCGCCGGTTCCACCGACGAAGCCCAGGAAGCCATCGGCATCCAACTCGCGAACCAGGTTCGCGACTACCTCAAGCTCGGCGTGGTCCAGAACGCCGTCAACGTCGCCTCTCTATCCGAAGAGGAGTACGCCGAAGTTTCACCCTACATCGAAATGGCCGACCGCCTCGGACAGCTCCTCGGCCACGCCGTAGGCTCCGCTGAAACTGGCGGCAACATCGAGAGCATCACCCTCACCTACAATGGTCGTCTCGCGCAGCTCAAGACAGATATGATCCGCAACGCGGCCATTGCTGGTGTGCTCCACGGCGCCGACGCCATCAACCGCATCAACGCCTCAGCGGCAGCCATCGAGCGCGGCATCCGCATCCAGGAAGACAAGCGTGAGCACATCGCCGGCGGCACCGGCGCAACCCTCCGCCTCGTCATCCACTGGGCGCGCGGCGGAGAACAAGGCGACTGGACCGGCGTCGCGACTGTACTCCACGGCAGTTCCCCACGCCTGCTCAGCTACGACGGTATCGATATCGAAGCCGAGCTCGCCGGCACCCTCGTCGTCATCCGCAACAACGACGTCCCAGGGGTCATCGGTCGCATCGGCACCATCCTCGGCGAAGCCAAGCTCAACATCGCCAACTTCGCGCTCGGCCGCAGCCGCGCAGCTTCCGCCAAAGGCACGCAGGCTCTCGCGGTCGTGCAGCTCGATGTCGACGAGGCATCGCAGCCCGCCTTGCAACAGGCGCTCTCGGAACTGCGCAAGGTGGAGGCCATCACCAGCGTCCGTGTCGTGGAGCTCGGCAAACTATAATTCGAGGGAGCCTATGGAATCTGACTCCCCCGGCATTATCCATGTGCAGCCTAAGGGGCGCTCCGCGTCTTCCTATATTCCCGGTTTAGATGGCATTCGCGCCATCGCATTTTTGCTCGTCTTCGGGGCCCATGCCACACCCGGGAAAATCTCCCTTTTTATTCCGGCCACGCTTGGCGTCACCATCTTTTTCTTTCTCAGTGGTTTTCTCATCACTACACTGCTCCGCAAGGAACTGACCCGCACCGGAACGGTATCGCTCACCGATTTTTACATCCGCCGCGCGCTACGTATCTTTATCCCGCTTTACGTTGTCTACGGTCTGGCCGCGATCTTTCAGTCCCTGGTGCCTACGGAAGGCCCAAGCACCGGGTTCGGCTGGATCAGCATGTTGTTCTACTTCTACAACTACACCATCGCCGCACAACTCCATACCGGCGTGCCCCCCGGGATGAGCGTCATCTGGTCCCTCGGGGTCGAAGAACACTTTTACATCCTGTTCCCTCTCCTGTATCTGTTTCTGGCCCGGCGCCGAATTTCAACGGTCACCCGCAACCAGATTCTCATTGGATTCTGCGCGATTGAACTGGTCTGGCGCATCGTGCTCGTCCTGGTCTTGCATCAGGCCGGAGTCTGGACCTACTTTGCCACGGACGCCCGCCTGGATTCCATCCTCTGGGGCTGCATCCTGGCTCTCAACAACAACCCTGTATTCGGCGATCCCTCGATCCTTCCGCGCGGACGCGAAAAGCTCATATTCGCCTTCTCTGTCATTGCTATCGTCTTTTCCCTGGTACCGCGCAGCATTCTCTACAAAGAAAGTTTTCGTTATTCCGTCCAAGCTTTGCTTCTCTATCTCATCTTCAGCTTCGTGATTCCGAACATTCACCACTGGTCGGTCCGCTGGCTGGAGTGGACGCCGCTGCGCTACATCGGCTGGATCTCTTACGTGCTCTACCTGTGTCACGTGTTCATCCTCGAAGCCCTGAGACACCGTATTCCCGACAAACTCTGGCTCACTGCGCCGCTGGGTCTGGTGCTTTCGGCAGCGTTCGCAACCCTTACTCGCTACCTGCTTGAGCTTCCTTTGCAACGGCTTCGCGCCCGTTTTCGACGCGTTCCGGAGGCCGATCCTACCGCCGCCGACCACCATGGATTGGTCTCCTGACGTTCTTTCGCCTTGACCACCGGGCCCGTTTCCAACGCGAAGAACGTCTAATTCCTGTAAACTGGGCCTTGCAAAGTTTTTCGGCTAGCCGCCATGCCGCCACGTAGGAAGATTCCTCCCCCATGCTTAGAATTCACCGCGTTCCCTCTGCTCTCATCGTCTCCACTCTCGTATTGTTTGCCGGATGTCATCAGAGCCAGCAGGATGGCGTCGTCGCTACCGTCAATGGGCACCCTGTCCTGCGGACGGACGTCGATAAGCTCTACAACGAGCAACTGGCAAGCAATCCGCAACCGCAGCAGGCTGGTTCGGCCGATCAAGCCGACGCCACTCGCCTGCAGATCCTGCAAGGGCTCATCGTCAACGAGATTGTCGACCAGCGCGCCGCCAAGCTGGGCCTTACCGCGACCGACTCGGAAGTCGACGCCAGGCTCGTCGAAGTGAAAGCGCCCTACACTGAGGACCAGTTTCAATCGAAGCTCAAAGCCTCAAACCTCACCCTAGAAGAGTATCGCCACGAAATCCGCCGGACGCTCACGCAGACCAAGCTCATCAACAAAGAGATCAACTCCAAGATCACCGTCACTGATGCCGACGTTACGAACTACTTCAACGCCCATAAAGCCGAGTTCAACCTGATCGAGAACCAATACCATCTTGCACAGATTCAGGTTACGGACATGCCCGCGCAGCAGGCCGGGAATCTGCAGGGATCGAAGGCAACCAACGACGAAGAAGCGCGCAAGAAAATTCAGGCCATCAAAAACCGCATCGACGCCGGTGAGGACTTCGGTACACTTGCCCAGAACTTCTCCGAGCGGCAGGACACCGCACCAAACGGCGGCGATATGGGTTTCGTGACCGAATCGCAAATGACGCAGATGAAGACTTCGGATCCCAATACCTACGTCGCGATCACGAAGCTCAAGGCCGGCGAAACCACCGATATTCTCCCACTGCTCGAAGCCAATACCCGCAAGCCCATGGGTTACTCCATCTACAAGCTCATCAGCAAGGACGCCGCCGGCCAGCGCGATCTATCGGACCCTCGGGTGCAGCAGGCCATTCGCCAACAGCTCCACGACAGCCGCTCGCAGCTGCTTAGAGCCGCTTACCTCGAGATGCTCCACGACCAGGCCAAGGTACAGAACTTCCTCGCCGAGCAGATCTTCAAGAATGCAGCCCAGTAAAGCAGAGTGTAGAGAGCAGAGGATAGAGAGTAGTGAAGAACCTTCTAAGCAAGCGGCTTTTCCTCTACACTCTATCCTCTACGCTCTATCCTCTCGCCCTTGGCTGCCACTCCACGCCACCCGCCACACCGCTGGATCAACTCGACGCGCAACAAGCCCATGGACACCAGGTCTTCGAAGCTCATTGCGCGCAGTGCCACTACGATCGCGCTTCCGACCCCCTGCACGGGCCCGGGCTGCGCGGTGTGATGAAGCGGCAATACCTTCCCAGCGGCGCACCTGCTAACGACGAGCGCGTAACCAACACCATTCTGCACGGACGCAATTTGATGCCCGCGCAACCCTATCTTGATCCGCAGGACACAAACGACCTGCTCGCGTACCTGCACACTCTCTAGACACCATGCCTGAACCTAACTCCAACAACCGCCCTGCCGAAGACCTCGGCTTCCGTTCGCGCCACCTGCCCGGCACGCCTGCAGGCGAAGCCAAAGGCATGCTCCCCGGCATGGCCGCCATTGGCATGTTCCTCTTGCTCATCGCCATGCTGAACGCCTTTGCCGCCATCCGCGACGTCTTCGGTACAGGCATTGCGCGTTATGGCATCTTCGGTGTCTGCACGTTGTTTGCAGTGGGGGTATTCGGCTTCCTCCGCCTGCGCCGATGGGGATGGGCATTGGTCACCGCCGGCTGCCTTGTCATGGCTTCGGGCGATGGCTATCTCTTTTCCCGCAACCACGTTGGCTTCTTCATGGTCCGGGGCCTGCTCGAGCTCTGTTTCTTCCTCTACCTTGTTCGCACCGAGGTCCGCGAGCGCCTGCACTCGTCGCTCGATCAGCCAGCCGTACAATAGAACAAGCCATGGCCCCTCTCGTCCAATCCGACGCGCTGATCCAGATTGACCTGACCACGCGCAAACCAAGCCCCAAGCCCGAGTGGCTGAAGGCCCGTGCGCCTATGGGGGAAACCTTCCACAATCTGAAGAAGCTGGCCCGCGAGCTCAACCTGCACACCGTGTGTGAGTCCGCCCACTGCCCCAACATCGGCGAGTGCTGGAACCACAAGACCGCGACCTTCATGATGCTCGGCAACCTCTGCACGCGCCGTTGCGGCTTTTGCGCTGTACCTAAAGGCCGCCCCGAGCCGATCGACCACAGTGAGCCCGCACGCGTGGCTTATGCCGTCGCCCAGCTCGGCATCAAGCACGCTGTGATCACCAGCGTGAACCGCGACGACGACAATATGGGCGCGGCACAAGTTTTCGTCAACGTGATTCACGAGATCCGCAAGCAGGCTCCCGGTTGCCGAGTCGAAGTGCTCACGCCCGACTTCCAGGGCGTCGATGCCGCACGCCAGCTCGTTGTACGCGCTCGTCCCGAGATCCTGAACCACAACATCGAAACCGTGCCACGCCTCTACCGCGTCGCCAAGTCCGGTGGCCGCTATGAGAAGTCCCTGCGCTTCCTCGAAGCCGCAAAGCAAGAATCAAGCGAGCATCCCGAAGGCCCCATCGTCACCAAGACCGGCATCATCGTCGGCATGGGCGAAGAGATGCACGAGCTGCTCGGAGTCTTCCGCGACCTCGCCGACCGCAAAGTGGACATCCTCACCATTGGCCAGTACCTGCGACCCTCACGGGACCATCTCCCGATGTCCCGCTACTACACACCCGATGAGTTCGCCTTCCTCAAGCACGAAGCGCAGCAGATGGGATTCCGCCACGTTGAGTCGGGCCCGTTGGTTCGCTCCAGTTACCACGCGCACGAGCAGGCACAAAGCACAGGGCTCGCTTAGAAGCGAATCACTCTTCCCCGCAGCTTGTTGATATCCCGCCTATCCTTCTTGCTCGGCCTTCCCACCGGAAGCTCAAACGCCGCCATCGCCTTTCGCTCTTCCTCAGCCTTTGCGCGAGCCACCTTGCTGGCTTCCGTCTCGCGATAAAGCGCCTGCGCCGCGGCTGCTGGGCCACGCACCGAGCTCAGTCCAAGCACCTCGACAACAAACTCGCCACCCTCATTCTTAACGCGCAGCACATCGCCTACCCGGACATCCCGCGCCGCTTTGGCTTGATGATCGTTCGACCACACGCGCCCCATATCGCAGCTATCAGCCGCGAGCGAACGCGTCTTGAAGAACCGCGCCGCCCATAGCCACTTGTCCATCCGAACACTATCCATGCAGCTATTCTCTACCCAACCTCAAGCCCACCCGTCGCGCCATAGACCTCGCCGGTCACATAGCTCGACTCCTGACTAGCCAGCAGCACATAGAGCGGAGCCATCTCCACCGGCTGCCCTGGACGCTTCATCGGCGTCTCGGACCCGAAGGCCGGAATCTTCTTATCCGGTTGCCCACCACTGGTCTGCAGTGGGGTCCATACCGGCCCCGGAGCCACGCAGTTCACGCGAATCCCATCGGGCGCTACCTGCCGAGCCAGCGCACGTGTGAACGCGAGAATCGCAGCCTTCGTTGGCGCATAGTCCAGCAAGCTCGGGCTTGGATGCGTCGCCTGAATCGATGCAGTCGTCACAATGGTCCCGCCCTTGGGCATCAGCTTCAGCGCTTCCTGGCACATCCAGAACAGCGCAAATACATTCGTCTCATACGTCTCGACCATCTGCCTGGTCGTCACATCCGCAATCTTGTCCACGGCATGCTGCTTGCCGGCCACAAGCGCCAGTACATCCAGACCACCCAGCTTCTTCGCCGCATCTTTCACCAGCCTGCGTGCGAACTTCTCGTTCTTCAAATCCCCGGGCAGTGCGAAGGCCTTACGACCTTCGGCCTCGATCAACGCCATCACTTCCTTCGCGTCTTTCTCTTCGCTGGGCAGGTAGTTGATGGCCACATCCGCGCCTTCGCGCGCAAACGCAATCGCTGCCGCACGACCGATGCCTGAGTCTCCGCCGGTTACCAGCGCTTTGCGGTTCGGCAGCCGTCCGCTGCCCCGATAGCTCGTCTCACCGCAATCCGGCTTGGGCGTCATCTTGCTCTCAAGCCCTGGAACGCGCTGTGGCTGATGCTTGAACTTCGGTGTGGGGTACTGCTTCGTCGGGTCCTGCAGGGTATACAAATCCTTGGCCATGTAAATTCTCCTCGCGGCCGCTACAACGCGCGAGCAAGCCTGAAGAACTCAGATGCCAACCATCGTCAATCCGCTGCCATGGCCTCAACCTTCGCCACTTCGACGAGTGTCGAGTAAAACGTAGCCCCGCCGCCAATGTCGGTCAGCCGTTCGCTCGTCAGCGCATTCACATTTGCGCCATCTCGCGAAAGCTTCTGCCAGTCCAGCCGCGCCGCCACCACACCTTGCCCCACAGCCCCACCCACACGAGCCATCAACGCAATCTTCCCACGCCCGTTCCACACCCGCACCGCGTCGCCATTCACGATTCCGCGCGCACTCGCGTCAACAGCGTGCATCTCCAGCACGCCCGCGGTCTTGCGCTCCATCTGCTGATGCCCCGGCAGGTTCGCAAACGTCGTGTTCATGTAGTTGTCCGCCTTGCGCGGCAGAAACTCCAGCGGATACTTGCCCTTGCCTTCAACGCCGGATCGCGACTCCACCGGGGCCACAAACTCCGGCACCGGCAGCAACTCGCCACGTCCGCTGGATGTACGGAACCACTCGCGCGTGCTGAACGGCAGCGCTTCGCCCTGTGCGTTCAGCGGCAACTGTAGCGGCACATGCCCTTCGCGTTCAAGCCGCTCCTTTGTCACACCCGCAAACCACGGATGCTCCGTCTCCATCGCCTGAGCGATCAACTCTTCTTCGCGATCCTCAAACGCCGCTTCCTCAAACCCCATGCGCTTGCCCAACTCACCAAACAGCCACACATTCGACCGGGCTTCACCCAGCGGCGCAATCGCCTGCTCGGACATCTGCGCCAGCAGATGCCCGTACGCTCCCATCACATCCTTGTGCTCGAGGAACGTCGTCGCCGGAAGCACCACATCCGCGTAGTCCGTCGTATCGGTAAAGAACTGCTCATGCACCACCGTAAACAGATCCTCACGCTGCAACCCCGCCAGCACCCGCGAGGAATCCGGCGCAACAGCTGCAGCATTGCAGTTATAAACAAACAGCGCCTTCACGGGCGAAGCATCCCACTCCGTCAGCGCCAGCCCCAACTCATTCATATTCACGACCCGTGACGGACGTCCCAGCGGACTCGCCTGCATCAGTTCCGGCATCTGCAGCTTTGCCGCGTTGAACGGGAATGATCCGCTGGTCGAAAGCAGCATCCCACCGCCGCGCATCTTCCAGCTTCCCGTAACCAATGGCAGCATCGCTACGGTCCGTGCAGCTGTGCCGCCATTCTCTCCACGTTGAATTCCATAGTTCAGCCGGATTACCGCAGGCGCGCGTCCCTCACGCCCCGCAGCCGCATACGCCAACGCGAGTCGCTTTATCGTCTCCGTGGCAATTCCCGTAACCTCCGCTGCATGCGCGGGCGAATGCTCTTCCCGCAACGCATGCACTCGCAACTCGTCGCTACCATTGGCACAATCACGCAAGTAAGCCGCGTCCTCCAGGCCATCGCGAAAGATCACATGCATCATCGCCAACGCCAGCAACACATCCGTCCCCGGACGAATCACCAGGTGCTCGTCCGCCAGCGCCGCCGTGCGTGTGCGATACGGATCAATCACTACCAGCTTCGCGCCGTTGCGCCGCGCCTCTTCAATGAACGGCCATAGATGAATGTTGTTGCCGTGGATGTTCGCACCCCACGCGATGATCAATCCGGCGTGCGAAAAGTCCTGCGGCACCGTGCCGAGCTTTACGCCATACACGCGCAGCAACGCTTCACCACCGGCGCTCGCGCAGATTGTTCGATCCAGCTGCGAAGCACCCAGCCGATGAAAGAACCGCCGGTCCATTGAGCCATAGCCAAGCTGACCAATCGTGCCCGCGTAGCTGTACGGCAATACGCTTTCCGGGCCGAACTCATCAGCCACGGCTTTCAGCTTCGCGGCAACAATCCCCAGCGCCTCATCCCAGCTGATCCGCTCGAATGCCTCCGCCTCGCGCCCTTTCTCAAGCGGTCCTTTCGGCACGCTCCCCTTGCGCCGCATCGGATGCAGCAATCTTTCCGGCGAATACACTCGATCCAGGTACCGTGCGACCTTCCCACATAAAAACCCACGGGTGACGGGATGCGAAGGATCGCCCTGCACTTTCGTCGCCCGCCCGGTCCGCGTATCCACCGTCACCAGCACGCCGCACGAGTCTGGACAGTCATGCGTACAAACAGCATGGACGGTCTTTGTATTAAGCTGCGCTTCTTTCATCTCGTTCCGCGCCTCGTACTTGTTCTCGTGAGTAATATTGTAGGCGTCCGCAAAGGAGTCTGCACCCCATGCGTCGTCTTCTCCTCTTCGCTTTAGTGGCTCTTTCAAGCATCTCCACGCTCCCCGCCCAGTCGCCTGATGAAGCAACCGCCATCATCGCCGCGCTCAACAAGTCCGCCGCCGACTGGAACCGCGGCGACCTCGACACCTTCGCCACCAGCTACAAAAACTCACCCGATATTCTCTTTATTGGCCACACCATCAGCCGCGGCTATGCGCAGATGCTCGCCACCTACAAGAAGAACTACCCCACACGCGACAAGATGGGTACACTCACCTTCACACAGCTCGAAGTCCAACCGCTCGACGCGCAATTCGCCACCGTCACCGGCCACTTCCATCTTGAAAGATCCACGAGCGGCGGCGGCAACGCAGACGGCCACTACATGCTCGTCGTCGAGCACACGTCCGCCGTCTGGAAGATCGTGCGCGACGAAACCACCGCAGACCCTGCAAAATAGTCATCCAGAACCTGCTCCATTCCGTATCATTGACAGACGTTACGAGGGCCTTATGCTCCGTCACCGCATCGCAACCGCCATTCTCAGCCTAGGCATCCTGTCCGTGCCCACGCACGCGCAAGCTCCCGATCAGCTCTACACAGCAACGCACCTGCAGCTTGAGGTCACCAAGGTCCTGCTCGCCCAGCAGGCCGCGTGGAACAAGGGTGATCTCGACGGCTATCTCTCCTATTACAAGAACGCACCCGACACGCAGGCCATCCTCGAAGGCCCCGTCCGCGGCTTGCAGAATATTCGCAACGCCTACCGCGTCAACTACCCCAACCGCGATGCTATGGGCGAGCTCGAGCAATCCGAGGTCGATGTCCGCGCCCTCGGCGACAACTTCGCTCTCGCCACCGGGCGTTACACCCTTAATCGGCGACGGAAGCCAGAGGTCCAGGGCGGCTTTACCGAGGTCCTCGAAAAAACTCCCGCCGGTTGGCAGGTCATCTACAGCGAAACCAGCTAAAGCGAAATATGTGGCCGCATCTGCGTTACGCTCTTCTCAGGAGCAGCATGACCGGAGAGCCACTTCTCGAAGCCCGCAACCTCATCAAGGACTACGGCGCCTCGCGCGTGGTCAACGACCTTTCGCTCCAACTCTATCGCGGCGAAACCCTTGGGCTGGTGGGTGAATCCGGCTCCGGTAAGAGCACCGTAGCGCGCCTGCTGCTGCGCCTCATCGAACCCACCAGCGGCCAGATCGTCTGCCGTCTGGACCATAACGGCGCACCGCACGAAATCGATCTCAGGCATATCAAAGCAAACGAGATGCGACGCCTGCGACGCAAGCTAGCCATCGTCTTCCAGGACCCCTACGCTGCACTCGACCCCCGCATGACCGTCCGCCAGACACTAGCCGAACCCTTCGCGATCCACGGCGAAAAGCCCGTAGGCACTGGCCGCGCCATCGACAATTTAGAAGCCCGCTTGATCGAGCTCGTTCGCGAGGTTGGCCTTGACTCCTCTGCTCTCTGCCGCTATCCCCATGAGTTTTCCGGCGGCCAGCGCCAGCGCATCAACATCGCCCGCGCACTGGCCTTGCGCCCTGAGATCCTCATCCTCGACGAACCCGTCAGCGCCCTCGATGTCTCCGTTGGCGCCCAGGTCATCAACCTGCTCAAAGACCTGCAGCAACGCTACGGCCTCACATGCTTATTCATCTCGCACTCCATGCCGCTGGTCCGTTATCTCTGCGACCGCGTAGCCGTGATGCAGCACGGCCGCATCGTCGAAACAGGCACATGGAGCGAGGTCTGCGAGCATCCGCGTGAGGCCTACACGCAGCAGCTATTGGCAGCGACGCCGGAGATGCCTGTGCTTAGTGAATAGTGAATAGTGAATAGTGAATAAGGCAAGAGCGAAACCGTGCTTCAACACCAATCTTTATTCACTGCTCACTATTCACTGATTTGTGGCACACATTCCGCAGATAATCCCACGAGTACAAACCTGCTTCGTGCCCATCGTTCCACTTGAACCGCAGCGCGTACTTGCCCACCGGCGTCACATCTACCGGCCGCACAGGAGCCTCATACAACGGCAATAGTTGAGCCGGCTTTGCCTTCGCCGCTCCCACCGCACGCCCAGTAGCCTCACGCTCTTCATGGCACGTCGCACAAGGGCAAGCCATGCGCAGCCATGCGAACGTCCACTCACTGTGTGCGCCATCTTTCCACTCGATTGTCATCCCTGTGCCACCGCTCTTATCCACACGCACCTTCAACGGAGCGATGGCATCGCCCGTAAGCTTCAGCGTTCGCTCATCCCGCTGCGCCTCATCGGCGCTCACGAACTTAATTCCTTCGTGGCTCATCCATGCGCCTGCTTCCAAAAAAAATACGCCGAAATCGCGCACCCAATCGAAATCACCAGAACCCGCAGTGTCGCCGGGCTGATCTTCTTCGCAAACCGCGCGCCGACATAGCCACCCAGCCCCGCAAATACGGCCGCCACCAGGCAGTAGTGCCACACCACTGCGCCGCGTAGAACAAACGTCACAATCGCGCAGAGGTTCGCAATCAACACCGCGAATACCTTCATAGCATTCAGCTCATGCATATCCTCAACGCCGAACAACGCCAGCACAGTCATCGTCAAAAATCCGCTGCCCGCGCCAAAGTATCCCACGTAGAACATCACCGGCAGCAGCCCCAGAGCCAATCCAGCCTGAGAAATTGGCCGCACAGCCTCCGGGTCTTTCGCTCTCGACCGAATCCACTTCGACACCGGTCCGCTCATCCAGAACAAAATCGTCCCCACCAGGATCAGCCACGGAATCAGCCGCACAAAGGTCGCCTGCGAGGTATGCAGCAAAACCTCAGCCCCGCCAAATCCCCCAACCAGGCTCGTAAGCCCAACAACCCAAAGCAAATCCCGCCGCACATCGCCGCGCAGCGCGGCCACGGAAGTCAGCTGCCCCGGCCAGAGCGCCACGGTATTGGTAGCATTCGCCTCAATCGGCGGCACGCCCACACCCAGCATCGCCGGAAACGAAACGAACGACCCTCCCCCGGCCATCGCGTTCATCATGCCAGCAATGGCCGAAGCCACAATCAGCCATATGTAGCGGAGATGAGGAGTGATCGAAGCGAACATCTCTCTATTCTATCGGGAACAGGGAGGACGCTTCACCCGGCCCCGCAGGCTCGAACTACATCAAACCCCGGCCAGTTCCAGCGCTTCATCCACCGTCTCCGCCACCAGCAGACACCTGCGATTACCGCGCAACATCCCCTCTTGCTCGCAGACGTCGAGAAACTCCAGCATCTTGTCATAGAATCCCGCGATGTTCAGCAGCACTACCGGCTTCGCATGCAGCTTCAGCGTCTGCCACGCGAGCACCTCAAACAGCTCCTCAAACGTCCCAAACCCACCCGGCAGAATCAGGAACGCATCCGCCTTCTCGCCCATCAACGCCTTGCGCGTATGCATGGTATCCACCACATGAAGCTCGGATATGCCCGCGTGCGCCACTTCAAGATCCACAAGTACGTGCGGAATCACGCCGACCACGTGTCCGCCGGCTGTCAGAGCGGCGTCGGCAACCGCTCCCATGAGCCCAACTTTAGCCCCGCCGTAGATCAATCCAAAGCCCTGAACAGCCAGCGTTCTGCCCAACTCTTCCGCCGCAGCACGATACTCCGGCCTGGAACCTTCAGCAGCCGCACAAAAGACGGCTATATTTTTTCTGACATGAGACTTTGTCATGGAATCAGGATACATACTCCCGTCCAGGTGGCCTTGTGGCAACCTCCTGCATCCTACTTAGAGTCTGGAACTCACAGGGTGGTAGATGCCAGTCTCGTCCGGCCGTAACAGCCACATCCAGATCGAGAAAGCGCTCGATACGAGCGAGGAATAGGGCCCCATGCAGTGTCCAAAGTGTTCGGAAGAAGATGTAATGCGCCGGATGGAACGTGTTGGCTGGCTTGAAAAAAAGTTCCTTCCGATCTTTGGATTTTATCCGTGGGAGTGTTCGGGCTGCCGTAAGCGCAGCATGATGAAGGATCGCGGCGAAGTGAGAAAACGCCACACCCATCCCGTGCCCCCGTCCCTGCTCCCTCACTAAATTTTACGCCCACTCTAGACGCGAAAGCGATGCGCCAGATGCGCATCGCTTTTCATTTCCGGGTCTTACTGGTTAGCGAACCGAAACAGTCGCGCCATCGAGTCCGGGGATCGCGGTAGCGAGCACTGCGCCGGCCTGGTTGGAAGCAGTCGTCTCCACAGCAACAATCTGCTGACCCGTCGCGAGCTTCACGCTCACAGGCTTACCCGGCAGCAACGTCATCTCGTTGTCGCCAACCTTGACCTTCAGCGGTGCGCTGGAATCGTTGCGCAGCGTAAAGTTCACCATCTTCACGTTGGAGTAGATCGCGTTCACCGGGGTGTGGACCGAGGTGGGCGCTGCATAGACAGCCGAAGCAGAAACAAGCGACGCTGCCATCACCATGACACTCATAACAGATTTGCGGTTCATAACATTCTCCTTGGGTACTGCAATTTTAAGTTTCTGATCGAACCGCTCTGCCATGGTTCAGAGCAACTCAGGTCGCACAAGTCAATACGGCAGGTTCCTCCAATCGGTTCCAACTTTCTTGAAAAAAATTCGCGTACACCGAGCATTAACATTCAGCGGAAATTTCCCATAACCATTTCTTGAAAGCGCCGTCTAATAGCGCCCTGCCTGCACAAATCACGTCTGTCTATAAACAGATAAAATGAACCTTGTGCCCGACCTTCTCGCCAACATGAACCCGCAGCAGCGCGAAGGCATTCTTTCTGTCGATGGCCCCGTGCTCCTGCTCGCCGGCGCCGGCTCCGGAAAGACCCGCGTCATCACCCATCGAATCGCCTACCTTATTCAGGAACGTGGTGTTTCACCCGACTCCATCCTCGCGGTTACCTTCACCAACAAGGCCGCCAAAGAGATGGCCGAGCGCGTGGAAAAGATCCTCGGCCACTCCACTCTCGCGCAACCCACGCTCGCGACGTTCCATAGCTTTTGCGTCCGCGTGCTTCGCCGCGACATCGAAGCGCTCCGCATCGGCAACGTCGGCCTCACGCGCAGCTTCGCCATCTATGACGAAACCGATCAGCAAGCCGTCGTAAAGACCGCACTCAAGCGCCTCGCTATCGACGACAAAGCCCTTAAGCCTCGCGTCGCTCTTGGCCGCATCTCCTGGGCCAAGAACCACATGATCGACCCGCAGGAGTACTTCCTCGCTTCCACCAATCCGATGGAAGAAAAGATTTCGCACATCTTCAAGATCTACAAGGAAGAACTCGCCAAGGCCAACGCGCTCGACTTCGACGATCTCCTGCTCGAAACCGTTCGCCTGCTTAAGTCCTCCGCCGAAGTTCGCGAGAAGTACAACCGCAAGTACAAGTACCTGCTCATCGACGAGTATCAGGACACCAACCGTCCTCAGTACGAACTGATGAAGCTCCTCGGCAAGCATGGCAACGTCTGTGTCGTGGGCGATGAAGACCAGTCCATCTACAGCTGGCGCGGCGCCGACATCAAGAACATCCTCGAGTTCGAAAAAGACTTCCCCAACGCGAAGACCATCAGGCTCGAACAGAACTACCGCTCCACGCAAATGATCCTCGAAGGCGCCTCTGCCGTCGTCGCGCAGAACTTACAGCGCAAGGGCAAGAACCTCTTCACCACGCGCGAAGGCGGTAGCTTGATCGGCTACTACGAAGCGCCTGATGGCGAGAACGAAGCGCTCTTTATCGCCGACCGCATCAGCCAGTACTTCCGCGAAGCCGCGGCCGGCACCGACAACCCCGTAGAAACCCCACGCTGCGCCGTGCTCTATCGCACCAACTCGCAGTCACGACTCGTGGAAGAAGCGCTGCGCCGCTATCAAATCCAGTACCACATGGTCGGCGGCTTCTCGTTCTATGACCGCGCTGAAGTCAAAGACATGCTCAGCTATTTGAAGCTCGTGCAGAACCCGCACGACTCCGTAGCTCTCGGTCGCGTCGTGAACTCGCCTCCACGCGGCATCGGTAAGACCACCATGGATACCCTTGAGCGCATGGCCCTCACCACCGGCCTCAGCACCTGGGACGCCATCGATCGCGCCATCGCCGACAAGCTCCTGCCCGCCCGCGCTCTGCTCGCGCTCAGCAACTTCCGCAAGCTCATCCTCGACGCTCGCGCGATGTTAGGCCCCGATTTCGCCGCCGCCCTCATGGCCGATGCGAACCCCACCGCTGTTGAAGCAGCGGATATGGTCGACGAACTCTCCGACGCCGACCTCGAAGCCGCCGCTGCATCCTTCGATCCCGAAACTCTTATCTCCAACAACGACGACAGCACCAACTTCGACTTCGGCTTTGCGACCGAAGACGCTCCCGCACCTGCCGTCACACCCAACGACGCCAACACCAACTTCGACACCAGCTTCAACTTCGGCTTCGACTTCGGCCCCAGCGAAGAGATCTCCACCATCGCCCCCGAGAACGCCGTAATCAAAGAAGAGCCCACACCCGACGCCGCGACAAGCTTCAACCCCTTCGCTCCCGTCCCGCTCAAGCAATCCGCCTCGGACGTCATCAAGGCCCGCAACAAAGCCAAGCTCGACCGCATCGTCGACGCCCAGGACGGCGACCGCGAAGCCGCCAACGAGGCCGACGCCCGCGCCTTCCGCAAACCCGGCGACCCCGCCACGCTTCCCGAGCTCATCAAATTCCTCAACGACCGCTCCGGTTACATCCGTGCCCTCGAAGACGAAGCCACACCCGAATCCTTCTCCCGCATTGAAAACCTGAAGGAACTCGCCAACGCCGCCCAGGACGCCACTTCAAGGGGCGAGACTTTAGCTGAATTTCTGGATCACGCCGCCCTGGTCTCCGACGCCGACCAGTACTCCGCCGAAGCCCGCGTCACCCTCATGACCCTCCACGCCGCCAAAGGCCTCGAGTTCCCGCTCGTCTTCCTCACCGGCCTCGAAGAAGGCCTCTTCCCGCACTCCCGCACCCTGCAGGACCCCACGCAGATGGAAGAAGAGCGCCGACTCTGCTACGTCGGCATGACCCGCGCCATGGATACCCTCATCATGACGCGCGCGCGCTACCGCCGTAAGTACGGCAATGATTCACCTGAATCCTCTCTGCCCTCACGTTTTCTTGAAGAAGTTCCCAGCAAACTCATCGAAGACCTCTCGCCGCCGAGCTACGGCAGCTCCTACGCCACGCCCTACCCCCAACGCGGCCAGCGTGGCCGCCCCGGCGATGACGACTATGGCCTCTCGCAGCATTACAGCTACGAAGACGAGTCCCAGGACTCCTCCAGCAGCGCCAAATCCTACGCCGCCCAGCGCTTCGCCGGCTCCAAACGGACCCCAGGCTCCGGTCCGCTCGACAACACCGCAGCCTTCTTTGGCAAAGCCGGTATTGGCGGGTTCAAACCCGCTTCCAAGTTCCCCAGCCGCCCAAAAATGCAAATCGACGCCCCCGTTGGCCGCACCGGACTAGGCAAAGGCGCCCGCGTCCGCCACCCCAAGTACGGCGAAGGCATCATCTTCGCCCGCGAAGGAGACGGTGAGGACGCCAAGCTTACAGTACAATTTAGTAGCCACGGCATGAAGAAGCTGGTCGAGAAGTTCGCCCAGCTGGAACGGCTCTAAGTAGCCAGCCCGCCTCCACCAACCGAGGCCCGCTCAGCCGGCAAAATTCCGACATTCAGAAAGTTCAGAGAGAAAACACATCATGGCAAACACCACCGCAGTCACCGACAAGATCGAGCGCAAGAAGATCAAGCGCGCCGCCCGTAAAGCCGCACCACCCAAGGGACCCCGCACCGGAGCCCGCGGCGAAAACAAGGCCAAGATCAAGAAAGCTTCACGCGGCCAGTCCAAGCGCTAACCAGCCAGCCTCGAACCCAAAGCGGATCTCATCACGAGGTCCGCTTTTTGCTGCGCCAACACCCGATGCTAGACTCTCCGCAACCTCGGAGGCCGCATGAACCCCCTCGCCACACGCATCGCCCTCGCCTGCTCCACCCTCCTTCTAGCCACCGCGTTCCACGGCGCACCCGACGCTCAATCCACCCGCACCCCACAGTTCGACAACGACGCTGTCAACGTCTGGCGCTCCACCATCCTGCCCAACGCACCGCTTACCTTCCACCGCCACGACCACCCCCGCATCATCGTCGCCCTCAACGGCGGCCAGATGAAGTTCGTCGAGCAATCCGGCCACATCGACAACCAGACCTGGGAAACCGGCAAAGCCTACTACCTCCCCGCCATGCCGCCCAACACTTTGCACGAAGACGTCAACGCCGGCGACAAGCCCATCGACGTCATGGTCATCGAGCTCAAGCACGAAAAGTAGTTGCACCACCACCACGGGGCAGTCTCGCGCTTACAATCGTCTCAACCTAAAAATCTTCACCGCTGACGAGGACTTCGCCCTGGCCCGCCAAATCTTCGCTACTAAGTCCATCGACAAGCTCATCACCGACTCCGAGCGTCCCGAGCACGCCCTCAAGAAAACCCTCGGCCCTGTCTCGCTCACCGCTCTCGGCGTCGGCATCGTCATCGGTTCGGGCATCTTCACCGTCATCGGCACAGCCATCGGCGGCAACCCGGCCACAACGGTCCGCGTCTCCGAGTCCCCAGTCATAGACCTGGTCTGGGGCGTGCTCCATCACACCTCCGGAGCCGTCGCGGGCCGCCCAGGCGCCGGTCCCGCACTCGTCGTCTCGCTCGTCCTGGTCGCCATCGTCTGCGCGCTCACAGGCCTCTGTTACGCCGAGCTCGCCAGCATGATCCCCATCGCCGGCTCGGCTTACACCTACTCCTACGCCATCATGGGTGAGCTGGTCGCCTGGATCATCGGCTGGGATCTTATCCTCGAGTACGCCTTCGCCAACATGAGCGTCTCCGTCGGGTTCGCAGCCCATCTGGTGGACGCTCTCGACTGGTTCGGCATCCATCTTTCTCCCAAGTGGCTCGCACCCGCCTATCTGCCCCTGGGCCTGCAGGACCTCGCCGGCAAAGACATCTTCGCGCAGGGCTGGCACAGCGGCTTCGACTTCCCGGCCTTCTTCATCGTCCTCATCCTCACCGTCCTTCTCGTTCTCGGCATCCGCGAGTCCTCCCGCACCAACAACGCCATGGTGCTCATCAAGATCGGCGCCATCCTCACCTTCGTCTTCTTCGGCATGAGCTTCATCCACCCCACCTACTACCATCCCTTCTCGCCCAACGGCTGGGGAGGTGTCCTCGCCGGCGGCTCCATCATCTTCTTCACCTACATCGGCTTCGACGCCGTCTCCACCGCCAGCGAAGAGTGCAAGAAGCCGCAACGCGACGTCCCCATCGGCATCATCGCCACACTCATCGTCTGCACCATCCTCTACATCGGCGTCGCCGCAACGCTCACCGGCCTTGTCCCATGGCAATCGGTCGCAGGCGATGGAGCCCCCGTCGTCAACGCCCTCAAGCGCGTCGCCCTCACTCCCGGAGCCCACCGTCTCCACTGGGTTCGCCTCGCCGTTCTCTTCGGCGCCATCCTCGGCATGATCAGCTCGATCCTCGTCGGCCAATACGGACAGGCCCGCATCTGGTTCGCCATGTCGCGTGACCGCCTTCTACCCTCGGCCTTCAGCAAGGTCCATCCCCGCTTCCGCACCCCGGCCTTCGCCACCATCATCGCGGGCATCATCGTAGCCATACCCTCCGGCCTCTTTGACGTAGGCACCCTCGCCGAAATGTCCAACATCGGCACCCTCTTCGCCTTCGTTCTCGTCTCCATCGGCGTCATCGTGCTGCGCTACAAAGACCCCACCCGCCACCGCGGCTTCCGCGTCCCCTTCGGCCCAGTCATCCCCGTACTCAGCATCGCCTTCTGCCTGCTCCTGATGGCCGGCCTCCCCGTCCGCACCTGGGAGCGCTTCTTCGTCTGGCTCGTCATCGGTCTTTTCGTCTATTACTTCTATAGCCGGAAACGCAGCGAGTTCTATCAGGGCTAGCGCTCTCCTCTGATAACCGCAAATTCATCGCTCACCCCGATGACCGAACAGTCAGTCGCCACAGACCCGCCAGTTATACTGGTGCCGAACCTCCTCCATCCATTTTTCATCGTCGCCAACGCTGCACGTTCTACGAAGGCTAATGATTTGAGGTCCCGTTACCAGGCACTCTTCGGAGCCGCGGCTGTCCTTGCAGCCCTCTACGCAACCGTCTCGCTCGTCGGCGTCCAAAGCCCCGGCGCCGTCGACGAAGCCGCCGCCAGCCGCATCCGCACCCTCTGCCCCAATAACGAAAACTGCCGCCTCCATCTCAACGACATCCTTCCTGGCGACTGGGATACCTTCTACGAGTTCGGCGGCTACATCAACCAGGACGAGGTCAACCAGGCCCTCGGAACCGACAAAGTCCATATCGACGAGCCAAAGCGCATCCTCGTCTTCAGGAAAGACAACAAAGTAGTCAGAACCGAATACGCCACCTTCGGCCGCGACCGTCCCCTCGACCAGGAGCTCGTCTTCCAGGAAGAGTTCTCCAGCCGCGCCCCCACCTGGGTCAAATACCCACCAACAGCCCTCTTTCAAGTCACCTTCTGCGACACCGAGAAGAACGGCCGCCTCCGCCGCCCAGGCACCGGAACCTATTACCTCCTCACGCCCTTCCCCTACCGCCAGCGCGACGCCCCGCAGTGCCAGGCCATGTATTAGCCGCCCTCCGCGCCTTATACTTAAAGGCGAACCGAGGAACCCATGGCCGCACTTGTAGAAGCAATCCACGTAAAGCGCAAACACCTCTTTGAATACGAAAACGAACCTTTCGTCTGCCTCGACTCCGACATCTCTACCCCCACCGCCCGCGGCGGCCAGACGCTCGTCCGCCTCAAGATGCGCAACCTGCTCACCCAGGCCGTCTTCGATAAGACATTCAAAGCGCAGGACAAGTTCAAAGAGCCCGACCTCGTCCTCAGCCCCGCAACCTACCTCTATACCGACGGGGACGGCACCCACTTCCTCGACCAGGAAAGCTACGAAACCCTGACCCTCAGCCCAGCCCAGCTAGGCAACGCCGCCGACTACCTCATCGACGGCCTCGCGCTCCAGGTCCACAAGTACAACGGCAACCCCATCGGCCTGCAGCTCCCCATCTTCGTTGACCTCGCCATCACCTACACCGAGCCTGCCGTCCGCGGCGACACCAGCTCCGGCGCCACCAAGATCGCCCGCCTCGAAACCGGCCTGGAAATCAAAGTTCCCCTCTTCATCAAGGAAGGCGAAAAGGTCCGCGTCACCACCGAAACCGGCGAGTTCTCCGGCCGCGCCTAGCATTCTGCATGTTGCGACCACCGGCGGAGTGTCGCGTCTAATCAATTGGTAGAAGGTAGGATTCCATGCAAACCATCAACGCCACTCAGGGCATCCGCATCCTCGACACCAAAGCCTCAGCGACCCTCCTGAGCAAGGTCCTCTGGATCACCACCGTAGGCTTCCTCTTCACCGCCTTCGGCGCCTACATCCGCCCGAAGCCTCCGGCTTCTCCTTCGGCATCGTCATTCTCAGTTTCGTCCTGCTCTTCGCCATCCGCTGGGCTGCACAACGCTCTCCCGCGCTCGGCCTTGCCATGTTCTATCTCTTCACGGCAGTCATGGGCGTAGAAGTCGGTCCGCTCATCAAGATGTACCTGCACCTCGCCAACGGGCAGGCCATCGTCTTCGACGCCGCCCTCACCACCGCCGTCGGCATGGCCGTCATGGCGCTCATCGCGCAGATCGCCAACTTCAACTACCAGAAGGTCGGCAACTACGCCGTCGCCGCGCTCTTCGGGCTCATCATCGTCAGCATCATCGCCGGCTTCTTTCGTCTCATGGGCCCGGCGGCTTACTCGCTTTACTCCTGGGCAGGGCTCGCCATCTTCGCGGTCCTGCTGCTGGTCGATTTCATGCGCCTCCGCGACAGCCCTGCAAACTCCACGCCGGTCTTCATGGCGCTCAGCATCTATCTCGACGCCCTGAACATCTTCCTCTTCCTGCTCCAGATCTTCGGCAACGGCGGCGGCCGTCGCGACAGCAAGTGGAGCTAAAGCCAAGGGAGGTCGATATCGCTCGACCTCCCGCACGCTAGCCCAAGCGCATAAACTAACAGGATGGCCCGTCGCACCCCCACCCAGGCTCACCTCGCCGACATCGACCCCGAAACCTGGCTCCGCGGCCTTCCCAAAGCCGAACTCCATCTCCACCTCGAGGGCTCCATCACCCCCGAGACCCTCGTCGAGCTCTCCCACACCAACGACGCCACGCCCCTCACCCTAGAAGAAGCCCGCGCCAGCTACGCCTACACCGACTTCCCCAGCTTTCTGATGAGCTTCAAAGCCGTCACCCAGCGCCTCCACACCCCCGCCGACTACGAAACCATCACCTACGCCATGCTCCGCGACCTCGCCGCCCAGGGCATCCGCCACGCCGAGGCCTACATCTCCATCGGCATCCTCCACTGGCAGAACCGCCTCGACGTCGATGAAGTCATCGCGGCCATCGAACAGGGCCGCACCCGCGCCGAGCGCGACTTCAACATCTCCCTGCTCTGGATCATCGACGCCGTCCGCCACTTCGGCGTAGAAGCCTGCGCCAAGGTCTTCCACAAGGCCGCCGAGCTCAGCAAAATCTACCCATCCGTCGTCGGCATAGGCATAGGCGGCGACGAAGCCCGCGGCCCCGCTCAGGACTTCCGCGAGCTCTATGCGGAAGCCAAAGCCGCCGGCTTGCACCTCACCGCCCACGCCGGCGAGTCCACCGGCCCGCCGAGCATCTGGGCCGCGCTCAACATCGGCGCCGAACGTATCGGCCACGCCCTCACCGCCCAACAGGACCCCGACCTCATCGAAGTCCTCGCGCAACGACAGATCCCGCTCGAGCTCAACATCACGAGCAACCTCCGCACCGGCTGTTGTACGTCGCTGCTCGACCACCCCGCCAAGCTCTACTTCGAAGAAGGCCTTATGGTCACCCTCAACTCCGACGACCCACCCTTCTTCGGCGCCAACCTCCTCGACGAGTACCTCCTGGCCCACCGCGACTTGGAGTTCCCCCTCGACCAGCTCCGCGAACTAGCCGCCAACTCCATCGAAGCGAGCTTCCTTCCGCCGGATAGAAAGCTGGCATTGCTTAGCGAAATCGAGCACTACGGCTGGTAGACCCCTCCCCCGTTTTCATGCAAAGACCGCAGGAATAAAGACTTAGCTTTGGTGTTTCTTAAGTAACCACGGTTTCGACCGGAAGTAGTAACCCGGGCCTTAGCGATCAAGAGGGATGAGAACTACTTCACCGCCCCGGCGGCGCCGGCACCATCACCGCGCCTGAATCCACCTTCGGAATCCCGAAGTGCCCACTCAGATGTACCAGATCCAGCGGCTTCAACATTCCGGCAACCTCAATCACGCTCATCTGTTTCCGGCCCCGCACCACCACCGTCACCGCATCGATGTCCGGTCCGCGAAAGTGCAGCCACAAATCTGTCAGCGGCTTAGCTGGCGACGCTGACTGTGCAGGCGTAGCATTCTGATCGACCAGGTGCTTCCACCCTGCCTCGCGATACGCCGCGATGAGCGCATGCATCTCCTCCGGCACATAAAACGCCGGCTCTTTATACCGGTAGTTCTCCACGGTAATGCTGTTTAGCCCAGCTACCGGCCCATCCGAATCACCATTATTGATGAACCCCGCCGCCGACTGCAGCATGTCATGGTCAAACGTAAAAGCCGTATGCGTCGCCGGCTCGGAAACCATCCCCTGCAACGCCTCCACCGCTCCCCGAGGCTGCTGCGCCCCCGCACTGGCCACCAACCCCAAAGCCAACCCTAAACCACCAACCAGACGCAGCTTCATCGCAGGAATCCTCTGCTTGGATAGACCCCCCTCCAACTCAAAAAGTTGCTATCTTCGCGCCTCCCAAACGCAGAAAAGCCCGGCAACCGCCGGGCTCGTCTTTATTCACTATTCACTACTCACCATTCACTGTTTCTACTGAGCATTCGGCGCAAAATACCCCTTCTTCGTCCGCACCGAGTACCGCGGATCCAGCGAATGCAGATAAATCGTCCGGAAAGCCCCATCCCGCTTGAAGTCCGAGGGCACATACTCCAGCAGATACTGGCTTCTCAGCTCTTCCTCAATGTTCCGGAACCCGAGCGCCACATCATCGATCCGTCGAGGAAAGAACGCCTGCCCACCGGTAGCATCAGCGATATCCTGCAGCACGTCGTCGCCCTTGTCCTTGGTCGGGCTCGTATCCGTGCTGATCGTGTACACAATCGTCTCAGCGCGCTGGCACATCTTGATCGCCTCGCTCTCGAGCACGCGGCTATAGTCATCATCGCCATCCGACACCAGCACGATAGCCTTACGCACCGAGGTGCTCTGCTGCAGCGTCAACATCTGGTCACGGCAAGTCTTGTACAGCGAATCGAACAGCGCCGTTCCGCCACCCGGCCGCAGCTTACGAATCCCCGTGTCCAGCATGTCCACGCGGTTCGTAAAGTCCTGCGACACATCCGTGTTCACATCGAAACCCTCAACAAACGCGCGGTCCGCCGGGTGCAGCACCTGAAGCAAAAAGTCCGTCGCCGCTTCCTGCTCAAACTGAAACCGTTCGCGGATCGACGAGCTTGTATCCAGCATGATGCCCACGCGCAGCGGCAGGTTCGTCTGCTGCACAAACTGCCGCACCCGCACCGGAGGACGCCCATCATCCAGCAGTCCGAAGTTCTGCTGCTGCATGCCCGTCACAAAGTGACCGTTCTTATCCAGCACCGTAAAGATCAGATCGACTTCGTTCACGAACACCGGAATCACGGTATGCGACCCATCCGGAGCCGGCGTGTCATGCTGCTGCAATGCGCCGGCATCGGCCGGAGGAAGTGCCCCCTGCGCCGCGGGTGTCGTTGCTGGAGTTGTGGCCGGAGGCGTCGTAGTTGGCGTCTGCGTTGTCTGCTGCGAGTACATCGTCGTCATGCAAGCCAGGGACCAAACCACCCAGCACGCACCATTGCGAATCTTCATAGCCACTATCGTATCAACACGCCGCTACACTTGGTGCCAATCCCTAATACCTGAGACCTAAAACCTGTTTCTACCGCACCTTCTCCAGCACCGCCACCAGTTCCTCCGGCAGCCCCGCACTCAACTCCAGCTCTTTCCCGGTTCGTGGGTGCTTGAACTCCAGTTCCGCCGCATGCAGAAAATTCCTTTCCAGCGTAAACGCTGGAAACGCATCGCTCTCAATAAACGGCACAGCCATTCGCGACCCCGTTTTCGCCGCGCCAACCGCCCGCACCCGCTCCGGAGCGCCATACAGCGTATCGCCAACCACCGGGTGCCCAATCGCCTGCATATGCACCCGAATCTGGTGTGTCCTCCCGGTTTCGATTCTCACCTCAACCAGCGTGAACTTTCCATAGCCACCCTCAACCCGCTCCAGCACCCGCCAGTGCGAAACAGCCGTCCGGCCCCCACTCCTGCGCGTCGTCATCCGAGTCCGCCGCACCACATCCCGTGAAATCGGTAGCGTAATCGTTCCCTCATCGTCCTCAATCCACCCATGCACCAGCGCCAGGTATACCTTCCGCAGCCGTCGCTCCGAGAACATCTCGCTCAGCTTCCTGTGCGTCGAGTCGTTCTTCGCCACCACGATCAGCCCGCTCGTCTGCTTATCCAGCCGATGCACAATCCCCGGCCGCAAATCCCCACTCACCCCGCTCAGCTTCTTGCCCATATGGAACAGCAGCGCATTCACCAGCGTTCCCTTGTTCCGCTCGCTGTCGCCCGCACCCGCATGCACCATCATGCCGGCAGCCTTGTCGATCACCGCCATATCATCGTCCTCATACACAATCGTCAGCGGAATATCTTCCGGCTCGGCATGCAGCGGCTCCGGTCGCGGCTCACCTTCGATCTCAATCAGCTCCCCACCCTTGAGCTTCGTTTTGCCCTTCGCCGCTTCGCCGTCGACGGTCACCTGACCCTTCTCGATCAGCAGCACCACACGCGCCCGGCTGATATCCGGAATCGCCTTCGCCAGATAAGCATCCAGCCGCAACCCCGCCGCCGCAGGCTCGGCGGTAAAGCTCCGTATGCCATCCTCTGGCTCCAGCTCCAGTGGCTGAATCTCCACCGGCGCTTCTTCCGCTGCCTTAGGCCGTCCATACCGCCGCTGCGTCTTCTCTTCCGACGGATGCTTGCCGCCATCCGGCCCATCCGTCACCAACCCCGGCCTGCCCGCAAACGGAGAAGGCGTCGCATACATCTCGGCCGTGTCATAAGTCACCGGCTCAAACTCTTCCGGATCCTCAACACCCGCGGCAATCTTCGCCGCCATCTGCTCCTGTAGCGCCGTCCGGTGAGCGCGATACTCCTCCTTCACCGACTGCCGACGATTTCCTTTCGGCAACATATTCTTCGAGGGCATCTAGACCAACTCCTTCACTGACCGTTCGCCGCCGCCACGGAGCTCCACTGCATACAAACTCGAAGGACTCTCCGCATAAGCAAGAATCCCAACCCCCACCACAATCGCACCCAATGCCACCCATTGCGAAGAATCCAACAACGCCCCGCCAAACGTATCCAGCGGCTGCCGCAGCATATCCAACCCAAACGAAAGCACCCCACCCACCAGCAGTGCCAGCCCCGCAGCCTCACCAGCCCGCCGTCGAAACCCCAGCACTCCCAGCAGCACCCAGCACATCACCACCGCTGCGACCATCTCATACACTTCCACCGGATGCACCCGCCCCAGCACTGTATCCCCCGGCGTCACGACACCCCACGGCAGCCGCGTCGGCATCCCCGCCTCCGTTCCCTCAATAAAGTGCCCCAGCGAAAGCACCGCCGCCAGCAGCGCCGCGCAAGGAGCCCATGCATCCATCACATCCAGCACCGGCAATTTCTTCCACCGCAAATAAATCCACACCAGCCCCGCCGTAATCGCCATCCCGCCATAAGTAAGCGAAGGCAACGCCAGCACCAGCACCGGATAGGCCACAAAAGCCTTTACATCCACCACGACCAGCAAAATCCGGGAAGCCACAAACGCCGCCACCACGGCGAACATTCCCGCGTCCCACAACTTATCCTCAGCAATCCCCACAAGTTTTGCAGTCCGCTCGCCCAGTAGCAGTGCCGCCACCAGCCCCGCCGCCGCAAAGATCGCATACACCGGCAGATGCCACCGCCCCAGCCGCAAATACCCCGGCACGGCCAAAGCCGCCAAATGTAAGAACCAAACCATCACCATCAAGGATACGCGCCAGAGAGCCACGCCTTCTCTACGCTCTACACTCTATGCTCTACACTCTGCCCTTAAAGCAGGGACCGATCCGCTTGGCCGTACGGACGAGGCGCAGGTGAACCCGCGTGTAAGCGGTGGGATCCAGCCGTCGCTCTTTAGGCTTTCGGAACTGGCCGACATAGCACACCGAGCAATGTTTACGAGCCGAACCCCTGTTCAAAGAATATTGGTTCAACCTGCGGTA
>JAMFSR010000019.1 GCA_026225395.1 Granulicella sapmiensis
CACTGTCGTGAACGGCAGCCAGGGCAGCGCCCACTTGAGGATCGAAAATTGCGCGAAGCCATCCTTTATTGCGTTCCGATCCTGACGCGATATGTGCCCGGAGTATCTGGATGAATAGGACCTCGGCGAGCCGGGTCGCGACGACCTCCGATCCCGGCGCCTGCTCTGCCATTTCAGACGCCAGCGCCTGCACCGTGTTGTGAAGAGCAAGCGTGCGTGCCTCGTCGGCTTTCATCAGAATGAAGCGCGGTAACAGTTGCGTGATGGGCTTCAAGCTGGCTTGATCGAAACTCAAGGACCCACAGACGATTGTCGTTGGTGCGCCGCCACCTCCACAAAGAGCGACATTGCCGTTAGCTATTGCCCCGATCTCGCGGAAAGTCCACTTCGGACGTGTTCGCGGGCTGTCGCGCAGAACAATCGAAGTCCCCTTAGCCACCAAAAAGCAATCACCACCGGTGAGCGGAATCGGCTCCGCAATCCCTTCCACACTCAGCCAGCAGTTGCCGCGCGAAAGCATCGCGAAGTGCGCCAAATCTGTGGGTGCTGTCTTCTTGCCGGAAGGCGTGACTTTCTCTTCGGTCTCGTTTTCCTGTTTCACGCCCCACGGGGCTGTGGCTTCGAGCCTGTGCATACCGAAAGCGGTTACGTGCATCGTTCTGAAGATATCTGTGATCGGATCCAACTTAGCCTCTCCATTTTGGACGAATAGACAAACAATTAGGACTTACAAGCAGTTCTCGTCCACCATCAAAGAACTCTACTCTACTGTACTGAATTCTACAGATCTACCAAAGGGAGTCATTATGGGAAAGCTTGAAGGTAAGGTTGCAGTCATCACAGGTGGATCGAGCGGCATGGCGTTGGCGAGCGCCAAGCGCTTCGTTGAAGAAGGCGCCTACGTTTTCATCACGGGCCGGAGGCAGGAGCAACTCGATGAGGCCGTCAAGCTGATCGGCCGGAACGTGGCCGGCGTGCGCGGCGACGCAGCCAATCTTGACGACCTCGACCGTCTGTTCGATACGGTCAAGCGAGAAAAGGGCAAGATCGACATTTTGTTCGCAAGCGCCGGCAAAGGCGAAGCCCTGCCACTGGGCAAGATTACCGAACAGCACTTCGATGCGGCCTTCAACCTGAATGTGCGCGGCACGCTGTTTACGGTTCAGAAGGCGTTGCCGTTGTTCAACGATGGCGGATCGATCATCATGACCGGATCAAATGCTTCGGCGAAAGGCTTTCCTGGTTTCAGCGTGTATGCGGCGAGCAAGCTGGCGTTGCGCTCCTTCGCACGCACGTGGCTCAACGAACTGAAGGGCAGAAATATTCGAGTGAACTTGCTGGTCCCGGGGGCGATCGCCACACCGATGCAGGAAGAAGTTCTCACCAGGGAGGCGAAGCAGTACTTCGAATCCCTGATCCCGCGGGGAAAGATGGGTCAATCTGAGGAAGTCGCCACGGTCGCGCTGTTTCTTGCTTCAGACGACTCAAGCTTCGTGAACGGGGTGGAGTTGTTCGTCGACGGCGGCATGACAGCCATCTGATATCAGCGGATCTCGGTGAGTGCATGATTGCCAAGACACTCGCCGGGATCCGATAGGGCACCGGCTCGTCGTCACGCTTCCCGGCAGAAGACATCGCGGGGAACGAATCTCGCAGCACCCCGCAACAACTCCCACCCCTGAACACACCCTCACCAAAGAGAAACCCTCGGGCCACAGCCAATCGTTCATTCAAGCGCTAAACTAACCGCAGAATGCAGACACTCACCCAACTCAACGAAACCTTCGCCATCCCCGGCGCGCTAGTCTCCGAGTTCTGCCACACCGCCTTTGCTTTCTTCTTGTCATCCCACAAACGCCGGGTGGCCCATTCATGCGCGCTCTAATCCGGATGGCTGCAGCAAAAAAAGCCGGGGCAGCTATCGATCGGAGGAAGTATGCCTGGCAAATCAGTTGTCGCTTTTGTACTGTTCGCGCTCATGTCCAGGACGATTTGCTCTGCTCAATCTGCTGTCTGGTTTTGGTCCCCTTTCGTTAAACGCTGTACCCTTTCCGGCTCCATCGTCCAGAGCGGCATCACCGTCTTCGTTCTCGACGGCATCAATGATCTCGGATTCTCCGGGGGTCCCGTCGTGACTCGCAACGGTGCTGCGCCCGAAGTTTTTGCCGTAGTCTCCGGCTTTCACGCAGAACCGCTCGAAGTGTTGCCTGCGTCCGAGCAGGGACAAGCCTATGTGAGTCCGCTGCCTGCTCCACCCGCACTGCCAGGCCAGAAACCCTCATCCGGCAAAAAACAGATTGTCGAATCGAACTCCGGGCTGATCCTCGCCTACGACCTCACCCCAGCCATCAAAGCCATCCGCGCGAACCCGATTGGCCCCGCAATGTATCCCGAAATAAATACGGCCAAGCCAAAGTAGACTGCTTACTGAATCACGCAACCACCGGATCGGGGCGTGACATGATGACATTCTCCGCTGACCCAATTGGTCTTCGATCTGCGCGGCTTGCGAGAAACTCGGCGAATATCCAGCATGCTCCTATTGCAGTCACGTTGTAGACAGCGGCACCCCATGTTGCCTCATTGTGCGGCCGGATAAAAATAGGAGGTATCTCTACAAAACCTTCAAACAGCAACAGCATCAACGCAAGAAGCCTGGCCGCCGGCACATCCATGATTCCTGAGCAAATGGCACATCCTGCCAGCAAGAACGCGACTCCGGTCACCGACGCCCAAAAATATCCAAACGACATCCAGTGCGGGACGATGCTCGCGAAGACGCGAACGCCGATGAGGTGAAATATGCCGAACAGGACAGGAGGCAACCCGAGCATCCAACGTGCGGCGATAGCTGCTCTCTTGGGCAACAGGGAATCCGGTGAGGCGGTGGAAGCATAAACGATTGCTGCCGGTGCGACCAGCATCAACTGTTGAGCAAGCCCGAAAGAAACACCCAGTAAGACGTCGATTCGCCAGCCAAGCGTATGAACTCCGGCATAGTACCGAACTAGCCAAAATGCCGCAAAAATCAAGTAGGCGATCGCGGATGCCGCGGCGCCAATCCTTGCGCTGCGCCGCCACAAAATGGCAAGACCCGCTGCGACCAGCAATACGCCAGTGACGTAAACCAGTATGTGTTGAGCAGAAAGACTCTTGACTAAAAATTGGATGGGCTGATGAGAGCGATCGAATGTGCCCCAGGCGATATCCAGAATGCCGGTGAGAATAGTGCCCAAACCATAGAACCAAACGCCAACCTTCATCTGCAAGTCTCCCATGAGTTGTTGAGCGAGAAGGCAGAGTTCAAGGACGACAGGTGCGCGCTTCTCGATTTCAGACTGATACTATGGCGGCAGTGGTTCATCGAACAGAGCCATTTTCGCGAATCTCATTGGACCATTCGAGATGCCAAAAGCCGTCAGTTCATTCGAGCTCACTCTCAAAAGCCGGCCGCGCCATCAGACCCTGACCAACTGGTTATATGGCGAACTGCGTTCTGCCATTCTGGAAGGACGGCTCGCGCCCGGTGCCAGACTGCCGGCATCCAGAGATTTCGCCGGCCAGTACGAACTCTCCCGGGGCACAGTCGTCAGCGTCCTGGAGCGTTTACAAGCCGAGGGGTACATCACCGCTCGTGTGGGATTCGGTACTTGGGTCAATCGTGTTGAGTCGCCTCGTCCGGCGCGCCCGGCGACCACGACACCGGCATACATCCGTCGCGTCATTTCGACATACAAACGGCCGCAACCCTGGGTTGACCATGCTTTTACTGAGCGGAGCCGCCCCTTTCGTATCGGGACTCCAGCCATCAACGAATTCCCGTCCGAGGTTTGGGGACGCATTGCCGCAAATCGAGCGCGTAATTTCGGGCCATGGTTAAAGAAAGAGGCTGATCGTCGCGGGTATCGGCCATTGCGCGAGGCAATCGCCGAGTATTTGCGCCCGTCCCGCGGGGTGCGATGCACTGCGGAACAAATCGTCCTCGTCTCCTCCATACAACAGGCGCTCGACCTGTTGGCACGGCTGCTCTTGAAAAAAGGCGATCCGATGTGGATGGAAGATCCTGGATACTTCGGAGCCAGAATCGCATTCGACAATGTAGGAACCAGGCTTGTTGCCGTACCCGTGGATGAGGAAGGGCTGTCAGTCTCCGCCGGAATTAAAGTCTGTCCGGATGCGAAGGGCGCATACGTAACGCCGGCTCATCAATTTCCGCTTGGGGCAACGATGTCGCTGGAGCGGAGGATGGCCCTTCTCAGCTGGGCCTCACGTGCCGGCGCTTTTGTGATCGAAGACGACTATGACAGCGAATACAGGTTTGAAGGACCGCCTGTGCCTTCTCTGCAAAGCCTCGACAATCACTCAAGCGTTATCTTCATCGGTTCGTTCAGTAAGACGCTATTCCCAGCCTTGCGCGTGGGCTATGTTGTATTGCCTGCGCCGTTAGTAGATCCCTTCGTAGCTCTTCGCTACCGTACCGATTTCCGCAATTCATCCTTTGACCAGGCTGTGCTCTGCGACTTCATCGTCGATGGGCATTTGGCGCGTCATCTGCGGCGGATGCGGAATCTCTATGCGGAGCGTCTCGGTGTACTAACGGAAGGGGCCAGGCAACATCTGGGTGGGTTGCTTGAGATCTCGAACGTCAGGGCCGGCCTTTACACGATCGGCTATCTCAAAAATGGAATGACGTCACAACAGGCGGAAAAGCTCGCGGCGGCCCAGGGTGTTGAGGTTCTCGCCGTCGATCGATTCACCCTCAAACGTCCTGATCCGAACGCGTTGCTCCTCGGCTTTGGCGGATTCGACGAGCGGGCGATACGCCAAGGGCTCATGCGACTCGCAAAGGCAATGAGCTAGCCAGATCTCGTTACACGAGAGCAGTTCTTTCAACGAATGGGAAGCCCACAACCCCATAGCTCTAAGCTTCCGGGAAACAATGCACCCGGATCACGGCCTGCCTCAGAGAGAAGCAACAAACGACGACCTCCTCACGCCTGCGGAGGCAAACGACAAAACGACAGGCCTGGATCCGCCCGAATGATTGCGATAAAGTAACACTTGCTTCGCGCACATCAGAACGACATGCAGGACACAGGCTTGAACGAAGAGTCGAATGAAGCGCAAATCCTCCGCGCCCCGGACAACTCCAATCGTGCGATCGCACGACGCAATCTGCTTGGCGTCGGAGACTCCCTCGGCGAGGACTATGTCGGCATCATCGGTGACGGCACGTTCGTGCCCTCGCGCGCCGAGTATCTGAGGTTGTTCAAAGAGGGCTTCGACCACCCGAAGCAGAGCATGACATATGTGCGGACGCCCGAGGTGGTCAACGTAGCAGACGATCAGGCCCTCGCCGCCGAGCATGGTAGCTGGGTCGCGACGCTCCTTTCTGGTTCCGTCGCGCATACCGGCACCTATGCCGCGATGTGGCGGCGAACATCAACGGGTTGGAAAATCCGATCAGAGATCTTCGTCACACTTCACGACTAAGCGCTCCGCCCGTGAGTTCGGTGCCTGAGAATGCGTGTGCCAGCTAGAGCCGAGAGTGTTGCTTCTTGATGAAAAAAGCGTTTGTCGGGACGAGTAGGCGGTTGTCTACAATAGTGCAGTGGCTCGCTATCCCGAGTTCGCGAGAGTGGTTCTTAATTCAGGTGGTTCCCCAATGATCCTTCCGCTACTGATTCTTGCTGCTCAAGTATCCAGTGCTCCGAATAGCCCCAAGGCTCCGCCTGGCTCGGGGTCAGAACTGATGGTCCAGTGTGTCGCCGCCGAAGGGATGGCGCTGGGGCCGGCTTCAGCGAGCGGCGACCAAGTTGAGAAGGGTGCTTTGTGCATCGGCTACGTGGAGGGCTATACCGACGCCGCCAAGGTTGACGTGTGCGTCCCGGCTCGATCCCTCATGGCGGTGATCAATTCCTATCTTATGTACATGAAAGACAATCCCAAATACTACGAAATGCCCAAGGCTGCGGGACTCCGGGCTTCCATAGACGCGACCTATCCCTGCAAAAAATAGGTTGTGTTGCCGACTTCACTTTTCTCTTGTGGCAGCGTAATCGTAGATGACCAGAAGCGCGTTTATCGTTCCTTACTCCCTATGTTCCTTGCGCCAAGCTTCAGGAGGCTGCCCTACACGTTGGCGAAAGGTCCGTACGAAATTAGCTGGATAGTTGAATCCCGTCAGGGCACTGACATTCTGAATGGGCAACCTCGTGGTCTTGAGCAAACCCTTTGCTCTCTCCAGGCGTTGCTGCAGAAGATACTGATACGGAGTCGTGCCCGTTGAATTTCGAAACTCGTGAGCGAAGTGGGATGGACTCATTCGCATTTCGTCTGCAATCTGTTCGAGGCCTATGTCCTCAGCAAGATTTGCAGACATATATTCCATTGCCTGTTTTAGTTTAGGCAGGCTCAGTCCGCCTTTGAGACGCGGCAAAGCAATTTGCTGGCTGGAATGGTTCTTGATGAGATTGGTTTGCAAACCTAACGCCAGAAGGTTTGCGTAGAGAGCACCGAGTGGCCAGCCGTCGCGTGCCTCTCTACCCATTTCCGAAATCAAAAGCCGCATCGATGGGGCCAGGATAGACCATGCGCCTTTTATCTCCAGCGGATGCTGCGCTCCTAGCTGCGCTGCGAGTTGCTTAAGTGCGTCGTCCTCGATCGAGAGAATCAATCTTTCGGAAGTCCCTTGCCATCGCAAGCGGTCTCTCGTTCCGGGTGGGATTACGATGACCGACCCAGGTCGGGTATGTTCAATCGCATTCTTCCCGCTCTGCCACCATTCAAACTCTCGGTCGCCGGCAATCTGCAGGTGGAGGCATAGACTCGGATGTTCATGCTCTGGGATCTCTCCAGGGCGGACAGTATGCTGCTCAAGAACGATAGCTTTCCACGGCTGTTCCCGGATCGACATCCGATCACGCGGAACGTCAATCAGGGGCACCAGATGAGCGTCGCGGACTACGGCGACGCGTCCGGATGGGCGCTCCGCTTCCGGGCTCCTCATCGCGCTCCGGAGTGCGTTTTCAGCAACATTTGCATATCGTCCCAACCTCCTGGCCGATCCAATGAATGGGACAGGAGTCATCCATCATGAGAAGCCTAACCGATATCGTGAGCGAGAGTTTCATTTGGGGCGTTGGAATCACCCGACCGAAGGAAGGTCAAAAGAGGCTTGCGGCCTATTACATCTCCGGAATTCTGGCTGCTACCGTTCTGGGCGTAGTGGGGTTGTTCCTATTCCTGGTCACTCGGTTCTAGCAGGCGGTCACCGTGCAGCCCGACTTTGTCGACGCAACCCTCCTCCCACAGGGATGCGCGAGCACATCTAGAGGAATCACATCGATGTTGATCAGCCTTGAGGACGTTCGTCGCGGGATCGAGAACGATGAGTTCGTTCCATTTTTCCAGCCTCTTGTCACCCTTCGGACTGGTCAGCTCGCCGGTTTTGAGGTCCTGGCGCGATGGCATCATCCTTCGGCTGGAATCTTGCCGCCGGATCGATTCATCCCCATTGCGGAACAGAACGGATGGATCGGCGCGTTGACGAAGCGGTTGATGCAGAGAGCCTTTGAAGCTGGCAAGCTCATCCCGGAGCCCCTCACATTAGCCTTCAACGTGTCACCACTTCAATTGCACGATCTAGGTCTGCCGAAACAGATTCAGAGCGCCGCCGAAGAGCTCGGTTTTCCTCTCCAGCGTGTCGTGATCGAGGTCACCGAGAGCGCAGTCGTCGATAACGTAGAGCGTGCCCAAACCATCTCCAACGAATTGAAGGCGCTGGGGTGCAAGATCGCGCTGGATGATTTCGGAACGGGATACTCCAGCCTTCTGCATCTTCAGTCGCTTCCTTTCGATGAACTAAAGGTCGATCGAAGTTTCGTTGGCTCGATGATCCAACGCAGAGAAAGCCGTAAGATCGTCGCGGCCGTCGTGGGTCTCGGACAAAGCCTTGGGCTGACTGCTGTAGCGGAAGGCATCGAGACACGCGAACAGGCCGAAATGTTGTTGTGGCTTGGCTGTGAACTGGGACAAGGGTGGTTCTTCGGACGGCCAGTCCCGGCTGAAGATCTGCCGGCAACCGTGGAGCTTTCGCGCGAAAAGATATCCTTCAACCATTCGACAAACCTTTGGGGAGACTTGGCCGGCAATGCGCTGCCCAGCCAGCGGCTGGCGCATTTGCAGGCTGTTTACGATGGAGCGCCGGTCGGACTCGCCTTACTCGACCGCAACCTCTGCTATGTCACCCTCAACCAGCGGTTGGCTGACATGAACGGCGCCACCGTCGAAGAGCACTTGCGAAGACCCGTCGCAGAGATGGTTCCCAGGGCATTTCACCACTTCGAGGCTTTTATCCGTCGCTCTCTCGAGGGCGAAGTAATCACTGGCGTTGAAGCCAGACGGCCTCCTGGTCCGGGACAAGGCGACCGTGACTATCTTTTGTCCTATCAGCCGGTGCGGGATGAAGGCGATGAGGTCATCGGAGTTTCCGTCGCGGTGGTTGATATCACGGACCGGAAAGCTGCGGAGGCCGCGCTCCGCGAGAGTGAAGATCACTATCGCCACATGGTCGAGTTGAACCCGCAAATTCCCTGGGTACTCGACGCTCACGGAAACGCTGTGGCTATCAGCCCGCGGTGGGAACAGGTGACGGGGATGAGTGCGGCGACCGCCGAAGGGGCAGGTTTTCTCGAAGCGATCCATCCAGAAGACAGGCCGCGTGTGGAAAGTGTCATTGCAGCATCGATTCACAGTGGCGATCCAATCGATGTCGAATGCCGCATCGTGAGCCGGAATGATAGATGGAGATGGGTACGATCTCGAGGCGCCGCTCGCCGCGATCCATCAGCAAAGATCATTCGATGGTACGGAAGCGCCGACGATATCGACGATCAAAAGAAGGCTGAAGAGGCGCTGAGAAAAAGTGAGGAACAACTCAAAGCCATATTCAACTCCGTGCCGGTGGGTATCTTGTTGGCGGATGCGCCGGCCGGCCGGCTGAGCATGTCAAACCCAGAGGCGCGGCGTATCTTTCGCTACCCAGTACCGTCAAGTTATAGCGTTGAAAATTACGCGCAGTGGGGTGCGATTCGAGTCAATGGCAGACGGCTAGAGTCTGCCGAGTATCCCCTCGCCCGCGCCCTGCGCGGAGAGAAGACTAGGATCGAAGAAGCACTCTGCCTTCGTGCGGATGGCACAGAGGCGTGGGTATCCTTGCTGGGTGCCCCAATCGTTCGAGAAGACGGCTCTGTCCAAGGCGCGGTCGTAGTCGTTCAGGACATCGACGAAATCAAGCAAGAGCGAGAGCGGCTGCTCACCTTGGCGGAAGCTCTCATCAAAGAACTCAAAAGCCAAACCTCTCCCGCGGATCGGGAGCCGATATCCAGTTGAGCGCAGGAAAGCGCATCCCTGAGTGCGCCGCGAGGGCTTTTCGGCTGGATGGTAATGATAAGTCGGCATATCGTCACCGATTCAACTACCATCAAGAAGCGTCCCGGCCCAGCCGCTGCTTACGAACATCCATGCACAAGGAAACACGCCCACATGAAGAGACAAAACAATGGGCTGCTACGCCTAATCGCGATCTTCAAACTGCTCAAAACCTTGACTCTTATCACGGTGGGCATTGGCGCACTGCGCTTGACTCATACCAACAATGCTGCCGACACGCTGACCCAACTCGCTGGAAGATTCGGCTTCAACCCGGGAGCACGCTACCTCGATCATGCCCTTGCCAGGATAGCGAACCTTCCTCCGAAAGACTTCAGAGATCTCGGCATCGGCAGCTTCGTCTACGCCGCGCTATTCCTAACCGAAGGCATTGGCCTGTGGCTCGCAAAACCCTGGGCCGAGTGGTTCACCGCTATCATTACCGGCTCCTTAGTTCCTTTGGAGATCTTCGAGATTCACCGCCATCCCAGCATCGCGAAAGTCATCGTGCTCCTCCTCAATATCGCGATTGTTGTCTATCTCGTCGTTCGAATTCGCAGAGAACGTCCGAGCCAAGTTGAAGGATAGCGAGGACCGCATGATTCGGCGCAGTGCTATAGAGAAGAGCGTTTCACAGGCCCGTTGTCCGAGTTAGCCCGGAACCCTTGCTGGAAACGCTTTAGCGCTGATAGCGCCAACTGATCCACAATCTCTTTGCAATGTCAGCTTGCCCAACGAGCCGAGTGCACAATCAGAGCTCACGCCGGGGTACCTTGTTTGTGCTGCGCGGTGGTCCGCCACAGCCCCCGCGCCGAGAGGAGGACGGAGAAGAGAGCGGTCACGCCGAGCGCGAGGAGCGTCCAGATAAAGAAGAAGGCTCCGTTGGACTTGGCGATCGCTCCACCGACTCCCGCTCCCTTCATGTGGATGACCGGAACGACCAATTCAAGCAGCGACACGATGAGGAGGAGGACGTACCCAGACCGCCTTCCTGCCAGCACCACCGTTCCGTACAGCTGGACGACGACAATGGGCAGCACAATCAGGTCAAAAAGTGTTCCTGGCTCCATGCCCCGGACAACGTCGTCCGTCATGTGAAGCGTCATGAAAAGGACTGAAAGGAAAGACGCGATGGTTAACGTAACGTTCTGTTTCATTGGATATCTCCTTCTTAGATCGGAGCGTCCTGGTCTTGCAATGCGCGGAGAATAACACTTTTTACCATGGGGAGACTCTGATGAAGCGCTCATTTTTCTGCAACAAGTAGAGATAAAGTCGAGCCGGCAGGAACACTCTCCCCAGGTACCCCATTCATCGCGCGGCCCTTGACGCGATGAATGGGAAAACCCCAACCACCCAACCCACCAGCTTTTCCCGTTGTTTGTCCTTCGCTGTCATCCTGAGTCTGAGCTGCGCACCGGCGATACAAAGGCCCTCCGTATTGGCCTTTGTCGTTGCCTCTCGTCTTTGCTTTCGACGGAGGGAGCAGTGGGCTTTAGCCCACTGAATAGGACGCACCGCAGAAAGGGGCTTCAGCCCCGGGCCTTTCATTCATGCAAGCAGGAAACAAAAGCTTTGTCCTCTTCCATCCTCCTCACAACCACCGGGTGGCCCATTCATCGCGCGGCTCTTGGCGCGATGAGTGGGGAACCCCAACCGTTCAACCCACAAGCCCTTGCCTTTCTTGCTGCCATCCTCGCAGGGGATCTGCTTCTGCAGTCGCGTCTACCTATCCTCAAAGCTCAAAGCTTATGGGAAACAACACGCCTGACGGCGTCCTTGATCCTCAAAGAACAATAAACAGCCATGCCGGGTGGCCCATTCATCGCGCGGCCCTTGGCGCGATGAGTGGGGAACAACAACCGTCCAACCCATAAGCCCTTGCCTTTCTTTCTGTCATCCTCGCAGGGGATCTGCTTCTGCCGTTGCGTCTACTTTTCCCCGAAGCCCACAACCCCACAGCTCAAAGCCCCTCGGAAACAACATGCCCTGACAGCCACCGTCACCATCGAAGAAGCCACAAACAATCACGCCCTCACGACTGCCAAGGACTTCGCCTCATTCTTGTTTGTTTAGATCACACAAAGCTTCCAAGTATGTTTCTTGTTTGCACCTCACTCAAAGGACGACAAGCGCGATTCTTGTGACTAAGCAAGGTTTTCCTGTTCGATCAGCGCTTTGACGCGCAGCTTTACCTCGTCACGAATCGCTCGAACTTCCTCTGGGGCCAGCCCCTTAGGGTCGCGGAGTGGCCAATCGTCTCGCCGAAGTCCGGGGACATACGGGCATTTGTCACCGCATCCCATCGTGATGAGGATTTGAGCATCCTTCGCCAGCTCCTCCGTGAGCCTCTGGGGCTTCGCGTTGCTGAGGTCGATGCCAATTTCCCGCATGACGGCCATGACCTCCGGGTGGACGCACTCTCCCGGCTCTGTACCGGCTGACATGGCAAGGGCTTTGGCCGGGTCTGCAAGTTGATTGAAGAATGCGGCGGCCATTTGCGACCGCCCCGCGTTGTGGACGCAAGCGAAGATCACTTTTAACATATCGTCTCCTATGCGCAGGAGGTTGGCGCGCAGCATAAGCCATCTGCCTTCGGCTTGATCGCATAGACCTTCACACTTGCGGCCGCGTCGTTTACGTCGTACTTGCTCAGCAGTTTCGAAAGCTCCTCGTGCAACGTTGGCTCAGCAGATACCGGAGTGCAGCATGATCCTTCGTCCATGGCCGGGGAGCAGCAGCCGGATTGATTTTCCACCTCGGCATATGCGTTGAGATCTTTCCTGCTATCCACAATCTCGACGTGCTCAAACCCGACCGCGAGCAGACCGGCTCGGTAGTCTTCCATCCTGATAGCTCCACCGATACAGCCAACATAGGCTGCCATGCTACGGGCGATGGCCCCTGGCAACTCAGCCTTAAGGGCGATATCGCTTACCGCAAGGCGCCCGCCCGGCTTCAGAATACGAGCGATTTCACGGAAGACTGCGGGTTTGTCCGGCGCAAGGTTTAGAACGCAGTTAGAGATGACACAATCGACCGAACTATCTGGTAACGGAATATTGTCAATTGTGGACTGGTAGAACTCGACGTTAGTGTATCCACCGGCTATCGCGTTTGAGCGGGCGCGTTCGATCATGGCGGGGGTCATGTCGATACCGATAGCTTTACCCTCCTGTCCGACCATCTTCGCGGCTAGGAAAACGTCCAGGCCGCCACCGGAGCCGAGGTCAACGACAACCTCGCCGGGTCGAAGGTGCGCGGTCGCCGTTGGATTGCCGCATGACAGGCCCATGTTCGCCTCAGCCGGGATGGACGTTAACTCTTCCGCTGAGTATCCAAACGCTTCCGCCACGGCCTTTACGCCTTCATGATTGCTGGAAAGCGTACTCTCCGCGACCGCGCCATACTTGGACCGCACTGAGTCAAGAATCTGTTCTGTCATGTATCACCTCCGGCTACATATACGCCAAGGCAAATATATGTCTTGCCTTCATATTCGTCAATGCGTATATGTAATGCATGGCTCAAAAAACTCAATTCGATATGCAGACGTTCTTTCAGGCGCTCGGAGATAACACCCGTCTCCGTTTGCTTAACTTGATGGGAGAACAAGAGGTCTGCGTCTGTTACTTCGTTGAGATTCTGGATGCACCCCAGCCGAAGATTTCTCGGCATCTCGCGTATTTACGGAACGCCGGTATCGTCTCAGCCCGCCGCGAGGGAAAGTGGATGCACTATCGCATCGTCATGCCGTTTCACATTGGTGCTACCCATATACTCCGGCAGACCTTGGATTGGCTGAAGGAAGACAAGGCGATGCAGGCCGACCGGGCGCGGCTCACGAGAGCTTGTTGCTCGCCTGCGAAGTACGATCTTGATGGTGCTCCGTTGCCAGTTGCTGTGGAGTGCTGCGAGGTCTGCCGATGAGCGCAGTACTTTGCGCTCCCACCCAGCGAAAGAAGCTGTCTTTCCTCGATCGCTTCCTTACTCTCTGGATATTTTTGGCGATGGCGCTGGGAGTTGCGATCGGACACCTGATTCCTGGCTCTGCCGCGTTCGTCAATCAGTTCCATACTGGCACGACGAACATTCCAATCGCGATTGGTTTGATTGTGATGATGTTTCCGCCTCTAGCGAAGGTCCGTTACGAAAAGCTGGGCGAGGTCTTTCGCAATAAGCGGGTACTAGGGCTATCCCTCGCTCAAAATTGGGTGATCGGTCCCGCACTGATGTTCGCACTCGCTATCATCTTCCTCCGCAATGATCCTGCCTACATGCGAGGTTTGATCCTTATCGGCATTGCCCGCTGTATTGCGATGGTCCTGGTCTGGAACGAATTAGCGGAAGGCGACGCGGATTACGTTGCCGGGTTAGTTGCGATTAACAGCGTTTTCCAAGTGCTCTTCTATAGCTTTTATGCGTGGGCGTTCTTGACCGTGTTGCCCAAGTTGTTTGGCCTTCAGGGAAGCGTCGTAAACATCAGCATCTGGCAGATTGCGAAGAGTGTTGGTATGTACCTGGGGGTGCCGTTTGCTGCCGGCTTCCTGACGCGGTACACGCTCATTCGGGTGAAGGGTGAGGAATGGTATCGCCTGCGCTTCGTGCCTCGCATTAGCCCGCTGACGCTGATCGCGCTGCTGTTCACGATCCTCGTGATGTTTTCTCTCAAGGGGGACTTGATTGTGCAGTTGCCGCTGGACGTGGTGAAGATCGCCGTTCCGTTGGTCATCTACTTCCTGATCATGTTTTTGGTGAGTTTCTGGATGGGAAAACGCTTAGGCGCTGACTATGCGCAGTCGGCCACCCTGTCATTCACCGCTGCCGGGAATAACTTCGAGCTGGCAATTGCTGTCTCGGTCGCTGTTTTCGGGCTTAACTCCGGAGAAGCGTTCGTCGGAGTGGTCGGTCCGCTTATCGAAGTACCAGCACTAATCGGACTCGTCAATGTCGCGTTCTGGCTGCGACGCAGGCTTTTCGGTTGAACCGTGCCAAGGATTAGTAATGATAAATCGGCTTATCGTCAGTGATCCCGGCAGAAGCAACGCGGTGAACGTGTTTCGCAGCACCCTCCCAACGACCCTCCTCCTCCCCTGACACGCCTCTCACAAAAGACACCCTGAGCCTCAGGCAATCCCCATTCAAGCGATAAACTAACCCCAGATGCAGACACTCACCGAACTCAACGAAACCTTCGCCATCCCGGGCGCGCTCGTCTTCGAGTCCTGCCACGGCGACCTCCTCTGCGCCCATATCACCACCGAAGCCTGCACCGCCACCATCTACCTCCACGGCGCGCACATCGCCCACTGGCAGCCCATCGCGGAATCACCCGTCCTTTTCCTCAGCAAGGAATCGCTTTTCGCCGAAGACAAAGCCATCCGCGGCGGAGTCCCCGTCATCTTCCCCTGGTTCGGTCCCCGCACCGCATTTGGTCCCGACGCCCGCACCGATGGCCCCATGCACGGCTTCGCCCGCACCCAGGTCTGGGAGGTCGCCTTCGCCGCCATCTCCGGCCAGGACCTCCACCTCACCCTCACTCTCGGCCCCACGCCCATCAGCCGCGGCTACGGCTACGACAACTTCCGCGTTGCCTATGAGATCATCTTCGGCTGCGATCTCACCATGCGCTTCAGCGTCGCCAACCAAAGCGACAAGCCCCTCCACTTTGAAGAAGCGCTTCACACCTACCTCCACGTCAAGAACGTTGAAGACATCTCCATCAGCGGCCTCGTCGGCGCGGAGTTTCTCGACAAGGTAGAAGACTTCAAGCGCAAACGCCAGCTCGAAGAAGTCCTTCATCTCACCGGCCCCACCGACCGTCTCTACCTCAACACCGCAGCCACCGTCACCGTCGACGACCCCGGCTTCAACCGCCAACTCATCACCTCGAAGAAGGGCTCCAAAACCGCCGTCGTCTGGAACCCATGGTCTGAAGGCGCTGCCAAGCTAGCCGATCTCGGCGACGACGAGTGGGAAGGCATGGTCTGCATCGAAACCGTCAACGCCAACGAGAATGCCCTCACCCTCCACCCCGGCGAAGCTCACACCATGGAGTCGAAGATCACGCTCATCAAGCAAGAGGACGCATCCGCGTGAAGCTGATCCTTGCCTCCGGCTCACCCCGCCGCCGCGAGCTCCTCACGCAAGCCGGCTTCACCTTCAAAGTCATCCCCGCCGACATCGACGAAACCCGCCACCCCAACGAAGCCCCCACGGACTACGTCCGCCGCCTCGCGTTAGAAAAAGCCCAGACCATCGCCGCCCTTCATCCCAACGCCACCATCCTCGGCGCCGACACCACGGTCGTCCTCGCAGGCGAAGTCATGAACAAGCCCGTCGATCAAGCCGACGCCGAACGCATGCTCCGTGCGCTGTCCGGCAAAACCCACCAGGTCTACACCGGCCTTGCCGTAGTCACGCCCAAGGCAAAGCACTCCCATGTAGAAACCACCAACGTAGTCTTCCGCGAAATCACTGAAGACGAACTAGCCCACTACCTCGCCTCGGGCCACGCCCAGGACAAAGCCGGAGCCTACGGCATCCAGGGCTACGCCGCCCGCTGGATCCCAAGAATCGAAGGCGACTACTTCAACGTAGTCGGTCTCCCGCTCTCAACCGTCGTCCAAATGCTGAAGTTCTGACCGCTTGGAATCGGAGTAAAATCTGCTCTATGACCACGGTCACACTCCAACTCGACGAAAGCCTGCTGAACGAGACAAAAGCCGAAGCTGAAGCGCGTCACTCAAGCCTTGACGCGGTTGTAGCCGATGCATTGCAGCGCGCATCCTCGCAATGGAAGGGCGAAGCTTCTTTCGAGGAGTCGATCGAAGCGCGTCGCAGCCGGCTTCGGTCAGCGATAGCGAAGTTCTCGCACTTCGACACGGGCGGTCCTTATACGCGAGACGAAATGAATGAGCGGTAGAGTTTTCTTTGACTCGAACGTGCTCATCTATGCGTTTGGAGAGAGCGAACAGATCAAGGCAACCGTTGCGCAGGAGTTGCTCCTTGAAGGCGGCGCTTTACAAAATGCTGTAATCAGCTACCAGGTCCTGCAGGAATGCGTGAACGTGGCCTTGAAGAAGTTCAAACCACTGCTATCTTCCGACGAAGCGAACGCATTCCTTGATGAAGTAGTCGCCGATCTCGAAGTCGTTCCGTGGTCGCTCGATCTGCTGAAGATTGGTCTTGAACTCAAGCAGAGGTTTCAACTCGCTTGGTACGACAGCTTGATCGTCGCAGCGGCCCTCGAAGCGAAGTGCGACACCCTCTATACGGAAGATTTGCAGCACGGTCAGGTCATCGACGGCCTGACGATCGTCAACCCGTTCCTCTGATTTTCATGTCAAGTTTGCTGGACACCACAAAACGCAATTCCATCCATCAACTCATCACAAACCTCCATAAAAACGCGAGGTAAATTTAGCGGGTTGCGGAAGCCAAAATCTTGCGCCGTTCGGTCTCCAGATAAGTGTACCGAATGCGATGAATGACCGTAATGGTCGTCATAACTGCAAGAATCCAAAGGGCCGGAGCCATCGCACCCCAGCGATTGAACAGCGCCCCCAGGATCACCAGCACAATCCTCTCGGGCCGTTCCATGAAACCGACCTTGCAGGACCCAATCAGTGCCTCAGCCCGTGCTCTCGTATAGCTCACCATCAGCGATGCGGTCATCACAAACGCTGCCAGGAACACGTAGAAGTACCGGTCCGCGCGAGCGTAGTAAACCAACAAACCAAAGAAGATAGCTACGTCCGAGTACCGGTCCAGCACCGAATCGAAGAACGCTCCAAACACCGAAACCTGGTTCGTCTGCCGCGCCACGCGCCCGTCGACCATGTCGAACAAACCCGCGCCAATAATGATCAAACCTGCATAAAGAAACATGCGCACATTATTGTTAGCCCGCGCGTATCCAAAGAAGAAGGCCGCTATCACGTTGATAATAAGGCCGATAAACGTCAGTGTATTCGGCGAGATTTTAGACAGCGCAAGGCCGTTGACGATCTTCTGCAGCAACCATCCGCTGCCTTTACCGAAAGCACGTGTCCAAGTCATTGATTACGCTGCTGATCCGTGGATTGTTGTGAGCTTCTGGATCTCAAGCTCGCGCTTGCCGTTAGGCGTGACAACTGTTGCCGTATCGCCGACTTCCTTGCCAAGCAGCGCCCGGCCAATTGGGGAAGTTGTTGATATCAAACCCTTTGTAACGTCAGCCTCTTCGCTTGTAACGAGCTTGTAGGTAATCTCTTCATCCTTCGTCGTATCAAAAACAACGATCGTAGAACCAAAACCCACGCGATCCCGCGGAATATTGTCCAAATTCACCATCGCCAGCTCGCCCATGCGCTTTTTGAGCTGTCCAAGGCGGGCGTTCACGAACTCCTGGCGCTGTTTGGCGGAGTGATACTCAGCGTTTTCAGAGAGATCGCCGAGCGCGACAGCCTTCTTAATTTCGGCCGGGAGCTCGACGGTGAGCTCCTGCTCCAGTTGCTTGATCTGCTCTAACAGTGCAGCTTTTATGTCTTCCATGCGCGGGTCTGCTTTTTGAGATGAATCTCTTGTAAAAGACGATTATACGAGGTCTGGGGCCGGCAGGAGCGCGGGTTTGCCGCCGGAAAGAAAGCTTTCGAGCAGGATCGTCGCGGCAATCTGGTCGATAAGGTCTTTGCGGTCTATTGTTTTTCCGTGGCTGCGGCCGGCGGAACGCGGGCCGTGGCCAGCGGCGTCGAGCAGGGCGTGGGCTTGTTGGGTGGTGTGGCGTTCGTCGAGTAAGTGATGCGTGAGGGTGGGATGGGCTTCGCGGAGATCGGCGGCGAAAGCCTGGGCTTTGGCGGCTTGCGGGCTTGCGGTGCCGTCGGCGTGGAGCGGGTTGCCGACGACGAGGACTTCTACGTTGTGCTGGCGGATGAAGCGGGCTATGGACTTTAGGTCGGCGCGGGGTGTTGTGCGATGGAGGGTGAAGAGTGGTTGCGCGGTCAGGCCGAGGGGGTCTGTGACGGCGAGGCCGATGCGGCGGTCGCCAACGTCCAGCGCGAGGATGCGAGGGGGTGGATGCACGTGAAGATCAGTGTACGAAAGATGCTCGAGCCAGTGTGGGGGTTGGGCTGCTACACTTTCTGCGATTGAAGACAAACGATTGTTTAGAGGTTGCTATGAGGGTAGGAGTGGCGGGGTGGTATTTGGCCGTTGTTGTTCTGGTTGCTTCGAGTTGTGGGGCGCAGGCGTTTCAGCATCCGGGGGTGCTGGTGAGTGGGGCGCAGTTGGAGTTTGTGAAGGCGCAGATTGGGGCGAAGGCAGAGCCGTTTTATGGCGAGTATCAGAAGGCTGTGGCGAGTGAGTATGGGGCGCTTGATTACAAGCTGCTGGGACCGCCGGCCACGGGAGTGATTGAGTGTGGGTCGTACTCGCGGCCGGACAATGGATGCCATGCAGAGGATACGGATGCGAGCGCGGCGTATGTGCAGTCGCTGCTCTGGTACATCACGGGCGACCATCGTTATGCAGACAATGCGATTCGGATTGTGAATGCGTATGGGCATCACCTGCTGGCGTATAGCAACTCGAATATGCCGCTGCAGGCGGCGTGGAGTGGAGAGGTGTGGCCGCGGTCGGCCGAGATTTTGAAGTACAGCAATGCTGGGTGGAAGGCGGAAGACCAAGAGGCGTTTACGAAGATGCTGAAGACGGTGATCCTGCCGTATCTTCGTGAAGGCTCGGGTGCGAATGGGAACTGGGAGTTGAGCATGATCGACGCGATGATGGGCATTGCCGTGTTTACCGACGATCATGATCTGTTGAAGCGTGCGGAAGATATGTGGATGGAGCGGGTGCCGACTTATTTTTATAACTCTGCGCTCGATGGAGCGCATCCGCGGCCGATGCCGCGCAAGGACAAGAAGGTGAGCTGGTATGGCACGACGGATTTGAATGCGAGCGTGGATGGGATCAGTTCGGAGACGTGCAGAGACCTGGGGCATACGAGCTTTTCGATTGCGGCGACAATGGATGCGGCGGAGACGGCGCACATCCAGGGGGACAAGTTGTTTGAGGCGGAGCAGAAGCGGCTTGTTGCTGCGTTGGAGTTTCATGCGCGGTTGCTCTTGAAGAAAGAGCCTGTGCCGATGCTGGTTTGTGGTGGGTCGGTGCATTATGCGGAGGGCAATACGTTTGTGGTTGGGTATAACGAGTATCACAACCGTCTGGGTGTGCCGATGCCTGAGAGCAAGGAGTGGATTGAGCAGCATGTGGAGACGGATGCGGTGCCGGTGGATTCGCACATGATGGTGTTTGAGCCGTTGACGCATGGGGGGAATAGCAGGTTTTAGGTTTTAGGAAAGGCGAGAGCGAAGGCCCGGGGCTAAAGCCCCTTTTCAAGGTGCGGTAGTCAGTGGGCTAAAGCCCACTGCTAATCCGAGAGGCAACGGTTGCAGAACAGCAGATCCTTCGAGGATGACAGAAAGAAAAGCAAGTACAACAGCAAAGACAGAGAATGACGGAAAGAAAAGCAAGTGAAACAGCAAGGGATGAGGATTTGAGGGATGACTCTTCGTAAGCCGGTACTGCTTATTGTTGCTGGATTGTTGTTGGTTGCGATGGCGGCGCAGATTGCGTTGAGTCTGCGGCAGCAGTCGTTTACGTGGGATGAGGGGGACCATCTGTTTGCGGGGTACATGTCGCTGAAGAAGGGCGACTTTGCGTTGAACCCGGAGCATCCGCCGCTGGCGAAGATGGTTGCTGCGTTGCCGTTGTTGCCGCTGCACCTGGTTGTGCCGCCGATGCAGGGACGGTACTTCAAGGATGAAGCTTACTTTGGTGGGCGTGAGCTGGTGTTCCGCAATGACCCGGTGCATGGCGGCAAGTATGCGGGGGATGTGCTGCTGTTTTATGCGCGAATGTCGATCATGGTGTTTGCACTGTTGCTGGCTGTGACGGTGTTCCTTGCAGGGTGGGAGATGTTTGGTGCGGCGGCGGGTTTGATTGCGTTGGCGCTTGCGGTGTTTGAGCCGAACCTGTTGACCAATGGCGGATTGGTGACGACCGATGCTGCGGTGAGCTGCATGTTCTTTGCGGCGGTGTACGCGTTCTACCGGTATTGCAAGGTGCCTTCGGTTGGAAGGTTGGTGATGGTGGGGTTGGCGACGGGGTTGGCGTTGGCTTCGAAGCACTCGGCGATTCTGTTGCCGCCGGTGCTGGTGGTGTTGGCGGTGGGTGAGTTGGCTGGACGATGGCGCGCGATGCGGGGCAGTGAAGAATCGTGGCGGAGGGAAGTGTGGCGATTGCTGGGTGCGGTTGTTGCGATGCTGGCGATTGGAGTGTTTGTGTTGTGGGCGTGTTATGGGTTCCGGTATGCGATGCGACCTAGCGGGCCGATGGAGATTCCTACGCTGCTGTCTACGATGACGACGCTGCCGGCGCTGGATAACAAAGTGATCCTGTTTGCGGTGCGATGGCGTTTGCTGCCGGAGAGTTATCTGTTTGGGTTGGTGGATGTGCGGCGGGTTGCGGGGTTTCAGCCGACGTTCTTTCTGGGGCGGATACGGCAGACAGGGGTGTGGTATTACTTTCCGGTTGTGTTGTTGATAAAGCTGACGCTGCCGTTGCTGCTGCTGGTGGCTACGGCTGCATGGGCGATGGTTTCAAGGCGTGTGCGACAGCGGCGTGAGATTTGGTTTCTGGTGGCGCCGCCGGTGATGTTTCTGGGGTTTGCGTTGACGTCTCCATTGAATGTCGGGCTGCGGCATGTGTTGCCAGTTGTGCCGTTTCTGCTGATGCTGGCGGCGATGGGTGCTGTGGTGTTGGTGCGGCAGAGGCGTGGGTTTGTTTGGGTGGTGGGTACGTTGCTGGTATGGAATGCGGTGTCGTGTCTGCGGGCTTATCCGAACTACATGCCTTATAGCAACGAGGCGTGGGGTGGTCCGGCGAAGACGCGGTTGTATCTGACGGACTCCGCGGTGGACTGGGGACAGCAGTTGAAGGCTACGAAGGCGTATCTGGATGCGCACGGCATCCATGACTGCTACTTTGCTTACTTCATTGAGCCGTACATTCGTTTTGAGGATTATGGAATTCCGTGCAAGCCGCTGCCTACGCTGGAGACGCGGAGTTTGTTTGAGATCGATGTGCCGCCGGTTGTGCATGGGCCGGTACTTATCAGTGACTCGGTGCTGGGTGGGTATGAACTGGAGAGCTCGGTGAGGAACCCGTACGATTCGCTGTTTCGGCGGAAGCCGGATGACGTGATCATGAATGGCGTGGAAGTGTATCGCGGAGATTTTGCGCTGCCGCTGGCGCGGTCGGAGATGTATGAAGAGCGGGCGCGGAAGGCGATGAAGACCGATCCGCAGGCGGCACTGGTGGCGGCAACCGAGGCCGTGGCGATTGCGCCGCAGGGGATCGACGCGCATCTGGAACGCGGTAATGCGTTATCTGCGCTGGGACGGAAGAGTGAGGCGGTTGAGGAGTATCGGAAGGTGAAGGTGATCGCGGAAGGGATGGAACCGGGGACGAAGGAGACGTGGGAAGGGAAGATGGATGGGTTGATTGGGGAGAGCAGGTTTTAGGTTTTAGGAAGTGCATTTCCATAAACTGACTTCATAGGAGTGAAGCAGTTCGAGGCGCGCCTAGCCATGCTCGACGAAACTTTCACATCGACCAGGAGGAGGTCGTCTTCGCGGGAAGACAGCCGTTCAGCCACGTTCTCACACGACGGCGACGCAATCGCTACTTCGATGAGAGCGCGGACAATACGTCTTGCTGGCTAGTAGTAACCCAAGCAGTAGCAGCGCCAACGTAAAAGAACCATATCGCAGCGATGGCCCCGGCGCACAGCCAAGCCCTGAAATCCGTCTGATAGCCGAAGAGCTCGGGTTTGCCCCACGCAGAAAGCCAGCCTACGAGACTTGCGAGCGCAACCCCAATGACCGTTCCTGGGAGTGCGGCGAAGATCGTTTCTTCCGCAAGAATTATCGCGATGAAGGGGAACGACGCTCCCAGCATCCTTACGATGGCGAACTGTCGAGTGCGCTCCCTCACCTGTAACACTCTGTTGATCGCCATGACAACAATCGAGACACTAAGGGCAAACCATACCATCGCGCCTATAGTCCATCTCAACACCCTAATGATGAACATGTGATGGGGTGGTGGCATAAGCGTTACCTCTAACAATGTCACCGTGATCGCCACCGTAAGAGTGATGGACAGAGTGTTCAACAACGTCTGGGTTCGATTCTCGTGCAGGTCTTTCAGCACCAAGCGCCGACGGACTGAAGGTCGTCCAGGAGAGTTGATGTGTTTTGCCATCACTCAGTGCAGTTTCTCACTTTCGCAGCACTGGGAACACCTAGTCGGCGAAGAGCGTCTGACCCCTATGCTGTTTCCTCTTTTGGAAATTGAAGAGCTCCATAAGGGCACGCACACGCTCTTTCTGACGGCTCGGTGGGAGTCGTTTGGTTCTTGTAAGCTCGGCGATGCCGTGGAGACTTGCCCAAAACAACTCTGAGAGAACCTCTGGCTTTGAGCTTCGCTCCTGAAACAACTCCAGGATCTGGGAAAACGCGAATCGCAGTTCCGAAGGAGTTGCCGCGTCGCCGAACGGGACGCTCAGGTTGAGTGAAAACATGGCCTCGTACAGTGCAGGTGAGGATGCCGCGAATTCGAGATAGGCGTCTGCGACGGATTGGACCGTACTTCCACGCTTGAGCCGTTTCCGTGCTTTCTCCATTGCCAGGCCAAGCTCCTGGAACCCTTCGGTCGCAACCGCGGTAAGAATTCCTTCGCGGCTTCCGAAGTGAGCATATAAAACGGGTTGGCTATAAGAGATTTCATCGGACAGCCGTCGAACGGTGACGCTGGGCCAACCTTCGAGCTCCGCGATCCGTCGCGCGACACTTATGATTTGTGCCCGGCGAGATTGCTTGTCGCGCAGTTTTCGTTCCGCAATCCGGTTCGTTACGGGTGTCTCTACCATTCATTAATTATAGCATTGCTAGATTATTTGTGAATCGCTATGTAGCAGCTTGCATCTTTTATAGCGTTGCTAGTTTTTCAAAAGGAGATGTTTCATGCATAACGCTATTCCACTCACTCTGGCCGTTCTCGTTTCTGTTGGGATCATAATGATCGGTTGTCTCTACGTCTTATCTCCGGAACGAATCCTGGGAGGTTTCGGTCTAAAGCCGCCCGCACCGGATGCTGACACTCGTGCCTGGCTCCGTCTCAAAGGGATTCGGGACATCGCATCTGGATTGGCCGTGCTGACCCTGATGCTGACTACGAACAGCCGAACGGTAGGCATCGTTCTTCTGGTGTTCGCCCTGATTCCTTTTGGCGACATGTCGAACGTTCTGCTGTCGGGCGGCCGAAAGGCCACGGCGTTCTCGGTTCATGGCGTGACCTGCGTGATGATGCTGTTTGCCGGACTTCTGTTGATCCATGTGTTTTGAGTGAGGCGCGTGAACCCGCTCGACATGAAATGTTTGCGGGGGTTGAGGAGAGCGGTCGTTTGCTGCCGCAAACGATACCCCACCGTTTCGCAAAGTACGCGAAAGGATGGGCCACCCGGCGGGCGGCACCAGGGACTTCTGTGTGAACGCGTAGGTTTCAGGAACGAAGAAGCGTGACCTTTTATGGGGCCACGCTTTTTGTCTTGTTCTTCTCGGTTGCTGGGTTAACGATCGACCAGTTTTGCGTGCGTTGCGGGGTAGCGTTCGCCGTCGATCCTGATGGCGGATGAAGCTTCTTCAAGGGCATGCACCTCATCGGCAGAGAGTTGGACGGAGGCGCTGGCGAGGTTCTCTTCAAGGCGGGTGAGCTTTGTTGTGCCGGGAATCGGGACGATCCATGGCTTCTTGGCGAGCAGCCAGGCGAGGGCGATTTGTGCAGGCGTGATTTTCTTTTGCTCTGCGAATTTGGTAACTACATCGACGATGGCCTGGTTGGCTTTGCGATTGTCTTCGCTGAAGCGTGGGACGATGGCGCGGAAGTCGGTCGCGTCGAACTTGGTGGAGGCGTCGATCTTGCCGGTGAGGAAGCCTTTGCCGAGTGGGCTGAAGGGGACGAAGCCGATGCCGAGCTCTTCGAGCGTGGGGATGACGGACTGCTCGGGTTCACGCCAGAAGAGCGAGTACTCGCTTTGCAAGGCTGTGACGGGTTGGACGGCATGAGCGCGACGGATGGTGTTTGCGCCTGCTTCGGAGAGACCGAAGTGCTTTACCTTGCCTGCCTGAATGAGGTCTTTGACGGCGCCGGCGGTGTCTTCAATGGGCGTGTTTTTGTCGACTCGATGCTGGTAGAGGAGGTCGATGGTATCGGTCTTGAGGCGCTTGAGGGAGGCTTCGACGACCTGCTTGATGTGATCGGGCTTGCTGTTGGTGGCGGTCCACTTGCCGTCGTTGTTGGGGTCGGGTTCGAAGCCGAACTTGGTGGCGATGACGACGTCTTTGCGGAAGGGAGCGAGGGCTTCGCCGACGACTTCCTCATTGATGAAAGGGCCGTAGACTTCTGCGGTGTCGAAGAAGGTGACGCCGCGTTCAACGGCGGCACGGATGAGCTTGATGGCTTCTGACTTTTCCATAGCGGGGCCGAGGCCGAAGCTCAGGCCCATGCAACCGAGGCCGAGAGCTGAAACTTCGAGGCCGCTATTTCCTAAGGTGCGCTTTTGCATGATGTCTCCTGTATCGATTGGATGCTGCATCGAACAGGGCCGATTCCATCGGCGGTCACGAGTGGCTTGGGGTGAATAGGGCAAAGGCAAATGCGGGGGGCCTTCGCTGCGCTCTGGATGAGGGTTTCGAGGGTTGGATGTCGTGAAGCGCACCGGTTGGCTGTGTGGCCGCCGATGCGCTGTCATCGAGTTAGGCTTGCGTGTAGTCCATGTTGTTGAGGTCTGTGATGAGGTCCGGGCCGGTGGGGGTCCAGTTGAGTTTTTTGCGGGTGATGGCGCTGGAGGCTGAGAGGTCCTGGTTGGCGAAGTGGCCGAGCCAACCGAAGTGGGCTTCTGCTTCTTCGGGCTTGATGCTGATGACGGGGACCTTGAGGCCGCGGCCCTGAGCTTCGGCGATGGCCTTCATGGAGACGCCTTCTTCGTCGACTGCGTGGTAGATGGCGCCGGGTTCGGCTTTCTCGAAGGCGAGGCGGTAGAGGCGGGCGGTGTCGGATACGTGGGCTGCGGAGAAGCGGTTGCTGCCGTCGCCGACGTAGGCCGCGGCGCGCTTTTCGCGGGCGATGGCGGTGAAGTAGGGGATCAGGCCCTGCTTGTGGGTGTCGTGGATTTGGGCAAGGCGGACGATGGAGACGTTGACGCCGCGGGCTACGAGGTCTTTGACGACGCCTTCCGCGGCAGCGCGGGGGTTCCAGGATGAGGTTGGGCTTTCTTCGGTGGCGGGCTTGCCGTCGCCACTGTTGGCGATGGCGGTGCCGGAGGTGACGATGAACGGGCGATTGGAGCCGAGGAGCACATCGCCGATGGCGGTGATGGCTGCGCGGTCGTCCTCACAGTTCTTTTGGAACTGCGAGAAGTCGTGATTGAAGGCGAGGTGGATGACGCCTTCGGAGTCGGCTGCTCCTTTGCGCAGGCTGTCGAGGTCTTCGATGTTGCCGTGAAGGACTTCTGCGCCGAGCTTGCGGAGGGTTTCGGCGCCGGCTTCGGAGCGGGTGAGGCCGAGTACCTGGTGGCCTGACTGGATGAGTTCGGGAACAAGCCTGGAACCGATAAATCCGGGTGCGCCGGTTACGAAGATGCGCATGATGTGTCTCCTTGAGGTGGTGCGAATGGGCGGCCAGTTTGCGCCGTCGAACAGTAGATGGTGCGGGAAAGCGGGACGATCTATACTGAAAGTCCTTATGATTGGTTCAATCGTCCCGCAGGCGTCGTCCGAGGTTCCAGCCGCTCCCCCGCTTTTGCAGATGGCCGGGTCGGCGAGTTCGCATGCCGATCCGCTTTCTGAAGTGCTGGCGCTGATGAAGCCGCAGCTTTATGTGGCGGGTGGTTTTGCGGTGATGGAAGACATCGCGATCGGCTTTCCGAAGCATAAGGGTATCAAGTGTTATGCGATGCTGGCTGGTGAGTGCTGGCTGGTTGTGGAAGGCGTGGATGAGCCGGTGCTGCTGCATGCCGGGGACTGCTTTCTGCTGCCGCGCGGGTTGCCGTTCCGGCTGGCGACGGACCCATCGATTGAACCGGTGCCGTACCTGGAGGCGTGTGCGCGGCTGGGGATGAGGAGTGAAGCGCCGGGGGTGACGGCGGGTGCGCGATATATGGCGGGCGGTCACTTTGCGCTGACGGGTGGGCATGTGGAGATGCTGCTGGGGTCGCTGCCGCCGATTGTGCATATACGGAGTGAGTCGGGCAAGGCGGCGATGCGGTGGTCGCTGGAACGGATGCGGCAGGAGCTGAGCGACCCACAGCCGGGTGGGTCGCTGATTGCGGAGCAGCTGGCGTACACGATGTTGATCCAGGCGCTGCGCCTGCATTTGAACGATGCCGCGAGTGCGGGGCGTGGGTGGCTGTTTGCGCTTTCGGACAAGCAGATGAGTGTGGCGATTGCGGCCATGCATGAGGAGCCGGGGCGGGCGTGGAGGCTGCAGTCGCTGGCAGAGCGTGTGGGGATGTCGCGGTCGGTGTTTGCATTGCGGTTTCGCGAGATTGTGGGGATGACGCCGATGGAGTATCTGACGCGTTGGCGGATGCTGCTGGCGGCGGAGCGGTTGAAGAGTTCGTCGGATGGGCTGTGCGCGATTGCGCAGTCGCTGGGGTATGAGTCGGAGAGTGCGTTTGGGAAGGCGTTCCGGAGGGTAATGGGGTGCTCGCCGAGGCAGTATGGTCGGAAGGCAGTGAATAGTGAATAAGGCACAAGCGGGTTCGGGGTGGGGATGAGAGGGGTTTGCGTGGGTGGAGGAGAGCAGTCGTTTGCTTCCGCAACGATACCCCACCCTTTGCAAAAGGCGCAAAGGATGGGCCACCCGTGGTGTGGGCGCACGGCGTTCACGGCGGGGTGTGAAGATGGCGTGGCTACAATGCAAGTGTGAGGTGCGGGCTTGCGGTTTTTGAAACTGCTGTTGGTGGTGGGGATCCTCGGGGCGGCGGCTTGGTGGTGGTTTGTGCTGGCGCCGTTTGGGCCTTCGGGTGAGACGTTCGTGGAGATTGCTCCGGGGACGGGGACCGTAGGGATTGCGAAAGAGCTGCAGCAGGCGGGGGTGGTGCGGAGTGCGTTAGCGTTTGAGGCTATGAAGGAGTGGCAGCAGGGATCGTTGAAGGCGGGGGAGTACCGGTTCGATCATGCCGTGCCGCTGGGTGAGGTGTATGCGCGGCTGCGTAAGGGTGACGTGTACACGAAGACTGTTGTGATCCCGGAGGGATTCAACATCTTTGATATCGCGCAGGCAGTTGGGGCGGCGGGGTTGGGGTCGAGTGCGGGGTTTCTGGCGGCGGAGCGGGCAAATACGGCGTTGATTTCGAAGTGGAGTCCGGCTGCGACTTCGCTGGAGGGGTATCTGTTTCCGGACACGTACAAGTTCAGCCGTCATGCGACGCCGGTGCAGATGCTTAGTGCGATGGTGAAGCGGTTTGGGCAGGAGGCGGCGCTGGTGGGGTTGGGGAATGGCGATGTGGCGCGGACGGTGACGATGGCTTCGTTGGTGGAGAAGGAAGTGGCGTTGCCGGCGGAGAGGCCGGAAGTGGCGAGTGTGTTTGAGAACCGGCTGGCGGCGGGGATGATGCTGCAGACCGATCCGACGGTGATTTATGCGTCGTTGATGAATGGGACGTGGACGGGTGTAATTCATCAGAGCGAGCTGCATTCGGACTCGGCGTACAACACGTATACCCATGTGGGGATGCCGCCGGGGCCGATTTGTAACCCTGGCGTGGCGGCGTTGAAGGCGGCGTTGAAGCCGGCGCAGACGGAGTACTTGTACTTTGTGGCGGGGACGGATGGGAGTACTAAGTTCGCGAAGACCTTAGGTGAACACAATGGGAATGTGACGGCTTATCGGGCGGGGGCGCGGTAGGTCAGTTTTTGGGGGCTAACGGGTGTTGTGATTGGCGCTTGGTCGGGAGCGTCCGGCTTCGATGGCTGAGGATGCGGGCGTCCTTGCGGCAACCGGCGGAGCTGCAGGTCCTTCGACTGCGGCTCGCAAAAAGCGCGAGCCTTCGCTCAGGATGACAGAGTTTGGGTGGGTTGGAGGAGAGCGGTCGTTTGCTACCGCAAACGATACCCCACCCTTCGCAAAGGCGCGAAGGATGGGCCACCCGGTGTTGGTTAGGATGACGAATCTGGTGTAAGTGGGGGTGCCGGGGAAGTTAAGTGAATCGGAACGGGGGTGGGCGGAGTCGATATACTTAAGCGTTGCTTCTCATGAGGAAATTTCGGGCTTTGTCGATGGTGCTTGTGGTGCTTTCGGCCGGATTAACCGGCTGCATTAAGACCACGCGTCTGGTGACGAAGACGGTGGCGCCGGAGATGTATCGGAGTGCGGGTGTTGAAGTGCTGCAGAAGGAAGTTTCGGACCGGGACGCGGCGATCAAGACGCTCAATGCATCGGTGCTGATTACGGCTTCAACGGGCGGAGGGAGCACGGGAAAGGTGACGACTTATACGTCGTTCCGTGGGTACATCCTGGTGCGGAAGCCGCGCGATCTGCGGGTGATTATGCAGCTGCCCATTCTGGGCTCGCGGGCGATGGAGATGGTCAGCGATGCGAACGGGTTCACGCTGGTGCATGCGTCCAGCAAGGGTGACGTGTGGATTCAGGGAACGAATACGGTGACGAAGCCTTCGAAGAATGGGCTGGAGAACCTGCGGCCGCCAGTGTTTTTCGATTCGCTGCTTGTGCCGGGAGTGGGGCCGGATGAGTTGGTGGCGTTGAACGAGTCGACGCGGATTTTGCCGGTGGTGGGCAAGAAGAACGAAGAGATGGAAGAGCCGGACTATGACCTGGAGGTGATGAAGGTCAAGGACGGGAAGATTCTGCATACCGTGCGAGTGGTACACATCAATCGCGTGAACATGCTGCCGTATCAGCAGGACACCTACAACGAAAATGGGCAGGTGGAGACGCAGGCCAAGTATGACAACTACAAAGACTTTGGCGGAACGCAGTTTCCTTCGCTGATCACGATTACGCGGCCGTTGGATGAGTACTCGCTGAAGTTGCAGATCACCAAGCTCACGCTGAATGACAAGCTGGACGACGATCAGTTCGAGCTGAAGATTCCTGACGGTGCGGCTGTGCAGAAGATGCAGTAAAGGCAGGGAATAGAGAGTAGTTTTAGGTGAGGCCGGCGCGGTGGGCGTGTGCGGCGATTTCTTCGTTGATAGTGAGGGCTAGAGCTAAGGCGGCGCGGGCGGCGGTGGCGTTTACGCGGGGTTGCGTGCGTGTGGCTATGGCGTTGAGGAAGTCTTCGAGCTCGAGGCGGAGGGGTTCGGCATGGGGGAGATCTAGTTTTTGAAGGTTTAGGCCGGCGGAGGGGTGGGTAGGTACGTCGGGTGTCTGAAGAGGTTTGAGGGTTAGAGGGGCGAGGTTTGAGGGTGTAGATTGCGAGGCGGCGTGCAGGGCTGCAAGCGTTGCTGCTGCTGCGGGGTCTACGGAGATGGTGAGGAGTTCCTGGCGGGCGAAGTCGAGCGAGAGGTACTGGTGGGGCTGGAAGAGGCGGAGCTTGCGGACCTGTTCGGTGGAGACGCGGGAGGCGGTGAAGTTGGCGACGCAGCCGGATTCGAACTCGACGCGGACGTTGGCGATGTCGGCCTTTTTGGAGAGGATGGCGATGCCTACGGCGCGGACTTCTCTTATGGGTGATTGCGTGAGCGAGAGGACGATGTCGAGGTCGTGGATCATGAGATCGAGGACGACGTCTACGTCGAGCGAGCGGGGGGTGAAGATGCTGAGGCGGTGGGCTTCGAAGAACATGGGGTTATTGAGGAGGGAGGTGACGGCGGTGACGGCGGGGTTGAAGCGCTCGAGGTGGCCTACGGCTACGATGCGGTTGTTTTGTTGGGCGAGGTGAAGGATCGCGTCGGCTTCGGCTAGCGATGCGGCGATTGGTTTTTCGATGAGGATGTCGAGGTTGGCGTTGAGGAGCTGGGTGGCGACGGTCGCGTGGTGGATGGTGGGGACGCAGATGCTGGCGGCGTCGATGAGGTAGGGGTTTCCTTCGGTACTCCCGCTGGACCCCACCCTTTCGCCAAGTGCGCGAAAGGATGGGCCACCCGGATTTTTGGAGGTGAGGAGGGCTTCGACCGAGGGGAAGGTGGGGATGTTGTAGAGGGTGGCGTATTCGTGGCGGCGGGCTTCGTCGGGTTCGACTAAGGCGACCAGCTGGACGAGGTTGGGATGAGCGAGTTCGAGCTCGCGGTAGACGCGCAGGTGGTTGCGCCCGAAGGCGCCGGCTCCGATGACGGCGACGCGGATTGGGGGCACGGTTACTTCTTGGCTGCCGGGGCTTCTACGGCTTCGCGGCAGCGCGTGTAGAGCTCGAGGAGGCTGGTGACCTGATCTTCGGACTTGGGGGCCGATGGGATGCCGAAGCCGGGTGTGGCGGCGGTGGCGGCCTTGCCTACGTTGGTGTGGGCGGCGACGAACTTGAGGAGGTCAAGAGCGATGTCTTCGGTGCGGCGAGCGGCGAGGTTGGGGCTTTGTTCCATTTTTGGAGGATAGCAAAAAGGCGGGGATTGGGGATTGGGGACTGGGGAGTAGGAACTGCAAGTGGCGGGTGTTGAGGTATGAGGGTTGGGAGGTTTGAGGAGTGAAAGGCTTCCGATGGCCCGGTGCCACCGCGAGCAAACAGGAGATCCTTCCCCTCGGCAAGCTCAGGGTCAGGATGACAATTCAAAAAGGTGTTTGTGGGTTTCATTTTGGGAAAACTTGGGGTGTTTTCTGTTGGGACGCTAGGCGTTGTGGGGCGGAGTGCGGCGATGATTGGCGGAGTGAGAGGAAGTACTTTGTCGAGGCGAAGATTAGGCGAAGAAATAAAGGTATAACTTCCGCAAAATACACCCAACGCATTGTAAAAAAACGAGTTAGTTCGGATTTGGGAATGAGTGAAAAAAGTCGTTGACATGCCTATCTCGTGAGCCTATAAACGGCACACTTTCACCTGTTGTTGAGAACTGGGCGCCTTGGAAAGGGCGTGGGTTGGTTCCCGATTCGGGATGGGGAAGAGAGGTCGAGACCGGTGTTGTGACCGGGTTCTCGAGTGCGAAGTCGTAGCAACGACAAACAGGCTTTGCCTGGCCGGTACCCGAGCTGATAGAGCTAGGGGCGGGACTGGGCGTGGCCTCATAGACCCTGAGCGAGCCCCTTCGACCGCTGAAAAATTTGTGAGGCTTGCCGGGGAGAGCTGTGTCCGGAGACGAACGAGTGAACTACTTTCGAGTTGAACTAAAAGTATGTGAAGGGTGCGGGACACTTTGGCTCCGTGCCATGGGACACGGGAAGTACTGCCTTGGGTGTGCGGTGCGGTTGTCGGAGTTTCCGGCGCCGCGGATGAGCCGACGCGGGAAGAAGCGCGCGGCGACTCGAACGGCTGTTTGTGTTGGAGGAGGACGATGAAAAAGCAGGGATTAGGGATTAGGGAACAGGGATTAGGTGGGCTTCGGTTGGTGCGGAAGCCTGTGGCTCGTCAGGAGGCTGCTGTTGAGGGCCTGCGTGAGGGCTCGACGGGGCGGGTGGTGGTGATGGCCCCTGCTGCGTTGCGGATTGCGGTGATGCCGCGGATCTGGGCTGTGGCGGATGTGGGGGTTTCTTTGGCACCCCCGCTGGACCCCACCCTTTCGCCAAGTGCGCGAAAGGATGGGCCACCCGGAGTCGTTGGGGTGCCTGCAGGGGCACCGGCGGCTGCGGTGAATGCGGAGCCGCAGGTGGCCTTCTACCGGAAGTACACGGAGGCGATGCTGCGGCGGTATATGCGGCTTTCGATGGAGGCTGGGAGGGTGCCTTCGCTGATGGGGCGGGAGCTCTTTCGGGGGCATGTGACGAGCTACAAGGTGAAGAGCTTTGAGGATGTGGTGATCTTCTGCCATGACGTGGAGAAGTGCCTCACGGTGCTTGATGCCAGGGAACGGGAGTTGATCAAGCGGATCGGGTTGCAGGCGTATTCGCATGGGGAAGCCGCTGCGATTCTGGGGCTGCCTCTGCGGAGCTGTATACGGCACTACTTCGCTGCACTGGATAAGCTTACTCATCGGCTGCTGGAGCTTGAGTTGCTCAAACCGCTCGAAAGTTGTCAATAGGGGCGCGGACAGGAAATTCTTCTAACTATTTGATTCAGAAGGAAATAAAAGTTTTGAAAAGTTGGCAGAGTTACCCTGTCGGAGTTGGTATTCTAGAAAGGTAGATCAGAGACGAGAAAGCGGAAGGCTCCTTCGGGGGCCTTCCGCTTTTGTATTTGGGGAGGTTTTGTGGCGGCGAAGAACAAGGCAGGGGTGAGCGTTCCGGTGGACGGCGAGGAGGCGGTTGTGGCGGTGAAGCTTCCGACGGCGGTGCAGTGCAAGCAGACCTTTCAGAGGGAGCTGGCGGGGAACATCAAGGAAATTGTGAAGGGGTTTGTGGACGAGGCCAAGAAAGGGAGTTGCGCGCATGTGAAGCTGGCGAACGAGCTGCTGGATGCGGTGATTGAACAGCAAGCGGCGCGGAGGAAGGGACCGGCGGAGCGGCAGGCGGATGCGTGGATTCGGGAGGGGAAGCCGAAGGCGAAGAAGATTCGCGGGGAAGATGGGCGGTTTGAGAAGGGGACGGTGCTGCAGTAAGAAGCAGGTTTTGGGGATTGGGGATTGGGGATTGGGGATTGGGGGATGGGGATAGAGCTGACGGGGTTTGGCTGCTTTGAGGAGAACGGTCGCGCTTTCCACCCCAACGAACAAGAGCGTTCGTCGGGGACCCCGGTTTGCGCGATGCCCCACCCTTTCGCCAAGTGCGCGAAAGGATGGGCCACCCGTGTTTGCTGGGGTGTTTGGAGTTTGGTTTTGGAGAGAATTTCTGGAGGGAAGATGGGCGGGATTCGGAGAGGGTTGACGCTGGTGGGGTTGCTGATTGCGATTGCTACCGGGGCGTTGAGAGCGGCGGCTCAGATCGCGACTACGACGGTGTCGGACACGGTGTATCGGGCGGACCTGAAGGCGCTGGGCGTGACGCTTTAGCGGTTGGGAGTTTGTGGTTGAAAGGGGTGGTCGGTGTGCGTTCCCACCCATCGCGTCAAAGACTGCGCGATGAATGGGCGACCCAAATTGCTGGCGGGTCAAGCAAAGAACGGGAGGAAGCAGGTTCCTCGCGATGCTCGGAATGACAATCAGAAAAGCAAAGGCAAAGCGGCAGACTCTGTTGGAGTCTGCCGCTTGTTGTCACATGCCGGCTGCGTGTTAGCCGATGTCTTCGGACCAGTTTTCGAGGTACTGTTTGAAGTCGGTCATGAACTTGCCGGCGTCGGCTCCGTCGATGATGCGGTGATCGAAGCCGAGGGTGAAGCGCTGGATCCAGCGGATGGCGATGGAGTCGTTGCCGTCCTTATCGGTGAGGACCATGGGTTCTTTGTTGAGGCCGCCGATGCCGAGGATGGCTGCTTGCGGCTGAGCGATGATCGGGGTGCCGAACTGCTCGCCGAAGATGCCGGAGTTGGTGAGGGTGAAGGTGCCGCCGGAGACTTCGTCGGGAGCGAGCTTCTTATTGCGGGCGCGGTCGGCGATATCGATGATGGCGCGTGTGATGCCGAGGAAGTTCTTCTCTTCGGTCTGTTTGATGACGGGGACGATGAGGCCCCAGTCGAGCGCGACGGCGATGCCGATGTTGATGTTCTTGTTGTAGAGGATCGCTTCGCCCTGGATGGCGGCGTTGACGATGGGGTGCTTGCGCAGCGCCTGGATAGCGGCACGCGTGATGAAGGGCATGTAGGTGAGCTTGACGCCGTTGCGCTGCTCGTACTTGTTCTTCTCTTTTTCGCGGAGCTTGACGATGCGGGTCATGTCCACCTTGAAGACGGTGTGGACGTGTGGGCTGGTGGCTTTGGACTCAACCATGCGCTTGGCGATGATGCTGCGCATCTTGGACATGGGGACGAGCTCGCCGGGTTGGGGCTGCGGAGCTGCGGGAGCGGCTGCTTTGGCCGGTGCTGCTGCCTGTGTTGCTGCTGGCTTGGCACCGCCGCCGTCGAGGTGGGCGGTGATGTCCTGCTTGGTGATGCGGCCGGAAGCGCCGGTGCCGGGGACGGTGGAGAGATCGACGTTGTTCTCGGCGGCGATTTTGCGGACGAGCGGCGAGGAGCGGAGGCCTTCGCCGGCTGTGGCTGAAGCAACAGCGGGGGCTGCTGGCTTTGCCGGGGCAGGAGTTGCTGCCGGTGCTGCTGCTGCCGGTGCTGCTGCTGCCGGTGCTGCCTTCGCGGGTGCGCCGGTAGCTCCGCCGATGACGGCGACGATGGTGTTGATGGTGACCGTTGAGCCTTCGGGGACCTTGATTTCGGTCAGAGTGCCTGCTACGGGCGAGGGGATTTCTGCGTCGACTTTGTCGGTGGAGATTTCGAAAAGGGGTTCGTCGCGGGCGACGGTGTCGCCGACCTTCTTGAGCCACTTGGTGAGGGTGCCTTCGGTGATGGATTCGCCCATCTGCGGCATGGGAATCTCGGTTCCGGGACCGGTGGACGCGGGCGCCATGGCTTCGGCTGTTGCGATGGCGTCGTTGGTGGCCATGTCGGCTCCGGAGGGGGTCACGGTGTCTTCTTTGACCGGGAGAGCTGTGGCTGGAGCTGCTGCTGCCGGTTTGGCTGCTGCTCCGCCTTCTTCGCTGATGGTGCAGACGAGGGCGCCGACGTTGACGGTGGTGCCTTCCTGGACCTTGATTTCGCCCAGGACCCCAGCTACCGGCGAGGGGATTTCGGCGTCGACCTTGTCGGTCGAGATTTCGAAGAGAGGTTCATCGCGGGCGACTGTGTCGCCGGGCTTTTTGAGCCACTTGGTGAGGGTGCCTTCGGTGATGGATTCGCCCATCTGGGGCATGACTACGTCGGTCGGCATCGGGATCTTTTTCTCCGGAAACAATAGGTGCTGCGCAACATTGGATTATATGCGGCTGAGGTAGATGTCCGCATAGGCCGTGCGTTTAGCGGACTGTGGTTGTGCTGGAAGCAAGCAGCTCGTCGAGGGTTTCTACGGCGAGGATCTGGCGGTGGAAGACGTGGCCGAACTTGGCGGCTACAGCGTTAGCCGCCTGCGCGAGCGTTGGCGGAGGGTCGAGTGGGGACTCTAGTTCGAGCGAGGTGACGGTGCGGTCGGTGATGCCGCAGGGGACGATCCAGTCGAAGTCGCGGAGGTCAGTGGTGACGTTGAGCGCGAAGCCGTGCGAGGTGATGGCCTGCGAGACGTGAATGCCGATGGCGGCGATTTTTTTCTCGCGGATGCTGCCGCCAGCGTAGGTCCAGACGCCGGTGAGCTTGCAGATGCGCTGGGCGGGGACGCCGAAGTCCTTGCAGGTGAGGATGAGGGCTTCTTCCATGAGGCGGACGAAGTCGACGGGGCCGAGGTGTGGGCCTTTTTTGCCGGGAAGGTCGCCGCGGAGGTCGAAGATGGGGTAGCCGACGAGCTGGCCGGGACCATGGTAGGTGACGTCGCCGCCGCGGTTGATGTCGTGGATTTCGACTTCGCGCCGGGCCAGGGTCTCGTCGGTGGCGAGGATGTTGGCGCGGGTGGCGTTGCGGCCGAGGGTGAGGACCGGTGGGTGCTCGAGGAGCAGGAGCGTGTCGCCGATGACGCCGGCTTTGCGGGCGGCGACGACTTCGGCCTGGATGCGCAGGCCTTCGGCGTAGGAGATGCGGCCTAGTTGGAGGAGGTGGATGTGCATCGAGAGACAAAGTGCCTCCCTCTAGCTTAAGGAAGAGTCGTGGCAGAATGCAAAGGCGTGAGGTCAGGGGCCTTATGCGGTGCTTTGCTCATAAGAGCTATCCGAAGCATGGTGAGCGACGCGCTATCGTGGTCTAATTGTTTGCACCATGCATCCATACCTAAGTCGAGTCGTTTGTGGAGTCGTTGGTTTCGCTATTGCGGCAGTTATCTTTCTCTTGTTCCCTAGAAAGAAACCAGACCAGCAATCATCAATAGCTCTGAAGCGATATCGTTCTTTAACGCTCTGCGCTTTTCTGATGCTTCTCTTGTCCGTGATGGGCGCGATGTATTTCATGCACGCGATAATTGGATTGCACGCTGCATATTGGATAGTGCCAGTTTTCGGCGCGCTTGGCGGATTAGTTGGTTCGCTTATACGTAACGCGAACCATTTGACATTGGTCACATTCGATCCGCAAAACTGCAGAATCCGCTTGGGGTTCATCGGAGATATTGTCCTCGGGTTGGGCGGTGCAGCTGTGGTGGCATTTCTCTTCGAGAACACTCTCAATTTCGATCCGCAGAAGCAGGGTAGTTATCCCTTGATGATTTCTGTGTGCTTCATCGCTGGAGTCTTTGGCCAGCTTTTGATCGAAATTGCAGGTGAAAAGGTTATTGCCAAAGAAGCTCTGACTATTGCCAAAGAAGCAGGGAAGGAAGCCAAAGAAGCTGGCAAAGAAACTGAAGCCCTGAAATTGTCGGCATCTGCAGCATTTGTTGTGGCGTCACTGTATAAAATAGATAAAGGTTCATTTGGTGAGGCATTAGAAGCCGCTAATAAAGCTCTTGAGCTCGATTCGAACAATCTGCGAGCTATTGTGGCTAAGGCAAGGGCTCTAAAAAGATTGGGAAAGATTCGAGAGGCTTTGGCAGCGGTAGATGATGCACTTGCAAGAGCCGACGTTAAAGCGACCGCAGAAGATCGAGGCGTTCTTCTGTATAACAGGGCCTGCTATAACCTTCTGATGAATCCCGCCGATATAGATGGAACGCTAGCTTCGCTGGAAGTCGCATTTCCGCTTCGTCCTGATCTTAGGAAGCTTGCAGCGAAAGACGATGACCTGCGGACGCTTTGGGATAACCCAAGATTCGTGCAACTAACGGGTGATGAACCACGTCAAATTTAGTGCTTGACCAGCTAGACATTACGCTATAACTTGAGTCAAGTTCAGCCTGAAGGGAGAGCTAATAGTATGAACACGAATTTCCGAGATGTAGACGCAACAACATTTCCTCCCAAAGTTAGCTGAATTTTAAGCCGATGTATATCAACGCGCAGCCATAGTATGGCTGCGCGTTCGGGTTTTATCATTAGACATTGATTGCCATGCCCTCAACGCTCGAGAAGCCGTCGAGCAGGCTCTCGCTTAGCGTGGGGTGGGCGTGGATGGTGAACATCAGCTCTTCAACCGTGGCTTCGAGCTCCATGGCGACGACGCACTCGGCGATGAGCTCGGTGGCGTTCGGGCCGATGATGTGGACGCCGAGGACTTCGCCGTACTTGGCGTCGGAGACGACCTTGACGAAGCCGTCGTGCGAGTCGAGGATGGTGGCCTTCGAGTTGCCGACGAACGGGAACTTGCCGACCTTGACCTGGTAGCCCTTTTCCTTGGCTTGCGCCTCCGTGAGGCCGACACTGCCGATCTGCGGATCGCAGTAGGTGCAGCCCGGGACGCGGTCTTTGCGGACGGGGCGTGCGTATTTGCCAGCGAGTTTGCTGGCGACGACGACGCCGCACATTGCGCCGACATGGGCGAGCTGTGGGAGGCCGGCGACGATGTCGCCGATGGCGTAGACGCCGGGTTCGGTAGTTTCCATCCATTCGTTCACGGGGACGAAGGCGCGGTCGAGGGTGATGTTCACCTTGTCGAGGCCGGCGTCATAGGTGCGCGGTCCGCGGCCCACGGCGACGAGGACCTTTTCGGCTTCCTTGACCTGCGGCTTGCCGGAGGCGTCGGTAAAGCTGACCTTTACGCCGCCCTTGGTTTTTTCGATCTTCTCGACCTTGCAGCTTACGTTTACGTCGATGCCGCGCTTCTTATAGGCGCGGGTCAGCTCCTTGGAGACTTCTTCGTCTTCCACGGGAACGATGCGGGGCAGCGCCTCGACGATGGTGACTTCCGCGCCGAAGCTCTTGAAGACCGAAGCGAACTCGACGCCGACGGCACCGGAGCCGATGACAACCAGCGACTTGGGGAACTCGGGCAACGAGAGGATCTCGATGTTGGTCAGGATGGTGTCGTCGGCCTTGTAACCGGGAAGCATGCGGGCGTCGGAGCCGGTGGCGAGTACGACCTTCTTAGCCTGTACCTTGGTCGCGGTCTGGGCTTCGGAGCCTTGGCCTTTGCCTTTGTCTTCCGCGGTGACGTCAATGGTGAAGACACCGTCTTTGGCGCCACCGGTCAGACGGCCGTGGCCGCGGACGACAGTGATCTTGTTCTTCTTCATCAGGAAGTCGAGACCCTTGGTGTGCTTCACGATGATGTCGTTCTTGCGCTTGAGCACGTTGGACCAGTTGAGCTTCGGCGCACTGACGCCTTCGATGCCGTAGCTTTCGGCGTGCTTCAGGTGGTCCCAGACTTCGGCGGAGAAGAGCATGGCCTTGGTCGGGATGCAGCCCCAGTGCAGGCATGTGCCGCCGAGCTTGTCGGTTTTTTCGATGATGGCGACCTTCAGGCCGAGCTGTGCGGCGCGGATGCCGCAGGTGTAGCCGGCGGGACCGCCGCCGAGGATGACGAGATCGTAGATTGTTTCTGCCAAGGGGAGTGGCTCCATTCGTGCGTCTTTACGCGGGTGGAATTGTCGACGCCTTAGTTTACGCCGCGCATGTAACCCAACGGAATTGGATGTGCGAGTACCGAATCGGATTCGGGCCGCGCAACAGCAGGAGTGCGCCTAAGGAGGGCGCTTTGTGATGAACAATAGCTTCAGATACAGCGATAAGGGCCTGGCCCTGACGAAGAGCTTCGAGGGGCTGCGGTTGACGGCCTACCAGGATGTGGCGGGGGTCTGGACTGTCGGTTACGGACATACGGGCCCGGCGATTCTTGATGGTATGACGATCAGCGAGGCGGATGCAGAGGCGCTGCTGCGGGCGGATCTTGCTGATGCGATCACGTGCGTAAACCGTGCTGTCCGAGTGGAGATTACGCAGAACCAGTTCGATGCGTTGGTGGACTTCTGCTTCAATGCTGGGCGCGGCAACTTTCTGCAGTCCATGTTGCTGCGCAAGGTTAACCTGGAGGATTTTGCCGGGGCTGTAGTGCAGTTCGGGTTCTGGGTGCATGCGGGCGAAAAGGTTGTGCCGGGGTTGGTGCGTCGGCGTAAGGCCGAAGCAGCGCTGTTTGTGGAAGACGGCGAGGGCGCGGTGATAAGGTCAACCTGAAAGTGGGCCTAACCTGCTTTCTTTGGAATATTTTGCACGTAACTCATTTATTTGCAATATTTTGGCGGACACCGTTGGCTGTAGCCTGAACAAAATAAGCCACTTGGCCCAGGATATACAGGTAAGGGTGGGGGGAGGGGTAGCCGCGATGCGCAAGATTCTTATCGATACCGACACCGCCTCTGACGACGCTGTCGCGCTGATCATGGCATTGCGTTCGCCGCTGGTGGAGGTCGTCGCGATTACGCTGGTGGCGGGCAACGTCGCTGTGGATCAGGGCGTGAACAATGCGCTGTACACGGCGGAGCTGTGCGGGTCGGAAGTGCCTGTGTATCGAGGGGCAGAAAAGCCGCTGTTCCGCGAGCTTGAGCCGGCGCACTGGTTCCACGGCATGGACGGCATGGGCGACCACGGCTACGCGCCCAGCCGGCGCAAGGTGCAGGCGACGCACGCGGTCGAAGCCATCGTTGCGGCGGCGATGGCCAACCCCGGGCTTGAGGTGATCACGCTTGGGCCGCTGACCAACCTCGCTCTGGCACTCGAGCGCGAACCGCGGATCGTTGCCAACATTGGCCGTTGCGTCGTGATGGGCGGCGCCGCCTGCACAGAGGGTAATGTGACTCCGGCCGCCGAGTTCAATATCTGGGTCGATCCGGAAGCGGCGCGCAAGGTCTTCCTTTCCGGTCTGCCGATCCAGATGGTCGGCTGGGAGCTTTCGCGTCACGCGTCCGTGCTGAACGCTGCGGACATCGCGGGCATCCTTGCGCTCAAGACGCCGCTCGCGGAGTTTGCCATCGAGTGCAACAGCTCCGGCGCGGTCGCCTACGAGAAGCAGACCGGCGAGCACGGCATCTCGCTGCCGGACCCCATCGCGATGGCGGTGCTGTTGCACCCGGAGCTTGTGCTGGAGGCGAGCGCACATTTCGTGGAGATTGAAACGCAAAGCGCTCTCACGCGTGGGATGACGGTCGTTGATCGGTTGAATGTTTCGGACGATGCACGGAATGAGCGCGTGTGGAGCGAGGCGCGCTCGCACGCGAAGAAGGTGGAGATTTGCTGGAAGCTCGACGTTGCAGGATGGAAGAAAGCGTTGCTGACAGCGCTGGCTTAGCTGGGCAGTGATTCGGTCTTTGTGAGAGCCGTTCCGCTAACCAGGAACGCCGCGCCAAGTGCAGAGTATTGCGGATCGGAGGGACGCCGATTCATATTTCGTTGGCGGAAGTATCTGCGGAGCTGGATGAGTTTTAGCTTTTGTTGCATTGCCATTTATGGAGGCCGCAATGCATACATTTTCGGGCGAGCGAACCGAACCGCAAAGCACCTTTCGATCCAAAATATTCACCGCATCTTGGGCAAGAAAATTGAAACCACTGCGATCCCACAAGGAAAAACCAAACCATGTAGATACCCGCGCCAATAAAGCCGGGAATAAAAGTGTGTGCGAGCCAAAAGCCCAGCATCGCGATCGAGCCAACTATGGGAACGTAGCCCAACCAAACGAGAAGCGCATTCCGTCTGAGATGCCGATACTCTTGCCAGTCGGCAAAGTACTCATCACCGGCACTGCATGGCGCTTTCATCCCAGCACCTTCGCCGCATCCTTCGCAAAGTACGTCACGATAAAGTCCGCTCCTGCTCGCCGAATGCTCAGCAGGCTTTCGAGCATCGCGCGTTCGGGCTCCAGCCAGCCGCGCTGGAAGGCTGCGTGGAGCATCGAGTACTCGCCTGAGACCTGATAGGCGCCCATGGGCAGATCGAAGCGCTGGCGAGCTTCGTGGATTACGTCGAGGTAGGGCATTGCGGGCTTCATGAGCAGCATGTCGCAGCCTTCTGCGATGTCCTGTTCGATCTCGCGCATGGCCTCGCGCAGGTTTGCGCCGTCCATCTGGTAGGTGCGGCGGTCGCCGAACTGCGGGGCAGAGTCGGCGGCTTCGCGGAAGGGACCGTAGAAGGCTGAGGCGAACTTGCTGGCGTAGCTCATGATCGGCGTGTTGGTTTTGCCGGCGTCGTCAAGCGCTTCACGCATCGCGGCGATGCGGCCGTCCATCATGTCGCTCGGCGCGACGATGTCCGCTCCGGCCTCGGCGAGCGAAACAGCCGTTTTAGCCAGCAGCGCCACGCTGGAATCGTTCTCAACCTCGTAGTGTTCGCCGTCGCGATTCACGATGCCGCAGTGGCCGTGCGAGGTGTACTCGCACAGGCAGACGTCGGCGATGGTAACGAGCGATTCCGTTTTGACGCTGGCTTTGATGGTCCGGATCGCGCGTTGCGTGACGCCGTCGGTCGCATAAGCGCCTGTTCCGGTCTCATCCTTCTTGCTCGGAATCCCGAATAGCAGCAAGCCGCCAATACCGAGCGCGGCGCAGGCTTCGGCTTCCTTCACAATCTCGTCGATCGAGAGATTGAACACGCCGGGCATCGAGCTGATCTCGCGGCGCACGCCTTCGCCTTCACACACAAACAGCGGATAGATCAGCGCGCTGGGCTCGAGGTGGGTTTCGCGCACCAGCGAGCGCATTGCGGCGGTAGAGCGCAGACGGCGCAGGCGCGTGGCAGGAAAGTTCATCCCTATAATGTACGTGCCACGCAGCCGCCAGCGCTATCAGCGCGGCGAGGCAGCAGTGATGGCGGCGTACTCGTCGCCGCTGGCCGCCGGAGCCAGCAGCCACAGGGTGTAAATGCCCAGCGCCGTGCCGAAGATCGGATGGAACAGCGCCAGTATGCTGGTCACGATGGCGATCACGCGTCCCCAGGGCTGTTTGGTGAGGAGCGCATAGCCTGTCAGCAGGCTGAGCCCGAGGCCCACGATCAGGGACACGACAACGACCGGCCAGATCATCGCGAAGCCGAAGTTGCCCAGCGGCGCCCAATTGTTCCAGTCAGCGTTCAGGTGACTGCCGAATATCCCATGCAGGAACATCAGGCCCACCAGCTTGCTCGCGGTCCGCTCAAACGCGTATACGATCCAGAGAATGCCGGCGACCTGCAGATGGCGCGACACGCGCGTGTAGGGCAGCACGGCGGGATAGCCGGGGTAAATCGGCGAGGGCTGGGGCTGCTGAACGACTGGCGTTCCGCAGTGGGGGCAGAAATGGGCGTCCTGCGCGAAAACGGCACCGCACGAAGAACAGGTCATGGCGTGAAACCTCCGCGAGCCGGAAAGATTCGCGGCTCGCACACAGAAGGAGATACGCAGCAGAATACGCCGGGTTCCATTGCGGGGCTACTGGTGCTCCGTTTGTGCCGGAGCCGTATCCTATAAGGATGCAGCTGCTACCCGCCATTCCCGATGCCCTCACCGAAACCAGCGCCAAAGCGCTGCAGTGGGCGGAGCTGCAGCAGCGCCTCGCACGCGGCTCGCAGTCCACGCTGGGCCGCGAGCGTGTGCTCATGCTCGCCCCTTCGGGCAATCTCAGCTGGATCGAGGAGCAACAGCAGCGCACCGCTGAGATGCGTCACCTCGTCGCGGTTGGCGGTGGCTTCGACTTCCGGGGCATTTTCGATGCCACAGAATTGCTTGCCAAGGCGCAGATTGAAGGCTCGGCTCTGGAGCCAGCCGAACTGCTTTCCGCGCTCACCCACGCCGAGCGCGTTGAAGCATGGCGTCAGACCGTGCTTGCACCGCCAACCGCCGTACTCAACAAGTGGCCTGGCATCGAAGAACTCTCCGCTCCACTCCTGTCGCATGATCTCGGCAATCTGCTGCGGTTTCTGCGCGGCAAGATTGAAGCCGATGGCAGCCTGAGTGATGATGCTTCGCCCGAGCTACGCCGGATTCGCCGCGCCATGGAGCGCCAGCATCGCGCGATTGAGGACAGCCTGCGCCGCGCCTTGGCAAAATTATCCGAAAGCGGCAGCACGCAGGACGAGTTGATCACCGTCCGCGGCGAGCGCTTCGTCATTCCGGTAAAGGCCGAGTTCAAGCGCAAGGTCGGCGGCGTGGTGCATGGTTCGAGCTCCAGCGGACAAACCGTCTTCGTCGAGCCGCTCGAAACCATCGAGCAGAACAACGAGCTGGTGCGTCTGCTCGACGAAGAGCAGGCGGAAATCCATCGCATCCTCGTTGCGATGACGCGCGCGGTTGCCGCGCAGGCGGAAGCTCTGCTGCTCGGCGCAGGCATCCTCGCCGAAGCTGACACCCACCAGGCACTCGCTCGCTTTGCGGAAGAGCTGGAGTGCGTCCGCCCTGTCTTTACGACCGCGAACATTGCCGCAACATCCGAGTCTGAACTCGACTTCGAGCTGCTAGCCGCGCGTCATCCTCTGCTGGAACTGCGCCTGCGCGAGCAGGAAGCCAGCATCGTTCCGCTCACCATTGCGCTTCCCACGTACCCCGAAGCCAAGCGGCAGATGATCATCAGCGGGCCGAACACCGGCGGCAAGACGGTGGCGCTCAAGACGGCAGGTTTGCTTGCGTTGATGGCGCAGGCCGGCATTCCTGTTCCTGCAACGCGTGCGCGACTTCCGCTCTTTACTGCCATTTATGCGGACATCGGCGACGCGCAGTCCATCGAGCAGAATCTCTCTACTTTCTCCTCGCACGTTGTAAACGTGGACCGCATCTCGCGTGAAGCGGGCGATACGTCGCTGGTGCTGCTTGACGAACTTGGCTCTGCGACCGACCCGGAAGAAGGTGCTGCACTGGCTGTTGCGGTAGCCGAGCACTTTCTGCGCCGACGCGTTTGGTGCCTCATCACTACGCACCTCACCTCGCTCAAGGTCTACGCCGCCAAACATCAGGGAGTGCTGAACGCTGCTGTCGGCTTTGACGAAACGCGCTTAGCGCCTACCTACGAACTGCGCCTTGGCGTTCCCGGGGCCTCTGCAGGCTTGAACATCGCCGCCCGTCTTGGCCTCGCGCCGGACATCGTGGCCAACGCACGCTCGCAGATGAGCTCACAAACCGCCGACATTGGCCGCTTCCTTGATGAGCTCCACGCCCAGCTCTCCGCAGCCACCTCCGAGCGTGAAGCTCTTGCCGAAGTCCAGAAGAAGCTCGACGCAGAGCGGATCAAGCTTGCCACCGAGGGCCGCATTGAGCAGAAAGCTCGCACGCGCGAGCTTGAGGGCAAGCTCGAAACGCTGATCAAGGACTTCGAGCTGCAACTGCGCGATACGGTCAAGGCGATCGATGACAAGACCGTCGCGTCCAAGATCGCGCGCGACTCCGCGCTGCGCATCGCCCGCCTGCGCCGCGAGTTCTCCGAGCAGTTCCAGTCCACCGTCGTCGCGCACACTACCGGCGCGGACAGGAGGGATGGCCCCGTCGTCGTCAATCGGCAGCGCGACCCGCAGGTCGGCGACACGGTGCGCCTCAAATCGCTCGCTCGCGAAGGCCGCGTTGCCCGCGTGATCGACGCCAAGACGCTCGAAGTGCAGGTGGGTGCGATGAAGATGCGCGTTGCCCGCAGCGATGTTGCTGAGGTCGTCGCATTTGCCAAGGACACAACGCCGCAAGGCAAAACGCGGCGCGGAGGCGTTACGGTTTCAACTGGAACCGGCTCGGACGACTCCGACTACATGACCTCCGAGATCAATGTCATCGGCCGCACTGCCGATGAGGCCGAGAGCGAAGTCGAGCGCTTTGTTGAGCGCGCCTTCCTCGCCGGGCTGCCGACTATTCGGGTCGTTCACGGCGTGGGCATGGGCATTCTGCGGCGCACGCTGCGCGAGTTCCTGAACAAGCACCCGCATGTTGCCGGCGTTAGCGAGCCGCCGTACAACGAGGGTGGACAGGGTGCGACGATTGTTGAGTTGCGTCAATAATCAGCGAGTGGCTGAAGCCGTCGTCATCCCGGCCCGCCGCGCCTCAAAGAAGACCCCGCACGCGCTCACTACAATCCGGTTCTGCCCGGCGATCAGGACGGAATCGCCCGGAACCTCGGTCGTCGCCCCGGTGATATCGGCGTCCTCGTGCTGCATATTCACTTCCAGCACGCTGCCCGAGCGGATGCCGAGCTGCATGAAGTCCGCCGCTCCGTCGTCCCCGGAGTTTTCCTTCTTGAACTGTGCACCGGTCACCATCCGCATCGTGATGCCCTGGAGCGGCACTTCGCCGCCGCGCCAGCGCATGGCGGTCGAACTGTAATACAGAGTCGATCCCAGCAGCGGCTGTGCCTGGGTCGCGTCCCAACATGCGGTGTTGTGGGTCGGCATCACGCGCGTAATCTTCCAGCTCCCGGCCAGCTGCGAGGGAAGCGTCTGCGCTCCGCCCGCTAACGCCTCCATCAAAACGGCGACACCCACCATAAGTCCCGCCAGCTTTCCGTTCCGCACCTTCGCCTCCATCTTTCGGCAGGAATCAAATCCTATCGCCTGAATTTTAAAGTTTCGGATGCAGTCTGGTAGCAAAAATGTTGGCCCTGCCAAAAATCTGCTTACTTAAGAGGCGCAGAACCTGCTGCGGGCGAAGGCGCATCCGTTGGCCCGTTCCAGTACGACTCCCTGTGCCGCACGATCGACGACGGGTACTCCGGAATCGTGACCGTGATCCGGTGCAACCCCGGTGCGGCCACGGCTTCCTTCGTGTCCGGCGGGAAACGTGGCACGAAGCTCAACATATAGAAGTTATGTACATGGTTCGCTAGGGACACCATCCCCTTGTCGAAACCCTTCTGCGAGCCGAAGTTGACGTACTCGCCGCCGGACATACTCGCGAACTCCTTCGGTGCATTCTTGCGCAGTGCCTGGACTCCCATAAACAGCAGCCCCATCACACCACTGCCGCCGCCATGCTTCAGGTCGTCGACCACCTCATCCCGCCCGGGCGAAAACGCCACGGCATCCACTACTGTGTTCGACCGCCCTAGCTCTTTGATCACCGCCTCGGGCTTGGTCTCGCTGCCATGGTCTCGCGTCTCGCTGATCAGCAGCACGGCGCGCCGACCGGTCGCCTTATGCGCTTCCAACAAGGTGTTGGCATAGTCGACGGCGTCAAAAATTGTCGCGCCGCCATCGTAGTCGCATGGTCTGAGCTTGTTCAGCGCCATGTCGCGAGTCCTGACGTCGTGCGTAAACCCAGCCAGCAGCTCTTCGCCGGTGCCGAATTGGATAATCGCAACCTCCGCCGGCGCGTCTCCGGTAATGGCCTCGATCATCGTGGGTAGCCCACGAATCTTGTCGAACTCCACCTCGGCCGACCGCGAACACTGCACCGCGACCACCAGTGATAACGGCCTCGCCGTATCGTCGGTCTCGTCTAGCCTCACCCGTTGCGGCACACCGTTGTCCTCTACGAGGAACTGCGAAGCCTGCAGCTCGTATAGCGTGTCCTTGCCCAGCTCCACCGAGGTCGGCACCAGCACCAGCTGTGACTGCACCTGGATGGTCGTCTTCGGTTCCTGGCCCGGGGTGGCGTCGGGTGCAGCTGCATCCGACGGGGACTGGGCCGAAACCATCCCCGCGCTGACCAGAAGAGCGAAGCAAAAACAGGTGCATCGAAACGAAGGACGGCTCATCCCATAAGTCTATCGGCTTCCGTTAGTCCCACACTAATCACCGTTCGCTGCAAATTCTCGCCGTTCGCTGTATTTATCAGGACTTGTTTGTAACCCTTCTCTACGCTGGATGATGCACGGGCTACTGCTTTTCCTCCAGACACCTGAGGGCAACCACGAATCCCGTAAAGCACTTCACGGGCCAGGTGTACGGTTCTAGACTTGGATACGACAATCTCGTTAGCGTGTACTTCCGCGGCGAACTCTTCAGGAGAGCAACAAAAATGGCAAAGGCAACTAAGTTCATTGAAAAAGGCGTAGTGCTCGGCGCGAAAGCCGGCTGGAGCGTGTTCAACAAGCTGAACTCCATCAGCCCCAACAAGAGCTTCACGCCCAAGTGGTCGGATAAGCCCCTCCTGAAGTCGTACCAGAAAGAGAAGCCGCCTCTCGGCTGGCCCCGTACGACCGACTCCCTTTGCCCGCGTTGCGTGCCGGAGATCCGCCAGCAGATCGTCGACGGCAAGCTGCCCCACGAGATTCTCCTGAACGAAAAGGTCGGCGAAATCAAGGCGCAGATCATCGAGCGCGACGGCCAGATCCTGATGGTGAAGGACTGCCCCATCCACGGCCACTTTGAAGACGTCATGTCGATCGACACGGCTTTCTTCAAGCACCTCGAAGAGGTCTTCCCCGGCCGCGACATCCGCGCCCACAACGATGAAAAGCTGCACAACCACGGCACATCCACCGTTACTCACGGCCGCGGTTCGGTGCTCACCATCGATCTCACCAACCGCTGCAACATGATGTGTGATCCCTGCTTCATGGACGCCAACCAGGTCGGCTTCGTCCACGAGCTCACATGGGACGAGATCAAGACCATGCTCGACAACGCCGTGACTATCAAGCCCAAGCGCCAGATGTCCGTGCAGTTCTCGGGTGGCGAGCCCACGCTCAGCCCGTACTTCCTCGACGCCGTCGCTTATGCCCGCAAGGTCGGCTACACCTCGGTGCAGGCTGCGACCAACGGCATCGAATTCGCCAAGTCCAAGGAGTTCTCGAAGGCCGCTGCTGAAGCCGGTCTTCGTTACGCGTACCTCCAGTTTGACGGCATCGGCAACGCGCCGAACTCGCACCGCAAGGTCGGCAACGCGTTCGACGTAAAGCTCCAGGCCATTCACAACCTGCATGAGGCCGGCGTGGACATCGTCCCCGTAACCTGCATCATCAACGGCATCAATAACGAGCAGGTTGGCCGCATCATCGAGTTCGCGCTCGACAATCCCAAGAAGATCAACTTCCTTTCCTTCCAGCCTGTTTCGTTCACGGGCCGCGATGAGGATGTCTCCGACGAGCGCCGCATGGCGCAGCGTTACACCCTCTCGCACCTCGCGCACGACGTCAAGAACCAGACCGGCCTCGGCGAGCCCGTCCGCGACTGGTTCCCCATCAGCTTCATGTCCACGTTCTCCGACTGGGCCGATCTCGTCCACGGACCGAACCACGACTGGGGCCAGCTCTCCTGCGGCTGCCACCCGAACTGCGGCATCGGCATGGCGCTGATGATCGACAAGGAAACCAAGGAAGCTGTTCCCGTTACGGCGTTCCTCAACGCTGATCGTCTTGCCAAGGACATTGCCCGCGTCAACGACGCAGCCCGTGGCAAGTACCTCACCATGCTCGGCGCCGGTCTCGCGCTCATCCGCAACTACGAGCCGAAGAACGCTCCCACCCACTTCAGCATCTTCTCGCTGCTGACCAAGTTCGACAAGTGCTTCGGCGCCACCGGCCGCGACTACGGCAAGGTCACCGGCGACCGCACCATGGACGACATCAAGAAGCGCCGCGCCGATCGCTGGAACTTCCTCTTCATCGCCGGCATGTGGTTCCAGGATCTCTTCAACTACGACTTCCGCCGCACCGAGCAGTGCATCATCCCGTACGCCACGCAGGAAGGCGAAATCAGCTTCTGCGCGTACAACACGGGCGTTGGCTGGCGCAACATCATCGAGAAGATGCACATGACGAGCTCGCTCACCAAGTGGTATGAGGAGCATGGCCGTCACGAGATCTTCGCCGGTGGTAAGAAGGTCGGCCTGGAGAAGGAATCGAAGTACGATCTCGTTCTCAATCAGGAGCATGTGGATTCGGCAGCGAACGATACGTTCGACAAGAGCGGTATCGCCAAGAACGCCCGCGAAGAAAAGATTCGCGCCCGCGACGCCAAGCTGAAGCAGGACGCTGAGAATGCTCGTATGGCCAAGCTCTACCGCAAGGAAATCCTGCAGGAGCCTGAGCTTCCTGGCGGGTTCGTTGCGATCGGCGAGATCGGCGGCCTGGGCGGCATCAAGCCCGCGGCTCCGGTAGCGTCGAAGGCTGAAGTTGTCAGCAAGATCGAAGAGACCGTTGCCGGCGACTAGTTTGCAGGTGCCTCGTAACAACAAAGGCCGCCCATTTGGGTGGCCTTTGTGTTTCTTCAAAAAAGTATCGCGCTACCGAACATCAAACCAGGCGAACACAAGGTAAGCATTCAGCGCGAACAGCGAAAAAGCAGGAAGCGCCGCCACAACCGAGTCGCGGATCCGGTAGCGTGTCACGAGAGCCAGAAACATCATCACTGCAAGCCCCGCAGCGCTGAAAAGAAGAATCGGACGATTGAGGTATCCCACGATCAATCCGAGGCCACCGGCAATCTGCAACACACCCGTCAAAACGCGAAGTTTTGTCAGGAGATATCGATCGAACTCCGCAATCATTTCTCTGGAAAGAAAACAGCTCAAGCCGTAGCCGATGAACAAAAGAGCTGAAATACCCTGAGCAATTTCAGGAATCAGTCGAACGGTAGGTGTTGCGGTATACACTCGGGGCGCTCCATAGAACCACTTCTGAACAGCAGAGGACTGAATGCCGATACTACGCTCCATTGTTCAGATCATCGTTGCGCTTGGCTTATTGAATGTCTGGCTGCTTCACTTTCGCCAGCGGACTGCATACCGTGGCGGCAACGCCGGCTCCATCAAGGATGAGTTCACCGTGTACGGCATGCCGCCGTGGTCGGTTTACGTCGTAGGCACGTTGAAGGTCGGCATAGCGATATGTCTGTTTGCCGGCTTATGGCTTCCCGCGGTCGTGTTCCCAGCAAGCCTCATACTTTGCTTGCTGATGCTGGGCGCCCTCGCGATGCACGCCAAGGTGCATGACCCGATGAAAAAGTCACTGCCCGCCCTTGCGATGCTCGCTTTTAGCATCTTCCTCGTCCTCACGCCTGCGAGGTAGGCAATTCTCTAGCTATCGTTCCAAGCGGCACGCAGAGGGTTAGGCGCTCCGCTGCTTCGCCGTCCGTTCCGCCATTGCGAAATGTCTCTGATCCAAAGCCTGTCTGACGAGCGTCTTGATTACGGCCTGGCGACTTATGTTTAAGTCTTCCGCTTCGCGGTCCAACTCCTCCACCATCCGCGCGGAAAAATCGACATTCACCCGTCGGATAGGCTTCATCATCTTTCCCGAGTTTGTAAAGAAGCGCGAGACATTCTTGCCGCTATCCGCAATCCGGGCAAGACTCTCGGCCGTTGGTGCTTTCACTGCACTAAGAGTTTTCTTCATAGAGTTCATACTCCTCTCGCGTTGCTTTCCACAAAGTGACCAGATGATAGAACTCGCCCTCATCGTCTTCGCGGACCTCGAAGATAACGGAGTAAAGGCGCTGTCCTACCCAGCCGATAGCACGAAACTGCTCAGGCATATCAGACCGTTGATCCTGGTAGTAAGGGCGTAGAAAAACATCCTGCACCTCTTCAAAACCAATCCCGCGTTTCGGGTTCTTTCTTAACCGCACGCTTTTTCTCACATCAAACTTGAAGCGCATGAAAAAGTATAACTGTTATACCTATTCGCCGTAAATTGGAATAGGCTGCGCCATCGGCGATACTGGTACTTGATGCGAAAGCCTCTTCTAGCCCTCACGGTAGCCGCCTTCGGCATTGGCACCTCCGAGTTCGTCATCGTGGGCCTGCTTCCGCAACTCTCGCAGCATTTCAACGTCAGCATCCCGAAGGCCGGCGTCCTCGTCTCGGCCTACGCGCTCAGCGTAACGTTCGGCTCACCTCTGGTTGCGCTTGCGCTCGGTCACATGGATCGCAAGCGCGCCCTGCTCATCCTGCTGAGCATGTTCATCGGTGGCAATGCCATCTGCGCCCTCGCGCCGACCTTCGGCCTTCTGCTCGGCGCACGCATCCTCACCGCCCTTTGCCACGGAGCCTTCTTCGGCATCGCCTCCGTACTCGCCTCCAACATCGTGCCCAAGGCCGAGCGAGCGCAGGCCATCGCGCTTATGTTCTCTGGCCTCACGCTGGCGAACATCCTCGGTGTCCCTGCGGGCACCGCACTCGGCCTCGCATTCGGCTGGCGCTTCGCTTTCTGGGCGCTGATTCCCATCGGTATCACCGCCGCCATCTGTTTGATCAAGCTGGTTCCTTCACAGCCCGCCCAGCCGCAGCACCTCAAGCATGAGTTTCATCAAGTCTTTCGCCTGCCCGTGCAGCTGGTGCTTGCGACGAGCACGCTCTCTTCCGTTTCGCTCTTCTGCGTTCTAACCTACATCGCTCCGCTGCTTGAGTCCGTCACACACCTCTCGCCGCACGCGGTTACGTGGGTGCTGGTCGTCTTCGGTGCAGGCATCACAGTGGGCAACCTCGTCGGCGGGCGCCTCAGTGATTGGAAGCAGATGCCCACCATCCTCGTCGGCTTCACACTACTCATCGTCGCGTTCCTCGCCATGCACTTCACCATGGCCAAAGCGATCCCCGCCGTGCTGATGGTCTTCATCTGGGGACTCATCCACTTTGGTGCATCAGCCCCGCTGCAGCCTCGCATCGTAGACCAGGCCCGCGGAGCGAACCTCGCCTCCACGCTCAACCAGAGCGCCTTCAACTTCGGCAACGCCCTCGGTGCAAGCCTCGGCGGCTTGGTGCTCACACGCGGCTATGGCTACCTGTCGCTTCCGCTCTTCAGCGCTGGCATCGCAGGGCTTGCGGTGATCACGGCCCTCATAGCATTGGCCGTCCAGCGCAGCCGTCCCAGCCTGCTTGAAAGCCGCGCCACGGCTTAGTCTTTCAGCGGCCAGCTCCTGCGCTCGATGTGGAACACATCCCGCGTCGTCGTATAACCGCCACCGCCGTGCATGCGCCCGATCAGCCGCATCTTGTCCGGATCGATGTGCAGTTTTGCCACATCCTCAAACGCCGAAGTCCGCACATGCACATACACAATGCGCCCCAGGCAGATCGTGCTTGATCCACCAAAGTTCATCGTCTCCACCAGCTTGCACTCCAGCGATGCTGGCGAGCCCGCAATCCTTGGCACATCCACCACGGCCGAGGGCAACATCTCCAACCCTGCCAGCCGTGTCTCATCTACGCCCTTCGGAGCGTTCGTCGCCGTCGTGTTCATCGCCTCAGCCAACTCCTCGGGCACCATGTTCACCACAAACTCAGCCCGCGCCTGAATGTTCGACAGCGTATCCTTCTCGTCGCGGTCCGGAGGCTTCGAGAAACTGATCGCCACAATCGGCGGGTCCGACGACACAATATTGAAGAATGAGAACGGCGCCGCGTTTACCGTGCCTTCGGCATCGCGCGAAACCACCCACGCAATCGGACGCGGCAAAATGACGGAAGCCAGCAGCTTATAGCTATCTCCCTTGGAAAGAGCGGAAAGGTCGAAGTGTGAAAAGTCGTCGGTCATCGTCTGCCCATTAGAACCCAAACCAGCCTATGCGATCTTCCCCGCATAAAACGAGTAGACTCCCCATCAGTATCGGTTAAACAGCCGCGCGATTCCTTCATGTGACAAAGAACTGACATGACAATGGCTTCATCGTGACACAATCCGAGCCTCCTTGGGTGCATCCTAAAGCTGTACCGGAGAAACTTCGTGACACAGGCCTACATCAACCGCATCGCCACCGCCGTCCCCGACGACGACGTTCATGGCGCCTTTGTTGCCTTCGCCGATAACATGCTGGAAGATCCTCGCGTTCAGCCTGTCTTCCGCCGCATGGCCGCTCGCTCCGGTATCCGTCGCCGTTTCTCCGTGCTCTCGCCTAACGCTGCCAACACGGAGTTCACCGTGAACGCGCACGAGTTCTACACCCGCGGCAGCTTTCCGGATACGGCCAAGCGCATGGCCATCTTCGAGCGCTTCGCCCCACGCCTCGCTCAGCGCGCGCTCGACAACCTCGGTCTCAGTGCCGACGAACTCAAAGGCATCAAGCATGTTATCGTCACCTCCTGCACCGGCCTTTACGCGCCTGGCCTTGACTTCGAGATCGTCGATCACCTCGGCCTCGATACCTCGGTAGAGCGCACCATGATCGGCTTCATGGGTTGCTACGCGGCCATCAACGGCCTCAAGCAGGCGCGCCACATTGTGCGTTCCGAGCCTGATGCCAAAGTTCTTCTGCTCAACCTTGAGCTCTGCACGCTGCATTTGCAAGAAACGCAGGACCTCGAGCAGGTACTGTCGTTCCTCGTCTTCGGCGATGGTTGCGCAGCCAGCCTCATCAGCTCGGAGCCAACTGGCTTTGCCATGGACAGCTTCCGCTCCGTGCTCATCCCTGAAACCCGCGAGCTCATCACCTGGCGCATCCGCGGCGTCGGTTTCGACATGCTGCTCTCGGGCAAAGTCCCGGGCGAAATTGGCAAGGCACTCGCGGTCTCCGGCGATGAGGTGCTCGGCCAGTTCAGCAAGGACGATATCTCGCTCTGGGGCGTTCATCCCGGTGGCAAGTCCGTTCTCGATGCCGTGGAGCGTGGCCTCGGTCTTCCTGAACATGCGCTCGTGGCTTCGCGTCAGACGCTGGAGTGCTTCGGCAATATGAGCTCGGCGACGGTGATGTTCGTGCTCGCGCGGCTCATGCAACAGGCGCAATCCGGTGAGCGCGGATGTGCCATGTCTTTCGGCCCCGGCCTCACGGCAGAGACGATGCTCTTCCATGCCGCTTGAGCGCATGAACCTGTCAAAGCGTGCGCAGCCCTCCGAGCTGCCCGAGTGGATGGATAAGCCCTGCTCTTACGAAGACTTTCGCGCCTGCCTGGTTGATCTCGCGAAGGTCAACCGCATCACCCTGGCTCATCGACCAACGCTGCAATGGCTCGATCGACTGATTGCTGTGCCAGGACGAGGCAAACCCCTGCACATTGTGGACGTCGGCTGTGGTGGAGGAGACATGTTGCGCGCGATTGCAAAGTGGTCCAAGCATCGTGGTATACAAGTCTCTCTCACGGGCGTCGATCTAAACCCTTATGCCGCTCGAGCAGCGCAAGAGATGAACGCGGGAGGCATTCAATGGATCACTGGTGATGCCTATTCTTATACGCCTCCTGAAGGGATCGACGTCATCCTGAGCTCGCTCTTCACGCATCACCTGTCCGATCCGGAGATCGAGCGCTTTATCGCCTGGATGGAAGACACGGCCCACTGCGGATGGTTTATCAATGACCTTCATCGAATGCGAATCTACGTTCACATTTTTCAGACTCTTTCCAAAACCGCGCACTGGCACCGCTTCGTTCAGCACGATGGTCCGGTTTCGATTCGTCGAAGCTTCCGTACCGAGGATTGGCGAAATCTATGCAAGGCTGCTGGTGTAGGACTCGATGCAGTGCAAATCAGAAAACGCATTCCAGGCAGACTCTGCGTCGGCAGGCTCAAAACATGAGCGTCGTGATCGAGACTCTTGTCGTCGTCGTCGAGACTTGGCCAGGCGCACTGAAGGTCGTTGAGAAGCGAACATGGCTACAAAGCGTCGCTTCTTTGCCGAATCCTGTTGCCACAAGCGGGCCAACAATGGGAACCTACTAGGCAACAACGCCCCACGATACCTTCCGGGGAAAACTGGAGACTACATGCCAACTCCCAAGAGCCGCGGTTCCTGGCTTTCTGCCGCCGACCTGTATATCTCGAAGTCCGCTCCGTTCGCGCAGCCGATCCTCTTCCATCTGCGCGAAGTCGTGCATGAAGCCGCACCGGATGTCGTTGAAGAGATGAAGTGGTCGCGTCCGTTCTTCATCTACAAGGGCATCATTCTTGGCAACATCTCCGCCTTCAAGGAGCACTGCGCCTTTGGACTGTGGGGCACGGAAGTTGCGGAGGCGCTTCGTGCCGATGGAGTTGCATCGAAAGAAGCGATGGGCACGTTTGGCCGCATCACCTCGATCGAGGACCTGCCTCCCCGCAAGAAGTTGGTTGCTTACGTGAAGCGTGCGGCGGCGATGATTGACGAAGGCACGCGGACGAAATCTCTGGTGCGACAGCCGAAGGTCGCGAAGCCGGCGCTTGAAGTACCTGAAGCTTTCGCTGTTGCTCTCCGGAAGAGCAAGGCAGCGACGAAGCACTTCGATGCCATGAGTCCGAGCTGTCGCCGTGAGTACATCGAGTGGATTGCCGATGCCAAGCGCGAGGAAACCCGCGACAAGCGCGTCGCGACGGCGATGGAATGGATCACGGAAGGCAAGTCGCGGAACTGGAAGTACGAAGCAACGGCAAAGCGCGCCTAGTAGACTGACAGACGATGAAGAAGGGCAAGACAGCTGAGCCGCTTGCGTCTCCCCAAGGGCCCCACGAAACAATGGCGGATGCGGACATCGAGATTCCTGCGCATGACTTTCGCACTCGCTTGAGCGAGTGGTACAGGAAGCACGCGCGGGAGCTGCCGTGGCGCGGCGTCAACGATCCCTACGCAACGTGGCTTTCAGAGATCATGCTGCAGCAGACACGTGTGGCGACTGTGATCGACCGCTACGGCGAGTTCCTTCAGCGCTTTCCTACATTGCAAGACCTCGCGAAAGCGCAGGAAGCCGATGTGCTCGCGCTGTGGAGCGGCCTTGGCTACTACCGGCGCGCGCGGATGCTGCATCGGGGAGCGCAGTTTGTCGTACGCGAGCTGGATGGCAAGCTGCCTCGAACAGCATTGGAGCTGAGAACGCTTCCGGGTGTTGGTGAATACACCTCCGCGGCGATCGCCAGCATTGCCTTCGGAGAAAGTGTTGCGGTGGTCGATGGGAATGTGGAACGCGTGCTGCTACGCATCATGGGCCTCGCCGAAGAACGATCCAGCAGTGGAAAGGCTCGCGTGTCGCGAGCGGCGCAGTCGCTGGTTCCCACTGCGGCAAAGCGGCGAGGGCGAAGCAATCCTCCGGGCGATCACAACCAGGCCATGATGGAGCTGGGCGCGACGATATGCCTGCCGAAGTCTCCGTTGTGCCTGCAGTGTCCCGTGTTTGCGCTGTGCCGAACGCGCGGAGAGCACGTAACTCCTGCGCGCGTGAAGCAGAAGAGCCGCGTAGTCGCGCACCTGCTGGCAGTGCGCAAGGTTGGGACGATGACCGAAGTATTGCTGGAGCGGCGTTCGTCGGAAGCTTCGCTGATGGCAGGAATGCTGGAGCTTCCGCCACTGGCGCTCGATGCCGTGCAGGGGCGCGAGCCGGTGCTGCGGGTTCGGCATGCGATCACCAATACGAACTACTATGCGCAGATATTCTCTGAAGGCGCGGCTGGAGCCGCTCCACCGAAAGAAGGCTATGAGGTAGAAGAGGGAGATGTTGAGCAAGAGATGCTGCTGCCTTCAGCCATGCCTGCGGACGATAAAGAACTCTTCGATGATGAAGTGTTCGTCGCTGAACCGGGAGAGATTAAACTGGCGGATGCGCAGCGCAAAGACTCGCTCTTGCGGGAGATTCCGGCGTCGCGTAACGATCTGCATTGGACACCGACGCGAAGACTGGGCGAGTTACCGCTGACTGGATTGACCCGGAAGGTGTTGCAGCGACTTGGCGTGATGTCGGTTCCTCCGGTGAGGATTGGTTGAGCAAGCCGATATACTTCGCTGGATTAGATTAAGGAAAATGGAGAGTGTGTGATGCGGAAGATCATTGCGGTTGCAGGTGCGTTGGTGTTGGTATCAAGCGGGTTGATGGCTCAGGCGCAGAGTACTGCTGCTTCGCCGATTGCGAAGGCTGAGGCTTCGATCGATGCTGCGCGTATTCGCGAGCAGGACAAGTTCATTTCCGACGACCTGTTTGAGGGCCGTTATCCGGGGCTTCGCGGTGGAGAGCTGGCGTCGAAGTACATTGCGACGCAGTTTGCGCTCGAAGGGTTGAAGCCCGCTGGCGATAACGGAACGTTCTTTCAGCAGGTGAACTTCGTCGGCATGAAGGTCGAGCCTGAGAAGACAAGCTTTGTGCTCGAGCCTGCGAAGGGCCGTAAAGAGACGCTGGCATTCGGCGATGACTATGTGGTTTCGAACCAGACGCTAACGCCAACGACCAGTGTTGATGCGCCGATTGTGTTCGTCGGGTATGGAGCGACTGCGCCGGAGTTCGGGTGGGACGATTATGCGGGTGTCGATGTGAAGGGCAAGGTGGTGATGTGCATCGTCGGCGATCCTCCGTCGGACGACCCAAAGTTTTTCGCGGGCAAAGCGCTTACGTATTACGGGCGTTGGACGTACAAGTTCGAACAGGCGGCGCGCATGGGCGCGGTGGGCATGTTGATCATCCATCGCACCGATCTGGCGAGCTATGGCTGGGATGTGGTGAAGCACTCGAACTCCGGTGAGAAGACCTATCTGCGCGACGATGCGAACGCTCGTCTGCAGGTGGTGAGCTGGATTCAGCTCGATGTCGCGAGGAAGCTGTTCGCGGCGAGCGGCCTCGATCTCGACAAGGAGTTTGAAGCTGCGGGAACTCGTGGGTTCAAGGCTGTTGAGCTGCCGGTGAAGCTAAAGGCTACCGTGACGAGCACGGTGCGGCCATTCCAGAGTCCGAACGTGGTGGGAATTTTGCCGGGTCCAGATCGCAGCATGATGAACGCTGAAGGCCACCGCATTGGACATCCGCATGAGCTCATGCCAGTTGGAGATATGAAGGATCAGGCGGTGATGTATACGGCGCATTATGACCATCTGGGGTTTGTGCCCGGAATGGCTGGGGACAATGTGTACAACGGTGCGGCGGACAATGGGACCGGTGTGGCGATGTTGCTGGAGCTGGCTCGTGCGTGGGCCGCGTCAGGGTTGAAGATGCCGCATTCGGTGATCTTTGGGGCGGTTACGGCGGAGGAGCAAGGGTTGCTGGGGTCGGAGTATTTGGGGCAGCATCCTCCGGTGCCGGCTTCGCAGATTGCGCTGGACATCAACTACGACATGTTGCTGCCGGTGGGCGTGCAGAAGGAGATCAACGTCAACGGGGCGCAACGGACGACGTTCTATCCCGAGGTGCAGGCGACGGCGAAGCGGTTTGGGCTGACGATTGTGCCTGATCCACAGCCGGCGGCGGGGCACTACTATCGCTCGGACCACTTCTCGCTGTCGCGGGTGGGGATTCCGTCGTTCTCGGTGGACGCCGGGACGCTGTTTGAAGGCCATGACCGTGCGTGGGGTGAGGCAAAGGATAAAGACTTCAACGATCACCACTATCACGACTTTTCCGACAACTTCGATCCGACGTGGGACTTCGCGGGCGACGCCAAGCTGGCGCGGTTCGGGATGGACCTGGGGTGGCAGGTGATCCATGCTCCGCACACCGTGGAGTGGCTACACGGCGATGAGTTTGAAGCGGCTCGGAAGGCCAGCGAGAAGTAGGGTACCCCCTCCCCCTATGTAGCGGGTATCTTGGGGATAACTCGTTTAGAATGTGGGGCCCCGAGGTGGGGATATCTCGCAAATACGACATTCTAAATGAGTTACCTGCAAAATATTGCTATGAAATGAGTTAGGGGCAAAGGCTTGAACGCAAAGGTCGCGAAGGAAGAACGCGAAGTGTCGCGAAGGACTGCTTTGAATGTTTTGGCTGCATTAACAGGATAGCGAATTGAGTGGATTAACTGTGCCAACTATTTTGCAGAGAAATCGCCAGTACTGGTGCGGGTTTTGTGGGTTTTGCAGAGGCTGGGGGGCTTGACAGGTTTTGCGGGTGGACCCGGTTGAGAGGTTTTGTGACGGCTTTGGGGAGAACGGGTTCGTTGTGTCTTGAGTTATGAGTTTGGTAGTTGTGAGGGGTCTGTAGAGGTTTGAGGGTGGGAGGAGTGAGGGATGACGGTTTAGGACTGGTCTACGGTATGGGATGGGAAGGGGATGGTGCTTTGGCGGAACCAGAGGCCTGACCATGTTTCCGAGACCAGAATGCTGTTGCCAGGGTTACGGGGGTCGTAGCGTAGCTGGACGGGCTGGTCGATGCGGTAGCCGAGGACGAGGTTGGGGAGTGTGGAGACGTCCTGGGCGCAGTTATAGGTGACTCCGGCGAGGCGGTAGCTGTAGAAGAGGACGTCGGGTGTGGGGGAGATGCTGTCTTCGCCGTTGAAGCTGCGGGCGTCGACGAGGTGGCCGTCGGTGATGCGGCCGATGAGGGCGAGGTTCTCGCGACGGCGGCGCTCGAGTTCTTCCGCGGTGGGGCGGCGGGAGCGGATGTAGTAGACGGTGCCGGCGGTGAGGACGAGGATGCCTGCAGCGACGCCACCGAGAATCCTGGGGTCCTGGTGGGGGATCAGCTTCCAGAGATGGCCGAAGTGATGAGGCATGGGGCTTGAGATAAGGATAGCTTAGGGGCAGGGTGTCGAGGGTAGAGCGTAGAGAAGGCGCTTTGCGGCGATATACTCGGCTTTGTGAGAAACGAGCGGAAGACGATGGTGGATAAGGCGTTTGGCGGGCATCCGCTGGATTTGGGCGATGGGCGGCGGGTGCGGTCGACGACTGTGCTTTGCGTGAAGCGCGGCGATGCGGTGGTGATGGCGGCCGATGGACAGGTGACGCTGGGTGCGACGGTGATGAAGCACTCGGCGAAGAAGATTCGGCGGCTCTACAACGAGAAGATTTTGGCGGGGTTTGCGGGGTCAACGGCGGATGCGTTTTCGCTGTTCACGAGGTTTGAGTCGAAGCTGGAGCAGTATGGCGGGAACCTTGGGCGCTCGGCTGTTGAGCTGGCTAAGGATTGGCGGACTGACAAGCTGTTGCGGCAGTTGCAGGCGTTGCTAATCGTTGCCGATAACAAGCAGATGTTCCTGCTGAGCGGCGATGGCGATGTGATCGAGCCCGACGCTGTGAGTGATGGGATGATCGCGACGATCGGCAGTGGTGGAAGCTATGCGCTGGCCGCGGCTACGGCGTTGATGGAGAACACGTCGTTTAGCGCTCGTGAGATTGTGGAGCGGAGTATGAAGATTGCGGCGGAGATTTGTATTTACTCGAACCAGAGCATCATGGTGGAAGAGTTGAAGGCCGAATGATGGCGAGATCGTATCCCAAGAAATATCCGAGTGCCGTGTTGGCCGCGATTCACGAAACAGGCATAGGGCTTCATCGGGCCGGAGGTTTGAGCGATGAGGATATGTGTAAATTTGATTTGTTGTGCCTGAAACAAATTGCAACCGAAGTTAGCCGAGAAGGCGATGGTTGGAGCATCCATGCCGAGAAGGCCGACGTTGTGGGTCGCGGGCCAATATTGACCGAAGCCCGACAGAACTTCGAGAAGCTTTTCGAGAGCCATGCGAGAACTCGCGCTGCGTTGTCGCGAAGAAGAAGGCGCAACCACCGCTAATCAATCTTGCGAGTAGGGTCCATTCGGAACCGCTGCGGCCCCGCCGAAGTAATAGTCGCAAGCTGCGTTGTAATCCGCGTCGTTAGACTCGATGAGCATTCTCGACTTTGACAAGGGCATACCTATAATTTCGTCCTTCGTGTACTTGAGATTTTGATCTGCAAGATCTTTCAACCGTGGGAGTATCGCTGTCAATGCAGAATGGCCTGACGGCGTCAATACCCAGTAGTTGCCAATCGGTTCAACTTCAGCCTTTGCTTTCATATTTGATAAGACCGCCGAAACTGATGATGCGAATCGCTCGGCTTTGCTCGTTCGACCACCTTTTTCTAGCAAATCGGCGACCGAAGCGGTAGATAAGCCCACCTTTCCGGCTTGCGAAAGTATCCATAAACAAGCCCACCTGATGCTTATGAGTGAATATATTCCGGGTGTACGTGGCGATGTTTGGGATGCGGGAGCAGTTGTCCGTTCATGAGAGACCGTCGAAGGCAGACTGACAGAAGCCAAGATAGCGATGGCATCATCAAGCGTCTTGATCTCTGCGGAGAGTTGGTCTCGGCGACGCCCCAAGGATTTGATTGTCGCTTCGTAAGTTTCGTCGGCAGCCATTCAGTGCCCCTGATAGAATAATGTGGCGGTGGGGATTCGAACCCCAACGGAAAAGCTTCAGAGATCAACCCAAATACGATTCCAACAAAGCGCCGAGCTCAGAACTCGGCGCTATGTCCTGTCTGCCTATTGCAGCACCGCCTGTCGTTAGTGTACACGCAACAAGGCAATGCGTATATAAATATAAAAACATTTACTACTTTTACTTATTGACACCAAGGAGCCGGTTTGGCGATTTATCTTCCTGGAACGGCTGAAGACCAGGCGCTTGCGCTGGATGAGATGACACCGCGCGAGATCGTCGCGGAGCTGGATAAGTATGTGGTGGGGCAGGCGGCTGCGAAGCGGGCTGTGGCGATTGCGCTGCGGAATCGCTCGCGGAGGCAGAAGCTTGCGCCGGATCTTGCGGAAGAGATCATGCCGAAGAACATCCTGATGATTGGGTCGACCGGCGTGGGCAAGACGGAGATTGCGCGGAGGCTGGCGAAGCTGACGAACTCGCCGTTTTTGAAGGTGGAGGCTTCGAAGTTTACCGAGGTCGGGTATGTGGGGCGCGATGTGGAGTCGATGGTGCGGGACCTGGTGGAGATCGGCATCGACATGGTGAGGGAAGAGAAGCTGGAAGAGATTGAGGATCGCGCGGAGCTGGCTGCGGAAGAGAGATTGGTGGAGTTGCTGGTGGCGCAGGGAACGGGAACCCTTGTTGACCCCACCCACGACGATAAGGCCGTCGTGAACGCCACGCCTGCGAGCAAAGACCGCTCGCAGGGGACCCCGGTTGGGCCACCCAGTGTTGTGGATGGTGCTCCGCTGGAGGTTGTGGCGGCGCATGCGATAAAGACCGATGGGTTTGGGGCGCCGATCATTGCGAGTGTCGAGGAGAAGCCGCCGGTGCTGGTGATTGTGCCGAAGAGCGATGCGGAGAAGGCGCGGGAGAAGGACCGGATTCGGCAGCAGTTGCGTGAGGGCAAGCTGGACGATCGGATGATCGAGATTGAGACGCGCGACCGGATGCAGCCGCAGATTGAGTTCATTGGCAATGCGCCGGGTGGGTCGGATGATGTGGAAGCTAGCGGTATGAAGGAGATGCTCGCCGGGATGTTTGGGCAGCGGACGCGGAAGAGGCCGATGAAGGTGGCCGATGCGTTCGATTACCTTTCGCAGGAAGAAGAAGGCCGGTTGCTGGATATGGACCAGGTGACGCGGCTGGCGATTGAGCGGGTCGAGGATTCAGGGATGGTGTTTCTCGATGAGATCGACAAGATTGCCGGACGCGAGGGCGGGCACGGGCCGGACATCAGCCGCGAGGGTGTGCAGCGGGATATTCTGCCGATCATTGAAGGCACGACCGTGAGCACGAAGTACGGCATGGTGACGACGGACCACATCTTGTTTATTGCGGCGGGTGCGTTCCATGTTTCGAAGCCGAGTGATCTGATTCCCGAACTGCAGGGACGTTTTCCGATTCGCGTGGAGTTGTTGCCGTTGACAGTGGCGGACTTCCTGCGGATTTTGACGGAGCCGCGGGCTTCGCTGGTGAAGCAGGCGGTGGCACTGCTGGAGACGGAAGGGCTGACGCTGGAGTTTGCTCCGGAGGCGCTGGAAGAGATGGCTACGTTTGCGTTCCAGGTGAATGAGACGACGGAGAACATCGGTGCGCGGCGGCTGCATACGATCATGGAGAAGGTGCTGGATGAAATCAGCTTTGCAGCTCCGGACATGATGAAGGTTGGGGCGGGTGCTTCGCCTGTGACTGCTAGCGATGCAGAGAAGCCGCTGCCGGTGCTGGTGGAGCGGGCGATCGATCGCGAGGGTGTCAGCACGGTGCAGCGGGTGCTTCGTGTGGAGCGTGCCTATGTGCAGCAGCAGGTGGCGGATATCGTGAAGAACCAGGACCTGAGCCGGTACATCCTTTAGACATTAGAGGATAGACAATAGAGGATAGAGACGTGGGTGTAGAGCTGCTGGCTTGGCGTAAGCGGTATGGGTTTGGCCGAGTCGACGCTTTTGTGCTGGCGCTGTATGCGGCCGTGCTGGCGGTGACGATTCCATTCCATGAGCCGTGGGCCGATGAAGCGCAGGCTTGGGTGCTGGCGCGGGATAGTTCGCTGTGGGAGATCTTTCGGTATCGGTTGCACTATGAAGGGACGCCGGCGCTGTGGCACTTTTTGCTGCGGGTGTTGATTGTCGCGCACGTGCCGTGGGTTGCGGTGGGGTGGGTCTGTGGCGTGATCGCGGTGGCAGGCGTTGCGGTGTGGCTGCGGTGGTCGCCGTTTCCGATGGTGGTGCGCGTGTTGGTGCTGTTCACGTTCTTTGTGCTGTATCAGTATGGCGTGGTGGCGCGGAGCTATGTGCTGTTTCCGCTGTTGCTGTTTGGGTTGTGCGCGGTGTATTGCGCGCGGTCGCGACAGGTGCTTTGGTTTGCGGTGTTGGCGGGATTGCTGGCGAACCTTTGTCTGCAGGGCGCGATTGTTTCGGGGCTGTTCACGGTGTTGTATGTGTGGGAGCTTTGGCGCGGTCGTGTAAGAGCTCGGGGGATGCGGCGGGCGGTTGCTGTGCTGGTGGTGGCGTGGGGGATGTGTGCTTATGCGGCGATGCCGGCGCCGGATGTAGGGTTTGCGGTGCAGGATGCGGTTTCGGGTGGGGTGGTGCATCGGTTGCTGGTAAAGGTGATTGGGGAGACGCCACGGCATGTAGCGGTTAGGCCGGTGGATGCTGTGGTGTTGGGCATTGCGCGGCCTGTTGTGGATGCCGGATGGCGGGAGCGGTTGGCGATGAGGTTGCAACCGCCGGCTAAGAGTAGCGCACTGGATGCGGCTCCCGTGGCGCAGCAGGGGCCTTTGGCTGCATCTGCGGTGACGGTGGTGGAGTTGATGTCGGAGCTGCTGTGGCCTATTGCTGATTCAAGCTTGCTGGGTTGTGCTCTGCTCGTGCTGATATTGCTGTGGGCGCGGGCGCATGGTGGACTAATTTACTTTGTGCCGGCAGTGGTGCTGTGGCTGGTGGGGGAGTTTTTGTGGACGACGGATCATCATGCGGGGATGTTGTTGCTGACGTTGCTGGCGGGTGTGTGGCTCACGGCTCGGCGGGCGGGTTTGGCGGGTGTGGAGTCGCGTGAGGGGATGCGGTGGCGTAAGGCTTCGTGGGTGGATGGTGGGTTTGTGGTGGTGCTGATGATCGTGCTGGCGGGGCAGGTGGTTTGGTCGGCTAGTGCGGTGTGGCGGGATCATCGTGGGGTCTATGATCCGGGACCGGAGTTGGCGCGGTATTTGAAGACGCTTCCGGCGGGCGAGCGGGTGGCGGCGTTTCATTACTGGAGCGTCGCGGCGCAGCCTTACTTTGCGCGGAATCCTTTTTTCAATCTGCCGACGGCGTACTGGCAGTGGAGTGCGAATGTGTTTCCCGATGCGCTGCATAAGCAGACGCTGGATGCGCGGCCGGATGTGGTGGTGTATACGCAAGAGGAGCCGCTGGCTAACGAGATGCGAAATCAGATTCTGCCGCTGAATGTGCGGCGGGGTGGTGAGCCGGTGGATCCCGTGTTGGCGGATATCGAGGAGCGTGGGTATCGCGAGGCGCAGAGGTTTTGTGGGGAGAGGTTTTCGCGGTTGGGGGCTTCGTTTCGGGTTTGTGATGTGGTGTTTGTAAAGGGGAGGTAGATTTTTGACGTAACCGTGCGGGCTTGGGTTGAGTGCGGTCGCGCTTACGCGCGATACCCCACCCTTCCGCAAAAAGCGCGGAAGGATGGGCCACCCGGATTGTCGCTCATCTTCAAAGGTGAGGCGACAGCAGATCCCCCGCGAGGATGACAGAAAGAAAAGCAACACCAAATGCAAAGGCCGCCATCAACGATGGTGGCCTTTGTTGTTTGTTGTTTCGGCTTAGACGGTTGCTGGCTTGGGGAGCTCGCTGAGGCGCTTGGCCAGGAGCTTTTCGAGGTCTTCGAGGGCCTTGGAGAAGCCTTCAATACCTTCCTTCAGCTTGTCGTGGGCCATCGGGTTTTCGGCGTGCATCTTGTCGAAGGTGGCTTTGTCGACGGTGATCTTTTCGAGCTTGCTGTCCTTGGAAAGGCGCGGATCGAGCTTGCGGATGAGGACGCCCTGGTTGGTCTGGAGTTCTTCGAGCAGCTTCGGAGCGATGGTCAGCAGGTCGCAGCCGGCGAGTTCGATGATTTCGTTCGTGTTGCGGAAGCTGGCGCCCATGACGACAGTCTTGTAGCCGAACTTCTTGTAGTAGTGGTAGATCTCGGTGACGGACTTGACGCCGGGATCCTTGGGACCGCTGTAGTCCTTGTCGTCGTGAGCCTTGTACCAGTCGAGAATGCGGCCGACGAAGGGCGAGATGAGTGTGACCTTGGCTTCGGCGCAGGCGACGGCCTGGTGGAGGCCGAAGAGGAGCGTCATGTTGCAGTGGATGCCTTCGGTTTCGAGGATCTCGGCGGCCTTGATGCCTTCCCAGGTGGAGGCGAGCTTGATGAGGACGCGCTCGTTGCCGATGCCGGCTTCGTTGTACTGGTGGATGATGTCGCGGGCGGCGGCGAGGGATGCTTCGGTGTCGTAGCTGAGGCGGGCGTCGACTTCAGTGGAGACGCGCCCGGGGACGATTTCGAGGATCTTACGGCCGAAGGCTACGGCTAGGGTTTTGAAGGCAGCGGCAGCGACATCCTTGTCGTCGGCGTCGGGGTGCTTTTCGCGGGCGTTCTTGAGGACGTCGTCGACGATGTCCTGATACTCGGGCATGCCGGCAGCGGTGGCGATCAACGAGGGGTTGGTGGTGGCGTCGGTGGGCTTGTACTTTTTGATGGCGTTGATGTCGCCCGTGTCGGAGACCACGGTGGTCATCGTCTTGAGCTGATCTAGAAGATTCGGCATTTCGGTAGGACTCCTCAGGCGGGAACTTTTGGGCGCATTGAAGCGCGTAGGAGTTCCATTATAGAGCGATTCCACTCACGTATTGGATGTTGTCAGGCAGGTTTGGGGTGCTGGTTCCGCATTCTGCAACAAAAATGGGGCGGTGCCGCGGTCCCTATTGCAGAGGAGACGCGGCTTCGGTCCCTTTGGTTTCGCATCGGTCGCTCCGGGCTGGCTGCGGCTAGTCTGCGGTTTTGAGGACCAGGACGGTCGCGATGGGGTCGAGAGCGGCGGAGGGGAGCTGGACGTCGATGCCGCTGTCGGTCTGGGTGAATTTGAGGAATTTGTGGGTTTTATCTGCCAGCAGATAAGCGCCTGTGACCTTGCGGGGGAGCTTGTCGAGGTGAAAGCTGGCGCCGGGCCAATGGAAGATTTCGATGTAGACCTTGTTGGGAGCGGTGGTGGAGCGCCAGTTCCAGGTGGGGACGAACTTGGGCTTGCCGGATTTCTCCTTTTCGGTGGCGCTCAACTCGCCGGTGGGGGTGGTGAAGAGTGTGGGCGAGGTGCCGTAGATGGCTTCGCTGTTGACGTCCATCCACTTGCCGACCTCGCGGAGGCGCTCGGCTTCGGGCGGCGGAACGACGCCGTGGGAGTCGGGGCCGATGTTGAGCAGGTAGTTGCCGCCCTTGCTGGAGATGTCGATCAGGTTGCGGAGGATGGTTTCGGTGGACTTGAAGTTGGTGTCGTAGGACTTGTAGCCCCAGGTGTCGTTCATGGTCATGCAGGACTCCCAGTCTTCGCCGGGGAAGCCGTTGGCGGGGATGTACTGCTCGGGGGTTTCGGTGTCGCCTTTGTAGGTGCCGCCGAGTCGGTTGTTCCAGATGAGATTGGGGTGCTGGTTCATGAGGGCTACGATCTCGGAGGCGAGCTCGGGGGTCATGTCTTTGGTGGGGGTGTCGAACCAGATGACGGCGGGGGAGTCGCCGTAGTTGGTGAGGAGCTCCTTGAGCTGCGGGATGGCCTTGGTGTGGAGGTAGGTGGCGAAGTCGCCGTCCTGGGCTTTATCCCAGTGGAAGGTTGGCGGCTGGTGGTCGCCGGTCTTGAGCGCGGCTGCGCCGGGGGCGGTCCAGTCCTGATCCTGCGAGTAGTAGAAGCCGAGCTTGATGCCCTGCTTGCGGCACTCTTCGGCGAGCTCTTTGAGAGGGTCGCGGTGGAAGGGTGTGGCGGCGACGATGTTGAAGGGGTCGGCCTTGGAGTCGAACATGGCGAAGCCGTCGTGATGCTTGGAGGTGATGACGATGTACTTCATGCCGGCGGATTTGGCGAGGGCGACGATGTCGTGAGCGGAGAAGCCGGTGGGGTTGAACTGCGGGGCGAGGGCTTTGTAGTCGGCGACGGGGATGGAGGCGCGGTTCATGATCCACTCGCCGATGCCCGGGACCTGCTTGCCGTCCCAGGTGCCGGCGGGGATGGAGTAAAGGCCCCAGTGGATGAACATGCCGAAGCGCGCGGCGCGCCACCAGGCCATGCGCGCGTCGCGCTGGGCGGGGGTTTCGGTGTCCTGGATGGATTTGACGGGATGGTTGACGGGGGTGGTGTCGGGTTTAGAACCGGCGAGTTGCGCGTGGGCGAAGGAGGAGGCAAGGAGTGTGAGCGTGGCTGCGTAGTGGGTGAGCTTCAAGGGGGCGTCTCCGGCGAAAGTTGCGGCGGAGAAACTATATATGAATGAAGTGTTTTATGTACAAAAGCTGGTTTCCAAGCGGTGGGCGTTTGTTCAGGGGCGTGAAGGCCCCTGCTCCCTCCGTCGAAAGCAAAGGCAAACGCGGATTCCCTTCGGGAATGACAAACAAAGGGGCGTGGCAACGGAGAGGTCGCAGGCGGTTCCTACTTCGCGATCAGCGAATCGTAGAGCTGGATGGTCTGGGCGGCGATGGCGGTCCAGGAGAAGTGGTCTTCTACGCGCTTGCGGCCGGCTTCGCCCATGGCCTTGGCTTTGGCGGGATCGTTGAGGAGGCCGGTGATGTGGGTGGCCAGGTCTTTTGAGAACTGCTCGGGATTTTTGGGGAAGGTGGTGACTTCGTCGGCTTCAAAGGGGACGAGGTGGCCGGTTTCTTTGTCGACGACGACTTCGAGGATGCCGCCGGTAGCTGAGGCGACGACGGGCGCGCGGCAGGCCATGGCTTCGAGGTTGATGATGCCGAAGGGCTCGTAGACCGAAGGGCAGCAGAAGACGGCGCAGTGGGAGTAGAGCTGGATGGCTTCTTCCTTGGAGACCATCTGCTCGATCCAGACGATGTTGTGGCCGGTGCCGGTGGGGTCTCCGGTGGCCTCGGCGTGGCCAGGAGGGTTGTTGATGCCGTCGGACTCGACCGAGATCATAGCCTGCATGCTGCCTGGTGTTTGTTTGCGGACGGCTTCTACCTTGTCGCGCATTTCCTTGGCGATCTCTGGAGTGTCCGGTGCGCCCGCGCAGAGGACGACCTGCGTGCCGGGCGGGAGATGTGGGATCGCTTCGACGAGGTGGGTGACGCCTTTTTGACGCGTGATGCGGCCGACGAAGAGGACGTAGGGGCGCGTGGGGTCGACGCCGTATTTCAGGAGGGCGTCGGTGCGCGGCGTGTATTGGTACTGCTGGAGGTCGATGCCGTTGTAGATGACGTGGATGCGGTTGGCGTCGACGTCGGGATAGGCCTTGAGGATGTCGGCCTTGGTGCCGTTGGAGACAGCGACGATGGCGTCGGCGTCGAGGATGGCGGTGCGTTCCATCCAAGAGCTGAGGGCGTAGCCTGTACCGAGCTGTTCGGCCTTCCAGGCGCGGAGAGGTTCGAGCGAGTGCGTGGTGAGGACGAACGGGATGCCGTAGAGCTTTTTCGCGAGGAAGCCCGCCATGGCGACGTACCAGGTGTGGGTATGGATGATGTCGAGCTTGTCGAGGGTCAGGTTTTCGAGGAGGTTGAGCGAGAGGGCCTCGAGTGCGCCTTTGAACTTGGCCTGCGTGCCGTTGGAGATGAGCGGCCAGGGTTGCTCGTAGTGGATGTCGAGGTGGAGATGGTGATCGTCGCAGGAGTCAGGCTTGACGGGCTCGGCGGGGGTTTCGCCCCAGGCGTGGACTTCGACCTCGATGAGCCTGGCGAGCTCGCGGGAGAGGTATTCGACGTGGACGCCGGCGCCGCCGTAAACGTAGGGTGGGTACTCACGGGTCATCAGGCCTACACGCATTGTTGATTGCTCCTGCACACTTAAGATGCAGCGATAGGATAGCGCGGTGGTGAGAACACCGGCTGGCAAGGATTGGCCGCCTGGAAATGGGCGATGCAAATTATCGTGCCGGGATGAGGCGGGGGTCGAATGGGAAGGCGATCGGCTTATCGTGCTTGATGGAGCGTAGATCAGGGTGCGCAGGGTTCAGCAGGAAGTTCCATTCGAGGCCGTTGACGGCCGCACTTGGAACCTGAAGGACCGGCGTTCGCGCTTCCGCGAGCCAGAGGTCGCCGAAGCGTTGTGAGGCTGAAAGCTCGGATGGGAGGAGCATCTTTTCGATGGCAATGGAATCGGGAAGGTGGATGCGGGTGAGGACTTTAGGAGGAAATTTCCTGCCGCCTGCGTGAACCAACACTTCCAGCGCGGCGAGGCTGATGTGCTGCGCGGTGTAGATGACGCGGGCCCCGCGCGTGTGCCAGCGACCATCGTACAGATAGGTGCCAGTGGTATCGAGCGCGTCATAAGCGGCTGCGTGGATGCGGTGGAGCTGGATCAAACGGGGAATCCGTACTCGAGTGCGGCCATGAGCTGCTCAACGAGGCGGCCTCCGGTTTCGGTGCGCAGCATGGAGAATGGCGTTGCCCCGCCAAGCTGGATGTGCGGAGCGAGCAGCCAGTCGATCGCATCCGCTTCGCTTTGCCAGGTGCGCGTGGAAAAGGCAAGGGAGTTGGCGAGTCGTGCGACGGTTTGGGCGGCAGTGGGACGCAGTGCTTGTTCGGCGCGCTTCCAGGAGGAATCAGGGATGAGCTCTGCGCGCAGTTTGCCGAGCGGTAAAGGAGAGCGTGCGGCGAACTTCTGAAAAAGCCTGGTTGCCGCAGCTTTGGATGCTGTAGGAGATGTGGAGAGCAGGTGCAGGCTGCGGATCTTGCGTTGTGGTACCGGCGGAGTCTTTCGCGCGGGGAGTGAAACTGCGGGATGGGCCATGATCACCTCCGACGGCTCTTGATTCATTGTAACCCATATTTTGGTGTCAGGTGAACTATTCGGGTTATGAAGCCTGCGCGCATTTTATGGGTTGCTCCGAAGTAGATTGGATGGATGTTCTCGTAGAGTAGTCGCATCGGGAGAATTGTGATGCGGATGTTTTGGCTGGGAGCGATGGTGTTGGGTGTGGCACTGGCGGGTGCGCAGGTCCCGGCGCATCGTGGAGCTGCCGATGCGCGGTTGAAAACGATCTATAACGCTGAGGATGCCTGGCGGAAGGCGCAGCGGGGCGCTGAGGATGAGGACCATCCGGAGAAGATTCTGGCGGAGCTGCCGCGTGTGGACGTGGCCACGCAGGAGGCGCAGTTGAAGCACTGGCAGGGGGTGCTGCGACAGTTGGATGGGGTGAGGGTTGCGGAGTTGTCGGCGGATGAGCGGGTGAACTTTGAGGTGTTTCGGGCGCAGATTGTGGTGCTGGTGAATGCGCAGAAGTTCCGGGAGTATGAGCGACCGGCGAACTCGGACTCTACGTTCTGGTCGGATGAGGAAGAGGTAACGCGGCAGCCGTTCAAGACTCCGGACGACTATAGAAATTATGTGCAGCAGTTAACCGATATTCCGCGCTACTTTGCGGAGAGTGTCGATGAGATGCGGGCAGGACTGGCGCGTGGTTTTACACCGCCGAAGGCGACGCTGATGGGCCGCGACGCATCGCTCGAGCCGATGGCTGAGGCGAAGAATGCCGAGAGCACGATCTACTTCAAGCTGCTGGAGAAGATGCCTGCGTCGATTTCTCCGGCAGAGCAGAAGAAGCTGCGGGATGAGGCTGCGGCGACGATCATGAACGGGTTGGTCCCGGCGTATGCGTCGCTGCTGAAGTTCTGGCGAGACGAGTATGTGCCGCATGCGCAGGTATCGTTGGCGGCCGAGGCTCTGCCGGATGGCAAGGCGTACTACCAGTCGAAGATTCTGGAGTTCACGACGCTGACGCTAACGCCCGATGAGATTCATGCGATCGGGTTGAAGGAGATGGCGGGCATTCATGCGGAGATGCTGACCGCGATGAAGGCCAGCGGGTTCAAGGGGGATCTGCCCGCGTTCCTGAAGTTCCTGCGCAGCGATCCGCAGTTTTATGCGAAGACCCCGGAAGAGTTGTTGATGCGGTCGGCGTGGGTCGCGAAGGAGTTCGATGGTGTGGCGGGGCAGTACTTTGGGTATCTGCCGCGGGAGCGGTTTGCGATCAAGCCGGTGGCGCCGGAGATTGCGCCGTTTTATACGTCGGCGCGTGGTGGGCCGGGGGAGTATCTGGTGAATACGTACGATCTGCCGTCGCGGGGGTTGTACTCCATGCCGGCGCTGACGCTGCATGAGTCGGCGCCGGGGCATGCGTTCCAGTTGCCGATTGCGGAAGAAGTGATCAAGGCGCGGAAGCTGCCGAAGTTCCGCAACGTGTATATCTCAGCCTATGGCGAAGGTTGGGCGCTGTACTGCGAGCGGTTGGGCAGCGAGATGGGGATGTATCACACACCGTATGAGACGTTCGGGATGCTGAGCTACCAGGCATGGCGCGCGGCGAGGCTGGTTGTGGATACGGGCGTGCATGCGCAGGGATGGACGCGCGAGCAGGCACAGCAGTATCTGCGGGACAACACTGCGTTGAGCGACCATGAGATTGAGACGGAGGTGGATCGTTACATCTCGTGGCCGGGGCAGGCGCTGAGTTACTACCTGGGCGAGATGGCGATTGAGAAGGCTCGACGTAAGGCCGAGGCCGCGCTGGGGCCGAAGTTCAATGTAAGGGCGTTCCACGATGCGGTGCTGGAACTGGGGTGTGTGCCGCTGCCGGTGCTTGAAGAGCATATTGAAGCGTTTATTGCGAAGGGTGGAGTGGGGCCTTATCCGGAGATGGAGCAGTAAGAGTGCGAGCGCTGCATTGCGTGATCCGTTGATTCTTGCGACAGTGGTTGGGTCGTAAAGGGTGATGGTGCATGAGCAGCGAATGGAGCAGGCGGCGTTTTCTTGGTGGAGCAGTGGGGGCGGCAGCGCTCGCGCTTGGTAATGGGGTGCCCGTGCTTGCGGAAAGGCCTTCGCCTTTGCGCGGGCGGTTTCTGACACATGTGTCGATTGTGCGCGTGAACCAGATCGAGGTGAGGCCGGACCGGTCGATCGGGCTGGATGAGGCTGGGGACAATAGCTCGGATAAGATTCGGTCGCGGCGTGAGGCGTTTGCGCGGGGATGTCCTGACGGCAAGATGACGTGGGCGATCAGCTGGCTGGCGTTGAACGACAGCCGCGCGGAGTACAAGGAAGCGCGGCGTTTGCTGGCGGAGTATCACGCACGCTATGGCGATGAGATTACGTTTATCCCCGGTGGGTACTTTGCGCCGATGTTCAATACGCGTGACGAGATCCGGAAGAACATCCATGCGGCGCTGGCGATGATCTCAATCATGGTGGGTGGAGGGTATCGGCCGCAATGCCTTGTGGCCGGTTATATGGATGCGGAGAATCAGCGGCTGCTCGCGGCGGATGAAGGCATTCATGTGTGCCAGGGGCAGATATGGAGCCAACATGGGATCGATAACGGTGATGGCGATGGAGGGATTTGCTATCCGTACTATCCGAGCCGCGAGCATTATCTGAAGCCTGCGCAGGGGGCGGCGGACTTTATCGACTGCGTGTGTCTCGATGGATGGACGTGTGATTTTCTTACGGCGCGTCGCGAGGGGTTTCAGGGTGGGTTCAACAGCAGGCTAGGTGTCGGGCCGATTGAGTCGGTGGGCAACCTGGGTAAGGTTGTGGGCCGCAGGGAGATGATGGACACCACGGCGGTACACTTCGATGGTGGCCATGCGTTCAATAACTTTGGATGGGTGACGGCGATCTGGGAGGTTTCGATTGGGCATGATGAGGACCTGACTTATTGGCTCCAGGCTGTGCGGGATCGATGGCCGGATACGCAGGTGATTACCGAAGGCGCGTTCGGCATGGAGTGGCGTGCGCATACGCCGAACAATGCTGCGCTCAACTATCGGTTCGATGCCAAGGGGACGGGTGCGCCGGGTTCTGAAGCGAACCTTGAGATTGAGTGGTTCATGAACCGTGAGTTTCGGCTGGCGCTGTTGCGTGACTGGACTAAGGACGGCGAGCCGGTTGCGATCGACTTTACGCGGTACGACCTGAAGGCGGAAGAGCCGCAGGGCTTGCAACGTGAGTGGAGTCTGATGAATGTGCTGAATCAGAAAGACCTGCGGCCGCAGGATAAGCCAACTCCACTGCAACAGCTCAGTGCTGACGACCAGCGGCGTATCTATAAGCGTTATCCGCAACTGAAACCTCGAACGGTGTAAGAACGTATGGAGAGCATGCAAATGTATGGGCGATGGTTGAGTGGTGTATGTGTAGGTGTGTTGATGGCCGGCGGCTGTGCGTTGGCGCAACAGGTGATCGACGACAAGACAGTGGCGTCGAAGACGCAGCGGATTGTGCTGGTGGGCGATTCGACGATGAATCATTCGACCGGGTGGGGCAGTGGGTTCTGCGATGACCTGGCGGGTGACGTGGAGTGCATGAACTCGGCGCGGAACGGGCGGAGCTCCAAGAGCTACAGAACGGATGGTTTGTGGGCGCGTGCGCTGGCGTTGAAGCCCAACTATATGCTGATCAGCTTTGGCGCGAACGATACGCCAGGCAAAGGGCCGGAGCGGGAGACCGATCCGAAGACGACGTTCTACGCGAACATGAAGGCTTACGTGATGGAGGCAAGAGCCGCCGGTGCTACGCCGGTGCTGGTGACTCCGATGGAGAGCCGCAAGTATGACAAAGATGGCAAGCTGGTGCACAGCCTGGATGGCTATGCCGAGGCCATTCGAAAAGTGGGTGCGGATACGGGCGCGCCGGTGATCGATCTTTATGCCAAGAGCACGGAGTATCTGGAGACGCTGACGCAGGAGCAGGCCGACGAGCTGGACCATGTCGATCCAACGATGCCGAAGGTGGTGGATCGGACGCACCTCAACCGCAAGGGGTCGGCGATGTTTGGTGCGCTGGTGGCGGAGGGGTTGACGACAGCGGTGCCGGGGCTGGCGAAGTCGGTGCGGGTGCAGCAGTAGCGGGATCAACCCTTTAAGGACTGATGCCATCTTATTTCTTGTATTCTGTAATTTCTGTATATACTGAAATTACAGAATCGAGAGAATATGCTATGACGCTGACGAAGGCAATGCGGGAGTTCATCCTTCACTGGGGGGAGATGGGTAGCCGATGGGGCGTGAATCGCACCGTGGCTCAGGTACATGCGCTGTTGTATTTGTCAGCGGAGCCGCTGACTGCTGAGGACATTGCAGAAGCGCTTTCCGTGGCGCGCTCCAACGTGAGCACCAGCCTGCGGGAGTTGCAGAACTGGCAGCTGGTTCAGGCGACTCACCAGATGGGCGATCGCCGCGATTTCTTTTCGACCTCGCACGATGTCTGGCAGTTGTTCCTGATTGTGATTCAGCAGCGGGTGGAGCGGGAGATTGAGCCGACCATTGCTGCGCTGGGCAGGCTTGCGGTGGAAGCACGTGCGGAGAAGCAGCCTGAGGTGACGGCACGGATCGTGGGTATGCACGCTTTTCTTGACGAGATGCATAGCTGGTATCAACAGATGACCAAGCTGCCGCCCAATACGCTGCGCAGGCTGGTGAACCTGGGTGCGGGTGTTACGAAGTGGTTGCCGGGCAAAGGCAAGCAAAAGGGGGAGAAATGATTGCTACCGACGTTCATGGGTTGGAAGACGCTGGAGTGCAGACGGCTGCGAAGACGCAGGGTGTGCCGCGGATCGGGCTGGAACAGTATTACAGCGAAGCGGGTCCGGACTATGCAGCGTGGAGTCCAGAGTTCAATATGCACTTTGGCTACTACCGGGCCGGGACGAATCCGCTGAAGCGCGAGGCCATGCTGGAGCAGATGAATGCGGAGGTGCTGGCGCGGCTGCGAGTGGAGAAGCTCGCGGAGCCGAAGTTGCTCGATCTTGGCTGTGGTCTTGGCGGCACGTTGCGCAGCTTTGCGCGGCGTATGCCGAAGGTGCGGTTGCTGGGATTGACGCGTGTGCCGTGGCAGGTCAAGCGTGCTTCGACGTTGAATGAAGCAGCCGGGTGTGGGGCGCGTATGCGCGTGATCGAAGGCGACTACGAAGACACCATTTTGCCGCGCGGAAGCTATGACGGCGTGTACGCGCTGGAGAGCAGCTGTCATGCGCATGGAGCGGACAAGGGAGCGCTGCTCGCGGAGGCGTATCGTTTGCTGCGGCCCGGAGGGCGGCTTGTGGTTGCGGATGGGTTTCTTGGGGCAAGGCCGTTTGCAAGCGCGGTGCAGGAGCGCATCTATCGCAAGCTGTGCGAGTGCTGGGTGATCGAAGAGCTCGGCGAGCTCGACGCGTTTACGGTAAAGCTGGAGCAGCTAGGCTTTACGGATATCGCGGTGGAGCATCTGCAGTTGCGTGTGGCGCCATCGGTGGCGCATGTGCCTTGGGTGACGCTTAAGTTCCTGCTGACGGATGTTGTGTTCGGCAAAAAGAAGATGACACGTGCGCGATGGAACAACGTGCTGGCGCCGGTGCTGCTGCCGCTGGTGAGCGCGCCGCTGGGCCCGATGACGTACTGCATGATTTCGGCGACGCGGCGATAAAAGCAAGGCGATGATGAAATGCAGTCGGCCATTGGGTTCAGTTTGATCTGGATACACTGGACCCATGAAGTATTTGAAGCTTCTTGCGGCGCTCCTCTTCGCCTGCTTTGCCATCGTTGCTGCAGGCGTGGCTTACAACGCGCTTAGTCTCAGACACTATCGCAAGCTTGCTGGCGTGCCGGGCAAGCTCTACAACGTGGATGGGTATGCGATGCACCTGTACTGCACGGGGCAAGGCGTTCCAACCATCGTTCTCGATACCGGACTTGGGGATGACTTCACGATCTGGGCGAAGGTTCAGCCGGAGCTATCGAAGGTGACGCGTGTGTGCGCGTACGATCGAGCAGGCTTTGGCTGGAGCGAAACCAGACCCGGAGTGCAGGACGCGAATGCCATCGCGGCGCAGCTGCATCAACTCCTTGCGGTAGCCGATGTCCAGCGTCCCTTCATCCTTATGGGACATTCGATCGCGGGCCTTCATCTTCGGTCCTATGCGGCGCAGTATCCGGCCGATCTTGCAGGGCTGATTTTTGTGGATGGCGCCACGCCACTCCAGGACGACCGAGTGCCGCACGAGTTGGTGATGATCCAGGATGAGCAGCGCAAAGAGATGCCATGGCAGAAATTGCTCATGACGCTGGGCTGGTACCGGGCAAAAGGACTTTGTACAGACGTGCCTGCGGGGTTTGAGCGCGACAGTCTTTGGATCAAGGCGGACTCCTGCGTGCCTTCGCAGATGACGGCTATTGAACGCGAGCTGGACGCGGAGCGAGCGTCCGGAGAAGAGACGCTGCATGCAGGACCTTTCGGTTCGCTGCCGATTCTTATCTTCTCCCGCGACCCTGCGGTGCTTGCTCCTAACTGGCCGCCGGCAGTGTCGAAGGCGAACGCTGTCGTGTGGAACCAGATGCAGGAAGAAGCGAAGGGTCTTTCCAGCCAGAGCCGTCGCATTATCGCGAAGGGTAGCGACCACTATGTGCATATTGACCGTCCCGACCTGATTAATAAGGAAGTCCCGGCTTTCGTTCTGCAGATTCGGCAACACCTATTTCCGGCCGCCCAAAACCATACCACCACCGTGGAGTAAGCTGCGCGAAAGCCTGCAGCCGATCGTTGCTTAGTCGCGAAGGAACATGGTGGTGTGTTCCACGAACAGCTCAGGGTATTGGAAGAGCGAGCCATGCGCGGCGTCGGGGTAGAGGATCAACTGCGCGTCCGGCAGGTTCTGCTCCAAATAGAACGAGTTGATGGTGTAGAAGATGATGTCGGATTTGCCGCCGACGATCAGGACCGACATTTTGATGTCCTTGAGATAGGCGAAACGTTCGCCGGCGGGTTTGCCCCATTCCTGGAGAGCGGCGAACTGCGCGGGCTGAACCTTCTCATTGATGGGCGTGTCGCGATTTTCTACGCGTGCGTCCCGGCGCTTGAGGAAGGCGCGTCCGGCAGCCTGACTCGCGGGCGACGCGGTGAAGAAGCCATCGATCCAGAAGTCATCCAGATTGCCGTATTTGTTGGTGAAGATGACTTGCGACTCCGGCGTTGTTGAAGAGAATGACTTCACGGTCCTTCGCGAAGCCGTCGGTAACCGAGGGGTCCCAGCTATCCATGTTGCCGAGAATGTGCGGAATGAAGACCAGCGGAATGCCTTGCTTTTTGCCGAAGCGGCGATAGGCGAAGCGGACGCCGTTGGCTTCGACGAACTGGGTGGGTGCGGTGTGATGCGTATAGAGTTCCATATCTGTGTTCCTTGCTTGCGTGCCGGTAAATGAACTTGTAGGAGGAAGCTGCGACTGTGCTAAAGGGCCCAGCCAGGGGCTGGCGAAAATGAGAGCGCCAGTCGTTTTCAGAAAATTGCGTCGAAGCATTATGTCTTTCTCGATCTCCGGTCCTGGAAGGCTTTCGCCGCCTACTAAATTCCAGCGCCGCCGGAAACGTAGAGGGTTTCTCCGGTGATCCAGCGAGCATCTTCTGAGGCAAGGAAGACGACAGGCATCGCAATATCGTCCGGTCGGCCTGCGCGTCCCAGTGGGGTCAATGCGATCATCTGCGTCTCAAATCCGCTTCCTGTAAGTCCAGATGCCTGGAGGCCCTCGGTGATCACCATTCCCGGGTTCACTGCATTGACACGGATCTTTCGCGGCCCGAGTTCCTTGGCTAGGGTTTTCGTGATCGTGTCTATGGCGCCCTTTGTACCTGCGTAAACACTCGCTGTCGGAGGCGCCATGGTGCTTACCACCGAGCTGAGATTGACGATGCTTCCGCCGGTTTCAGGAAAGAGCGGCAGAGCCAACTTTGTTACCAGCAGCAGTCCGAGGACATTCGTATTGAATTCACGTGCGAATTCTTCCGCAGTCACGTTCTCAATCGGTGCAAATGCATAAACCCCGGCATTGTTGATCAAGATGTCGACCTTGCCATAGGCTTTCGCTGTCTGCTCGAAGAGAGAAACAATCTCATTCTCCTGCGCGACGCTTGCCTGCACGGCTATAGCTTTACCGCCTGCTTCTACGATCGAAGTAACTACAAGATCCGCGCCTTTCTTATCTGTCGCGTAATTCACAACAACGGAGGCGCCCTCTGCTGCGAGATGCCTGGCGATGGACGCTCCGATACCTTTTGATGCTCCAGTAACGACTGCAACCTTACCCATGATGGTTCTCTTTCTGTACGTGCGAGCCGCTGCGGCTTAGTGGCCTGCGGAGTGTATGGAGCGTGAGTTGTGCTGTAGACCTGCTTGACTGCCTTATCTTTGCGTCAGGACACGAGAGCGACGGCGGAGATTGCCAACCCAAGGGTGACTGCATCCTCAATAAGGGCAGCGGGAAGGTCGCGCGCAAACAGCCTTGCGCCGGCTGCTCTTGCCTTCGCCCCGCCAAGCGTGCGGCGATGCTTCCGGCTGCTGCGGCAATGACGCAGATGAGGAGGTGTTCCGTTGAGCGTCCAAGAGCAAACCCGCAAAGCGTACCCGTGACTACGCGGGTGATGAACTGCGGAGGGATAAGACGGCTTGGAGTCTTTGGCAGCTTGTCGTTGACCATCTCGCCGATCGCCATCAGGCTCAGGATGTAGGGCGTGAAGGCGTAGCCGAGAAAGGCAAGCCACGTGTGCTCCAGGGGAAGGTATCCGAGGCGTGCAGCCCAGCTGACGATGGCGAGACCTGCAAGAGCGCGTAGCCCTGAAGCGGTTCCCAGAAAAAAGGCATTGATGAGAACAAACATTGCGCTCTTCCTTTCATAACTTTGCTTCTGTGAGATACGCAACGGTTCGTATCGTTTTTAGACTGAGGATAAGATACGCTGCGTAGCGTTACGGATGCAATAATAAGAAGAAAGTATTTGCAGAGCCGGTTTGAGGATCACCATGAGCGGAGATGGCACACGAATTACGCGGGGCGGAAGACCAAGAAGCGAGCAGTTGCATCAGGCGATTTTGAAGGCGGCTCTTGATCTCGTGCTGGAGGTCGGTTTTCGCGCTGTCAGTATTGAAGGCATTGCGGCGAAGACAGGTGTGGGCAAGACGACGATCTACCGTCGATGGCCGAACAAGGCGGCTGTCATTATGGAAGCCTTCATTGCGCAGCTTGGTCCTGCATCGCGCTTTCCTGAAGATGAGCGCGCGGTAGAACGGTTGAGGCTGCAGATGCAAACGACTGCGAAGGCCTTTCGCGGCAGAGTTGGGGCGTTGGTGAAAGCGCTTCTGGCGGAAGCTCAGTTCGATCCTGAGTTGGCGAAGGCGTTTCGGGAAAACTGGACATTGCCGCGGCGCAAGCTGGTGTTCGAAGTTCTAGAAGAAGCCACCCAGCAGGGTGGGTTGCGAAAAGACCTGGATATCGAAGCCGCCATTGATGCGTTCTATGCCCCGATCTATTACCGGCTGCAGATGGGAACCGGGCCGATTTCAGAGGCCTATGTGGATAAGGTCTATGAACAGGCGATGGAAGGTCAGCGGCAACGGGTGAAGCGTTAGCACTCGCGCGTCCAATTGGCTGGAAGTTGGTATCCTACGTTCACTACGAAGGAGAGATGTCCGATGAGTTCAAAGTTCGCTGCAGGGAAAGTCCCTGCCTATGCTGTATGTCTGCTCGCACTGACGGCTTCGGCCATCGCACAGGATGCGCATACCGCACAGAAAACTACCACGACTACCACCGTTGCGGTTGAGCCGGAGAAGAGCCCTGCGGCGTTGCCCGCGGACTCTACGACCGAAGGGTCGGTGACAGTTAGCGGTAAGGTGATCGCGTATCGTGCGGTGGCTGGATTGATCACCGTGGGATCGAGTGATCATCAGGATGCGATGTTTGGGCTGGATGGCAAGCTGCTGCCCGATGCCGGCGTAGACCTGCCGGCGAAGCCGGAAGACCAGCCGGCGACTGCGCGGATGTTCTACACGGCGTACTTTGCGAAGGGCGAAACGCCGGGCACGCGGCCGATTACGTTTCTGTACAACGGCGGGCCGGGTTCGGCGACGATGTATCTGCACATGGGCAGCTTTGGGCCCAAGCGCATTGTGACTACCGACACGCAGCACATGGCGGGCGGGCCGTACAAGCTGGTGTCGAACCAGTACAGTTTGCTCGATGCAAGTGATCTCGTTTTTATCGATGCGCCGGGAACGGGCTTTAGCCGGGTTCTGGGCAAGGATGCGAACAAGGCGTTCTATGGAGTGGACGAAGATGGTGCGGCGTTCGATCGCTTCATCCGCCGCTTTCTGACCAAGTACGATCGCTGGACTTCTCCGAAATTCTTGTTTGGGGAGAGCTATGGAACGACGCGTGATGCGGTGCTGTCGCTTGATCTGGCGAACAGCGGTGTGGACTTGAACGGCGTTGTCTTTCTGAGCCAGGTGTTGAGCTTCGACGACTCGGCCGATGGCGATGACTCCAATCCAGGGACGGAGAACGGGTATTTCCTGGGGTTGCCCAGCTTTGCAGCGACGGCGTGGTATCACCACAAAGTGCCGAACCAGTCTGGGGATCTTGAGCCGTTTTTGAAGACCGTGGAGCAGTATGCGTTGGGCGACTATGCGAGCGCGCTGCTGCAGGGAGCGAATCTCGATGCGGGGAAGAAGGCCGAAGTCGCGGCGAAGCTCGAAAGCTTTACAGGGATCCCAGCAACACTGTGGATCAAGGCCAACCTGCGGCTGACCGGAGGCGAGTTTTCGAAGTACCTTCAGGACAACGAAGGCGTCACGACGGGGCGGCTGGATTCACGCTACCAGGGGCCGGCATTCGATCCGCTTTCGCGCGATGCGGACTACGATCCGTTTACGCAGTCGATCGGCGCGGCGTATCTGGCGGCGATCAATGCCTATGCGCGGAACGATTTGAAGTTCGGGCAGAACATGACCTACAAGGACAGTGCGCGCGAGCCGGGATGGGACTGGAACATGAAGCACAGTGTCCCCGGTGGGGGATGGTCGGGTACCAGCGTGAATGTGGAGGCCGATATCGCAATGGCGATGAAGTCGAACCCGAAGATGAAGGTGCTGCTGATGGGCGGCTACTTCGACCTGGGAACACTGTACTTCGGGGCGACGTATGAGATGAAGCATCTGCCGATGCCTGCGGCATTGCAGAACAACATCGCGTACAAGTTTTTCCCGACCGGACACATGGTTTATGTGAACGAAGAAGCGCTGCACGGACTGCATGACCGGACGGCGGAGTTTATCAAGGAGAACTCGGGGCAGTAGAGGTATTGAATAGTTAGTAGTGAATCGTGAATAAAGACGGAGGCCGGGCGGTTGCCCGGCTTTTGTTTGCGCTATGGTTCGGTGAGCCCCAACCGTTGGAGCGCGATGCCGGTGATGTAGGTGGTGTCCTGTTGCGGGGTGTTGGGGTTCAGGTTGTCGAGGCGGCGCTCGTTGCAGCCGCGGATCATGTCGAGGATAGCCCAGGCGAGGGCGTCGAAGGGTTGCGGCTGGATCTCGCCGGCCTGGACGGCTTCTTCGAAGATGGCGACGAAGCTGTCGTGGCCGGCGCGGAGGGTTTCGTGGGTTTGGCGGCGGTGCTTTTGTTCGCGGCCAACGGTGATGATCAGGCGGTAGAGGTTCTTCTGGTCCGTCCAGAACTCGAGGCGGGCAGCGACGATCAGGGAGAGCTTCTGGCGCAGGCCGTGGGCGGCGGCGAGGCGTTCGGCGATGAGGGCGTGGAGCTCGTGGATGGCCTGGCGGAGGGCGGTGGAGTAGATGTCTTCCTTGGAGCGGAAGTAGAGGTACAGTGTGCCTTTGGCGATCTTCGCGGCGGCGGCGACGTCGTCGACGGAAGTGTCGGCGAAACCCTTCTTTCCAAAGACCTTGATGGCGGCGGCGAGGATTTCGCGGCGGCGCAGGTCGGTGAGGGCTTGCTTACGAGTTTGGGTGGTGGCCACGGAATCCACGCTAGCACATGGGGTTGGCGGCTTGCGGGAGGGGAGAAGGCTTTGACGCAGAGCCTGGGGGAGGGAGCTGAGTTTCGCAGGGGGTGCGTGCAAGGGTAATGGTGAATCCTGGGGCGCGAAAGCTGCTCTAATGACTGCGGAGTCATTTTTGTGACTGTTGAGTCAGTATTAGATCGGGCAGAAGAATCGCTGGCGCCCAGTGCGCCGGAGTTCGAGCCCGGGCAGCCGCTGGAGCCAACGCCTGCACCGCGACGGGAGTTGGAAGTGCTGGAAGTGCCGCGGGTGTTCAATCCGTGGATTATCGCGCTGGTCGTCACGATGGGCACATTCATGGAGGTGTTGGACACCTCGATTGCGAACGTGGCGCTGCCGCATATTGCGGGAAGTTTGTCGGCTTCGCAGGATGAGAGTACGTGGGTGCTGACGAGTTATCTAGTTGCCAACGCGATCATCCTGCCGATTAGCGGCTGGATTTCCAGCGTGATGGGGCGGAAGAATTTTTACCTGGTTTCGGTGGTGATGTTTACAGTGTTTTCGGCCTGCTGCGGGCTGGCGCCGACGCTGGCGATGCTGGTCGTGTTTCGCGTGCTGCAGGGGTTGGCGGGCGGTGGATTGCAGCCTTCGGTGCAGGCGATCCTGGCGGATGCGTTCCCGGGGGAGAAGCGTGGCATGGCGATGGCGGTGTATACCGTCGCGATTTTGTGCGCGCCGGTGCTGGGGCCGACGCTGGGCGGATGGATCACGGACAACTACTCCTGGAGGTGGATTTTTTATATCAACATCCCGGTGGGTATTCTGTGTGCGTTCTTTACGCGGATGGTGCTGGTCGATCCGGTGGCGCTTACGGCGAAGCGGTTGGCAGCGAAGGGTAAGAAGCTGGTGGTCGACGGCATGGGGTTGGGGCTGATTGCAATTGGGCTGGCGGCGCTGGAGATCGTGCTCGATCGCGGGCAGGAGCTGGATTGGTTTGGGTCGAGCTTTATCGCATGGAGCGCGGCGATTGCGGTGTTTGCGATTGTGGGCGCGATTGCGTGGGAGCTGCATGTGAAGAACCCGGTGGTGAACCTTCGGCTGCTTAAGGAACGTAACTTTGCGATCTGCTGCGCGATCATTCTGGGGCTGTATACGGCGCTGTACGCATGCACGTTCTTGCTGCCGCAGTTTATGCAGGAGTTGATGGGGTATAGCGCGACCGTTGCGGGGCTGGCGGTGTCTCCAGCAGGACTGGTGACGATGATCGAGGTGCCGATTGTGGGGTGGGCGCTGAGCAAAGGACTCGATGCACGGCGGCTGATCTTTGTGGGCCTTGTAACGATTACGGTGGCGACATGGTGGATGTCGCTGGGTAACCTGCAGATGGGCGAGCCGAACTTTGTATGGCCGCGCGTGCTGCAGATCATGGGTCTCGGCATGACGACCGTGCCATTGAGCACAATCATGTTCCGGTTTCTGCCGGCGGACCAGAGCAGCAATGCGGCGGGTATTTATGCACTGGTGCGGAATGAAGGTGGGAGCATTGGGATTGCGCTGTCGTCGACGTTTTTGCAGCGCGCGGCGCAGACGCACCAGACCTACCTGGCGGCGAACCTGACGCAGAGCGATGGGATGGCGGTGAAGGCGAGCCATGTGATGGGCAGCGTTGTGGGTGGGGCGGCGTCCGATAAGGCGTATGCGGGGTTGGCATTGCTGTACGCGCGGGTGCAGGAGCAGGCGTCGCTGCTGGCGTACATGGATCAGTACCGGATGTTCGCGTATCTGCTGCTTTGCCTGCTTCCGCTGGTGTTCTTTTTGAAGCGGCCGCCGAAGGTGGTGGGGAAGATTGAGCTGGATGCGCATTAAGGGCAGAGAACACTCAATAGGGAACAGGTAACAGAGGGTCGCCACGAGGTAATGGCGGCTCTTTGGTTTTGGGGTCCAGAAATAAATTTGGGTTTTGATGAACGGTTTTCGTGTGGCCACGGTCTTGGTATGTGAAGGGCCGAGATGCTGGGACGAAAAACGGTGGTTCTGGATGGGTCGGATGGCGAGGCAGGCGCGCGAGAAGCGGCGTTTGCGCGGATTGTGGAAGAGCATGCGCGGTTTCTGTATCGCGTGGCGCATAGTTTGCTGCGCCATCCGCAGGACGCGGAGGATGCGGTGCAGGACGCGCTGCTGAAGCTGTATCGCGGGGAGAGCTGGCGCGGGATGCTGGATGAGCGGGCGTTTCTGGCACGGGTGGTTTGGCGGGCGGCACTGGATCGTCGGAAGGCACGGGTGGTCGGCGTTGCGGAAGCTGGCGCGGAGCTGCGTGTGCAGGATGCGCGGGCCACGCCCGAGTGGGCTGCTGCGGAGACCGATGAGCGGGAGCTGCTGCGGGAGTTGATCGAGGCGCTTCCAGGCGAACTGCGTGAGCCGCTACTGCTTTCGGCCATTGAGGAGATGAGTTCGCGGGAGGTTGGTTTGGTGATGGGGATTCCCGAAGGCACCGTGAGGACGCGGTTGATGCGGGCCAGGGCGGAGCTGAAGCGGGCGTTTGAAGAGAGACAGCGAACAGGGAACAGAAAACAGGTAACAGCGTAGGCCAGCGGAGGTTTGTGATGAGCGATGTGTTGATGATGGACGGGTTTGGAAGCTTCGAAGGATTGTTGGCCGGGTTGTTGCGGGAGCGTGCGGAAGTTGAGGCACCGCGTGGGTTGGAGCAGCGGTTGCTGGCACGGCTGGCACAGGAGGAGGCGCAGACTGCGGCAGTGGTGAGTCCGTTTGCGTTCGCGGAGAGTGTGAAGACGCCGCGAAATGCGGGCTCTATGTGGGGGGCGGTTGTGGCGCATGTCATTGTGCTGGCGGTGGTGCTGGCTTTGGCGTCGGAGAGGACGGCTCCTTATAAGCGGGTGCTGGTGCCGGTGGCGACGGTGGAGCTGACGCCTCCGCCCCAGTTGGCGCCACAGCCGAAGCTCGCAGGTGGGGGCGGAGGTCAGCCGGATCATGCACCGGTGACGGCGCGGCATCTGCCGAAGTTTTCAACCGAGCAGCTGCTGCCACCGAAGGCTCCGCCGGCGATCGATCCGAAGCTGGCGGTTGAGCCGACGGTGATCGCGCAGGATCTAAAGATGGCGGATAACAAGATGCCGGATCTGGGTTCGCCGAGCTCTACCCTGAAGGGTTTTTCGATGGGTAATGGAACGGGCGGAGGGATTGGCAGCGGGAACGGCAATGGGATTGGGCCGGGGTCGGGTGGAAATGGCGGCGATGGCGTGATGGAGGTGGGCGGCGGGGTCTCGGCGCCGAAGGTGATTTATCAGGTCGATCCGGAGTTCTCCGAGGAGGCGCGGAAGGCAAAGTTCTCAGGCGATGTCTATGTTTCGGTGATCGTGGATGAACAGGGCCGGCCGACGCATGTACATGTGGAGCGAGGGGTTGGCATGGGTCTGGATGAGAAGGCTGTTGAAGCGGTGAAGCAGTACAAGTTCAAGCCGGCGATGTTGAAGGGAAAGCCAGTGAAGGTCGCCGTGGATGTGAATGTGGTGTTCAACATCTACTGATTGCGGAGACTCCGGCGCGATAGAGTAGCGTTACGCGTCCAATCGGCGCGCCGGAGAGTGGATGCGCGGACGTGGGTTGGGCTTGGGAGTTTTGGCGGTTGGGGTGGTCTTGGTGGTCGGGTTGCACCTGGCTGCGCAACAGGGTGTGGCCGCAACGGCTCCCGCTACGGACAAGTATGCGTGGCTGGAGGATGTTTCGGGCGACCGCTCGATGGCATGGGTGAAGGCCGAGAACGCTCGTTCGGCGAAGGTGCTGGAAACAGACCCGCGCTACGCGGAGTATCTGAGCGAGGCGACGAAGATTGCGGAAGACCCTCGGCGGCTGGCAACGCCGGACCTCGAAGGCGACGACGTTTACAACTTCTGGCAGGATGCGGAGCATGTGCGTGGCATCCTGCGCAAGACCTCGATTGCGGGCTACATGACAGCCGATCCGAAGTGGCATACGGTGCTGGACTACGACGCGTTGGCGGCGAAGGACAATGTGAAGTGGGTGCGGGAAGGTATGGACTGCCTCTATCCCGAGGACATGGACTGCATGGCGAAGCTCTCCGCGGGTGGCGAAGATGCGGAAACCGACCGCGAGTTTGATTTGAAGGCCGGTACGTTTGTGGAAGGTGGCTTTGTGCTGCCGCACAGCAAGCAGGATGTGGCGTGGGTCGATAAGAACACGCTGCTGGTCGGTCGCGACTGGGGCGCAGGGACGATGACGAAGTCCGGCTATCCGTTTGTGGTGAAGGAGTGGAAGCGTGGCACGCCGCTGGATTCTGCCAAAGAGGTTTTCCGTGGTCAGGATTCGGACATCAGCGCGGGCGCCTACACACTGAACGACGCTCAGGGACACTCGCTTACCGTGTTCTACCGCGGCGTGACGACTTTTGAGAGTGAAGAGTTCATTTCGACGCCCGGCGGGATGAAGCAGTTGGGGATTCCGAAGAAGACCGAAGGCGCGTTTCTGTTGGACGGCCGCGTGATCTTTACGATCAACGAAGACTGGACACCCGCCGGGTTGTCGAAGACGTTCAAGCAGGGCTCGCTGGTGGAAGTAAAGCTGGCGAATGTCTTGAAAGACCCGGAGCACCTGAAACCGCGCGTGGTGTTTGAGCCAACAGCGCAGGAGTTCCTGGCCAAGGTGGCCACAACGAAGACGCGGCTGCTCGTGACAACACTGGACCATGTGCAGGGCCGGGCGTATGTATACACGCCGAGCGCTGAAGGATGGACGCGCAAGCCGCTGCCGGTGCCGGAAAACGTGTCCGTCGATCTGGTTTCGACTAACAATCTGGACGACCGCTTTGTGCTTTCGATCACGGGCTTCCTAACTCCGTCGTCTCTGTGGCTTGGCGACGCAGCGAAGGCGACGATGACGCTGGCGAAGACGCAGCCGGCGCAGTTCGACGCGTCGCACGATGTGGTGGAGCAGAGGGAGGCGACGTCGAAGGATGGCACCAAGGTGCCGTATTTTGTTGTGCATCGCAAGGACCTGAAGTACGACGGAACAAATGCGACTCTGCTGAATGCATATGGCGGGTTTCAGGTTTCGGAGACGCCGAGCTATTCGGGCAACATCGGCAAGCTATGGCTGGAGCATGGCGGGGTGTATGTGCTGGCGAACATCCGCGGTGGTGGCGAGTTTGGCCCGGCGTGGCATGAGGCCGGGCTGAAGACGCACCGGCAGCAGATCTATGACGACTTTGCGGCAGTCGGTGAAGATCTGATTGCAAGAAAGATTACGTCGCCGTCGCATCTCGGGATCATGGGCGGATCGAACGGTGGGCTGCTGATGGGTGTGGAGATGACGCAGCATCCGGAGCTTTGGAAGGCGGTGGTGATCCAGGTACCGCTGCTGGACATGCTTGGCTATGAGCACATTGCTGCCGGTGCGAGCTGGGTGGGCGAGTATGGCTCGGTGAGCGTACCTGCCGAACGGGCGTTTCTTGCGTCTATCTCTCCGTATGAGCAGTTGAAGCCGGGAGTGAAGTATCCGGAACCGCTGATCTTTACAACGACCAAGGACGATCGCGTAGGGCCACAACATGCGCGCAAGTTTGCAGCGAAGATGGAAGAGTTTGGCGATCCGTTTTTCTATGACGAGATTATTGAAGGCGGACATGCGGCAGGTGCTGACTTGAAGGAGAAGGCGAAGACCTGGGCGACGACGTATGTGTATCTTTCACGGAAGCTGATGGATTGAGGTGAGGATGATTCGACGTGTGGCAGTGGTGGCTCTGGCTGTGTCAGTGATGAGCGCGCAAGCTCCTGCGCCTCGACCGAAGTTCGATGCGTTTGATGTGGCCACGATCAAGCCGGTGGAGTCGGAGGCGAAGCGTGGCCGGTTCATCACGATGCGGGGCAACAATCGCTTTGTGGGGCAGGATTACACACTGAAGCTGCTGATCGCGGCGGCCTACAGCCTGAACCCGAAGACGATCTCCGGCGGCCCGGATTGGATGGACCAGCAGCATTACGATATTGCAGCCGTGACGCCGGGCGAGGTGCGGCCGAACCATGATGAGCAAATGTCGATGCTGCGCAGCCTGCTGACGGAACGCTTCAAGCTTTCGTTCCATCGCGAGTCGAAGGAGTTTTCGATCTATGCGCTGGAGGTCATCAAAGGCGGACCGAAGTTGAAGGCGAGCGCGGATGCGCCGGATGCACCTGCTGCCGTGCTCAGCACGGTCTATCCGGGGCGAATCGTGTTGCCGGCGCGCAATGCGACGATGGGCGATTTCACCTCCATGATGCAGCGCGCCATGCTGGACCGCCCGGTGGTTGACCGCACGGGATTGACGGGAAGGTACGACTTCGATCTGGAGTGGGCACCGGATGAGACGCAGTTCGGTGGCGAGATACCGGCAGCACCGGCGGATACGCCTTTGCCCCCACTCTTTGTGGCGATTCAGGAGCAGCTGGGGTTGAGGCTCGAAGCTACGCGAGGGCCGGTGCAGGGGTTGATCGTGGACAAGGCGGAGCGACCTACAGCGGACTGAGGACGAGCGGTACACGGATTTCGGTGGTGCTCGTACAATCGAGATGGTCGTAAATCGGTTGGAGCGGCGCAGGTGGTCTCTTGCCAGCGCGGCGGCCTGATGGAGATAGTCCACGGATGCAATTGAACTGGTTACCCCTGCGTGAGGATTGGGATGCGCTGCTGCGCTCGGTGAAGGGGATGGGACCCGCCGGGGTTGGGCTGGTGCTGCGGGATCTGGCTGGGAGCCGTATGGAGTTTTCGCAGATGGGCAAGCTGGACCGGGCGTTCACGCGGGCGGTGGAAGCCTGCGACGGGGCGATTCCGGGGTTGGAGCGCGTGAAGCTGGCCATTCTGGGGTCGGCGACGATCTCGCATTTGCCTCCTGGGATCCGTGTAGCCGGCCTGCGGCGCGGGTTGCAGATCGATGTCTATGAGGCGCCCTACGGCATGTACTGGCAGGAGTTGATCGATCAGGCTTCGGGGCTGCATGCGTTTGCACCGGATGTGCTGCTGCTGGCGCTCGATGCGCGGCACCTGGCCGGTGCGGAAGGTTCCACCGAAGCGGCAGCGATGGAGTTGATGCGGTCCTGCTGGCGGCAGGCGCGAACGCAGTTTCAGTGCCAGGTGTTGCAGCAGACGGTGATGCCGGTTTTCCCGAACCTGATGGGCGACAACGAGGAGCGGCTGGCGCAATCGCCGGCGGCGATTGTGGCCAAGGTAAACGAGAGGCTGCGGGCTGAGTCTGAGGCTGAAGGCGTGGACCTGCTGGCGGTGGACCGCTTTGCGGCAGCCGAGGGCATGGAGTTCTGGTATGGCGCGGACTTCTGGCACCGCTCCAAGCATGAGGTGCATCCGAAGGCGACGGCGATCTATGGCGACCATGTGGCGCGGTTGATTGCGGCGGGGCGTGGGAAGTCGGCCAAGTGCCTGGTGCTCGACCTGGATAACACGCTGTGGGGCGGAGTGATCGGCGACGACGGCCTGAACGGCATTGTGCTTGGCCAGGGCAACGGCAACGGCGAAGCTTTCCTCGACTTTCAGCGGTATGCGCTGGGGCTGAGCCGGCGTGGCGTGATCCTTGCGGTGTGCTCGAAGAACGACGAGAAGAATGCGCTGGAGCCTTTCGAACAGCATCCGGAGATGGTGCTGAAGCGCGGCGATATTTCCTGCTTTGTCGCCAACTGGACGGACAAGGCGGCGAACCTGCGGCATATCGCGAAGTCGTTGAACATCGGGCTTGATGCCCTGGTGTTTGCCGACGACAACCCGGTGGAGCGCGCGTTAATCCGGCAAGAACTGCCCATGGTCGCGGTGCCGGAGATGCCCGAAGACCCGGCAGGGTATGTGGCGACGGTTGCGGCAGCGGGCTACTTTGAAGGGCTGAAGATTACCGACGAAGATCGTGCGCGCGGACAGTTATACCAGGCGAATGCCGAGCGCGAGCGTCTGAAGGACACAGTCACCGACATGGGCAGCTACCTCGAGTCGCTCCGGATGCACCTGATCGCGCAGCCGTTCGATAGCGTAGGTCTGACGCGCGTGACGCAGCTGATCAACAAGACGAACCAGTTCAACCTGACCACGCAACGTCATACGGAAGCCGAGGTTACGGCATTGATGCGTAATCCGAAGGTGGTGACGCTCCAGGTGCGGCTGCTGGATCGCTTCGGCGACAATGGCATCATTGCCATCCTGGTGGCGCGGGCCAATGGGGCTGAGGCCGAAATTGAGACCTGGCTGATGAGCTGCCGCGTACTGGGCCGCAACGTAGAGGAAGCCTGCCTGAATGTGCTGGTGGAACAGGCCGGGGCGCTGAGGGTCCGCAGACTCGTGGGGATCTATCGTCCAACGGAGAAGAACGGCATGGTGCGAGAGATGTACCGCACACTGGGCTTTGAGCTGACGGAGACGGAAGAGTCCGGAGCAACGCGCTGGACGCTGAACCTTGAGGACTACGAGCTCCGACCGGTGCCGATGCAGGTGGAAGTTGTGCGGGAAGCGGCAGTCTAGACATTACGATAGATGCACGAAGCCAGACCAAGAGAAGAGGCCTGACCATGCAGCAAGCAGAGATTTATGAACGATTGACGCAGACGCTTCGCGATGTGTTCGACGATGAAAGCCTGGTGGCGACGCCGGAGCTGACCGCGCACGACGTGAAGGAGTGGGACTCGGTGAATCACATCACGCTGGTGGTCGCCATCGAAGAGGAGTTCGGGGTGAAGTTCAAGACCGCGGAGCTTGAGAAGATGAAAAACGTGGGCCAGATGGCGGAAGCGATCGAAAAGAAAACAGCGGCGTAGACGGGGCAGAGACGCATTGAGCGATGAATCAGCAGAAGACCGGCGGGAGTTCGGCCTGGACCTGGGTGAAGTGCGTTATGAACCGCAAAGCGGCGGTTCGCGGCTGCGCTGGTACGTGGCGGCGGTAGGCTTGTTTCCGTTCGCGCTGATCGTGTTTTCGTTCTACTGGATGTCCACCGGCGAGTACATACACCACTCCCGCAGCTTGTACCTGAGCCAGCTTGGCTATGGGGCAAAGCTGCGCGGGGCCGACTGCGATGTTGTGATCGATGGCGACTCCACCGCGATGGTGGACCTGATGCCGAAGGTGATCGCGGCGCGGACCGGGCTTTCCGCCTGCAACATTGCGGAGGTCGCGGGCGTGAAGCGCGTGAACGGCATGGCCGTTCTGACTACTTACCTCCAGCACAACCGCGCGCCGAAGTACCTGGTCTTTCAGTTCGCGCCGGAAGACCTCTCCGACCCCTGGCGCTGGCAGTGGGGTGGAACGTTTGAGGGTGTGCTCTACGGCATGCAGTTCGGGCACAAGGCAGATGTGATGCGGACACTCTGGCGGTATCCGGACTCAAGCCTGGGTAACGCGGAGCTCGGTTTCCGGTCCGGTCTGGTGTGGCATCTGACGAAGTCGCCGCCGGCCGAGGAGATGCACTCCCGCGACACGCAGCTTGGGCGAATGCCCGAGGGTGGCAAACCGCTGACGAAATGCGATGCGACCGACGATCGCAAGCTTGCCCCACAGCCGGACTGGCTCGCAAAGCTGCGCCAGACCTATGGCCAGGATGGGACGCGCGTGCTGATCGACGTCGTACCGCAGCCGACTTGCGACCCTACGGTGGGATACTACGCCGGAGCGCTGGCGGGGCTGATCGATAACAAAGTATCGACCCTGCCGCCGGAGATGTTTATCGTAACCGGCCGTCTGCACATGAACGATGCCGGCGCTACGGTGGTGTCGGAGCGCGTGGCCACGCAAATTCTGCAAATGGAAAAGGGAGGGCGTTAGCCAGATGCTCTTCTCGTCGAACGTCTTCCTTTTCATGTTCCTCCCGGTGGCGCTGCTGGGGTATCACCTGCTGGGCCGGTTCGGTCGCGTACCTATGTTCTCGTGGCTGAGTCTGGTGTCGCTCTACTTCTACGGCTACTGGAACCCGAAGTATCTCTACCTGCTGGTGGGGTCCATCGTCTTCAACTTCGCGATGTCGCGGGTCATTGCGAAGGTGCAGCGTGACCGCGCCAAGTCAACGGCGTTGATCGCGGCAATCACGGGAAACCTGCTGCTGTTGTTCTGGTTCAAGTACTTGTTCCCGCTGCTGCATTTTGCGCTATCTGCCGGATGGGTTGGGCGGTCGTTTGGCAGCGTGCTGCTTCCGCTCGGCATTTCCTTCTTCACCTTCACGCAGATCGCCTATCTGATCGACCTGAAGCAGGAGGTGGCGGAGCCGCAGGATTTTCTTTCCTACGTGCTGTTTGTAACGTTCTTTCCGCACCTGATCGCGGGCCCGATCATTCATCACTCGGAGATGATGCCGCAGTTTACGGCGACGAATCATCGCGGCCTGCGCGCCGACGATATGGCCGTCGGCACAACGTGGTTCCTGATGGGCCTGGGCAAAAAGGTGCTGCTGGCCGACCAGTTCGGACCAGTGGCGGATGCGCTCTACGCGAACCCTCATGGGTTCGGCGCGCAGGCCACCTGGGTGGGCCTGTTCTGCTACATGATGCAGCTGTACTTCGACTTCTCAGGCTACTCGGACATGGCGCTTGGCCTGGCGCGGATGTTCTCGCTGACGTTCCCGGTGAACTTCAACTCGCCGTACAAGGCGGCGAACATTATCGACTTCTGGCAGCGCTGGCACATGACACTGACCCGCTACCTGAACCTGTACCTCTATAACCCGTTGGCGATGGCGATGAGCCGCCGCCGCATTCGCAAGGGCAAGAAAGCGACCAAGAAGGCGCAGCGCACACTGAGCGGCTTCTCGGAGATCATTGCCCTGCCGATGCTGTCGACGATGTTTTTGGCGGGTATATGGCACGGCGCCGGGATGCAGTTCATCCTGTTCGGGCTGGCGCACGCCGTGTACCTGACGGCGAACCATGCGTGGAGGATTTTCGTGCCGGAAGACGCGCCGGTGCAGAAGTTGCTGCCGAAGCCCGTTGGCGTGCTGCTGACGCTGGCCTGCGTGCTGGTGGGGCAGATCTTCTTCCGTGCCCATAGCGCGCGGGACGCCTTCTACGTGATGGGGACGCTGCTGCATCTGCATGGTGGCGGCGGCCTGGCGGCCTACGCCGCGCATGTGCCCGGAACTTCGAGCTTCGCGACCATCGGCTCGCAAGCCTGGGTGGTGATCGCGGCCGCGTTTGCGATTGTGTGGCTGCTGCCGAACACGCAGGAGATTCTCGGCCAGGTCGATCCGGGCGAACGGTCGCGGTCGCTGGTGGGTAACTGGATTCGGTGGAGGCCGACGGCGGCGTGGGGTTTGGTGATGATGGCGGTGACGTCGCTGACGCTGGCGATCCTGTACCTGAGCACGAGCTTTTTGTACTTCCAGTTTTGAAGTTAATTGGGTTGATTCATCAATAGGAAGCTAGAAGAGTGGCCAGACGGCCTGTATAATTGAAACAACACACCCGCCACGCCTCTAGCCTTTTAGGCTATGCGCCACTTGGCGGGTTTTCCTTTTATGCGGTATGCCAAACCAGCTTTGACGTTCGCGGATCAGGTAGCCCTGCTTCAGGCAAGGGGACTGATCGTAGAGAACCACGCTTACGCGGAGGAGGTGCTGAGCCACATCAGCTATTACCGGCTGAGCGCCTATTTTCGGCCTTTTAGGCAGGTTGGAACCGAACGCTTCGCCGGCGCCAGCTTCGCCGATGTGTTGGCACTCTATAAGTTCGATAAGGATCTGCGTCTGCTTGTGAGCGACGCTCTGGAGATCATCGAAGTTCACTTTAGAACCAGGATTACGTATCACCTGGCCTTGCGCGGTGGTGCCTTTGCGTATGCCGACCCCGTTTACTTTGTCCCAACATTCGACCATCAAGCATTTCTTACGCAGATAAGAGATCTCGAAAAGAAGCCCGCGGATAAATTTGTTGCCCACTTTAGAGGGAAATACTCGCAAGAAGCGTATCTGCCTATCTGGATGGCAACGGAACTCATGTCTTTTGGGTTCATCTCGCATATTTATAAAGCTCTTACGCTCGACCTTCAGAGGGAGGTTGCGGATTCTATTGGCGTTCATCAATCGGTGCTCAGGACGTGGCTTCATACTCTTTCCTACGTGAGGAACATTTGTGCGCATCACGGTCGCCTCTGGAATCGTGAACTGGCCATTTCACCCAAGTTTCCAAATAAGCCTGATCGTTGGCCTTACCTTGGGGTTGATCCCAAGCGTATGTATGGAGTTATCGTTCTCATCTGTGACCTTTTGGAGAAGATCAATGTATCTACCAAATGCAGACATGCGTTGCGAGATCAACTTGCATCGGCAAACCAGATGCAGCTCGCGGGTATGTGGGTGCCAAAAAGCTGGATGACCTACGCTCCATGGACGGCAATGCAGAAAAAACAGGGGCTATAACTTTGTCCACACGTGTTAAGTCGTTTGCAAAGATCAACCTGGGGCTGGTGGTGGGGCCGGTGCGGGTGGACGGGTTCCATGGCCTGACGACCATGTACCAGACAGTTGCGCTGCATGATTTTGTGACCGTTGAGGCGCGTGAAGCGGCGGAGACGCGGATCGTGCTGACGGCGGATCATTCAGGCGTCCCACGGACCGAGACCGGCGATGCGGAGAAGAATACGGCGTTTGCAATGGTCGCCGGGGCGCTCGAGCGGATGGGGCTGACTGCTGAGGTGGCGATTCATATCGAGAAAAAACTGCCGGTGCAGGGCGGCGTGGGGGCTGGATCGGCGAACGCGGTCGCGGCGCTGCTGGGGCTGGAGCGGGAGCTGGGCAAGGCTTTGCCGGGTGCGGAGCGGTTGCAGCTGGCAGCGGAGGTGGGGTCGGATGTGCCGCTGTTTTTGATCGGCGGAACGGTTTTGGGCCTCGGACGTGGCGAAGAGGTGTATCCGCTGCCGGAATTGCCGGCGATGCCATGTGTCATGGCGATTCCGAGCGTTGGGGTGTCGACGAAGCTTGCATTTCAGGCGCTGGACGCCCAAATGGCGGCCTCCGCGTTGACTTTTCCACATGCAGGCGATAGACTAAGTGAGTTGAGCCGCGTTCTGGCAGCCGTCTGGAGTAGGGATGGCGCTGAATCTGGCCTCTCCGGTGTCAACCGCAGGACGGTTGACCTGGCCGAGATAACGGGGTCCCCAGCCAACTTGTTGGATGGGGTGTCTAATCCTCTTCTCGCGCTTGTCCGCACCGGGATCGAAAACGACTTCGAAGAAGTTGCGTTTTCACAGCATCCCTCCTTGCGTTCAACCAAGCGTGAATTAGTGGGTAGTGATCCCGGCGGTGCGGTTTTTGCGTGCCTATCTGGATCGGGTTCGGCGTTGTTTGGGCTTTATGCCAGCCAAACGGACGCACGCGCTGCTCAACAACGTGTTCTGGAAGCCGGAACGCAGGCGATTCTCACAGAGACCCTGCCAAGATCGGCGTACTGGGATACGATGTTCGCAGAGTAGCTTTGCCGGCTTTCGAGAGAAGCGCGCCGGCAGGTATTGGGCGATCGACTAATGGTAGGTCAACTGCCTTTGACGCAGTTTGTCTAGGTTCGAATCCTAGTCGCCCAGCCAGTAGCCGCTCGCCAGGCTTGATCGCTCAGTTTGATAGCTGACCTATAAGTCCTCCGAACAAATGAACCACAAGGGAACTTTTGATTTTTGGCGCTCGGAAACGTCGAGTGCCTAAGGATTGAGCAAGGCTCGCACTTGTCACTCAGCCTTTAAGCTGAAGCGCGGGAGTAGCAGGAAGTTTGCAGTGACTGCAACGGCAGAACAGGCCGAAGCAGGCAGTGATAGGGAACCGAAAGTCTTAGCCGTACGTTATGGTTCGGGAGAAACAGCCCGGGCCGCAAAGCAGTTAGACAAGCAGCAACGAAAACCAAAGGTCAACCAGCCTGGAGATTTTCAACGTGAAAGAAAAAGACACGACTGCGGTTCCTTCCCCAAGTTCTATTCATCGTTCCGACGCGACGCCCCAGGGCGAGCCGGAACAGCCGAAACAAGCTGCCGAAGCGACTACGCCGGCAGCCTCTGGATCGGGAGCTAAGACGCCAGCGGAGAAAAAACGCTCCACGCGGCTTAGTGACGACAAGCGCTTCAAGATCTTCTCCGGCTCGGCGAACCGGCCTTTGACGGAGGAGATCTGTAAGTTTTTAGGTGTGCCTCTTGGCGAAACGCGTTTGCAGCGCTTCTCCGACGGAGAGACCCACTTTCAGCTCCTTGAAAATGTGCGTGGCGCAGATGTGTTTTTAGTCCAGCCCACTTGCTTCCCGGTCGACCAGAACCTGGTCGAACTGCTGATCATGATGGACGCGCTCCGGCGCGCCTCAGCCGGCAGAATCACCGTGGTGGTTCCGTACTACGGCTATGCGCGGCAGGATCGCAAAGATCGCCCGCGTGTCGCAATCACCTCGAAGCTGGTGGCAGACCTCTTAGTAACTGCTGGTGCAAATCGTGCTCTGTTTGTCGATTTGCACGCGGCGCAGATTCAGGGCTTCTTTAACATCCCGGTGGATCACCTGTTCGCGAGCCCGGTGCTCGTGGGCTACTTCCGCGATTTGAAGCTGCCGAACCTCACCGTGGTCAGCCCCGATGCAGGTGGCGTGGAGCGGGCAAGATTCTTTGCAAAGAAGCTCGAAGTTCCGCTCGCAATCGTCGACAAACGCAGGACCGATATCAACGTGACGGAAGTGATGAACGTGATCGGCGATGTGAAGGGCAGGACCTGTTTGATCCTGGACGACATTGTGGATACAGCGGGAACGTTGGTGAAGACGGCAGATGCGCTGCTTGCACAGGGAGCGGAAAAAGTTTATGCGTGCGCTTCGCACGCGGTGCTCTCGGGCCCCGCGATCGATCGCATCCGCGACTCAGGTTTAGAGGAGCTGGTGGTAACCAACACCATTCCTCTTACTGAAGCCGCGCTGAAGGTTCCAAAGATCAAAGTGCTTTCGATTGCCGGTTTGTTAGGCAGGGCGATCGAAAGCATTCATATGGAAACTTCGGTTTCCACGTTGTTCAACTAAGAGCGAGTTAACAGGGAACAGTTAACAGCCAACAGAGTTTTGTAATTGCAGAAAGGGAGCGAGGCTCAACCTCGTGCCCGATAAAGGAAAAGTGATTTATGGCAAGCACCACTGTTAGTTCGGTCGTCGCAACGCCCCGCACCGGGACGTTCAACAAGGGTTTTGCGCGCCGCGTGCGCATGCAGGGTTTGATTCCCGCCGTTGTGTATGGCGCGGGCAAGGAGTCGGTTGCGGTCACGGTTGACCCCAAGGTCATCACCAAGATTCTGTACTCTGATTCCGGTCACAACACCATCTTCGATCTCGCCATCGAAGGCGCTCCGGCGTCCAAGGGCATGATCGTCGAGTGGCAGAACGAGCCCATCAAGGGTCACCTGCTGCACATCGACATCAAGCGGATCGCGATGGACAAGGCGATGCGCGTTTCGGTTCCCGTACAGCTGATCGGAACGCCCGCAGGCGTGAAGATGGGCGGCGGCGTTCTCGGCCAGGTGCTGCATGAGGTTGAAGTCGAGTGCCTCCCCGGCGATATCCCGAGCCACATCGACGTCGACGTTTCGGCGCTCGAGGTCAATGGCGCGATCCATATTTCCGACCTGCCGCACTCCGACAAGATCAAGTTCCTCGGCGGCGAGCACGATCTCGTGGCTCACGTCACCGTGGCGAAGGAAGAAGCTGTTGCTGAGCCGGTTGCCGGCCCCGCGGAGCCTGAAGTTGCCAAGAAGGGCAAGCAGGATGCTGACGCTGCTGTTCCGGCTGCTGGCGATAAGAAGAAGTAGTTTTGAAGCTTCCAGCTCCTGGCCAGGAGCTGGAAGCTAGAGGCTTGTGCGACGTGAAGCTGATTGTCGGTCTTGGGAATCCTGGTCCGGAGTACGCATTCACGCCGCACAATGCCGGGTTTCTGGCTATCGATCGCATCGCGGAGATTTGTGCGGTGCAGGTAGCCAACCGTCGCGGAAGAGCGCTGACGGGCAAGGCAAAGCTGATGGGACACGATGTCCTCTTAGCCAAGCCTGAGACTTTTATGAATTTGAGCGGGCTTTCGGTAGCCGCTTTGTTGAACGACCTTGGGCTCGGCATAGGAGACTTGATTGTCCTCTACGACGAGCTGGCTTTTCCCCTCGGCACACTGCGGCTTGCAGAGCGTGGCTCACCGGGCGGGCACAACGGAGTGAAGTCGATCTCCGAAGTGCTCGGAACGCAGGACTGGCTTCGCATCCGCATCGGCGTCGGCAAACCGCCGCTCGAAACGGGACGCGTGATCAAGGCCGGCGGCAAGGAGTATCTGTTGGCTCCCATGCGCAAGCAGGAGTTGATGGTGATGGATGAAGTACTCGACCAGGCTGTACGCGCGGTCGAGGCTGTGCTGACAAAAGGTGTCGGGGCAGCAATGAATGAGTTCAATCGGAAGCAGGAAAGTGAATCGTGATCGCTATTCACTCGTAACAACAACCTTCCACACCGACTCAAACGATCGAGCGGTGCGGGGCAGAACCCCGCAGAAAGAAACACTATGAATCGCACTTACGAAATCATGTTTATCGTTCGCCCGGATGTTGAAGAAGCCGAGCAGGACAAGCTCATCGAGACGTTCTCGGGCTATGTTACCTCCGGTGGCGGAACGATCAAGTCGACCGAGAAGATGGGTCGCCGTCGCCTCGCTTACACGGTGAAGAAGTTCAACGACGGCTTCTACGTGCTGCTGATCGTTGAAGCGCCTGCCGCTCTCGTGGCTGAGCTCGAGCGCCGCCTTCGCGTCTCCGAGCCCGTCATCAAGTTCCTCACCGTCCGCATGGACGAGGAAGACAAGCGCGTGGCCAAGATCAAGAAGCATCGCGATGCGCACGTAAAGCGCAGCGCCCTGCCGACGCAGAGCGCCGAAGCGACTGCTCCTGCTGAGGCTCCCGCGGCTGTTGCCGAAGCTCCCGCTGCTGAAGTTGCAGCCGAGCCTGTTGCCGCAGCGGTCTAGTTCAAGCTTTCGCTGGTTCTGCTTTGCAGGCCGGCTGATAAGGACAAACACTAACGCCGCACATCGCTCCCAGGTTTTCGCAAGAAGACCAAGTCCAGAGGCCCCAGCGCGGGTCTGGAGCGCGAGTGGCAGAACCGCTGACAGCCAACGCTGGCAGCAGACAAAAGGATAAGCAACATGGCTGACGAGACAGTACCGGCAACACCCGCAGCATCTTCCGAAGGCAGCAGCACACCGAGCACCGGTGGCGGCGCACCCCGCACCGGCGGCTACCAGGGATCGCGCCCTGCCGGCGCACGTCCTCCCCGTCCCGCGGGCGCGGGCGGTGGTCCTGGCGGACGCAAGTTCTTCCGCCGCAAGAAGGTTTGCAAGTTCACCGTGGAGAAGATCGACACGATCAGCTACCGCGATGTGCGCCTGCTTCAGCAGTTCGTTTCCGATCGCGGCAAGATCATCCCGCGCCGTCTTTCGGGCACCAGTGCACCGTTCCAGCGCAAGCTGACACGGGCGATCAAGCAGGCTCGCGCTATCGCGCTTCTGCCCTACGCCGCACGCTTCTAGTGATGAACTGCGCCGAGTGAGGCGCGCCTTGAGGCCTGCGTAGTAAATGCCCGCAGCCACAAGCAAGCTTGAGCAAGATATTGGAGAAGTGTCATGGAAGTGATTCTCAAGGAAGACGTAAATAAGCTTGGCCACCGCGGCGACGTAGTCAAAGTCGCAGCTGGTTATGGCCGCAACTATCTACTGCCCGGTAAGCTGGCTATCGAAGCCACCGTGGCCAACAAAGCTGTCATCGAACAGATGAAGGCTTCGGCCATCCGCAAATCGGCCGGTGAGAAGGACGGCGCGGTCGCATTCGGCGAGCAGCTCAACAGTGCTGTTGTCGTGTTCGAGCGCAAGACCTCGGCTACGGGCCAGCTCTTCGGCTCCGTCACCTCGCAGGACATCGCAGCCGCTCTCGAAGAGCAGGGCCTCAAGGTCGACCGTCGCAAGATCCACCTCGACGACCCCTTGAAGACCGTTGGCGAGTATCACGTACCGGTTCGCATTCACCGCGAAGTCACCGCACACGTGCAGGTGACCATCAAGAGCGATGCGCCGGAAGGCGCGGATGCTCCGGTCGAAGACACGGACACCGGGTTCGTTTCGCTCTACACGGGCGAGTTGGACGACGGCCGCGACTAAGCAGCGAACGGGTAACAGCCAACAGAGAAAGCAACGCCCACATTCCGAGGAGTGTGGGCGTTGTTGTTTGTGCTCTCGTGCCGAAGCTTATGCTGCGGAGTGATGGATTGACTTCCACGAAGTCCCACCGTTCGCCAGCTTATCCTGCCACTTACTTGCGATGCTCAAAAATCGACGGATAGCAAACGTTGTCACAAGGACCGCAGCGCACCCAACCGCCAACGACACCGGGATGAACGTATAGCCGGCCACTTCATGCACCGGCACCGGCGGCGCACTCGCCTGCACTCCGATGCGGTAGAGATGGTGATGCACCACAAACACGCCGGTCCGGCCAGGAAAGAACGGCTTCACCAGCGCCGCGATAATGAAGCTGATGCCGGTCAGGTATCCCACCAGCCCGCAGAAGAACACGACAGCACCGGTAAAACCCCTGCTCGCAATACGCAGCGTAGCCCGCAGCAGCAGCATGGGTGAGACGCTGTAGCGTGCCTCGCGAACCAGCGCGCCATCGCGATAGTCAGCCGCAAGCTGCTGCGGCGTGCCCAGCCGCGCAATCACGGTGGCGGCGGGCAGGCCGTTGAGTTCCATCGAATCGTGGATGTGCGCGGCGATCTCGCGCAGGATATCTTCGCGCTCCGCGAGCGTCATCGGCGCCAGGCGTGCGCGAAGGTCGGAAAGAAAGTCGCCGATGAGAAGTTGGTCGGGGTGCAGTTCAGGCGTCAATGTCATTGGATCACCTCTTCAGATTCGAGTACGGGTTCGAGAAGCTGTGTAAGGCCGCTGGAGAAATCCATCCAGGCGGCAGCCATCAGGCGAAGGCGCTCGCGGCCGGCGTCGGTCAGCGAGTAGTACTTGCGCGGATGCCCGGCGTCGGCTTCCACCCACTCTGAGGTGAGCAGCGCTTCTGTCCGCAGCCGGTTCAGGATGGGGTAGATGGTGCCCTCGGCGAGCACCAGCCGCGACTGTGCCTCAAGAAAGCGGATGATTTCCAGCCCGTAGAGCCGCCCACGCCACAGGCTGGCGAGCGCTGCCATCTCCAGAGCACCCTTGCGAAGCTGCGCCTCCCAGCGGTCGGGCTGGTCAGCTTCCGGGGCGGGGAATCGTTTTATCGCCATAGCAAAATACCTCGTATAGCAATGTATATGGCGACGCTGAGACTTTGTCAAGAATCTTCTAAAGCTTATTCGTATTTCAGCGTGGAGACGGGATCGAGCTTGGCTGCGCGGTTGGCTGGCAGCGTGCCAAAAATAATGCCGACGATCATTGACGTACTCAGAGCGATGATGGCGCTCCAGGGCAGGCCCATAGGAATCTGGAAGTCGGTGAAGATGCGCACACTGAACGGCAGCGCCAGTCCGAGCACGGTTCCCAGCACGCCGCCGCATAACGACAGGAATACGGCCTCGGTAAGGAACTGCATGCGGATCTCACGGCTGGTCGCGCCCATGGCCTTGCGGATGCCGATCTCCTTGATGCGCGACTGCACATTCGCCAGCATGGAGTTCATGATGCCCACGCCCGAGACGATCAGCGTAATGCCGGAAGCCAGTACGAGCACGATCGTCAGCATGTCCGCAACCTTGCCCATGGTCTGCAGGATATCGGTCAGCGTCTGCGCCTTGTAAACGCTGGTGGCACGGTGGCGGCTCTGGATGATCTCGGTGATGTGCCTTGCGGCGGGCTCGACTTCCGCCGTGGTCGCCATGCTGAAGAAGATCTCTTTTAGCTGGTCGGTTCCAGTGAAGTAGCGGGCCACTTCATAAGGAACCAGCAGCGTGTGCTCGGAGATTTCCGACTGCCCATAGGTGTCGATGCTTTCCATGAAGACGCCGATCACCGTAAATGGAATGCCATTCACGGTAATGGTGCGGCCGACGGCGGACTGATAGCTTCCGTAAAGCTCGGTAGCCATAGGGCCGACCAGAACGGCGACGTGCCCGTGGGTGATGGCGTCCTGGTCGTCGAAGAAGCGGCCGGCCTTGATCTTCAGGTTGCGCACCTGTTTGTACTGTGGGCTCACGCCGAGCAGCATCGCGTCTTTTGTCTGGCCGCTGCCCACCGAGATGTTGTCGTGAAATTCCAGCATGGGCGACATCGCCACAATACCCGGCACCTGCTCATGCACGGCCAGCATGTCTTCCCGCGTCATGTAATCGGGCGTGCTCACGTTGTTCGGCCCCATCACCAGGCCGCCCGAGTACTGCATCTCCACCTTATTGGGACCGAGGCCGGAGATCGTGTCGATCGCATACTGTTTGCCGGTCAGGCCCACCGTCACTACCAGCACAATCGAAGCCGAACCGATCACCATGCCGAGCATCGTCAGCAGGAAGCGCGTCTTGCTGGCGCAGAAGCTTTCATACGCCAGACGGAGGGTCTCCCCGAAGGCTACGGTGGTGCGCGCGCTTCTCAGCGTGAGGTCGAAGGTGGATGTTCCGCGCGGACGCTTGCGGCGCTCTGCCCGAGGTGCTTCGCTTGCCGGATTCGTGATGGTGGAGGACATACGCCTGGCCGCCCGCTCCAAATAGTGTCTTCAGTATCGCAGCCCGGCCGTGCTTTGGGAGGCTGCAAGGGCCTAGAATGTGATGCAACCGCAGGAATCCAAAGTATTGCGAATAGCTTCTTAAGAGCAGATGCAATTGGCGGCACGATCGCTTCATCAGGATGAGGTTCGGCACGAAGTGCTCCTGCGAATGCAAGCCCCCGAAACACATGCCTAGGATGTTGGTTCGAGGATGAAACCAGAGAGTTTGTTCCGATTTCCCATTGAGCTCGACCCCGGTCTGCTGGAATATCTGGGCGTGGTTCAGCGCGTCTGCCTGTCAGTAGCCTTGGCGATCGCAGTAATGGTGCTCACGGCCTGGTTTGCCCCTTCGCTAGGCAGGTTTCTTCCGGCCGGCTGGAGCGTGATGAGAGCCAACACGGCGCTGTTGGCGCTCTGCTCGGTGCTGAGCCTCCTCTGCTCTCAGCCGCGGCGTTCCCAGAGCATGGTCACAGCCGGCCGACTAATCGCTGTGTTCGTCGGGTTGATGGGTACGGCCACGCTGCTGGAGTATGCGACCGGTGCAGACCTGCGAATCGATGCTCTTTTGCCGGTTAACCCCCTCAATGGGCCCGTGGGACGAATGTCCCCGCAAACGGCGTTTTGCTTTGCCCTGCTTTCGGTGGTGCTGTTCCTCTTGCGTGAGCGGAAGCGGATCGGGTCAATTGTGGCCGATATCTTCGTCTGTGGGTTCTGCGTAATGGTGCTGGTCATCGCCTCCGGCTACCTGTACGGTGCGCTGCGGCTGTTTGGCATTTCCAGCGACAGCCGCACCGCGCTGCAGACGATGACCTGCCTCCTCCTGCTGGCGTTTGTGGCCCTTGGCCGGCGGGCTGAGTTTGGCATGTTCGGCATCCTGCTGGGAACGGGTATCGGCAGCAAGATCGCCCGGTTCGCGTTTCCGATCGTGCTTGTGCTGCCCTTTGTCCTGGAAGCCGGGCGAGGTCTCTCCGTACGGACCGGCCTGTTCGGCGTCGAGTATGCCACCGCAGTAGAGACCGCGCTTTCGGTTCTGCTGGCATTTGGGCTGATCCTCGGTCTGGCGTGGCGGATCGACAGCCTTGAGCGCGATATTCGCGATCTTTCCCTGCGCGACGAACTCACCAGGCTCTACAACCGGCGCGGTTTTTACCTGCTGGCGGAGCAGGCCCTGCGGCTGGCGCAGCGCTCACGCACGCCGTTTTCGGTACTCTTTATCGACCTCGACAACCTCAAGCAGATCAACGACACGCTCGGCCATGAGATGGGGTCGGAGTTTCTTCGCGAAGTCGCGGAGCTGCTGTACAACTTTGTGCGCCGCTCGGACGTCGTGGGACGGGTCGGTGGCGATGAGTTTGTGGTGGCTGGGCAATCGAGCGAGACTGCGATGCGCAACATGGCCCAGCGCCTGGAAGAGGCCGTGGAGCTCAGAGATTCGCAGCCCGGACGCCTGTATCCATTCAGCTTTAGCCTGGGTTTGGCGACGACGAATGAAGACGCCCCGGAGTCGCTCGAAGACCTGCTGCATCGTGCGGACGGTGCCATGTACAGGAGCAAGCGGCTCAAGAAGCAGCTCGTTTCCTAAAACACCGGAGCCTACCGCGCCGGCCCTTCGCTGTAGCGAAGCAAGAGGCAGGTGATGTTGTCGATGCCGCCAGACTCCTTCGCGGAGTCGATCAGCCGCTGGCAGGAGCTTTCAAGGTCACTGGTGTCGATCAGGATGTTGAACTCCGGGGAATCCAGGTAGCGCGTCAGGCCGTCGCTGCACAGCAGCACCGTGTCGCCGTCGCTCAGATCGACCGGAAAAAACTCCGGATGCACTTCTTCCGCGGCGCCAATGGCGCGGGTGATGGTGGAAGCAAAGCGCGCGAGCTCCGGTGCGTTCGCGTCTTCGGCGCGAATGCTGCCCGTGCGTATGAGCTCGTTGATGTAGGAGTGATCGCTCGTGACCTGCCCCCAGCCTTCCTGCTGCAGTACATAGGCGCGACTGTCGCCCACATTGCCGATCAGCAGCGTATTGCCCGCGATGGCTGCAGCTACGAGCGTGGTGCCCATGTTGTGATGCTCGTCGCCGCGTCCGGCGCGATAGACGGCAGCGTTGGCGGCGCGGATGGAGGCCGAAAGCCGATCCTCGAACGCGGAGAGCGTGAAGCCCTCGGAGTGATCGGCCTGCACTGCAAAGGACTCCATGGCGGTGCTGCAAGCCATGCCGCTGGCGACTTCCCCTGCGGCTGCTCCGCCCATGCCGTCGCAGACGAGATAGAGACCATGCTCGGAGTCGATGCCGAAGGTGTCCTCGTTGTTGGTGCGAACACGCCCAACGTCAGTGAGCGCAGCTACTTGAATCGAGGACAAGAAAGGACTCCGGTATGTTGCAAAGTGCGGTGGCGGGAATATCTGATTCATCAAGGGCCCAAAGGTTGGACGAGCCGGTTCAGGTATCGGCGCCCGTCAGTAAGATGCGGATGTCTCTTAGATTATTGCCCGAAGGCCCGGTAACGATAGTGTCTCCCAGCGCGGCCAGCAGCGTAGAGGCATCAAAACGAGCTAGCGCGTCGGCTGGGTCGAGGGTTTTCTCTTGTGCGCGGAGGGTTGTGCTGTCGTCAACGACGGCACCCGCAGCCACGCTGTTGCCGTCGATGCCATCCGACCCGGCGCTTAGCAAGGTCGTGCCCAGGGGCAGCGAGGCCGTGGCAAAAAGAGCAAGCTGCTGGTTGCGTCCGCCTGCTCCGGAGACAGCCGGAAGCCGAACGGTGACCTCGCCTCCGGAAAGCAGGCAGGATTTCCCATGCAGGCGGCTAAGCCGTTCGAGCAGATAGGCCGCGGCCTGTTCGTAGTCCCAGTCATCGCACCCGTTGTCGATCGTGACGGTAAAGCCCATGCGCTCGGCAGACTCCTTGGCCGCTTCAAGCAGCGCCGTGTTGTCGAGCAGGACAACGTGTTCGGCGCCCTTGAAGGCCGTGTCGTCTGGCTTGGGTGTTTCTTCAAGCTTAGGGATCACTGCCCGGATAGAAGCTGGCAGTGAAGGCAGAAACTCCTCAATAAGCTCCCGCGTCTGTTCGAGCGTGGTGGAATCCGGCAGCGTCGGGCCCGAAGCCAGAGCATCGAGCGCATCGGCAGGCACGTCCGAGATCAGCAGTGTCAGCTTCGCCGCTGCGGAAGCCGCCGCAGCCAGCCGTCCGCCTTTGACGGCGGAAAAATGCTTCCGCACCGTGTTCACCTGCCGAATCGTCGCGCCGGAAGCTACAAGCTGCCGGTAGAACTCGATCAGGTCATCCAGCGGGATCGATGGGTCGATCGGCTCCTCGAACATCGCTGATGCACCGCCGGAGATCAGGAACAGCACCAGCGTCTTCGTATCGGCGCTTCGCAGCATCGCAAGCGCGGCCTTCGCAGCTTCAAGGGAAGCCGCATTCGGCAGCGGGTGCCCACCCGCAAAGTAAAGGTCGGATGCGGCGAGCGTTTGCGGCGGAAACGGCGCACAGATCACCGAACGCACCTGCAGGCCTGCTGGAAGAATCCGCCGCACAGCCTCAAACAGCGTCGCGCCAGCCTTGCCGATGGAGACGATTTGCACGCTGGCAAAGGCCGCCAGATCGTACTCATACGCACCAGCTCGCAGCACGCCGTCCCGAACGTGTAACAGCCGTTCGCAGGCCGCCTCTACCGTCGTCGCAGCCATAGCTTCGGAGAAGATCTGGCGTGCGATCTGGCGGCTGGCTTCGGACATCAGGGAAGTATTTCATGCGCACAAACGAAAACCCGGCACCGAAATCGGCAACCGGGTTCGTTCTGTTTCAACGAGGTGATTAATCGCTGTTCGCGCCGGCGAACGTCCACTGCCGCACCGGGCCGACGTCTACATGGACGAACTGGCTCACGGGATAATAGCCGACGCCGCCTTCGTGCAGGCTCAGCGCCGTGTCGCGAAGTCTTGCCGTGGTCACGCCCGGAACGCGGATATCGATCGCCTTGGCCTGCATGTGCTGCGAGTTCTTCGCCACACCGGTCTGTGCCGGCGAAGCCGTCCCGCCGCGCGTGCGAAGGAAGTTGTTCGACCACGGCGTCCGGTAGCCGCAGACCACGTCGATCACGCTATCGTTCTTGCCCAGCTTGGCCATCAGCTGGTGCAGCAGGTCAAACTCTTTGGGGTCGTAATGGCTCTGGTCTTCCGTCCGATGGTCGCGCAGAAAGTGGTTGAGCTTGTCCATCGCGTCCGGCAGGTAGGTATTGCCCACGCGGTAGACAACATCGATGCTTTCGCCGGTATGCAGGTGATGGAGCTTCAGCTCATACTTCTGGCCTGTAGGCGTGGCTGCGACAGTCTGGGTCGCTTCCATGGTGGTTTCTCGCATGCCACATCCGGGCATCAGCAGGCAGGCGGCGGAAAGTGCTGTGAGGGCAAGGCCGGTCGTGAGAGTGCGCTTCAGAAACAGGGGCCTAGTTACAGAGGGAAGACGCAGGTTCAAGGGTTCGGATCTCCGGAAAGCGGGATATCGTACTTGGAGAGAAATTAGCCAGAGGCGAATGCTATTCGCCAATCTTCATTTCCCTTCCTCTATTCTAACGCTGAACTTCGCTCTAGGTTGCGGACGATAGTTGTAAACGATTTGTCACACCAGATACCCCGGATGGCCCATTTGCGAAGGAAGTTTGGGTTTCCAGCGGATCACCCCCGGTCGCCGCGTTCGTCCCTTACATTTGTCACTCGTTTTGTCCCCCGGCCCCGTCGTACTCTACTGCTAACCCATGCTGCACCAGAGGTTATCGATGTCGACTGCTGCAAATCCTCCATTTTTCGCTCCGCCCCCGAACAAAACCCACGAGCAACCGCGCAACGCCTCGGTTCCCTGGTACATCTGGGCTGGCGCGTTCGCCGTCACCTCGGCGACCATCGGCGGAGCGTGGGACGTCTCCTGGCACCGCTCCATCGGCCGCGACAGCTTCTGGACCCCCGCGCACATGGCGATTTATGCCTGCGGGGTTCTCGCCGGCATCATCGGCCTCTACCTGGTCGCGCGCGCCACCTTCGGTTCGGATGCCGAAATGCGCGCCAACTCGGTCAGCATCTTCGGCCTGCGCGCCCCGCTTGGCGTCTTCCTCGCCGGCTGGGGCGGCGTGGCGATGCTCACCTCCGCGCCCTTCGACAACTGGTGGCACAACGCTTATGGGCTTGACGTCAAGATCGTCAGCCCGCCGCACACGCTGCTCATCCTCGGCATTCGCGCTATCGGCGTCGGCATCCTGTTCCTCATCCTCGCCGCCATGAACCGCGCGGAGGAAAACGGTGCCACTAACTACAAGGCCCTGCAGTGGCTCTACCTCTACACCGGCGGCCTCATGGTTGGCGGCCAGATGTTCTTCCTGCAGGAGTTCACCGAACAATCCAAGCTGCATCGCGCCTCCTGCTACATTGCGCTCGCGATTGCGGTACCCATCATCTTTGCGTTGTTTTCGCAGTCCGCTCGCTACCGCTGGGCTGCCACAGTCACGGCCGCGGTCTACATGGCGTTCATCATCGGCGAAATCCTGATCCTTCCGCTCTTTCCCGCGCAGCCCAAGCTTGGCCCGGTCTTCTATCCGGTCACGCATTTTGTCCCGGCAGAGTTTCCCAAGCTCATCATCTTCCCAGCCCTGGCACTTGACCTGCTCTGGACCAGGACCAAAAGCTGGAAGCTATGGCAGATCGCCATCGTCTCCGGTGTTCTTTTCACGGTGGTCATGGTTGCCGTCGAGTGGCCGTTCGGCAACTTCCTCATGTCGCATGCCAGCCAGAACCGCTTCTTTGGCACGATGTACTTCGACTACAACGCGCGCCCCACCAGCTATGGATTCCGCCGCCTCTTCTTCCACCCGCAGTACGGTATGGAGCTCGTCCGCGGTCTCTTCATCGCCGTCCTCTGCGGCATAGCTTCTACCTGGGTCGGTCTTGCATTTGGCAAGTGGATGCGTGGGGTGCAGCGATGAGGACAGGGTTCAGGTTCCAGGGCCCAGGGCTCAGGGTTGTTCTGCTTGCGTGGCTCGCCGTGTTCTGCAGCGCCGCACCCGCATGGGCGCACATTGGTAACAAGGATGTCTTCGAGCAGGTGAACGTCGGCCCCTACACGCTTTTTGTCACAATCCGCACTCCCACGGTCATCCCCGGCGTCGCCATCATCGAAGTCCGCAGCTCCGGCGCGCCCATCGACTCCCTCACCATCACGCCGCTGCTCCTCACCGGCGAAGCTTCCAAGCATCCGCCGACGCCGGACGCGATGAAGCGCTCCAAAGACGACCCGCAGTTCTTCACCGGCTCCCTCTGGCTCATGGGTACGGGCTCGTGGCAGGTTCGCTTCGGCATTCAGGGCGCGGCCGGCCCTGAGGCCACCAGCGTTCCCGTCGCCGCCGCTGCTACGGCGCTGCTCCACATGCAGCGGCCCATGGGCATCATGCTTGGTGTGCTGGGATTCGTTCTGGTGCTGGGCATCGTCGGTATCGTCTCCGGCGCTGTCCGCGAGTCGCGACTGCAGCCCGGCCTCGCGCCCGACGCGAACCGCCGCCAGAAAGCCCTCGCCGCCGGCGCCTTTGCTCTTGTCCTCGCGGTCGCCGCTGTCTACCTCGGCGGCAAGTGGTGGAACGTGGAAGCCGCCGACTATGCAGAGGAGATGCACAAAAACTCGGAGCTCAAACCAACGATCACCGGTAGCACGCTCAACCTGCATCTCGGCGATCCGGACAAAGATGCGCCCAACGGCTGGCTCGAAGTCACGAACAGCCAGTTGCTCCTCGATCACGGCCACCTCATGCACCTCTACGCCATCCGCTCACCCGAGATGGACGCTGTCTTCCACCTCCACCCCGAACCCACCGGCGACAAGGGTCTCGCGATGACGCTTCCCGCCATGCCCCCGGGCACCTACAAGCTCTACGGCGACGTGGTCTTCCCCAGCGGCTTTCCCGAAACCGAAACCGCGACCATCACCATCCCCGCCAACGTCTCCACCGCACCGCTCGGATCAGAAGACGCCAGCGCCACACCCGCGCCACTTTCCGCCGGCGAACTCGGCCCCACCTACAAGCTCCCCGACGGCTACACCATGGTCTGGAACAAGCCCGCGTCCATCACCGCGAGCACGCCTTACGCTTTCCAGTTCACGCTGCTCGACGCTAGCGGCCTTCCAGCATCCGACATGCAGCCGTACCTCGGTATGGCCGGCCACGCGGCGTTCGTGAAAACGGACGGCACCACCTTCGCCCACACGCACCCGGAAGGCTCCGCCGCCATGCCCGCCATGATGCTCGCCGACGCCAGCACCATGTCCACCGGCGATATGCACGACATGAGCGGCATGGCCGGTATGAACAACGACCCCATCAAGCCCACCGTCGACTTCCCCTACGGCTTCCCCTCATCCGGCCGTTACCGCATCTTCATCCAGATGAAGCACGGCTCGACGGTGGAAACAGGAGTCTTTGATGCCGAGGTGAAATAGTAGGCACTATAAAGCGAAGCTCTGCTTTTGCCCTATTCACTACTCACCGCCTCTTCCGGCCTATCCGGCTGCGACAGATAAACCTCTTCCACCCGCTCCAGCGTATCGATCTCCTCCAACGGCTTGTCATCCCGTATCCGGATAATCCGCGGAAACCGCAGCGCAAACCCGCTCGCATGCCGCGTGCTGCGCATGATGTTGTTGAACGCAACCTCCAGAATCCGAATCGGCTCGACAGTCCGAAAATGCCCATGGTCCTCCAGCGTATGCGCCTTCAGCCACGCCGTTAGCTCCAGGATCTCCGCATCTGTCACCCCCGAATACGCCTTGCCCACATTCAACAACTTACCGCGTGGTCCCTGCACGGCAAACGTGTAATCACTCAGCAACCCAGCACGCTTGCCATGCCCATACTCAGCGCCCGTGATTACGACATCCAGCGTAGCCAGTTCACGCTTCAGCTTCACCCAGCTCAACCCACGGCGCCCGGGCAGATACACCGAGTCCGCCGCCTTGATCATCACGCCTTCATTGGCCCGCGCCCGCGCATCGGCATACGCCTGGTCAATCGCCTCAGCCGACTCCACCAGCTTCGCAGGCGACAACAAGAGTCGTGCAACCGCGGGCTCTGCATTCGCGGCAGCCGTATCGAACATACTGAACTGCGATCGATCCCTATCCTCCGGCGCATCGATCGTCGAGACAGCAACCTCTGCCAAAGACGCAGCCAACGTTTCCAACCGAGCACGCCTTTCACGCAGCGGCAGGTCGAGCAGCAACACGTCATCCTGGAACAGCAGATCAAACGCCATAAATACCACCGGAATCTGCCGCCGCAGTTCGTCATCTACTTTCTTCCGCCCGATCCGTTGCCCCAACGTTGCAAACGGCAGAGCCTTGCCTGCAGCCAGATCCCATCCAAGGATCTCGCCATCCAGAATCAGCGGCCCACTCTCTGGCGCGGACACATTCGCAAACGCTTCCGCCAGTTCCGGAAAGCTCTGCGTAATGTCCTCGCGATTGCGTGAGTAGATCGCCACGCGTCCCGGCTGGCCGGGATCGCCGCAATGCAGCTGCGCCCGCATGCCGTCGTACTTGTCCTCGAGATAAGCCTGCACCTCGACGCCCACCGCAATCCCCTCGCTCGCTTCAACGACCACCGCAGGCTCAATCGCCTCCATCACCGGCAGGTCAACGAACTCCTCTGCAACCTCTTCCGGCTCACCCTTCTTCCGCCGAACCTTCTTCGCCGCCTTCGGCTTCTCCACCTTCGGCGGCTTCGGCGTAAACCGTTCGACGGCTTCCTCCGGCGTCTCTACCGGCGACGCCAGCATGAACCCCAGCGGATGAAACAGCCGCATGTGCGCCTCGTCCAGCGTGTTCGTAAAGGCCATCGTGACGGCGCGCGCCAGATCGGCCTCCAGCATTACCGCATGTCGAACCTCCACCGCTCCCGTACCTGATGCCACAGCAATCGCCTCTTCAATCAACGACTGCTTCACCCCGATCCGCATGTCGTTCAGCATCAGCTTCAACAGGTACTTCGCTTCTATCGCCGTTGCTCGCTGCAGTAAGCCGATCAACGTCGCAGATCGAGCAGCCGTCGACCGCGCCGTAGCCATCGCATCGAAGGACACCGAAAGCTCGTCGAGCGTCAACGTGGCGTGCGCCGGCGCGTTCGTGTAGAGCACGTCAAAGGCGGCAGCCCCAAGATCCCCATGTCGCCGGTAAGCAGCTGTCAGCGCGGCGTCCGTGCAATGCGAAACCTCCTTCAGCGCCCGTGTCAGGAGCGCGCCGCCGACATTAAGTTTCCGTGGGTCGGCCTCGGGAAACGGTAGCCCCGCCAGATACAGACAGAACAGCCCTGCATCCGCAAGCGCATGTTCCGCGATAGCGTCCTCGCGTGGCGCTGCGATAGACCCGATGGCCTCAGCAATCGCGGCGCGTTTTTTCAATCGGCTTGGCTCGGTGGCCAGTTGATCGGCCAAAGCTGCCAGGAGTGCGAACTGCGCCATGCGGGGTATCCTCGTCTTCAACAGTCATCCACAAGGATGCACCCGGAGGATTCCGGGTCGTTTCTGAAGTCGAATTTTATGATGTGCGCTCAAACAGACACCAGAACGCGACCGTTTCCCCAGATGGAATCGCATCGTCACGCCAGAACCATAATGCTCAGGCGGCTGCTGGCACCGGCGATGCTGGCGAGCAGTGTACTCGCCGGCGCGCAGACTACCGGCGCCGACACCTTGCTGGATCGAATAGCATCAGCCAGCGCAGCCTACCGCAAGTCGCTACCGGACTTCACCTGTGACGAAAGCGTCGTCAGCGCCGCCAAAGAACGCTTCAAACGTAAGGTGCAGGTCGACTTCACCGCCACTCTCCGCGTCACGCGCGGCCTGGACGGTTCGCTCGCCGAAACCTACTCGACTACCAGCTACATGGGGCATCCCACGCCCAACGGCGGGCGGTTTCCCCTGCCGTCATACATCGAAGGAGGCTTCGGCCGCGGCGTGCCGCTCTTCTTCACTGCGGAAAACCAGCGCTGCTTCGACTACACGGTCAAAGCGCAGCAGATAACTTTCCAGTCTCGGCCCGGTGTTCGTGGCTGTCAGGAGCCGCCCAGCACCCACGGTCTTGTACGTGTTGACGCCGACGGCAATCTCCTCCACGGCGAAACCCACCGCGACCCCGAACAGGCGCATGCCCTCGCCATGACCACCCTCACGGTTGAGGACTACGGCCCTGTCCCGCTCGACGGCAAGGAGTTCCGCCTGCCCATCCACCTCTACGCCGAAGTCAAGGACGGCGACCACGAGCGCACCTTCACGGCGACCTACTCCAACTGCCGCCTCTTCAAGGTCTCAGCCACCATCCGCCCCGGCGACACCACCCCATAACGCCCCACGTTCCAGATCGGGAAACCGAACCCAACCCGTCATCCACCGAACAGGCTAAAGCGGCCTCGCACAATGCGATACTGCCAGAACTTCTGCGGGCTGGCTCGCACAGGGATCGCACTCCAACGGCAAGTTTCGCCCTGAAAAGCGAAACGCCTCGGGGTAGCAGCCCCGAGGCGATTTCCCGTAGAAGGAGGTGGTGCCTCTGCGATCCGTACGGATTCGCTTTGGTAAGCTCTCGATGACCATTCCAGGAGAAATCCTGGTCCTGTTGTTATCGAAAGTTTTGTGGTTAGTGCTGCTTCTGCTGCGCTAACCGTTACAACCTGCTCCTCTGCGTGCCAGACGTAGGGAAGCACTTACGATTGGACGCCATCTCAGCTTTCCAAGTCAATCGGAATCAACGCAATCAATGGCTTCCGCACCGTTTTGGGCCACAAAGGGCCGCGAATCCTTAGCCATAGTTGTATCCTCTAATAAGTGATGAAGTTTGTAAGCGCAAATTCGGTGTCCGTATCCCGCGTGGCTGACCGCCACGATTTTGCCTAGCTGCGCCTCGTCCTGTTGCGCGCAGCCGCTGTAACTTCCCCAAAATCCAACTTCCAAGCCTTTGTTTTAGAAGGACCTATATGTTCGATCGTCTTGATCAAATTGAAGAGCGTTATGAAGAACTGGGCCGGCAGCTCTCGGACCCCAACATCGTCAGCGACCAGGCCAACTACCGCAAGGTCTCCAAGCAGCACCGCGACCTCGAAGACACCGTCGAAAAGTTTCGCGAGTACCGCAAGCTGAAAGACGGCGTCTCGGAAGCCAAGGCCATGCTCGGCGAAAGCGACGCCGACATGCGTTCCATGGCCGAAGAAGAGCTCTCCACGCTCGAACCCAAACTCGCGCAGGTCGAAGAAGAGCTCAAAGTCCTTCTGCTCCCCAAGGACCCTAACGACGACAAAAACATCATCATCGAACTCCGCGCCGGCACCGGCGGCGACGAAGCCTCGCTCTTCGTAGCCGAGATGTTCCGCATGTACATGAAGTTCGCCGAGCAGCATCGCTGGAAGGTCGAAGTCCTCTCGCAGACCGACTCCGACGTAGGCGGCCTCAAGGACATCACCGCCATCTTCGAAGGCGATAAGGTCTACTCGCAGATGAAGTACGAGTCCGGCGTACACCGCGTGCAGCGCGTTCCGGCTACTGAAACCCAGGGCCGCGTCCACACCTCCGCCATCACGGTAGCCGTGCTTCCCGAAGTTGAAGACGTCGACATCAAGATCGAAAACAAAGACCTCCGCATCGACACCTTCTGCTCCTCAGGCCCCGGCGGTCAGTCGGTGAACACGACTTACTCTGCCATCCGCATCACGCATCTTCCGACGAACACCGTCGTCAGCTGCCAGGACGAGAAGTCCCAGATCAAGAACCGCGAGAAGGCCATGCGCGTCCTCCGCGCCCGTTTGTATGAGGTTGAAGCCGAGCGCGTCCACCAGATCCAGGCCAAGGAGCGCAAACAGCAGGTCGGCACCGGCGATCGCAGCGAAAAGATCCGCACCTACAACTTCCCGCAGAACCGCCTCACCGACCACCGCATCGGCCTCACGAACCACCAACTGGCCATGGTCATGGAAGGCCTCCTGCAACCCACAGTCGACGCCCTCATAGCCCACGCTACAGCCGAGCGTCTCAAGGCCGAAGCCATAGCAGCGTAAAAAGCAGGTTTCAGGTTCGAGGTTTCAGCAGAAAGGCGTGAGCTTACAAGCTCACGCCTTCGCTCTTGCCGTTCCCAAAACCTAAAACCTCGAACCTAAAACCTGCTTCTCTACTCCATCGTCTCCTTGATGTTCTGCGCCACATCCTCAATCGAGGTCTCCTGCGAAAGCTCCCTCACCTCCGGATTATTCGCCGCGCGGCTAAGCCCCATCTCGGTAGCCACATGCCGCTCCAGGTCCAGTACGGCGGTGATTTCCTTCTCCGTGAGGATCAGAATCTGCAACATCAGGTGGTCGCGCTCATCGCTCCGCCGCCCCAGCCGCGACTGTCGTATCAGGATGAAGCTGGCGACGAGAATCGACTCCATCGCCACAATCGTCTGCAGCAGCCCAAACGGATGCGGGTCGAAGTGATGCATCCCCGGCCACACGTTGTAAATGATCCAGCATGCAAACGCGCACAGATGCGCCCCTACAAACGTCAACGAGCCCACAAATCCCGCGATGCCATCGGCAATGCGCTCCGGCTTCGTGCGCTGTGCCAGAAACTCCTGCTCGTGCTTGGCGATCAGCTCAATGTGCGACTGGATGTGGGTCTGTGCCATGAATCGTCCTCGGCTGACATACTCGCCTGCGGGGTTGGATGCAGAACAGCTCATCCCGCGAGCCTTAGATCGCCGCGACCTGCCGTAGAGGGAGGCGTCCGTGATGGGAAAACCTAAAGGCGTTCTCGGTCTAGCTGACGGACGAGCCGTTTTGCATGATCCGAAGTTCTGCGATCCATGGCCGGCAGAGCGCGTGCGTACACAGCGGTAGATAAATGGCTTGTCGTATAGCGATTGTCCGCTAGGATGGAAAACGAATCACATCCTGCCTTATGCGGCCCAGCGATCCACCCGGGACGCGGTTTCTCCCATGGAGTGCCATGACGCAGCGCGCTAAGCTTTCTATCTCCATATTGTCCCTCGCAGTTTCCCTGCTGACCGGCTGCTCGACCAAGCCGGCGCAGCCTGTGATGACGCCGGGTTTGACCGGCAACATATCGGGAGGTGTCCACGGCGGCCAGCAGCCGATCTCCAATGCCGTGATCCAGCTCTACACGGTGGGGACGAGTGGGGACGGCAGCTCCGCGACTCCGCTGCTGACGCAGATCGTGAAGACGGACCAGAATGGCAACTTCTCGCTGTCGCCCGGTGGAGTGCCTTTGTACTCCTGTACGAGTGCGACGATGGTTTACGTGACCGCGATCGGCGGCGATCCGTCACCGGGGATCTCGAACCCCAATATCGCGCAGATGACAGCCCTGGGCCCATGCGCGGCACTCACCACCGGCACGTTTATCTGGGTGAATGAGGTAACGACGGTGGCGGCTGTTTCGGCGCTTGCCCCATATATGACTTCGTTTTCGGCGATCGGCTCGGCAACCGGCGACGCGGCGGCATTGAGCTCGGCGTTCACGCTGGCGACGCAGCTGGCGAACACGTCTACAGGGACTTCGCCGGGGCCAAATATACCGGCAGGGATGATTGTGCCTTCGACCCAGATCTATACCCTGGCGGATATTCTTGCGAACTGCGTGAACTCCGCTGGTGGGACGGCGGGGGATGGCAGCGGGTGTGGGACTTTGTTTTCGCTGACGACACCAGGTTCTACCGCGCCGACGGATACGGTCGCTGCGCTGCTAAACCTGGCGAATAACCCAACCCTAAATACGCAGCAGTTGTTCAATACGGTGTCCGGGACAGTGCCGTTCCAGCCAACGCTGACGGTGACGCCGCCGAGCTTCCAGACGCAGCTGCTGCCGTCCACAAGTGCGGGATATCCGCTGCAGATTACGCTGGCGAGCAATGACTTCGGCACAGTTGTGGTGGGAACAACGACTGCCTATACGCAGTTTACGGTACTGAATACCGGAGCGGCGGCGGTGACGGTGCACACTCCGGTGATGGTTGGGGCGGATGCGGCGGACTACATGACGTACGGCTGTGGGTCCGTTGTTAATCCGGGCAGTTCGTGCATCTTCTATGTGGCGTTTCAGCCATCGACGGTTGGTGCTCGCCCAGCCTATGTCGAGCTGGACTCGACTGCGCGATTTTCGCCGCAGTTTATTCCCGTTTATGGAACAGGAACGGCGCAAACGTTTAGTGCATCCACGCTGAGCTTCACCATCGGTGGGACAATCCAGGACCTGACAGTGACGAACTTCGCCAGTACGCCCATCACGATCTCTTCTGTAACTTATGCGGATACAGGAACGGGCACGAACAATTTCGCGGTGGTTGGCAATACGTGTGGAAGCCTGCTGGCGGCGGAGTCCGTCTGCACCATCTCGGTGGTGTCGCTGGCAACGTCGGGCGATCGGTACGGCAATGCGGTGACTTACACGGGGACATTGACGATCACGGATAGCGCACAAGCCAACCCTCAGGTGATCTCCCTGACCTCGACCAACATGTCCTATTTCTCCGGGGGTTTCGTTGAGGGATCTGAAGCGTTTGCCGCGGAACAGCTTGGCGTAAGCGAGGCCGGATCGACGACGGTATACAGCCCCTACAACTTTTACAGCAGCACCCAGCCGCCAGCCTTCGCGATGGGTGGAACAAACCCGGGCGACTTCGCGTTTACTGTAAGCCAGAACGGGTCGCCGGGCTGTGATGTCAGTCCCCCGGAATCTGCCGCCAGCCAATTGTGTAACTATACGTTTACGTTTACTCCAACCGTCGCCGGAGCGCGTTCGGCACATGCTTCGCTGGGAGGCGGACAGTATCTGCTTCTGACGGGTACGGGAGTCGGCCCGGGGCCGTTTATCCGCGCAAACCCAGCTTCGCTCTCATTTGCGGTTGCCTTGCCGGATACGGTCGATCCCAACAGCGGCAGTACTACAACACTTACGATGACCAATATCGGAACGACGACCTACGGGTTCGCGTCCATGTTCACGGGCGCGAACCCGTCGCTGCTAACGGTCGATGGCAGCAGTTGTCCTTCCCTGGCTCCTCAGGCGACCTGTACCGTCACGGTGACCTTTACGGGCACCACCATAGGAACCTATACGGCGAACCTTGTACTGAAGGACACGAACTCCACGTTCTCCGTTTCGGTTCCTATCGCGGTGAATGCCATTTATTGGCCCGCTTCGCCGTTTCCTCAAAGTATTACCTTCCCGGCCCAAGCCCTGGGGACGACGAGCGCGGCGAAGACCTTCAATATCGGTGACCTCAATGACTATCCGCTGGATCACGCCTTCAGTGTTGTTCTACCGAGTTCCAGTAATTTTGTGCTGCCTGAAGGGTCGACATGCGTGGCCAGTACCAGCCTATGCACGCTGAGCGTCGCCTTTGCACCACATGTTACCGGACTTATCTCCGAGACGGCGGTTGTTACCGATCAGGTGACGGGCCTTACAAGTCACCTGTACCTGTACGGCAGCGGAGGCGCTCCCGTGGTCTCTCTTTCGCCGTCGCCCCTGGTGTTTCCAAACCGCGCAGTAGGAACGACATCCGTCCCAGACAACATTATCCTGACAAATACCGGGACGCTGGCGTTGACGGTCAATGCCGTCAGTCTCGTGGGAGCGGTGAATAATAATTTTACGGAAACCAATAACTGTACTAGCGTCGCCCCGAACACGACATGCGCAATTGCGGTTACGTTTGCTCCAACGGAGGCTGGACCTCAATCGGCGATGATCCACGTCGTAAGTAATGCGGCGAGTTCTCCGGATACTGTTGGAGTTTCAGGTACTGCGCAGTAAGGTTTCTGAGCTTCACCTTGCTTCGGTAAGTGCCGCTTCGAGGAGTTCGCGGCCGCCTTCGATCACGCGGCCGTGTCCGGCGGCGATGCGGCGGATGGGCGTTTCCGCAGGGATGGTGTCCCAGAGGCGCTGGATGCTGGCGCGGGGCGTGGGACGGTGCCAGGTGCCGAAGTTCGGCAGCGGGAAGAACCACGGCGCCCAGCCGGCTATATGAGGCTTGCCGCCGACTGTCGTGAGCGCATCGCCGACATAGAGTGTGCCGTCGCGTTCGTCAAGGAAGCTGAAGTGTCCGGGTGTATGGCCGGGCGTCGCAAAACAGCGCAGTGAGCCATAGAGCTCGCCGTCGGTGACGAAGTGTGTGGGTTTGGTGACCGCACCGGGAAGACTGCCTTTGATCTTGCACTGCGGTTCGTTCGCATCGAGCGAGCGGTCCTGCGCGGGCGGCTTGGGCAGCAGGCGGCCGTCACGATGTGAGATGGCAGAAAGCGCATTGCCGAGCAGACGCGAGAGTTTGTCGAAGGAGCCGATGTGGTCGCCGTGCGCGTGCGTGAGCAGAATGCGGCAGAGCTGGTAGCCGTTTTGCTGGCTTCCGCAATGGCGCGCGGCGTCGAGGATGGCATCGGCCGAGCCGGGAAGGCCGGTATCGATGAGGGTGAAGCCGTCGCTTTCACGAACGAAGTAACAGTTGACGAGACCAAGCCGTGTGAGTTGGTAGCCGTATGTTGAGAGTTGAGTAATCTTCAAAGCGGAAGCTCCAGAGCGAAACCGGCTTACAGGTTGCTCAAGGGCTTGGATGCCGATTGAGTCACAAGTGGGCCGTACTAAGTATCGTTAGAAAGCCGGAACCCCTTCTTCGACGACGAGGTCGTCTACGGCGATGTTGAGGGCCAGGCCCAGCTTGCGAAAGCCTTCGCGCCATTCAGGCGACCAATAGCGTCTCTCACTTGTGCTGTAGCTTGCGTCCACGGCAGCGCTGCGGCGGAGCAGGTCGTTCCAGATGTTCTGAGCCTGCCAGAGGTTGAACTCCACGGGCAGCGTGCGCAGGCTTTCGGCCAGGCCCACCGTCTCGTTCAGGACGTTGATGTTGGGCTGGAGCACGGGCTGCAGTGCCAGCGTTTGCTGGGCCTGGTTGTGCTGGATGCCCATCGACTCTTCAAGTCGCACCATGGCTCGTTTCATGCGCTTGTCGGCGGTGAAGCTGAGCAGCGGAGCGTCGAGAGCGACGTTGTCGATCTCCGCACGACGGAGCAGCCGGGCCACTTCGGCAGTGTCGTAGACGTCGGATTCAAGAGCACGGCGCAGTCCGGCGTTGATGGCAAAGCCGGCCGTGAGAGCGAGCGCGGGTGGTGTGGCTATGCTGGTCTCAGACAGAAAATGCAGCAGTGTAGCGTGCTCTTCGTAGATGCGGATGAGCGAGCTCTCTACTTCAGAGAGTGTCTGGTCGAGGATGTTCTTGAGGATGCGGTGCTGCTCGTCGGCGAAGAGCGAAGTGAGCGAGTAGAGCGTGCCGCCGAAGAACGCATCGATGAGACGGATGAGGTCAGGAAGATTGGCGCGGCGGATGGCGGTGCGAGCGTCTTCCTGGAACACGGCCCAGGCAAGTTCATCCTCGGGCGTGTAGCGTTTTACCGCGGCGGAGAGGTTCTGGTCGCCTAGGTGGAGCACCGCGAAGCAGATCTCCTCGGTCTCTTCGGTGATGCGGGAGCGAAGAGCGGCGCAGCCCAGGGCAACACGTCCGCGTCCGGAGGTGAGCAGCTCGTAGCTGTGACGGTTGACGTCGAAGCAGAAGAGATCGCCGGACTCCGCCGAGGTGCGGAACATGGAGCTGATGGCGTAATGCGCACCCACATGCTCGAGGTCGAGTCTGGCGCCGGTAACGAAGCGGCGATAAACCTCGGCGCCGTCGCCGATGTCCGGCGCGTTGGACTTAGCCTGCGAGAGCAGCGCCAGAAAGTCGGTTTCGAGTGTGGCGGCTGCTTTGCCGAAGAGGTTCTGCGCGAGCTGGATGACACGGCCGGCGTACGCGATGATCTGCACGGTCTCGATGCCGGAAATCTCGTCGAAGAACCAGCCGCAGGAGGTGTACATGAGCTGCGTGTGGCGTTCGAGCTCAAGCAGCTCCAGCACGATCACGCGTTCTTCGGTGCTGAGTTCATGGGTGGCGTGCGTTGCGAGGAAGCGGTCGATGTTGGCCGGCGTTCGGTTGAGTACGACCTGGATGTAGGCATCGCGTGCTGCCCATAGATCTTTGAGCAGCCCCTTGGCGACGGTTTCAGCCAGCGGCGCGGTGCGGTCGCGGAGCAGGTCGAGCGAGGCACGCAGCGGACCGCGCCACGCCTGGTTCCATCCCGGCTTGCCGCCATTGCAGCCGCAGTCCGAGCGCCAGCGCTCGACGCCGTGAACGCAGCTCCAGGAGCTGTCGTCGACGACTTCGGCTTCGTATTGCGGAGGGAACTTTGCCAGGAACTCGCCGTAGTTGGTCAAAGTGGCGAGCTGATTTTCTTCGATCCAGTGCATGGCGTAGCTGAGGGCCATTTCGCCGTGCTTGTGGTGGTGGCCGTAGCTTTCTCCGTCGGTCGCGACGTGAGCGAGTTGCGGCTCGGTGGAATCTGCTTTCAGGCCGGCGACGAGGCGGCGGCCGAAGTTTTCGCCGGAGTTCAGCAGGCCTTCAAAGGCGATGGCGCGGGAACCTGGGCCGTCGTAGAAGAAGACGTCGATGGAGCGGCCTTTGTCGAGGCTGACCTTGTAGGGGTGGGTGGGGTCGACGGTGGCGTTGGTGGTCTCCATCCAGTCCAGTTCAGAGGCTGAAGCGTCCTTCGAGGACTCGGCAACCGGATTGGAAAGCTTGCGGACGCGCGCGCACTGGTGCGGCGCAAGAATGGTGTACTTGATGCCCTCCTGCGCGAGCAGGTCAAGCACGGAGCGGGAGACCGCGGTTTCTGCCAGCCACATGCCTTCGGGACGGCGGCCGAAGCGGTGCTCGAAATCGGCGATGCCCCAGCGGATCTGCGTGCGTGCATCGCGCTCGGAGGCCAGCGGCATGATGATGTGGTTGTAGACCTGCGCCAGGGCGGAGCCGTGACCGGAGTAGCGCTCTGCCGAAGCGCGGTCGGCTTCTTGGATCATCCGGTAGGTGCGCGGGGCGAAGTCCTCCAGCCAGCTCAGCAGCGTGGGGCCGAAGTTAAAGCTCATGCGGGCGTAGTTGTTCAGGATCCGCGTGATTTTGCCGGCCTTGTTCTGGATGCGGGAGGCGCCATTGGGGGCGTAGCACTCGGAGGTAATGCGTTCATTCCAGTCGTGGTACGGCGCGGCTGAGTCCTGCACCTCAACGGTCTCCAGCCACGGATTTTCCCGTGGGGGCTGGTAGAAGTGTCCGTGAACGCAGATGTAGCGCGTGGCCGGGGTAATGGCCTGGGCCGAAAGAACCGCGCGGCGTACACGAGAGAGGTGTTGAGTGCTCATGGGGTTATTAAAGCATTGCAGCTCCGAGCTCACGGGATGGGGAAGGTCTGCAAGCGGTTTTGTATAGTGGAGCGCATGAACAGACGGTCGTTTTTAGCTGCTGGTGTGGGGATTGTAGGAACAAGGGCAGCGCGTGCCAGGATGCCGTCGTGGGCGGCGGTGTCAGCCGATGCGGGCGTAAGTGGACCGCCCATAAGCCTGCTCGAAAAAACGTTTGTGCCAATGGCAGCTTCTCTGCTGAGCGCGGATGCGTGGCGGCCGATACCAAAGTTCGCGGACCGTACCGCATGGATGGCCGTTCCACAGGATGTGCGCGATGTGCTGGTGCAGCGGGCCGAGGCGGCCAACAACGATGCCTGGCCCATCATGCTCGCGACCGAAGAGCTGGAGTACCAACGCAACGGCAACCGCACGCGCTTTGAGGCCATTACATTCGGCCGGCGTGGACGGCTATCGGATCTGGTGCTGGGCGAGTGCATCACGGGTGAAGGCAAGTATCTGGATCAGATTGCGAACGGCCTCTGGCTGATCTGCGAAGAAAGCTTCTGGGGCGTTCCCGCGCACCTCGGAGCGCAGAAAGCCGGCGTGGGATTGGCCGATGAGGCAGAGCCGGTCATCGAGCTATTTGGAGCCGAAACGGCGGCAACGCTGGCGTGGGTGGTCTATCTGCTGGGCGACCGGCTGGGCAGCGTATCGAAGCTGCTGGTTTCACGCATCCAGATGGAAACGAAGCGGCGAATTCTGGATGTGTACTTCGAGCGCAGCCAGTTTGGATGGATGGGCCTCGGTGGCGGCGGTCACGTAAACAACTGGAACCCGTGGATCAACTCGAACATATTGACGGCGACAATGGTGCTGGAGCCGGATGCGCAGCAGCGCGCGCAACTGGTAGCGAAGGTCTGCAAGAGCGTGGATGTATTCCTGGCCGAGTACTCGCCGGACGCCGGTTGCGAAGAAGGGCCGAACTACTGGTCGCGCTCTGCGGCGAGTTTTTTCGACTGCTGTACAACGCTTGTCTCGGCACACGGAGGCAAGGGCGGTGCAGTGCTCACGCATCCGTTTACACGCGCAATGGGACATTACATTGCCGACGTCCACATCGCGAAGAACCTGTATGTGAACTACGGAGACGCGCATGTGGACTCGGCTCCGGAGCCGGAGGTTGTGTACGCGTACGGCAAGGCGTGTGGGGATGCGAAGCTGGCGGAGTTCGGCGCGTTCGATGCCGCGTGGCGTGGGTCAGCCGCCGAAGGAGCGGTGCTACGTGGAACATTTTCCAATGGCGGTGGCCCGGTTTCGCTGTCGCGCGAGTTGGCGAAGGTGTTTGCCGCGGCTCCGATACGCGTGGCGCCGAAGCGCGATGCGCTGGTCCGAGACGCATGGTATCCGCGGCTGGGACTGATGACCGCGCGACAGACGGAAGGCTCAAGCGACGGGTTTTATGTGGCATTGCAGGCGGCGAGCAACGGCCGCTCGCATGGGCACAACGACTCCGGAAGCTTCATCGTGTTCCAGGGGGGCGAGCCGGTGTTCATCGACGTAGGCGTGGAGGCGTACACCGCGAAGACGTTCAGCAAAGAGCGCTACGACATCTGGACAATGCAGTCCGCGTTCCACAACTTGCCGACCATCGGCGGCGTGATGCAACATGATGGCGATGCCTTCCAGGCCAGCGAAGTGAAGTACGAGAAGACTGACGCGCGGACGACCGTACGCACGAATCTGGCCACAGCGTATCCGAAGCAGGCGGGTGTGAAGCGGTGGATGCGGACGGTGGTGCTGGATCGCGCATCGCGTCGCGTAGAAATTGAAGAAGAGTTCGCATTGGCAAACACTGTACCTGTGGAGCTTTCGTTGATGACGGCGCGGGAGCCGTCGCTTACCAGCGGGAGCGTTAAAGTCGGCGGCGCAGTGCTGGCGTTCGATGCAACGCAGCTAACGGCGACGAGCGAGAAGATTGTGCTCACGGATGCCTCGCTGCGACATTGTTGGGGCGAGGCCGTGTGGCGGGTGAAGCTGACGTCGAAAGCGGTGGAGGGTGGGAGTTGGAAGATGATGCTCACCGCAGGGTAAGACTTCACTGGTCGAGCCACGCGGTGAAGGCGACAGCCAGCCAGTATGCTGCGATGTTCTTGAGGGAGAAGAAGCGTCCGAGTAGGAGACGTCCGGCAAGCGTGAGGCGGAAGGCATCGGAAGCTGGGGTGTGCCACAACCGGCTGAACTCGACCACCGCCGCGACAACGGCTGCGATCACTGCAATGCGGGCTGATGTGAAATGCGGCAGGATCGCAGCGATGAGCCAGTAGAGCGCGACCGCCCAAAGCATCGCCCCGCCGTACTTATAGAAAAACCAGGGCAGATGCAGCGGAGCCAGACGCCAGATGAGGCCGGCGACGGTCGCCGCGAGCATGAGGGCTAAGCTGATCAACGTGCGTCGCAAGGCGCGTCCAATCCTTCTCGCGGAGGTATACAGGAAAGACTACCCCTGCGCTTTCAATATTTTCTACGCAAATACTGGTACTCGAGGGGGGTACTTCCACAAGTCCGCGGTCAAGCCCTTTCGATCGAAGACTTTAGGTCGAAAAGTCAGGGAGGGGAGGGGGTGGAGGGGCTACTCCGGCTGCACGACCTTGCCGGCGGCAAGGTCGCAGGCCCTCCACATGTACCAACTCGCCACCGAGCACCACGGTTGCCATTTTTTGGCTCTCTTTTCGATCTGTGCGGGAGTAGCTAGCAAGTCCGGGGTGAGTTTCGTGGTCGGTTTGAGGCCGAGGAAGGTAAGGGCGAAGCCTTTGCGGATGCCGAAATCCGAAGTAGGAAGCACGTTCGGCCGGCCGATACGGAAGATCAGGAGCATTTCGACGGTCCATTTGCCGATGCCCCTCACCTGGGTGAGGTGCTCGATGATGTCGGCGTCGGACATGCGGCGGATCTGGGCCAGCGTAGGCACTGTACCGTCAAGCGTTTTGGCGGCGAGGTCGCGAATGGCGAGGGCCTTGTTGGCGGAAAGGCCGGCTGCGCGGAGCGACTCCTTGGGAGCATCGAGAAGCTGCTCAGGGGAGGGATGGGGGAACAGGTTCGCCGGGGTATTGGGTGGCAGATGTGGCGAAAACGACGCGATAAGACGCGTGTGGATGGCAAGCGCCGCGTTGCCGTGGATCTGCTGATAGACGATCGCACGCAGCAGAGCTTCAAACGGGGACTGCTGCCGCGGCAGCCGCACGGTGAATGGCCCAGCCCTCGCGATCAGCCTAGCCAGCTTAGGGTCAGCCACCGAAAGCGCGGCCACGGCGGCAACGGGGTCATAAGGGAGCTTGCGGGTTGGGCCGGTGGCGCGGGGCATGGGGATGAGTGTATCTGGCTCGAGGGGAGCTGTGATCGTCAAGTGATAAGGGAAGCCGAAAGGCTGAACCGGCAACTGGCCGGCCTTTTCCGTGTCGACCTGCAGGTGATTTTCTGCTGAAGAAGGTTCGCCACAGAGTGAGATTGTGAGGAGTGAGGATCAGATTGTCTTGTTAAAACTCATCGTTGAACTCGGACTAATGTGGACGGAATTGGCTAGTTGAATTCCTCTGATGAGAAGGGAGCGGACTGCGAAAAGCCGCGTCGATTGCGGGTTTGCGACGGCGGGGCGCATACCGCACAAAGAGGCGCGGTCGATAATCGCTGGTCGTTTAGAATTCAGGCATCGAACTGTTTTTGCGGTAGCTCTAACAGGACATTAGGGCTGCTATACTCAGTTTTCCATAGGCACGATTTTCGGTACTCCGTGACTGCCGTCACAACAGGTCATCGCTCAAGCGTATAAGCTTCGGGGACGCGGTTAGAGACGAAGCACGGATGCAGGAACAGTACTTCTAACGGTTTTGATTGAATTCTCATAGTCGTATGACGACGCAGAGGAAGCAGGAAAGCACTCATGGCGCAAGTTTTTGACCGCAGTTCGAATGCACTGGCTCGCGCGAGCCTGGTGTTGACGGGCTTGATCGTCATCGCGCTCGGTGTGGCGTTGAACTCGTTGCAGCGTTCGCCCTGGGTGACGCGGCAGGGCCAACGGCCGGACCAGCCCGTTCCGTTTAGCCACAAGCATCACGTCGAAGGCTTGGGCCTGCAGTGCCAGTACTGCCACACGTCCGTGGAGAAAAGCTCGTACGCCGGCATTCCTCCAACCAAGACCTGCATGAACTGTCACTCGCAGATCTGGACCGATGCGCAGCTGCTGGAGCCGGTTCGTGAGAGCTGGGCGACAGGCAAGTCGATCAACTGGATCCGCGTGCATGATCTGCCGGACTATGTGTACTTCAATCACGAAATTCACGTGAATAAGGGCATTGGATGTGCGAGCTGTCATGGCCGCGTGGACGAGATGCCGCTGATGTACGAAGAGAACACGCTGCAGATGGAGTGGTGTTTGAACTGCCATCGCGACCCGGGCAAGAACCTGCGGCCGACCAGCGAGATTTACAACATGGCGTGGGCAGGTCCTTCCAAGGACAAGCCGGTGTGGTGTACGAGCACGGGTAAGGGTGGAGCGACAGCGCAGCAGGTATCTTGCGTGACCAAAGACCCGGGTGCCAATCCTGTGATGGCCCAGCTAGAGAAGCCTTCCTCCGGCACCGATCTACAGCCGCACCCGACCACTGGGGAGGGTCAGACGGTTTCCGACGTTCCGGCGATGGCAATTCCAGCCAGCTATACCCCGTTTACCAACCAGGCTGACCTGGGTAAGTTCCTGACGGCGCAGTATCACATCCGGACAGCGAATGAGTTGTCGAGCTGCGAGGTGTGCCACCGATGAGCAAGAACTTGATGGGAGCCCCAGAGGCTATGGCAGAAAAGCAGCAGGCGCAGGTGGTCAACACGATTACACCGGCAAAAATGACGCTGGCAGAAGTGCGCGCGCAGCTCGAAGGCAAAACCGGCAAGCGGTTCTGGCAGAACCTGGATTCGCTGGCCGATTCGCCGCAGTTTGTGCAGGCCGTGCAGGAAGAGTTTCCGGCACAGGCTGGTGCGGGCGAGTGGGTGGATGCAGTCAGCCGCCGTGGATTCCTGAAGGTGATGGGCGCGAGCTTTGCGCTGGCTGGCATGGCCGGCTGTACCAAGCAGCCCGACGAACCGATCTATCCGTACGTGAAGCAGCCTGAGGATTTGATTCTCGGTAAGCCGATGTACTTTGCGACGGCGCATCCTTTCCCCACGGGCGCTATCCCGGTGCTGGTGAAGTCCGATGCGTTCCGTCCGATCAAGATTGAAGGCAATCCCGAGCACCCGATGTCGAAGGGCAAGTCGGATGCTTACACGCAGGCGAGTTTGCTCGATCTGTACGATCCGGACCGTTCGACACAGCCCAAGTTCCGCGGCGAGTCTTCGGATTTTGGAAGGTTCCAGCAGGAGTTTGCGACGGCTGTTGCGGCGACCAAGGATGGCTCGGGTGTGTACTTCCTGAGCGAGACGATTACGTCTCCGACGCTGGCGGCGCAGTGGAAGCAGGTTTCCGCGAAGTATCCCGCGGCGAAGCTGGTGCAGTACGACGCTGTGAGTGGTGATGCTGGGCGTGCGGCTTCAAAAGCGGCATTCGGCGATTACCTCGATACGCAGTACAAGCTCGAAGAAGCCGATGTGATTCTGGCGCTCGATGCGGACTTCCTGGGTGGCATCGCGTTCCCGGGACATCTGCCGATGGCGGCAGCGTATGCCGAGCGCCATCGCTACGAGCATGGCAAGACGATGAACCGGTTGTATGTCGTTGAGACGATGCCGACGGTGACGGGCTTTAAGGCTGACCATCGTCTGGCTCTTAAGCCAAGTGATCTTTGCACGTTTGCGATGGGCCTGAATGGCGGCTCGGCTGGCTCGTTGAGCCCCGAGGCGCAGAAGTTTTTGACAGCTGTTGTTGCAGACCTGAAGAAGTCCGGTGGCAAGGCTGTTGTGATTGCCGGGCCGCAGAGTGCTGGTGTTTGCCATGAAGCGGCGCACGCGTTGAATGCTTCGATTGGCGCGGCCGGCAAGACGGTCGTCTACACCGAGTCGATTGCTCCGGTTCCGACCGAGCAGGGTTCAGACTTGAAGTCGCTGGTTGGCGACATGAACGCCGGCAAGGTGAAGTGGCTGGTGATGCTCGGCGTGAATCCGCTGTATAGCGCGCCGACCGATCTCGAGTTCACGACGGTGTTCAACAAGGTCCCGAACACGGTGCATCTTGGTTCGCATCTCGATGAGACGGGCTTCTATTCAACGTGGCACATCAACAAGAGCCACTACCTTGAGAGCTGGAGCGATGCTCGCGCATACGACGGCACGATCTCCATCATCCAGCCGATGATCGATCCGATGTACGGCGGCAAGAGCGCGCATGACGTGCTGCAGTCGCTGCTCGATCCTTCAAAGAGTGGCTACGATGTCGTCGTCGAGAACGCCAAGACCTACATCACGG
>JAMFSR010000020.1 GCA_026225395.1 Granulicella sapmiensis
CTAGCGTCGGACCACCGGTGGTGGATGTGGTCCCTCCGGAAGCCTCTGTTGCATTTCTCGCCCCTTTTCTCGATGATTGGGTTGGGCGGGTACGCACCGCCTTGGGTGTCGAAACCCAAGCAGAAACACCGTGAACGGAGACGATCACGGGTACGATTCCCTACGCCTTTGCGTCGGGGAGCTATGGACGTATGTCCAGGCTTCACGGCTAAAGGTCCATGGAACCGCGTGTTTCTGCCGGTTTTCGAACTCCCCGACGAGGGTTTACAAGGGCTGTTTGCGGGGGCGCACCGCAGACGTTTTCCCCGGCCTCGAATTGGAGGAGTATGCTGATCCGGTCTGCCCCTGTAGAACCTCTTTTGCCACGGCTCGCTGGTACGCGGATGCTTTCCGCCGTTGCTGAAGCTTTTGTCTGCCCTGACTTTCTCTTCCTGGAGAACAAGGATGGATGGCGATGGATCTCGTGCGTGAACTGATCTTCGATGTGGGTGTGCAAGCGGAGCTTCCACTGCCAAGTCGATGCACCGTCGATGTCTCCTGCCTGGGACAGCCGGAAGTGCAAGAGGCTGTGTCCTTCGCCCTAGAAGAAAGCCTGTATGTAGCGGCCTACGCGGGAATCGACCTGAAGGCGCTCGACGGCATTACGGTGGCGCCCGACTGCCGAGCTGCGGCCTGCGCCCTCCAGAATATGCCTGAAGGACAAGTGCCTCTCGAATTGAGTCCGCAGCCGGAGTCGATGGAACTGGCAAGGACGGTGGCGGTTCGCCGTGACGGTGAATTGAAGTTCCACATTGTTGTGCGCCCCGGTCTCAGCGTCATGGCGATCTCACCGGACAAAGCGATGCAGCGGCTTGCACAAGCGTGCATCGCCCACGAAGCTGCTCATGTCGAACATGAAAGCCATCTCTACCGCACCTTTCCCGAGAGCTATGGCAAGCCGTTGGAGTGTGGCGACCGCTCCCGGCAGACCTTTCTCAAAGCGATGGACGTATGGAGCGAGTATGCCGCCTGCCGATCTTCAGCGGCGTTCCGTCCCGAGGCGGTAGAAGAGTATGAAGACATCTTCTGCCGCGCCGTCGAAGACTGCTCCGGCAAGGCTTTGGAACAGATCAAGGCCCACCGCGAGGGTCGCGATGCCGCCTCCGCTTTCCGCGAGCTGCAGCAGATTTTCGGTGACGTATTTATCTATGCGGGCTATTTGCTGGGCCACGTTCATGGATTGGAGATGAGTCTCTCCAAACACCTTTCCAGTCAACCGAACGAGGTTCTTCAGGAAACAAAGATCGCAACGCTCGTCCTACGGCTGGAGTCGAAGTCCAGTGAGAAGCCATCCGGGCAAACGGCGCGATGGAAGGTTACAAACATCTTTCGCTGCGGCCAAACTCCTTCCACTTCCAGAAACCCGCAACGCGGGTAGCGTCGGGCTTCTGTCGGGCAATTTCAAGGATGTTGCCGAAGCTGTAGTTATGAAAACGGCTCATCGCATCGAGGTAGGCGGTCAACGCATTGCTGCGTCCTGCGTCAAGCTGCTCAATCAGGCACTTCACGTTAGCGGCGATGATTTCCTTCGCCGTTTGAGGCTGTTGGTTTTGCTGCGGTGTTTCAGGGTTTTCGTTGACGAGGCGAGGACGGTTGGTGGTCGTTTTGGCGGTGACGGCTAGGGTAGTCATGGGTGCTTCTCCTTTGGGGTTCTGGCTGTTGCACTTCCGCGTTGAAACGCGGCATGTACATGCCGAACGCCACCTGGCGAAGGCGGGGGTAGCAAGCGTCAAGGGGAGCGGGTATCACCCACCCGAAGCTCTAGCGAGGGCGCGGTTTTATCGCGTGATTTTTGCGCAGCAAAAATTATGGGGAAACCCCTTGACGCGCGCGATCGGGGCAGAGCCCCTTAGCGAGGCTTGTTTACCTTGCCTTGGCGTGCGCAGCACGCTAACGAAATAGGGTCGGCGTTGCGGGCAGGAACAGGCCCGCAGAGATGGGAGCGCGAGACGCAATGCGGCTGGCGCGCGGGAAGAGACTTCTTCCCGAGATGTCTTAGCAGCAGTGAGAGAATGGCAGGGTCTTATTGTGACTACGAACCAGGGAGGTCTTGCGGTGAAGCGTTTGAAGGTATCAGGACTCATCGACCTCTTTAAGGTCAACGATCCCAATGAAATTCAAGCTGTCGTTCGCGACCTAAACTTAGACCGTAAGTTTGAAACCAAGACATGCCCCATTAATTCGTACCTATTGCGACGCTCGCTGATGGTGCTCTCCTTCGGTGGCCGGAGATTTCCGACAATGACACCACGCGAGGATGCCCAGCGTGCCCAGCAACAAGAACAGCTCTGGAATCAACTGAGCGCGAAAGCGACTGCGATTGTCAATGGCCCGGAAGAACTCGAATCGCTGGCAAATTGGATACGGGGAGTTGGTTCCGACGAAGCTCTAGGCGTTCTTGTTCAACAACTCTTAGGCCAGCTCTTCTCCGATGAATTCGTGGCGACGCAGGAAAGCTGGGAGGCAGCGAAGATCCTCGTGGCCGCGCCGCGCTCGAACAATCTCTTTAACATGGGTTGGTGGTCTGCCAGCGGCAAGGTTCGACGCGCAAAGCGCCTGCTTGCAGGGATGGTCAACGACGATCTCTCCGCCGTAAATGCCATCGGCATTGCCGCTCACAATGTGGTGAAGAGCTTCCGGCGCATGAGGGTACTGCACGCGGACGCGGCCATGCGCGAGACTTTGTCGGCAGAGGCAGCGGCGGAGCAATGCCTGTTTGCCCCGGTCAGCGTCTATCGCCAAGCCACGGAGTCCGGGCGAGTGAACGGCTGGCCGACGAGATTCGTAGACGTTAGCGCTTTATGGGCCGCGCGGATATAGCTTCGTAGCCTTTTCGCTAGACGGGCCGGCACTTCGCATTGCTTTTTGCCCGTTTTTTCACGATGATTGGACTGGGACGGGCACGCACCGTCCTGGGGTGTGGAAACCCCATCAAACCGAACGTGTGCTTTTGGCGCACGAAGATTCCCTATGCCTTTGCGGTCGGGGAGCCTGTGACGTATGTCCAGGCCCCTAAAGCTAAAGGTCACAGGAACCGCGCGGTTTGACGGTTTTCCAACTCCCCGATCATGGGTTTTAGGGCAGTTTGCGGGGGCGCACCGCAGATATCTTTGCCCGACGCCTTACCGAGGAGCCGAGCTTGTCCCCTCCCAATGAGCATGACCGTACTCGCTCTCTCCGGCAATGGCTGGCGGTCGCACGCGCGCATGATCTCGGACTTTGCAAACACAGCATTCTCGTCGGAACGCTAGCAGCCAACTTCGGTGCTTACCTTGGCTTATCGGATGAGAGACGGGATTTGATTACGATAGGCGCGTTCCTTCACGACATCGGGAAAATCAAAATCCCTGTTGAGTTGCTGCGCAACCCCGCAGGTCTGAGTGCACGAGAGTGGGCACAAATCCGCCTGCACTCAGAGCTCGGCTACGAAATACTGAAGGCCGAGGGCTCGCATGATATCGAGGTCCTGGCCATCGTTCGCAACCACCACGAGCGATTAGACGGGAGCGGTTATCCGCGAGGCATGCACGGTGCCGAGATCTCAGAGGGCACGCGGATCGTAACTCTCTGCGATATTTACGCTGCAATCACGGAAACGCGGCCCTATGCTGGACCCATGCGATGGCAGGACGCGTTGGAGCGAATGGCTCAGAAGCAAACCCGCATAGACACTGCGTTGCTGAATCGGTTCGCGGACATGATGAGTTTGTTGCAGCAGGCTGGTAGTGAGCATTACTCCCTCGCACTTCGAGTCGGCCGAAAGCGCTGGAAGGAGATGACATGGGACAACACGAGACGTTAGGAAATAAATCTACCGAGAAACTGGTAAAAGAGCTATTTCAGCAACTTGCATACGAAGCGTATGAAGTGCGCGTCGGGATAGAGGAGGCCAAGGGCACGATGATGGTGCAGGTAAGGGTGGCGTCATCCGATTTTGATAGGGTGGTCGGACGAAATGGAACTACGGCGCAGTCTCTTGCGGTGATTGTTGGCGCGGTCGCCAAGAAACTGGGCAAGCATTGTACTGTACAGATTCGAAAATCCGACACATCGATCTGAGGTGAGGGAACGCAGGGATGAAGCTGTGCACAAAGGAACGACTCTTCTTAAATCCGTGCGTCAGGCTAAGGAGTTTATGCTGATTTTTTGTACAGTCTCCTTCAAACATCACTTGCCAGTATCCGAGAGACATTGCTTTGGCGCGCTCTCAGTTGAGGTACTGAGGATCGATTTGTTCTGCCCCGACCTCTCTCGTGTGAGAACGACGAGGTGTCTGAGATGAGCGCTGTTCGCGAATTGATCTTTGCCCCGAGAGGTGAAGGGCGTCTGCCACTGCCAGATCGATGCAGCCTGGACGTCTCCTGTTTTGGAGAGCCGGAGGTACAAGACGCACTCGCCATCGCCATCGAAGAGACACTCTACGTCGTTGCGTTTTCCGGCATCGAGTTACACGCGCTCGACGGAGTGACAGTCGCCACAGATTGCTGTGCGACCGCGCGCGAGTTGCAAAATCTGCCGGAGGGCCAGATTCCGCTGGAGATGAATCCACAGCCGGAGGCGATGGAGATGGCACGCACGGTCGCGGTCCGTCGCAAGGGAGATTTGCGTTTTCATATCGTGTTGCGCCGCGGCCTCGCGCTGATGACGCTCTCTCCCGACGCCGAGATGCAGCGGTTGTCGCTGGCCTGGGTTGCCCACGAAGCAGCGCATGTCGAGCATGAGAGCCATCTCTACCGGATGTTTTCCGACAGTTACGGAAAAGCACTGGAGTGTGGAAACCGATCGCGGCAGACTTTCCTGAAGGCAATGGATGTCTGGAGCGAATATGCCGCTTGCCGGTCCTCGGCGAGATTTCGCCCGGAAGCGGTGGAAGAATTCGAAGGGATTCTCTGTCGGGCGATCGAAGAGGGCTCTGTAGCGGCAATAGAGCAAATCAAAGCGCACCGCGAGGGGCGGGGCGCAGGTGACGTTTTCCGTGAGATTCAGCAGATTTTCGGGGACGTATTCATCTGTGCCGGCTACCTAATCGGTCATGCCCATGGACTGGAAAGGCGCCTGAAAGATGGAACCTCGCGCCTTGACGAGGTCTTCCATAAGAATCCGTCCGTGGAAGATCTCATGAACCGGCTCGAACGCATTCTGCGTGAACTTTGGTTGAAAGAATTCGCGTGGGTATCCATCGAAGTATTTGCGCCGATCTATGATCTGATCTGCGAGATGATGGGCCAGTGTGGTTTGGTCTTTGCCAAGCACGAAGAGGAATGGCGCGTCGTGATGTACGAAGAGCGGGAAGCGTTCGAAGAGGCCCGAAAGACTCTGGAACGATGGACAAAGTCCTCTTCGCTACAAGAGAACTAGATGCGTAGCGCGAGAAGGTACCCGACCTGACAGTCTGGGGTCGAGATTTCATTGATTCGAATGCCTCAGTCGGAGTTGTCGCGGAAAATGCATTCCGCTTTAGGTCCGCAGATCCAACCAGAGATGCTTCAACCCAAATGGGGAGACGGGGAACGTTCGGACGAGGGTATGAGAGAGCTGTGTGATGGATGAAATCTTCCAGCCTTCCCCCGAGAGGGAAACCTCTGGCAATCCCTTCGCAAGAAGGTGGTCATTGATCTCCGCCAGAAGCGCCTCATTATCCATGGTCTGCCAATACCCAATCATGAGTGCGGACGGAAATCGTTTTGCGTAACCCCACTGGGGATCGACGAAGCGGCGGACGCCGTGTTCCACGTAGTTGCTATTCAATATCCATTGCGGATTCGTGGGTAGGCCCAGACGCTTGCATTCCACAATCAATTGAATGGAGCTCTTGCGAGGATCTGGTTCATGCGGGTCCAAATATGCCCACGTAAAATCGGGACGCTTGCTCTCCCGAGTCGCACGCGCTACATCGTCTACATCCGGTTGGTTACAGCATTCCGCCACTGGACCGGGATAGATTCCTTCGGGGTCAAGCTCCCGAGAGGCTCTCAGCATACAAAAATAGAGATCGCGGTTGAGGGCATTCTCGTCTCCGCTCGGAGCACCTTCGTGCAGAAGTTCGAGAGCCCGCAGTGCGACGCTGGTGAAATGCGCTTCACGGCGTGCCCATAGATCGTTTGAAAGGAACGTTGGCGTGCTCGCTGTCGTCACCGGCGCTGAGCCTCCTGAAGAAGCATGGCTTGCAGCTGGGTCGCTTCGGCGTCTTGCCTCGCCGCCGTTCTTGTCCAAAATCTCTGTTCATTCCTCTTAACAAGAAGAATGGAGTTCTCCGTAACGAGCCGTACGAAGCTATCTATATAGATAGATCGGCTTCCCGCGAATTCGCGAGAGTTCTTATCTAACAGCTGGAGCACGTCGGTCCAATCTTCTACGGCTCCGGAGTATTTGGTTTTCTTGGGCGCTTCTTGGTCGCCTACTGTGAACAACACCGCTAGCAGCGGGGCACCCGATTGTGAAGAGAACAGCTGCCATTCGACCCGTGCCTGCGGACTCAGGTCCTTGGACCAGAGCCGCAGAAATAGCTGGATGTAACGTTCGATTTCCGTCCCCCCTGCATCTGAGGCGAAGCCGACTCTCTTAGCTGGCAAAGCCAGCGGACGAACCGCCTCACTAGATTGCTTTTGATAGAGAAAATCAAGTCCAGTCCCACACATGTCCGTAATGAGATCGCGCTCTGCGGGATTCAGTTCATAGAGTTCGAACACAGCCTTATTGAGGCGCGCAACCAATTCTTCTGGGCTGTCTCTTTGATTCCCATCAAACAAATCGGCGCTGACGTTGGAGTTGGAGGTTCTCAACTCATCGACAATTTTGATCAAGTCAGCGGCCCCATCAGCTTGCGCAGGCATGACAATCGGCATCCGAGCGATCGAAGCCATGGCGAGCTCGTCATGCCACATACCCCATGAGCCAGTCGTGAGGAACAGGTAGTACCGCGCCAGATCAGACCAGAAAATCCCGAGTAAAACCTTCTCTTGCCAATCCTGCAAACCGCGTAGACCGAAAGAAAAAATGGAATGCGTGAAGGCAAATTTCGTGTCTTCGAGCCTTACCGTCAATCGTCCCGGACTTTGAATTCCTCGGCGGACGAGCAAGCGATGTCCCTGGTAGGCGCTCTCTGCACCGCGGCGACGCACAAAATCCGGCGCAGGCGTAAGACTACCAACTGGCAGAGGGCCATAGCTCGCAAAGGCGGAGCTGGGCAACACTTTGAAGTTCTTCAGCCAATCGCTTGGTATACGACCGGCTTTTCCTTCGACGAAGCCAATATCGGGATGGACGACGCTACCCGGGACGGATTCCGAGAGACGCGAAAACGAAGGATATCTCTCCAATGCCCGAATGAGCGCCTCGTCTCGGTAGCTGCCCCACCAGAAGATCTTCCAAAGATTCTCGTTCGCGAGACAGTCTCCCTGCGATATCCAATTCATGTCCGCTTTGCTAAGCACAACGGCCTGTGTGTTCTCTACAAAAGCGGTTCGCTTTGCGGACCAATATGCGAAGCGGTGGTTCGCATCCTCCTGCCCTTTAGAAAATACGACTGCCGCGAACGGCGCAATTGCTTCAGCTTTCCTGGTCGCACCGCGGAAAAAGAGATGCCGCACTTGGGCGAAGTTGACGACATGATTGAGTTGAATCTCCTGCAACCACTGCTTCCGAAAGCGTCGACTCTTGTCTTGTTGTTTGAAGAAGACGCCTGTGGATACCAGAAGTCCCGCTTTGCCGCCATCCCGCAAAAGAAAGTTCGAAAGATGAAGGAAGGCTTGCGATAGCTCGGTGTCGCCGATGGTCAGTTGATTGTCTCGGCACCAAGTCAATGTAATCTTGAGCGCGGTTCTCCCAAGGGCATCGTCAACCTTGGGGTAGCCCCAGGGGGGGTTGCCGAGAACTACATCTGAGGAGCGCATGCCGAATCGTTTCGCAACCAGATCATTGCGATTGGGTTGAGCGAATTCGAAGGCGTTGCCGTGGAGCAGAATGCTGAAGTATTGGTCCCTCTCCTCGTGATGAGCCTGACTCCACTTCAAATTCGGCAGTCTGCGCTGTTCGTTTATTTCTCTTGGTTCCTGATAGTGCAGGAACGCCAGGTAGAGACTGAACGCAGCGACTCTTATTGCTTCTTCATTAATATCGATTCCTGCGATTTGATCGCGAAGGATTCTCCGTAGCTGCGGACGAGAGAGCCTTCTTCCTCCTTGTTTCCACATTTGATATCGCACGATGCGGCGATACGCTTCCACAAGGAAAATTCCTGAACCGCACGCCGGGTCCATCACTCTCGGTTCTTTGGCAAGAACGTCTTCCGTAAGGGTTCTTGTCAGAACAAAATCGACGAGGACGCTCGGCGTGTAGTGAGATCCGTGGTTCTTTGTTTTGCCTTGTTGTTCGTTGTAAAACTCCTCGTAGATGCTGCTGATCAACTCAATGGGGATGACATCGAAGCTGTAGGCATAAAAAAAGAGCTGCTGTTGATGGGATGTGTTTCCAATCAAGAGATTTCGCAGAAGAGCCAGATGTTCAGGCTTGACGCTGGATTGCTCGGCTTCGTCCACGGGAAACATATCGCCGTTGAAATCCGCCGCGAGCTGCTGAAACAACCGGTATGTGAATGCGTGATCTTCCAGAACACGCAGATAACGGATTTGTTCCATGTCCGTGCTCGCCGCTGGCGTGGCAAGTTCTCGATGGAGGATGCGGGACCATTTCTGATTTGTCCGCGCGACACTTTCAAAGTATTCGGGCATTAGAATTGCTCGGTCTTCAAGGTAACGAATGAAGATCGAACGCCCGATAAGAGAGTGTGCGTAACGAGCTGGTAAGCCCTCGTCCAGTAGCTGCTGCCGTACGATTCGAAGATCGCGAATGAGAGCCTTATCGGCGCGGTTCCCTCCGGGGACGAATCCAGACGTCTCAAAGAAGCTGCCTGTCTCAATTTCTTCCCTTCGAAATGCTCGAAGCTCAGATTGGACATCGGCAATGGTACGAACTGTTTCACTAATGAGTCGGTCTTGGGCGTCTAAGGATTCGTCGGTGGCCACGGGAGGCTTACTCAAGTCATAGACCGAAAGTTCACCGGGGCGTGCGAGAAATAGAAGCTGTGGTCGAGACATGCACCAGATACGGTTGTAGAGATCCCGGAGAGAGGGCAGATCGTTGGCATCCGTGCGCGCAAACACGATGACAGGGTTCTGTTCGACGAAGAAAACCTTCTCTGCCCCGACAAATTTGGCCAGGGATAGCCAATCTCCTTTTTCCACCCAGTCATCGCGAGTCGCATCAGACATCTGCTTGTCTGCGGACAACAGTTGGCCCTCACTGAAACCGAGACCAACGATCGCGGCGTTCAGTAAGACATCAGAGCCGATTGGGCGGATAGAAGCCACTATGCCTTCCCGTAAATTGCAATTTTGCGCATCATTGAGAGACCGCCTCGGCAAAGAACGGCAGAACGGATTGAGGAGGTAGTCTCAGGCCATTGAGGAACTTTGTTCGCAGATTTTCTATGATCGGATCGATTGGGACCAACGCTGCCGGCGTCTGGGTCAGCATGCCTAGTTGATTCTCGGCGCCGATCAAAAGCGAACTCTTATTTTGGAGCAGCGCAATACTACCGGGCCGAATCACCGTCTGTGCAGCCAAAGTGTGAAACAGCGATTCGACGCCAACATGCACCTGACTGATGCTTATGCCCAGACCCTCGGTGAGCTCCCGCGTTACAGCCAGACCGACAAGATCACCGAATGAGAAGCGCGCCGCCTTACCGCTCTTTGTCGCGAGATAAGGTACATACTTCCGCCAATGCCTGATGGCCTCTTGGCCGATTCCGGTCACTGAGCGGGCTTGCTCTTGGGTGTATCGAAATTGTTCATCCATCTCGTTGTCCTCAACGGGAAACCAAGGAAAGTATAACGAGAATTTTAGCTGTCGCCAACAATCTTTTATTCGCCTTATTTTCGCCTCAATATGGAGCTCTGTCAAGAGCTCTCGGCTTCCCGCTACCCGTAACGAATGATGCCGCGTGCGCGTGGCGTTTCCTGAGTGTTCTCTCCACGCTGGGGGTGACGCTTACTGGAGGAACTCTGCCGAATCGTGGTAGAAGTCAGTCACCATGTTTGTTTCGTCGTCGTCGGGGAGGGCACTTGATAGTAATGTCCGCCAGGACAGCCTCCACCTGCCAAATCTGACTGAAATCGGCTCAAGCGTGAAGTCGACGCCCAACTTGGGCAGGTATGAATTGTCGCGAGCCACTGTCAGCGCAGACAAGACGCCGTGCTCTGCCACTGATCGACAGAAAACGTCGTAATCGCATTTCAAGATGCCATCGCTTTGGACCGTCTCCGACCCCAGGTGCCCCTTACACAAAAGCACGTACTCAAAGTCAGAGGAAGTGGTGACATGGTTTGCGAGCCCTCGATCCTTCAAGAAGTTTGGATGGGCTATCAGGAATCCGCGAATCTGTTCCAGTTGATGGAGCCCCTTTCGAAGGTATTCATCACGATTGATGACTTCACGGGTGGAGCTTCCGCTGAGTTGCCACTTTACTTCGCATACGACGAACTTTCCCGGGTCTGGTCCGCCAATGAGTAGGTCCACATCAGGTAATTGTTTCCCCTTCCATTTTGGAAGCTGCACGCCAGCGCCGAGCCAGTGTTTGCCCAAAACCTCCTTGGCGCTACCCCAAAGGGCCTTTTCGCGACCACTGGTGTATGTGGAGTATTCATTCGGAAACTTTCGTATCAAGAGGGCGAGTACATTCCGTGGGAAATTGGAACGGAGAACCGCAGTCGGGGAGAGCGCAAGATAACCCTCGCCAAGATTTACGAACGGGGTCAAGGACACATCAGCATCCAACCGATTCGGATCGAATAGGAAGAGGTCCACCAGCGCATCCACCTGATCGATAGGGCAAACCTGGGTGAGCATTTGTTTCCATGCCGACTTCTGCAGCCATAGGCTCGGCCAGTTCGGGCTCTTTTGCATTTCGGGCGGCGTGGAAAGGATAGTAATCCATTTGTGGAGGTGTGAGGCAGCGCACAGCATGGAATAGGCACGGACTACTGCATCCAACGTCGTGTCCCCTAAAACCGTGTTCATCGGCATTTCAATCATGTCTGCGAAGAACGATCGATAGCCCTCCGAAAAGTCATGCAGGAGAGTCTTGTCCATGGTGTATTGCAATCCGCCCATCTGCTCTAGTTTTGAATTGAGGAGCGTCTTTACCATCTTTTCGCCATGCTCTTTGACCATCAGGTCTGGGAGCTGGAGGGCAACTTGCGTGTCTGCGATGCGGTCGCTACGGGACGAGATGGAACCGAAAAACCTGAGCCGGGCATCGAGTTCGGTGCCCGGTGTATCGAAGCGAATGCTCTCCTTAGCGAGCAAAACGGCTTTCGCGTACCTGCGCGAATATGACGTGTAAGCATCTTCCACCGTGGTATACAAACTCGAAGCTGCGATGGCTCGTTTCATCCGTGCCTCCAGATCCGGCGGAAGCACTGTCTTGGTATCCGATCCGAGAATCTCGATTTGCCGTAAGAGTACGTTGCACCCGTTGACTACGTTCAGCGAATAGCTTTTCAGAGAGGCCGATGAAGCGTCGGTTGTCGTCCCGTGTCCCGTGAGCAACTCCTCCATGATGTCTAACGCGGCGCTGCGCAGGGTGCTCTTCCAAAGCCCTGTGATTCCAAGAGTTTTCCGGAACGCAGCGTCGATATCCCGTTCGATAGAACGGACAAGTGCCTCCTCTAAAGGTTTTCCTTCCATACTGAAACTCTTCCGCGAAGCTGCTGCTCTGCTGCTTAGTATCTATTTGGAATGCGGGAGATCAGAGGTACGGGGTAAAACAGACGAGCTGCCGCCGCGCTTCTTGATCTTCAACTTGTGAAATCAACTCCGGACGTGGAGTTGATCGTAACCGATGTCGTAAGTGTCCTCGGAAATCCAGTCGCGTACCGTTCTCCAGACCTCATCAATCTCGTTGGGAATGGTAACGTCTTTGAACAATTCCGGGATCTCGTCTTCGCCGATCTCCGTACCGTAGAAATCCAGCAGGACCACGCGACGACACTCGGAGTAATTGTTGAACTTAGCGGCTGCGGCTTCGAGCTGACTTTGTATTTGGGAAGCTGTTCCAGCCCTGGCGCTATCATCGTCTAGGTGGTCGAAGCTCAAGGCTTGCTGATGAGAGACAACGATGCCTGGCGATTGATTCTCCTGCTCGCCCTTTGGCACCTTCCGAAAAGACCAGCGCAAAGGTGTACGAGAACGAATGGGAACTTGTTCTGGAGTAATTCGCACGATCGCTGCCACAATTTGATTGGCGATGTCGTGGATCTGCTTTCGGTCGAGTTGGTCAAACTCGCGGCTATTCAAGCTCAGTTTGTAGGTTGCGTCGCGATAGGAACCTCGTGTGTGCTGCCAAACTGTGTTCGCGAAGTCATGTTCTAACTGGTGTCGGTGAAGGTAATTGGGGGGCCAGACGACTGACTTCCGTTCAATCACCATCTGCTGTTCATTCTCGGAATCCGTGAGAAGCACCTCCGGCTCCTTACGGGTGGTCCCCGAGATCTGAACGACATCGAGGCACCGTGTCAGGGCATACCCGGTACCATGGACTTGATTGAGATGGTCAACGAAACCGTTGAGACCTCCCCCAAGCCATTCACATTTACCTGGTTGTTCGTAATGGGTGAACATCAATGGTCTCCTTGATGCACCACTCTACCGCTTCTGTACCGACGACGGAAAAGGAGTCACTCTTCTCAACGCGAAGATGTGGATGCTCACGTAGTGGTTCCGTGATCTCGATCGGGGCGGAGGGCAAAATTTAATGGACTCGGCATTCTTCGTAAGAGCCTGCCGGGAACATCCGTGCTGGGAAGGTTGTCGCCGGGGGCAACGAACGAAAAGGGTAGGTGAAGGTCTCCCGTTTTATCTTCAACCGTGACGTTCACCGGCTCCTTCCAAATCCCTCCCGCACGTGTTCGACAGCATTTTCGATGGCCGGCAAAGGAAGTGGAACGTTTTTCTCGGGCTTAGCCGCTGCGCTCTTCTCCATACGAGGTTGTTGGTCCTGCGAGGTGTAGAGTTCGAGGTCGCGGGTTTGCGAGGACAAGCGGGCGAAATCGATCTGGGCGATCTGTGACGCCTCGCCGCTAACGATCACTCGATCCACGCTACGTTGCGGCATTCGATCCGCTGTATAGCCATAGTCGATGTGCCGGGACTGCGTGTCGGGGAGTGCGATCGACTTTCCCTGATCGCTGCGCACCGTCAGAGAACGATCCTCGCCGATGCGTTCGACCGTGGCGAAGTCTCCAGTGCGTATATGAAACTCTTGTGCCGTAGCAGTAAAGCGAATGCGCTCACCCTCTGAGATCTCACGTGACTCCTCGCGGAAGGTCCGGCTTTGGCCGGTCAGAGTCTTTAGCAACGCAGGGTTGTAGCTAAGCTCACTCCCGTCAAGGGTGCCCACCGAGAGACGGTTGGCCTTCGCATCGACAGACAGGACCCTAACGGTGCTGTTGTCCGCAATACTTTGTTCATGATTGCCCGACTTGTAGCGAATCCGGTCTCCGGAAGCATAGTTGGCAGCCAGGAGAGGATTGCCGAAGTGCTGCTCGACCCATACGGACAGTACGTGACTCTCTGTCGCGAGTCGCCCCCGCTGGCGTTGCTCATTGCGGATCAGTTGCGTCAGTTCCCGGCGTTCGCCGACGTCTGGCGCAACGACCACGGCACGGTCCTCACGCAAAGCATACGCCAGCGCGACTGCGGCGAGGCGGTGTTCTACATTCGCGAACTGGTGGACTCGTTCATCCCGCTGCAGGGTAGTGGTGGCGGCTGCCGGATCGCCCTCGCGGAAGGCCGCGACGGCGCGCTCAACCTCGTTCTTTCCAGTGGGCGGCGAGAGGTCGATGGCCGCTGTTTTTGAAACGGCGGCGGAGAGGCGTTTGCCTAGGCGGCCGGAATCGTTGGTATAGATATGTGCTTCGTGGGACGCACGGGAGATGGCCACATATGCAAGCCGGGTGTTGATGAGGCCGCGCGGCCCGTCGGTATCGAAGTGGGCAAGGACGCGTTCCGCAGTAAGGCCTTGGGAACTGTGCGAGGTTACGGCATAGCCATGATCGAACTGCCGGACCTTGTCGGTCTCGAAGGTGAGCGTGCGCCTACTTTTACCGTCCATCAAGACGGTCATTTGTCCATCGTCGATACGCTGGATGGTGGCAAGATCGCGGTTCGCAACGCCAAGGTCTTTCAGACTGACTGTGAACTGGATGCGATCTCCCGTAGCGAACTCACGTTCCTGTTCGCGGAAGACATTCACGCCACGCAGGCGGCGCGGATCGTAGGCGACGGTGTTTCCTTGTTCGGTTTCCACGGTCAATAGATTAGCCTTGGCATCTACCGCGCGGACCGTGGCAAGCGAGCCGCGTTCGATGCCCAACTCCTTGCTGCCGGTGTTGTACTGGATCACGTCCCCTGCGTTATACCGTGCCGCCCAGGTACGGTCGGCGCCAGTCATATCGGAACGGTGGCTCAGGGTTAAGAAGGTCTTACCGTCGGCCTTTAGCGTTCCCGATTGCAACAGCTCTAAGCGGACCGCGTCATTGATTTCCTGGCGGCTCTTGTTGTCCGGCGAGACGACGATGGTACTTTCCGGCTTTGCGGCATAGTCTCTGGCGATTGCCGCGATGCGTTCACGCCGATCCGGCAGCTCGGAAATGCGGCCTTGCTGCTGAAGGAGCGCGATACCTTCCCGGGTTTCATTCTTTGCCAGATGCTCGACGGCTTTCAGCAGTTCGGGGTCCTTTTGCCGCATGATGCGGTCGAGCAGCGCGGTGCGCATGCCGGCCTCCTGCATCTGCTGGAACGGACGGCCAGCGTCCACGCCCTGATGTTGTGCGGTGTCACCGATCACCAGAACACGGTCCTGCGGCTGCAATTTGACGAGGAAATCACGCATCTGTTTCGTGCTTGCGAGACTGGACTCGTCGAGCATATACAAGCGCGGCTGGAGGCGTTCGTTGGGCACTTCTATCTTTCGAGCAAGAAAGCCCTGCAAGGTTCCGGCGTCGATCCCGGCTTCACGGAGCTGCGCGGCCGCGCGGGATGTCGGCGCAAATCCCTCGACGGTATACCCGCTCTTTTCGGCACCTTCACGGATGGAACGAACCACAGTCGTCTTACCGGTACCGGCCCGCCCCTGCAAACCGTGGATGCGGTCGGTAGAGTTCAACACCTCTTCAATGACGCGGCGTTGGGCATCATTCAGGAAGTGTCTGGATCGTGCCACTTGCTGGGCGGCCTCAGCAGACGTGATCGGTTCAACTGTGTTCTTGGTGCTGCGAACGAAGGCGATGTTGGCTCGTTCGGTGGCGATGGTTTCCGCCGTAGTAAAGCTTCGGCTCGATGCGTGTTTCTGTGATTCCACGGAAAGAAAGTCGCCGCGCTGATGCCGCGCCTCGAACTCGGAACGGACCTCGTAATACGTGGTGTTGCCCATGCCGCGGCGGAGCGCGTCACGCAGCAAAGCACGTTCATCCAAGACTGCTTCGCGCTCATAGAGGCTGCTCCTCGCATAGGTGACAGCCTCCCGCGCATGGGCGATGCGATTAGGGTTGTGTTGCTGGGCGCGAGCGCGTTCCCGGGCCTCTGCCACGACCCGCTGCGGCTGGTTGCCGTGTTCGGCAGCGACCTCCCGATGGGCGGCCAACACCTCGGCGGGTGTCATCGTCTGTTTCTTTTCGCGTGTGGAACGAGCAGCGATTTCTGCTGCTTCCGGACCTGAGAAGCCGCGCCGTTCCATCTCTTCCTTGATCTTTTCGCGTCTCTGGCTGGAGGCCTTGAGGTAGTCGGCTGAATACCCGCGAATCTCGGGAGCACCGCTCTCCCCAGGCACAATCTCATAGCCAAGTGAGCGCAGGCGATACATCAGTTCCGACTGATAGACCGCTGTCACGAAGTTCTGACTTTCGAAGAAAGGCTGTTCCTGCAAGGCGCGAGTCTTACCGTCGGCACGTTGCGTGACGTTGAAGATAACGGCATGGGTATGGAGTTGGGGAGCGGCGTATCCGTCGACGGGGCGGGCGGTATCGTGTTCAAACTTCGCCGCGAGAAACTTGCCGGTCTGCTCGGCTGGCTTGTTACCACCCAGCCGAGCGTGCGTGTACTTCTCCAATTCATCGAGGGCCACTGTGACCGCCGCTCGGTGGGCTTCGCGGATACGATCATCACCGCCCGCCAAGGCGGTCAACGACACCGATTTCGTCGGAGCAAACATGGCATCCCAGCCGGCCCGATGGGCGACGGCCTTGGTTGTGGAGCCATCGGGATTCGTGTACTCCGTAGCGATACGATGGCGCACCATCTGCTCGCCAGTCACCGGATGCTGTCCTTCGGTCAGCCTGGAGAACTCGAGCGCGGAGACTTCGCCAGACACACCCATCGCCTCGGCGAGTTTGCCTTGCCATTGACCTTTCACGCTGTCGCCCTGGGCGTAGTAGCTCTGGGTGGAGGAGGTGTAATCGAGCTTGTGATACGTCTGCGCCTGAGAGGCATTGAGGGGCTTCGAGATATCGAGCATGGCCTACGTCTCCCGAATCAGGGCTGGACCAAGCGCTTGTTCCTCGTCCAACTCTTCCTCTGTGGGCGCGCCAACGCTGGGCGGCTCCGGCTGGGAATCTTTGCCCGGCTTCGGCCACGCAATGGGAGCTCGTTCCTTGTCGTGTGGCCCCTCGCTCTCGGTCACCGCCTCCGTATCTTCCAGTTCGCCAGAATCCTCCTCGGCTGCAACTTCCGGCGCAATGGGCTTCAGCGTGTCGGGGTTGAAACTCAGGCCGCCAGCGGTCTTGCGCGGAAGGAATCCGGGCGTGAGCGTGGGCAGGTCCATGTACTCGAAGGCGAACCTCGCGACGCTGTTACCGAGTTTCAGATACGCGTGGCGATCATCCAAGCCGCTGATCTCCGAACCCATCACAAGGGGTTCGATCTGACGCTCTACGGTGAAGTTATGCCCGGAGCGCGTGCCGTCAAATTTGGTCTCCTTCAGACGTTCGATCTCAACCTTGCCGATGGCTTCGGATATCCACTCTGCAGCCTTCGGCTCCGCAGTCTTCATGAAGATTTTGGTGGCGGGCTGGGAGAGCATGACCTCGGCGAGGTGACCGTAGATGACCTCAAGCTGAGCCTTGCCCTGGAAGCCAAGGATGAGCGGGTTCTTCGATTTCCGGTTCTCCGTAATCGCGGTATGAAGCTGAGGAAGCTTTTGTAAGCTAGCCAGTTCATCGATCACGAACCAGACAGGCTTCTGGCCCGGCTGAGGCGCGGTCAGCAACCGCATCACGAGCAGATCGATCCAGAGAGAATGCAGTGGGCGAAGCGTATCCCGCTCCGGCGGGCGCGAGGTGATGAAGATCCATCCTTGGCGTTTTTTCGACCACATACGGGCGTTCCAGACATCACGCTTCTCATCACGCTCCGGCAGCATCCGGAAGCACTTGGCGACCAAACCGAGCGAGGATAAGACACCCGCTCTTTGTGGCCCGGCTTTGCGGTCGATGTAGAAAGCCATCTCGGTGCCTTCGACTCGCTTCATCAACTCCAGGTCATTCGACATCCACTCGGCAAGCTGGTGCGGGGTTGGGCCACGTTTGAGCAGATGGGCGAAGATCTGCGCCGGGGTCTCGTGGAAGAACTCGTCGACTTTATCGGTCTTCGGCGCATAGAGAGATGCCGCGATCGCATAGGCTTCGTCCTCGGATTCGAGCTCTTGCGCCGGTCCCCAATAGGGGCAGCGTGCATCGAGTGGGTTGAGCACGATGTCGCCGCGTTCAGCGTCGTAGAACCGCTGAATGTATTCGCACGCAGGGTCATAGACGATGGCGGAATCTCCACGTCCCCGAATCTGCCGGAGGCATTGCATGATTAATTGGGTCTTACCTACGCCTGTGTCGCCCATGAGCTGAAGGTGCTGGGCTTCCTTGCGGAGAGGAATCCGCATCATCTGGTCGGTTTCGGTCGTTTTGAAGCCCAGACCATCGCCCCTCTGTGCCTTATTGAACTCCTTGGGATCGAGCAGGCGGGGGCCGCGAAGGACACGTCCGTACTTCATCTCTTTGAAGCGCCGGATGTCCTTCGGTATCGCCAGAGCAAGCAGCGCGATAAGGCAAGCGCCGCCCTCGACGAAGCTCAAGGTGAACGTCCGCCACGGACTCTCACGATCAAAGATCGCATCGTGGAGCCAACGGTACATGGAAGCATCGGCCAGCTTCTCGACGGGGCCGCGGAACGGGAAACGGTAGCCCTGCGCCTGAGGAAGTGCCGCCAGAGCAAACGGCATTTGTTTTCCATTCGGTAGTGTCATTGTCCCGTCCGCGAAGTCCGAGGGTAACGCAAGACGCGGCTTGGCTGCGGCCCCGCTGAGATAAAGAAGCCGGTAGCTCTGGTGGGCATGGAAGGCATTGCCTACACCGGATCGGACGTAATCGGCTACATACGCCTTCTGGAGAGGTGGCAGCTGAAAGGCATACCGTTGCCAAGCGAAGAACAGCGTCAGGAACAGCGTTCCGCCGATGGCGCAGTAGCTCATCAAGGGAACGTGCGGCGGCCAGATGATCGTCTCTTTTCTACCCCATTGTGTTGCCATCGGAGGTCTCCTTTCCTGCCTTTTGCGTGTACTGCTGCATGACTTCCTGGGCGGCCTTGTGCTTCTCCTTCCGCACCATCGTCATGGCTTCGGTGATCCACGAGGGAGAGACCTTCTCGCCAAGGGCGAGGGGTTTGATAAGGTTCACGAGCAGCATCCGGGTGGCGATGAGTTCAGTGAAGACGGCATCACCTTTCGACAAACGGGCAACGCTAAGCAATGCCTCCCTGGACCACTCACTCACGCTGCACCCGGCATTGGCAGCAGCAGCCAGTAGTTCTCTTTCTTCTGCAAGCGTTACCCGTGTGCCAACTGTCTGACTGCGGCGCTGGTCGGCTTTCAACCGGTGGTCGAGTCGTTCTGGCAGAGCTGATCTCATACGACACCTCCTGTGAAGACAGGCTCACTGCGGTGAACGCGGTGTTTACAACGGTGAACGTGCCCGGTCTATCGTTCGGCATTTCAGGACGTTCGCCGTTGCTAACCGCACCTGCTCAAAACACGCCCATCCGAGGGATGGAGTGTCAATCTTCTTCCGGTGCGCAGCACCGCTGTGGCTCTGCCTCAGATATCGGTGCGGGATCATGCCTTCGATCCCGCCGCAGATGCAGGTGCTTGTGCTGGTGATGATGCCGAAGCAACGGGCTTCTTCCCAGGCTGCTCCGAGGCATCATTCGCAGCGCCACGACGAACGCGAAGTGTCGGCGTAATCCGCTGTGCTTCGGGCGTCTTCAGAAAGTCCTGGAAGTCGCGATCCTTTCCGAAGACGTAGGCGAGCGCTTGCTCGACAACATCGTCGGCAGAAGCCCGGATGAAAGCGGCGTATTGATCCACCTGCGTAGCGGTCGAATCGGTGAGCCGGATGGAAGCGCTGAGGTGGCGGGTTTGAGTGACTTCAAGTAACGGCATTGCGTTCTCCTTTGGGTGATGAAATTAGGCAAGCTTTCTACGTGTGACCATCCGCTCTGCGGTGGCGGCAATCTCCCGCGCACGAGCGGAGCAAAGTGCTGCGGGAAGTTCAGCATCCCGGCGAACCTTGAGCATCGTGATGACGTCGTCGATGGGGGCACCTTCAAGCAGCCATTGACGAGCGGAAGCGACGTCAATCGTCCGCTGCGCGTAGTAGAGAGGATTGGGCTTGTCCGAGCGGCGCGAAGCCAGCTCGTGGGTCAGCTTGCTGGCATCTTTCCCTTGGGCAAGCTGATGGCGAGCCCATGCCCAATCCAGCTCCGAATGACTGTCCTTATGAGTCCAGCCAGGACGCGCGGTCCCGCGAAGCGGCAGCGCGGCAATCGCAGTAACATCCGGCAACCGGAAGTCCGCAGGGCTGTAGGTGGCATCGGATGGGTATTCGACCGCGACGCAGTGCGCGGGAGAATACTTCTGGTTCTGGAAACCGGGGACGCGAAGCACCCGGTTGCAATCGGTGCAAGCGGCGTCGCCGCCGAAGGCGGACGTGAGCCGCTTCAGGGTGATTTCCTGCAGCGCGAAGTCGAAGCCCTCAACGCGCCAAAGAACCTGGTACTTGCCTTGGGATGTGGAGAGGATGGCGGTCGGAACGGGCAGGCCATTCGATGCCCGGAGCGTGGCGAGCCGGGCATCGCCATCCTCGTCGATGTCCAGATACAGATGCCGGACGTTGTCGATGCACTCTTTGGTGCGCTTGCGGCTGCCAGAGCGAAGCGGATTGGCAGCAACGTAGACATTGGCTCCTGCATGGTTCTCATGCGCGAGCCAGCCGAGGTAACGAGGCGCAAGCGCCTGCTCCAGCGTGACGACACGCTGCTGCGTCTTTGCCGGGCTCTCCGTGCGTAGCAGGAGAGCAATCGTCGAGCAAGGAGCGAAGCTCCGAGCGAGAAAGTCTTTGGCAGTTTGGATCATCGGATCACCTCCTCCGCTTCTCTTGCGAGCGCGCATCTCACGGGGCTTTAGCAGCCGAAGAAGTCCGGCTCGATGCCGGACTCTTCGGTCAGGATGGAAGGGTCTATGCGACCTCTTCCTCGATGAGCTCGTCGTCGTCTTCCGTCGCCGCTTTGGCCGCGCGGTCCAGCTTGAGAATCGAGTTCACCCGGATCTCCCAGATGGCCTGTTCCGAGTTGGTCTTCTTGCTCTCGTACTTGCGGCTGCGCAGTTCGCCCTCGACCTGGATGTGAGCGCCCTTGGTCAGCTTGGCGGCGAACTCTCCGAGCTTGCCGAAGACGACGCAGCGGTGCCATTCCGTGTGCTCGATGTACTTGCCGTCCTTCTTGTACGAGGACTTGGTTGCGATGGAGAGAGTGGTGAGGCTGCGATCGCCGTTGGTGCGAACTTCTGCGTCGTTACCGAGGAAGCCGATGAGGGTGACTTTGTTTGAGTACATGGTGGTAATCTCCGTTTCGTTGTATTTCCCGTATCCTGCTCGGGTCACCCTTCGCGAAGCGAGCGAGTGGGCCCGGCTCCCAAGTGCCAAGGAGTGCTTTCTTGGTGGGGCCCGGAAAAAGTTTGAGCGGCGTTCTTTGCCGCGGCGTTCAAACTTTTTCTGGGAGGAACCGAGACCCCGCAGGGGAGGCGAAGCCGAAGCAGAACGACGCCGAGCCGCAGGGCGCCGGTTTGGCCCCGAAGCGTGAACCCGAAGCAGAGGACGGGATACGAACGGTGAGTGCACATATGCACCAAAGTCACCCGGACGATTCCTGCGACGGAAAGTGCCACCTATCGCAGGCCCATGGAACCCCGCAATATCCTCGGTCTGGGACGGCTTCGAGCACACGGAGTGGCACCCGTACCACCCCGTCTCGCCAGCCGGAATCGCCATGCTGGGCGCTTTCAGAGACGAGTTGGGCTGTGCAGCCGTAAGAGCCGCTTGGAAGACCATCGGAGTGACCTCGGATTCGGGTTGGATTCTTTAGCGGAAAGACTGCGCGTCAGGCATCGGAAGCACGATAGACATCCTGCGTCTGGAAGCATTGCTCCGCGTGACTGTAACCGGAGACGGTAATGAGCTCGCGGACGCGGCGGCGGCCCGTGTGATCGCGCTCGCAATGCAATACGAAGTCCACGGCTTTGCCGGTCTGCGACCGGACAAATGCCTGGTCCAGATTGGTTCTCGCACTGAGGGCCATGTCAGCGAGACGATCCAGAGCATCCACCGCGGAATCGGCGTGCAAGGTAGACAGAGTTCCGCCGTGGCCGGTGTTCATGGCCTGCAGCAGGTCGTACCCGCATTCGTCCCGGATTTCGCCCATGATGATTCGGTCGGGACGGTGGCGGAGAGCTGCCGCCACCAACTGGCTGGGTGTGATTGCAACCTGGCCCGGAATCGCATCGACCGCCTCCCAGCGAACGGCGTTCGGATGGGCGATCTTCAACTCAGCCGGCTGTTCGATCACGACCAACCGTTCATGCAGCGGAACATGGTCGAGAAGCGCTTTCATCAGGGTCGACTTACCCGAGCCGGTTCCGCCGCTGATGATGCCGTTCTTCCTCTTCTGGATGAGGGTGACAACTCTGTCACGGACGTGTGCGGGAAACCCGCCCGCATTCACGAGCTCATCTGACGTGTACCAGCGGTTGAATTTGCGCACCGTCAGCGTGGGGCCGTTGATGGAAGACGGAGGGCCTACTACGGCCACGCGCGAGCCGTCAGGCAAGCGCGTATTCAGGATGGGATTCTGGCCGGTCAGGTCCTGTCCAAGGATGCGGGCGACGCGCTCAATGGCCGCCGTCAGGCGGTCATTGGTGTACGGCGTGGAGAGCGGAATATGCTCGACCACGCCGCCACGATCTGCGAACACTCCTGTCGTCCCGTTGATCATCAAGTCTGAGATCGATGGGTCCAGGAGAAGCGCACGTAGCTCCTCCGGAAAAAACGGGAGTATGAGCTGGAAGCTCATCGCGCTGCTCCCGGTGCAGGCTGGGCGATTGCGTTGGGGTTTGATGCAATAGTCCCTGGTGTCAAGGGGTCTACTGATACTCGGTTGTCGTGGAACTCTGTGATCGTCAATCCCAACGGATTGATGAATTCATACTGCGGGTAGATCTTCGCCTGATCGCTGACCTGCTTGGGGTTCAGGTAGTACGTCACAGACAGCAGCCAGTGCTCGGTACGAGGCTGATGGGAGTGCTCCTCTGAGAAGGTCTTGTCGAAGGTCACGAGTGCGGTCCCGCGCGCAATGCGAACGCCCTGAACCATCTCCTCGGACATTGACGTGATGGTGACATTGCGCACCTGCACGTCGCTCGATTCCACCTGGCCCGCAGCCACTTGCGAGACGAGATGGTTCTGGTTATCCGTCCCCATCAACTGCGAGGCGAGTGGCCCCGAAAGGAAGTAGTAGTTGAGCGGATACTTCTTCGCGATCACGTCCCGATTGATGGTGTAGCGATAGTTGGCCCAGTCGGTGAGATACGTCCTGACTTCGCCTTCACGCGGACTGTAATTGAGGTCGGTATATTGGATCGCCTGTGCGCGCCCCATCTCGTCGATGCGGATGTAGCGATTCGCGACCGGGCGGTGCGCGAGTGAGAGGTTCAGCCACATGGACCCGCAGAGCAAGACAGTGCCACAACCGATGATGAGACGGTAGGCCTTCCGCTCAGCATAGTGCGAGGAATAGATCTCATTGCCGATCTGGTCGGCGAGAATCGATTGCTCGGGCGTTAGCGCGCGTTCAATGGGTACGGTGTGCGTGGACATGGGGACTGTTGCTCCTTTCCGAGACTGCGTGGAAGACGGCGGCAGCGTAGATGAACCCGGCAATGATCACGCCCACTAAGAACATCCAGACGAGGGGTCGAACGATGCGTGAAAGGCCAGTTGCCCTGCCGAAGAAATAACCGAAGAGAAAATCCCACATACGCCTATGCTCCTCCCGCTCGGACCGCCACTGTGGCCAGGCCTCCAGCCACATCGGACGCTCGCGATGCCAATCCCGCCGCACCGCCAAAGATGGCCTGCGTCATGCTCGGAATGAACAGCATATTAATGATGAACGCGACGAAAACCATCAAGCAAGGGATGAGATTCGCGATCCACATGTCCATCGAATAGTTGCCATTGAAGGTCTGCTGCAAGAACCCGTTCATGAATCCCGCCCACACATAGATAAAGGCGGCAGCCACCGCGCGAATCATGGCGAACGAGATGAGTACGTCGAGGAAGTGAAAGAACTTCGCTTTGAAGGTCTGCGTCATGAGCAGTGGCACAAAGACAGGGCCAAACAGAGCGGTCACACCATAGAGGATGAAGGCGCTGCAATTGATGACAAACAAGATGGCGGACGCGAGTCCAAGCATGATTTGGACGAGCACGTAGCAAAGGATCTGAACCGGTGCGGTGAAGGACGGCATGGATGTTCCATCGCCGGCGTTCTTGAGAAGCTGCAGCAACTGGTCCAGCGAATGCTGATCGAAGGCTGCGACCATCGCTTGTGCGATATACGAGAAGAAGTGATTGATGCCGAAGCTTGCACCTGGGAACGGGTTGACCCAGTAATTCAACAGCAGGCTGCACACGATCAGCTTGAGCAGGAAGTGAGTAAGGTCGCCGGCACGTACAGGATGATGATGCAGCCGAAAGGTCATCGTACTGGTGTTCCAGTTGATGACCATGTTCACAAGGGTGAAGAGGGAGATACAACTCAGCTCCATCCAACCGAGTTGGGTGAGCGCACCGCCGTTCTGCGTGGTGAGATTGGTGAGGTTGTTCGTGAACTGATAGAGCCAGTCCATGCCCGAGCTTGCGGACGGTAGTGCTTGTGCGAGAACGGCGATGCTCATAAAGGTCTCCCGTGGGATTAGGGGATATAACTCTTCCAGGTCTTGCCTTCGTTGCCAGCAGCGGAGTTGTGCCTCTTTTTGTTTTCTTCGACCTTCTTGCGGAAGGCCTCGTCTTCTGCCTGCGGCGTTCGGCTTCGCGTTGCAGTTGTTCGAGGATGGCGGCTGCTTTCGCAGCCTCATGGCGTTGATAGATCACGGTGCTGGCGAGTGCAGCCAGCACCGCAAGGATTGCAATCAACAGCTTCGTGTTGAGCAGCTTCAGCATGGCTCTCCGTTACGGCAAGTAGGTCTGCCATGTGTTGTCTTCGCTTGCCGCACTCATATCGTGCGTGGCGTGCTGGGACTGGACGAAAACGGCCGTGTTGAGGTCGGTCGCGGCAGCGTTGCGTTGCTGCATGTTCGCCACGGCCATCTGGGACGCGACGCAGGCTTGCAGCGCGCCTTGATTCTGCGCCTCGGACATTTTCTGGGCTTCCGCCGCGTTGAGCATGTTGAGCTGCTGGACTTCGCTGTTTGTTCCGGTGGAGCCGTCAAGCTGATTGGCCATGAGGCTGGAAGTCGCGGACGTGTTCTGTAGACGAGCGGCGCGATATTGACCGACTGCGGTAATGCAGTCGGGGGAAACCGAGTCCGACATCTCGATCATGGCGAGCTGCGAGAGCTGCGAACTTCCGGGCGTCTGACTGCCGATGTAAGTCGGCAAGTCAGAACTTACCGGGATGGTCGCAGCCGTCCATCCGGTGGATGAGGCCGACGGCGAGTTGCTGTTGAAGGCCGTCGTCATGCCGTTCGTCTCACCGAACATGTTCTTCACGTTGGCATTCTTGAGAGCAGTCAGTGTGGTTTGCCACTGCTGCTTGAAGGAGAAGTGCTCGATGTTGTTCTGCAACATCTTGTACTGCTGTTCCATTGTCGTGAGTTGCGAGACGAGGCTGGCGTAGCTGGTTGGATCGAAGACGATGTCTCCAATACCAAACAGCGCGAAGCTGGGCGTGGCGGTCAGCAGCAACAAGCTGCCTCCGAGAATCCATTTACGGCGTTTGGTCAGTTCTGTTTTCATGGTGCCTCCTACATCCGGCGGGTTGAACTACATGCACTGGGGGCAGGTCGGATCCAACCTGTCCAGGGGAAACGGAACGTGAATGCTGCGGTAGACGGCTTGGGTGGATTGGAGGTAGATCCAACCCAGAGCATTTCGACCGGTTTCCGTACCGACCAAAAGCAGCGTCAGCACAACAGCACCCGCTATTCCGGAGATCGATGGAAGATGCGGTTTCACGGTGGTCCACGTCATGGCTTCAATCCTCCTCGGCGAGCTGGCGGGCGACCTGCGGAATGATGGCCATCCACTCCGGCCCACTGCGGTCAATGGCTTCTGCGATGGAGTAATCCATCTCGGCGAGCCAATCGGCACGGTTCAAAACAAGGGCAACCGCGACCTTCTCGCCAATGGACTGCACAGACCACGCCTCTTCTCCGCCGCGCTTGGCCTCCTGCGACTTGCGAAGCAGATGATCGTACGGTGCGTTCATGACGGCTCCTTTCGTCAGAGGGTGGGATCGACGCGATGTTCCGCGTAGGACGGGATGAGGATGTCGCGTCCGATGTAGACGCGCGCACGCGAGCCTTCTTTGAGCGTGATGATCGGTAAGCGGTTGAGGAAATGATTCAGCACCTGTTCGCCTTCAGCGGCGGACTGCTCCGAGATACCATTGCGAATCTGCGTTGACGAAGAGAGGACGGAGCCGCTGTTGCCGATCTGTGCCAGCCCGCCTAGACCACCGATGGCGGCGGCAGCGCCGAAAGCCATGAGGTAGCCGTGATCCACCTTGGTGGCGAGTCCGGTGGTCCCGATCTGGTCGAGGCCGAGATATTTGTCGAAGTCCAGCGAAAAGCCATCCGGACAGACGGCGCGATGGAAGGTGACGAACATCTTCCTCTGCTGGGCATTGCCGACACTCTGCACGGTGCCGATAAGGCGAGTGCCTTGAGGCATAAGCAATTGCTGGTGGTCGTGGGAGTAATAGTCGGTCGTCAGCATGACAAGAATCGGGCCGGACAATCCGCCGTCGATATGGTTGGTGACGACACCTTCCAGCACCGTACCCTCGAAGACGCGATAGAGCTGACCCTGGTACTGGTCGAAGTTGTACTGCGACATTGGATCTGATTTGGCCGCTGAGGTGGATGCACCCTTCGCCGACGGCTTGCTGGGAATCTCTTCGGCAGACACTTTGTCCGTGCTCTCTGCTTTTGCACCGAGCACTGTGGTGGGCGCCGCCGATCCCGCATGAGAGAAATCGATCGCAACGGTATCGCTATTGAGGGCATCCTGTTGCTGTTTCTCGACTGCCAGCCTCTTCTGCTTGGCTTCCGAGACATTGGAGGTATGCTGCGGAGCGTTGCTGCTCCCGCCGTAGATTGCATCCCGCTGCGCAGGAGTCATCGGGGCGGCAGTGGCGCTCTCTGGTCCCGGGACGCTCTGCTCCTGCTGGAGTTGCTGCATGGCGGCAGCGAGTGACTGTTGTCGTTGCAGCTCCTCGGCGTCATGCCGCGCCTGCATCTGCTGTTGCGTCTGGAAGCTCGACACCTGCTGGGCGTTGGGCGTCGTCGGACTCATGGTCAAGGCGCTGGCCGGGGCGTTCTTCTTATTCCCGGTCAAAAGGCTGGAGAGGTTGGCCAGACCGATGAGGGCGACGATGACCACCAGAGCAATCACGACGGGCATACTCTTCCGCAGTGGCGGCTTCGACTCCGGCTGATCGGGGACGGTCGCGGGGGTGTTGTCATGAAGTTCCGACATGTCTATCTCCCCTCCGCGCCGCGATGAAAGTCCACGCGCTGTTTTCCGATGGCGAGATAACCCGCGTCCACTTGCTTCGGCACGATGTACAGACCGTTCGCGAAGTCGAAATTAATGAGCGAGGGTTTCTTATCCTTCACTTCGTAGAGAGCGGGTGTCTCCTGGAAGTGCCCACGCAGATACGTGAACTTGTCATCGCGCCATATCTGCTGGAGACCAAGCTCCTTGCCTTTCTTGTCATCCCAGACGAAATCGAAGTGAAGTGAGCCGGGATACTGGCTGCGATAGGTCTCCTCCTTCGCTTGCTCGGCCTTGAGCGTGGCCGCCTGCGCTGCTTGCGCAGCGGCCGCTTCCTGCTTCGCTTTGTCGAGCTCCGCCGCCGGGACGAAGACGGGCAACTGCGCCAGGCGGTCCTTCGCAGCTTTGTCGTCCGGCTCGATCAGCACTTTCGAGTCATAGTGCGCATCGGCATCGTCCGAGATTTCACGCAATTGAAGGGTGTACTCGTTGCCGTGGTCGGAGACGATATGGATGTCGGTCGATCCATTCGCCGTCTTTGGCTTCACGCTGATGAAGCGCGAAGCGACATGGCCTCCGTCAAAGACCCAATCGACCGTATCCCCGGCGAAGACGTTCGCAACTTTTTCTTCGGCAGGCAGGACGATCAGCGTCGATTGCAATAAACCGGCGCGAACCACGGGCGGAGTCTGCGACTCCGACACCGTAACCGTGCGCGGGGCACTTGGCTGAAGCGGATGCACCGGCCCAGCCGCGTGCAACGACGCGGAAGCGAGTACAAGATGGAGAGCAACGGTGATGGGGATGGGCGGTTTCATGTTTGTCCTTTCTGGAATGGCTACTCCGTCTCACCCTGGGCAAAGCGTGCGATGCCCTCGGCAAGTCCGTACCTAGCAATCAACTTCGACCTGCGAACACGATCTTTCGGCTTGGTGGAGAACGCCGCGTAACTGCGGCTGTCGAGATTGAGGCGAATGACCTTGGTGAGCCCATCGCGGCGCATGTAGAGCGCCTCGCGATCCTGCAAGCCCTCGAAGAGAGCGAGCTGTTGTTCGTTCATCTTGAAGAGTTCGGCATACCGTTTTCGGTTGAACGTCGCGTCGCGGAGGAACAGGAATGAGGTGCAGGAGTTCACGATGGAATCGGCGTTCGCACCCAAGTCCTCGGCAGACTGACCAATCATGGTGACACCGCCAAGGTTCTTGCGCACTGTCTTGATCGAAGCCAGAGCGGCTTCCAAGAGCTGACGGTTCTTCATCGAAGAGAAGATCTCTTCGATGAGGATGTGCTTGGGAACACCTAAATTGGTGGGATTGAACAGCACGTCGTTGATGCGCCGGAGTAGCCACACCATCAGGGGTTCGATCAGGTCTGCATACTGCGCGTTGTTTACACCCTGGAAGTCAAAGCACTGGAGGCGTGACAAGGAAAGGCTGTCCTCGACGTTGTCGAAGATAGCGCTATAGACCCCGCGACCAACCCACTTCGACAGATAACGGTCAAGCTTCTTAGGCAGATAGAGATTCGAGAGACGGCGATTCGCAGGATCGAGCAGGTACATGTCCTGCACGGCCTTATGGATCACGTCGTCATCTTCTGGCTCAAGCTCTGCGCCGCCATTGGTCAGCAGCAGCTTGATGAAGCTATAGAGGAACTGGATGTTGCTCTCGGTCGGCTCCAGCGTGAATGGATTTACACGAGGGCCGTCTTTGCCGATGCGATCGACACGACCGCCGTACAGCTCGACGACGCTCTCATAGCTGCCGCCGATGTCGAAGATGTAGGTGAATCCCCCATACTTCTGTTCGTGGGCAATGGTCACATTTCCTGTCACCGACTTCCCGGAGCCCGTAGGACCGAGGATCAGCATCACCCGTACACCGTCTACATAGGCATCTTGGAAGAATGGCGTCCGTGTGCGGGTCTCGAAGACATTCAGGTATTCGTGGTCAAGGTCTTCCGATTGCAGATGTCCAAGGTGCGGCGCGAAGATGGAGGACAGACGCGCATGATGATCCTCACCCAGCCACATGGGAAACACATTGAACTTTCCATTGCCAGGAAACATTGCGTAGAACGCAGAGAGATTGCCTAGCGTCTCCTCCATGATCTGGGCACGCGCTTCGACGAAGACGCGATGCACAGCGGGAGCAATGCTGTGAAGATCAGCCACGCTGCGGGCGGCGATCAGCAAACGAAGGGAGTATTCCCCCTGCGCTTTCTTGTCGAGTGCGCGAATGACATCGCTCAAGTCATCGACTGCGTTGTTCGCAGCCTTCGCTCCGACTCCCGTGTCGAGCGAGGCGGTGTCTTTGCCGGCCATGACACGCGAGAGCACACCGACTTTGAAGAACGAGATGAACTTCTCCTGTTGGTCGATCTCGCGACGGGCCATGGCACTGGACTTCGGCCTCCATGTAGAGCAGAGGATGCTATCGCAGTCAAGCGTGAGCAAGTCGGAGAAGAGACTTGGCCGCGAGGCCTCGGGCGTCGTCTTCAGGGAATACATCTGCACGTATCGCTTGCCAACGCGGAGATGATCGCTCTCCCAAGAGACAGGTGCCTGCACGATCTGGCGATCTACGCCCGTATCGGCGCGAAGTTGCCCCTGTTCGGCCCAATCGTCGAGATTGAAGAGGTAGCTGAAGAAACGGAAGGTGTCCTGCTTGTCCAGCAACCGCAATCCGATGGAACTGCCGAGATTGCCAGCAAGGAGCGTCGCGGTCTTCTGCAGCTCAGCCAGCATCCGCGATGTGCCAGCGGCGTTCTCTTCGGGCTTCCTCTCGAAGGATTTAACCTTGGACGGCTCCAGTGTCAGGCACCAGTGAAGATCGATGCGGCGAAAGGCCGCGGTCTGGTCTAGGAAACGGAGACGTTCCTCAACAAAGACCTGCGTTACGGGATTCGCGTAACTTGCCTGACGAGGTAGCGTAAACCCCGCGCGAACGCGTGTGTACTGGTGGAGGCAAGCCCCCTCCGGCATGCCACGCAATGCGCCTTCGATCATGCGGAGCTGCGACTCAAGCTCCTGATCCGTCAAGCCTTCTTCATCGATGCCCGTAAGAGCAAAGAGGCATCCGTAGCCGCCGCCCTTCAGCGCGAAGATGTGGCTGCTCACGAAGCGGGCAATCGGCACGATGCTGCACGCTGCGCCTGCCTTAGCGAACCAAGGAACGAATTTTGCCTGCTCAGTATTTGCGCGGGTCATAGTAGCTCTTCTGGTTGAGGCTCAAGCCCCAGAGCTGAAACATCTTTGGGTGTTTGCGGATGATGAGCCATGCGCCAACGGCAAGCGTTGGGAAGGCCATCATCGCCAGGAGACGAAACCCAACGAGGAAAACCGCAATGCAGACGAAAACGATCGCCATCCATGCTGTGAGGTCCAATCCGAGCTTGGCTCGAGGACGATTCAGCGCTTGATTGATTGCTTGCGGTTCTCCTCGCCGTGTCATAGTCGATGCACCTCCTACATCGACTGCCCGGTCAGGGAGCCTATCCAACCGGCTCCCCAGCCGAGAACTCCGGCACCAAACAACGCGCCGAAGAGTCCGGGAATGGCGTCCTGAAAACGCCCGCTCATCATGCGGATGCCCGCAAAGATGAGTCCGCCAAGGCAGATAACAGCCCCAGCGTACATAGCGAAAGTTTTGAAGGTTCCCATGAGCGTCTGCGCGCCAGAGAAGTCCATCGTTCCTTGGGCATGAGCGGCATTCGCAAAGGCGATAGCAGCGAGCGTCGGGGCCAGGGTGCGTACGATGCGCGCATAGGCGGGTTTGTAGAAGAGTTGTACTCGCCGGTTGGCAAGCGCGGGACGGAATCGATTAGCCAGAGACATTTGATCCTCCGAACGGCTCAACTGTTCGCCGTGATGATTCGGAAGCTAATTGTCCTGAGAACACTCGTCCAAGACTTCTTCCCTATTTCGCCATAGCTTTTCGCTATGACGAAGCCTATGCAAGAAGCTTGAGTTGTTCGGGCCTAACGGAAGCCGATCCTCGTTTCTTCTTTTTTCCATTCCGCCAGATATCTTCGAAGAATCTTTCGATGAAAGGTAGAGCTATATGGTCGGCCCGATTGTGATGGACGTAAGCGGTATCTGCTGTCCAATTCACACCCGCAATAGGCCGGGTGACAAGGCCGTAATCGAGAGGCATGAGTTGGTCCACCAGTGCGAGACCATAACCGGCTTTCACCATCCACTGAATGTCAGACGGGGTGCGCGCAGAGTTTGATAAAGAGAGTACGATGCCAACTTCCCGAAACATCTCTATGAGCCTGGAATGGGCGGAGGGCTGAAGCTCTGGATCGCGAAAGATTTTGATGCGGGGCGCGGCTTGATGAATGTCCACCTGAGATTCTTTGGCAAGCGGATCGTCGCCGCACATGCAAAGGACTAACGGAGATTGCGCGATTTGCTGAACTTCGTATAACTCTTCATCAACAGGCATAGGAAGAATTGCGCAATCAAGCGTACGTTCGTTCAATCGCTGTAACGTGAGGAGTGGATCACCGCCTGATAGTTGAATCTCACAACCGGGAAACATCTCCTCGTAAGATTCTCGGAATGTCTGCAGCAAACTGGCATTGATGAATGAAGAGAACCCTAGACGCAGGGGAGGTACTTGACCGAGATGAATGGCTCGCGCCATGACGACAATCTCGTCTCGTTCTCGCAACGCTGATTCCGCATAGGCTACGAGAAGTCGCCCTGCGTCTGTCACCCGGATGCCCGACCCTCCGCGATCAAAGATTGGAAATCTGAGCTGGTCTTCCAGGTCTCGGATCTGTTGACTTAGAGAGGGCTGAGCGAGATAGAGGCGTTGTGCAGCGCGTGTGAAGTTCAGCGTTTCTGCAACTGCCTTGATGTAGATAAGGAGACGGAACGTGAGGGAATCTGACATGGCCTTGGCTCTCCGCTGGCTGTTGTCGATCCCACTGACCCGGTGAGACATGGCCCGTGGAAATGCTGTCAATAACTAATGGTTTTGGAAGACGGCCCTGATGTCAATAAGGCACCGTGAAGCTACCGGGTGCCTGTCGGTAACCATATGACGTTCCTCAGGCATAGACAAAACCTTGAGTGAAATAGGAAACAAGTATTGGACGTGGATTCGCATAGACCTCATGCTCAGGGCAACCAGTGGCGTGAGGTGCCGTATGCAAAGAACGTTTCCGGTGGTTTCTCTGATTGATGGACATAGCGTAAATGGCAGTGAAGAGACGTTTGAACAGTCGAATCCGGATGTGCACTCACGGAAGCCTCCGCGACGAGTGACTGAAGTGGAACCGCTCCTAACTGCTGACGATGTGGCGGAGCTACTCAACACGAGTACGGATTGGGTATGGGATCACTCGTCCCGCAGGGCGCCATATTTGCCCGTGATCCGCATGAGCGACGGAGCGCTGCGTTATCGCTTAAGCGAGGTCGAAGAATTTGTTAACGAGCGCGAGCGCGCCTCTGTTTTACGCAGAAAACGCCGATAAAATAGAAGGTGCCCCGCTTGGTTCCCCCACAGAACTGAGAGATGCAATGGGTAAGTCGTACCAGAAGGGATGGGTCTCGGTTCGAGGAAAGAAGTGGTACGGCTACTTCCGTCGGACCATCCTCGATTCCGAGACGAACGCACCGAAGACCGTCTCAATCCCAGTAGCACTTGGTCTGAAGTCAGAGATGACGAAGACGCAAGCGCGAGAAAAACTGGAGAGCGAGATTCTTCGACTCACTGGACAGACCGCCGAAGATGGAACCATCAAGAATGGAACCGTTACGTTCGGTTGGTTTGTTCGCAACCGTTTTCTGCCACTGAAAGAGGCGGATTGGCGAGACGAGACAGCTAAGGTCAAGAAGTATTTGATCGAGGCTGATCTCCTAGATGAGTTTGAAGCAATCCGACTGGAGAACTTCGACAAATTCGTCTTGCAAGCCCATCTCAACAAGTTGGCCAAAAACCGTTCCAAGGATAGGGTCTTGCAGATTCGCTCTTACATGCGCGCCATCTTCGCCGAGGCAGTCGATCAGGACTTCCTTCCGAAGGATCCTGCGCGTATGGTGAAGCCGCCAGCAAACCTGCGCGAGGTCGATAAGACGACCTTGACGTGGGAGCAACTTCGGGCAGCTTTGGCAAAGCTGGAACTTCGTGACCGAGTGCTGCTGAAGCTCGACATGACCAACGCGCTTCGTCCGAGTGAGTTGTTTGCGTTTCGATGGAAGTGTCATCGCATCGAGGCGCCTTCGCTTGCGATCGTGGAAACGATCTATAAGGGCAAGATTCGTCCCTACGGAAAGACCAAAGGAAGCCTGACCGAAGTTCCAATCGCAAAGGAGTTGTCGGAAGACCTTGTCGTTTGGCGGCAGGCTAGTCAGGAACTGTACGACAACAAGAAACACAAGCCGAACCTGTCGCCTTCGGATCCGGAAGCGTTCATGTTTCCGAACCGGGACGGCTCCTTCATGGACCCGAGCAACTATCGCAAGCGGGTTCTACACAAGCTGGCAACGGAGCTCGGCCTGCCGAAACTCACGTTCCAGGTCATCCGGCGCACGATTGCTACGCTGGCCCAAAACAAGGGGACGGTGAAGGACGTGCAGGGGATTATGCGGCACTCGCGCGTGGCGACGACAACTGACGTCTACATGCAAGAGCTGCCGGAAGGTGTGCGTGCAACCGTCGATTCCATTCATCAGGAGCTGATGGGCAACGGCACGGAACGGTCGGCCTCCCGTGGTGCGAAAGCATCCACGGGTTCTCGTTCGGATCATAAAGTGATGCGTCCGCAGCGAGCAGAACGGGCGCAACAGCCCGTTTCCATGCACACGAAAACAGCGGATGCAAAACCGGTCCGCGGTGTGATTTTGGAATTTGCGACAAAAATGCGACAAAGTCGCGGAAGGGAGGTGCTTCTAAATGATTGAAATGTTTGGTGGACCTGATCGGGATCGAACCGATGACCTCTTCCATGCCATGGAAGCGCGCTCCCAGCTGCGCCACAGGCCCACTCTTAGGAGGGACTTAACCATTCTCCGCGAACCACGTTGCCAAGTCAAACCGCGACCCTACTTGCCCGCACCCGCCAGCTTGATCTCGAACACCGCCGGCCACTGCTTCCCGGTCACAAACAGCCGGTCATGCTCGGCGTCGTAAGCAATCCCATTCAGCACAGACTCCGCATTCACCATCTGGCTCACCGGCAACAGACCGCTCAAATCGATCCACCCCACCACCGTGCCATCCTTCGGTGAAATCCGCGCAATGCGGTTCGAGTGCCACACATTGGCATAGATCTCCCCCCTCACAAACTCCAGCTCATTCAACTCCTTCACTTCTTCTCCGCCATCCTTCACCACCACGTGCCGCGTCTCCTTAAACGTTGCAGGATCGCGAAACCGCAGCGTTGATGTGCCGTCGCTGGTGATGATCTCTTGGGCATCGTGCGTCATGCCCCAGCCCTCACCGGTGTAGGAGAACTGCGCCAACACGCGCAAGCTGAACCGATCCAGCACAAACCCGACATGCGAGGTCCACGTCCACTCATAAATATTCGGCCCCCAGTCCACGATCCCCTCGCCAAAGTACTGCGGCGGCAGCTCACGCTTCTGCCGCACCTGCCCTGTCTGCGGATCGATCGCCAGCAACGCCGAGTGCCCCTCCATCCCCGTCCCCTCATAGAACAATCCATTCAGATAGAAAAACCCCTCCGTATAGCTTTCGGTCGAGTGCGGATACGTCGCCACCACCTTATATCCATAAACCGGCACAGCCGCCCCGCGCCGCAGCGCCATCATCCCCATCAACAACGCCACAAGCAAACGCCTTCTGAACATCGCTATATCCTATCCAAACCCCCGCAATTCTAAGAAAGCAGGAACAATCCGCTTATACCCGGTGTCTATAGGTCGTATGAGTGAGCGAGCACTCAGGCCGCCGGCGGCGCAATTTCTCGCAGGCTGTCGGGCAAAAAGTTCGAACTTTTGCTTGCTGTTGTCTGTTACCTGTTCGCTGTTCTCCGTCGGCTGCTTTACAGACACACCGTCTGGGGCCTACCTTAATCGCAACGCAGTAGCTGTTTGTTTCCGTCTCATGAACTGAGGACAGCAATGGGCGATCTGGCGAGTGCAATTGGAATCCGGGCAGAGGAGCAGACCCTCGTCGCGGAGCTGAAGTCCGGCTCCGAGCAGGCGTTCGCCCTGCTGATCGCCATGTACAGCCACCCCGTTTACTCCCTCATCGCGCGTTCTCTCCGCGACCCTGCGGACGCGGCAGACGTCACCCAGGAAGTCTTCGTCAAGGTCTTCCGCAACATCTCCGGTTTCCACGGTGAAGCCAGCCTCCGCACCTGGATCTACCGCATCGCCATCCATGAGGCCTCCAACCAGCGCCGCTGGTGGGGACGCCACAAGCGCCAGGAGCTCACCATCGACGCCCCGCTCGACAACGACGAAGGCGAAACCTTCTGCCTCGCCGACGCCCTCGCCACCCGCGACGCCAGCCCCTACGACTGCGCCGCCCGCTCCGAGGTCCGCGCCCACGTCGAAGCTGCCCTTCGCACCATCCCCGAAATCTTCCGCGAAGTCGTCATCCTCCGCGAAATCGAAGGCTTCGGCTACGAAGAGATCGCCGAAATCCTGAACGTCAATCTCGGCACCGTGAAAAGCCGGCTCACCCGCGGCCGCGCCGCTCTTCGCGACGCACTGATCAAAGACGCTGCCATGCACCTCACCCCGCGCCGAGCTTCCGCGAACCTGAAGGCGGTGGCCTGATGAACCTCGTCCAGCCCAACCCGTTCCCCGCCGAAACCTGCGAAGCCATCCGCGCGGAGTTTCCCGACTATCTCGACGGCGCCGTCAGCGGCGTCGCCATGGCTGCCATCGGCGAGCACCTCGACGCCTGCCCGCCCTGCTCGGAAGACTTCGATAGCCTGCTCGCTGTCCAGCAATCGCTTGCCGATCTCGGCCCCGCGCATCCTCCCGCCCGCCTGCAGGCCCAGCTTCGCGACGCCATCGCCATCGAACGCGAACGCGGGACGCATCTTTCCCCCTTCAACCGTCTCGCCTTTGCCTGGGATACCTGGCTGGCTTCGGCCGCACTGCGCGCCACCGGCGGTTTCGCCGCGACCCTTGTCCTGATTGGCGCTCTCGGCTGGATGTTCAGCGCTCCGCTCGCCGTGCAGGCCAACGACGACAACATGGCCCAACTCATCGGCCCCCGCTTCTCCTACTCGCAGGTGCCGCCCCAGCCCATCTCGCTGGATCGCGACACCCCCGTCATGGTCGAAGCCAAAGTGGACACCAACGGCCGCGTCTACGACTACGCCATCCTCGCCGGCCAGCTCGATCAGGCAGCCCGCCTGCAGGTGGAGCAGAACCTTCTCTCCAGCGTCTTCAAACCGGCCACCCTCTTCGGCGCCCCCGTCCGCGGCCAGGTCGTGCTCACCTATACAGGCGTCTCCGTCCGAGGTTAGACCTCACCCTAATTAAGGCGTTTCAGCTGCCTAATCTTCTCAGAGAGCGTCGTTGCTGTTGCTTCTGAGATAGGCGCGGACTTTAGTCCGCGCATGATGAGTTGTGGACGAATCGGGGCTTCAGCCCCTGGGACATGCTCTCTGTCGATCCACGTCAAATTTCGGGTTGAGGATCAAGGCGCGACACATACTCACTCGCCGTATGAATATGCGGATACTCCATCAATCTCTTGCGAACCGGATTGTTGACAATGTACAAAATCTGGCTTCGGAGATCGTCACTATCGATGACCCGATGCGCATGATAATCCTCCTGCCAAACCTCACCCATAAACTGCTTGCGAACGGCAAACGAAAAACCACCCTTGATGAGTTGGGCACAGCGTTCAATGGATAAGTCCTGCGCAGGCGTGAGCAGAACATGAACGTGGTCCGGCATGACGACGAATGCGTGCAGCTTGAACTTACCTGCATCACGATAACGAAAGATGGTCGCGATAAACAGTTCTGCGATTGTGTCTCTCTGGAAGACGTGACGACGTTGGCACGCGATGGAGGTCAATGCATAAGTTTGTGGCTTGAGGCGCATTGAAAGAGAGCATATCCCAAGGGCTAAAGCCCCAGGTTCTTGCAGACCGCCATGCCCGGACTAAAGTCGGGGCCTATCTCAGAAGCAACAATATCCTTCAGCTGGAATGGGATCTTTGCAAGAAAGGGCAAACCCCTCCAGTGTATAAACGAGCTGCAACTGATGGAGCTTCGATCACACAGACGAACACCCGTGGAGACCCGCATGAAAAAACTATCCAGCTTGTTTTTCGCAGTTCTCCTCATCTCCCTTCCAACCCTCGCCCAACAACATGGCGGCGGACGTCCTTCCGGCGGAGGAGGCCACGTCGGCGGCGGCTACATCCCGCAGCACGGCCCAGCACCCGCACTCCATGCGTCACCTGTCCCCGCGCCACGTCCCGCTCCCGGTCCCGCCCACTTCAACGACTCGCCCGGTCATCCCGACACCCCTCACGTTCACGACAATGGTCAATGGGTCGGCCACGTGGGCGGCGATGCGCACTACCGCCTCGACCAGCCATGGTCCCACGGACACTTCCCCGGCCAATTCGGTCCCAGCTACGTCTACCGTCTCGGCGGTGGCAACCGGAACCGCTTCTTCTTCAACGGCTTCTACTTCGGTGTCGCGCCCTATGACTACGATTACACCGACGGCTGGCTCTGGGACACCGACGACATCGTCCTCTACGACGACCCCGACGATCCAGGCTGGTACCTCGCCTACAATCCCCGCCTAGGCACCTACGTCCACGTCGAATACTACGGCGGCGAATAGCCTATCGCGAGGGCGGCAAGCCGTAGCACCCCGTCCCCGCTTCCAATAGACTCATATCCAGAGTCGAATACCTACTGTGCCCCTGAAACCCTCCCACGTCTTCCGTCCCTTCACCCTCCTGAGCGCCGCTCTCTTCCTCTCGCTCTCTCTCGCCGCTACCGCGCAGAGCTCGTCCTCCACCTCCAATCCCGACGCCCCAGCCGAGCAGCAAAACGCCAACCCCGCGCTCCGCCCACGCGCCGCGCAGATCGAGCAAGGGGGAGCCGCCGTCACGCTCGAAACCAACGAGCCCCTCTTCGATATGGGCGCCGCCCTCAACGCCTGCGGCTACGACGCCGACCTCGATAAATCCGCGCCCGTCCGCGCCGCTGTCCGCGCCGACATGAACACCGCTCTCGCCGCTTCGCCCGACGCTCGCGAAAGCCGCGACGCTCTCTGCGCCTACGTCGCGCTCCATCACCTCAATGATGCCGGCCTCAACGTCGGCCAGTACGTCTCGCTCGCGCTCTATCTCTCACCGCCGCCTTCGCTCACACCCAACCTCGACGAGACCGAACTCCCACCCCAGGCCGCGCAGGTCGTCAACATCTTGCCGCTGCTTCGCACCTTTGCCGAAGACGTCGATCTCCACTTCATCTGGGTCCATCACCGCGCCGAGTACGAAGCCCTCCAGGCCCGCGTCCACGACCCCATGGTCCACGCCGTCCTCGACACCAATATCTACCTCCACCAGCCAGTCTCCAGCTACGACGGCCGCCGCTTCCTCGTCCTGCTCGAGCCCATGCTTTCGCCCTCGCTCATCAACGCCCGCATCTACGGCGGCGACTACATCATCGTCATGTCGCCCGATAACTCCACCGGCGTTCCAGTCCCCATGGAGCAGATCCGCCACATCTATCTCCATTACGTCGTTGAGCCCATGGTCTACAGCCGCGGCTCCGCCATGGAGCGCATCCAGCCCATGCTCCGCGGCGTGCAGGACGCTCCCCTCGAGTTCTTCTACAAGTCCGACGTCGTCGCCCTCATGACCGAATGCCTCATCAAGGCCATCGAGGCACACATGTTCCTCATCTCCACCCCACCTCCGGCCAAGCCCAAATCCAAAGAGCGCGCCGATGTGGAGCAGTACGCCGCCCTCCGAGACCTCTACGACCGCCAGACCGCCCAGCAGCGTCAGGCTCTCGTCGACACGGACGAAAAGCAGGGCTGGGTCCTCACCGGCTACTTCTACCAAACCCTCGGCCAGATGGGCCGCAATGGCGATGGTCTCCGCGACGAAATCGCCCCCATGATCTACGGCATGGACGTAGACCGCGAGCGCCGCCACGCCGAAGAAATCATCTTCGCCAAAACCGTCCCCGCCGACCCGCTCCGCCCCAGCACCGCACCCCGCAAGATCGAAGGCATGGACCTCGCCGAGCTCGACCTCATGAAGGGCAAGCCCGACGAAGCCGCCGACATCGCCGAAAAAACGCTCGCCGACCCCAAAACCGATCACGCCCGCGCCCGCTATGTATTGGCCCGCATCGACCTCATGCAGGGCAACCCCGAAAAAGCCATACAGGGCTTCGAGCAGACCATCGCCCTCAGCAAAGACCCCCGCACCCTCGCCTGGTCGCACATCTACCTCGGCCGCCTCTACGACATGCAAGCCCCCATTCCCGATCGCGAAAAGGCCATCGCCGAGTACCAGGCCGCCGAAGCCGTCCGCGACAGCCTCCCTGACACCAAAAAAGCCGCCGAAGCCGGCATAGCCAAACCCTTCGCTCCACCCCAGCGCGCCCCGCAACCCTCCACCGACGACAAAGACTTCGACCCCACCGGCAAGTCCGAAAAAGACTCCTACAAACCACCGGCTCCCAAGCCGTAACCGCCACCCGGGTGGCCCATCCTTTCGCGCCTTTGTGAAAGGGTGGGGTATCGGGCAAAGCCCGACCGCTCTCGCAAACACCACCCACACTTGTCATCCTGAGCGCAGCCGAAGGACCCGCCACCCCGCCCGCCTCCGCACATTGTTAGTGCCTTTCGCCCACGACCGCCCCGTGTTCGCAGTTCGTCACTCCCCGTCTTCCCTACCCACGCGTAAAGTAGAGCCATGGCGACGCGGCGCACCAAAGAACCCACAACCCCCACCGCCGCCCATCCTCTCGAAGTTCTGCTCCACCACCAGTTCGCCGACCCCAAGCTCCTCCAACTCGCGCTCACCCACCGTTCCTACGCCTACGAAGCCCGCGGCGCACCGCCCGAAAACACCCTCTTCCCCAAGCAGAAAAACCCTCCCGGCACCGACAACGAGCAGCTCGAGTTCCTCGGCGACGCCATCCTCGGCCTCATCGTCTCCGAAGCCCTCTTCCGCGCCTTCCCCGAGTCCTCCGAGGGCGAGCTCACTCGCATGCGCTCGGCCCTCGTCAGCCGCAAGCGCATGGCCGACTTCGGCGCCGCGCTCGCGCTCGACGAGCACCTGCTCCTCGGCAAATCCGCCGAGCTCAACAACGGCCGCCGCAAACCGGCCCTGCTCGCCAACGCCGCCGAAGCCATCATCGCCGCGATGCACCTTGATGGCCCCGCCGGACGCGAAGCCCTCCACACACTGATCGACACCCATCTCATCTTCCCTGAACTCGCCGCCATGCGCGCCGCTCTCGCCGGCGACCTCAACCACGGCGCCCTCCGCGACCACAAAACCCTCCTCCAGGAGAAGGTCCAGGCCACCGCCGCCGGCAAACTCCGCTACATCGACATCTCGCAGTCCGGCCCACCTCACCAGCGCCTCTTCTCCGTCGAGGCCCAACTCGAATCGCCCTCGGGTACGCGCACCCTCGCTTCCGCCGAAGGCCCCAGCAAAAAAGAAGCCCAGCAACGCGCCGCCGAGCTTGCCCTCGCCAACTGGACCATCCCCGAGTGAGTTCCGTGCCTCCAACCCGAAAACCCCACAACGGCCTGCTCCTTCACCTGCAAGCCCTGCTCGAAATCCTCACCATCGCCCTCTTCATCGCGACCTTCATCCTCCAACCCTTCCGCATTCCATCGGACTCCATGCAGCCCACGCTGCTCGTCGGCGACTTCCTCCTCGCCAACAAGCAATCCTTCGCCCCCACCGGCCCGCTCGACGCGCTGCTTCCCCCCACCATCATCCACCGCGGCGACATCGTCATCTTCCACTACCCGCTCGACCCCGACCGTGCCCTCATCAAGCGCGTCATCGCCCTCCCCGGCGACCGCATCCACCTCCGCAACGGCCTCGTCTTCCTCAACGGTCAGCCCCTCGCCGAGCCCTACGCCATCTACACCCCCTCCCCACCCGACACCTTCCGCGACGACTTCCCCTCGCTCCGCCACGCCGACCCCAACGCCGACCCCAACTGGTGGGCCCAGCTCCGCCGCATGGAAACCCGCAACGAAACCTCCGGCCTCCACAACGAAATCACCGTGCCCGCAAACGACTACTTCGTCATGGGCGACAATCGCAACGACTCTGAAGACTCCCGCTACTGGGGCTTCGTCCCCCACAACACCATCATCGCCCGCCCTCTCTTCGTCTACGCCTCCATGGCCGCCTCACCCTCACCCACCACCTTCCTCCACCACCTCCTATCCACCCCCCGCATCCTCCACTAAAACCCGCTGTTTCCCTGTTACCTGTTCGCTGTTGGCTGATCTTCGATACACTAACCAAGCCCATGAGTGCCGCTGACACCACCCTCGCAGAAGCCCCACCGACCAAGCACGAAGTAGCCGAGACGCCTCTCGAAGCGCTCGCCTCCATCTGCACGGTCATCGCGATGCTCCTCTTCGTCCAGGGCTTCATCTTCCAGAACTTCGAAATCCCTTCTGCATCCATGCAGAACACGCTGCTCATCGGCGACCACGTCGTCGTCGACCGCACCACGCTGGCACCGCACACCACCTGGATGCCCTTCGTGCACTACCGCCCTGTACAGCGCGGCGACGTCATCGTCTTCTACAAGCCCAACCCTGAAACTCCCGAACTCATCCTCGTCAAGCGCTGCATCGGCATCCCCGGCGACCGCATCCACCTCCGCCATGGCGTCGTTTACCTCAACGGTGTAGCCCAGGTCGAGCCCCACGCCATCCAGCCGTCCGACAACCCCGACTCCCCTCACGGATACAACCCCTATCGCGACGACTTCCCCGCCATCGCCCCTGACGAAGGCGAGCAGCTCACCGAAGTCTGGCGTCAGGAACTCCCCACCGAAATCCAGGGCGACGACCTCGTCGTCCCCCCCGGCAAAGTCTTCGCCATGGGCGACAACCGCACCGAATCCCTCGACGGCCGCTACTGGGGCTTCGTCCCGCAGGAAAACATCATGGGCCGCCCGCTCTTCGTCTACTGGTCCTTCAAAACCCCCGAAGACCAGGAAACCAAGACCAGCTGGGGCGAGCGCATCGCCTTCGTCTTCCACATCGTCACGCACATCTTCGACGGCACCCGCTGGTCCCGCACCCTCCACGTCATCCGCTAGCTTTTCGCGCAACCACAAACCGGGTGGCCATCCTTTAAACCGGGTGGCCCATCCTTTCGCGCCTTTGCGAAAGGGTGGGGTATCGTTTGCGGTAGCAAACGACCGTTCTCTTCCACCTAGCCACTTCCGCCCACCTCACCCCGCGTAAACTAAACTTCACACTGCATGACCACCACCCCTTCACCCGTCGATGAGAACTCTGCAGCGCCCCACCACACGCGCCGCCGCCTCATCCTCGTTGCCATCCTCATCCTCGTCCTCCTGGCCCTGGCGCTCACCCCGCCGCTTCTCAGCGTCGAGCGCTTCCGGCACCGCATCGCCGCCAGCATGAGCCAGAGCATCGGCCGCCCCGTCCACGTCGATAAAGTCTCCTTCCACCTGCTCCCCATGCCCGGCATCACACTCGAAAACCTCGTCGTCTCCGAAGACCCCGCCTTCGGCAACGAGCCCGTCATCCGCGCCAACGAGGTCGAAGCGACCCTCCGCATCAGCTCCCTCTGGCGCCACCAGATTGAAATCTCCACCATCCGCTTCAAGGTCGACGAAAACGGCTCCGGCGCCAGCCTCAACATCGTCCGCAACGCCCAGGGCCGCTGGAATCTGCAAGACATCTTCACGCAGGCCGCCCACGCCAACACCGCGCCCACCGACCAGCGCAAAGCCGGGCCCGCTCCGCGCTTCCCGTACATCGAAGCCACCGGCGCCCGCGTCAACCTCAAGCTCGGCAACGAAAAAATGCCGTTCTCCCTCACCGACGCCGACTTCGCCCTCTGGCTCCCCGAGCCCCAGCAGTGGCACATCCGTCTCCTCGCCCACCCCGCTCGTACTGACACCAACGCCACCGACACCGGCGAAGTCCGCCTCGAAGGCACGCTCGGCCGCGCCTCCACCCTCGCCGCCGTCCCGCTCAACCTCACTCTCTCCTGGGCCCACGCGCAAATGGGCGAAACCACCCGCCTGCTCACGGGGGACGATCAGGGCTGGCGCGGCACCCTCGAAGCCGGCGCAACCCTCATCGGCCAGGTCGGCGCAGCCCGCCTCACCACCAATCTCCACGTCACCGAGCTCCGCCGCGCCGACTTCGTCCCCGCCAACCCGCTGGACGTCTCCACGCACTGCACTGCCGCAGCCAACATCGCGCTCCTCACCCTCACCGAAGCCACCTGCGCCATACCCACCGGCGCTGCCCAACCTATCGTCGTTTCGGCCCCGGCTGTTGACCTCCAACAACCCCGCAAAGCCGCAGCGACCATCGCCTTAAACCAGATGCCGCTCAACTGGGCACTGGCCTGGGCACGCCTCTTCACCCAGCGTGTGCCTCCAGACACCGAAGCAACTGGCACCCTCGATGGCCAGCTAGTCTGGACTGACGGAGTTGGCAGCGTGACCTCAGCCTGGGAAGGCCAACTCCACTCGACCTTCGTCTCCGCCACCGCGAACGGCCACGAATACCATCAAACAGCCAAACCTCTCATCTCCGACTGGGCCGGCAGCATCTCGTTCTTCGCCCCGTCGCCGCAACAACCCACCATCCACTTCCAGTTCTCAACCTCGCAGCCCGGCGCCAAACAGCCGTTCGTCTTCGGCGGTAACTTCGTCTCAGACCACCTCGGCTCACTGCTCCTCAGCGCCACAGCCACACCCGCCCAGATCGCCACCATCGGCAACGCCATCTGGCCACCACTCGGCACCCAAGCCATCGATACCCTCAAAATCCCATCCACGGAACCAATCCCTGTCGACCTGAAGTGCTCTTTCCCACCCGCCGAAGGCCAGCACTACTGCGAATCCACCCGCACCCCCAACCCCGAAAAACCCACCAAACCCCACCACAAACGCTGACGCGCCACGGAAACTCAGCGCCCTCCGCGTTAACCTCCGCGACCTCTGCGTTAAAGGCCGTTGCTGTTACTTTTCTTTCTGTCATCCTCGCAGGGGATCTGCTTATCCGTCCTACAACGGCGCTTTCGCCGCCTCCACCGTCACCTTGTGATACGACGTTCGCACCTCCGGCGCCTCACCATCATTCACCAGCACCTCACCCGGCGGCGACTCCACAATCACCCGCGCCGTCGCACTCGCGAACCCCGCAACCCGTAGCCGCGAGGTCGTACTGAACGTCGCCGACCGAATCGTCACCGGCACCTCCACCGCCGCCGCGCCGTCGTTCTTCACCGTCACCGCCACAAGATACCCCACCGAATGCCCCTGCCCCGCCGGCAACACCCGCGGCGTCACATCCGAGATCGAAAGATCCGGCAATCCCCGGTCATGCAGCACCCAGTCGTTGAAGAACCACCGCAGATCGATCGGGTTCACCGCATTCTTCTTGCCCGACCGCTCCAACAACCCCTCAAACGCCCGCGCCTGATCCTCCGCACTCGCCTTCGACAAAGGCTGCACCCGCCACGCCTGCAACGCCGCTTCCAGCGCCTCGTCGCCAACAATCCCACGCAGCATCCACCAAACCGCCGCAGCCTTCCGCCGGTAGTACAACTCCGAGGTCGCCGCGATCAGCGGCTGACCCACCACCTGACCCACCAGCTCACCACCCGGAGCCGAAGCTTCCTTCGCGCCCCAGTTCTCAATTGCCGGCTCTGCAATCGAAAGCGGTTGAATCATCTCGCTCAGCTGCGCCGTAGCGGCCTCGCGCCCTTTCTCTCGCTCAGTCCAGAGCATCGCAAAGAACTGCGCCAAACCCTCGTCCATCCACGGCTGCCCGGTCTGCACCCAGGCGTGCGTCAGGCTGTGTACCAGCGCCTGGCTTGCACTCGAAGTCCCCAGCACCGCCGCCGGACCGACCAGCAGCGGCCCATCCTCGAACGGCTGCCCCGCATGGTCCACAATCGTCAACGCCGAAAGCGGCTGCGGCCCCAGCCAATCCTGCAACAGCGGCGCGGCATCCTTCGCACTCGCCGCCAGCGCACTCAGCGCACCGTCATCGTCCGTCTCAACCGCCAGCATCGACGCTCCCGCAACATCCGCCGCCGCATTCGAAGCCGATACTCCAGCCTCCGCCGGAGCAGGCTTCGCCGCTCCCTCCTCCACCTTGCCCTCAAACGCCGGCAGCGGAGCGATCATCCGCTCCGGCTGCACCACCACAAACAAACTCGGCACGCGGAACCCCAACGGCTCCGCCGCAAACTCCGCCGTAGCCACTCCCGTCCCCGTCGCGATCGGCGCGTTGTCATTATCGGTATGCGCCGCAAACGCCTGCCGCCTCCCGCAGAAATAAGCCGCCGTCGGCGGATCGCCCTTGTACTCCACAGAAAGCCGCAGCCGGATGGTCGCCGCCTCTTCCCGCAGCTTCATCGCTCCAATCGCGTCGAACAGCTGCGCCCCATCGCCCAAAAACAACTGCCGCGAAGCCACCGGATACCAAAGCACATCGCCGAACCCGCGCAGCGCCGTCGCCTGCTCCGTGATCGCATCCCAGTCCGTCCCCGTCGCCTGCCCATGCGTCGCGCCCAACCGCTCCAGCCGTCCCGCGCTGGCCGCAATCACGCCCGAGTAAAACGTGTCGAGCACCACCGCCTTGCCCGGAGCCAGCGGCTCCGCCAGCACCATCACCGCCTCATTCACTTTGCCCGTATGGTCCGTATCCGTGTCCAGCAGATGCTGCGAAAGCTCCAGCGGCTTGCTACCAGCCGCCGTCAGCTCGTTAGCACTCTCCCACTGCAGCGTCGACGAAACCTGTAGCGCCACACGCGTCAGCGGCACGCTTCCATCATTCCGCAGGGTCAGCCGAGCCCGCATCAACAGCTTGCCCAGCGCCGGATTCAGCCGCGCATCCAGGTCATACGCCGCAAAGAAAACCGCCGACCGCTCCGCATCCGTAAGCTCCGGCCCACTCGGCTTCTTCGCCTCCGCGGCAGCCGGCGTCTGCTCCACCAAAGGCATCGGCTCAGGGGACACCGCATCCGCCGGCGTCTGCACGATCACCTCACCCTTCGGCAGCCCCGGCTGATCGTCACTAGCCGCTGGCTGTTGCGCTTCAGGAGCCACGGGCGGCAGTACAACACTCGTCTGTCCGCCGGCAACACCCACAGCAAAACCCAGACCCAAAACAACGGCTAAATACGATTGACCCTTCACGAACTCCTTCACAAACCCCAACCCTTTACGCTGAGCGCGCAGCGCGTCCCGCCGTGCGCGTAGCACCTTCAACTTCCTAGCCCTTTACGCAGCTTCATGGGCTTGGACTCCGCGACAACCGGAACCGTGTCCGCCCGGCGCTGCCGCATCGCCTCATACATCACCACGGCCCCGGCAACCGACACATTCAGCGACGACACGCTTCCCGCCATCGGAATCCGCAACAAATGATCGCAAGTCCGCTTCACCAACTCATGGAGCCCCGACCCCTCACTGCCCAGCACCAGGCAACAATCCTGTCGGAAGTCGAAGTCCGTGTAATCCGGCGTCCCGCGCTCATCCAGCCCGACGATCCAGATGTTCCGCTTCTTCATCGTCTCCAGCGCCCGCGTCACATTCACCACTTGCGCCAGCCGCACATGCTCGCTCGCCCCGGCCGAAGTCTTCGCCGCAATCGCACTCAGTGGCGCCGACCGCCGCTCCGGCACCACCACCCCATCCACGCCCGCGCCATCCGCCGACCGCAGCAGCGCCCCATAATTGTGCGGATCTTCCACGCCATCGAGCGCCAGAAAGAACCGATGCCCCGACTTCCCCGCAGGTGCGTTCAGCAAATCCTCCAGCGCCAGAAACTTCCGCTCCTTCAGAAAGGCAACAATCCCCTGATGCGCATCCGTCTTCGCATGCCGCGTAAGTTGTTCACGTGGCTCGGTAGAAATCCGTATCCCCGCCGCCCGGGCAAGCTCCAGCACCGCATCCATCCGCGCATCGCGCCGAACCTCGCGCTCCCGCGCCACACTCACATGATCCAATTGCCGCACCCCGGCTCGAATTGCTTCTTCCACCGGGTGCAGGCCGTATAAGACGTCCATCCCTCCAGTTTACCTGCGCACCCAGCTCCAGCCGACGTAGAATGTGAGGAAGCGCCGCAAAGAAATCCCTTGCACAGCGAGACTTTTCCTGTGAAACTCGCGTCATTAGAGGTGTGAGAACTGCGATGGTCCTGACCGCCGAAGCCGCCCTGCAGATTGAGCGTGAAAACGCTGAAATCGCCGCTGGCCTCAAACGGCAGGATCCCGAGCTTCTCGACCAGCTCATCGACACCTACCAGCACCGCCTGATGCGCTACCTCATGTTCCTCACAGGCAAGCGCGAAGTTGCCGAAGACCTCTTCCAGGAAGTCTGGATTCGCGTCCTCCGCCGCGGTTCGCAGTACAACGGCAAAGCCCGCTTCGATACCTGGATCTTCACCATCGCCCGCAACCTGGTCATCGACCTTTCCCGCAAGCGCACCATGGCCTCGCTCGACGAAATGCGCGAAGGCGGAGAAGACGAGCGTCCTTTCGAGATCGTCCAGGACGGCCCCTCGCCCCTCGAACAGTTCCAGTACCGCGAAAACGCCGCCGAGCTCGCCACCGTCATGCTCACCCTCGAACCCAGCTATCGCGAAGTCCTCACCCTCCGCTTCCACGAGGAGATGTCGCTCGAAGAGATCGCCGGCGTCACCCGCGCTCCGCTTTCGACCGTGAAGTCCCGGCTGTATCGCGGTCTCGCCGCCCTCAAGCCTCAGCTGATGAATCTGCGCTCCGAACGCCGGGCGAATGAAGCTCGTACACGTGAGGTGAGAGCATGAATTCACCCACCAATCTGCGGCCCGAGCCGCAGATGCCGGTTTCGGCGCGCGCCTCACTCGTCAACCGCACCCATCGCGTGGTGCGCGAACAAGCCCTCCAGATGCGCGCCAAGCGTGAGCGCACCCGCAGCCTCTGGGTTCCTGTCGGTATCTTCTCCATCCTGTTGCCGCTCATCTGCTACGCCGTTTGGGCGGTGATGGACGGTTACGATCTGACGCCGAACGGCGTTCCCGACGCCAGCGACCAGCTCCTTCTGCTTATGCTCTGGTCGCTGCCAATAACGGTCGTCCTGCTGGGCCTCACATGGTTCCGGCGCGAGCGTGGCCGCGGTAATGGCGAGGTGCGCCAGTGATACGTTGGTGGTCTTCCCGGCAGATCGATCCCGTTGCTTCCACGGACGATGAACTGCGCATGATCCCATCCTGGTCGGTCATCCTGGCGGCCGGCCTGTTCATCGCCATGCAGTACGTGTTCCACGTCGTCATGCCGCACCACAAGCATGAGCTCCTCCCGCTCCGCCTGATGATGGGCTATGCCTGGGGAACATTGTGGGCCAGCTACGCATTGCTGCTCGGCTACGTCAGCCGCGACGTCAAGCGCCGCGGCATGTCTCCCGGCCTCTGGATGCTCGTTTGCGTCATCCTTCCCGGCGGCATCGGAGCGGTCGTCTACTTCATGCTGCGCCAGCCGATCCTGTCCAAATGCCCCAACTGCACCACATCGGTCGACGCCAGCTATCACTTCTGCCCCCAATGCCAGTTCCAGATGGCCCCCGTCTGCGGCACCTGCCATCGCGGCGTCAAGATCACCGACGCCTTCTGCACCCAGTGCGGCCACGACCTCGCAGTCGACGGCGCCCCCCAGCGCCTCCGCGTCTACAGCGATAGCGATTAGCTGGTTCTAAAGAGTCCGTTATCCCTCGGCGTTTTGCCGTTGTTCTTGCTTCTGAGATAGGCCCGGACTTTAGTCCGGGCATCATAAGCTCGCCACAAATCGGGCTTCAGCCCCCTGGGATAAGCTCTCCGTGCTAACCGCCGCGCTAGACTAGCAACTGATGGCAACACCCCTCACAGCGCTCATCATCGACGACGAACCCCTCGCCCGCCAGGAACTCCAGTACCTCCTCGACGCCGCCGGGGACGTCACCGTCCTCGCCCAAGGCTCCAACGGTATCGAAGCCGTCAACCTCATCCGCACCCACCGGCCCGACGTCCTCTTCCTCGACGTCCGCATGCCCGGCCTCGACGGCTTCGCTGTCCTCAAAAAGGTCCTCGCCCTTGAAAAGAAGTTCCGCATGCCGCAGGTCGTCTTCGCCACGGCCTTCGACCAGTACGCCGTCCGCGCCTTCGAAGTAAACGCCGTTGACTACCTCCTCAAACCCTTCGACAGCAAGCGCCTCATCAAGACTCTTGAAAAAGTCCGCGGCCGCATCGCCGCCGGCGACACCCCCGAGCCCGCCATCCCATCCCCCACATCCGACTTCGGATCCAGCGCCGCCGCCAAGCTCGACGCCCTTCTCCGTATGGTCGAAGGACAGGCCCACGGCTCCGGCGCCCACGCCGTTGCATCCACAGGACGCTCCGGCAAGGTCGTCGTCCGTGCGCAAAGCCGCCTGCTTCTCGTCGACCAGAAAGACCTCTGCTTCGCCGCCATCGACGAAGGCCGCATCTCCGTCGTCACCCGCAGCGTCGAAGGCGACTCCAACTGCCGCACGCTCGAAGAGCTTCAGGAGCAACTCGACCCCGATCAGTTCTGGCGCGCGCACCGCTCGTTTGTCGTCAACATCCAGCACATCCGCGAAGTCGTTCCCTGGTTCAAGTCCAGCTACCAGCTCCGCATGGACGACCGCAAGCAAACCGAGATCCCCGTAAGCCGCTCCCAAACCAAGCGGCTCCGCGAACTCTTCAACCTCTAGCGCGAGAAATTGCCTTTCGGATAGCGCGAGAAATTGCCTTCGGATTAGCGTGGGGCTTCAGCCCCACGAATAAAGCTTGGCGAAGAAGGGCTTCAGCCCTGGGCGTTTCGCCTCATGTCGCACAAAACTACCAAAGCCAATACTCCCCCGCGCCACCACCCAAACCGCCAGCGACAAGTTGGCGCGGCATGCGCCACCATCGCCTCCCCAGCCGGTTCCGCGACTTCGCCACAACCGCACCACTGCCAGCAGCGAAGGCGTCGAAAAATAACTAACTCTCGCGGCGCGCGCACCAGAAAGATCGCTCCGGCGATCAGCGCAGCCCCTGCCCAGCCAGCGCAGGATCCATCTCCGGCACGCTCGTGCAGCCGGCACTCCCGGTAATGCATCCACCCTGCGCTTTCGCACGCGAAGGCATCGCCAGTGCTACCAGAAGGATCGCAGGAAGCGCCGCAAAACGAACCGTCGATGTCGATCGCATCATGAACAGATACCTCTCCTGAAGACAACTGGTTGCGTTACAGCGAAGCGCTCAACTTCCTCAGGGGAAAATCGAAGCAGCCGGCACCACGTTCACCACCAGCTGCTTCAAAATGATTGAATAGAATCGTGCGTGAAGTCAGTCTAGAAGACCTCTCCACGTCGCCGCATTACCCATATGGGATATGAATCGCCTTATTTTCCGGCGAACCCACCCAGCACACCCTTCGGAGACGTTAAGCCACGCCTATGGGGTCGCGGAAGCTGCCGCCGCTTTCCGGGCCTTGCGGTTGTGGTACCACTTGCTCACGTCCGGATAGAACTCCACCGCCAGCGAGCCAAGAGCGCCTTCGGCATTCACCGTCAACCCCCGCTCCAGCGTCAGTCCCACACCACGGTCCGAAGCCGGATAGTAGAAGTTCGAAATCGCTCCACCGATGAAGTTTCCAAATACGTTCGAGTAGTTCGGCTCCCACTTGCCGTTATCGCCCTTGCAGCGCACCGTGGAAATCACCGCATACCAAACCCGTGTCTTAAACGTCCCATGCCCCAGTCGAAAGTACCGTGGGTCCTGGTGCAGCACCGAAGGCAGCACAGCATTGCCCCAGAAGTTGCCATCGAAGCTGTCCGCGAACGCCGCTCCATACCGCTTGGCGTATCCCTCGATCCCCTGGTGATACTCCGGGTACGAGTTCTCACCCTGCTCAATAAGCGCATCCACGCCCGCGGAGAAGAACTGGAACGGATCAATCGACGACTTGAAGAACAGGTGGAACTTTTGCTTCGCATCGATCGGCGCCGCTTCCCCGCTCATCACGCTGTTGTAGCTCGGGATCACTCCCAGCATGTGCTGCGACTCTTCCTGCTTCAGCTCACGTTCCGCCTGGGCGTGCCGCTCTTCCGGCGTCTGGTCGGCAGGCGTGGAAGCAGCAGGCGTAGTCGCACCCGGAGCCTGTGTAGCTGGCGTCTGCGCCGCTGGAGCCTGTGCAGGCACAGGCGTCTGCGCCGGCAGGCTGCTCGAAATCCCCGCGACCTCAACCTGAGCAGCGCTGCCCTGGGGCAGCGGAGCGTCCGGCAACAGGGAGGCAGAAGCGCTGCTGGTCAGAGGCTGCTGGGCCGCGACGCAAAAGGGAAAAGCGAGGGCGGCGGTACAACAAAGCAAAAGCTTGGTCACGGTGCCAGTTTACCTGTCTACTTACCTGTCTACTTTCCCTGATAGACGTCGATAAGGCGCGGTAGTTTACCAACCGCGGCGGAAAGCGGCCTAGGGCATCGAAACTTCCGGATGAGCGTGATGCCGGTGAGGCCGAAACTCCTGAAATAAGTGCAATCCCACCCGTGTTGCAAAAACCGTGCGCGTAGCCACCACGCCGCCAAACGGGTTGTAATCCGGATACCACACGCTGTGCGCAATAATCGGCCCTGAGAAATCTGAGATCGTCGGCGTCAATGTAAAAAACCGGTGTCCGTCGCTGTCGTGCCGAGCCGTAAACTCAGCAAGCAAAGCATTTGCAATCTTCTTTTCACCGTGCATCCGCGGCAAGGATAGTAGCGAAGGTCCTCGTGAAACAGGAACTCCATTCCCAGCCGCACATTGCCGTTGATCACGGTAATGCCTTCCGACGAAGCATACCGCTGCCCGTAACCGGCAATATCAGTCCCCCATCCCGAAGGCTCGTCCCTGGCTTGTGTGTAAAGCGCACGCACGGTCGACCGGACGAATCCATTCAGCAGATAGGTATCCTTCGCATAGTCGGCAAATAGGTCATGCGCAGTCGGTCGAACATACGGCGCGCCATTGATCAGATAAACAGGAGCCCGGTTTTGTGCCGCCTGTTGTCGTTCCGGAGTAGCGCCGGACGTGACTGTAGCGGCCTGGCGTCAACCGGCCGCGGAGCATCCGGAGTCTGCGCCGCACCTGCAGCATCGGAGTTGCTCGAAGTTTGAGAGGATGCGCTCCCACCCGCAAGCCATACCAGGGCCGGCGCGGCAAATCGGAGCAGCAACAGCCTTCTCATCGGCACGGGCCCTCGTCGCGCTGGCTATGACAATATATGCTTCTCGGCTATCTCTTAGTAGACTGCCACAGAAGGAACATGGTTTCCCGGGCCCGGTAAGCCAAATCCAGATTGTGAGCGATCATGCCCAAGGAATTCGTCATCGAGAAGTACGTTGTGATGGTCATCGCGAAGACCGTCGCCGGCCTTGCTCTGCTCCTGGCTGTCGCCTATCCGGTCGATTTCGGCATCTGGCGCACAAGGCTCGCGCTCTCCTACGACGGTCGCGGCGGGCTGGGAACCGTTCAGGTCAACCGCGTCGTCACCGCGGAGTTGAAAGGCAACAAAGAGGATTATTACTTTGACGGCACCGAGATCCTGGACTGTAGCAAGTCGCTCTTTCCCCAGGGCGGGGTCAACGCCTGCTGGTGGCAGGTGCGCCATCGCGACGTCATCGCCCGCTACTGATCACCCAACCGGTTCATCCCGTGCGCTTGCCTTAGTAGGGACGGTTATCGCTATAGCCAAAGCGATAAACCACACCGACGCGGAAAGCCTTCGCCAGGGCTGAACCGTTGGCATTCACAGGAACCGTGGTGTAATCCTCGAACTGGACATCAGCTTTGATGGCAAAACTGGTCAGGATGTCGTAATCGAACCCCGCTCCGACCGCGCCCACGTTGGAGTTCGTCTTCTGATACAGGATCGTCCCCGAAGTATTGAGAAAGCCCGCACCTTCGTAGGTGATTTGGCCGCGACCGAACTCAACGTCGATATAAGGATGGAGTTTGCGATAAGAGCGCTCGATCTTCAGACCCCCGAGGAAGTTTTCTTGGGCGTCTAATTTCCCGACAGAGACCGGATACGACCCTCGAATCTCGATCCCAGGCACAAACCCGTGATAGCTCAAATTTCCAAACATCAGATACGCGCCGGCCGTTATATCAAGATTCTTTCCGCCGCGAACGTCGGTTAACGTACCGCCGCCGAGCCCAAAAACACCGAGCTGCAGCGGTCTCACGACAGTTTCATTGTCTTGAGAATAGGCCACTGGAAAAGCCGCAACCAATAAGAACAGCAATGTGACGACACGAATTCCAATTTTCAAGCTAACTCCTTCAATACAAGAGATGAGACGCGGAGACCACAGGCACTGGTCTACGTCCACTTGTCTTTGCAGCTCCTGAACCGAAATTTGTGGCATATGCAGTTCAACGATGCTCGTACGCGATTGGCCCCGGCCGGTTATCAGTCGCGAGCTGGCCCCGGTTACTCTTTTACGAAAGTCACGGTGATAGTATCGGCCGCCAGTGAACCATCAACAGTGATCTTCTTTCCGGCGAAGGAACTGATCTTTTCCGGATTGGAAACGGAGTACACTTTGCTCCCAACGATCAACACCGCAGGTGAGCCACCCTTGATGCACTTGTCAGCGCACGCAGCATGATCGGCACTGGAAGCCTTGGCTGGATTCTTGGCACACATCGCATCAGAGACCACCCCGGTAAAAGACTCCGCAAACGCGCTGCCGGTGGCAAATGAGACGGTGAGGACTGTGAGAGCGAGGAGCTTTTTCACGTGCAACCTCCAGGGATGTAGCGCAATTCTCGTATTATAGCCCGGCCATGTGCATTACAGCTCTGCGCCTGAAGTTGTAGACCCTCAAATTTACGTGTTTCCCTAAGTACGGCGGTCAAGGGGCCATAAGAGCAGGCGCAGCCGTGGGCGACTGGCCGGATTGCACTGTAAGAAGAAGCTTCGCCACCGGATAGCCCGCCGCCGCAGCCTGTGATTCAATCTGCGCAAGAACATCGGGCGTAAGCGTGGGAGATTTGGAGTAAATCCAAAGGTTCTTGTGGTTCGGGCTGCCCAGCAGATACCACCCATAGTCCGGCCCAAGGGCAATTACCCAATACTTCGCCGTAAACGGCCAGAAAGCGCCAACCTTAAGGTGGCCGTCGGTTGGGGTCTTCTTATTTTGCGGTTTTGCCGTGGAATTGTGGACATTTACGTAGGCGGACTTAGTCTTGCAGGAGTCGACCCACTCGAGCGTATTGGGCTTGTCTCCGCGTGCATCGAGCTGAAAAGCATCGCCAATACAGGTCTTTTCGCGTTTGTCGGGTAGATGCGCGATCTCGTACCAGACGCCTTTCATCTGGTCGTCGTCGAGGTGGGGAACGGCGGTAGGTGCCTGTGCTAAAACAGACGGCTGGCAGGCTAAGGCTAGGCCTGTCAGCGTTATAGCTATCATTCCCCTTAAAAACCGCCTGTCCATACTCGTCCCTCCACGATGCTGGTTGTGTGATGCAGAGAGACGGGGCTAAGTTATTTGTTTTTGAGGACTTGGCCGCGAACTTCGCCGCCGGGGTTCGCTGCGGTGTGGATGTTGAAGTAGTACTTTTCGTCCAAGAGGTCTTTGGCTTGTTCGGGCGTAAGTGTTGCAGTTCCTTCAATTGGGCTGGAAATGGGGTCCATTTTTACGAAGATCTGGGGTTTGGCGTTGGTGGTTTCTGAGGCGGGGCCGTGGAAGTGTGCGGCAACGGCGGGGCCGCTAAGTTCACTGTATTCAATGTGATAGGTGAAGAGGAGGGTGTCGGTATCGTAGGTGGCTGTGAGTTTGCCGTGGCCGGCGCCTTCTTTTGCGGGGACTTCCCAAGCGGTTTTGAGGGTGGCGTGGAACTTTACGACCTCCGCATGTGCGGCAATAGAAAGAGTTACGAGCGCGGAGGCAACAGCGATCGAACGGAGCAGGGTGGTCAGCTTTTTCATGGATCTCCTTAGCGCGCCGAGGTGCGTAGGTCGTATCGTAGCCCAAATCACCACGTTTTTTGGTGACATTTTTGTGGAGGTTTGTGGTGAGTTGTGGTGCGTTTGTGGTGGCGACGATGTCCAGCAAACTTGACATCCTGGGGGTTGAGATAAGTCGTGTAGCGACTAAGCTTCGAGCCAGTTAGCGGATGAGGAAGACGCGGTAGTTGGTTAGGAGCAGGACGGCGAGGCCGATGATGCCCATGATCAGGGTGGTGCGTTTGGCGGGGGCGAAGTCGGGGTCGGTGGTTTGGATTTTGCTGTACTTGATGAACCAGCGGACTGCCATGACGGGGATGGCGATGCGGAGGAACCAGAAGCCGACCAGACCGGCCAAGCCGAGGAATGGGACGAACTGGAGGAAGAAGAACGGGATGAGAAGGCCCGTCATGATCTTGAGGTAGCTGGCGTCGCTGCAGGCTTGATTGATTTTGCTGAGAGTGTTGGCGGCGGACTCGGCGGCGAGTGCGTCGACCGGTGCGGAGCAGAAGGGGCACTGCTGCATGGAGGTGTTGATGGTCTGGTTGCAGCTGGGGCACTCGAAGACGCGGATTTCTCGGGAGAAGGATGTGCTCGCGGACATGGACCTTGCCTCGGTTGTTTGTGGGTAGGCTAGCACGGGGTTTAGGGGCTGTGTCAGGGAAAGCAATTCAGTCGTTGCGCTTTGCTGCACTCCGGCCCGCGGCAGCGTGGTGGCGTCTGGCGACGCGGGTTTGTTGGCGGGGCTGAAGCCCTGCCCTATCGGGTGGTGGATGTCCGCGGTGTTGCGGAGCGATGTGCGGTTGGTAACCCCATTCATCCGCAGAGAACGCGAATGAATGGGGCACCCGGCTTTTAGATTTTGGCTTTCTTAATCATCGCGATTACATCGGCTAAGTTGTCTCCGGCCTCCTCAAAACGGGTGCGAAGCTTCCGATCGCGCTCAGCACGAGCCTTCGGCGTGGCGGGGTGGTTCCCCTCATTCCGGGGCTTCGTTTGGGCTATTAGCCCCGCCCAAATTGCTGGTTGAACTTTCGGAAATATTGTATTGAACGTGGGTTCGTTAAAAATCGCGTACGCAATGCCATACCAAGCGTCCTTGTCAAAATTAGGAGTCTTCGCCTGCCAAGCAGCTATGCGACCCTTTTTATGCAGACGTTTTGCGAGATCGCGCGTCACCTCTTCCAGAACCTCGTGGATATTGGCGCATCCCTTCACAGGATCGCCTTGCAAATAGGTTTGCTGTGCGCGCGAAAGGCGGTCCTTATATTTACCTGGGTATCTCTTGATATCTAATCGCCGGACATCTGCTAGCGTTAGAGCTAGGGGCTCTGAAAGTATTGTTATTTCTCCCGATTGTTTTACGCTCAACACACCAACGCCATTGGCGCGAGCTTGACGGAGTTGTTGAGGAAACTCTGGGGACTCGCTCCCTTCAACATGCGCTACATATAGCCGAACTGGAAGTTGAGCTGTCTTGCATCGTGAAACTAGGCGTTCGACCGAGGCCGGATAACATGCGTCTTCCTGAACTTCAACGCAGATGATCGTATTGTCGGAGGCTTTCGCATGTAGCGTTGGTCGTGGGACATCATCGGCCAGCTGTTCTTCAATTTTTATGGAGGTCACTCCATGGGCGTCTTTCAAAAATCCTTGAGCCGCGTCAGCGGTCTTCCAAAGCGATTTCGATAGCACTTTATATCGATTCGCCATCAGATGTCCCTCAACAGACGAGATATCCGCGCGCGAAGTTCCTTAAGTGCCGCGACAACATCGGGCTCGAGTTCGCTTGGGTCGATGTCTTCTAGACGGATGAGTACCTGCTGCACCCTGCTCTGCAAATCCTTTTCGGAGTAAGCGCCCGCTACAGTCTGCTCAAAGGCAGATTCAATAGAAAAGGAATTCATTGAAAATACTTTTTTTAGGGCTACCAGTGCGGCCTTGGGGTCTGCGCTTACGTACTCGGCCTTTGCAATTTTTGGTAGATATCGCAGATCAACTAGATCTTTAATCGTTTCGTTTTTGTACTTTGCGATCAGGACATCCCTGGTCTCATTCTTGTCGTCGAATGCGGCCGGCATTGTGCGCTCCACAGTCTTAAGCGCGCGCTCCATCTCAATAAAGAAGTCTTCAGTCAGTTTCTGCTGAGACTTTGGTTTGGCCAGTTCTTCAAGAAGGAGTTCCCTGTACATCTCGGGTAGGTCGATTAGTAGTTTGCATCTTCTAATAACTGACCGCGTCAGACCTGTCTTACGAACTATCTCCGCTTCAGTCGGATAATGCTTCAACTCCTTCTCTAATAGCCTCAACACCTCTGGCAACTTTACGGCGATAGTGAGCAAGTCCCACTGTTCGCGTAAAGCGTGAATGTTGAACATTAGGAGGACATTCGTTAGCCTCGTTGGCTCATCTTGCACAAGAGCAGGCACTGTCCTTAAGTTAAGCTTCAGGGCACAGCGCCAGCGTCTCTCACCATCGATCAGGATATATCGCCCTTTTCGGCGAAATACATTGATTGGGACCTGAATCCCCAAGTCAGCAATGGAACTCTGTAGTGTTTCAAGCTCTCTTGGTCGGAAATAGAGACGCGGATTCTCTGGGTTGCGATCTATACGATCAACCGGGACTTCCATCAGCTCTGCGTTAGAGGCGTCCGTATGCATGTCAGGCCTTTACCAAATTTGTTGCCAGCAACTCAGTACAGGTTCTACGGTGTGCCGAAAAACCTGCAATGTTGCGCCTTATGGTCCACTTTTTTGGCTTCCATCGCTCCAAAAGCTGTCGGGATTCTTCGCAATCAATATAGGTGATAGCAAAACCGATCCCACGCTTACTAAGGCGAATTAAGGACTTTTCGAGCCGATCTAAGTCTTTGGTCGCGAAGGAATCGGGCAAGTACTCGGAAAAAGAAGGCTTGCTGCGCGTCACGTAGGGAGGATCTAGAAAGACAAAATCTCCTGGGCAGGTAGATTCGAGAGTTTCTTCGAAATCCCCATGAACGATCTTGGCGCGCCTCAGAAGGGTAGCAGCGCTTTTGAGCAGATTGGTATCTACAGTTATTGTCTTGTGTCGACCATAGGGCACATTGAATTTGCCAGCGCGGTTAGTTCGATAGAGACCGTTGAAACAGAGTTTGTTCAAGACAAAGAAGCGTGCCGCTGCGTGCGCGCCGGTCAACTGTGAGGGATCTTGATCGCGAAGGGCGTAGTAGGAATCACTATCGGTTCCTAACTTCGCCATTTCTCTTAATACGGCTGCGGAATTGTCACGAAGCTGACGCAAGGCGCCAGTCAGCTCACCGTTCAAGTCTCCCAATATGGCTTCTTGGGGTTCGAGTGCAAAAAACAAAGAAGCAGAACCCGCAAACGGCTCGACATACCGTCCAGATAGGTTTTTACCCATGGGCAACAAAGCGCCGAGCATCTGACGTTTGCTACCCGCCCAACGTATAGGTGAGTTCATTCAACTAGCAGTATTCGCTTTCTCTGATTAACTGCAGGTGTCGCTAAGAGTTACGAGGAATACTACTCCACTGTCACACTCTTCGCCAGGTTTCTTGACTGGTCGACCTCGCAGCCTCTTCTTACGACTATATGGTAGGTAAGGAGTTAGAGGGAATTGCTTCGAGATGGCTAGCTTCCACTTGCCGATATCGGGTGAGATCAGTCGGTGGCAGTATCGTTGCGCGTGGCGGCTGGTAACCTCACTCATCCGCAAGGAACGCGGATGAATGGGGTGTGCGGAGTGGGATTTTGATGAAGCGGCGGGCGGGGTGGGCTTGAGTGGGGCTGGGTTGTGGGGGTGCGGGCTTTCTTGCTTGCCCC
>JAMFSR010000021.1 GCA_026225395.1 Granulicella sapmiensis
AAAGCCAACGCAATTTCTCGCGCTCCGCGCCCAGCAAGGAAACCAAGCCTGCTGAGGAGCGCCGCTCCTGGCGCGCGCAAGGCGATGGAAAAAACTCCGTGCAGCTCCAGGTATTCGCTTCCTCCGGCCTGCGGCTGGCCTGAAGGCCACTTTTCCCACACCTTGCACTTGCCGCCCTCGATGGCGTGGGCCATGGCCAAGGCGTGTTTGTGAGCAAACACAGCACAGCTATTCAAAAACGGAGGAACCACCCATGAATACCGCCATCGTCACCACAACCCCACCCACCGTCAGCCCCTTTGTTCAGAATCTTGAACAACAGAAGCAAAAGCCGCAAACCGCGAAAGAGGCAATCGCGGCCAACGTCCAAACCCTCATCGAACAGCTTGAGCAGGGACACAGCGAAGGCCTCACCGTCTATCTCACCGCGATGGGCAAATTTCACAGATACAGCTTTTCCAACATATTGGAGATCGCGAGACAAAAGCCTTTGGCAACGCGCATCGCCGGGATGTATGCGTGGAACCAGCTTGGCCGCAGAGTGGTGAAGGGTGAGAAGGGCATCCGCATCCTCGCTCCTGTTATTGGGATCAAGCGCAAGAAGGACGAGGAAGCCCAAAAGGACATCACCAAGCAGAACCAGTCCGTGCTTTTAGGATTTCGTTCGGCATGGGTGTTCGATGTTTCGTCCACGGATGGTGCCCCTTTGCCGGAGTTGTCCGAGCGTGTTACGGGCGATGTCGGTCAGTATAGCGAGAGACTCCTCACCTTCCTCGCAGCACAAGGCATCTCGCTTGAGTTCAAGGAGAGCATCGCTCCGGCGTTGGGCCTGTGCTATGGCAACAGGATTGTGCTTCTACCGGGGCAGTCTCCCGCAGAGGAGTTCACCACCTTAGTTCATGAGGTGAGCCACTCGCTCCTCGGACACGCCACACGGCGCACAACCACCACCAAAGCCGTACGCGAGACGGAAGCAGAAGCGATTGCGTTTGTAGTCGGGACGACTATCGGCCTGAACACGGGAAACGCCGCAGCCGACTACATCCATTTATTCGCAGGTAACGCGGCACTGCTCACCGAGAGCCTTGAGGTCATCCAGAAAACCTCAGCCGTCATCCTCTCTGCGTTGGAGTCGCCCATCAAGGACGATGCAGCGGAGTCCACGGAGTCGGAAGAGGTGGCGTAATGAAGGCCATTCTTCAACTCCTCGAAAAGGCGGGAGGCTATCGGCGTGAACTGTATCTCCGCGTCGAGAACCCTCCCTATCAACCGCTTGTCATTGAAGCGATACCGGAACCCGGCCCCCTTGGTCTGCGATGCCTCTCTGTCGCGCACTACGGCGAACAGAACGGCGACCTCATGCGCGACCCCGAGATGTGTTTCGAGTTGAGCAATCCGCTTCGCTTGGGTTTGAGTCTCGTTCCGTACTACTGGAGAAATGATTACGTCGGCATCGAGCAATACTCCCGCTCGATACAAGGCGACAACTATGTGTTCGATTCCGGCCTGTACACCCAACACGAGAACTTCGCCGCTCAGTGGGACAGGAACTTACGCAGTCAGGGCTTTATCGAAGCCTTCGACCGCAGACATACCCAACGCTAACCCCCTCTCTATGGGCGGACGGCCTCACGCCGTTCGCTCCAACGCCCCCGAACGCTCACCCGTACAAGGAGAATCACCATGAACCCCACCACCGCAACCGAGTATCGCAACCTTCCCCTTAACGTCCTCATCCCATCCAAAACCAACCCGCGTCGCATCGTCGAAGATGATTCGCTTAAAGAGCTTGCTGAAAGCATCAGTGTTCACGGCGTTTTGGAGCCTCTGATTGTCCGTCCTGTCACCGAGCGGGATTTCGAGGTTGTCGTCGGAGGGAGGCGTTTCGCCGCTTCCAAGAAAGCTGGCAAGGATGAGGCGCCATGCAGCATCCGCAACCTGACAGATGCTCAAGTTCTGGAGATTCAGCTAGTCGAAAATCTCCAGAGGCGCGACGTTCACCCGATGGAGGAGGCGCATGGTTTTCATGCGCTCCTAAAGTTGGAGGAACCGAAGTACACCATCGAACAGATCGGAGCCAAGGTGGGCAAGGCACCTGCATACGTCGCCAGCCGTGCCCGGTTGACCGAGCTTATCCCGGCAGTGGTCGAGGCGTTCTATGCCGAGGAGATCGGCGTCGGACACGCTCTGCTACTGGCGAAGCTCCAGCCAGCCCAGCAGGAAGCCGCACTCGCAAGCTGCTTTCGTGAGGATTGGGGTGGGGCAGCAGGGAAGGCCAAACGCATCGTCCTTCCCGTTCGGCATCTCCAGTATTGGATAGAGCATAACGTCCTCTTGCTCCTGAAACAGGCACCGTTTGACAAGCGGAACGCTCAACTCCTACCCGCCGCAGGAAGCTGTGTCGATTGCCCCAAGCGGACAGGACACAACAAGCTACTCTTCGCGGATGTCAGCGGGAACGCGGATGCGTGTACCGATCCAACATGCTACGCCGCGAAGCTAGAGGCGCACGTCCAGAAGCAGATTGCAGCCAAGCCGGAGATAGTGCAGATCAGCACGGCCTACGGAAAACCGCAGGAGGGCAGCAAGATCATTACCCGCAGCAAGTATGTTGAGATCAAGTCGGAGAAGCCCGACACCCCGGAGAAGGCGAAATGGCCGGAGTTCAAGACGTGCAGGTTCATAACCGAGGCCATCGTGTCCGAGGGCATCGACAAGGGCGAAGTGCGGAGGGTTTGCGCCGAGGCGGATTGCCCCATTCACCACGCCAAGAAGCAGTCAACCAAGGCCGATGCCAGCTTCAAAGCGGAGCAGGACAAGAGCCGGAAAGAACAAGCTCTAGCGAACGCCACCGGAATGCGTTTGCTGCAAACCATCGTCGCCGCCGTTCCAGTTCGATTGATGAAGCGGGATTTTCTCTTCGTCGCCGAACAGATGCTCCCGTTGCTTGACGACAAGCGGCTGGAGATGGTCGCCCGGAACCGTGGCATCAGGGCGAAGGAAGGCGAATCCGCAGGGAAGCTGCTAACCGCCTTTCTCCGCAAGGCCGAGGAGGGCGTGATCGGCAAGCTAATCGTTGAGGTCGTTATTCTGCTTTCGGCCAGCAAGCAAGCGGATGGAGGTAAGATTCTCCGCTCCGCAGCCCAAGCGTACAAGGTGGATACCGATGCGATTGCCCTCAAGGTCAAGCACGAGTTCACAGCAAAGGAGAAGGCGAGGTCCTCTGCAAAGATCGAGCCGAAACCAACACCGAAGGCATTGAAGAAGATCGCTTAGGAACCACAACGCTCGAATGAGCCTGTCCTTCGGGACAGGCTCAACTTTTGCCGGCCCGTCTTTCCCACCCTGAAGGTCGCTCTCGTAAGTTCGAGAGCGTCATGTTCTGCCCACCCGACGGGCTTGGACAACTAAGATTATGGGGCTGTACACTTGCCGCCCCGTTCAATTCGTTTGCTTCACTTGCTTTCGTTTGCTTCGTTTGTGTAGAATAGCGGGAGAGGTCAAACTCAATGTCCGCTACCGCTCTGCTCACACCGGAAATTCCTTCACAGGCCGAAGCTCAACTCGCCAAAGAGACGAGGAACATTCTGGCCCCGTTCCTGACCTCTACATCCTCGCTTGATCTTCGCGCACTCAATTTCGCAACGGAGCCGACCATCCGAATCCCGGCGTCAGCCGCGCGGCTTCTCGTCCAGATTCTTGATGAGATGAGCAGAGGCAATGCAGTTAAGATCATCCCTATTCATGCAGAACTGACCACGCAGGAAGCAGCAGATTTACTGAACGTCTCTCGGCCCACTTTGATCCAGATGCTTGACTCTGGCACTCTGGAGTACCGGAAGGTTGGAACCCATCGCCGCATCCGCGTCGATAGCCTCATGGCGCACAAGCGGAAACTCGATGCCGACCGCAGAGCTGCGCTCGCGGAGCTTTCAGCCTACGACCAAGAAATCGGCATTTGATTCATGCCGCCGCTGATCGCGCTTCTCGACGCAAACGTACTGTACCCGGCAGAGCTACGCAGCTTTCTCATGTACTTGGCTGTCCCTGGGGTCTATCGCGCGAAGTGGTCCAAGGACATTCATGAAGAATGGATGTCCAACCTGCTCATCAATCGGCCTGACATCACAAGAGCGCAGTTGGAGCGAACCCGAGAACTGATGGACAAGAACGCTCCCGATGCACTCGTGACGGGATATGAAAGCCTTATCCCGAGCTTGAGTCTGCCCGACGAAGGGGATCGCCATGTTCTTGCTGCTGCAATCCAAGCCAAGGCCAACGTGATCGTGACCAACAACCTGAAAGACTTTCCTCCAGAAGTTCTCCAGGAGTTTGAGATCGAGGCTCAGACCCCGGATGAGTTCGTAATGAAGCTGCTCGATTTAGCCGCCGAGGATGTGTACGAGGCTGGCGAAGCTCATCGCCTGAGCTTGAAGAATCCGGCCAAGACAGTCGCGGAATACCTGGACACTCTCGAATCGCACGGCTTGGTGCGTACCGTTGCAGAGCTGCGACTGGCACTCTTGTAGTCTGTTTCTGACAGCCGATCCGGTGTGAGGTGGACTGCATAATCTCCTGTTTGCACTGTCACTCGGCCACCGCTTCGGTGTAAAAGCTGCGCCCAGCGGCTCTGCGTTCAGAACTCGCGTACCGCGCCCTTCGGGTGTTGGACTCCTCCCCCCTCGCAAGCTCCGGGTCCCTTTCCAAAAACTTCTGCCCTTGGCAACGCGGCGATGCCGCGACTTGGGAGCAGCCACCTCCGCGCCCTTTGGGATGTGTCCCGATTGACCGGGCAAAAAGGAGAAACATCATGCAGACCCAACAGACCATCACCCTCTTCGGCACCGTCAGCAACTCAGCCACTAGCCGCATCTCCAAGAACGGCCGCAAGTATACCGCCTTCGGAGTCTCCATCATCTCCGACCGCAACTTCCAGGCCTTTCACTACAACGTCGTTGCCTTCGGCAAGCAGGGCCACTTCGCCAAGCCTCTCCAGACCGGCACACGCATCAAGCTAGTCGTCCAGGCACAATCTCAGCCAGACAACATCGCCACTCTTCCACTCCTCACCGCAACTTTCGTGCGACCGGTTCCTCCGGTTGCACGGGGGCAACGCTTGACCTGGAAGATGGTTTAACAAGAAGCGCAGAAACCGAAGACTTCCTAAGCATCCACTAGCGGCGCTTGCGTCCGCCTGGTTGTTTCTGACGCACAGCGAATCGACAAGATGGCTTGATCGGCATCGCGTCGCTACCGAGGTAGATCGTGCCCGAGGCTGGAGGCCCCCCGATCGTGCTGCCCTCAAAAGCAATCTCTTGAGTGACATGAAAGATGGATGGCCCCAAGCGATTCTGAAAAGACTCATAGAGTGCGCACATCTCTTTCCACGCATCCTCCAGTCGCGAAGCGGTCGCTATGAAATCGTCTTTCGCTTGATCCGATGCGACGACGAAATCGTCATCATTGTAGTGGTACATGACACGCGTCCAAAGGCGATAGTTGTCGATTTCGTCGGGCTTCGGAATCTTCCTGCGCTTTTCCTCTTTCGGCATTGGAAGGATCGCATCATGAAGCAAGTTGCGGTATTTCGACAATCGAATCTTGATGAAGTCATCAAGTGCAGCCCTGCTCTTGAGCGGATGGGATCGCGAATACTTTTCCTGCAACTTGAAGAAAGCGTCAATGAGTTTGAGACCAACTTCCGCCGCACGTTGAATCGCCATATAGACTTCCTCGATGTGGCGGAATCCCTCTCTATTTGCGTACACCTGCTGATGAGCTCTACCGAGTGCGAGAAAGGTTGAATAGCTGGCTATAGCTACCGTTTCCAGCAATGGGTCTATATCTTCACGAAACCAGATCGAATCTTGTTCGCGCAATGGAACCACATACGTCTGCCAGAACACCTCGTAGTGAGGGATGAATTTCCGCAGGCGATCCCAGTATTGTCGCTCCGTCTTGTCACCGAATTTGCGAAGTCTTGGATGGGTTTGCATTGATCGCTCCTTACGCTGGGCCTGCTTGTCAAGGGAATATCAGAACCTATAATGAGTCTAGGTTCAGAGTCCAATATCCGTCGATCCAATCGCCAATGCTCTGAGCATCAGGAACGCTTACGATGCCACGAATCGCGGACGCCTTCATTGACAATGCCGTCTACATCTACTCTTCGCAGGAAGATGCAGAGTCCGGTAAGGCGGTCGGCGGGAGCGGGTTCCTCGTTCATGTTCCTTTTGTGGAAACCCAGAACATGCAGCAGACGTATGTGGTGACAAACCGCCATGTCGTCTATCAGACGCTGACACCGGTGATCCGTCTCAATCGGATCGACGGTTCCGTTCTTGGGCTTGTTACGAACCAAGAAGATTGGACTGTTCACCCTGACGGTGATGATGTCGCTGTCATGCCGATTCCATCAGACCCCGATCAGGTTCGCCGTATGACCATTGGGCTAGACCGCTTCGTGACGAAACAGTTGATCGAGGACGAGGATATCGGAATTGGAGACGATACCGTGATGATCGGTCGCTTCATCGGCCACGATGGGCGCCAGAGAAACACTCCTGCAGTCCGTTTCGGAAACATTGCGATGATGCCTCACGAAAAGATCAAGTCGATCACCGGCTCTGAGCAAGAGAGCTTCCTTGTGGAACTCAGGTCTATGCCGGGATATAGCGGTTCCGCTGTGTACATTTATTCCACGAACACGATCCAGGATATGTCCACAAAGCGCAAGGGCGAGAGTATGGCTCCTCTCTCGGACTTCAACCTCTTTGGCCCAGACGCTCAGAAGCATATCCACTTGATGGATCTAAAGATGTCTCCAAAAGGCCCCTACCTGCTTGGTATTGACTGGTCCCACCTCAACAACGAGGCTCGCGTCCTGGATATGGTGGGCCGGCAACATCCTGAGAAGTTATTCGTGCGCGAGAACACCGGCATGGCCGGGGTGGTGCCAGCTTGGAAGATAGCCGAAATTCTAGGGAGTGAACCTCTCGTGAACGCGCGGCACGAACTGGAAGAACGGCTTGCAAAGAAGCGCGGAGCGACAGATCAGGCGCAAGACGCTAGGAGGTGACGTGACGGTGCCACTAGAGCAGCAGATCATTCGGACCGCGCACCATGAAGCGGGTCATATCGTGGTCGCGGCGGCTCAGAGTCTCAAGCTGAGACCAGAGGGCCTTAGTGTCGATGAAATAGGCGAAGGACTTGCTTGCTACTGCAAGAACCCAGGCGATTCAGACACAGAACGAGAACGCGTCATCATCGCTACCTTTGCGGGCCTCAACAGCGAGGCGCGATTGTGCAATGAGCGAGGTTTCCCCGTTCCCGAGGAAATGCAACGGATATTCAGCCAAGACTCGAAGGAAGCTCGCGAGAACATCAGCAGACTCTCATACCTAAGCGTGGAAAGGACTGCGTTTCAGATCGAAGCGGAACTTCAAGCAAGATCGGAAGCGATCATTCTCCAATACTGGTCTGCCATTCGGTCCGTTGGGGCCGCTTTACTCGATAGGGATTGGGAACCGATACGAGCTCTCAAGAGCGGCAGTGTTTGGTCGCAGGCAGATAAGGCTAAATATCTCGCGGGCGATGAACTGGCCGTTGCCCTTAAGCAAGCCAGAATAGACGCTGAGTTCGCCGTAGTTTGCTAGGCCGCACTCGGCGATTGACGCGTATATCCAGCGTTTGCCATATTCCTCACTCGCCGGTGCGATGCCATGGAGGCGGTAAGCTTAGGGGCCTGAAGCAACTCTGCAATGGTGCCAAATCGCCGAGTCATTCACTGAGCGATCTGAGTATGTCGGTATCATTCAATAATGGAACTATATTGACAGAGCGGGCGTCCGGTTGCGCGGGGTTAGTCATCAGGAAGACTTCGGCACAGCCGGCAGGAGCTCTCCCGCGAGACCCTTACGCACGAGGCCAGCCAGGAAGTCAGCGAAGGGAACAATGTCTTCTCCAACGCTCGCACGTTCGAGGGCGCTCATATAAACGTTGCGATCTCCAACTGGTATCACCGTCCAGGGGTATCCACCAGATGCCAGCATCACGTTCATCAGGAAGCGCCCGACGCGGCCGTTTCCGTCCATGTAGGGATGAATGTAGACGAAGAGGAAATGCCCCAGCACGACGCGCACCGCCGGGTGCGCTTCTTCGCGGAGGAGATCGAAGAGTGCTGGCATGGCGTCCCGCACCGCGTCGCGGTTGAGCGGGACGTGCATGGACTTCCGAATGTAGACCTGGCTGTTTCGATACCCGGCAAGGTCTGCGGGCTTCAAGATGCCAGATGCCACGCTCGGCGAGAAGAGTTCCCGATACCATGCCCCGTGTTCGTCGTCCGCGACTTGGCCGGGATTATCGCCGCGCAGAACCCGTCCAACGCCTTGCTGCACGGCCTGGAACGCCAGCCAGTATCCACGCGCCGCCATCGCGTTCCGCTGCTCACGGTCGCCCTCATGGGCTTCGGGGTTCCATGAGCCAGCGCGGACTCGCTCAATCAAGTCTGCCGTGACGCGGTAGCCTTCGATGGACAGCGAATGGTAAGCGTCGGTGACATAGGTTTCGTTAACGCGCTTCAAGTAGGCCGCGATATTGCGCGGCGTCCCCGGCGCTTTGGGGAACCGCTCAATGATCGGCTCTCGCATCTTCTGCCAAAGCAGCCGTATTCGGTTTACATACGGAGATGTTTCACGGGGGTGGAGAACGAGATTCGGTCTATCGGTGAATGGGTCGGTTTCCCGAACAGCATAACCGGCAGCAGTCATCGTCTTCACAATGTCGTCTGCGATGCGATCACGCCCGATGTTGCGGAAAGCTCCGGCCAGACGCCCCGCAATGATGGTGTGTCCTCCCGCCAGCAGTCGGGCCAGGAGCCCGGAGGCATCACGGACCATCAGCAGGACAGCTCGAACGTCCGTCGAACTGTGGGTAAAGAAATTGGGAGAGCATTCGAGGAGGGCGGACTCCTGCGAGAAGACCTGCAGGCCGTCTGCAACCTGCCGATCAGCCGCTACGGGCAGGGAAGAGCGAAGATCAAGGAGGGACGTGCCGTGCGGGAGCTTGGTGACGGCATTCCGGGCTTTCGGCGCCCTCACCATCAGTTGCCGAGGGACTGTCCAACTGCCAGCATGGACCGACAGGGATTGCTCGGGCGAGAAGCACCATTGCGTTCCGAAACGCTCTCTGAGGTAGACCGCGCAGAACTGCCAATAGGAGGCGTACCAAGCCGTGCTCTCGCCCGTTGCATCGTCTGGGCGGCTCGGAATAAGCCAGCCCTTTAGAACCGGTTGGAGAAAGCCTTGAGCGAGCAGTCGTTCCCTGTGCGTGCGAGACAGATCCCTTGCACGAATCGCTACGCCACCGTCTGCTCTCTGGAGTTTGGCAAGGGCCTCCAAGGACTGCGCCAGTTTTTCCGACGGTGTGGCCATGTTGCTCCCTTAGCTTTTCCCGCTGCACGGAAATTAGCTTTTCATGTTGTACGCTTTTTATCTTATTATGTCGAGACTAGAGGCGCTGGAGGCTGCTTAGGTCGATTCTCACTTGTCAAAATGTCTTTTGCAGGACTCGCCGCTGAGGGCACGGGTCTGGGCCACAGCTTTGCGATCGGTTCGCGTTTTCCCCAAGACAAAGAAGGTAAACTTATACCTTGATTCCGCAGGAGAGTTATGGCAGAGCAGGTGTACTGGGGCATCCATATCGGGGCGGCCGGAGACTTCATGGCCCGCGAACAGTCTTACATCGGAATTGGCTGGGACGAAGTTGGTGACCTCCGCAAGTTAAACCCCACGCGCGATGCTTTCAAAGCCGCAGTTGCACAGATCCTACCCGGCAAGCCGAAAGGCTACATCATCAATGCCGGCAGCCAACTGTACCGTTTCATCCATGAGATGAAGGTCGGTGAGTGGGTGGTGTACCGTTCCAAGATTGACCGCCAATTCTATGTCGGTCGCGTAGCCGAGGACTATGACTTCCGGCCGGACCTCAGTGCGCAGTATCCCAATGTCCGCAAGGTGAAATGGGAGGGTATAGTGGCACCTACTGGCGTCTCGGCAGGTGCGCGCAACGAACATGGATCGGCTCTCACTCTGTATCAGATCAAGAACTACGGTGAAGAGTTTGTTCTTGCCGTTCAAGGCGAGAATGTTCTGTCAGATGAGCAGGACGAAGAAGAGACGGCGACTGTTGCTGCCGAAGCGGTTCAAAGCACGGAAGATTTCATTCTTGGTGAGCTAGATAAACATCTGAAAGGATCTCCATTCGAGGAGTTCCTTAAAGATCTACTCAGAACGATGGGTTACCGCACAGACGGAGGCGGCAAGCCAGGCACAGACGGAGGAATCGACATCACGGCATATCGTGATGAGCTTCGTCTTATGCCACCAATCATCCGAGTGCAGGCGAAGAGTGGGCACGGACAGATTGGGAGACCGAAGGTGCAAGAGCACTTCGGTACGCTGGCCCAAGGCGAGTATGGACTCTTTGTCGCCCTCGGAGGATTTCACAGCAATGCCACCGAGTGGGCCAAATCAAGAAACAATCTGCGATTGATAGATGGCCCAGAGCTTGTCCAGCTAATCTTAGATCACTACGAGGAACTGCATCCGCGCTACAAGGCACTTTTGCCGTTGGAGCGGGTCTACATCCCGCAACCGGTGACAGAAATCGCCAATTAAGCTGTGCGCATGGGCCAACCTACTAATCGACTAGTCCTGATAAAGGCTTCTCGGAAGTGATCTTGTCCGGTAGCTGCGCGGTCATTCGTTGTCAGATTGTTTGAGAATCCTTGTGGCCCGCAACATGACTTGCTCCGCGGCCTCTTGCCCGAGGAGCGCCTTGGCAAACAAAGAGAACTGGATTGCCCGCATGGCGATCGGCTCGGCAACCAACTTGAGGTCGTCTTCGGAGAGGGTTTCGAGATCGGCGAGGACGTTTTCGGTTTCAAGATCGCAGAACGCCCACTTCAAGGCGGAGATGACCCGCCAAACGTATCTTTCTTCGAGCGGCAGTTCGGCTAATGCGGCCAGGTAAGGCGCTGTGTCCTGCCCTCCGATATGGGCCTTAAGCAGCTCCAGATACGGCCTCATCTTTTCCGAGCGGACGAGATCTTGGGCGCCTGGCTCCTGTTGCAACGCACTGATTGGAAGGCTCTGCGGGGTGGGGTGCATCATCTTGTCTCCCTGTGTATCCGAGTCCTAGCCTACATCGTCCATTTGTACGGAGGGCAACTGGCGAAACCGCTCGGTTGGCCACTGCCAAAACGAAAGTTGGCTACAACCACTACAAAAACCACTACAGTGGCGAAAAAGAAGGCCAGCCGTTTCGGGCTGGCCTTCTCGTATCTTATTGATTCTTTGGATTGGTGCGGAGGAGGGGACTTGAACCCCTATGCCTTGCGGCGCTAGCACCTCAAGCTAGTGCGTCTGCCAATTTCGCCACCTCCGCTTGGAGCCTGACGCAAGCAAAAGTGCGACAGGAGTGACGTGCAATCCGAAGATGAGTATAGCATTTTTCCGTCGTCCCATATGGTGGGCGCGGAATGATGAAAACTCAGAAGTGTTCCAGCAAGTCGCCGAAGCGGGATAGTTCGAGAAGCGTCTGGCCCTCCGGCGGGTTGTCGACGACTTCGTGCTCGAGCACCCAGGTGAAGTCGTGGGGCACGAAGATGGCGTTCAGGCCGGCGGCCAGGGCGGGGTTGACGTCGGAGCGAGGCGAGTTGCCGATCATCCAGGTATTGGGTGCGTCGCAGACGTGGCGGGAGATGAGTTCGCGGTAGGCCGCTTCTTTCTTTTCTGCGAGGACTTCCACAGCAGAGAAAAACGGCTTCAGGCCGGAGCGCTCGAGCTTGTCGGTTTGCTCTTCGAGGTTGCCCTTCGTGACAAGAATGCAGCGGTGGCGCTGGCTGAGGTCCTTGAGGGTTTCGGCGACTTTGGGTAACAGCTCAATCTCGGCCATGGAGATGGACTCGGTGAAGGCGACGATGCGGGCGTGCTTTTCAGCCGTGATTTCGGTGTCAGTGAGTTGCTCGAAGCAGGCAACGAGCGAACGGCGAAAGCTCTGGAGGCCGTAGCCGTACTCGGCAATGGTGGCGCGCTCGCAGAGATTGAGGTGCTCGCGAACTTCTTCGTTAGTGTGGACGCGATGATCGAGGTAGGAGATGAAGGCGGCGATGGCGCGTTCGAAGTAGATGTTGTTCTCCCAGAGCGTGTCGTCGGCGTCGAAGAGGAGAGTTTGTTGCTGGAGTTTTGCGAAAGGCTCGGTCACATACGGATTATAAAGTCGGGTGTTGAATCGGGACTAGACCGATGGCCGTCTATGCTAGACGAGCGGAGACGAGAACGTTGCATCCAGCCTGGACTTACATGTTGCGGGATGCCGGTGGGAGCCTTTGGGGCACGCTGGTATTTGCGCTGGCGCTCGTGAGCCCGGGATATTGCGCGGGGTGGTGGGCGGATTTGCGCGGCTTTCGTACGCGCGGGCTAATGGAGCAGGTGGCGTGGAGCGTGGCGTTGTCGTTTGGGTTAGGGACGCTGCCGCTGGTGGCTATCGTTTGGCTCGGCGGGATGGTTGCGGGTGAAGTGGTGCTGGTGGTTCTCGGGGTTGTAGCTGGGGTGATTTTCTGGCGGCATAGGCCGCCAGTGGATGTGTCGCGGCGGGAGTTTCGGCTTGGCTTGATTGCGGTGGCGGGGTGGACCGCGCTGGTGTTGTTGAGCCTGGTGGATTGGGGGATTGGTTCACGATTGTGGATGAGCGTGACCAGCTATGACCACGGGCTAAGGACAGCGTTTGTGGATGCGGTGATGCGGACCGGTGTGCCGACGGTGAACCCGCTGTACTGGCCGGGACAGGATGTCTCGCTGCGTTATTACTACTTCTGGTACGTGACCTGTGGAGTGGTTGGGCGGCTGGCCCATATCTCGGCGCGGCAGGCGCTGATTGCCAGTTGCGTTTGGCCCGTGTTTGGGATCGGCGCGATGCTGGCGTTGTTTGAGCGATACATGCTGGGATGGGGTGGAGAGGAGCTGCGACGGAAGTGGTCGATCAGCATTGTGCTGTTGGCGGTTACGGGGCTCGATATTTTTGTGGCGGTTTTCAATGGTTTCAGCAGCAGCTTTCAGGGCGATATGGAGTGGTGGTCGATCGACCACGTGGCTTCGTGGGTAGATACCTTTCTCTGGGTACCGCATCATGCGGCCGCGCTGATTTGTTGTCTGTTGGCGATGCTCCTACTTTGGATGGGCAGTGAAGAAGAGCGACGTAAAGTGCGGGTGAAGATGGCCGTGATTGCAGGGATCAGTCTTGCGGGGGCGTTTGGGCTTTCCACGTATGTGGCTGTTGCTACGGGGCTGGTGCTCGCGGGCTGGGTCTGCTGGGAGATGTTTCCCGAGCGAAAAGTGAGGATGCTGGAGTGTGTCTGTGTAGCAGCTTTGGTGGCCGGTGTAACGCTGCTTCCGTATCTTCTGCAATTGCTGCACAGTTCGGGAGCGGGAGGAACTTCGGCGCACGTATTGGGCTTCGGGGTTCGGCAGATGCTTGATCCTGACTTGCTTTCGGGAGTTACGGCAATCGAACTTTTGAAGTTGCATCACCCCTTTGCGGCTACGCAGGTCGTTGCAGGGGTGTTGCTGGTTCCGGGGTACGTGATCGAATTCGGATTCTTTGCCGTGGTGCTGGTGGTGATGCAGCGGCGCAGAGGCCTGATAGAGGATGGGGAACGCACGCTGCTGGTCTGGGTATGGGTGGGACTGGTCGCGGCGACGTTCGTAAGGTCGCGGGTGATTGCGACCAACGATTACGGGTTAAGGGCAATCCTGCTGCCGCAGTTTCTCCTTCTGCCGTTGGCCGTTGGGGTATTCGAAAGAAGCGCAGGTTGGCTGCGTCGCGTGTTGATTGGACTGGCTGTGATTGGGGTATGTGGGTCGGTTTATCAGGTGGCGATGTTGCGGGCGTTCCTGCCATGGCAGGAGAAGCATGGTAATCCGTTAATGGCAGACCTTGCCGAGCGGAATTATGCTCTGCGGGCTGCGTATGCGGCGTTGCGAGGACGAATGCCGGAGAGCGCCCGGGTGCAGTATGACATCTCAGAGGGCGGGTACTTTGGCGCGGCCCGGATGCTTGAGAACAATCACCAGGCGATCAGCTCGGAAGAGCCTTGCAATGTGAGCTTCGGGGGTGATGTGGCGAGGTGTCGGGGGATTCAGCGGGGAATTGATCGATTATTCCCGGGTAAGTGGGAGATGGCGCCATCGGCTGCGGAGGCCGGCGCGCTATGCGACGCGCTTGGAGCCGATGCGCTGGTGGCGACGCGCTGGGATGGGGTTTGGGGTGACTCGGACGGATGGGTCTGGAAGCTGCCGGCGGTGGTGGAACAACCTGAGGTCCGGGTAGTTGCATGCAAGGGCCTTCGCGAGGACAATGAACCGTACTAAAATAGGTCGACAAAATAAATACATAGAGTGCATCATCCATTGTCCGGCTCTTCCTTGGTTCTCTCTGCCGATTTGTTATACGGATCGACCGAAAGAAGAGCAGTATGGTGGTGGACTTGAAGCGGGCACGCGAAGAGCGTTGAAACGTTCGAGCGAGGAGATGGTGGATGGTCCCGCGTGTCGGGGATAAGATCGGACCGTACGAGATCCTGGGGCGGCTGGGCAGCGGTGGCATGGGCCTCGTGTTCAGCGCGTGGGACTCCCGGCTACAGCGGGATGTCGCCATCAAACTGCTGCGCGAAGAGTTCGCAACGCCTGGGATGAGGCAGCGGTTTCTGCAGGAGGCGCGTGCGGCTTCGCGGCTGAACCACGCCAACATCTGCACCATCTTCGACATCGGCGAGCAGGAGGGCGATCCCTATCTGGTGATGGAGCTGCTCAAAGGGGAGACCATCCGGGCGAGGATTTCGCGTGGGTCTGTAGCTGTGGAGGATCTGCTCAGTGTCGCCATTGAGGCGGCGGATGCGCTGATCGTGGCGCATGGGCGGGGGATCATTCATCGCGACATCAAGCCGGCGAACATTATGCTGGTGGAAAAGTCGGCCGGGAGATTCCAGACCAAGGTGCTGGACTTCGGTTTGGCTAAGGTCGAAAAAGGTGACGGCGCGGAGACGCGCTTCGACCTGACGAGCGCCGGCACGACCGTGGGCACGGTGGCCTATATGTCACCAGAGCAGGCTCGCGGTGAGCCGCTGGACGCCCGATCCGACCTGTTTTCTTTAGGGATTGTGTTGTATGAGATGGCTACTGGAGAGTTGCCGTTCCAGGGGGCGACAAGCGCGCTGGTTTTTGTGCAGCTGCTGAGCCAGCGTCCCGAGCCGGTGCGGGATTTCAACCCCGATATTCCGAAAGACCTCGAAAAGCTGATCCTGACGCTGCTCGAAAAGAAGCGTTCCGATCGTTTTCAGTCGGCCGCTGAGTTGGTAGAGGCGCTGCAGAAGATCACTCTGAAGCGCGGCGGCGGCGGGGGCATTGGGCTTTGGGGTTCCAAGCCCGCAAAATCGTGGGGCCGAAATGATAGCCGTAACGATCCTCCTACGCTGCCCGCAAGGCGGCCAACGCGCGAGTCCATCATCGAGTCAAGGGGCTTGCCTCCTTTGGAGGCTTCAAGGCCTGCCGAGTCGCCGGGGAAGAGTCCATCGAGTTCGAGTGAGACATTCCTTCGACCTGTGAAACGTGTTGTGACGGGAGAAGCAGGGAAGGCTCCTGCAAAGCCCGAGTCAAGTCCGTCGGCGTTTTCGCTGTTTCAGGCGGCTTCTTCAGCAGCGCACCGGCCTGCCCAGAGTTCATCCGCCAATGTAACTGCACCACGGGGTGCTTCGGATGAGCAGCTACCGGCGCTGGGCTCGTCTGCCGCGCATCGTCCTGCGCCGCGAAGCTCGTCGGGAATTCTCCGTCCGGCTTCGCCTCCGCCGCCCATACGGACACCTTCCAGCGATGCACAGCCTGCGCCACCCCCGGTGTCTTCCGGTGCGCTTCCCATTTCGGCTCAAGCTGCCGCTCCCGAGCCGATGCGCACGAGCTCGTCTTTTGCTCTGCCTGCGCAGAGCCCACGGGTTTCCGACTCCGTTGTGCCGGCCGTGAGGGCATCCGATTCTGCTGTACCGAGTGCGCGGCCGTCTGGAAGCTCGTCTTCGAGGATTGTACGGACTGTGCCGCAGAAGCGGTTTACCCCACCGGACTTGGGCTACTTCGAGGAAGACGACATCATCGAGGAGCGTGCGCGTGAGCAGGCTGAGGCTCGTACAAAATCCGGCAAGAGCTGGATCTGGATAGGAGCCCTGGCGTTGCTGGCCGTGGCCGGTGCAGGCGTCTGGTACCAGACCTCGCACCATGCGACCCCGCCTGCCGATGTTCCTACTTCGCTGCTGCTGGTGTCGATGGCTAACCGGACGGGCGATAGCACGTTGGGCGGGCTGTTTGACTCCGGCTTGTTGTTCGATCTGCAGCAGTCGCCGCACCTGTCGGTTCGTGGGCAGGGTGATGTCATTGCCGGGAAGAAGTCGTTCGGGATTACGACGGACTCAAGCGAGCCATCGCTCGATGACGCCCGAAAGATTGCGAAGGCTGTGGGGGCGAGCAACCTGGCTTTTGGAAATATCCATATGGAAGGCTCCTCGTATGCGCTTGCGCTGCGGGTGTTCGATGTCGCAAGCGGGTCGCGGCTGACGGATGCCACCGAGACTGCTTCAAGCCGGGAGCAGATTGGCGATGCGATCGACCGCCTGGCTTCGGACGTTCGATCGAGCCTGGGTGAGTCCGGCGACTCGATCGGGCGTGCTTCGGCTCCGCTGAGCCGGGAGGCGACGTCGAACCTGGATGCGCTGCAGGCCTATGCGACCGGAGACGCGCTGAAGGGTTCGGGGCAGATTGATGACGCGATGTTCGCGTTTGAGCGGGCGATCGGGTTGGAGCCTCGGTTCATCCAGGCTTATATCGAGTTGGCGGACATCTACCGGCAGCAACACGCAGAAGCCGCCGCAGCCAAGGCCGCTACCAAGGCCCAGGACTACTCCACCGGGGCCGGTGCGAGGACGCAGGCGTTGTCGCAGGCGACCTATGCGTTGAACACGCTGGGCGACTATCCGCAAGCGATCACAGTCTTGCAACAGCTTTGTAGCAACTATCCGGCGGATGTGGAAGCACATGTGCTGTTGTCGGTGGCTCAACGACTGTCGGGTAATTATGCGGACGCGCTGGCAACGGCTCAGGCGGTTCTGGCGATGTCTCCTTTCGATACCGAAGCCCGTGGGAACGCCGAGCTTGCCCTGATCGCGCTGGACCGCGTGGAGACGGCTTCTCAGATGGAGCAGCAAAGCCAGGCCGCCGGACAGACCCATCCGGGGATCGCAGCGCTGCTTGCCATGCTGAGTGCGACCAGCGCTCCCGCTGCAACGGGCAACGAGCAACTGGCGGCGAAGGTATATCTGGCGGAGGTGCAGGATGCTCGCGGGCAGATGGCTGCCGGTTTGGCTACGTGGCAGGATGTAGCCGCGCACGCGAAAGTCGCGTCGGAGCTTGGTTCGGCGGCGAGCTATGCGTTGACGCAGGCGGCACTCGATCGTGCGCTGACGGGGGACTGTTCGACCGCGCTGAGTCTTGTGCAGGAAGCAATTACGATGCCCAGCGGCCCGGGCGCCATGTTCGCCTCCGGGATGACGAACGCCCTCTGTACAAATCTCGACGGGGCGAGAAAAAACCTGGCGGATTTGACGGCTGCATCGGCGCAGTTTGTGGCCGCCAAAACCCTGTATATCCCAAGCCTGTCGGCGGCAATCCAGTGGAAGTCGGGCGATGCGACCGGGGCGCTTGCGATACTGCACGGCGCCAGGCAGGATGGGCCGATGACGATCTCACCCTATCTGCAAGGGCTGATTCATCTTGGAGCGAACCAGCCCCAGGCAGCGCTTACGGACCTGCAGCCGATGTTAGAGCATCGCGGGCCGACCAGCCTGGTAAACCCGGAGCTGGTAGCTTTGGCACACATCCAGACTGCGCGGGCGTACAGCTCCATAGGCGATGCCCGTAATGGCACCACGAATTACAAGAGCTTCCTCGACCTTTGGTCGAATGCCGATCCTGGAAATGCGATGGTGACTGAGTCTCAACAGCACTCGCAATAGGCTTTTACCATCCGATAGGGCGACCAGCCATGCACATGCGACTCAGCGTCTTTTGTGCGGGACCATCATCATCGGGAACTTCGGCCGCAGCGTAATCTTTGCCTGCACCACGACCGGAAACCGCGGCACAAACTCCAACCGCCACTTCTGCGCAATGGTTGCCAGCGAAAGCACACCCTCCATCCACGCAAACCCCTCGCCGATGCACTGCCGTCGCCCGCCACCAAAAGGGAAGTAAACAAACTTCGGACGCTCCGCCTTAGCCTCCGGTGTATGTCTTTCCGGCCGAAACTCCAGCGGGGCGTCCCAGTACTCGTCCGAACGGTGCATCACATACTGGCTGAAGAAAAAGTGCGCTCCGGGCGGGATTCTGTACTCGCCCAGATCTACAGCCTGCGTCGACTGGCGGCCCATCGCCCACGCCGGCGGATACAACCGCATCGACTCCGCAAACACCATTTCCGTGTACTTCAGCGCTCCAAAGTCCTCCAGCCGTGCTTCGCGCTCACCGAGCACCGCGTCCACTTCCTCTTCCATCAGCCGCGCAGCGTCCGGGTTCTGCGTCAGCAGATACCAAGTCCAGCTCAATGCATTGGCCACCGTCTCATAGCCGGCTAGAAAGATCGTCAGCGTCTCGTCGCGCAGCTGTCGATCGCTCATACGATCGGAACCGCCTTCACCCTCTTCATCCCTCGCTGCTACAAGCTCCGAAAGCAAGTCGCCGCGCCGCTCCAACTCTTCCCGCGGCAAAGCACGACGCGAAGCAATCATTCCTTCTACGATCCGGTCCAGCCGGGCTCGCGACTTCCGGAACTTCACCACTCCTGGGATCGGCCAGTGCAGCACGCTCTCCAGCTTTGGAAACGCCACCAGGAAGTTGTAAAGCCCCATGATGGTATTCACCTCGTCAGCGACCGATTCCACCTCGGGCGTCACCTCCGTATCGAACAGCGTCCGCGCCACGATCCGCAGGCTAAGCTGCATCATCGCCTCGGCCACGTCGATCTCCGCGCCATCGACCCACGCATCCCGAGTCGCCGCCGCGCTCGCTACAATCTGCCCCGCATATACTGCAATCCGCTGCCGGTGAAATGCCGGTGCTGCAATGCGCCTCTGCCGCATGTGGATCGGATCGTCGGAGGTAATCAACCCCTCGCCCAGCAGAATCTTCATCCGCTGTAGCGTCCGCTCCTTGATGAAGCTGGTTGACTGGTTGACCAGGATCTCCTGGATCCACGCCGGATCGTTCACAAACACGATCAGGTTTCCCATAAACCGATAGTGCGCTATCTTGCCGAATGTCTTATGGAGATGTTCAAACAGGGGAATCGGCTCCCCAAACCTCACCCAGGCCCGCCGCTGGTACATAAACAACGTCTGCCGCAGTCCCGGCGGCAACCGCCACTCGCCCTCGTCCCGCGCGGCTATGTAATCGCCATTTCCCTCATTCTTCAAAATCTACTTCCTCATTCCCTGTAGAACCCCGTCACTCTGCGCGAGACATCCGTTCGCGAACAATCGTTAATACCTTCTCCGCAATCACTTCGATGCCCGCCTCATCCTCAATTGCTACCACTCTCTCCGGCTCTCTCGCAGCGATCGCTCGATACTGCGCATAAACCCGCCCATAAAATTCATCCCCCTCACGCTCGAACCGATTTTCGTCGGTTCCACGTGTCCGCACATTGCGTTCATTCCTCCGCCGAGCCCGAGCTAGCGACCCTTCCAGCGGCGGCAGCAACAGAATCGTCAGATTCGGTTGAAACCCGTCGCACACCACCCGGTGCATCTCCCGCACCCGTTCTGCGCCGATCCCGCGTCCGGCTCCCTGGTACGCCTCGGAAGAGTCCGTATACCGGTCACACAGCACGACCGCTCCCTCCGCCAACGCTGGATATATCACCTGCGCCAGCGACTGCGCCCGGTCCGCAAACATCAGTGCCATCTCGGCGGCGGGCGCAATCCCACCCAGCTCCGCTTCGCTTCTGGAATCCAGCAGAACCCCCCGAATCCGGTCTCCCAGCGCCGTTCCGCCCGGTTGTCGCAGCGAAACCACAGGCCGACCCTCGGCAGTTAATACTGCCCCTAAACGCCTCAATTGAGTCGTTTTACCTGATCCATCCAGGCCCTCAAACGTTATGAAAAATCCTCTGCTCACGTTCCAAAGTCTACTTCAACGCCAAAATTTGCATCGTATTACGTGCAAGGCAGCAAGGATTTGTCGCTGCCGGATTGGGGCCAGCATGATTGCATTTATTCTTTTGTTCTTCTTTTTCGTTCTTGCGATCGTTCTCGCAGGCGTGGCCTACTCGGCCAATAGCCGCAAACGCTCAGGTATGGCCGAGATTCCACCACAGAAAGCTCGTCGTTCGACAGGCACGCGAACCAGCGTGCAGAACTAGTCGTACCTCAACTTTGTATTATCGATGAGCGTGGGTTCAGCCCACGCTTTTTCGTGCCTAAAGGACAAAACGCCGGCCACTTTACCGCTGCACATCCAGGTCCCAGGCCGCGTCGTTCGCTTTGATCGTGACAACCAGCGTCCCCTCGGATCCTTCACGCAGTTGCGGCCCACCCACCGTGTGGTCATGATTTCCGGCGTCCGTCCAGAGAACCTTCAGGGGCCCGTCCCCCTGCACCTTGAACCGGTAGTGATAGTCCGCCCCATCCGCCAGCGTCTCTTTCCCAAAGCTAGCACTCGGGTAATCTACTTCCACAACCGACACCGGCGCTCCGCTGCTGTTGTGTACCGTCGCTTCCACATACCGCGACTTGCAGCCACTCAATCCAACCGCCGCCACCAGAACCACACCGCCAAGAAGGGAAGCACCACGCATCTCTAAAGCCTAACAGCCACTAGCCCTTCGGCTTACTCTTGCTCTTGAGATTGCTCTTACCCTTGAGATTGAGCGCCACCGCCTCGCGGATCAGCTCCTCCAACGCCGCCTCATCCAATTTCTCGCCTTCACGGATATCGATCGCGCGCCTCACATTTCCATCGAGGCTCGAATTGAACAACCCCGAAGGATCCTTCAACGCCGCTCCCTTGGCAAACGTCAACTTCACGACGCTCTTGTACGTCTCTCCCGTGCATACGATGCCGCCGTGCGAAAACACAGGAGTCCCTCTCCACTTCCACTCTTCCACAATCTCCGCATCTGCCGCACGTATAACCTCGCGCACCTTCGCGAGCATCACCCCACGCCAATCCCCAAGCGCCTTGATCTTCTCGTCGATCAAGGCAGAAGCAGACTCCACCGCTACAGGCTTTTTCATGCGCTTTTCTCCACAGGCCTTGACCACCTCGCATCATCCGCACCAAAGCCCGCCAACAAGGCCGTCGCCGCGAACAATAAAGTATCGCCAACATAGTTGATTCCTTCCACCGCGAGCGGCGTGCGAACCTCCATCACCAGGATCGGCACATAGAAGAACACCACGAGCAATACCAGCACCGTCCCCACACCAGCGGCTGCAATCCGGCGCGTCCGGGGAATCATCAGGCCCACACTCGCAACGAGTAACGTCATCCCCACGAAGCACGCAAACAGCGTTGGCTCCGGCATCCATCCGGGGATCATCTTCTCCAGAGGAACACCCGGGACATTCCGGGGATGCAGAAAATGTTGGATCGCATAGAACACAAACGTACACGCGACAATCATCCGGCCCACCTTCATCAACACCCTGCCCGCCGACCCGCCACGCGGCCACACGCTCCCAGCCAGCACCATCGCGCCCGAAGCAAAGCACGTTTCGCGCACCGTAAGAATCCAGAACATCCGATTATGAACACTCGCTGGCAGGTTAGGCAGGTCAACAGTCGCGACGATAATTAAAAACAACACCGCCAGCAGGGAAGCCGACCACCGCACACACCGCCACGCGATCAAGCTGATGGCCGCAGCCAGCAGCGCCACACCCACAAAGTAGGTCCAGAACATCGCTCCCGGTAGCCACTTTGGCACAATCCCCGAAAGCTCGCGCGCCATGAGAAAGTGCTCTGCGGCAAAGATTGCCAGTGCGACCGCTTCAAACACAGGGCCAAGCACCAGAACCTTGTCGACGCCAGAAGCTGCCAAGAGCCGTCCCCCGACAAGCCACAACCCAGCCGCCAGCGCAGCAACTCCCGTCCCAATCATTCCCCATGTCTCAACCGACATAGCTCTCTCCCGGAAACGCAGCCCATCCGGGCTCATTGATTTACACGGCTGCACGAAAAAATACCACAGCGAACATCCCTACGTCGCTCGACAATTTTGAGAAGTGACCATAAGACCTCACCGCCTATATCTCGGTGACAAGTTCTTGACTAACTTGGCACAACTCAGTGACATCCCTCGCGATAGAACCTCTACCTTTGCTGTAGCGCAACTATCCGTTCGCCTTCATAAGGAGAGATCCCATTCCAACGACTCCTTTTTCGCGTTCCTCCTCGCTTCCGCCATCGGCTGCGCGGGCTTGGGTCTCAGTCGAGTGGGTCCTGCTCGTTGTCTGTGCCGGCATGTTCGCGTTCCAGACGCTGCCATCCGCCTTCGCAACGCTCCAGACAGACTTTCCCAACTACTACCTCACCGCCAAGTTGGCCACCGAAGGTACCGACACAGCCCACGTTTATGAGTGGCGCTGGCTGGCCCGCCAAAAAGACCATCATCAGCTGGATCGTTCCGTCATCGGCCTGGTTCCGATCACGCCGTTCTCAACGCTGGTCATCACACCCCTGGTTCGTTTCAATCCACTAACGGCCAAGCGAATCTGGCTCCTTTTTCAGCTGGCGCTGCTGTTTCTCATCGCATTCGGCCTTCGCGAGATTACAGGTCAGCCCCTGCGCCGCATTTCCATTCTTCTCCTCGGCTACCCGCCCCTTCACCGCAACCTCCTTTACGGTCAGTTCTATGTTTTACTCGTCGCTCTGTTGATCGGTGCCTGCTGGGCTCAACAGCGAAACCGTCATAGTCTGGCCGGAGTGCTCGTTGCCTTGGCAACAGCCATCAAGCTCTTTCCGTTCATCTTCTTCGTCTATTTCGCCCGCAAGCGCCAATGGCGCGCCCTGTTCTCGGCTGCCATAGCCGGCGTGGCCTGCGTTGCAGTTTCCGTAAGTGTCTTCGGGTGGGAAGTTCACCGCACCTACCTGCGCCAGATCTTGCCATGGACCCTGCGCGGCGACGGCTTTCCACCCTTCGCACTCGGAAGCGGGTCTCTTTCCACGCTGCTGCATTGTCTGTTCCTCTACGAGCCCCAATGGAACCCCCATCCCTGGCATGCCTCACCAGTCATCTTCGCGGTCCTTCAGGCTGTTCTGCCCATGCTTATCCTTGCGCCGGCCCTCTTGCTTTGCGACGAACGCGATCACTCTCCCGGCCGCATCGCGCTGGAGTGGTCTGCGCTCACTGTCGCGACATTGACCATCTCGACGATCCCGGCTTCTTATAACTTCACGCTGCTCATACTCCCCATAACGGTACTCATCGCCGCGCTCCTGCCGAAGCGGCCCATCCTGGCCTGGCTGGCGGTCGCGCTCTATGTTGGCATCGGCTACCCGAGCGGATGGAACGTTGGTTCGGCTTCCGGCCTTGGTGCCGCGCTCTGGATGTCGCGCCTCTATATGCTGATCTTTTTTGCCGCTTTGTTTTATCGAGCGATGGGCGTCATCGCATTTCGCAAGCCTGGCCAATTGAAGATGACGCTGGCCCTTACTGCCGGATTGATCCTGGTCGTGGCGTTCCAGACGACTTCCGGAATCCACCATCAGCGCGGCTTGTATGAGGACTTCGCTTACCGGCTTCCGGATGCCAGTGGAGCTATGCTCGCCGCCGCACCCGAGTGGCACAACGGCAACATCCTGCGCATCGCGATGCAGCCCGTCGGCTACCGCCTGCTCACCAGCCTGAATACGCCACCATCGAACATACCGTTTTCCGAGTCTTACGTTGGTCCTGACGAGATTGCCTTCGCCTCGAGCGCTGACAGCTTGTTCGTCGAAGAAGCTGGACCGCACTCCATCATCACCTCGCGTACAAACGACGCCATCTCGGCTATAACCAACGCAGAGTCCCCAGCGCTCTCCTCGGACGGACAAAACCTCGCCTTCCTCCGCGTCGATCATGGCCGCGGCACACTGTTCGTCCGCTCACTTCGGGAGCCTGCAGCCATGGAGCAGTCCATGACGCCATCGTCGCTTGATGTGGAACAGGCGACATTTCTTCCGGATGCTTCGCTGATCGTTGCGGCCTTGGTTGATGGCAGCCACGGTTCCCGCATCTTGCACATCCGGGCAGGGCAGCAAGCCGAACTCCTCCCACTTGGTGAGGCTCGATATCCAGCAGCTTCGCCCGACGGCCGCTGGTTAGCTTTTAGCCGCATGATTCGCGGTAATTGGAATCTCGCCGTGCTTGACCTGCACACCGGGTCTGTTCGTGGCATCACCGAGGCGGAGTGCAACACGGTCGAGCCAGCCTGGGAGCCCGATTCGAAGACAATTCTCTACAGCAGCGATTGTGGGCGAGCGCTCTGGTTTACGGCCGTCTCCAGACGCCGCGTCGTGCCCTGAATTGCAATCTCGAAGTGGTTCTCCAATATGAAAGGAATAGCTAAATCTCAGGCTATGGGTCGATAAGTGCATGCCGTTAATTCCATTTCGGAGAAGGAGACGGCTCGCTTATTTAGCATTTAGCTTCCGCAGCAACTCCGGCACTCGTCTCACCGCAGCCACCATCCTTAGCCAATCCCGGTTATCCATCGCGGGATACCCGCTCACAACCGCTCCCGGCGCCACGTTAGAAGGAATCCCCGTCTGCGCCGTAGCCACCGCCCCATCGCCTACGGTCAAATGCCCCGCAACCCCTACCTGTCCCGCCAGGATCACATTCTTCCCAATCGTCGTAGATCCCGCCAGCCCAACCTGCGCACACAGCAGCGTATTCTCGCCCACCGTCGAGCCATGCCCCACCTGCACCAGGTTATCGATCTTCGCGCCGGCAGCAATCCTCGTCTCCCCAATCGACGCCCGATCGATGCACGCATTTGCCTGCACCTCTACGCCATCCTCCAACACCGCCGGCCCTGACTGCACAATCTTCACCCACCGCCCATCCGCACCCTTGGCAAACCCAAACCCATCCGCGCCGATCACGGCGCCATTCTGCAGCACGACATCATCCCCCAGCCGGCAACCTTCCCGCACCACGGCGTGAGCATGCGCAAAGAAGCGATCACCCACCGTCACTCCGGGGTAGAGCACTACGTGCGGCAGGAGCACCGCATCATCCCCAATCACGCACCCCTCCGAAACCACCACGTACGCCCCCACGTGAGCCCGGACCCCGATCTTCGTGTCTGCATCCACCACCGCCGTCGGATGCACTCCCGGTTTATAAACCGGAGCCGCATAAAAGCACTCAATCGCCTTCGCAAATGCCAGGTAGGAGTTCTTCACCCGCAGTGTAGGGGCAGCAATCTCCTGAAAATCCGGCTCGACAATGACCGCGGCCGCTCCGGTTGTCTTAGCAAGCCCGGCGTACTTCGGGTTCGCAACAAACGTGATTTGCCCCGGCCCAGCCTCTTCAATGCCGGCAACGCCGCCAACCTCAACGTCATCCGCAGCCCCACCCGCGCCCGACACCAACTCCGCTCCCAACCGCTCTGCCAACTCCTTCAGCTTCATCCCGGAATTGTAGCGCCTCACTCCTCAAACAGCCGCGGCTGCTCCAAGCCATCCGCAGCCGTCCTCACCTTCTTCTTTCCCGGAGCTCCGACATATCCCAGTACCTCGACTTTGGTTACCGCTGCGCGCGGGATAAACAAACTTTGGGTGTTAGACCTGGAGTCCGGAGGAACCATACGGAATCCATGATCCACCATAAAAACGTCCATAAATTGCACGTCAAAATGAACCAATCCTTCCAGCGAATCTCCGTCCCGAAACTCCACTTTCAGCCACAAACCTTCACCACGCGGCCGCCCCAGGAAGCTTCTCCGCCCAATCCGTTCGGGATCAACTTCGTCATCGGAATTGAAATCCTTAACAGTAGCAATCGTCTTTATCTCACTCAAAACAATACGCAAAACCCGTCCAGCAGAATCGAGCAAATCAACCCCATCCCGATCCACAAACCCATCCTGTGGCAAATACCCCCACGCTATCGTTCCGCCAAACGACCGCACGATCACCTTTTTCCGCGCAACTGCCATTTTCCTACCGCCATCCGCCGAAATTGTCGCACGCTCGACGTGATCGCCACAAAAATAGTGCAAATGGTAGCCAAATAAACGCTCCGGGTGTAGAATCAGGTGTTGCGTCGAGGCTCATGTTCCTCGTAAACGACTCATTCGACGCAAGTTATACCACGGTTCCAAACTCCCCGAACCGTCCGGAGCAAAGAGCACAAACAATGGCTGATTACATCTATCTGCTGCAGACACGGCTTACCGCTGCGCAGCAACAATCCCTGGCCCTGGTTCGCGATGTAGCCCGTTCTCGCGGCATGACAGTTTTCCTCGTCGGCGGCGCCGTCCGCGATCTTACCAGTGGTTCTCCTATTCGCGATCTTGATGTAGTTGTTCAAGGAAATGCGCTAAAGCTAAGAAAAGATTTACAAAGTGCGGGCGCGACCATCGCCGGTGAAAATGAACTGATGCAGGCGCTGTATCTCAACTTCGCTGGCGGAATCCGCCTCGAAGTAGGCTCAACCCTCTCCGTTTCCTACCCAAAACCCGGCAAGCCGAAGGTTGAACCAGCGACTATTCTTGACGATCTTCGCCGTCGCGACTTTACCGCCAACGCGATGGCTATCTCTTTGAATGAAGGCTCTTACGGCCTTCTGATGGATCCTCTCAACGGCGTTGCCGATATCGAAAACCGCGAACTTCGCTTGGTTTCTAACTACGGCTTCATCGAAGACCCAGCCCGCATGATTCGCGCAGCCCGTTTTGGCGCCCGTCTTGGCTGGCACATGGAAGAAAAGACCCAACAACGCTACGACACCGGCAAGGCTGAAAACTACATCGAAGCTTTGAGTCCGACCCTGCGCGGTTACGAGACCGAAGAAATCGTGCATGAGGAAGACCCACTCCGCGTCCTACGCCGTTTGGAATCAGAGGGTTGGAGTAAATCTCTGTTTCCGGCCTGGACTTCGGCGAAGGCCAATGAGCCTGAGCTCACTCGGCTGCGGGATACGGTTGGTCAGCTTGAAGCAATGGGCATCCATCCCGATCCTTCAGCGGCTTATTTCCCACTGCTGACCGCCAAGCTCGCTCCGAAGGATGTTGCTGAGCTCAAGAAGAGCTTCGCGCGCCCCGGCTTCGTCGAGCAGATTGCCTCGCTCGATGCGGACACCAAGAACTTCGCCGCCAAGTTCAACAGCAAAGCCGCAGCCGCTCCTTCCGATGCGTGGAAGATGCTCATGACGGCTGTACCTGAACAGATTCTCTGGCTTGCGCACACCTCCAAGAGCGCGCCGGTTCTAGCGCGCTTTCAGGCGTTCTTCACGGAATGGCCCCAGGCTCGCCAGCGTATTCCGTACCAGATCATGCAGGAGATGCGCATCACGCCGGATCTGCCTAGCTACGCGGAGCTGATCGAAACGCTGTTTTTTGCCATTATGGATGGCAAGCTCGACACCCCTGAGGCGACTAAGGCTTTTCTGGAGCCCTTCTCACCCCCTGCGCCTCCGCCTCCGGTCAACATGCGCCGTCGCGCCGTCAAGCGCGAAACCAAGGCACCAAAGCCTCGTGGCAAGAAAGCTGCTGCGGCGGCGTTGGAGCAGAGTGATGAAAATCGCAATGCGGATGTTGCAGTCGCCGCAGAAGCTTCGGCTCCGGTTGAGAAACCGGCGGCCAAGGTTAAGCCCGTTGCCGTCAAGGAACCCGCTGCGAAGCCCGCAAAGGCCATCGCTCCAAAGCCTCCCGTGAAAGCTGCCGTGAAACCGGCTCCCGCGAAGGCGGCAAAGGCTGTGGCTGCCAAGAAAGTTGTCGCGAAGAAGCAGGTTCCGCCAGCGAAGATGGCGAAGAAAGTGGCAAAGCCTGTGAAGGTTGTTGCCAAGAGGGTTGTTGCGAAGAAGGCTGTTGCCAAGAAAATCGTGGCAAAAGCGGTGGCGAAAAAGGCAAAGCCGCCGGTGAAGTCAAAAGCTCCAGTGAAGGCAAAGCCTGTGAAGAAGGCTCCTGCAAAAGTCGCGAAGAAGGTTGTTGCGAAGTCGAAGCCAAAGGGCAAGCGTTAAAACGCTACTCGCCAGCTAATCCCGGACGCGCTTTTTCATCTCGACGTTCAGCCGCTTGATCTTCTGGTTCAGCGTGGAGAGCGGGATGCGGAAGTACTCGGCCGCTTCGGTCTGGTTCCAGTTGCAACGTTCCAGCCTGTCCGCAATAATTTTCCGCTCGATCTCCTCCATCACATCAAACAAGGATGCATCCGGTTTCTGCTCCAGCAGATTCGTCGTATAACTGTTTCCGCGGATTTGGGCGGGCAGTAGTTCCGGCGTGATCTTCGGTCCGTTGGAGAGCACTACGCCGCGCTCCATGGCATTCTCGAGCTCACGCACGTTTCCGGGCCACTCGTAGTCCATCATCGTCCGCAACGCCTCAGGCGAGAGCGCGCGCATGGGAAAGCCATTCTCTTCGGTGTAGAACTTCAGGAAGTGGGCTGAGAGCAGGGGAATATCTTCCTTGCGACTGCGCAGTGGCGGCAGTTCCAGGCAGATGACGTTAAGGCGATAGAAAAGGTCTTCGCGGAATCGGCCGTCTTTCACGGCCTGCGCGAGATTGACATTCGTTGCCGCGACGATGCGTACGTCGACCTGAATCTCCTGGGTTCCACCGAGATGCATGAACCTGCGATCCTGTAGGACGCGCAGCAGTTTGGCCTGCATGTCCATACTCATCGTGCCGATCTCGTCGAGGAACAGCGTTCCACCGTCTGCAACTTCGAACAAGCCCTTTTTGGCGACGACGGCTGAAGTGAATGCGCCGCGTTCGTGGCCGAACAACGTCGACTCCAAAAGATCGGAGGGAACGGAACCGGTGTTCACCGGAATAAAAGCCTTATCGCGCCGCGGTGAACTGGCATGAATGGCCTTCGCCACCAACTCTTTACCGGTGCCGCTTTCGCCCTGGATGAGTACGGTGGAGCGACTCGGAGCCACTTGGGCGACAAGATCGAACAACCGCAGCATCGGCTCGCTTTTGCCGACGATATTCTCAAACGAGTAGCGCTGCTTGAGTGTGCGCTTGAGCTGGACTACTTCCTGCTCGGCACGGTTAAGGCCGATGGCGGCGCGGATATCCGCGAGCAGTTTTTCATTGTCCCAGGGCTTTTGTACAAAGTTCGCAGCGCCTGCACGAATCGCATCGACAACATTGCCGACGGTGCCGTAGGCCGTAATCATAATTACTGGAAGGTCGGGCACCAGCGACTTGATCCGCGGCAGGAGGTCGATGCCGCTCTCGCCCGGCAGGGCAAGGTCCAGGAGCAGGAGATCGTAGGCATGCCTTGCCAGCAGATCCAGTCCTGCCTGCCCATCGGGCGCTGCCTCCACCGAAAAGCCTTCCAGCATCAAGAGCGTTTCCAGCGAGTCGCGAATCCCGGCCTCATCGTCGATGATCAGGATGCGCTGGTGCTGCGTTGTGCTTCCCGTTTTTGGGCTGTCGATCTCCGTGAGTGCGGCGTTAGACATGTACTACCTTTCCTGCTCCTGCATCGCCTGCACGTTCTCATTCGACGTCAGTCTGGTTCGTTCGTTTTCGATTGCGGGGAAGGACAAGCGGAACACGGTACCTTCGCCAACTGTGCTTTCCACGCCGATCGTTCCGCTGTGTTCCTGCACGATCCCGTATGTCACCGCGAGCCCGAGGCCCGTCCCTTTGCGCTGACCTTCCTTTGGATTGCTCTTGGTTGTAAAGAAGGGATCGTAGATTTTTCCCAGAACTTCGGGCGGCATGCCCGGACCGTTGTCTTCAACGCGAATCTCAATGCCGCGAGGTGTGCGTTCGGTCGAGATCTTTACGGTTCCCGCGCCCTTGTCCTGCAGGGCATCCTTCGCGTTCATAATCAGGTTCACCGTCACCTGCTGCAGCTTGCCGAGATTGCCGGAGATGGGCGGTAGATCTGCTGCAAGATCCATTTCCACTGCAATACGACCGGAACGCAGCTGATGTTCCAGCAACAATGCTGTATCCCGCAGCATGGTGTTCACGTCGACACGCGCGAAGTCGACGCTGCCCATGCGTGCGAAGTTCAGCAGGCCATTGACGATTTCGGAAGCGCGGAAGGTTTGCTGCGTGATCTTTTCCAGCACCGGTTGCAGGCGGGCCATGTTGCCGTCGTCGCCGCGCATCTGCTTCTGCAGCATCTGGGTGTAGCTGGAAATGACGGCGAGCGGCGTGTTGACCTCATGGGCCACTCCAGCGGCCAGCAGGCCGATCGATGACAGCTTCTCCGACTGAGTCAGCTGCTTCTCCATGTTGATCGCTTCGGTGATGTCGTCGACGATGATGATCCGCCCGACCGCATGGAAGTCACGGTTCAACAAGGGAGCGATGGTGATGTTGGCAATGCGCGATTCACCGGCAGGAGTTGCCAGACGGAACTTGTAGAGGGTGCATACGCCGGCTTCAGCACGCAGCCGGTCAAACTCTTCGAGGAAGTCGGCAGGGAAGACCTCGTTCAACGGGCGGCGCAAGGCGTCTGCACGCGGTGTGGCGTACATCACTTCCATCTGCGCGTTCCAGCTCTCGATGCTGTCCTGCAGATCGACGGCGAAGACGCCAATGTTGATGGACTCCACGATGTTCTCGTTGAAGTCGCGCAGACGCTCAAAGTCGAAGATCTTCTGCTCCAGCCGGCGATAGAGCTGTGCGTTCTGAATGGCGATGCCGATGTAACCGGCGAGCGACTCAAGCAGCTCTACATCCTCGCTCGAAAGGAAGTCACCATCGCCGGTGCGGCCGAGCCCGAGCACAGCGATGGTGGTCAAACCTTCGCCCTCGCCGCGTGCTACGCGACAGGGGACGTAGTAGTTCAAGTCCAGCGCCGCGGCCGTTTGCCGCTGCGTTTCAGGCAGACGAAGCACAGAGTGTGGCGTTTCGAAGAAGATGTGGTTATCGGCGCCGCGGCGGTCGAAGTCCAGAAAGCCCATATCGAATGCGTTGCTTTCGTTCGCGATCGTGGACGAAAGCCCATGGGAAGCAATCAGCCGAAAGTGTGCCCGATGGCCCAGTACATCGTCATCGGCGAGGAATACGGCAACGCGCGTGAGCAGGAGTGTGTCGGGGAGACGCTCGACGATGGAACCTACCAATGCGCCGAGGTCGGTTTGCGCGTTGAGCTCGCGGCCGAACTTCACCAGCGTCTCGCGATAATCAAACCGTTTCTGCTCAAACACGCGATCAACACGCGCCTGAATCGCTCGCTTCAAGGGGTCGAACAGAATCCCTGTGACGACAACCGCCACTGCGAGTCCCCAGAACCCGAAGTTCTGGAATCGTGCACGCGCAAAGCTCGCCGCTAGAGCGATCACACCGAAGTAAAGTCCGACGAGGGCTGCGGTTGCCAATGTATACGTGACGCCGCGTTTGAAAATTAGGTCAACGTCCATCAGACGATACCGCACGATCGCCCAACTGAACGTCAGCGGCAGCAGGATCAAGGAGAGGAGCGCGATTCTCGTCAGCGTGCTGGATACGTTTGCATCGCTGAGGAAGGGAATCACATAGAACGCTGTAAACGGAAGCACTGTGAGCAACGTGCCGCGGCTCAGCCACTTCAACTGCTGGCGTTGCAGCGGTTGCTGCTCGTGGCGATAGCGCATCCAGAAAACGATTGCAGCAATGACGTAATAAGCGGCAAGGTAGGCGTAGTCCGTCTGGTCCAGCCGGTGCTGTAGACGCTCCGTTGGAGACCACACCTGCAGTGCCATGTACCGCAGCGCTACGAGCACCACTCCCGGCAGGTAGAGGAGCGGATACAACAGGCGCATCGCCCGCTTATGCTGCGGGTCTTCGGAGAAGCTGATCGCAAAGTGCAGGAACAAAGCCGGTTGCAGCGCCGTGGCCGCGATATTGCACCAAAGGATGATCTGGTCCAAGCCGTCGAGCACACCCGTGTATTTGAAGGCACACAAGATGAACGACACCAGGCAGAAAACGAAGAAGTGGGTTGATTTAGGCGCCGTCCAGCGTCGAAACAGCACGTAGAGGCCGATCGCAAGGTATACAAGCGCGATGAGCCGAAGCACCTGGTGGTCGGTCCGATCGGCCGGCTCCAAGATAACTCCGATCTCGAGCGGGGCAACGCGGCTCTCGCCCATTTTCCGCTGAATCGAGTAGGTGGCCTTGCTCCAGACGCCGGTGCGTTCCATTTGCCGCTCGGCCGTTGCTAAACGTGTGGTGGGAACTTCATTGATTGCCGTAATCACGTCACCGGCACGAATCCCGCCCCGGTATGCCGGCGTGTCTTTGGGAACGATATACGCGCGAAGTCCCCCAGCCGTCTCCGTCAGGCGCGCGCCGTCGGTGGGGGAACTTTGACTGCTCTCCTGCACCAGGTTTGCGATCGCCAGCCCGAAGGCCGCGAGTGTTACCACTGCCAGCAGTACAGCCAGCAGACGAGTTTGGGACCCACTCTTCACGGAAACGCTCTTATTCGACAACGTAGATCAGTATGTTTATTAGCAACCCAAGTGCCAAAGCCATTTATGCAGCAATGGCGCGCACTTACGCAGTTCGCTCTACCCATAATGCACCAATTCATAGGCAGATACGTTATTTTGGATTCTCTGGTTCCTTCGTTCTACAACTTTCATTTTGACGCATCCACGGGGTTTCCGCACCTTGGCCTTCCGGACTTGACCTGAACCCCCATCTCCTGTGAACTGAAACTTTGCGATTGACCTTGCGGGAGTTTCAAGCCGTCGCAAGAGCGCCGATTATGATCGAACGTCGTAACCTGACACTCGACGGCATTCGCCTCGCTTACCTGGAGCGGGGTACCCGAGCGCCCGGCAGACCGTCCCTGATCCTGCTGCACGGGCTGATGGGCTGCGCCGAGACGATGGTCCTGCTCATGGACGCGCTCCGGCCCGATCTCCACGTCATTGCACTGGATTTCCCGGGCTCCGGCCATTCCGAACGACGCAGCGACATCATCCCCACGCTGGCCGCCAATGCTACCCTGACCGCGCGTTTCATTGAGGCATTGAAACTCGATCGCCCCTGCTTGCTCGGCCATTCTCATGGAGGTGCGGTGTCGCTCCAGTTGGCCGTCACCCAACCAGACCTGGTCCGGTCTCTTACGCTGCTGGCCCCGGCTCACCCTTACTTTGACGAAGGCGATCCGATTATTCGCTTCTACCTGTCCCTCCCTGGGCGGTTATTCGCTTACACCATTCCCTGGTACCCGCGCTGGATGCAGATGATCGGCTTACGGCGCATGGCTGGCCCGAAAAGCTGGGACACGCTTGCAAAACTCAAGCCCTATCGTGAGAACCTGCAGACCCGCGGCACCATGGCGCATCTGCTGCGGCTACTCGACACCTGGCATGAGGATATGAGCGTTCTACGCAGGCATCTGCGCTCGCCGCTCAGCACGCCGACGTTGCTCATTTGGGGAGATGCGGATCGCGCGGTACCCCCCATTTCTGTCCACGAACTTCGCGCCCGGCTTCGTTACTCTGAGCTGCATATCCTCAGGGGCGTCGGGCATCGTCCTGCTGAAGAGTCCCCGCAGAAGACTGCTGCTCTCATCGAAGAGTGGCTTGACCGTTCGCAGTCGCGAATCGACTGTTATAGCCCGAACTCATCGCTAAGCCAGGATCGGATCGCTGCATTCATGACCCCCAGCTTCGGCGCGGGTGAACCCGGAGTTCCTGCAAAGAAATGGTCCGCACCTTCTACCCACACCACACGCTTGGGATCTGAGGCGGAGAGCAGAGTTTCGTCCAACACCTGACGCGGCGCAAACGGATCATGGTCGCCGATCACGAATAACTTGGGCACCTTCCCGCATCCCGGCAGGAAGTTGTAGGTGTAATCGCGACCTTCTGCGCGCACCGGAAGCCCAATCCCGCACAGCCCGGCCACTCGCGCATCGCCGCAGCAGGCTCTTAGACCGACGTTTGATCCAAACGAAAACCCCGCGAACAAGATGGGCAGCCGGTATTCGTGCTCCAACCAGTCGAGCGCTGCGCGGACGTCGTCCACTTCACCACGACCATCGTCATGTGCACCCTCGCTCAGGCCTGTTCCACGAAAGTTGAACCGAAGCACCGGCAAACCGAAGCTCGAGAAGGCCTTCGCTGCGTGATACACGACCTTGTTGTGCATGGTGCCGCCGCCCAATGGATGTGGATGCGCGATCACTGCCGCATACAGCGCGTCCGGACGCCCGGTGTTCAGAATCGCCTCCAGCCTTCCTGCCGGCCCCCGCAAATCCTCAATCGTCTGTACATGCGAGCGGAACTCTTCCATTCGTGGGCGATCCTCCATCATCATTCTAGGAGACCCCTGCGCAATGTTCTCTTGCGGTCAGGCGTAAACGGCTTTTACTTCCGCAGCAACCGCCTCGATCTCAGTCTCCTCAAGACGGCAGGTTATCCTGTACGCAACATGGCGATCGACCCTATCCAGCTAACGAAGCAGCTTGTCGACATTGAATCGACCACCTACCACGAAGCCCCGGCAGGCGAGTTCCTGCATGCTTACCTTGAATCCCTAGGCTGGCAAGTGGAACGCCAGCCAGTCCCACAGCCGGATCCGGCCAAGACGCCCAATGGGGGTACCGGCCCGCGCTTCAATGTGTACGCGTTCCAGGAGGGGATCACGCCGGACATCGTTTTTTCGACCCACATGGATACGGTCCCGCCGTTCCTGGGCCCTTGCCGCGAAGATGCAACCCACCTCTACGGCCGCGGTACCTGCGACGCGAAGGGCATTATCGCTGCACAGATTGCCACGGCTGAAGAACTGCGCGCGTTGGGCGTCAAGGTCGGTCTGCTGTTTGTTGTTGGCGAAGAACGTGATTCTGCAGGCGCCGCCATTGCGAACCAAAACCCTCGCGGTTCGCGCTTCCTCGTTAATGGCGAGCCGACCGACAATCGCCTGGCGCTGGCGAGCAAAGGTGCGCTGCGCGTCGAGCTTCGCGCCCACGGCAAGATGGCGCACTCGGCTTATCCCGAGCTTGGTGAGTCCGCGATCGACAAGTTGTTGGCCGCGCTGCACGATATCCAGGCGCTTCCGCTGCCGATCATCGAAGGCATAGGAGACTCTACGCTCAACGTCGGCATCATCAGCGGCGGCCGGGCGCCCAATGTCATCGCCGATAAGGCGGAGGCCCATATCCTGGTTCGGCTGGTTGGACCCGCGGAAGAGACCAAAGCCGCCATCGTAAAGGCAGCCGGTGGGCGCTGCGACGTGGAGTTCTCGCTTGAGTTGCCGTTTGTGCAGATGCGCGCGGTCGAAGGCTTTGAGACGATGGTTGCGAAGTTCACCACTGACATTCCATCGCTGACTAACTGGGGCGAACCGTTTCTGCTGGGGCCGGGCAGCATTCATGTGGCGCATACGCCGGACGAGAAGATCTCGAAGCAGGAACTTCTGGATTGCGTTGAACTTTACGTGCGTTTAGCAAAGCACCTGATCTAGCGTTTTGGGCAACAGAACCAAGCATTAGCTTTCCCAGACCCCAACTGGCAAAGCTCCTTCATTGTCCCCTGCCAACACACAAGCCTGATCCGGATTAGCCGGGTTATATCGCACGGTGATTGCCGCACCTTCCTGCACCTGCTTCATCAGCCGCCGCGCCTCACCTTCCGAACAGGCAACTGTCCGCACATGGCCGCCGAAGTACCCTGACTCCAGCGTGAAGTAGTACGGAAACTCCACTTGTCTGTCTTGTGCCACGGTGCCCTCGGCAAGTTCGTCCTTATCCACCAGCACGCCCGGTAAAAGCTTAGCCGTAGCCGAAGGCCACGTTCGCGCTGCGACCAGCAGCTCCTCACGCTTCTTCCGCCGCTGCATTCGAAAGAACCAATCCCACAGAATCATTCACCGCCTCCATCCGCCCGATAGTCTAGCGCAGCCGCACTTCGTTAGACACCACCACCTGTCAATCCGTCTCGCGTATCCTGAACGCATCGCGAGGCTGAAATGCTGTTCAAGGTGACATCCAAATCCATCCTGCAGGCAGCCGCAACTTTCGGCCTTATTCTTGCCACCTACTATGCCATCCCCAGTTCCAATACCAACCTCACGCACTTTGACACTCTTATCGTCCTCGGAACGCCGTCACTAGCGGACGGCTCGCCCAGCCCTGAACAGCGCGAACGCGTGCTCGAAGGCATACGCGAGTACCGCGCCGGCGTCGCTCCACGGCTGATCATGACTGGTGGGGCCGCGCACAATAGCTTCGTCGAGGCACACTCGATGAAGATCTTCGCCGTGTCGCAGGGCGTGCCCGCCGCCGCGATCCTCGAGGAAGACCAGGCACACGACACGATCCAGAACATCTACTTCTCCAACCAGATTATGGAGCAGCATCACTGGCACTCGGCGGAGGTTGTCAGCTCGCCCTCGCACCTGCCTCGTACGGCGCTGATCCTCCAGCACTACCCGTTTGCCTGGCGGACGCACCCCGCGCGGTGGCCGCGTGAATACACGCACAGCAAAATCTCCGATACTTTTTGGGGCGAGATGAAGGGTTGCTATACGCTCGTCCATAGCGGCTTCAAAACTAATAAGTGGCTCCCCGGCAGCTAGAAAGAAAGCACGATGGAATTCCAACTCGATCAAGCGCGCGAAGTATTGTCCACCACCCCAGATGTCCTTAATGCGATGCTCCGCGGAAAATCCGCTGTGTGGCTGCATTGTCGGAAGACGGCCGAAGCCTTCAGTCCCGCCGATGTAATAGGGCATCTCTCGCATGGCGAGCGAACCAATTGGATGCCACGCGTCGAAGCTATCCTTCAGCATCAGGACACCCGGGCTTTTGGTGGCTTTGACAGGTTCGCCTTCCGCCCGCTCATCGAAAACAAATCCATCGAGGAGCTGCTCGATGAGTTTGCGGCTCTGCGGGAGCAGAGCCTCGCCAAACTGCATTCGCTGCATCTCAGCGACGAACAACTCGCTCTCCCCGGCAAACATCCCGACCTGGGTGCCGTAAACCTGAGCAATCTGCTGGCAACATGGGTCGTGCATGATCTCGGACACATCTCGCAAATCGTAAAAGCCATGGCAAACGAGTACCGCGACGCCGTCGGCCCATGGCGGGCCTATACGACGATCCTCGGCTGATCCCGGCCTGCTTTTCCTCAGCCAGGCAACCCGTTACCAAGCAGTAAACTAGCTATATGGCCGCAGAGTTCACCCACCTCCATCTCCACACCGATTATTCCCTCCTCGATGGAGCCTGCGATGTCGACAAGCTCGCCAAGCACCTGACAAAGATCGGCCAGACCTCGGCTGCCATTACCGACCACGGCAATATCTACGGCGCCGTCCACTTCTTCGACGCCATGCACAAAAAGGACCTCAAGCCGATCCTTGGCTGCGAGCTCTATGTCTGCAAAGAAGAGTCTCATCTCCGCGCAGACGCCGACCCCGACTCCAAGTACAACCACCTGCTCATCCTTGCTGAAAACGAAGCCGGCTACCGCAACCTCGTGCGCCTCACCTCTGAGGCAGCGCTGCACGGCTTCTACAAGAAGCCCCGTATCAGCAAGAACTTTCTCGCGCGTCACACCGAAGGGCTCATTGGTTTTTCCGGTTGCCTGGCGGGCGAGGTTTCGCAACACCTGATGAACAACGAGTATGAAAAGGCGAAGAAGTCCGCTGGCGACCTCGAAACCATGTTCGGCCGCGGTAACTTCTTCCTCGAAATTCAAGATCACGGCCTTGCTCCCGACAAAGCCGTCACCGAAGCGATGTTCCGGCTCGAAAAAGACCTCGACATCCCGCTGATCGCTACCAACGATTCGCACTACATCGAAGACCAGGACTCGCGTGCGCATGAAGTGCTGCTCTGCGTGCAGACCGCCGGCTCGATGAACGACCCAAAGCGTTTCAAGTTCGATACGCAGGAGTTCTACATCAAGTCTGCGGATGAGATGCATCGGCTTTTCGCTCACGCGCCTGAAGTCTGCACCCGTACCATGCAATTTCCGGAACGCTGCGCACTCGAGCTCAAGAAGGTCAAGAACCCGTTTCCCAAATTTGATTGTCCCGATGGCATGGATCTCGATACCTACTTCGAGCAGGTGTGCCGCGCTGGCTGGCGCAAGCGCCGCGAATCTACCGTCAAACATCTCGAAGACACCGGCAAACTCCGCAAGTCCATCGCCGACTACGAAGCCCGCCTCACCCGCGAGATCGAGTGCATCGTCCAGATGAAGTTCCCGGGCTACTTCATGATCGTGTGGGACTTCATCCGCTACGCCCGCGAGCAGGGAATCCCCGTCGGCCCGGGCCGTGGTTCAGCCGCCGGTTCGCTCGTCGCGTACGTCATGGAGATCACGGACATCGACCCGCTCCAGAACGATCTCCTCTTTGAGCGCTTCCTCAACCCCGAGCGCATCTCGATGCCCGATATCGACATCGACTTCGACATGAACCGCCGCGGCGAGGTCATCGAGTACGTCCGTCAGAAGTACGGCAACGACCAGGTCGCGCAGATCATCACCTTCAACACCATGGCCGCCAAAGCCGCGATCAAGGATGTAGGCCGCGCGCTCGATATGCCCTACGGCGAAGTCGATCGCATCGCCAAGCTCATCCCAACGACCATCGGCATCACCATCGAGCAGGCACTCAAAGACAATCCGATGCTCGCCACAGCCTACGAAGACCCCAAGATCAAAGAGCTCATCGACACTGCGCTCCGTCTCGAAGGCCTGGTGCGCGGCGCGGGTGTTCATGCCGCGGGCGTTGTCATCGCGCCACAGCCACTCACGGAGCTTGTTCCAGTTACGCGCACCAAAGACGAAGCCATCGTCACCAGCTACGACATGAAGGCTGTAGAGAAGATGGGCTTGCTGAAGATGGACTTCCTCGGTCTGACAACGCTCACCGTGATCGACGATTGCCTCAAGCTCATCAAGTCCAACCGCGGCGTCGAGGTCGATCTCGACATCATCGATCTCGAAGACACGGAGACGTTCGAGAAGGTCTTTCATCGGGCCTTGACATCGGGAGTGTTCCAGTTTGAATCCGGCGGCATGCGTGATGTTCTTCGCCGCTACAAGCCGAACTCCATTGAGCACCTTACCGCGCTCAATGCACTCTATCGCCCTGGTCCGATGTCCATGATCGACGACTTCATTGAGCGCAAATGGGGGCGCAGCGAAGTCCATTACATCGTTCCCGAGCTCGAACCGCTCCTCCGCGAAACTCTCGGCGTCATGGTCTATCAGGAACAGGTCATGCAGATCTCGAACGTCATCGGCGGCTACTCGCTCGGCGGCGCCGACCTGCTGCGCCGCGCCATGGGTAAAAAAGACGCCGCGGAGATGGAGAAGCAGCGCGAAATCTTCCTCAAGGGCGCCGCTGAACGCAAGCATCCCAAGACCGCCGCTGGCGAAATCTTCGACCAGATGGCGAAGTTCGCGGGCTACGGCTTCAATAAGTCGCACTCGGCCGCGTACTCACTGCTGGCGTATCACACGGCATGGCTTAAGACGCACTATCCGGTTGAGTTCATGGCCGCGCTGCTTACGTCAGAAACCTCGAAGCCTGAGAACGTCGTCAAGTACATTGGCGAGTGCAAGGAGCTCGGCATCGCCGTCGTTCCACCGGATGTGCAAGTTTCGTCCGCCAACTTCACGCCAACCGGCGACAGCATCCGCTTTGGTCTTGCTGCCATTAAAAACGTCGGCCACAACGCCATCGACTCCATCATCAAAGCTCGCCAGGAGCTGGTAGCAGAAGGGAAGCAGGGGTTCGCTTCGCTCTGGGAGTTCTGCGACAAGATCGATCTGCGCCTCATGAATAAGCGCGTGCTTGAGTCGCTTTGCAAGGCTGGCGCACTCGATGCCTTTGGCAAACGCTCGCAAGTAATGGCAGCACTCGATAAGTGCATCGAGCGAGCGCAGAAGTCCCAGAAGGACGCCGCCGCCGGCCAACACGGCCTCTTCGGCATGTTCGACGACCCTGGCCCGTCGGCCTCCGGCAATAACGAGGATTCGCTACCGCCTGCGCCCGATTGGGATGAGCACACGCGCTTGCAGAACGAGAAAGACGTGCTTGGCTTCTTCGTCTCCGGCCATCCGATGGACAAGTATCGCGAGAAGCTTCGCAACCTCAAGGTCCTGGACACTGTCACGGCCTGTGAGATGAAACCCGAACCCGCCGTCTTCAATCGCGGCCGCCGCGAAGAAGGCTCGAACGAAATTCAGATCGCCGGCGTCATCACCGGCCTCAAGGTTGCGAAGTCCAAGCGCTCCGGCGAAATGTATGCGCAGGCTAACCTCGAAGACACTGTCGGCAAGATCGAACTCATCGCGTTCCCGCAGAGCTACGAGAAGCTGGCCGAAAAGCTCAAGATCGATGTCCCCGTCCTTGTCCGTGGCAGCCTTCGCGGCGACGAAGATGCAGCGCCAAAGCTCGCCATCTCTTCCATCCAGGCCCTTGAGGACGTCAAGATAAAGCTGCCCGATGCACTCCGCATTCGGGTCCCGTTGCATAGCTCGGACGACCTCCTGCTAGCCAAGCTTGAAACGCTCTTCCGGGGCGCGCCCGGTTCAGGTAAACTCCTCCTCAATCTTGAAGAACCGGGAGAATTCTGCGCGGTGCTCGAACCCCAGGGATACGGTGTTGCTGCTGACGTCCTTTTCATCGAACAGGTCGAAGAACTCGTTGGCCGTGGGGCCGTGCAGGTCATCCAGTAATGAATCTCTCGTTGCTCGCGACCACCCTAGCCGCAACCCTGTTCCTGGCCGTTCCGGCAACCGGCCGCGCCCCTCAATCCTCGGCAACATCCGCTGTGCCGTTGCCGCCGAACTACCAAATCATCTTCGAAAACTCCGATGTCCTCGTCATGCGCGTCCACTATGCCGCTCACGAGTTTGTGCCGATGCACGACCACTCCGCCTATCCCACCCTGTACCTCTACCTCAATGACGCCGGCGAGGTTGACCTTAAGCACGAAGGCGCAGACGGCTTCGTCGCCAAGCGCCCACCTACGCATACTGGTGCCTGGCGCATCTCGCCCGGTATGACGGAACGTCACAGCGTACAGAGTCTCAGTGACACCGACTCCGACTTCCTGCGTATCGAGTTCAAGCGTTTGGCACCGACTGAGATCACGCAGGTCGTTCGCGGCGAAGCCCCACCGACCTCCATTGAGGACGTCACCACCGACTTCCAGTCGCCTTCTATATGGGTGCAGCGTATGGTCTGCCATGCACTCACAGCCTGCACGGTTGGCAAGCCTCAGACGCATCGAGCTTTGCTGATCGCCATTACATCGATGCAGGTTAAAACCAGTATCGGCATACGCAATATGGCGCCGGGCGAAGTTCTCTGGCTTCCAGCCGATGGCCGCTACTGGCCGCCCGTCAGCGCAGGTTCGCAATCGCTGCACATCTCGTTCCTCTACCCAGCCATCCAGCTCTAACGATTTAGGTCTTACTTTGCCACGGCTTCCTTGCTTTCAAGCACCTTCAGCTTCTCAATCGCATTCGTGTTCGACGGATCCTTCTCAAGCGACTTCTTATAGTTCGTGATCGCCAGTTGCTTCTGCCCGGAATTCATATAGGCTTCGCCTAGGCTGTCATACACATTGCCCGAGTCTGGATACATCCTCACATTCAGCTTCAGGATCTCAGTCGCTTCCGCAAGATGGTCCTCCATAAGGTCGTATCCCCAGACGTTCATCATGGACTCATCCAGCTTGAAGTCCGGGCTCTGCTTCTTCATCGCCGCATAAATGTCTTCCGCGTGATCGAAGCCCTGCTTCCCCAACTCCGCCCGAAACGCCTCAACCGTCGACGGCGCACCCTTACTTGCACGAAACGTCACAGCCATCAGGTGTTTCGGCACACCGTTCTCGGCAGGCGTCTTCTTCAGGAACGCCATCGCCTCCGCATCATGCTTCAGATAGGCATCAAGGTAATAGCGCAGGTACTTCGCCTCAAGCGCATAGCTGATTGCTCCATCTTCGCGTCCATAATCAGCCTTTTGCTGGCTGGGAAATTCCTTCCAAAAAGTTTCATCTCGCTGGTTCATGGCGCTATTCTCGCCATGCACCAGCGCCAGCATCTCCACTTTGAAAAAATCCCCGTGCGTCCATGTATTGAATACGCTGGGTGCAGCGACTGCCTCCGGCTTGATGTCTTCGGCGGCTTCTTCCAGCGTGATCTCCCCTTGCGTAAAGGCGAACAATGGAATCGTCATCTGGTCCGGATGCACATCGCCAGCTTGTTTCACCAGGCTAGGGAAGTAGCGCATGCTCCCATCTAGACCAAACAGCGCGTCGATCCGGCCATCCCGCGCGGCTGCGAACAGGTTCGAAATCCCTCCCCAGCTAAAGCCACCCGCAGCAATCTCTGACATGTCCGTATCCGGCAGCGTCCGCGCATACCCGATCAGAAACGATACATCGCGCGCTTGAGCGTCGATGCCGCTCAGGTCGTCCGTCATATTTCGCGTCGTCGCACCCATGTCCGGGCTGGACAGAACGACATACCCATAACTCGCCAGGTATTCGCACAGGTCGGCGTTCTCCCACGAGGGCGCCGAAAAGCTTGGTGTATAAATCACCACCGGATATCGCCCCGCCTTCACGCCTGCGTCGCGAACCGCCCACAAAGCCGTCTTGAGTAAGGGGCCCATCCCCGAGTAGTAATTCTGGCCAACACCCGGTTTACCAAAGCTGGTCTCGGTCGCCTTCAGGTCCACATAATCCTGAACCGTCATCGGCTTCCCGCTGCTCTTCTCGGCCGGATACCACACCAGCGTCTGCAATGGCCGCGCCCGCTCACCGACGAAAGGCTTGCCCAGTTCGTTGGTTGCCGGCAGAAATATCCGCGAATAGTCATACTGCTCCACGATCTTCAGCCCCACGGCATGAGGTCCTGGCTTTTCAAGAAATTGAAACGGCGCCACCGTTTGAGCAGAAGCGACAAGCGAAAGGGAAGTGACAAACGCAAAACAGGCAGACGCGAATTTAGTACAACGCATCAATCGAACTCCGGAGGCATAGGATTCGACCAATCTAACACTCTCTCGTAGCATCCAATCAACATGAACGACCTCACCCCCACGCACCCTACCGCCGAACACCGCCAGGCTTACCTCCTGCTACGCCTCTTCACCGGCGTGGACTTCTTCTGCCACGGCTTCGCTCGCATCTTCACGGGGACACATCTCTCCGGCTTCGCTCAGGGCATGGTCAAAAACATGGCCGCCGCTCCGCTCCCACAATCCCTCACTCTTGCCACCGGCTACATCGTCCCCCCAGTCGAACTCCTCATCGGCGTCCTACTCCTGCTCGGCATCTTCACCCGCCTCGCTCTCACACTCGCCTTCGTACTCATGATCGTCCTCGTCTTCGGAGTTGGCATGAAACAGGATTGGGCAGTCGCCGGTCAGCAGCTCCTGTACGCCCTGGTTCTGTTCGTGCTTCTCTTCGCCCGTGACCGTTACGACATCTCCTGGCGGGCCCTGTTCCGCCGGTCGTAGTCGAAGCAACGCAGCGTCTCCTCGCGTACAATCTCAGAGGTAACCAGATGGCCGAAAACATACCTCAGAAGTCTGCTGCTCCACACGCACCAACGCCCGAGGCCTGGATCAAAACCGAGTTGGCCCGCCACCCTCAGCGTCCTTATCCGATGGACTACATCGAAGCACTCTTCACCGGTTTCAGCGAAATCCATGGCGATCGTCGCTTTGCCGACGACGCTGCCATGACTACAGGTATGGCCTTCTTCCACGGCGAACCGGTGTTGGTCGTTGGAAACCTCAAGGGCCGGACCCTCAAAGAACGGGTCGCCCGCAAGTTCGGCTCACCAGACCCCGAAGGCTACCGTAAGGCACTGCGCGCCATGAAGATCGCCGAAAAATTCGGGCGTCCCATCTTTACCTTTATCGATCTCGCGGGGGCCAACCCCGGCCTGGGAGCCGAAGAACGCGGCCAGGGCGAAGCCATCGCCCGCAACCTGCTGGAAATGTCTCGCCTTCGCGTCCCGACTATCGCCACCATAACCGGAGAAGGCGGCTCCGGCGGGGCGCTCGCGCTCGCCGTCACGGACCGCGTTCTGATGCTGGAAAACGCCATCTACTCGGTCATTTCGCCTGAAGGATGCGCCAGCATTATGTGGAAAGATCCCAGCAAGAAACAGCAGGCTGCTGCCGCCCTTCGTTACACCGCAACGGACGTGCAAAAGCTAGGCTGTGTGGACGATGTTATCCGTGAGCCCGAAGGTGGAACTCAGATGGATCCGGCCTTCGCCATGGAACTCGTCAACGAGCGCCTCGAACGCCATCTTGGCGACCTCAGACGGCTCTCGATCGACGAACTGCTTGCAGCCCGTTACACCAAGTTCCGCAATATCGCGCAGTTTTACACGACCGCCTGAACCGATCGAGGACCCGCACCCGTTGCAACCCACCTCCACCCAGCCCGTCCAGCACATTCCACGCTCCATGGAACTCGCGCTGTTCGTCACCGGGTTTCTCTGGCTCTTGGCTTCCCGCTCGGCGGCATCGCATGGTGCGCAGGGAATTGCTAACCGTATCAATCTCGCTGTCCTTCAACCACCTCTTCAGGAAGCCTTTTTCCTCTTCCTCCTGCTTGTCGGCTTTGCCACCCTTAGCTGGGTTGCCACGCGTGTGGGTGGAATTCGCTTCACCAATGCTCTGCCACAGCGACCCACCGCCGTGCAGGAGTGGCAAACCGGCGCCGCTCTGGGCTGGGCCACATTGCTCGTTTCAGTGTTTCCCATGATGCTCGCCGGCGATCTTCATCCCCAGTTCTGGCTGGCGCCGCGCGCCTGGGGGCTAGCCCTGATCTCCCTCATCACGCTTGCCCTTGGCACACTTGCGCTCGAAGTCGCCTTCCGCGGTTACATTTATCGCTGCCTCATCGGCGCGATGGGTCCGACTATGGCGACTATCTTCCTTTCGATCGCCTATGCTTTGTTTTCAAGCTTTCGCCCTTACTCGACCGCCTTCAGTGTCTTTCTGACGTTCCTCACCGGCATCCTCTTTTCTATGGCCTATCTCCGAACCCACGCTCTCTGGCTGGGTTGGGGCCTTCACTTTGCGTGGGATGCTTCGATGGGCGTGCTCTTCGGCCTTCCCGTCGCGGGGTTCGCCACCTACTCCTACCCGGTAGACACCGCCGTTAGAGGGAGCCTCTGGCTCACTGGTGGACCCTACGGCCCTGAGGGCGCACTGCTTTCCGCTGCCTTCATCATCGCTGCCATGATCGTCGTCTATCGCCTCACACGGGAGTACGCCTGGAGCTACACGCATGCCCCTATCGTTCCCGCCGGCTATCCCATGGATCTGGCGCCGCCCGCCGCTCATACTGCCATGGAAACAGCCGCCGCCGCCCGCCCCGTTCCTCTGGTGCAGATTCTCTCGACAACAGCCACCAACGCATCGACGCTACCGGCCATTGACGAACACCTCCGCTCCAGCAACTCAGACAATAACGACTAACGCCATCACCTCGAGGGATGCTTCCATAGCCCTTCCGTTGTACGGAAACTCCATAGATTCCATGAAATTCAGCCAACATTTCATTGCCAGGTAACGTCGCATTAACATATACTTGGTCTGACAGCCCAAACATTCACCGGGTCGTCACAAACGCTGAAAATTGGAGGTTCCATGAGCATTAAAGTCAGGCTTTTTGTTGTGACTCTGCTTTGCGTAGTTGCCTTGAACTTTGCCATCGAACGTCCTGCCTACGGCTATGTTGATCCAGGTTCAGGCCTCTTCCTGATCCAAAACATCAGCGCTATGGCTACCGGCGTACTCTTCTTCTTCCGTCGCCGGATCAAGGCTCTTTTCGTCCGGAAGCACGAAGAAAAAACTCAGTCCTAGTCTGGTTCCGCCTTCGGGCAGCTTCGGTCTCTTGCGCCCGAAGCTTAATTAGGCGCACAATGCCTCTCAGCAGAGGTGTTTGGCATGAAATCATGCACGCCTGTACGCTTCCTCGTCCTTTGTAGCATCCTCGCTCTCACACGCGCCCTCAGCGCGCAGGTGTTCGTGGTTGGCGAAAAAACCGCCACTGCCGATGTCACCACCGAGTTCCATCCGACCCACATTGAGATTCCCGACGCCCCGTTGACCGACCGCGGCCGCCTCGACCTTATCCGCAATCTTGAGGCCGAGCAGGGGTTCGCTCACCGCGAGCTGCCTTTCGGTCCCGGTCTTACCCTCATTGCCAACGGCAATATGACGCCCAGCAATGAAGACTACAAGCGCATGCTCTATGAGCGCGGACAATCGGCCGCGACCGGGGACCGCGTAGCCGTTACTGCACTCCAGTTCAAGGGTGACCGCCTGGTCATCGACTTCAACGGCGGGCCTTACGCAAAGCACCGATTCCTCAGTCATTTGTCCTTCAATGACATGCAGGTGGCACGGGAAGGACCAATTGCCACGGGCTTCCGCATCACGCTTGTTTTTGAAGGCGGCCTGCCGGAAGTCACCGCCCCCGAGGTGAAAGCTCTCCTCGATCCGCTGGTCGATTTCCGCGCCAAGTCCAGTGAAGAAGCCTATACGGATTCTCTTTCCCCCAAAGTCCGCACCGCTGTCGCCGCGCACGAAATCCTCGTCGGCATGGATCGTCGCATGGTTCTGGCCTCCGCAGGACCTCCTCGTGACAAGCACCGCGAACACACGATAGAGGGCAACACCGACAGCCCCATGTATGAAGAGTGGATTTATGGCGAGCCACCAGAGGCCGCCCGCTTCGTCCGATTCCAGGAAGGCCGCGTCGTACGCCTCGAGATCGCCGCCCTTGGTAAGCCCATCGAGATCCACGATCACAACGAGCTCGGCTCCGATGCCGCTCCTACGCTCGAAGCCCGCACCGTCATGAATGGTGACGTTCAACCCGAAGCCGAACAGACACGCAACGGCAAGCCTCCGACCCTCCGTCGGCCCGGCGAAACCATCGGCGCTCCCAACAGCGTAGGTCGCGTCAATCTCCCGGCCGACCCGCCGCCACCTGCCGCCAAACAGCAAACCACCACCGGCACTCAATTAGAAGCTAAGAGTTAGAAGCCTTTCCCATGGGCGGTCAGCTCACATGTTAGAATCAACCCTGAGCTTTCTTCGGTTTTCGCCCTCGCACTCTCCTGTTCGGCCCAGCCCATAAGCAGCCCACAGATACAGAAACGCAAGGTCGGCCTGCGCACAATACCTTTGCGCTTTCCAGCAAACCAGGCGAGCCACACTTTCGTTTCAGGGAGAACAGAACAATGGCAAAGATCGCCAAAACCGGTGACCGCAAGAAGGTCATGGATACCCAGAAGAGCACCGACTGCCCCAAGTGCTCCAAGCCCACCCGCATCGTCAAGCGCGTCAAGGATCGCGAGCGCGGCGTTCCCGGCGGAGTGTACATCTCCTGCTCGGCCTGCGACTTCTTCGAAAAGCTCTAACCTACTCTGCACCACCTGCAAAGGCCCGCCCAACCGGCGGGCCCTTTGTGTTTAACTCCTTGGTGGAGACGGTTCTTGCGGGTTTCGCGACGCCGGCCATTAATGGGGATCAATTAATGGGGGATCAATCCAATTTCGATGAACCCAACTTGATTCCTGCCCTGACCGCTAACGTTTTTACTTACCAATTTTTGACACAAATCTGGGCGCCGATCCTCGAACGACCCGCGTCCAACCACCTGTAGAGAATGTGCTTCATTTGGTAACTGTTGGGACTTGACGACTGTTGACCTAAAGGGGCAGACTCCCTAACGGAAAGCAGGGAACTTAGCATCATGGCATCGAGCAGCATTATCACCCCTCCCCGTAACACCGCCTCAACCCCCCACTACACCCGCCCCACCTACCTGATGTGCCCGCCGGAATGGTACGGCGTCGATTACGTCATCAACCCCTGGATGGCCGGCAATGTTCATCGATCCTCACGCGATCTGGCATTCGCCCAATGGAAGGGAATTCACAACGTCCTCCGCGGTGTTGCTGATGTTCGCCTTCTGCATCCGGAACCCCACTGCCCGGACATGGTGTTCCTCTCGCACGGCGCCTTGGTCAACCACGGCGTCGCTGCCGTTTCCAGCTTTACCCACCCGCAGCGCCGCGTCGAGTCAGCCCACCTTGCCCAGTGGTTTGAAGCCCACGGCTTCATTCTCTGGAACACACCCCGCGAAACAGCCTTTGAAGGCGAAGGCGACGTAACCTTCAACGACAATGGCACCCACCTCTGGGCCGCCCACGGCGTCCGTACCTGCCGCCGCGCGCATCGCCACATCGCCGATGCATGGCACACGCCGGTCACCTCACTGCACCTTGTCGACCCACGCTTTTACCACCTCGACACTTGCTTCACCCCACTCCATGGCGGCTTCCTGCTGTACTACCCGGCGGCATTCGACAATGCCTCCAATGCCTCTATCGAAGCCGCTTACCCGGTCAACAAGCGCATCGCCGTCTCCGAAGCGGATGCGACCCACATGGCCTGCTGCGCGCTCAATATCGGCCGCACGGTGTTTACCGGAGAACTGAGCCCAACCCTCGCCCACCAGCTCTTCGACGCCGGCCTCGACGTCGTCCAGCTCGAGCTCTCGGAGTTCATTAAAGGTGGAGGGGGAGCCAAATCCCTGGCTCTTCGCCTCAGCGACCTGCCCGTAACCCACGGCACGATCGCCCGCTAAACCAAACGATCACTCCCGCCGGCATGCATCCCGCAGACTATCCTGTGGATATGTGTGCCGGCAGTGTTTTGCGGTAATTGGAGTTCCGTTCTTGAAGGATTCGTTGCAGCAGCTCGTCGAACGGTTCGAAAACGACGCGACCCTGCTCGACCCCCATCACCTTCGCGCTCGCCTCGACGCCCTCGACCGCCTCGACGCCATTCTCCCTTACGCTCCACCAGTCTCCGAATCCTTTACCATCCGCGCCCAAAAACTGGCCTCTCGTTTCGAAGCCATCAACGCGGATCTCTACAAAACCATCCGCGATGACATCCGTAGCGACGCATTGCCCGAAAGCCTCCTCCGCTGGGTAAGCCCTTCGCCGGAAAGTGTCGAACCTTCCACAGCCCTCGGCTACGACTTCCTCGACGAGCTCCTCAGCGGAGTTCTTCAGCTCGAGCCACCGGACGACACCCAGGTAGGCAGGGAAGCCGAGCTCGTCTTTTACCAACCAACCCCAGCCCGCCACATCTTCCACCTGATCGGCCTCCTCGCCCTCACTGAAGCCGATGTCTTCGTCGATCTCGGCTCCGGCCTGGGCCAAGTTTCCTTACTGGTGTCCATCTGCACCAGCGCCACCTGCACCGGCATCGAGCTGGAAACGGCCTACGTGGATCGCGCCCGTCAATGCGCCGAAGACCTCAACCTGAAGAACGTAGCCTTCCTCCGTCAGGACGCGCGCGCAGCCGATCTATCCCGTGGAACCGTCTTCTACCTCTACACGCCTTTCACCGGCTCCGTCCTGGCCCACATGCTCGACCGTCTCAGCAACGAAGCCGCCAATCGCCCAATCCGCATCTGCTCCTACGGCCCCTGCACATCTGTGATCGCCAAAGAACCTTGGCTGGAAACCGCCTCATCGCCGCATCCAGACCGGATCACAATCTTTCATTCCCGCGACTAAGGTCGCCTCTTTCTGGCCCCCAAACGCAAAGAAGCCCCGGATATTCGTCGGGGCTTCTTCATTCCTTTCCAATGTTTTCTCGTTTTACCGGCCCAGTCCCCGGGCCACAGGCCACCTGGGAGGATCAATCGGTTTCAGCGCGGCCACAAACTGCTGGGCCATCTGCGGATCGTTCGGTGCTACGGGTTCGATCTTTACCTTGCCCAGGCCTGAGATTCCGAGCCTCCTTGCCGCCGCATATGACAGGTCGACAATCAGGCTTTCGGCCATCGGTCCGCGATCATTCACTCGCAGAAAAACGGTTTTTTCATTGTGGAGGTTGGTGACCCGTACCCAGCTGCCAAGCGGAAGACTGCGGTGTGCACAGGTAAAGGAATTCATATCGAACCGCTCACCATTGGCTGTCTTCCGGCCATTGAAACTGCCGCCATACCAGGATGCCTTACCAATCTGGAACCAATGCTTCTTTGCCGAAGCGTTGGAGGTTGGTGAAGCCAAAGTCTTCGTCGGAGATGGAGGACTTGCGACCACTGTAATCGTTAGACCAAGGGCAACTGCTAGCAGGCTTGCTCGAGTACGTTTCCTGCCTACATTGCCCCTACTACTTATTCGATGTCTCAGCTTTGAGCTGTTGAGAATACTCATACGTATATTTTCGGCCTCTCTCAAAGCTAAGTCAAACAAAATCAAGCACTTAATGCCACAAAAACCCTTGCAATTTGGTCGATAATATGCTAAGAATTTAGACAGTGAATTGCGCTGTCAAGTTGGCTCGACAGATCAGATAAACACGGAATAAGAACCACGTTTGATTCCCGCCAAAGACGCTCATTGACCATCCCCCCACAGGACGAACCCATTGGCCTTCCTTCTTCGGGGTCAGTTGGTGCGAACAAGCCCCCAATCGCCCTCACCATTGCCGGCTTCGACCCCTCGAACGGTGCTGGCGTGACGGCAGACCTCCAGGTTTTCGCCGCTCATGGCCTCTTTGGCACCTCGGCCGTCACTGCGCTCACCATACAGTCCACTATCAGCGTCGCCGCAGTCGACCTTATCTGGCCTTCCAACCTGCGCGAAACCCTGAACCACCTCACCACGGATCTTCCACCCGCCGGAATCAAAATCGGAATGCTTGGCTCGGCGGAAATGGTCCTTGAGGTCCTAGACTACCTTCAGCAATCGGATGAATCTTCTCCTCTCAAAGCCTTCATTCCAATAGTGCTTGATCCTGTACTGCGCTCTAGTTCAGGCTCTTTACTTCTCGATCTGAAGGGCTTGGAACTGCTTCGCGAACAGCTCCTCGATCAGGTCACGTGGATCACCCCAAATTGGCAGGAACTAGGCCTGCTCACCCGGACAGAGGTCACAACCCTCAAAGACGCCGCAGGAGCCCTTGACCTGCTTCACGACCGCTATCCTCACCTTCATGCGGTCGCTACTGGCGGAGACCAGACTGCGCCTATCGACCTGCTCCTCACTCCCGTGGGAGTGATTCACCAATTTCGCGGGAAGAGAATCGAAACCACTTCCACCCATGGCACCGGCTGTGCTTTCTCGTCAGCGTTGCTTTCCCGTCTGATTCTGAGAGAACCACCTATCCCCGCCGTCACATCTGCGAAGCTCTACGTTGAAGGCGCTCTCCTGCATGCTCCCGGACTCGGCAACGGTCGTGGCCCCCTCGATCTTCTGTGGCCGCTGCGCCAGCCCAGAAGCCTGCCCGTAGATACTCCACGGACTTCGGCTCCAGCGATGCGTCCAAAGGGATTCAGATTGCACACTTAGAAAACTGCTAGGCTTGTCTTCGAAATGCTGACGCTTCATATCAACGGCCAACCTAAAAATCTGGACTTTGCTGCTCCTGCAACCATCGCCGCGCTTCTAGGGCATCTGGATATCAAGCTCGACCGCGTCGCGGTAGAACATAACGGAAACATCGTGGCCCGGACCTCGTGGAGCACGGTTAAACTTGCCGCAGGTGATCGATTGGAAATCGTCCATTTCGTGGGGGGAGGGCTCAATTGAGACCTCAAGCACCCATTCCTCTTGTTCCAGCCAGTGACTATATAGAATATGTGTTATCGGACGTAGTCTGCGCGGTGATCTATCGTCCGACGGCACAACCCCATGGCATTCCGGCCGCCCAGCTGATAAGTTCTGCCGTGGTAAAGTTGTAAAGTTGCCTCCCGGCGACGGTGCGGAGAGATGGCCGAGTGGCTGAAGGCGCACGCTTGGAAAGCGTGTATACCGCAAGGTATCCAGGGTTCGAATCCCTGTCTCTCCGCCATATACTTCTGCAACTTGCGGTTCGCAATTCCCTAACCCCAATGCCTGCGCCCATCGAGGCAGCTTCGCTATGTCTTGCCTGAAACTTCTTCCAACAGCCAGCACCGGCGGATGACGCCAGTTGGGGTTCGATGAAGTAGGCTTGATGGTTGGGATGCCCATTCTGCTGCTCATCATTCCGGTACTCTCAACTCTTGCGGGAGGGTTGCTGGCGATACGCTTTCGGCGGTCGCTGGCATTGTTGATCGCATTGGGCGCAGGCTTGTTGCTGGGAGCTGCGTTTCTGGATCTGCTGCCGGAGGCAATCACGCTTGGCGTGCCGGCCAGGTTGACGGCTGGCAATGCCCTGGCGATTGCACTGGTAGCGTTTCTCGTTTTCCTGACGCTGGGTAATGGGCTGGATGTACTGGCCGTGCGTTGGGAGTCGAACGCGTCGGCGCGAAAGACAGTCGGACGGATCGGTGGAGGGATGCTGATCTTCCACAGCCTGCGGGATGGCATGGCGATCGGGCTGGCGTATGCGGCGTCGCACCCGGCGGGGTACGCAGTGGCCGTGGGGATTGCCGCGCATGATCTGGGGGATGGGATGAATACCGTGCTGCTGACGACCGGCGGCGAGCGCGCGGGTAAGGCTGACTATGGGTTTCTGGCAGCCGATGCGCTGGCGCCGCTGGTAGGTGGGTTGCTGACGGTTTGGTGGAGCTTTTCAGCGCGGAGTTCGGTGATTTTGTTGGCGGTGGCGGCGGGGTTCTTTATCGAGCTGGCGACGAGTGATTTTCTGCCGGAAGCGCGGCGGCGGGAGAATCCGCGAATGAAGATGCTGGTGGCGGTGTTTGTTGGCGCTGCTGCGATCTGGGCGGCAAATTTGTTGATCGGGGTCTAGCGGAGTCTTGCGCCTTCGAGTTCGGCAGCAAAAGCGTCGAGACTTACATTACGGAGAAGGTTACGGCGAAGTCCGGATTGAACGGCGTCCAGGCCGCGGACGGCGGATTCTATCCAGGCGAAGTCGAAGGTGTCGGCAAAACCCTTGAGCTCGGGACGGATGTCTACATTGCGGATGCGATCGGGAGCATTTCCCTGGAGCAGCAGAATGTCTTCGAGGATGCTCGAAAGAGCGCGGAGGAGTGCGGTCGTCTTGACCTGGCCTTCGGCGCCGGCACGGTAGCTTTCCGTCATACGGAAGAGTGCGGTGTGGTTGGAAGTCTGGGAGTTGCGGAGGATCGTGAGGGCGTCTAGACGTGCGGCAGTGTATTCAGCGAGGTCAAAACCATAGGCTCGTCCTACAGCCCCTTCCGACAGACGCGCCAGCAGTGCGCGGTCTTTGGGATTGAGCTCTGGACGGCGGACGGCGAGGAGTTGCTCGATCTCTTCCGCGGGTATAGCGCCGAGGCGAACAATGGCGCAGCGAGAGCGGATGGTGGGCAGGAGTTCGCCGAGGTTTTCCGCAAGGATGATGATGTGCGCGTAATCGGGTGGCTCTTCGAGTACTTTCAGCAGTGAGTTAGCGGCTTCCTTCATGAAGGAGGCGGTGGTGATGATGAAGACTTTGGCCGGGGCTTCGGCGGGGCGGCGTTGGGACCGGTTGATGAGGGTGCGGACCTGGCCGAGCTTGATGAGGAGTTGGGGCGGGTCGGGAGGAAGGATGAGGACGTCAGGGTGGGTTTGCACCAGGACGCGCGTTTCCTTCTTGTCGACCTCGCGCATGTCTTCGCGGGCTGCCACGGCTTCCTCGACACGGGTTTCGAGGTCGGCGGACTCCATGATCCGAGTGCAGTTGCGGCAGTGTCCGCAGAAGGCGGCTAGTTCCCTGCCGTCGGGTGCGAGGTCGCGGGGTTGGTTTTCGCACTCCAGGGCAAGCGTCAGCAGGAGTGCGAGCGTGTATTTGCCGGCGCCCCGGGGACCGGCAACGATCATGGAGTGCGGCAGGCGGCCGACGGCCACGGCGGCGCGGAGGCTGTCGATGGATGTCGTGTTGCCGATGAAGTCTGCGAAGGTTGCGGGAAGAGCCATCGATTTAGAGCCTATCGCAAACGGCGATGGCGTTGAATTTCTCTGGATTTCTTAGGGTTTCTAAGGTCGTCCCGTGGGTTATTCTGGAAACAATTTGATCTTTCGGAACGTCTTGTTTCAAAACCTGATTCTGACGGCTCGCCGTTTCCGATGAACCATGCTTCCGCGTGATTTTGATTTTGCGGATAGGACCCGGGTGAAGGAATCCTCAATAACCAGCCTAACGGAGAGACATTTGAGCAATGTGACCGAGATGGAAGAGTTAAGCGAAGCGAGTTCGTATAACGGGACTCGTAAGCTTGTGCGGCCTCAATTGCCTGTCGGCGAACGGCGGCGCGATGTACTCCTGATGGAGGATCCGCTGAGCCATGCCATGGCACCTGAGCCGCGCGGCGTTCAGGAGAGCTCGCATGCAGAAGCTTTCTACTTCCAGAAGCAGGTGCAGCAGCGGACTGAGATGACTGTGATCCTCGAAGATGGTGAAGAGCTGAACGGAGTGATCGAATGGTACGACAAATGCGTCGTAAAGCTGCGGTCCGGGCGGCGCAGGGTGATGATTTACAAGTCTGGAATCAAATACATGTACAAAAGTTCCGAGGCAGCGCTGGGCCACGCTGTGATGAAGTAGAAGAGTGGGTTCGGGGGTTAGGTTTTAGGGCGCGCGGCTTTTTGTAGACGGTCGCGGATAGCGTCGGCGAGGCCACCGGAGGGTGGGAGTGGGCAAAGAATGACGTCGACGCCTTGATCGTCCAGTGACCGTATGCCGGTGAAGAGTCTGGCCGCGAGAGTTTCATAGTCATTCCAAGAGCCCCAATCGAAAACGGTTGCGGTGGCCAAGCGTGGCCAACCGGTGGGCAGGAGAACGCCGAGGCGCGGCGTGGCGGGTTGACTCGGCATCTGGGCGAAGAGTTGATTGGCAGCGCGGTTCCATAGCTCGTCGGGAGTGGGGCCGGTGAGCACAAGGGTTGCGCGTGGAGCATAGTGGCGGATGCCTACCCCGGGAGATGGAAGCGAGGCTGGAAAGCTGTGGCTAGGTCTTATGGTGTGGATCTGAATCGGCACACGAACGGCGGCCAGGAGTTGGGGGGCAGTAATCGCTCCGGGGCGATAGAGGATCATGGGAGTCTGGGTGGGGTCGAGTACGGTGGATTCGAGGCCGACGGTGGTGGGTCCGGCGTCGAGGACAGCGTCGATGCGACCGTCGAGGTCTGCAAGCACGTGTTGGGCCGTCGTAGGGCTCGTGTGGCCGAAGGTATTGGCGCTTGGTGCAGCTATGGGCAGGCCTGCAAGGCGCAGCAAGGCCTGGGCGGCCGGGTGGGACGGAATACGGACTCCAACGAGGGGACGACCGGCTGTAACGGCATCCGGAATCTGGGAGTTACGAGGGAGTAAAAGGGTTAGCGGGCCGGGCCAGAAGGCTTCGACCAGTGCGGCTATGCGGGGTTGCAGGCTGACTGGGATAGAGGTGATGGTGCTAAGGTCGTCTGTGGAAGCCAGGTGGACAATGAGCGGGTCCCAGGAGGGGCGCTGTTTGGCTTCGAAGATTTTGGCGATGGCGGCTGGTGACAAGGCGTTGGCCCCTAAGCCGTACACGGTTTCGGTGGCGAAAGCGACGGTACCGTCGGCGCGGAGGATCGCGGCGGCGCGGTCGAGGTCCGCCGGGTGGCTGGCGTCTAGATGAAGGGTTAGCGGCACTTTGGTTATGGTAGCGGCTCAGGGATGGGGTGTGCTGATCGAAAGATTTGGGTGGGATGAAAAAGAGTGCCGGTTTGCCACAGGCCATAGCGCATGTTGCGGACTATACTTTGGCGCATGCAGGCACCTGAGATCGAACTGAAGTTTCCGGTCGATGATGTGGTGGCGCTCCGGTCGAAGGCGATTGAGCTGGGATTCTGGCTCGAGACGGAGAGAACCTTTGAGAGCAATACGCTCTATGACTCGCCCGATCGCAGCCTGAGGGCGAAGAAGCAGATCCTGCGGATTCGATGGTATGGGCAGCGGTGTACGCTGACGCATAAACGCAAGTCGCAGACAGGCGATGCGGGGGCGAAGTATAAAACTCGTATTGAGACCGAGACCGTGGTGGAAGACGGGGATGCGCTGGCTGAGATTTTCTGCCAATTGGGGTATTGTGCAGCTTTCCGGTATGAGAAGTTCAGAACCGAGTGGGGTGCCGAGGGTGGTGGCCACCTGGTGCTGGATGAGACTCCGATTGGCGTGTGGGCCGAGCTTGAGGGCCCGCCGGAGTGGATCGACGAGATGCTGGAGCGGCTCGGTGTGGATGGGAACCGGTGTTTGACCGATAGCTACGGAACGCTGTTTCTTGACTGGAAGGCGAAGACAGGAAGCCCAGCTGAGAATATGACATTTGCGGAGATTGAGGCGGTCGTAGGGGCGTAGTTTTTGGTGTGCTCATGGAATCGGCTGGGATGCCGATGAAGGGGGCGTGAGAGCCACGAACGTTATTCCCTTTCCGGTGCCGCAACGTAAGCAGATACGGCCATTTGTGTTTCCGATCGATAAGCCTGTGCTGGTGATGCCGCGGCCGCAGGGGTGTCCGGATACGTCGCTGAGTGGGCTGCTGGATGAGTTTGCGATCTGGGCCAGCCGCTTTGGGCGACGGTTGACCTTGCGCCGCCCTGCCAGGCAAGAGGGTCGCCATGAGGCTTGAGACAAAGCTTGGGTGGAACTTCTGCATCCTCATTGCAGCCGTTGGGATGGGGCTTGCTGCGGCGTTTGGTGAGCTTGGGCGTGCGAGACAGCTTGCCGTGACGATGGAAGCGCTGTCGGTCATTGTGGCGCTTGGGGGAGCGGTGCTGTCGCTGGTGCTGGGCAGAAGAGTGGCGCGAGACCTGCGTGCGATTTCAGACCGGGCGAACGCTATTGCGGCAGGAGATCTTTCGGGAGAGCTGCTGGTTCGTGAGCGAACACTTGAGGTGGTAGACCTGGCACGGGCTGTGAACTGTGTCCAGGCCCGGTTGCGGGAGATGATAGGGGCTTTTGCGGAGACCTCGAGCACGCTGGCGGCTAGTGCGAACCAGATGCGGACGTCGAGCGAGGGTATGCACCGTCGGATTGATTTGCAGAGCCAGCAGACGCAGCAGGCGGCCACGGCGATGACGGAGATGTCTGCGTCGATTGCGGAGGTGAGCCGGCATACGCAGGACGCGGCGCAGTCGGCACGGGATGCGGCGGCTACGGCGCGTGATGGTGGGGAGATCGTCAACGGGATGCTGGTGGCAATTGGCGAAATGAACGTCGGTATGGGGCGGAGTTCTGCCGCGATTGGTTTGCTGGGTGAGGATTCGAAGAAAATTTCGCAGATTGTGAACGTGATCGACGACATTGCGAAAAAGACGAACCTGTTGGCTTTGAATGCGGCGATTGAAGCGGCTCGGGCTGGAGAGCAAGGGCGCGGCTTTGCGGTGGTTGCGGGTGAGGTGAGGCGGCTGGCGGAGAGCACGGCGAAGGCTACCGGGGAGATCGCGACGATGATCCTGGGGATTCAGCAGCGGACGGGTGCGGCGATGGCGGAGATGGAGTCCGGGACGAAGATTGTGGCGGAAGGCGCGGCTACGACGAAGCTGGCAGGAGCGGCGCTGGAACGGATTATCGGGATGGCGGAGCGGGTGGACCGGATGATTGCGCAGATTGCCATTGCGACGGCGCAGCAGGCGGCAGCGGCGGACCAATCGAGCACAAGTCTGGATGCGATCCACGCGCTGAGTGGGGAGAATCTGGAGGAGATGGCGACTACGGCGCAAGGGATTGAAGCGTTGCGGGGTTCTGCGGTAGCGATGGAGCGACAAGTGGAGCGATCGCTGGTAAAGCGGGTTCCGGCGCGGCGGGAACGGCCGGTGGCTGAGGATGGGGTGTTGTATGGGGCGGGATGGGGTGCAGCTTAAGTTTGTGGCGGCTTGAAGGAGAACAGTCGCACTTTCGCGCAATACCCCATCCTTTCGGGATGGACTCCGAAAGGATGGGTCACCAGAGGCGGTCAGCTAGAAGATCTGGAAGTTTACGTCTACGTAGATGTCCACTTTGACGGGTTTGCCATCTTTCATGGCGGGCTTGAACTTGTACTGGCGGACGGCATCTACGGCTTTTTCGTCGAGGCCCATGCCGATGGGGCGGTAGACCGTTACGTGGGTGGGAAGGCCGTTTTCATCGACGATGAGGTGAACTTCGACGTTGCCGGAGAACTTGGCTTTGCGAGCTTCTTCTGAGAACTCGGGGTCCACCTGGTAGATGAGCTTGGGTGCGGCCACGCCGCCGCCGACGTGGTAAACACCGCCGCCGGTGTTTCCGCCGGAGCCGGGGCCGATGCCGTTGCCGTTGCCCGAACCGAGGCCGCCGCCGGAGCCGTTGCCCATGGAGAAGCCTTTGAGCGTGGAGCTGGGCGAACCCATGTCAGGCATCTTGTTGTCGGCCATTTTGAGATTGGGCTGAACGACAACCGATGGCTCAACAGCAAGCTTGGGCGGGATGGTGGGTGGGGCTTTGGGCGGGACGATCTGTTCCTGCACGAGCTTAGGCAGGTGGCCCTGGGTGACCGGGGCGAGGTCATGCGAGCCGCCGCCGCCGCCGATAGCCTGTTTGGCAGGTGGGAGGGGCGGTGGTGGGACGACGTCTGTAAGGACCATCGCAGCCTTGTGAGGCGCTGAAATCTCGACATGGTGCCGGATGAGAAACGCGATGAGCAGAATGAGCAGCGCGTAGAAGGTGATCGACATGCCGACCGACTTCTTGGTCATCTTGGTCGCCATCAGGTCAGGAACGGCGATGGGCTTGGACTCGAGAACGAGAGGTGGCAGCTTTTCGGGGAAAAAGACGTCGCGGAAGCTAGAGATCAGAGAGGCGAAGACGCCCTCTTCCTTGATCTCGCCGCTCAGATGCAGGGATTCGGCTGCGGAACGCAGGGTGGGCGCTGGGTGCTGGGGGTCCGGCGGGAGGAAATTGGTATCGGCCATAAGGAAACGAGGAGCGCTTTCAGTGGTGCAGGTGAACCGTCAAATTTGAGGTGCGAACTGGACAACAAAAGCACGCCGGGGATCATTCTACAAACTTTCGCCCGTCCGGCTCTTGTTTAGACGCAGGTTAGGAGAAAACAGACTCGTGAGCGGTACCTGCTCCGGTGACTTTACAATAGAAGTTTGTGCGGAGAGGCCGGATGGGGTGATTTGACCCCTGCGCGAGCCCCCGCGGACGAGGATTGCTGGATGCCGGAAGTGCAGGAAGCGAAGACGTTGAAGAGTACCTTGAATTTACCAAAGACCGAGTTTGCCATGAAGGCGAACCTGCCTCAGAACGAGCCGCTGCGGCTGGCTGCGTGGGAAGCTGAGGATTTGTACGGGAAGATTCGCGCGGCGAGGGCAGGCGCGCCGAAGTACATCCTGCATGACGGACCGCCTTACGCCAATGGTGCCATCCACCTCGGGCATGCGCTGAACAAGTGCATCAAGGATTTTGTGGTGAAGACGAAGACGATGGCCGGCTTCGACGCGCCTTATGTGCCGGGGTGGGACTGCCATGGGCTGCCGATCGAGATCAAGGTGGACGAGCAGCTGGGCGGCAAGAAGCTGGCGATGGACCCGGTGGAGGTGCGGCAGGCTTGCCGCGAGTATGCGGGTAAGTATGTAGATCTGCAGCGGTCGCAGTTCAAGCGGCTGGGTGTGTTCGGACGCTGGGATAAGCCTTACGCGACGATGGACTTTCCGTATGAGGCGAGCATTCTTGAGACGTTCTATGGGTTCTATGAAAAGGGATTTGTTTATAAGGGGCTGAAGCCGGTCTATTGGTGCAGCCATGACCATACGGCGCTGGCTGAGGCCGAGGTGGAGTATGAGATGTACACCTCGCCGAGCATTTATGTGCGGTATCGGCTGACATCTCCGCCTGAGAATATTGATGCGCGGCTGGCGGGCAAGAACGTTTATACGATCATCTGGACGACCACGCCGTGGACCATGCCGGCGTCGCGGGCTGTGGCGTTCAATGCTGAGGTGGAGTATGTGGCGCTGGAGGATTCTTCCGGCGATGTCTATATCGTCGCGCGTGAACTTGCGGAGTCGGTGCGTGAGGCCTGCACGCTGATTGGGGATTTGAAGTCGGCGGTGGAGATTGCGAGCTTTCCGGGTGCGGTGATGGATCGCGTGACGTTTGCGCATCCGTTCCTCGTTGTCGATGGACAGGCGCGCGAGATTCTTGGTGTCAATGCGACTTATGTAACGACCGAGCAAGGAACGGGTGCGGTGCATACGGCACCGGCACATGGACCGGATGACTTCGCAACCGGACAGAAGTATGGACTGCCGCTGACGTGCGATGTCGATGCGCAGGGTAAGCTTCGCAATGGGCTGCCGGAGTATGACGGCTTGTATGTGGCGAAGGCGAATGGACCGATCACGGAGCTGTTAGTGGCGCGTGGCGCGCTGATGGGTCGGCACAACCTGGAGCATAAGTATCCGCACTGCTGGCGCTGCCATAAGCCGCTGATCTTCCGTGCGACCGAGCAGTGGTTTATCGGGATGGAGACCCCGCTGGTTTCGCCAACAGGCGAGCCGACGACGTTCCGGCAGCGGGCGTTAGATGAGATTGCTACGGTGCGTTGGGACCCGAGCTGGGGTGAAGAGCGCATCAGCAACATGATCGCGACGCGGCCGGACTGGTGTATTTCGCGGCAAAGGATCTGGGGCGTACCGATTGCGGTGTTCCTGTGCGAGAGCTGCCATGAGCCATTGAACGATGAGGCGATCAACAAGAGCGTTGTGGAGCTGTTCGCTCGTGAGGGCGCGGATGCGTGGTACTCGCGTTCGGTAGAATCTCTGCTGCCCATGGGGACGGCCTGCAAGAACTGTGGCGCGGTGATGGACTTCCGCAAGGAGATGGACATCCTCGATGTGTGGTTTGAGAGTGGAGCGAGCTGGCATGCGGTGCTGGATATCGAACCCGAGCTGCATTGGCCGGCGGACCTATATACCGAAGGCGGCGATCAGCATCGTGGGTGGTTCCACTCTTCCCTGCTGAGTTCGGTTGGCATTCGTGACGCTGCTCCTTACAAGATGGTGGCGACGAGCGGATGGACGCTGGATGAACAGGGGCGCGCGTTTTCGAAGTCGCTGGGCAATGGCGTCGATCCGGTAGATGTGGCGAACCGGCTGGGTGGCGAGATCATCCGGCTTTGGGTGGCATCGGTTGATTTTCGCGAAGATGTGGCGGCAAGCGAAGGGTTGATGCAGCGCGTGAGCGACAACTATCGCAAGCTGCGCAACACGCTTCGGTTTCTGCTGTCGAACCTGTCGGACTTTACACCGGCTGCGGATGCGGCGGAGTGGAGCGAGATGCTGCCGCTGGACCAGTACATTCTGGCGCGCATGGCCGAGTTGGATGCGAAGATTCGCGATGCCTATGACCGGTTCGAGTTCCACCGGGCGTACCAGGCGTTGAACGAATTTACGAACACGGACCTGAGTGCGCTGTATGCGGATGTGGTGAAGGACCGGCTGTATACGTTGGCTCCGAAGAGCCTTGGACGCAGGAGCGCGCAGACGGCGATGTGGCGAATCTGCGAAGCAATGACACGGTTGATTGCACCGATTCTGAGCTTTACGGCGGATGAGGTTTGGAAGTTTTTGCCCAGCGTTGAAGGGCGTGCGTCCAGCGTGCATGAGGCATTGTTTCCGGATGTGGCGGAGATTGTTCCCGGATCGGTTTCGGGGCTTGAGGCTGACTGGGATGCGCTGCTCGCGGTACGTGCGCTGGTGATGGTTGAGCTGGAGACGATGCGCGCGGCTAAGACGATCGGCAAGTCGCTTGAGGCCAGCGTTCAGGTGATTGTGGCGGAAGGTACTGCTGAGTCTGAGGTGCTGGTGAAGTATGAGTCAGCGCTGGCGGAGTTCTTCAATGTGTCGCAAGCGAGCGTGCAGGTGATCGGCGCGACCAAAGACGCGTCGGCGATCGTCGTTCGTGCGAGCATGGCCGACGGGGCGAAGTGCGGGCGTTGCTGGCGTGTGGTGCTCGATGTCGGCACGGACGATCGTTGGCCCGTGGTTTGCGGGCGCTGTGCGGAGGCGTTGGAAGCTATTGGATTTCCGCCAATGATCGGTGAGGCGGCGTAATGGCTCGTATACGCGATGCGCGTTGGTTGATGGTTTTGATTGCGGTTGTGGTGATTGTGCTCGACCGAGTGACGAAGCTCTGGGTTGTGAGGCATATTGAGCCCGGGCATGCGATTGTGGTGGTTCCGCGAGTGTTTCGAATCACGCATGTGCTCAATACCGGTGCAGCCTTCAGCATGTTTGAAGGAGCCGCGCATCCTGAAATGGTGCGACAGGTGTTGATCTGGTTCTCGGTCGCTGCCGTGCTCGTAGTGATCGGGATTTTGTGGAAGGCGGGGCGGACGGCATCGTTGATGTCGGTATCGCTTGCGCTGATTCTGGGCGGCGCAGTTGGGAATTTGTATGACCGCGTGAAGCTACAGTACGTGGTGGATTTTCTTGAGGTGCATATCGTTCACTATCACTGGCCGGACTTCAATGTGGCGGATTCGGCGATTGTGGTGGGTGCATGTTTGCTGTTGTTGGAGATGCTGCGGCCGCAGCAGGTGGATTAGTTTATGGCAACGATTCAGGCGAACAACCAGATCACGATTCGCGGAGCGCGGACGCATAACCTCAAGGGCATCGATGTGGACATTCCACACAATGCGCTGACAGTTGTGAGCGGCGTTTCGGGGTCGGGCAAATCTTCGCTGGCGTTCGATACGGTCTATGCGGAAGGACAGCGGCGGTATGTGGAGTCGTTGTCTGCTTATGCACGGCAGTTTCTGGAACGCATCGAAAAGCCCGATGTCGATTTCATGGATGGGCTGGCGCCGGCGATTGCGATCAAGCAGAAGAACCAGACGAGGAATCCGCGATCGACCGTGGCTACGGCTACGGAAATCTACGACTATCTTCGGCTGCTCTATGCGCGCTGCGGGACGGTCACTTGTTTGCACTGCGGCGGTGTGGTGCGGCATGACACGGTGGATGAGATTGTGACGCGCGTCCTGTCGCAGCCCGAAGGCACGCGAGCCTATGCGCTGTTCCCTGTTGTGCGGCGCGAGGTGAAGCTGGAGGCGTTGGTGGGGCCGTCGACGGAGGTTGAGGCTGTCGCGCCCGCGCCGAAGAAGGTAGCCAAGGTGAAGAAGGCTGCCTCGCCGGTTGCGGTGGATGTGACCGATGCGATCAAAGAGCGGCTGGGTGAGCTTCGGCGGCGTGGGTATAACCGGCTTTGGCAGGCTTCGGTCGAAGGGACGGATGCGGGGAAGATTGTGGAGTTCTCTACGCCAGAGTCACTGCTGGAGCTGGACTTTGGTGCGGTAGAGACGCGGCCGATTTATGTGTTGGCGGACCGGCTGGCGCTGTCTGCTGATGTTCGCAGCCGGCTAGTGGATGCGATTGAGACCGGGTATCGCGAGGCGGGTGAGATTGTTTTCAGGACTGTGCCGCGTGAGGATGATGTTGCGGCTGAGGTGATGCGGTACTCGTCGGCGTTTGAGTGCTCGACGTGCCATCGGGCTTATCGCGAGCCGGAGCCGCGGCTGTTCAGCTTCAACAATCCGTTTGGAGCTTGTCCGCGGTGCCAGGGGTTTGGGAACACGATTGATTTTGATCCGGGGCTGATTATTCCGGATAAATCGAAGACGCTGGATGAGGGTGCGGTTGATCCGTGGACGAAGCCGAAGTATCGGGCACATCACGGAGAGATGAAGCGTGCGGCGAAGTCGGCGGGTGTGCCGACGGACGTGCCGTGGTTCGATTTGACTGAGGCGCAGCAGCGGTTTATTGAAGATGGCGGCCCAGGTTGGAGCGGGATTCGCGGGTTCTTTGCGGAGCTTGAGCGGAAGAAGTACAAGCTGCATGTGCGGGTGTTTCTGTCGAAGTATCGCGGCTATGCGACTTGTCCGGATTGCCGGGGGCAGCGACTGCGGGCTGAGGCTCGGGCGGTGCTGCTTGAGGGCAGGAATATCTGCGAAGTGAGCGCGCTGACGATTACGGCGGCGGAAGAGTTCTTCGATGGTTTGCAGCTGACGCCGGCGCAGATGGAGATTGCCGGGAAAATTCTGGAGGAAGTGCGGCAGCGGGTTCACTTTCTGGAGCAGGTTGGGTTGGAGTACCTGACGCTGGACCGATTGAGCTCTACGCTGAGCGGTGGTGAGTCGCAGAGGATTCAGTTGGCGACTTCGCTCGGGTCGCGGTTGGTAGGAGCGTTGTATGTGTTGGATGAGCCTTCGATTGGATTGCATACGCGGGATACGGCAAAGCTGATCACGATCATGGAAGAACTGCGGGATTTGGGGAATACGATTCTCGTGGTGGAGCATGATCCGGATGTGATCCGGGCGGCGGATTATTTGCTGGATCTTGGGCCGGGTGCGGGTGAGTTGGGTGGACGCTTGCTGGCTGCGGGGACTGTGGATGAAGTGCGGGACAATCCGGCTTCGATTACAGGTAAGTATTTGAGTGGGCGCGCGAGGATTGCAGTGCCGAGGCATCGGCGTGAGCCGGGACGCGAGAAGCTGCAGTTGAAGGGTGCGCGGATCCATAACCTGCGGGGCGTGGATATGGAAGTGCCGCTCGGGTTGCTCTGCTGCGTGACGGGTGTGTCGGGTTCGGGTAAGTCGACGATTGTGCACCAGGTGCTGTATCGCGCGCTGATGCAGGCGCTGGGGCAGACGGAAGGTGGCGATCCGGCGCATTTGTATCGCGAGCTTTCGGGTGTGCAGTTTTTGAATGATGTGGTGCTGGTGGACCAGTCGCCGATTGGGCGGACGCCGCGGTCGAATCCGGTGACGTATATCAAGGCCTTCGATGCGATACGAGAGTTGTTTGCTTCGCAACCGGATGCCAAGCGTAAGAATCTTTCGGCGGGCTCGTTCAGCTTCAATGTGCCGGGCGGGCGTTGCGATGTCTGCGAAGGCGATGGCACCGTGACGGTGGAGATGCAGTTTCTCGCGGATGTGGAGCTGCCTTGCGAGGAGTGCAATGGAACGCGGTATAAGTCTTCCCTGCTGGAGATCAAGTACAAGGGCAAGAACATCCATGACGTGCTGGGGATGACGGTGAAGGAAGCGCTGGGGTACTTTGCCGGGCATCCGAAGATTACCGACAAGCTGGCCGTGTTGGATGAGGTGGGGTTGGGCTATGTGAGGTTGGGACAGAGTGCGACAACGCTGAGTGGAGGTGAGGCGCAGCGCGTGAAGTTGGCGCAGCATCTGGCTTCTACGCGGGCTGGATCGCTGGTGGGTGCTGGTGGAGCGCGGGGTGAGGCCAAGCGGGCGGCCAGCAGGATTTTGTACATCCTGGATGAGCCTACGACTGGATTGCACTTTGAGGACGTGGCGAAGCTGTTGGCGGCGTTCAACAAATTGATTGATGGCGGGGGTTCGCTGCTGGTGATCGAGCACAATCTGGATGTGATCAAGTGCGCGGACTGGGTGATCGACATGGGGCCGGAGGGTGGGTCGGGCGGCGGGCAGATTGTGGCTACCGGGACGCCGGAACAGATTGCGAAGGCTAAGGGCTCGCATACGGGGCATTGGTTGGCGCCGGTGTTGCGAGGCGAGCTAGTGAAGTCTCGGGAAGTGGCTTGATGGCTGGTTTGCGTTGGTTGATGGTTTGCGCGGTGGTGCTGCTCGGGGTTGGTGTGGGGCGGGCGCAGCTGCCGGCGGGAACGCGCGAGGCGGATGATACGTCGCGCGAGGATGCGGTAAATGCGCGCATCAACGATGCGGAAGCTTCGCTAGAGAAGCAGGACTATGCGGGCGCGGCGGTGAAGCTGAAGTCGCTGGCGGTGGAGCGTCCGAAGGATGCCCGAGTGCTGTATGACCTGGGGTATGCGGAGGAACGGAATAGCGATGTGGCTGGCGCGGCGGAGGCTTATGCCGGAGCGATTGCGGCTGATCCGGCAATGGGGCAGCCGAGGGTCGCACTGGGACTGATCGATGCGCGGGCTGGCCGGATGGAAAAGGCGCACGCGGAGTTGATGGGGGCGGCGAACCTGACGGCGGAGGCCCCCGTGCTGCGGGGTCGGGCCTTGCGGGCGTTGGCATCGATGGATGAGGGGTCGCATCCGGATGCGGCGCGAGAGGAGTTGCTGGCGGCGGTAAAGCTTACGGGAGAGACTCCGGACGATATTTTGATGGGAGCGGACCTGGCGGCGCGAGCTGGGGACGATGAGGATGCGGAGGCGGCTTACCGGCGGGCGCTGGCGGTGGAGCCGGGGAACGTGGATGCCGTGGCCGGACTGGGGCATGTGCTGGTGCGCGAGAAGAAGATGGTCGAGGCCGAAACGCTGCTGGCGGGGGCGATGAAGGCGCATCCGGATGATCCGCGGCTGGTGGCACAGCTGGCGCTGGCTTATACGCAAGAGGATAAGGCGGCACAGGCGATTCCGCTGATTGAGAAGCTGCGGGCTTCGCGGGCGGAGTATGCGGCGGATGCCGGAATGACCGGGATGCTGGCGCATCTGTATGCGCTGAACGGCCAGAATGCTGATGCGGAGAAGCTGTACCGGGGGCTGATTGCGGCGAATCCCAGCGACCCTGAGCAGTTGGATGAGCTGGGTGGCGTGCTAGTGAAGCAGATGAAGTATGTCGAGGCGGAGGCGGTGCTGGTCAAGGCGGTTTCGATGCGGGATGGATTTGCGGACCAGAAGGACTGGGGTGGGGCGGCGGAGCACCTGGCGTTTGCTGCGTCGAAAGACGGGCATCCGCGGGTTACGTTGCAGGCGCTGGCGGAGCGTGCTACAGTTTTGCCCAACTCGCCGGCGGCTTTGTTTCTTGAAGCGATCTCGCATGATTCGCTGCATGAGACAAAAGAGGCGGCAGTGGCGTATCGTGCTTTTCTAGCAGTTGCTAACGGCAAGTTTCCCGATGAAGAGTTCCAGGCAAGGCATCGTTTGGTTGCGCTGGATCACATGAAGTAAGTGCACGGCTGCCTTTTACGAGGTGCGCTATGGGCCATTCGAATCGCTGGAAGTGTCATGTTGCGCTAAACCGGGGTGTGGTGCTGGGTTTGGCGGTTGCTGTTTCCCTGACAGTTTGTGTACGGCCTGCGCGTGCTGCCGCACCCGATGAGAACGTGCTGGATTCGGCTGCATTGGCGCAGCTGGAATTGCGGGCCGCTAAAGCTCAGCCACGAGAACAGTGCTTTCTATATACGCAGGTGGTGCATAGCCTGACGGAGGCTGCGGGCAAGCAGCTGGCGGATGGTCAGGATGGGCCGGCTGCAGTGACGATTGCACATATTGAAGTAGTGACGGCGAAGATGCACACGCTGCTGCTGAAGGACGCAAAGCGGATCAAGGTGGCCGAAGAGTTGATGGAGCACACGACGCGGCGGCTCTCGGATATGCTGCACCTGACTTCGAACGAGACGCGGCCGGCGCTGGAAGCTACGCTGCAGCACCTGAATGCCGAGCAGAGCCGAATGCTGAGCGAGGTGTTCTCGGAGTGAGGGTGAAGCTGGCCGGCGTGGCGGTGATGGGGGTGTTGCTGGCGGGGACAGTTCCCTTGCGGGCGCAGGCGGATGAAGGCGTGATGAGCGACGCCGAGGTGGAGTCGCTGCGGGATGTGGCGTATGTGCCAATGGACCGGATTGCGGCTTACGTGAAGATTCTGGATTCGCGAGAGAAGAAGATTGATGGGCTGGTCTCGAAGCGGGGGTATCCGGGGCGGGCGGATGAGCTGCACGACTTGATGGCGCAAATTGCGGGGATTGCGGACGAGCTGAGCGACAACCTGGAGGAGCTGGCGAAGCAGCATCGAGATGTGAGGAAGGCGTTACCGAAGGTGGTGTCAGCGACGGAGCGGTGGTCGACTTCGCTGCGGACTCCAGCGGATGATGTGGCGTACAACGTGGAGCGTAAGCTGGCGCTGGACGCGCTGAAGGATATGCGGGAGCTGGCTGAGGGGATGGAGACCGAAGAGGCGGCGTACTTCAAGGAGCATCCGGAGGCTGAGAAAGCGGAGAAAGAACGGGTGGCACATCCGCATGCGACGTCGGACGGCGAGGGGCCGAATTAGCACAGGGTGTGCGTGATAGGCTGGGCGCAGACGTGTCTTTGCCTGCCCTTCCTGCTGCTTCGCTGACCCTTGTCTCGATCTTTGAACGAGAGTATCGGGAGCTGCGTCCGCGGGCACCAATGCCGCCCATCGAGATCAAGTTCCGGCGGTTTACGAGCCTGAATACGACGATCCGGCTGCGCGAAGGGCGACTGATTGTTCGGCTCTCCGACCTGCTGGAGCATGCGCCGGAGACGATTCACCATGCGATTGCGCATATTTTGTTAGCCAAGTTGTATCGCAAGCCGATTGAGCCGGTGTATGCGGACCGGTACCGGCGGTATACGCAGTCGGAAGCGGTTTCGAAACAGGCCGAGCGGATTCGGCAGACGCGGGGGCGGAAGCGGATCAGCTCACCGCAGGGGCATTTGTGGGACCTAGATGAAGTGTTTGAGGCCGTGAACCGGCGGTTCTTTCATGGCCTGCTGGGACGGCCTACGCTGACGTGGAGTGCGCATGTGGCCAAGCGGATGCTCGGGCATTATGACGCGGCGCACAACACGATTGTGGTGAGCCGGGTGTTTGATCGTCCGGGGACGCCGCGGTATGCGATTGAGTACCTGTTGTACCACGAGATGCTGCACCTGAAGCATCCGGTACGGGTGCGGGCCGGGCGGCGGTGTGTTCACTCGAAAGAGTTCCAGGCAGAGGAAAGATTGTTTCCGGAACTACAGCAAGCACGAGAGTTTTTAAAGCGGCTTTAGGCTCTTGACTCGTCGGTGATGGCAGGAGCCCACTGCTTGTTGGCTTTCGCAGACCAAAGCATTACGAGAATACCGACGAGCGCACTTCCGAGCGCGGCAACCTGTGCGTTCGACATGGTGTGCCCGAAGTAGAGCCTTGGATTGATCCGGACGAACTCCACCAGGAACCGGCCGGTCCCCGAAAGTAACAGGTAGAGGCCGGTGAGCCAGCCAATCGGCTTGTGCTTGGTTCCCCACTTCCAGAGAATCCAGAAGATAACGAGAGCGTAGAGGAATTCATAGACGGGAGTGGGTTGGACAAGAGCATCGGGCGGATTGGGTGGCACGAGCGCGTTCCACTTCATGTGGACGCCCCAGGGCAGCGTTGTATTGATGCCATAATCGCCGTCGCCCGAGGTTAGGCAGCCGATGCGGCCGACCCCGTATCCGATGGCCGCCGCAGGAGCGGCGAGGTCCAGCATGCGCAGGCCACCGACCTTTGCGCCTTGCGTGCCTTCGAGCGGACCCGCAAAGCGAGAGATTCTTCCTTGATACAGGAGCATCGCGACGCCGGCCAGCAGGCCTCCAAACCACGCGAAACCCGCCTGAAACCAGTGCAGGAAGCCGAACATAACGTCAACAGGATGGTGCCAGGTGGGCAGCATGATCTGGTGATACGCGGCCATGAGTTCCCGGGTGTTCTGGAGTTCGTGCCAGGTCTTGGCGCCGGCGATTCCAGCCAGAGTAACCAGTGCGACGATGCCGAGAGCGTCGGCGTCTACGCCGTTACGCATGAAGTTCTTGTGCAGAACGACGGTCGCGCAGACAGCGGCGAACCAGAGCAGCAGTCCAAACGTGCCGATGTGCACGGATCCAATATTGATAAAAGGGTACATGTCCTCTTGAGTATATCGGGATGCGGTGAGTGGGGCGGTAATCGGGACTTTTGTAGGAAAACCGCATGTTTTCCTCAGTAGGTTTTCGCGCTACCCTACCCAAATGCCGATGCCTGTACCCGAGTTTGTCCCGCCTGGAACGATGGAAGTGCTTTTTTCGAAACAACAGATTGCTGAACGCGTTGCTGCGCTGGGCAAGGAGATATCCGAAGAGTACAAGGGCGAGTCGATCGTGCTGATCGGTGTGCTGAAAGGGGCGGCGATTTTTCTTGCCGACCTGGCACGTGCGATCACGGTGGACAACACGTTCGACTTCGTCGCCGTGTCAAGCTATGGACGCGCGCGTGTGTCGTCGGGCGCGGTGAAGCTGATCAAGGACATCGACAACCCGATTGAGGGACGTCACGTGATCATCGTCGAAGACATTCTCGACACCGGACTGACGCTGAACTACCTGCGCGACCTGATGTTGCAGCATAAGCCGGCGTCGCTGAAGATTGCGACGTGCCTGGACAAGCCGGAGCGCCGGCTGGTACCGATCGAAGCTGACTACATCTGCTTCAAGATTCCGAACCGATTCGTGATCGGGTACGGGATGGACTATGCCGAGCGGTATCGCGGTGTGGATGACATTCGTTTGTATCCGGATACGCCTCCGGGACACTAGAAGCGGCTGGCCATCCCGAAGGCTAAAATAGTGGCATGGCTTCTGCAACACATGCTTCCGCTTCCAAGACACAGATTGTTCGGCCTGCGCGTGGTTTCCGCGGGTCTTTGACACTGCCTGGCGACAAGTCGATTTCGCACCGGTATGCCATGCTCGCGGGCTTCGCGAGCGGCACTTCACGTCTGACGAATTTCTCTACCGGGGCCGACCCACATAGTTCCCTTGCTTGCATGGAAGCGCTCGGCGCGAAGAGCGTACTTGAGGGTGCGACCATTGCTGTGACCGGAAATGGCGGCGCAATGCAGCAGCCAAAGGGCGATCTTGATTGCGGGAACTCGGGATCGACGATGCGAATGCTGGCAGGGCTGGTAGCCTCGCAGAAGGGTACGTACCGGTTTGTGGGCGATGAATCGCTGACGGTGCGGCCCATGGAGCGGATTCGTAAGCCATTGGAAGCGATGGGTGCGAAGGTCGACTTGACCGAGGGTCATGCGCCGATGGTCGTACACGGCGGCGGTCTGAAGGCCATTGATTTTGAGGCTCCGATTGCAAGTGCGCAGGTAAAGACAGCGGTTTTGTTTGCTGGGTTGGGCGCTAGTGGCACTACTTCCTTTGCAGAGTCGGTGCGGACGCGGGACCATAGCGAGCATGCACTTCGGGCTTTTGGCGTGGAGTTGGAACGGCGCGGCGAACGTGTTTATATCGAAGGCGGGCAGAAACTGAAGGCTGTCGATATGACAGTGCCGGGTGATATGTCTTCGGCGGCGTTCTTTCTCTGTGCAGCGCTGCTTTATGAGGACTCAAACCTGGTGCTGGATCTGCTGGGAATGAATCCGACGCGAGCGACGCTGCTGGATGCGATCAGCGCAATGGGCGGGTCCATCAAGGTACTGGATGTACAGGAGCACCATGGCGAGATGAGCGGGACGATCCAGGTGCAACGTGGATTTGGCGGTTTCAAAGGAATGGATATCTCCGGGACGCTGTCAGCTCAGCTAATCGATGAGCTGCCGGTGATTGCGGCGATTGGGCCGTATAGCCAGAACGGAATTCGGATTCGCGATGCAAAGGAACTGCGTGTAAAGGAGTCTGACCGCATTGCACTGGTGATGAAGAACCTCCGGGCAATGGGAGCCGAAGTCATCGAGCATGAAGATGGCATGGATGTTCCGGGTGGACAGCGACTGCATGGCGGTGTGATCGACTCTGGGCTGGACCACCGGATCGCTATGGCGTTTTCGATCGCAGCGTTACGCGCAGAAGGTGAGACTGAGATACAAGGTGCGGACGCGGCGAGCATTTCATTTCCAGAGTTCTTCGACCGGCTGGATGAGTTGGCTATACGGTAACGAGAGAATCGTGATCCGAGAGAGACTGTAGCTGACGACGGTCTCGATTTTCAGAGGATGCAGGATACGCGGCGAGTAGCTCGTCCATTGCGTTGATAACGCTGGTAGCGGCGATTTCGTCGAGGTGATAATTCGGTGGAACATCGTCGCGATCGGGACCGCGTAAGATGCGGACGTTCTCGATGCCAAGAGGAAGCCACTCCAGGGGCTTTTGCCAAGACGGACCAAGCACAACCATGGGGACTCCGACGGCGCGACCGACATGCATCGTTCCTGTATCGAGAGTAATGACAAGATCGCTTAGTGCCAGGATCGCAGCGAGTTGCGGGATCGTGGTGCTGCCAGCGATGGAGGTTCCAAGACCATCGGCTTCGCGCGCGATTTCCTTGATGGCGGCCTTATCCCCACAAGTACCGACGTAGACGATGGCGTAGCCGCGCGCATCGGCCGCCTGAAGGACTTTGACCCAGCGGTCGCTGTGCCAACCTGTACTTTGTCCGCCACTGTTCTGCGTCACCATGATGGCGAGTGGCTTGCCTTGTGGGTTTACCGGCTCGATGAGGGTTTTCGCTATCTCCAGGTCCTCGCTGCTGAAGGCAACATGGGGATTCCGTGTCATCGCAGAATAACCGAGAAGTTCAGCCAGACGCAGGTTATTCCCGATGAGGCTGAGGGCTGGATTGTATTGAAGGGGGCGCTGGTAAAACGAAGACTTGATCGTGAAACCGCCGCGCCATCCACTCGACGAAAGAACGGCGAGAAGGGCGATTCGCGTGCGCTGGTCAGAGGCGCCGGTTAAAACGCAGTCTGGTTGCAAGCCTATGCGACGCAACTGGCGACGTAGGCTGAGCGTTGCACTCTTCAAATCAGTAAGAGGGTCGGGAGTTTCGAGCAAGGTGTCTATGAAAGGCGAATATCGATTGACCTGAATGCCAAGGCCCCGAGTCGCCACGATGATGTGGACATCTGGATTGTTACGTTTGAGTGTTTCAAAAACAGGAGTGAGGTGTACACAGCACCCGAGCGGAAGCCGATACTCCAGGAATAAGACCTGCTTGACCGGAGCTCCAGTTCGCCGTGTTGCTGTTCTGCGAACGATGGCTTCCACTGCTAATAGAAGACGAGCCAGCATGTTCTCTCTTTCCAATGGGACGGTCTCAATGAGTATAACGGGGTGCAAGATTTCGTTTCTTTGATAGCATCGCGAAGGAGGTGGGGCTCATTACGATGAAGGTCAACCAGGCGGTCTTCGGAGTCTTTCATCACTTCGAACTTGCGCACCAGATGCAGCGGCGGGGCCATCTTCAAAAAATCTATTCGACCTGGCCATGGGCCCGGCTGAAACGCGAAGGAATATCACGTTCGCAGGTGAGCAGTTTTCCATGGCTCCATACGACCGACTTTCTGCTGTCTCGCACCCGGTTCTATCCAAGATCCGTCTCGGTCCGGGTCAATGCCTGGTCTGCATTGAGTTTCGACCGCTGGACCAACTCGATGATTGAGCCTTGCGACGCATTCATCGCGATCTCGGGTGCGGGTTTGCTCACGGGCCGCAAGGTGCAGGAGCAGGGTGGGAAATTTGTATGCGATCGGGGGTCGACGCATCAGCGGTACCAGGAGCGGGTCGTCGCCGAAGAATACTCTCGCTGGGGAGTGGCATCGTTAACTGTAGTGCCGCATATCGTGGTGCGCGAAGAGAAGATTTATGAGCAGGCCGATGCGATCACCGTACCATCCACAGTCGCGAAACGGAGCTTTGTGACGATGGGAGTGCCGGCGGAAAAGGTGCATGTGATCCCATATGGTGTCCGGTTGGATAAGTTCACTCGAACCGTCGAGCCCGCGGCCGGAGCATTCGACGTGCTCTTTGCCGGGCAGGTAAGTTTGCGGAAAGGCATTCCGTATCTGCTACAGGCGTTTGCTCAAGTGAACCATCCGCGTAAGACGTTGACGGTTGTGGGGAGTGTGCAGGACGATGTTAGGGCGTTGCTGCCAACGCTGCCCCATGTTGGCGTCACGTTTACGGGGTCGATACCGCAGCATGAGTTGGCTAGGAAGATGAGTACGAGCCATTTGATGGTACTGCCCAGCGTGGAAGAAGGTTTGGCCCTGGTGCAGGGACAGGCGATGGCTTGTGGATGCCCAGTGCTGGCTACGACCGCGACAGGGGCCGAGGACTTATTTACGGATGGCGTTGAGGGATTTATCGTCGCGGATCGCGATGTAACCGCGCTGGTGGAACGAATGCAGCAGGTGGCGGATGATCCCTCGCTGCAACAAAGACTAAGCGAAGCGTCTCTGGCGCGCGTGAAGTTCTTGGGTGGGTGGAATCAGTATGGGGATGCGTGGGATAAGCTGCTGCATGAATTGACCGGGGTAGCTCGCGATGCAGATGAGCTGGATTACATTTTGTAGCGGCCCATCTCGTCGTCGTTCAGATTTTCTAGCCAGCGGCGTAGGTCTTCAGGAGCCAGTGAGGTAGAGCCGCCGGAGGCCTGGCGTGCATGCTCTAGAAGTTGCTTCGAGACGAAGATGGGGCAGTCGCTACGAAGGGCCAGCGCGATGGCGTCCGAGGGGCGGGCGTCAAGGGCGACGACTTCCCCACCCTGGTCCATCCATATGGTGGCATGGAAGGTGTCTTCGCGAAGCGCACCGACAACCACGCGGGTGACACGGGCATTGAGGCCGTGGATGACGTTGCGGAGAAGATCGTGGGTCATCGGGCGAGGCGTGGTGGCCTTCTCGATTTCGAGCGCAATAGCGTTGGCTTCAAAAAGGCCGACCCAGATGGGGAGAACGACCTCGCCGGCGAGATCGTTGAGGACGACGATGGGCATTTTGGTCGAAGGGTCCATCATCAGACCGCGTATGCGAACCTCGACGTCAGGCTGACTGGCTTCCAGCGTGTCGGGCTCGGGTTTAAAGCCGGGCAAATGCATGAGCACCAGTGTACAGCTTGCTTAGGTGAGAACTTCAACCCGGGCGTTGAGCGCCCGCTGCGCGAGCAGAGCCGGTGATAGAGCGGACGGTGCGGATGTCGCTTCGCCTACCAAAGAACTGGGAAATACCTGGGTGATGCGGACGTCGATATAACTGCCGATAGGCGGAGTGATGTCGCACGCGAAGTTTACGGTTTTATTCTGGCTGGAGCGTCCGGTGATTTGGCCCCGGTTGTTGGCACCGTGTTCGACCATGACCTCCATGGTCTGGTCGAGGTGCCGAGTATAGTTGGAGCGCTGGATTTCACGCTGCCGAGCATTGAGAATGGCGAGTCGCTCGACCTTAACGTGCTCTGGGATGGAGTCGTGCATGTGGATAGCCGGCGTGTTGGGTCGAGGCGAATACTTGAAGCCGTAGATAGCGTCGTAGTTAACGGCTTCGAGGAGCGTGATGGTGTCTTCGAAGTCTTTATCGGTTTCGCCCGGGAAGCCAACGATGATATCGGAGGTAAGCGAGAGGTCACGTTTGGCGGCTTTGGTCCAGGCAATGCGCTCGAGATACCAGTCGCGGGTGTATTCGCGCTGCATTGCGCGGAGAATGTCGGTTGAGCCGGATTGTACGGGGAGATGGATGTGGTCGCAGAGCGCGGGCATGGCGTCGATGGCGTCGACGATATCTTTGGTGAAGTGGCGCGGGTGCGAGGTGGTGAAGCGGACGCGCTTGATGCCGTTGACCTCGCCCACTGCTGTGAGAAGTTCGGCGAAGGTGCGCTTGCCGGAGGGGTCGCGGTAGCTGTTGACGTTCTGGCCGAGCAGCTGGATTTCGGTAAAGCCCTGCTGGGCAATCATCTGTGCTTCGGCGAGGACCGAAGCACTGGTGCGGCTGCGCTCTTTGCCGCGCGTGTATGGGACCACGCAGTAGCTACAGAACTTATCGCAGCCTTCGATGATGGTGATATAGCCGCGGTGGGGATTGGTGCGGGCGGTGAATTCGGTGTCGAAGGTTTCATCGGTCTGGCGGTCGTCGAGGCCAGTGATACGGGTTTCGCCGGCTTCGAGACGGGCAAGCATGGCGGGTAGGTGGCGATAGGAAGCTGAGCCGGAAACGAGCGAGACGTATGGTGCTTTCTCGAAGATCTTTTCGCCTTCCTGCTGGGCGACACAGCCGATGACGGCGAATTTCTTACCTTCACCCTGGAGCTTTTTGTACTCGTTGAGGCGGTGAAAGACTTTTTGTTCGGCTTTATCGCGGATGGAACAGGTGTTGTAGAGGATGAGGCCGGCATCGGCTTCGTCGGTAACCTGGGCGTAGCCTTCGCGGACGAGGGTGCCGACGACCTTTTCCGAATCGTGGGCGTTCATCTGACAGCCGAAGGTTTCGATGTAGAAGGTCTTCATAAGCAATTTCCAGTATAGTGGCTACCCTCCCCCTCCCCCTGTTTTTGGCTAAAGTCCGCAGAACATTGGAGTTAGGCTTGGACTTCACTTTAAGCAACGTTAGTGGCTGGAGTCCAACCCGCTGATTGCAATACCTTCAGGGATTGAGGGTAGAAGCTGAAGGTGGGAGCTGTGGGATGCTCAACCTCCCTCGGTGTCTGTTTTTATTTTACAAGGCGTGTCAAGAGGTGCGTCGATGCAGACCAAGGTCCCAAACCTCAGCTAACCGCGTTCGTAGTGGAAAAGAAGTTCCTGTTCGCTGGCTACAGGGACGCCGTTGCGGGTGGCAGGCTGGAAGGTCCATTGCTGGATGGTGGCGAGGACGGTTTCGTCGATGCCGTGGCCGAGACCGCGCTGCACGGTGAACTTCGCCACATGGCCGTTCGGATCGATGACGATATCCACAATCACGTCGCCACGAGTGCCGGAAGGCAGTTTCGAGAGGTCTGGAGCGGGGACGGGATGTACGAGGAGCGAAGCAATCTTGATGTCCCCCTGGCCCAGGGCGTCATTACCGGAACTGTCATTAGCGCTAAGAGAGGTTGCGGGAGTGGAGACTGTCGACGGGGGTGGGATCGCCGGAACGCGGAGGGATGGCAACGGATCCTGTGCAGGCCGGGGTTTGGGGACCTCGGGCGGGCGCTGGAGCGAGGCGATCGTTTTTGAGCCTGTTCCCGGATCGTAGGTGAGGAGCAGGCGGGAGCCGTTGAGATTGCCCGGGAGTTGCGTGGCCTTAAGCGTCGGCTGGCGGCGGTAGAGAAATAACCCCAGAACCAGAACATGCAGGGCGACAGACACCGCGAGCCAGCGGTTGGCGGAGAGCCGTTCGAAGGGCTTGGCTGGCTGAAGCTGCGGCGTGCTGAACATGTCAGATACCCTCCTTTTATTGTAATCGCGACTCCGGGGACAGCGTCATCAATGGTTATGGGCAGCTACCCAGGTTTGCAGATCGCCGGAGGCACGGAGGCTGTGATCGAGGAGCGCGTCGAGCATGGCTCGTGTGTTCGTGGCTGCAAAGCGAGTGTCGATGGTAGCGCTGTTCTGTTGATTGGGCAGCTTGACGATATAGGCCGGGCGGTCGTCGAAGTAGCGGCCACGGCTCGCCAATTCGTCTTCCCGAGTCCAATTCGCGTTACTTGACCACATGAAGGTTCGCCATGAGTGGTCTCCTATAACGATCAGGGTAGAGGAATTCCACTCTCCCCGTTGCTCGAGGACTTGCCGGACGTGAGCGATGTATCGATCTGCGAGAGCAAGATTATCGAGATAGGAGAACCCACCAGCAGTGGCGAAGGCGTGGCGGTTGCGATCATAAATGCCCTCTGGATGAGGAACAGGCATATGTAAGAACAGAAAGGTACATGAGGAATCGGACAGCAAAGCATCGCCGGCGGAACGAAGCTTTTCGTAGTCATCAATATGCAGCAGAGCATGTAGTTGAACGGCATCTGAGGATGGGGGTGTCCCGGCGGTTGGGCTGAGAGCATGCCTGACCATGTAGGGGGTCTGCCAAAACGCTTCGAGAAAATTCTGGAGTCCGGATTGCCCGGAAAGAAGAGTTCCGACCGAGAATGAATCATCGATCCAGAAACAATGGTCGAGAACCTGAGGCAATATGCGGCAATACGGGTTATACCATCCTGCGACCCCAGTGCTATATCCGCGATCGAGCGCATCCTGAAAGACAGTCTGGTTGGGATGGAAGGGCTGCCAAGTTCTCGTGGCAGGGTTATGAAGGGCATCCAGTTGACCTTCGAGTGAGACGCGACGACCGTCCACCGGAATTCCCGTAAGGAGCGACGGTACCACCATCTGGGTGAGTGTGCCAACGGGCGCTACATTCGTGAAGACGGTAGACTCGGCGGCCAAACTGTCGAAGGCAGGAAGCTGTAGGCCGCTAAAGCGATGCCCATACGTCTGCGCGAACGAAAGCTCATCCAATAATATCCAGATAACACGAGGAGGCGCCTGCTTCGTTGCCATCGGAGCCGGTTGATGCAAATGTGGCGAATCGTTCAGATGTCTCGCGCTCCACCCATTCCCTAGAAGCTTGGCGAGGACCAGAACGCCGAACAGCGATGCAAAACAGAAGACGCTCGTCGTGAAATGCTGAAGCCAGTGAAACAAATTCAATGCACGGGGACGTCCGAAGAACGCCGCTATACCAGCAATGGTAAGGCACGGTGCAAGGGCAAGGAAAAGGACCATCCACTGGGGAAGAGGCTTTTCTTTAAGGCTTAGAAAGTTCTGGAGCAACATGTAGGGCAAAGTCAGGAAGATGGCGGTCCAAATGGGAATGGAAAGCCGGGTTGCCCGTTGGGCAATAGCTAAGAGCCCGAAAACGATGGTCCACGCCAGAAAGAAATCCAGGAAGACGGGAAGGAATACGGAACTCGCTGGACCACTGAGGTGGTAAATTGCATCGTGGTCTGGCGCCAGGAGCGGCTTCGTCAGAACCAATGAGATAAGACTGGTAATACCTAAGGCGACCAGCGCCCTGTATCCGGAAGAGGTCAAACCCGTTCACGACGATCTGAGGACCCCTGCCGAGGATTGGACACCTTTCTGGAGAAAAGCCTTTTCAAAGTGCGCCTGAAATAGAAGCTTACACCTGCTAAAAAAGTGCCGATCCCTTGAATAACCAGCAAGCCCGAACCGGGGTCGACATAGGCATAGGCACGTCTTTCGAAAGACAGCGCCAGAGCAAAAATGAAGATGATGGCAAGCGTATACCGGAAAGATTTTATGAGCATTTGCTACTCCACGTTGAGGCTGCTCAACCCGCCTTACAGAGGAACCAGCGAGCGATATGGAAGGTAACCCGCCTTCTTAAACTATGTTGCGGGATCAAGTATATCGGTCAACGATACTCTTGGCGGGCTTTGGAGTCAATAGGGGAGGGCTCCATTTCAGGAGACGTAAAGATCGAAAGAGGCGGTATCGATGAAATGGCCGTGCTTCATCTGCACGAAGATGCGGTATCGACCGACAGACTGAAAGCCGTAAGGGATGGTTGTTGGATGGAGCCGGATCCGCGGCTTCCCTGCACTGTTATGTATGACTGGTAAACGTTCCGGTCAGACAGCCAAAGCAGGATTGTTGCTGTACCGGTCGTAAAAAGTTTTACAGTACTTGGCGGTGCTACTTGAGCGCGACAGTATCGGCGAGGCGGATCGATGTCGATTGGCTATGGCGAAGGGACGGTTGCGGAAAGAACAGTGGCCACGCCTGACTTGGTGCTAAGTGTCCAGGGGGCGGGCGCAGGGAGTTTGAGGGTTCCGACACCTATGTCAAGAGGCATCCAGAGATAGCGGGAGTCCCACAGTTCTTTGGGTTTCCATTCATCGCCCATATAGATGAGGGTTGTGCCTTTGGATCCGGACACTTTGAGAAGGAAGCTGGATTGGGAGCCGTAGGTGTTGGTTTCGGGTGGGGCGATGTCCTGCATTTCGGTCCAGGGACCACTGAGCGTCGGTGAAGTTGCAAAGACGTTGGGATTGGGTGCCCATCCGCTGAGGTGAGATCCGATGACGTAGTAGAGACCTTTGTAATGGACAACGGCGCCGCCTTCGAGCCGCGCCGGAATGAAGGTGGTTTGTTTTGCTACAGTCAGATAATCCTCAGAAAGCTGGGCAATGAAGAAGCCTTTTGTAGGACGGGATTCGAAGATAAGATAAGCGGCGCCGTCATCGTCGATGAACTGGCCGATGTCGCGGCTTTCCTGATCGAGGGGGCGGAAGCTGTGTATGTAGGTGTATGGACCGTCGATGTGGTCGCTGGTATAAACGCCTACCCGGGCTAGCTTATAGCCTGTTGCGTTAGGGTCGGTGTTGTTGATTCCCGGGCCGTCGAGATGGATATAAAGCACGAACTTTTTTGTGGGCGTGTTGTAGAAGACTTTAGGGCGCTCGAGAATCCAATGCGGACCGATATGTTCGGGATCGGTGAAGGCGAGTTGCTTGAGGAAGGTCCAGTGAACAAGGTCGGTGGAGGAGTAACAGCCGACGTAACGCTTGTCGGGATCGTTGGTTTGGGTACGGTCTTCGCCGACCCAATAATAAGTGTGATGGAGATAAAGAATGCCGCCGCCGTGGGCCTGGATAGGTGTGCCACGGTTATCGAGCCAGACTTCTCCGGGGCGAATGACGTCGGCGACCTTCTGAGCGGAGATGGTTACGAGGCTAAGGGCGAAGAGGCAAAGCGTAGCGAACTTGTATTTGGGCATGGCACTTCCCTGCTGGGATGACGGTAGAAGAAGGCTAGCACTTTGTTGTTATAAGGGGCGTGGGGGGACGATGGTATTCACGTCGTAGCGCTTCCATTGGGTACGGATGGTGTGGTGGTCGACTACAGGTGGGATGTCACACTCGAGTTCGAGGACAGTAACGAGGTCGTCGGGCGCGGTTTCGGGAAGGCCGGTGATGCGAAGCGTGGTGGCGTCCTGTGTGAACTCGAGTTTCTGCCCGGTGCGGAGGACTTTCGCTGAGAGAACTTTGCTTTTGAGGCCTCCCACGGCGAGAACCGTAGGCGGTTTGAAGAAGTTGAGCCACTCGGCTGCCAGAGTGTGCGATGGCCAGAAATAGGCGTGGATGTAGAGCGTTTTGCCGCGGCGGGTGAAGTTATCGAAGTTGCCGAAGCTGATAGATGCGCCGCCATCAGCACCGTAAATGGCACGGCCGTTGGCATCAAGCCATTTGCCCACATCTCCGAGGGCTTTGACGGAAGCTTCGGGGACGGTGCCATCAAGTTGAGGACCGATGTTGAGGAGGTAATTGCCACCCTGCTGTGCGCAGGTAGTGAGGTCGTTGATGATGCGTTTGGGGGACTTCCATTCGGTGTCGTGGAGCTGGAAGCCCCAACCGAGATTCATGGTGTCGCAGGACTCCCAAGCGCGTTGGGCGGCTTCGATCTTGTGTTCGGGTGTGGAGAAGTCGCCGGCCAGGCCGTTGCGGTTGTTGACGATGATTTCAGGTTGGAGATTGAAGACCATGCGGTTCATGTCTTCGGCGCGCCATTGCTGCCAGGTGAGAGGCCAGTCGACGTCGTACCAGAGGATATCGATCTTGCCGTAGTTGGTGAGGAGTTCGCGAAGCAGACCGTGGGTGTAGTCGACGAAGCGTTTGCGAGCTGCGGGGTCTGTAGCGCAGATGGCGCCGTCGGGGTGGTGCCAATCCATGAGGGAGTAGTAGAGGCCGACCTTGAGGCCTTCGGCGCGAGCGGCTTCGACGAACTCGCCGACGAGGTCGCGCTGGGGACCTTGCTGCATCGAGTTGTAGTTGGTGAGCTTCGTATTCCACATGCAGAAGCCTTCGTGGTGTTTGGTCGTCATCACCATGTACTTCTGGCCGGCGCGCCTGGCGAGACGTGCCCACTCGCGGGCGACTCCTGGTTTGGGCTTGAAGTACTGCGCGAGGAGTTCATATTGCGGAATAGGTATGCCTTCGGACTCCATGACCCACTCCTGCTGACCGATGACGCTGTAGAGGCCCCAGTGGATGAACATGCCGAACTTCGCCTGTCGCCACCAGCGAAGTCTTTGATCGCGGGTGTCCTCCTGAACCTTGAGCGTTACGGGCGTCGCTTCGGTCTGGGCCGCACCCTTTTCCTGTGCGGCGGCAGGGTTTACATGAGTCAGAACCAGCGCGCTGGTTGCGGCGCCTGCGGTCTTTAGAAAATTGCGTCGGGATGGACGATCGCTCATTTGTGAGTCTGAATCTCCTCAAAGCTTTGTGCAGATGCTGGGCAAGGATAGCGCGTTACAGATTCCATTTTGCGGAATTATGCATAGTTTGAAACGCTGTCGCGCTTCGACCAAGAGGCCAGGCGTTGTGATGCTCATTTACTCTGGGGACGTTTGAGATCGGGTGCTTGCGAAGGTATGGAAATTGGGCAGTCGGAAAGCGAGTTTGCCGGGGTGGCGACGGGTGTTGTGGCGGAGCTGAAGCGGAAAGCCAACCAGATACGTTTGAGCGCAATGACGATGACCAACCACTCCGGCCTGGGCCATACGGGGGGCGATCTTTCGAGCGCGGATATCCTTGCGACGCTCTATCTGGGAGGAGTGTTGCGGGTTGATCCGGCGCACCCGAAGTGGCCGCAGCGCGATCGTTTCATCATGTCCAAAGGACATTGTTCCGGGGCGTTTTATTCGACGCTCGCCGCACGAGGGTACTTTCCGAGTGAGATGCTGAAGACTTTTATGGACCCGCTGTCGATGCTGAATGGGCATCCGGACCGTAATAAGCTACCGGGCGTTGAGGCAAATACGGGACCTCTGGGACATGGGTTTCCGATCGCTGTAGGGTGTGCGCTGGCGGCGCGGATGCGTGGGGAAAGTTGGCGGGCGTTTGTTCTGACGGGAGATGGCGAATTGCAGGAGGGATCGAACTGGGAAGCTGCAATGAGCGCACAACATTATGGGCTGGATAACCTGGTGGTGATTGTGGACCGCAACAGGATCCAGCAAGGGGACTTCACGGAAAACACGATCCGGATGGATCCGCTTGCGGCGAAGTTTGCGGCATTTGGATTTGCGGTGGAAGAGATTGACGGGCATGACACAGCAGCCTTGTTGGCGCGGCTTTCAACCTTACCGATAGAGGCCGGTAAGTCGACGTGCCTTATCGCGAACACAACCAAGGGCAAGGGCGTGTCGTTTGCAGAGAACAAGCCCGCGTGGCACCACGGCGTGCCTACTAAAGAGCAGCTTGTAATGGCGGCCGAGGAGTTGGGATTGAACGGCGTGGACGATATCGAGGTGTGTCTATGAGCGCCGTGGCGCCAGTGATGGAGAAACTTTACGACTGCCGCGACGCCTACTCGCAGACGCTAGAAGCCATGGCGGCTGAGGATACGCGGGTTTGTGCGGTAGTGAACGATTCGGTTTCATCGACGAAGCTGAAGACGTTCCAAGGGAAGTTTCCAGATCGCTTTGTGAATGTAGGAATTGCCGAACAGAACATGGTGGGAGTGGGTGCGGGGTTAGCGAACGGCGGCATGGTGCCTTATGTCTGTGGCGCTTCCTGTTTCCTGACAGCGCGATCGATGGAACAGGTAAAGGTTGATCTTGGGTATTCGAAGTGGAATGTAAAGCTATGCGGGATGTCTTCCGGCATGGCCTATGGAGAGCTGGGACCTACGCATCACTCGATCGAGGATGTCGCGTGGACGCGTGTGATTCCCAACCTGACGGTGATCGTGCCAACGGACCCTGTGGAAACAGCTTCGGTAATGCGGTACTCGCTGAGGCATGAAGGGCCAATGTTTCTACGGATAAGCCGCATGCCGGTACCACAGGTTCATGCTGATGATTATGCCTTTGAGTTGGGCAGAGCACCTGTGTTGCGTGAGGGCGAGGATGTGACGATCATGGCCAACGGGGTTATGGTTTCACGAGCTCTTGAGGCAGCAGCGAAGCTCGACGAGCAAGGAGTGAAGGCGCGCGTGCTGAACATGAGCAGCATCAAGCCGATCGATAAGGAGGCGATTCTCGATGCGGCACGAACGACGCGCGGCATTGTGACTGCGGAAGAAGGACTGATGGCCGGCGGCCTTGGCGGCGCGGTTGCGGAGATCCTGGCGCTGCATCATCCTGCGCCGATGCGGATGCTGGGACTGCCGGATGTATTTGCTCCGACGGGCTCGGCGGAGTTCCTGCTGGAGCATTTTGGGCTGACGGCGGCGGGCATTGTTGTGGCGTCGCTTCAACTCATGGAGGCTCGTTAGGAAGATGCCGCTGGAGTTCATTCTCGCTGTCGACCAGGGAACGACGAACACCAAGGCGGTGCTGGTGGATCGCAGTGGGCGCTCAGTCTTTCAGACTGCGGAATCGTTGACTTTGATGCATCCGCAAGCAGGATTTGTGGAGCAGGATGCCGATGGGATATGGAACTCCGTGCGGAAGGTGATGCTGGAATGCGTGGCACATGTGCAGCGTGTCGATGGACATGTGATGGGCATCGCAATATCAAATCAGCGCGAGACGGCTGTGGCGTGGCGGCGTGGCAATGAGCTAGTTGCCTACGGCCACGCCGTGAGCTGGCAGTGTCGGCGTTCGACAGAGATTGTCGATCGGATGTCAGACCGGCACGAGGCGATACGCGATATCACTGGACTTCCTGTCGATCCTTTGGCAACTGCGGGCAAGTGGACGTGGATGCTGAAACATGATGAGGCGCTGCGTGCTGCCGCAGCTCGTGGCGAAGTCTGTTTTGGAAATGTGGACGCCTGGCTGCTGGCAAATCTTACCGGCGGCAAAGTACATGGGACGGACCATTCGAATGCATCACGCACTGCCCTGTTTGATCTTGCACAGCTTGATTGGAGCGAAGACATGCTAGAAGCCTTCGAGATTCCAAGGAGTGTACTGCCAAAGGTACATTCATCGGCATCTGTGTTTGGAATCTGCACGAGTATTCAAGGACTCGAAGGCGTGCCGATTGTTGCGATGATTGGAGACTCGCACGCTGCATTGTTTGGACACGGGGGCTATGTCGCGGGCGCCGTAAAGGCCACCTATGGAACAGGGTCCTCGCTGATGATGCTGACGGGATCTCTGCCCGGACCAAGTACATCGCTGGCACGAACGATTGCATGGTCGCGAGAATTGCGTGGCGTGACATTCGCTCTCGAAGGGAACATCGCGATGACAGGTTCATCGGTCGCGTGGGTCGGAGAGTTTCTGGGATTGCCTGAGCCTGTAAGTGGCACCGTCGCTCTCGCTGCGAGTGTGACCGATGCCGCGGGGCTGGTGTTCGTGCCGGGTATGGTTGGCCTTGGAGCACCGTACTGGGATACGAGGGCGCGCGGGCTTATGGTAAATCTTGAACGCTTCCACAAAGCAGCGCACCTGGCGCGTGCAGCCGTCGATTCAATTGCGTTCCAGGTCGCAGATGTCTTGTTTGCTATGGAAAATACTTCCGAGACCGCGATAGCGGAGCTGCGCGTAGATGGTGGAGCAACTCGCAACGATGCACTGATGCAGTTTCAGGCAGACATAATCCAGCGTCCGGTATTGCGGTCATCGAATGAGCTTCTATCTGCTCTGGGAGCAGCGTGGCTGGGTGGATTTACGTTGGGATGGTGGACTTCGCTTGACCAGGTCGAAGCTTTGACGCAGGGTGGAGACCGATTTGAACCTCGGATGGCGAAGGCTTATGCCGAGTCCCGGCATGACGAATGGAAGCTTGCTGTATCGCGTGCGCGCCCGCTGAAGCCAATGGGAGAAGCCGCATGAGCGTGAACGAGGACATCATCCTTGAGGCTCGTGGGATATATAAGCGATATCCAGGTAACATGGCGCTCGATAATGTGAGCTTCCGTGTTCATCGCAATGCCGTGAATGTCTTGATTGGCGAAAATGGTGCAGGCAAATCCACGTTGATGCGGATACTTGCCGGAGTAGAACAACCTGATAGCGGGGCGATTCGCCTGGATGGCGCTGCCATTACGATGCGCTCGCCGCGAGAGGCCTCGGCGAACGGCATTAGCATCGTGCATCAGGAGCTTTCGGTGATGCCGAACCTCGATATCAGCGAGAACATCTTCGCCGGACGAGAGATATTAAAGGGTAGAGCATTTGTCGATCGTTCGGCTGAGGACGCACGAGCGACTTCTGCCCTGAAGCGATTGCATACATTGATGCCAGTGAAAACGCCAACAGGGCAACTCTCACTGGGAAGCCGGCAGGTTGTGGAACTGGCGCGGGTATTGGCGCACGGGGCAAGGATTCTTATCCTGGATGAGCCTACCTCGGCCCTTTCCATCGCAGAAGCTGAGTCACTGTTTGAAGTTATCGAAGAGCTGAAGCGGTCGGGCGTAAGTATCATCTATATCTCCCACCGGCTCCATGAGCTCCTGCATCTAGGCGACTACTTTACGGTGTTGCGTTCCGGACTGGTTGTAGGTGAAGCCGTGCGTGAGGATGTATCTCGACAGTGGATCGTTGAGAAGATGTCGGGACGGGCAGAGGTACGCGATCTAGTCCCAAGGTCTACCGGCTCAGGAGCTAAGGTGTTACGGGTATCTCATCTCTCATTGCCCGCGTCTGCTGGCGAGGATGCTGTGCAGGCTGCGCTGCATGACGTGAGCTTTGAGCTTCACGCAGGAGAGGTACTTGGTATCTATGGCCTGCTGGGCGCGGGACGAACAGAGTTGGTTGAAACCCTCGCGGGTTGCCGTGGTAGCGCAGACGGCTCTTTAGAGTACGAGGGACTGCACACCCTGCCGCAAAGCGTAAATGAAGCGATTACTGCAGGAATTGTGTTAGTGCCCGAAGACCGGCAGCGCGATGGATTGATCCCTGAACTTTCAATTCGGGAGAACATCGCGCTGGCCACGCGGCCCCAATCTCTGTGGACTCGACTGTTTGTGCGGCGTGGCGAGGAAACGGCGAGAGTGCGCGAGTTGGTTGCTGCATTGAATATTGCTGCGAAAGACCTCGAGTTGCCAGTCGCGGCGCTATCCGGTGGAAACCAACAGAAGGTTTTGCTGGCACGATGCTTGTTGCGTTCCCCGGTGGTACTACTTCTCGATGAGCCCACGCGCGGCGTTGATGTGGGCGCCAAGGCCGAAATCTACCGAATCTTGCGAAAGCTCGCAAGTGAGGGTTTGAGCATCCTGTTTACATCGTCGGAGATTGAAGAGACCAGAACGTTGGCCGACCGGGTTCTGGTGCTGTGCCAAGGTAGAGTGGCGGCCGAGTTTAGGCATACGGAGCTGAACGACGGCGCTTTATTCGCAGCGGCGAGCCCACGGGTTTCCCAACAAGTTGTGTTGCAGACGGAGACGGCGGCATGAACACCATAGCGCAGACACTATCGAGACCAGATCGACTCGCCGGTAGTTCAGCTAGGGCGATCCTAATCCTGCTGCGTGCGCGCGCATTTTTGGTGCTATTTCTTCTATTGCTATTCTTTTCGTGGATGGCGCCTGCATTTCTGACGGCGAACAATTTTTCTATTCTGGCCAAGCATGTGGCTATATCCGCCATCCTTGCAATCGGGATGACATTCGTCGTGCTTACGGGAGGAATCGATCTGTCTGTGGGGTCGGTCGCAGGTCTGGGCGGGATGATCGCAGGATACATTCTCACGCAGGGTATCTCGATTGGCGGAACGAAGCACCTTCCTTCCGTGTTCGTAGCAGTGCTGGTAACATTTGCGTTTTGTTTGCTGATCGGCGCGCTCAATGGATGGCTGGTGGCAAGAGTCGGGGTGGCGCCGTTCATTGCGACACTTGGCACGTTGTACATTGCGCGTGGCGCCGCGCTGTTGCTGTCGAACGGCAAGACATTTCCAAACCTTGCCGGTGTCCCGAATGAGCCAAGGACCGGCTTTTCGACGATTGGACAAAGCTTCTTTCTCCATGTTCCGACGCCGGTCTGGATTATGGCTGCTGTGTTTGCGTTTGCGGCATTTGTGGCCGCGAAGACTCCGTTTGGACGACACGTATATGCGGTGGGCGGCAATGAGCGCGCGGCGCGACTGGCCGGGATTCGGGCTCCGCGGGTAAAGGTGTTGAGTTATATATTCTCGTCTTTATGTGCGGCGTGTGTCGGGTTGATTATCGCGTCGCAGTTGGAAGCCGCGCATCCAGCAACGGGAGAAACATTTGAGCTGAACGCGATCGCCGCAGTTGTACTGGGCGGGACCTCTCTGATGGGCGGCCGAGGGTCGGTACTTGGATCGTTGATTGGTGCGTTCGTGATCGGAGTCCTGGCAGATGGCCTGGTCATGCTGGGCGTATCGGAGTTCTGGCAGATGGTGATTAAAGGACTCGTGATCGTGCTAGCAGTAGCCGTAGACCAGCTGCAGTCTAGATTGCAAACGAAGTTTCTGCCGCTGCTGCTGCGGAGTTCTCCACAGGCAGGTGCCTGATGCGGTGGCAAATGGCACTGGGAGTTGTTTTGCTGCTTTTGACGGCTTGCCGCAGTGTGGATGAAAGGAGGCTGATCTTTATCATCGTTCCGTCGCAGGACAACCCGTTCTTCAAGTCCGAAGCTGATGCTGCTTCCGAAGAAGCCCAGCGGCTGGGCTACGCAACGCGTACTGAGGCACATGACGATGATGCTTACCGGCAGGACAATCTGATTGATGCGGCGATTGCATCGAACGCTGCGGCGATCGTGCTGGATAATGCAGGTGCAGATTCGTCCGTGTCAGCGGTGAGGCGGGCGACTCAGAAAGGGATTCCGGTGTTCCTCATCGATCGGGAGATCGAGGCTTCCGGAGTTGCGAAGGCACAGATCATCGCGGATAACAATCAGGGTGCCCGACTTGTGGCGGCTGAGTTTGTGCGATCGATGCCCAACACGGGCGACTATGCGGAGTTGCTGGGAAGAGAGTCCGATACGAACGCACAGATCCGAACGAAGGGGTTCCATGCCGTGCTGGATATTGATGCAGGCTTGAAGCTTGTCAGCGCGCAGTCGGCAAACTGGTCGCAGGCTGAGGCGTTCCAGAAGACGGAAACTATGCTGCAAGCACATCCTTCGATTACGGGGATCATTGCAGGCAACGACACAATGGCTTTGGGTGCCGCGGCTGCGGTAAAGTCGGCGGGAATGAAAAATATACGGATTGTAGGATTCGATGGAAGCCCAGACGCGATCGCGGGGATACTTGCCGGTGAGATGCAGGCCACTTCCCTGCAACCCGCAGTCTTCATTGCTCGATTGGCGGTGAACGAGGCGGACAGGTATTTGAAGACTGGATCGACGGGCGCAGTGGAGCGGCAAATTGTTCTGTGTTATTTGGTGACGAAACAAAATGCTAAGGACTACGGGAACTTCGAGAAGCTGAGATAAGAACATGGATAGAGAACAGATGCAATCTATGACGATCGCCGTGATTGTGGGCAATCGAGACTTCTTCCCTGATACCCTAATCACCGAAGCGCGGCGCGATCTTGTGAAGCTTTTCGCCGCGATGAACATTACACCGGTTTGGCTCTTTGCCAGCGAGACAGAACGGGGAGCCGTCGAGACCTGGACCGATGCTGTGCGTTGCGGTGAGCTGTTTCGAACGCATCGCGCGGAGATTCAGGGGATTTTGGTTTGCCTGCCAAACTTCGGTGACGAGAAAGGGATCGCCGATTCCATTCGGTTATCGGAGTTGCAAGTGCCAATTCTCATACAAGCTTGTCCGGATGATCTGGATCAGTTTGGTTTAGAGCGGAGGCGAGATGCGTTCTGTGGAAAGATCTCTGTATGCAATAACCTCAGGCAATACGGACTAAAGTATAGCTTGACGCGAGATCATACGGTCGCGGTCCTCGATCCGGCCTTTCAAGAGGACCTTGCTCAATTCCTGCAGGTTTGCCGTACGGTTGGCGGGTTGCGGCGAGTAAGAATTGGTGCAGTGGGCGCGAGGCCGAATGCTTTCAATACGACTCGGTATAGCGAGAAGTTATTGGAGGCCGCAGGAATCTCCGTGAACACCATCGATCTCTCGGAGGTGTTTGGGTCGGCGGCTTCTATTGCTCACGATGACCGACGAGTTAAAGAGAGGATCGAGACAATACGTTCGTATGCGGATGCCAGCGCTGCGCCCGATGACTCGATGCTGAAGATGGCTAAGTTTGCCATCGTGATCGACGACTGGATGCTTTCGCTGGGACTGACCGCAACAGCCATTCAATGCTGGAGCAGTATGCAGAAAAATTATGGCGTGAATGTGTGCACCATCATGTCAATGATGAGCGAACAGATGCTTCCTTCGGCGTGTGAGGTGGATATAGCCGGGGTGGTGAGTATGTATGCGCTGCAACTTGCGAGTGGTAAGCCTTCAGCGCTCGTGGACTGGAATAACAATTACGGCAAAGATCCGGACAAGTGCGTGTTCTTTCATTGTGGCAACTGGGCAAAGGATTTCCTGCCCGATATACGCATTGGTACTGCCCCGATTCTCGGCACCGTTTTAGGAGAAGAGAATACGGTTGGTGCATTGGAAGGGCGGACGCCGGCTGGACCCGTTACATTCGGACGTATTAGTACCGATGATCTGGCCGGAAAAATTCGCGCTTATGTCGGTGACGGTGAGTTTACGGATGACCCGTTGGATACGTTTGGTACAAAGGCGGTTGTGAAGGTCCCGAGGCTGCAACAACTTATGCGACGCATCTGTCGCAATGGATTTGAGCATCATGCGGCAATGAATGGAAGTCATTGCGCTGCTGCTGTGGCGGAAGCGCTGGAAAATTATCTGGGGTGGGATGTTTATCACCACAACGCCCCGTTTGAACCGTAAGCAGCAGAGTGTTAGACCGAGAAAAACTAGTGTCATGAAATCTCATAATTATTACCCATTAGAGAGATCCTCCTTGAGCGTATTTCGTCCGAGAGTTTTGATGTGGTTTGTTCTCACGCTGTTGTCTGCTGCCTCGCGTTCCTTTGCTCTGGCGCAATCGCCTGACAGCTTTATCATCGACCATCGTTACAGTAATACGGATGCTCAATCGCTGATTGGACTCCCGATGGGTTCACATAAGACGGTTGTCGAACGCGACGGCAGTCTCAAGTGGTCGCAGTGGTCGCTGAAGCGAAAGCCTCTGGACACACCGATCGGATTTTCCAGCCAGATGGATGGAGCTTTGGCGATTCAACCCTACCTCGATTTAGCCACCACCCAAATAACATTCACGAAGCCCGCGCAGGCCCTTTACAAGGGGCGCTATCCGTTCATCGTGTCGGACAGCAAAGCTGGTAACGTGCGGTTGGAAGAGTTAGCTTTTAGTGTCGATCCCGAACAAAATCTGGCTGAAATGCCGACCGCGGCGTCTGGAACGCATGGGTTAGATCTAGTAAGGTTGACCTTCACGAATGACGCCTCCAACGAAAGCTATATAGTTGTGAAACTGAGTGGACGAGAGCGGAATCTTCCGGGACATGTGGATGGGTTGGCCTTGATCTCCCGAACCGGGGAAGATGTAGCGATGGTTGAGGCGTCTCACGGTTACACCGCGAATGCTGAGGATGACGGTCTAACGCTTGCGTTGAAGATGAGCTTGGCGCCGCGCGAGAGTAGAACGCTCTGGATACGCCTGCCGTATGAGTGGCCTTCCAGGCGGAATGGAGAGGTTTCGAAGCTGAGCGGAGAGAGTCTGCTTCAGAAAGCGGTGGCACAGTGGGATGCGATATGGGCCCGTGGCGCGAGGGTTCATTATGCTCAGCAGGAGTTGAATGACTTTTTTGATTCGTCGATTGCTTATGTGCTGATCTTGACGGAGTTTGATGCCCAGGGTGATCTGTGGGCGATGGATGGCCCCGCGGTCTACCGGCAGTTCTGGGGGCGGGGTGAGTATTTTCAGGCGCGGGCCATGGAGGTTGCAGGACAGATGCTTGCAGCCAAAAAGTCGGTCGATCATACATTTCATATCCAGATTGACGATGGTGAGTGGGATGGGCCGCCGACGAGCGGTTATCCCGCCTGGGACAACACCGGAGGGAACGCAGCAGCGGTGTGGGACTACTATCTCTACTCGCGAGATAAGGACTGGTTAGCACATGCCTACCCTTATCTGCTGAAGTCCTCGGAGTGGGTGAAGGCGCATCGCGAAGAGACGACTATCGAAGACGTGCCGACGACACCGGAGGGCGCGCGACCGGTGAAACGGTTACTCGCGGCGAAGTGCCGCGTCGAAATCAATCCTCCGCTAGCGCCTGGAGAGAAAACGTACTGGTATGGTCTGCTTCCCTACTCGTATGGTGATTCTGGATTGCCTGAAGGGCATTCCTACTCGCACAACTTCCTGGCGGACTATGGTGTGGAAGTTTCAGCAGCGGCAGCACGGGAGCTTGGAAAAATCGTCGACGCTGCATGGATGGACAAAGAGTATGCAGACTTTACATCTGCGATTAGAACCTCGGTGGCGCGATCTGTAGGACTTGAGACGATCACTCCTGCCTATCTGCCGGCGCAGCCGACGCGCCCTGAAGCCGCGTACTCGCAGACCTTTCTTGCAGTATGGCCGACGGGAATCTATAAGGCCGACGATCCACTTGTGACTGGCTTGCTGGACAGGATGGAGAAGGAAGAAGTGCAGGGCGAGCCAACAAACGTGGCATGGGCCGGACCAGCCGGAATATGGCCGGGAGAGTCGATGAACATGTCAGAGACTTATTTGCTACGCGGCGATGTGCGGAACAATGCAGATATGTTGCTGGCTGCACTGAATCACGCCTATACAACGAAGGTTTGGAAAGAAGAGATTCTTACGGATGTAACAAAAGAGAGGGCCTGTGATACACCACACAGCAAACGTGAAAACATGCAGGGCACAGGCGATCAGCCGGAAGCATGGGGTAATGCAAATCTGGTGGATCTCCTGCGCGACATGCTGGTGCAGGAGCGTGGAGGACCCGCAGCAAACACGCTGTCCTTGCATTTGCTGGCGGGATTGCCAGCGGATTGGCTTGTTGTGGGAAAGCCAGTTGCACTGGAGAGAACGCCAACAACATTGGGCACTACCGTATCCGTGAAAGCAGAAGCGCTCTCGGCGACGAAGTTGCGGATCAGTTTTTCTCCGGGAACCCGTACGATTGCAACGCTGGTGTTTCATCTACCTTTGGCCGTTGGAGTAAAAGTTCACAGCGTCCTGGTGGACGGTAAGAAAGAGCAGGAGGCCCTGCAATCGGATGGAACGGTCGTCTTGCACGATGTTTCACGAGCCGTGACGGTTGAAATGGAGTCCGCTCTATGAACCGCCGAGAGTTTATCGGACAGATGGCTGCGACGGGAGTCATCTCGCGCGCTTCGTTTGCCCGAGCCGCTCCAACCCTTGCTGAGGAAGCTTTTCTAAGGATCGGTGATGGAGCGCCGGGACCTACGATTCCGCGTGACTTTACGGGCCTTTCTTACGAAGCCGCGCAGTTGGCGAATCCGGTGTTCTTTTCAGCAAAGAACCATGCATTAGTCGAACTGTTTCGGGGACTTTCATCAATCGGTAATCTGCGAATTGGAGGTGGATCAAGTGAGTTTACGACTTACTCGGATGTTGACCCTGTTGGACCACCACCTTTTGAGGTATTCGGACCTGATACGAGCAAGACTGTAAAACGTGGGACAACCACGACCGCTCTGGCGCTGAGACACTTACGCGATTTTCTTGATGCCGTGGGCTGGAGATGCCTCTACGGTCTGAATCTTGGGCAAGGTACAAAAGAGAATGCCGCAGCGGAAGCCGCAGCCGTCTTCGATATTCTTGGTCCGCGGTTGATGGCATTTCAAATCGGCAATGAACCCGATTCCTTCAGGAATCGTTATAGACCAACGAGTTATAGGCCGGAAGATTATTTGAAAGAATGGAATGTATATCATGATGCGATTGTCGCGACGACACCTGGAGCAAAATTTGCCGGGCCGGATATATCGAACAAACTTGACTACCTGACAGCGTTCGCGGCAGAAGCGCACCTTCATTCGGATGTAATGCTGTTAACCGGACATTTCTATTCAATGGGACCGGCGAGTTCGCCGGATGCGACGCTCGATCAACTATTCGATCCAGATCCGAAGTTAGCGACCATTCACTTGCACAACCTTCCGGTGATTGAGAACGCCATAAAGACAGCGAAACTCCCGTTCCGCATGAGCGAGGGGAACTCTTGTTGGGACGGCGGAAAATCTGGGGTTTCGGATACGCTGGCTTCCGCAATCTGGTGTGCGGATATGATGCTGCGGTTTGCGCAGATGGGCTGGTGTGGCGTGAACCTACATGGCGGCGGCAATGGCTTCTATACCCCTATTGCGGGTGCGCCTTCGACAGGCTTTGTGAGACGGCCGGAGTACTTCGGGATTGCGTTTGTGCAGCGACTCATTGGCGCCACGTTTTTGCCTATATCGATAACGGGAGCTGGAAGACGTGTGACTGCTTATGCGCTGGAGCAGGATGGGCAAAGAAGGGTCGTGATCTTCAATAAGCAGGATATTCCACTGAATCTGCTTCTTCCCGCTCGACCGCATGCTCATATTGACGTTCTCTCGGGTCCTTCATTTGAAAGCAAGCGGGAGGTTTCTATTGCCAGCGTTCGCATTTCACCAACAGCACACGTAACTGTTCCAGCTCGGGCAGGCGTCCTCTATGATCTTTAGCAAAGTCGGAAAGGGTTCGCTATGAGTTCGATTCGTCGTCCGAATCGACGCAAATTTCTTAAAGGAAGTGCCGCTGCTACAACCTTGTTCACTAAACGGCGCTTGTGGCCGTTCTCGATTGACGAGAAGGGCGCGAGACCGAACTATAAGCTGCATTTTTCACAGCCGGCGAGCAAATGGCCGGATGCTCTTCCGGTCGGTAATGGCCGGCTGGGTGCAATGGTATTCGGGCAGCCTACGCTGGAGCGAATTCAGCTCAATGAGGAGTCAATCTGGGATGGCGAGCCGGGACGAGATCGGGACAATCCCAAAGCCGGTCAGGCTGTACCGAAGATTCGTGAACTGCTGTTCGCGGGTCGAATTGCCGACGCAGAAGCGATGGCAAAGAGCGATATGCTTTCGGTGCCACAACGTATGCCTTGCTATCAGACATTGGGGGATCTGCATTTGGACTTCAGCCCAATGGGACTTGGATCCGATGTACACGTTGACGACTATCGCCTTGAACTGGACCTCGACACTGGGATGGTGACGACGAGCTTCCTGTCTGAAGGAACGAAGCATGTGCGTGAAATTTTCAGTTCCGCTCCGAATCAGGTCATTGTTGTGCGTCTGACCGCAGCCGGGCCGAGGAAGCTCAGTTTCAATGCATCGCTCGATCGGCCCAATCACTTCGCAACCGAGACAGTGGGAGATAACAGACTCTCCCTCACCGGACAGGCGATACCGCTAAATGATAATCCTGGGTTACCAGTAAAGGAAAATCCAATTGGCGTACGGTTCTATGCGGAGTTGCTTGCACTCCCAGATAAGGATGGAATAACCAAAGCTTCGGCGAATAAGGGTTCGCTCGAAATTCGCGAGGCCATGACCGTGACTCTCTTACTGGACTGTGCGACCAGCTATCGTCATCCGGCGAAGACTGAGGGACCTTCAAGCCTGCTCGTGGGCGATCCCGATGCAATGCGCGCGGCCGTACAAACAAATTTGCGCGTAGCGAGCAACTTAGATTACAGCACATTGCGTGAAAGACACACTGCCGATCATCAGCATTACTTTAGGCGGGCAGACCTTAGCTTTGGTACCGACCCGAACGCCGCAATACCCACGGATCAAAGAGTTCAACATATCAAGGACGGCGACGAAGATATTCATCTGCTGCCACTTTATTTCCAGTTTGGGCGCTACATGCTGCTTTCGAGCAGCCGTCCTGGAACACTGGCGGCGAACCTCCAAGGAATTTGGAATGAAGCGATCGACCCGCCGTGGGGATCGAAGTACACCATCAACATCAACGCAGAAATGAATTATTGGCTGACAGAACGAGCAAACCTCGCGGAGTGTCACACTCCTTTATTTGATTTATTGGATACAACACGTGACCCTGGAGCGTTGACTGCGAAGAAGTACTACAACGCACGCGGATCAGTTGTGCACCACAACACGGATATTTGGGGAGATGCGGGACCGATCGATGGATTGGGCGGTGGAATATGGGCGATGGGTGGGGCATGGCTTTCACTGCATGCGTGGGATCACTTCGCCTATGGCGGGGATATGGAGTTTCTGCGACAGCGTGTATATCCCATGCTCCGAGAGCATGCTCTATTTTTGCTGGACTATCTGGTTCCTGCACCTATGGGAACGCCCTATACGGGTTATCTTGTCACCGGCCCTTCCTGTTCGCCGGAGAATAAGTACAAACTTCCCGATGGACAAAGCTTCAACCTTTGCATGGGGCCGACGATGGATATTGCGATTACACGGGCTGTATTGATGCGCTTGCTTGAGGCGAGTGCATTGCTTCCTGACACCGTTGTCGATTGGGATATCGAGAAGCGGGCGAAGACTGCGCTTGATCAACTGCCTCCTTACCGAATAACACATGATGGCCGTCTGCAGGAGTGGCCGGACGACTATATGGATCAAGAACCTGGGCATCGGCATATTTCACATCTTTTTGGTTTGTTCCCAGAGGATCAGATCAGCCCGGATAGTACTCCAGAACTTGCAAAGGCAGCGAGAGAGACCCTGGACAAGAGGCTAGCGGCGGGCGGTGGTAGCACCGGATGGTCAAGGTCGTGGATCATCAACTGTATGGCTCGATTGCAGGATGGCGAGGCAGCTTACGATAATATTTTGCAACTATTTCGGCAGTCGACACGGCATAACCTTTTCGATGTCTGCGGGTTAAAAGAGAATTCTCCATTCCAGATTGATGGGAATCTTGGCGGACCAACTGGCTTAATTGAGATGCTATTGCAGTCACATGCCGGAGTTCTCCGATTGCTGCCTGCCCTGCCCAAGGCCTGGCCAAACGGTAATTTCAAAGGGTTCCGGGCGAGGGGTGGACTGGTGATCGATCTGGAGTGGAAGAATGGCCGTGCGACAAGTGCGACGTTGCGGGCGAGCCTTTCGCGAACACATCATATTGTCTTGCCGAAGGGGCAACAGGTCATTAGCGTGCGAGAAGGTGGATGTGCTTTTCGCCTAGAAGATACGGGTATATTACAGGCGCATGCTGGCGCTGAGTATGTCATAACCTTCAGCTAAATAGTCCGTTGTGTTTATTACTTCTTCGAAGGATAGACCGGTGGCGGTAGATGGATTACGGATGAAGTTGGTACTTCTACGACACCGAACGTATCTGTTGTCAGGTCACGGATACCGATACGAATGAAGGATTCTCCGGTCGCCGGAGCACTGACCTCAAGATGGTAACCAACCTTGCTCTCAATAAACTTTTGGTGTTCCGGAGGTGTCTGATGCAGCTGTACTGACTTTCCAATTGCATTCAGCATCTTCCCGTCCGAATCAAAGACGTAGGCTAGGAATGCGATCCCTCCAGTACGTATCCCATTAGGCTGGAGCATAAAGGAAAAGTTCTCTCCAGGTGCAGAGATGTCGATATCGTAGCGCCGGTAAGGTGACTTGAAATTGACTTTGGGATTTGACTGATTGTCTGGAGCGAGCGAGTTCTCGGCAGTTGTTGAAGCGGGTAAAATACGAACGCGGAAAACGATGTCAGAAGGCATAGGAGCACCGCGGCTCATAGCGGCAGCCGCATAGCTATAGGCTGGGCGGTCTTCCGCTGTTGCGGCCTTTATGGCTGATCTTTCGGAATGATTTGACGAAGAGATGATATCTTCGGCGAAGTAACCTTTTCGGAAGTCAAGTTTAATCCGCTTTGCTGCAGCGTTGTTAGCTAACTCAACCTGAATTGTCCGATACTCACCATTCGCATTATGGTGATTCGGACTGTAAGCGAGTTCGTAGAAATTGGAGCCGGAATCGATAGCTTTCGATACGGCGGTGGCTAGGTTGTTCGTGTTGAAAAATGCTTGACCACCTGTATCGTCCGCGATGGTTTGCATTGTCTGATGCTCTTGGACCTGGCTCCCGCTAAAAGCAATTTGGTCAGCGGCAAAGTTTTGGGAATTTTTGGAGTAGCCCTTGCCGGAATGCGATGCGTCAAGACCAGGATCCACCATTATCCCACGAGCATCAACTGGATAAACGGCGACTTGCGCTCTCGTGAGGAGGTTGGTGGTCTCGTGATACTCGGCTTCCTCGTCACCGCCCAATACCATGAAGGGATTGGCGAGAGTGAGATCGGGAACAATGTCGAGTGGGAAAGAACCCGAAAACCATATCAGATTTTTACGGCCCGGGAATGCTGCCAGATAATGGCCCAACTGATTGAAGGCATCAAGCGTGTACTGCATGCGGAGACGTGTCTTGAAAGACTCCTGCTCGGCTTCGAAGCTCTGCAGGTTAGCGGACAGCTGTGCAGGCGCGAGATCATCCGACGATGCGACATCGCTATTGCTACCTGTCGGGTCAGAGAGAAGAGACGAGGCATTAGGAGATAGCTTGTGGTCGACAACTTCTTTAAGAAGTTTAGGATCGGATGTGAATCCTTGCAAGAAAAAGAGGCGGTTCGTGAGGCCGAAAATTGCAATACGAGTTCCGGGGTTTGCTTTCTTTACATATTCCTGCAATTCAGTACGGACATAGGCCTGATCCTTTGTGGGGGTATTGAGAGAATCAAGAACGAGAACGTTGAGCGCGCCATTTGGCGCGACCGGGCTGTAATTCGTGAAAACTCCTGCAGGTTGGGGAGGTAGTGGAGGCCCTGGAATAGAAGGCTGGTCGCCAGCGTGTTCCTCAAAGTGGCGTAAATTTTGCGTTACTTTATTCTCTGAAAGAATGAAGTCTTCGCGTGTGAGGCCGTGGATTGGATGTCCTTCTTTATCCTGTGCCACTACATCTACGATGACAAGTTCTGTACCGGTACGAATGACGGCCGAACCGGCCGGTACTGCGGGTTCTCTTGCACTTCCACTTGGCGATTGCGCAGACATGGTGATCGTCGCAAACAGGCAGAAATAAACGAAGGCATAAGGCCTAAGCAAGAGTCTCCTCCATTCCAAGAATCGTCCTTTTGATTAACTGAGTAAGGCGGGAAGTGCCATCGCACGTCCCGCCTTACCCCATTTTGTTCGGCTAGAAGATAAGGTGAAGGCCACCCTGAAGACTACGGTTCGTATTCAGTTGACCCGTTACATCACTAAATGCCGCCGAAGTTGGACTGACATTCGCGGAGGAGAACTGAGGACGGTTGAGTGCGTTGAATGCATCTACGCGAGGTTGCAAAATCAATCTATCGTAGAGGGTAAAGTTTTTTAGGATAGAAAAGTCGAAATTGTTGGTGGGATCGGAACGAAGGAGGTACTGAGGGAACGTCCGATAGTTATAAGAACCAGGTTGATCTGCTGTAACAGTATCGAAACCCGAAGTATTGAAGGAAGGACCGATCGTCTGATGCGGATGATTCTGAAAGTTCGAGTAGGACCCATTGAAGATAGCGTTTCCAAAACTAAGAGGCGTGCCAGAAAGATACTGATAGATGCTTGTAACCGAGTATCCCCCGATAATCTCGTCGAGCAGTTTCGAATGATTAGCGAACTGGCGACCGCGGCCGAAGGGCAGTTGGTATATCACTGTTAGAGACGGATGATTTGGGAAGTCCGAACTGGTTTCTTCATAGGAAAGCGGCCCACCCGCATTGAGCTGCACGGTGGTCCCAAGCTGACGGGAGTACTCATAGTTGAAGTTGAAGGACAGTCCGTAGGACATACGCTTGGAAACACGGATAAGGAGCGCGTTGAAGTTGGAGCTCTGACCGGGGACCACCTGCTCGGTGACGCTCGTATACTCTGGATACTCCTGCAGCAATTGAGAGACGCTCAAAGTCGCAGCCGTGTTGTAGCTTGTAGTCGCCGCTGCCCCAGTCATCGTTCCTTTGAATGGATTCGTTACAGAGGTCGAGAGCGTTGTCTGAACCGCCTTCGTTTGAGCACCGCACGCGTTGGCGGCCGCTGCACCGTAAGGGCATGTGCTTAGATATGGCAACAACGGTGTTGAACTAATAGCATTGCTGTAATTGTTATGGACGGCGTGTGTTCCAATATAGCCGACCTCTACCAACCAGTTTTTCTGGAGTTGCTTTGAAATATCAAGCGACCACTTGTTCGCGTAGGGCACTTTGACATTTGGGTCGATGTAGACGATGCCAGCTCCAAGGTTGGTGTTGATTCCCTGTGCATTTCCGTATGGTAAAACGATGGGATTCGTAGCCGTCGGAAATGGGTCAGAGATCGTAGAAGACGGAGTGATGGAGTTATTGATGGTCGGGATAAATGTAGTTGTCTGTGAATAACCATAAGACTGGCCTACGTTGTAGTCTCCGAAAGGATTGACGTAAACACCCACACCACCGCGAATGGCCAGTGTCCCGTGGCTGAAGGGCGGCGAGTAAGCAAATCCTATCCGGGGGCTAACGTAGGCTGCTGCCGTCCCGTAAGGATGACGGTTATCGGATCCGTCGTAGAGAATGCCGCCCGTTGGCTGAAAGCTGGCGACAGGAACATTTGCATTAGGAGCCTTGGAGTATGCAGCTATTGCCGCTGCTGTCGTTTGGTTGGTCGCGTTCGGGAGGAACGTCTGAACCATTTGATTGTTACTCTCAACGGGTGCCGTTTCGTGTTCGACCCGCATGCCCATGCTGATCGTTAGATTGGGAAGGAGTTTCCAATCGTCCTGAATAAATGTTCCAATATACCAATTGTCATATTGAAACTTTGTGTTCACGGCATAGGATCCACTTTGAGGCAAGCCCAAATCAAACAGCGCAAAAGCGCCGCCAAATTGTTGTGTCGCACCATTCGTGCCCGAGGTCACAAACCCTCCCGATGCCGGCTTGAACGAGAATGTTCCGTCTGCCGCACCAGGACCCAGCGAAGAGTTCTTGTTAGCGCGAATGTCCGGACCAATTTTGAGTGTGTGTTTGCCCCAAGTCTTATTCAAACTGGCATAGAGCTGCACATCTGTGAATCGTTCGATATTACCCGGGGCGGCGCTCAGACTAGGAATCGCGGCTGAATCCGAGAATGTAAACGCTGGGAGAGCTAGCGTCGTAGAATTAGCAGCAATATATCCAGGAAAACCTAATGAAGTTGGGTTTGAGCCTGCACTCGAAGGATTTGAGTATGAGGTATAACGGCTAAATCCGAGCCTGGCTTCGAGATTTAGCGTTGGATTGAAGTTCTGAACATCATCGAGTTGACCACCCGAGAGTATGACAGTCGATGTAGTGCCACTCAATACATTGTTGAAGATATTCGACTGGCCATTGACGTACTTGCTACGGTGACCATCCGCGAAGATCTTGTTCGAGTTGGATATGTTGTAGTCGATCGTTCCGTGATGTGACTTGTAGTTGTTGGTGGTTGGATCGCTTGCAAAGAAGTTGTTCTCTCCATCCGCTTTGGTGGACGCGCCGTTGTAGTTGGGAAGAGGAATTAGCGTCATATAGGCGGTAGCGATCGGGTTGATGGTCAGGCCCGCGTTGGAGAGGATGTTGCCAGGTATTTTTGTGCGCGAAATCGTCGTCGTCGAGCCAGTGGTCGTTGAGACACCGGAATAGGGGTTGTAAAGTTGATCGGCCGAATTGAAGTTCAGCAGTGCAGAAAAGTCTCCGGTGCGCTCCGCGGCAGTTGGGACACTCGTAATCGTGGTGGCTGGGGCATTGCCAATGTACCCTTCAAATGCATAGAAGAAAAAGAGTTTGTTGCGTCCGTTGAAAAGGTATGGGGCAATGATAGGGCCGCCAATTGTGGCACCGAACTGATTGAAGTGAGTCGAAGGCGCGCTTGTCCCAGCTTGTGTGAAATAGGGTTTGGCGGTTAGCGGACGAGAACCAGCGTAGTACTCTTCGGCCGTTCCGTGGAACTGATTCGTACCGTGCTTTGTTGTGATGTTCACAATACCGCCGGATGTATCGCCAAGCGCGGCGTCCGATGAAAACTCGTCCACATGTACAGCCTCAACAGCATCCAGGTTAGGGCTAAAGCCCGCTGTACGGCCCCCATCTTCCATATTCGGAACACCATTGAGAAGCAATTCGTTTGAGGCTGAGTTTCCACCACCTAATGAGAAGTCATCGGCGGTTGAGTTACCAAAGGGAGTGGTCTGGGATTCAGAGTGCTTGCCCTTGGCGACGGCACCATACTCCAAATGGGCAAACCCAAGTGGTGAGCGTCCATTGCTCGGAAGATCCTCGACTTCCTCTGCCGTAAGTGTCTGTCCTGTTGATGCGGTCGCGGTGTCGACTAGAGGAGCATCGCCGTTGATCGTAACGGTTTCGCTGACCTGGCCGAGCGACAGCTTTATGTTTTCGGTGACCGTTTGCTCAGTTTCCAGCGTAATCCCTTCATGAATGAAAGCCTTGAAACCGGGCGATACAACAGTAATCGAATACGGTCCTGGCTGTAGGAATGGAACTGTGTAATCACCCGCACTGTTTGATGTGACGTTAGTCTTCGTACCTGTATCGGTATTTGTTATAGCAATCTTCGCGTTGGGAATGATTGCCCCTGACGGATCGGTAATTTGGCCGGTCAGCGTGCTACGGGTTACCTGACCGAAAGCCGAGACGCTAAGGAGAAGGGCTAACAGGACACAACGTTTCATTTCTAGAACTCCGGCTACAAAAGTTTGTCGATGCTTTGAGCGTCGATCAAACTAAAGACCTGCCAGATGGCTGTCAAGGGGATTCTCTGAAATTTAGAAGGGCTTGTTGATAACTCTGAGTAACAATTTTCGTTTACGAACAAACACTGATATTGCCAAACATCGCGCCGTATTCATCCCGCGCAATCCTCCAACAAAAACTGTGTTGGAGTTTTATTATCAATTAGTTGGCAGGCTTTAGGATCGCGTCCGACCACGTCCGGCAGGAGTCTTTCCAACGAAACAATGGCATTTGCTCATGTTTGGTACAAGTAGGCGAGAAGTTCTCCTCGAAGCGGCTAGCAATGCTGATTCCGCATAGTGGAAGGAGAAAAGCGACGGCGTGGCTCTGCCAAATCAAATGAAGCTCCTAATCCTGTGAGAGCAACAGCGCGATCCTTGCGGCAGAAGAGGAGACTGCTGCCTGAATTTCCTTTTCCCGCTCTTTGGTCATACGCATAACGGGAGTGGAAAGACTGATCGCTGCTACCACGGGTTTACCCTCAATCCGCAATGCGGCACCGAAGCAGATTCCTCCACGTATGGACTCTTCTCTGTCGCAGGCAATTCCGTCTTTGCGGACTTGTTCGAACTCTTTGAAAAGCTTGTGGCGATCGACAATCGTTTTTTCGGTACGCGGAGCTAGCCCGTAGACCTCAAGGATGCGATCTGCCAAGGCACGATCCTGAAAGGCAGTAATCACTTTGCCCATGGCGCTGCAATGGGGTGGCAATACGCGTCCGATCTTATTGGTCATGCGGATTTCGTGGAAGGTTTCCATGCAGTCAAGCACGTGGATGCGATCGTCGAAAAGGTAGGCGACGCTTACCGTCTCATTGAACTGATTGGCCAACTGTTCTACCTCGGGTCTGGCGATATCCCGAACACGATTGGCGGCCTGGGCCAGCCAGCCGAAAACCAGTTTCGGAGCGAGTTGGTATGTCCCATCGCGATGGCGTTGAAGGTATTCGTGCTTTTCGAGCGTGAGCAGAACGCGGAACAGGGTCGATTCAGGCAAGTCGATACGCTTGGCTATGTCCTTGAGGGAAAGTGGCGTCTGGCCGTCGAAACAGTTGAGGACGTCGAGAGCGCGGCCTATTGAACGGAGATAATATTGCTCGTCCGTGGATGGCGTATCAGACGGCTGCAAGGCCCACTTGGGCATGCGGCGGCGAACTCCGTTTGCAGGCTTTTCTGTCGATTTCAACGTGGCTCGTGCCATAATCCCCCAATCGGACTGCAAAGTGCCAGACTATACTACCGCAATGTCGTGGCTTGGTTTTCGTTTTCACTCTATAACTTCCAAAACTGGATTGACACTCCGCGTCTCAGATTGGTAGAACAGCCTTCGCTAGTGTGTGAGGAATCATTCCACCTATTTGTCTACTACGGAAGAACAAGAAAGAGACTTATGCAACGTCGGGAAGTTATCAAGCTGGGAACTGCTGCGCTGGCTGCGTCGCTGGGAACGGAGTTTCGAGGTAGCGGGATAAATCCGACTGCTTCAGCGCCACCGCAAGCAGTTGAACGATGGGGGATGTTTGAACTTCACCTCAACGGACCTTCTAGTGGCAACCCATTCAAAGACGTTGTACTGACCGCTGTCTTCACCACGAACCATCGCCAGGTAAGAGTTACGGGGTTCTACGATGGTGGGGGCTCTTATCGAATCCGCTTCATGCCAGACACGATTGGCACCTGGAGCTATGTGACCAGCAGTTCCTCGCATGATTTGAACGGTCATGCGGGGACGTTCGACTGCGTAGCGCCGATCACTCCCGGAAATCACGGTCCGGTAGGGACTGCCCATCAGTATCACTTTGAATATGCCGATGGAACCCCCTACTTCCCTTTTGGAACGACGACCTACGCTTACCTGTTCACCGGGGAAGATAACGCGGTGGCTTCTCTTGCAGGAATGACACAAGCCCGGTTCAACAAAACTCGGGCTTGTGTTCTTCCAAAGCCACTGGGTAAAGGAGTGCAGCCCCTACCGTTCCCGACTTCCGGTACCGGGACGGACGGTCGCGGTGGTACGAACGACTACACACGGTTCAACCCAGTTTATTTCCAGACGCTTGAGAAACGGCTGTTGGAGTTGCAGAAGGCAAACATTGAAGCCGACTTGATTCTGTTTCATCCCTACGACGCCTGGGGCTACAAGAGCATGCCGGATGAGGTGGATGAGTTTTATCTACGCTATACGATCGCGCGACTTTCGGCCTTTCGCAATGTCTGGTGGTCTATTGCAAATGAGTATGACCTTGTGAAAGCTAAGACGATGAGTGACTGGGATGATTTTTTCCGCGTGACGCAGACAGAAGATCCGTACTCGCATCTGCGGTCGATTCATCACAGCCGCGTGATCTACGACCACTCTAAGCCTTGGTGCACGCACGCGAGTTTGCAAAGCTATGACTTTGAGAAGTCGACCAGCCGGCGCGAAGCGTGGAACAAGCCGATCATTTATGACGAGATTCAATATGAAGGCGACGTTGATCGGCGATGGGGCAATCTATCCGCGGAAGAGATGACGCGCCGTTTCTGGCTCGCGATTGTTAACGGCGTTTATGCGACCCACGGCGAGGTTTTCATCTCTGAGACCGGCGAGTCGAGTTGGTCAGACGCAGGAAGATTGCGCGGAGACTCCGGCCCGAGGATTGCATTTTTGCGTGCATTGATAGAGCGCATCACAAAGGCCGGACTGAACGAAGTTGAAGGGGCTTACTATCTTTCCGCGGGGATGGGCGACGAAGTTCTCTTGTACTACTTCGATGTACATCGGCCTGCACGCTACGACTTCCCTCTTTCGGTGACAGCGAACTTTTCTGCAACGCTGATCGATCCGTTCCATATGACAACGACAACTCTTCCAGGGACGTTTACCGGTAAGTCGCGGATCTCACTTTCGAACAAACCTTACCAGGCGGTATTGTTCCAGAAGGTCTCGAGTGCGAAAGGCAAAGCAACTCCATCCAACGAGTCTCAGGTTCCCAGCAATGAACCCTAATTTTTCATGGCATTTCGTGCGGACTGCTTTTTTAAGCGCGTTGCTGTTGCTTTCCCTTCCGGCAATCGCTTTACCAAAAATTCGGCTTTCAGCGCATCCAAGCGCGCGAGAACGCTTCGCTGCCGAGCACCTTCAGCAAGCCATTTTAAGTGTACGAAGCAACGAGCGCATCTTGCTGGCTACTCGACATGATCCTCTTTTAAAGGAATACGACGAGCAGATTCCTGACTTCTGGCCGGATGCCAAAGAGGCCTTTCTACTGAAACGCCTAGGAAACACGATTATCGTGACGGGTTGCGACGAATCTGGAGTGTTGTACGGTGCGATCGAACTTGCGGACCGCATTAATGCTGCCCATGCCGTCCCTGCAGAATTGGATTACGAGGATCATCCAGCCCTCAAACTTCGCGGAGTGGCAATCGGCATTCAAAAACCGGATCTAACTTACGACAATGCGGAGTATGACTATCGGTATACACATGAAGAGTTTCCGTTCTTCTACGACAAGATCGAGTGGACAAAATATCTCGATGAGTTGGCTCAGGAGCGGATCAACACGCTTTATCTGTGGAATGGTCATCCGTTCACTTCCCTGTTGAAGCTGCCAAAGTATCCTGAGGCACAGGAGCTGCCGACAGCGCAACTTGAAGCCAACATGGCCATGTTTCGTTGGCTAACCACCGAAGCTGACAGGCGCGGAATATGGGTGTTGCAGGGCTTCTACAACATTCACTTGTCGCATGCATTTGCGAAGGCTCATGGCTTGCCGAACCACCTTTCAGCGCCTTCAGAGCTTTCAAGCCAATACACGAGGTACTGCATTTCAGAGTTCATTCGTGAGTATCCGAACGTCGGTTTGTTCATGACGCTCGGTGAAGCGATGGGCCCGCACTACGGGCCGGAATGGCTGACGAAAACAATTATCCCCGGAGTTCTCGACGGCGTTAAGGAGCAAGCTGCGGCAGTGGGGCATCCTGTGCTTGAACCGCCTATCGTGGTGCGCTCCCATGCGACGGATATTGATGCTGTCATGGCGGCCGCCAAGCCTCTCTACGACAATATCGATACGATGTTCAAGTGGAACGGTGAATCGCTGACGTGGACCAACGTCCGCGGTCCCGTGAAGGCACAATTTGAAAGACTCGTTGCAGGATCGAATGTTAACATCGCGAACATCCACATCCTTTCGAACCTTGAACCTTTTCGCTGGGGTGATCCAGACTTCGTTCGTCAAACCATCTTGAACTTTCAACGGATAGGAATCGGCGGCCTGCATCTGTACCCGTTGCGGTACTGGGACTGGCCTTATTCGGCGGACAACACAACGCCGTTGTTGAATCAGACAGACCGCGATTGGATCTGGTATGAGTCATGGGCAAGATATGCGTGGAATCCTAACCGTGACGCCGAAAAGGAACATGCTTATTGGTCGCAGCAGTTTGCGAACCGCTTTGGAACACTTGCAGCAGGTGCGCATCTGCTGGATGCCTATGAGCTCTCAGGGATATGTGCGCCGCGCTTACTTCCCCGCATTGGCATTACAGAAGGAAATCGGGAAGTGTTTTCGCTTGGGTTGACCATGCCACAGTTGATAGATGCCAAACGATTTTCGCCGGCTGAAACATTGTGGACCGGCGATGCGCCTGATGGCGAGAGGTTGGATGAATTTGTTGCCAACGAGTTCGACCACAAGCCACACCACGGTGAATCCCTGCTGGGAGTTGCAGACTTTGCCGCGGATTCTTCTGGAAAGGCTGTTGCTGAAGCTGAAGCAGCGGGTCCCGGTGTGACTACGGACCAGGAGGAGTACAAACGCATCGTCAATGACATGCGTGCTATCCATGAGCTAATGCTCTTCTATCAGACAAAAACAAAAGCTGCCTATCTCGTGATGCTCTATGGCTACGACCATGATGCGAAACATTTGGCTGAGGCTGAGACACTGCTGGCTCAATCTGTCGATGATTTCCATGTATTGGTAAGCCTTACCGACAAGACTTACCGCGATGCCGCTGCCATGCACACCAGCCAACGACAGATTCCCGTCCGTGGTGGGCCGCAGAGCGAGCACTTCCGCGATGTCCTTCCGGTTTACCAAAAAGAGCTTGCCGTGTTCCAAAGTCGCCTGAAGGCGCTTGGCGCTAGTGTTGCACCGTCCCGTACAGACACGAAGCCTGGGCCGCTAAAACAGGTACCTTTCACTCTGGCGCCAGGAGCGGGTGAAGCCTTTACAGTAGCGATTGGTCAGGCGCTCTATGATGATTCGTCCAGCTCAACGATTGCACGGGTTGCGCCCGAGTTGGATGGTTTGCGGGGCATCCGCGTGTCCACGCAACAGACAGAACCACTACACTTCACTCTGGATAAACCAGCTCAAATCCTTGTGGGATTCTTCAAGTCCAGCTCACACAAGTTATTGAATGTTTCGCCTGCAACTGAACAATGGAACATCTTGCTGCCGAATGCGGTTGTTCCATCGGGCAAGAATGTATTCCCAGTTACCGTATGGACTAAGACACTTCCTGCTGGACAAAACGATCTTGATCTAGGCAAAGGCGCTTACGTTGTGCTTGGATTCATCTCTGAGGATATGCACGTGACGCCGCATGTAAGTTTTGCAACCGGCGACGAGGATGGGCAGTCGCCAAACCTCGACTGGATGTTCGAAGACTAGGGCTGCGTTGTAGCAACGGGCGCATCGTGCCGGCTTGATAGCTGCTGAGCTTCCGCGTCGGTCACCCGGAAGAAGCTTCCGTGCTTTGCAGCGTCCGGAAAGTGCATCTTGTCATTCACGCTAGTCCAGTGAATCCAATCGGTAGTTTCAACGCCTTCGTAGCGTGGACGAGGCGCGCGATAGTGATCGTAGTAAATGATGTAACGATTGGCAACCTGAACAACGGACGGGCCTTCAGACCAGCTCTCGGCCACAGGACCGGAGAGATCGCCCCACGGGCCCTCGACTGTTTGTCCTGAAGCCCAACGGATCGTGTAGCGCAGTGGATCGAGCGATTGATCCTTGAAAACGAAGTACCACTTGTCCCGTGCCTGATGGGTAGCATTTCTTTGTTCGTGAAATATCGTCGCGTCGATAACCGGAAATCCGCGGTCAAAGAACATGGTTGGTTTGCTAAAAGTCTTAAAGTCAGGAGTATGAGAAGACCAGATGCGAAGTCCCTCGGTCCGATCAGAGAAGGATGACGACCAGATCAGTAGCCACTGTTTGGCCTTTGCATCCCAATAGGTCTCAGGAGCCCAGACTTGTCGAACCGTTGGAAAATCTTTCATAATGACGACGTTCTGCTGGGGTGTCCATGTCATAAGGTCTTCAGACGATGATGTACCCAGCGAGTTCCCTTTCCAGCCCCATGTCCAGACCATGCGGAAGCCGCGCTCGCCGGGCTTGCGGGTGATATAGACGTCGCGCATAATCTCATCCGGCTGCTCGGGCTTGATCCAGGGCTGGCCATCGTTCAAGGGCGTAAAGATGTAGCCATCGCGACTGAGTGCGAGATAGATGCCTTGTGTTCCTGGCTCTTTGAAGTAGGCGAATACGTAAGCACCTTTGGGCGTCTGTGCGACAACCTTGATAAGCGGAGCGCACACGATCAGGACGAGCAGGAGAAGTGTTTTCATTCGCCATCCGGCTCCGGAAGTGTGCTGTCTTTGGCTTTCGCAGGCGCATCGGGAACATCACTACTTACCAAGGTCTTCCCTTTCCACTTGGATCGAGCAATGCGCTTCCCATTGCGATCAAAGTTGTCCCAGATCCACGTTCCATCCGCGGCGTATGTCTTAATCCAAATCGGTTTACCGTCAGGCCGCAGATATCGTTCCTCGCCAATCTTCACACCTGTATGGAAGTCGACTGACCAGAGAAGCTTCCCTTCGGGATAATAAAAGCGTGCAGGACCATCGAGCAGGACCCGGCCGTCAGACACTTTGACCGTGGACCATGTCATGGAGCTATTACCGTTCGTTTCCTTGAGGACTGTCGCATTTCGAGATGCTTCAATGGTTTGAACGTTTGCCGTATCGCCGTAAGCGGATTTATCCAGTATCCAGGCTTCGTTGAGTTCAATCTCGTAGTCGGGCTTGTTCTTCGAAGTAACGACATGAATTACACCATCCGGGCCTTGCGTTGCTGTGGTGTAGCCGACAGTGAGAATATCTTTGGGTAATGGCTTCATCATCCACGTAGCACCGTCGTCATCGCTGAGGGCGACGTAGGCACCGTCCTTATGGATGTGTTTTTGATGAGTGGGGTTAAGGTCGGCAACGAAAAAGAGACGACCACTGGAGAGGTGAATCACGCTGGGCCGTTCCCCGCTAAGCAGCTCATCAAACGGCGTGATCGACTTCTTCCATGTCTTGCCATCGTCGGACGAAGTTGCCAGAGGCATCTTGCCACGGATCTCAGAGTTCTTACCGCCAAATCCGAGCAGGTCACCATTCTTAGCGAAAACAATGGTTGTGTGGCGCCCAGCGGTGCGACCCCCCGTGTCGTACCAGGTCTTGCCCTCATCTTTGGTTGCCCACACGGCACTCACGGAGCCGTTACCGTCAGCGTCACGACCGGTAGAGTCAGTAGGGAGGAAGATCGTCCCATCCGGCCCACGCACAACACTGTTGATAGGCTGCGAAACGTAACGTCCGATAGGTTTCGGAAAGTATGGAAAGACAATCGGAGACCAGGTAACACCGTTGTCCATCGAGGTGGAGTAGCAGAAGGGTGGTGCTCCGATGAGGCGTGGGAAGCCCCAAAACATCCATACCTTACCGTGAACCTTCGGATCGTTCCAGATCACGGGTGCTGCGTTGGCGGCGTCAGCAAAGTCGGGAAAAGGTTCGGGCATATCCCAATCTTCCGAACCCGCACGCCGTCGCATAATCAGTACAGTCTGGTCGGGATCGTCTTCGCGATCGGGCGTGTTGTAGTACGCCGCCAGCAGGTCGCCATTGGGCAACACTTGTATTGCGGAGTTGTGATAGTTGATGCCGAGACCCGGAGCAAGGCCAAGCTTCCAACCGACGCCCGGCATGCTCTTGCCCTGCAGGTTCGGAAACAATTCGTGCGTGTGATACCAGGGCTTGACAGGATCGGGTCCAGCGACAACTGCGGTAGTCTGTTTTACGGCTGTCTCAAAGAAGAACTTCTCAGCGGGGCTGAACTTGTCCTCTGGCGGCCCAGCTTGGACGATACGAAATCCAATGTTTCCAGTGCCCGAACTGTATGCGGGTGCCATGCTGGCACGATTGGATGGCCGTGCGAAGTACGGTGACGTCGCAGGGATATCAAGGTCAGGTGTTGTCTTAGTCGCGCTCTTGCGAAAATCGAGTCCTCCACCTCGAATGACTTTGGTATAGCCTCCAGCTGCGCCCGCGGGGTCGACCTGCTCGCCGGGCTGGTATGGACCGTACCAGTCCCGCACCCATTCAGGACGGCCTACGCCCATGTTCTCAACCCCAAATGCATTCGGGGAATCAACTTTCGCCATCTTCGTGGCATTTCCGAAAATCTCATGACCGCCAGCGCGAGCGACATACTCCCATTCAGCCTCGGTAGGTAGACGCCAGGGCTTGCCCGTTTTTTTTGAAAGCCACGCACAATAAGCCACCGCCTGGTTCCAGCTAACGCCCGCCGCATAAGCCGGCGTTGCGGATGGAGCAACGTACGAGGGATCGAATTTGCGGAACTCCTCCGGACTGACCTCTGTCAGCCCGATAGCAAACCCTTTAGAGATGCGAACCGCATGAGCGGGAACTTCATCAAAATCGCCATGATCGGGACGCGCGGACATCACCCCAAAGCCTTGAGTCACATCGGTGGGCAGCGCCGGCGCATCAGCGCCCATGGTGAAACTGCCCGCCGGCACTCGGACGGTCGCTGGTACCCCATCTTTTGCCAATGGCGGTGGATGCTGACCGGTCGCTGCTTCAGGTGCTCCGTCTTTCTGGGCGAGCCCTCTCGCCTGCGATAAAGACAACGCTGCCACGCACAGGATGGCGATCCGCAGATATTTTGCTAACGTCATTCCCTCTCTCGATTCAATTAAGTTCGGCTTCCAACGGGCCCAAATCCTTGCGTGAAGCAATCCGCTTGCCGTCGACCATCAAAATGAGACCTCGGCCATTGTTGTAGTGCTTCCCGGTCGCATCCCAAAGTACGGTCAAAAAGTGTCCGTGATACGGCAGGCCATCAATCGCAAAGTAAGCCCACTCCTCTGCCGGTAACAAAGGATGCAGAACAATGCGATTGTCTTCGCGCGGCCGCAGTCCAATAAGGCCGGTGATGAGTGGGTCGGCAAAGCCGGAGTGATTGTAGTAATTGCCGCGGCCAACTTGCTTATCCTTGGCGATCAGCATGTACTTGGCGATCCACTCGCCGGTGTCGGCATCGAGATCTTCATCAATCCAGTCAATGACGTGGCCGCTCTTGAGGGTCTGGTGCTGCGAAAACACATACCGCGAGAAAAGCTTGTAGTAGTCAGCCGAAGTGATTGCGAATACACCAGGATGATTTTCGTAGATTGCGAGTGCAAGCAATGTCTGGGTCATTGCGAACGGCCATTCAGGACCGTTCCAGGTACATTGGTCAGAACTGGCAAAGCGAAACCTTGGACTGCGGCGCTCGGCCGTAGTGGCTCCAAACTTTCCATCGAAGGCTTGGGGATCGAAGAGCTGCTTCCACGCAACGCCATGGCTCGACTCTGGAATACCGAACTCCCATGGGATGAACCCGATCTGCTCCCGCACGCCGGCAAGTTTCATCGCCGTTCCATTGTCAACAAACTTCTTCTGCTTCCGAATACCTGAGTCCGCGGCAGGTGACATTACTTCGTAGAACTGGTCCTTCGGGTTCCAGAGTCTGGCCTCGATCAGATCGCGAAGCGTCTTGGCCTTCGACGCAAACTCAGTCTTCTGGGCGGGGTCAGTGGCGATGGCTGCGATGGCTTCTGCATCGGCCACCATGTAGCTGTTCAGCGTTGGCCTGTAACCATCCCCGCTGATCGATTTCTCCATTGCATCGCGTGTGTCGATCGACCAGAAAAGCCCATTGGCGTCCTGCTGCGTGCTCTCCCACGCATGGTAGTTCGCAATCATCGCGGGCAGTAGTATGACTCCGAGCTTTTTGTCGCCATTGGCAAGGGTCAAATTGCGAACAGTTGCAGCCATGTCATCGCTGTACTTATGGCTATCGACGCCCGGGGAGAACCAATAACGAGCATCGTCTTGCGCAATCTTCTGGTCGCGCAACCAGCGCGCTTCGCCGATATGAAACGGCGCTGCATCCGGCAGGGCGCCGTAGCTGCCATCTTCCTGACCGGCCTTTGGGAAGTCGGGCTTCGGGAGCCACTCGGTGATCACATACCCGTGAGGCGTAGACACAAGATGTTTCTTCCACGCGTACCAACGGAAGTAGTACATCTCTTCAAACTGCTTGTTGGAGGAGTCAAACCACGGAATCTCCCGCTGCATCCAGGTCCACGAGTCTTCCCCGTTAACTCCTGGATATTCGCTTCCAGTGGCTTCGCGTTCCTGATTGCGGAACAACTCAACGTAGTGCGCATAGTCGGATGGCTTCAAAACCGCTACTTGGGCGGCATTCGATTCAGACATCCCGGCTTGCGCATTAGCAATGTTTCCCATTCCGAGAAATGTAAGCCCAATCCCGGCGAACCAGGCGAAACGGAACGAGTTGGCACTCAGTGACATCATCAACGCATGTCACTATATCTTTTCCTCTCGGCCACGATCAACCATATTTGAAAATAAACGTCCATAACTGAAACACCTACCGAATTCCTCGTGCGTCTCGTAGAGCGCGACTCACCCAGCTTGAATAGACGAACTCTGACTTCCGGCGCTGCCACTCCTCCGGCGTGAGGATGTCGAGCTGATCCTGAGTCAGGGCTGGTACTTCGGAGACGATGACCGATAGGCCACCATCCCGATCCGGCCTTCCACTGCTCTTGCCCAAGGAATAGCCCACCGCTTCAGCCCAGGTATGCATCATTTCCGTTGGGAGGGTGATCACTGTGTCGGTGGGAGATTGCGGCCAGTTAGGAAAATGCAGCTTGTGGTCGAGCCAGTCCGCTGGTATCCGAGTCATCCAGTTGGGTCGATGGCTGGCGCCAGGGTCGAAGGCTGTCTCGAAGACGCCTGCCTCGCTACCGTTCAGAGATATCACGCGCTTGCGAAGTGCGTCGAAGAAGTCCTGCTCGTGATGAGGAATATCCACGACGGTATCGTTGGTTCCGTTGAGGATAAATGTCACACCGCGTCTGGCATTCAGCGTATACAGCACAGCCGGCCGGTCGCCAAGAAAATTAAGTGTCTTATAAGGGCCGGATTGGCACATGACGGCCTGACTCGAGTCCCAGTATCCACCGGGGCCGTCGATATCGCCACCGCCGGTGAGATAGAGCGCATGGATGCGAGGATCGGCCGCACCCGCAAGCACTGACTCGAAAGAACCCATCGAGAATCCGAGCACCGCGATACGCTTCGAATCCACATCCTTGCGCTCGGAAAGATAGGAAACGGCCTGCATGATGTCGGTGATCATGCGTCCGCCCATTCGCGCTGGCATGGTCGGTGTATCGATAACGCGGTCATGCTCCCCGTCGCCGGCCTTGCGATCATCGCTCGATTCCCCACTCCCAATGGGGTCGTAGCTAACAACCACCGCGCCAGCCCGGGCATACACAATGCCGGTGTAGTAGGCGTACCAACTTGACTTATCGCCGCCATGTCCGTTCACCAGCACCATCCCCGGCATTTTGTTCTTGCCCTCAATGGCGGGGCGATAGACGATAGCGGGGACTCGCAGACCGTACTCCGTAACATAGGACACGCGTTCGGCAATCACACCTTCGGAAGGTGTAAAGCTGCCATATGTCTCGGGCAACGTTTTTGGCATCGGATTGGGGATGAAGAGTGCATCTCGAATCTGCTTGCGCCATAGCTTCACCTGCTTATCACTTGCAACTTGAGCATGGAGCGAGGCGGTGAGCAGAAACAGTCCGATAAGAACACGGCCATACATCATTTGTTTTTCTCTTTTCTGAAGTAAAGATCGAGAAACGTCAGATATTCGTCCCAGTCGAATGCTGTGACGTCATGCTTGCCCGTACGCACGTGATACGCCACTTGACTTCCCAATAGCGGTTGATCCACTCCAGGCATAGCCGTATTTGAAGGCAGGCCAGATTGCCCCAGGAGTGCATAGACTCGGCTCGCACTCACGGCAGAGAGGAACTCCCCTCTGGGATCCGAGTATTGATCGCCGATAGCGCTGGCCACATACAGTGGCCGAGGCGCAATGAGCGACAACAACAGGTTGCCATCCGCTGGGATGTCGCGGTCGCGATCCACCCACTGGGCGTAATTCTGGCAAAACCAGTAGGGAAAAGAGTGTTCGAGATGAGCCACCGGTTCGCCAATCTCGCGACGTGAGAGCGACTGCCCTCCTTTGCCGGATTCCGTAGAAAGAACCGCCGCAAACCGCTGGTCCTGTGCCGCAGCCCAGTCCGCTGCTTTGCCGAGACGGCTATGGCCGGTAACCGCAATGTGTTTGCCATCGACATCCTTGTCTGTTTCCAGGTAGTCAAGCGCTCGGCTCAATCCCCACGCCCAGGCGCCAATCGCACCCCATTCATCCGGCGTTGGCGCGTGTTCACCCGGCAACACAAAGAGTTGCCGAACACTGAACTGCGCGGCGTCTTTGAAGTCAGGCTCAATGTCTCCGTAATAGACGGTAGCAAGGCCATAACCGTGCGTGATGATGTTTTCCACCTGCCATTGTTGAATTTGGGTTCCGCGAGTGCTCTCTGACGGCAGGTCGTGCAAAAGCTCTTGCGGACCCTTGGGTTTGCTCCAGACAGGTGTTGGCTGAATAGCTGGATCATCAAGAACGGTCTGATTGCCATTGAAGTTGAGGCCGAGGATTACCGGCGAGCGATCAATAGCATGGGCGGGAAGATAGAGCAAAATGCGCATCTTCATTCCCCGTTCTTCAGACGAAGTAAAGAAAACATCGATCTGCTTGCGAATAGCACGCCCCTGCAGTGCATGGCGGTCCTGTTCAATGACCTTATAGCGCAGCGGAAGGTGAGCGTCGGCGGGAGTTCGGCCATAGATGTTTTCTTCAAATAGCTTGACTATCTCGGGACGGCGCTTCTCCCACCACTGCTGTGGCGTGCGAACGCTGGAGCCATCAGCCGTCTCCAGTGGATCAAGCATCCCGTACGGAGGCACCTTTGACTCATCGACATTCGTGCCCGGTGGAAGCTGCGCATTCGCAACCTGGGGGCAAGCAAGCGTCATAACAAGTATGGCTGAGTAAGTCAGAAAGCGTTTCACGGGCGTGCGTTCTCCGATTGCGTAAAGATATATCGTCCTGCACGGTTCAGAGTTAATACAGAACGTGTTCCCTGTGCATCGGGTACAACCATGACAGCTTTTCCATTCTGTAGAATTTGTCCTCTTTGAGGGACGAACGGAAGGCTGACTGTCGCAGTCGTCCCTACCGGAAGCGTGATGATGACCGTCGTCGGTGTGGCAGAGACATGGATCAGGCCGCGCGGGGTCGGTTCGACTCCATGCGCCCAGTTCAATCCGGCAAGGTCAGGACGAATCGTCACTGTGCGGAAGCCTCTACCTGTCGGCTCAATGCCGAGTATCTCCTGCATGAGCCAGGCGGTGGGTCCACTAGCCCACCCATGTGCCAGACTTACGTAGTACCCCTTCTTGCCATCTGCTTCGAGCGACGCGTGAAAATTTTCTTTGGGCCAGAGCGGATCGTACGCCTCCCAAAAACTCGTCGCACCCTCAGCGATCATGCCACCCCAATATCTGCGCATCCAGTCGAGTGCGTCGGTGCGATGACCAAGTTGAGCCATTGCTGAAAGGACGTAGAAGCCATAATAAGGTGTTATGACAGCTGCAGGATGGTCGTCGGCAACACCCGCGAGAACATGGGACCAGATTGCAGATTGCTCAACGGGAGTGGTGGCACCGGAGACAACCGCCATGGCGTTCGTCTGCCAACGTTCACCGAACGTATTGGTTGCAGTATCCAACAGCTTCGAATCCGCTGAAGCCCGTATGAGCGTGGCACGATCGCGATACTCCGCCGCTTTAGATGCATCGTCCAGCTCGTCTAAAAGAAACGCGGCTTGCTGGTAGGCGAGATAGAACTCAAACTGTGTGGCCGCTCTGGCCTCCGGAGTATCAGCACTGAAGCCGGAGGACCAATCGACGAAGACCTTATGTTTCTGTGGATTCGTAAATGAGCCCGTACTGTCCAATTCAAGATCCATCACTCCAAGCAGCTCCAACAGCCGTGGATGCAAACTCCGCAAATATTCGAGATCTCCTATATGGCGATAGAAGTCTGCCTGGCCGGTGATCCAGAGCGCTGAGTAACCAGCAATCGTATTGACGTCTCGCGTCACGGGCGAGCCACCAATTACCTGCTCCATGGTCCGCTCCATCAAGTCCTTGTCGGCAAAGACGCTCGAAATGACGCGCCCCGTTACATCGAGATCGCCCATCCACTGCCCTCGGTCGCGCTTAGGTGCGTCCCATATGCCCTCCTGCATGCAAAGGTGCGCGGTGTACGCGCCCGTCTCCCATATGCGATTGAGTAACGGATCCGATGACTCAAAAGAACCGAGATAGCGGGCTGGGAAGGCAATCCCTTCAACGTCTATGCGCGACCACTGCGAAGCCCCCGGAGGGAAAGTGAGACGAACGTATCGAAAGGCGCTCTTGGGTCCGAAAGCCTCACCGTGCGACGGCACTGTGATAAGCCGATGCCCGAGATATGGGTGTCCCTCTGCCTCCTCAAGCGATTCGCCATAGCTGCTGTCCATCACGATCGTTTTAGTTGAAGCAGAGATAAGATGAAGGCGTCCACTCACCTCCCGTCCAAAGTCGAGGGTCAGGGATGATGCGTTATCGCGCGATGCCATGCGCAGAGCACCGGTCCGTTCCAAAGATCTTGGATCGACCATTTTTAGGGATGGATCGACATCTCTGATATTCGTTACACGCAAATGGTACGTCCGCATTGCGGAACCTATGCCGGAGTATCCCGGCCATGCATACAATCCCGCATCGGCGTTCCACTGTAAGAAATCGCTCTTGCTTCCGAGTGCACCAAGGCTTTGCACCCCGGGCCACGCCGAATCGTCGAAAGCGACACCTTGCCAGCCGGTTGTTAATTTGAGCGTGCTTCGCCAGGAGAGATCGGAGACCAATACGGGGGGCACGTCTATCCCAACGGCGCGGGGCACAATTTTGACGGCCAGCACCTCACCGTAGGTGACCTGGTTGATCGTCGGGCTTGCTCCCGTATGGAGCGAACTGTGGCCTCGTACCTCTTCGATCGCAAGAGTATTAACGCCGGGCTTCAGAGCGTTCACAACATCAGCGGTGAGAACGGTAAGACCTTTAGCGCGTGTGCCGTCATCTTCAAAATGAAGCACCTGAGTACCGTTCAGAAACACCATGCCTGAACGCGGACCCGCGAGATACAACGTCGAGTGTTGCGGAATAGCAGCCAGAGAGAACTTCGCTCTGAAGTAGTGCGGCTCGATCTTGTCCTCCTGGCCTCGAACCGTAGATTGATAGGCAGGATTGAGCGCCGCGGCATCGCCCTGTGTCCATATGAATTGCTCTCGAAGATGAGTCGAAGCCGGAACCTGCAGCTTGGCGGGATCTCGCGCGAGATCAAGTTGGCCCGATACGTATACCGCCTGCGCGTCGGAGATCCCAGTCGCGAAACCGACCATCAGAAAGAAGCTAAGAGCAAACAGTCTCGCTATCGTACGCGGCAAATTCGGCTCCTTGGGCGAGGTATGGTTGACTTCACGCTCTGGCAGGGACAGTATAGGCACTCCACTCAAACATAGCGAGATCGTAGAAGGGTGGATTCTCTGCGCGCGAAACGGGATAATTCAGACATCATGATGTACCCACGAATGAAGAAGTCAATGAACGCCATGGACCAAGTGTGGATTCCCTCCCTCGTGGGGTGCTTGATTTATTTTCTCGCGCTGCTCGGGATGCACGCCAACGCTCAACAAGCGATCAAGCTGCCTGTGCCGCACGAAAACAAGCAGCCATCGCTTCAGAACTTCGCATTTGCTTCCGATGGCCCAATTGGCCCCGGTTGGAGTCGGCCAGATGAGATTGCCAGAACATATTTTCACGAGGACCTGACTGCCCTTTTTAGCAGAACCATTGTGCTTTCCAGTGACATGCCGAGGCAGGCGAAGCTCCAATGGATTTTCACCGGCCCTCATGCTGGCTTTACCGTGGAAATCACCGCATCGAATGTTCGCGTCATCCAGCGTTTCTATGACTCCTCTGCCCTATCCGCGGGCCAGGGAAATTACCTGGAAAAGATCGTTCGCGACGAGCAGCAACAATATGTCGGCTCAGTGCGGGATATTACCGTTGTTCTGGACTCGCATCTTGCAATCGAGGTCCTTCTTAACGGCGTCGTGATGCTTTCGCAGCCTTGCACTTTCGACATCACTCGGCACCAACTGATGTTTTCGGCGCCACGCACAATGCACCTGACGTTGGCAGGTTCACTTCTTGCGCCGGCAATCAAAGATGCCTTGATTCGCGTTGATTCAAGCAGCAAGCATCAAACGATAATTGGCTTTGGTGGAAGCCCGAGCATTCCGGCTTACGAAGAGCTAAGTGATGAAGGAAAAAAGCAGTATTGGGAAATCCTCCGAAAATATAATTTGCTGCTCGATCGCGAATACCCAATGGGTACGGAGCTAAAGCCCGATCTCTCAAACCTCGAAGATCTGAACGATGCGACGCCCCACTACTATGGCGATAATTTCCCTAATGGCGAAGTCTCAAGCTTTGATTACAGCAAACACGCTATTGAACTGGGCGGCGAGGTTATCTACGAAATGTGGGCGTTGCCGAAGTGGGCCACAACCCCTTACGTGGGATCGCAAGTGATGGATGCGTGGAATAGACCAGTGAAGATTGCGGCGAACCCCGATGAGTATGCCCGCATCGTTGTGCACTACTGCGAACTGGCCAAAGAACGCACAGGTCAGCCGCCCGCTATTGTTGGAATAGAGAATGAAGTCGAGCAACCGCCTGCAATTTTTGACGCTATGGTGAAGACTCTTCGCCATGAATTGGATAGGGCTGGGTTCCAATCGGTAAAGATACACATGGCTGATGCCAGCTATCTTTACCTTGGAATAGCGCGTGTCCATTCACTGCAGGAAGATACCGATGCTTGGCGCGCTATCGACTACACGGCGGCTCACGAGTACGACTATCAGGAGTTTCTGGCGAACCCCGATCTTTACGACGAACGGCTGAATGCGATGCATCAGGCTTCAGGATCGAAGCCATTTCTAGCGACCGAGATCTGCCTCAACGACCCGCAGTATCAGGAGCTCTCTTATCGCGTCGCCCTCAACGTGGCACAGCTCTATCATAAGAATCTTACTGAGCTGGATGCCGAAGCGTTGATGTACTGCTGGCTTCTGCTCGACGTGGAGCAGCCTAGCTTTGGCGGTTCACGCTCTCTGCTCGTTCCGGATAAGACTCGTGGCGACCTACCTGTACCTTCCAGTTTCGAACTGCGGGTGATGGGAGCTTTCAGCCGTCATGTGCTCAGAGGAATGACGCGGGTTTCTGCATCGAGCCCGGACCCCGACTTATTGGTAAGCGCATTCGAGGATTCGCATTACTCCTCGCTCATCATCTTGAATCGTTCGACCGAGGCGCGGCACTTGATCGTCGATTGGAAGGACAAACACTGGTCTGAGATGGAACGCACCAGCCAAACGCTGGAGAATGCCGCCTCGTCACCCAGTGATGTCATCATTCAGCCAGGTGAAATTGTTACGTTGTCAAACTTTTCGGTGAACTGAGCGACACTAAAGATTTGAGGAGAACGCTTGAAAACTGCCTTGACATGGATATTCGCCGCTCTCTGTTGCATCCCAGCGCTCGCTGCTGAAGAGAGGCCGCAAGGTCAATTCATCTTCCAGCCTGGATCAACGTCTTTTCCAGAAAGCCACGCTTCCACCATCGTCGCTCTTAAAAACGGTGAGTTGATGGCGGCCTGGTTTGGCGGAACGAAAGAGCGAGCACCAGACGTAGCGATCTGGGGGTCCTGCTTCACAAACGGTATCTGGACGCCGCCAGTGGAGTTGGAACGAGAGAAAGGAATGCCTTCTTGGAATCCAGTTTTGTTTCATACGAAAGATGGACGACTATGGCTTTACTACAAGGTTGGGCCTTCTCCGGGTGAGTGGGCCGCGGGCCGCATGTACAGCGATGATGAAGGCAAGACCTGGTCGAAGGACGAACGGCTTCCTGCCGGATTGCTTGGGCCGGTTAGAGCGAAACCGCTGGTTTTGGGCGACGGAACCGTTGTAAGTGGTACATCCTTCGAAGCCCATGAAACCTGGGCCGCATGGATTGAACGCAGTACTGACAATGGAGGAACGTGGAAAAAAATCGGTCCAATCGACATCTCCCGCGAGTTCGATGCAGCAGCCACTCCCGCGCCTGATCCTCCGAAAGATGCCCCAGGATGGGAGGCAGACAAGGGTCCGCGAAAGTATGAGGGGATCATTCAGCCCTCAATCATCTCACTGGGCGGCAAACATCTCCGCCTCTATGCAAGGTCTCGGACACTGGCTTCGAAGATTGCTGTCGCGGATTCAATGGACAACGGCTTGACGTGGACTGAGGCTCGTTTTTTGGATCTCCCGAACAACAACTCTGGAATCGACGCAGTTGCGCTCAAGGACGGCCGAGTTGTGATGATTTTCAATAACACAACCGTAGGAAGAACGCCGCTAAACCTCGCCGTGAGTGAGGATGGAGAACACTTTCGTGTCTTCGCAACGCTGGAAGATACGGTCGGACAGTATTCTTATCCTGCAATCATCCAGGCACCGGATGGAAATCTTGAGATGACCTATACCTGGCAAAGAAAGACGATCAAATACGTCCATCTGCCACTCTCAGAGGTACCCAAGCAGTAAGACCGCTAGGACTTCGGGCACTTTGTCTGGATGCGAAAGACAAAAGCAATTCCTAGAGGCGGCGGAACAGCGGGCAGCGTGAGATGCAAGCCGTCAGGATGTTGTGAAAACTCGATATTTGCCGCTGCTCCCAACAACCGGACCGAGCATACAGGCCGAGCCAGGTATGGATTGTCCGTAAATAGCGTATGAATAATCATCACCCCGGTCCTGGGCCAACCTAATGCGGTTGCATAAAGAACCCCGCCGTCGCGTGATGTTGTGAAACGGATGTCTTCCGCAGTGTAGGTCTGGATGTCTGAGTTTTTTTCTGTCGGATTCTTCGGTGCCTTGGTTGGCCCTTCTCCAAAGACAGCAAATGGCCGCGACTGATAAACGGCCTCGCCGTTCACACTGAGCCACTTACCCATCTCTAGCAGCACAGTTCGAGCTTGATCCGGAATCGTCCCATCAGCCTTGGGGCCGACGTTCAGCAACAGGTTTCCGTTCTTGGAGACAGTATCCATCAGCTGGTGGATCAGCGACGGCGTCGAACGATATTCATCGTTTTCGACATAACCCCACGAATGGATCGAAATCGACGTATCCGTTTGCCATGGCAATAAGCGAAGTGTATCGAGCTTGCCGCGTTCTATATCGAGTGTCGCAACGTTCGCAGGCATCGACTCCTCTTTATAGGTGAGCACCGGTTGCTGCTTTCGTTCCGCAGCACGGTCGTAGTAGTATGCCGCAAACTCGCGAAGTGAAGGCTCATAAGCGGGTTGACCGATCCACCAGTCGAAGTAAAAAAAGTCGGGATGATACTTGTCGACGATCTCGCTGGAACGAGCAAGCCAGTTGTCGAGCCAGGCCCGATTAGGTGGCAGCCAGCGCTCCAGGTGCGACGGATCCGGCTCTTTGTCGTCACTAGTAGTTCCATCCGGGCCGGGCAGGTTCATATACTCGGCGGGACCATAGAGCTCCGCGGTCAGAGGGTTCTTTCCGCCGACTGCATAGCGAACATCGGACGGAAATGAACGGCCCATCCCATACCACCACCAGTGTTCCGCTGTGTGCGACGATACGCCAAAACGAAGACCATGTGCCCGGGCCGCAACCGCCAATTCTCCTACCACATCGCGATGCGGCCCCATACTGACCGCATTCCAAGGTGTCATGTTGGACGCATACATAGCGAAACCATCGCAGTGTTCCCCTACCGGAACCACGTAACGCGCACCGGCTTGCACAAACAGTTGCATCCAGTCATCCGGATTAAACTTTTCAGCCTTGAACATCGGGATGAAATCCTTATAGCCGAACGTTGTCTGTGGCCCGTAGGTAGCGATGTGATGCTCAAATGCCTTGTTTCCCGGTATATACATATTGCGCGAGTACCATTCGTTTCCGAATGCCGGAACGGAATAGACACCCCAGTGCAAAAATATGCCGAACTTAGCATCACGGAACCAGTCAGGAGTGCGGTACTGGGCCAGCGAATCCCACGATGCGTGAAACGGCACCTTGTGGTTGGAAGGGGCTGTTTCCGCTTGAACCAAAGCTACCTGGCGAGCGATTTTGACTTTACTCAACGCCGGACCCTGAGAGATTGAGGTCAGAGGAAATCCGAGGCATAGGAGACACGTAAAGACAGAAAGAGTTTTCACGGCGACACGATAGCAGAGGACGCGGTACTTTGATAGGGGCATGATCACTAACGAAAACGCGCTTCGAGCAAAGCTACTCCTCATCGTTTCATGGATTGTCATGGCGTCGCTGCTCAAATACCCTTCTATGGCAGCTCAATCCAAAGTCGAATCGACAAGCGCGGTTGACCAGAGCGCGAAAACTGATTGGAGTGCAAAATGGATTAGCGCCTCATGGAGCTCGACGCAGGACGGAGCCGAGCCTGACGGCAGCCGCCCCATGGCCATCTTCCGTCGACAATTCGTAGTCCGTCAAAGACCTGTAAAGGCGTTCCTTCGGATAGCAGGTCTTGGACAGTATGAAGCACACTTGAATGCGGATGCATCGATCGACTTTCCACACGCTCTGCATCAGGCCTGGACGGACTACCGGAAAACGGTGACGTTCGACACATACGACATCACCGACAAATTACTCGTTGGTAATAACGTGATCGGTGTTTTGCTCGGTAATGGAATGTACAACGTTCAAAAGAGCAAGGGCCGCTATACCAAGTTTGAAGGTAGCTTTGGTCCTCCGAAACTGATCGCAGAACTTCGCATTCGTTATGCAAATGGTTCTGATGACGTTATTGGAACTGACCCGGACTGGAAAGTTACCAAGGGGCCAATCACATTCAGCTCGACCTACGGCGGTGAAGACTACGACGCCAGACTCGCGACTACAGGGTGGGATTCTCCGAACTACGACGATAGCTCATGGAAACGAGCCATCGAAGTCAGTAGTCCCGGCGGCACCTTGCGTCCGGCAATCGCTCCAGACCTGCACACTTTGGCTCTGACGTTAGTTCCAGACGAGCACGTTCTTGGAGCGAATAAGGTTGTCTATGATCTCGGCATCAATTTTGCCGGTTGGCCGGAGGTAAGAGTAAGCGGACCAGCGGGCGCGGTGCTAAAGCTTACACCCGGTGAGCTATTGAAACCTGATGGTTCCGTTTCGCAGGCAAGCTCCGGAGGCCCGCAGTGGTGGACGTACACGCTCCGTGGGGACCGGGAGGAGCAATGGCATCCAAAATTCAGCTATTACGGCTTTCGCTACATCCAGGCCGAATGGATCGGACAGCGTAGCTCCGAAGCCAAAATCCTGTCTCTCAAGGGAAGTGAGCTTCTATCCGACTCACCGGTCGTCGGCTCATTCCAGAGCTCAAGTGAGATATTGAACCGTATCCATTCCCTCATTGTTCAGGCGATGCACAACAATGAGGTGAGCCTATTCACGGACTGTCCACATCGCGAAAAACTCGGCTGGCTGGAAGAGACACATCTGGTAGCGCCCGGCTTGATGTTTAACAATGATCTGCGGAGCCTCTATGAGGCAACCGCGAGGAACATCGCTGACGCGCAACGTGAAGACGGCATGGTGCCGACGATTGCGCCTCAGTACACCATGTTCGGCCCAAAGTATCCGATTTATGACGACTCGCCGGAGTGGGGTTCCGCTTCGATCTTGGCGGCCTGGTCTGCATACCGTTTCTATGGCGATGCAACTCAGCTGGAGACGAATTACACGACGATGCAGGCATATATCAAGTTTCTTGAGGCCAAATCAAAGGATGGCATCGTAGCCTATGGTCTTGGGGACTGGTACGACATCGGTCCCGGAGGCCCAGGAGTCAGTAAGCTGACAACGGTCGGCGTTACCGGAACCCTGATGCTGTATGAAGATGCTATGGCTATGGAGCAGATCGCGAGGATTCTCGGGCGTTCCAGCGAGATTGCAGTCTATCGTGCTCTCGCAGACCGCGAGAAGCAGGCATTCAACCGGACGTTTTGGGATAGCAAGAATGGCTACTACGACAAAGGAAGCCAAGCCGCGAATGCTATGCCCATCGCTCTTGGAATCGTCCCAACAGAACGAAGAGCGAAGGTACTCGATCATCTCATCTCAGATATCCATGTACACGATGATCACCTCACTACAGGCGAAGTGGGCTATCCTTATCTGCTTCGCGCGCTGATGCAAGCGGGCCGCGACGATGTGCTTTTGGCGATGATGCTGCGCGAGGATCCGCCTAGCTACGGTTCGCAATTGGCCGCCGGGGCAACCGCCCTTACGGAGGCCTGGGATGCGAATCCGCGCAACAGCCAGGATCACTTCATGCTGGGTGGAGCGGAAGAATGGTTTTATCGTGGGCTTGGCGGTATCGACTTCGATCTTTCACGGTCTGACTCCAGTCGCAGAATCACAATTCACCCTCGTATAATCACCGGGGTTAGCTGGGTACGATGCGAATACAAATCGGTCGCGGGAAATATACAGAGCAATTGGAAGCATGATGGTACGCGAACCACGATCAATGTAAGTGTTCCCACTACCGCTGTAGTGGTGGTTCCAATCGAAACGGAAAAGTCCACCGTCACAATTGATCGAAGGGCAGCGGAAGCGGCTCCGGGTGTTGAGACCCTGGCGCGCGACGCAACAACCGTGACGTATCGCGTGCGACGGGGGAAATATCAGTTCGTCATTGCCCCTGATACCAAGTGATTTGCTACCAGGGCTTCGATCTAGCGACAGCAATTCCTCTTGTTTCATTTGGATACTTGCCAGAAACTGCACAATAGAAATGATAGAGCGCACCCTCGTGGTAGATGACTGAGGGCTTATGCGCGAATGTCTCGTCGATGCTTCCCGGTGCGCCGGTGTCGATAAGAATCTCTGGTGCTTTTGTAAAGTGGAATGGGTCACTTCCAAGGGCCAACATTTCGCAAGCGCGACCTGGTCGTTGATAACCAAAGCCGAAGTAGAACATCGCAAACTGATGACCGTTCTTCACGACATAGGGATTGGAAGCGAACCGGCTATCTCGCGCGTCCTCCGTCTCAGGTCTTTGATGCGAAAGAGAATTGGATGACGCCCAGGTAGAGGTTCCCCGTATCCCATTGGGAAGGATCGGATTCAGCGCTGAGCGGGTCCACTGCTTTAAGTCTCTGCTTGTCGCCACGCCGGTCTGCTCATGCCATCCGCCTCCTTCAGACTTCGGTAATGTTTCCGTTTTGGCGTTGTAATAGAGATAGTAAATTCCGCGATCGAGTAGAAGGTCAGGCCGATACAGGCCACCGTGTTCCCATGGAGCACCGCCCTGCGGAGTAAGAATCGGGTCAGTGAGCTTCCAGTGGAGAAGGTCAGGACTTGTCGCCAGGCCAATCACCGCTGCGCCCTCTTCGTAGCCTGCGTTCGGGTAAGCGTTCCATGCAGCGAGATATTGGCCGTCGACTTTCAGCGCCTCACCACTTCCATGCAGGTTCTTATCGCGCAGGATCGAACTGATCGCAAGGTTATATTTCGTATAAAGTGCGTTAGGATCACGTGGGCCGATCAAGGCAGTACGTGTCCATTTAATCAGATCCGATGAGGTAGCAAGACCGGTCTGATATCCAGTCCCGTCGTATCCGATGTAAAGCATATGAAACTGACCACCCGAACGAAATACGATCGGGTCATCCACGGTAAGGCCATCGAAGTCTTGTTTATTGCCGATTGCTCGCAATACAAGCTCGGGATACTTATATAGCGTGCGGTACGGTTCAATCGGGTCTGCAGCATAAAGCACTGTTGAAGAGCCTGCGGCCAGTGCTGTGGCAGCAGCACTGCATTCGAGAAATCTACGGCGGTTCATCATTTTGGTATCTCCGCAGTGAGCACCGCAATTCCCTGGGATGGAAGATCGATTCGGTCGATCGCACCCCGATCGCTATCAAGCAGGTTATGCATTGGCATCGGCAGCGGCACTTGAACCAAACTTGAGCGATGGTTGATAAGGATATACACCGTCCCGGAAATCCCAACTCGTCGGCACAATTCAATGCCATCGGGAAGCGAACCCCAAATGGACTTCACCCCCGCTGCTATGACACCGGCCTTGAGTAGGCGCATCATCGTTGCGTCGTCGGGCAACGTACCGAGATAGGATATTGTTCCCTTCCCAAGCTGTCGGCTGATCATAGCGGGCTGGCCGTCCAGCCAACCGTCATTGGTCTTTCCGTAGCGGAGATCTACGTGTGTATCTGCGCCGGTCGGGATCAGGTCCTCTGCCCAGACATTCCCGGTTTGTCTTTCGCCAATCGGGACTTCCTCTTCGAGAGCGTAATACTGATCGACATATCCACCGAGCGAACTTGCCAGAGGTCCAGGCTGTCGTTTCGGGTTCAGGGCGTTGAACTCATCCTTCATCCCCGAGCGGGGACCGAGTAACAGATGCCCACCCTGTTTGACATAGTCAGCCAAATGGGCCGCGAGCTTCACGGATATGACATTCAAACTCGGGGCCACAACAAACTTGTACTGCATAAGATCAGCATTAGCTTCGATCACATCGACTGATTGCACAAGGTCTTCCAGTGGCTTATAAAAGCGAAGTAAAACTGCCTGCTGGTCATAGAGTTTCGTATGAGGTTGAAAATCGATGGCCCAACGCGAATCGTAGTCGTGCAGAATCACAACATCTGAATGTGGGTTAGTACCCGCCAACGCGGTAGAAGTTCTTTGGAAATCTTCGCCAAGCTGCCGCAATTCTGGATAGAGCGGCAAAGGTTTTCCATCGGGCCCAACGACTGCACCGTGATACTGCTCCTGCCCATTGAGGGCATCGCGCCATTGCCAATAAAGAATCGCATCCGCACCATGGCCGATTGCCTGCCACGCCAGAGCGCGTGTTTCGCCCCGGGCAAGCGAATTGTTGATCGGGGCCCAGTTCACCGAACCCGGCTGTGTCTCCATCACCCAAAAGTTCTGCCGCTTCCATCCCCGGGCGAAGTCGTTGAGCATAGCATTCTTCGAGACATCGAGATGCCCTTCTCCGACGTAGTCATCCCAGCTGGCGAGATCGAGATCTTTAGTCATTGCATAGTGATCCCAGTTATCCGACCAACCGAGACCACCTATGTTCGTTGTAATGAACTGCCTTGTTGAAACGTGGCGGCGCAATACGTTGATCTGTACAAGCTGAAAGCTGCGCCATGTCTCTGTAACGAAATGTTTATGATCGAGCAGTAAGCCCGGATTGCCTCCGCTGTTTTCCATGGGAATTTCGTTCCATCGGTCATAAGCTTCGGACCAATACGCCGTTGACCAACGATTGTTCAGGCTTACGAGAGTCTTGTATTTGTTGCGAAGAAAATCCTGAAACTGAGCCTTGGTCGCTGGATCAAACGATTCATCTGTGTCCTCGTTGCCAATCTGCCATCCAATAACATCAGGATTGGATCCGAAATGCTTTGCTAATTGCAGAACGATCTGAGCACAAAGCGCACGATACTTCGGATTGGCATAATTGAATTGGCGACGATTTCCATGTTCGCGCACATGGCCATCAGAGTTTGTCCCAAGCGTTTCAGGGTACTTTGTGGTCAGCCACGCCGGAGGCGCGTCGGTGGGCGTTCCAATGACGACGGCGATATGATGTGTTGCTGCCAGGGAAATAGCACGGTCGAGCCAACCAAGTTCGAAATGCCCTTCGCTTGGTTCGATACTCGACCATGCAAACTCACCCACGCGAACGACGTTCATGTGGGCTTGTTCCATCAGGGACAAGTCAGCATCCCATTGCGACTCAGGCCATTGTTCTGGATACCAAGCAGATCCTAAAAGGGGGGCATGTGGAGTTTGATACGAACTGCTTTGCGCTCCCGCTACTAGTGCTCCAAGAACCACGCACAAACCTATTGCCCGCTTCTTCATCGCTGGGCACCCGCAAGCGAGTATACGGCGACGCCGTGCGGAAGAAGATCGAGGAATCTCCCTTTCTGGCCCGTCAACAGGTCCTTGAGATCATGCTTCAGATCGATGTGCTCAGAATTAATTCCGTGGTTGATCAAAATCCACACGCGATCTCCACTTGGCTTTACCCGCTGCATGAGCTCCACGTCCTGCGGAAGCCCATCCAAAATCGGGGCAACGCCAGCATCATCCAGAACCTGCCCAACAAACGTCTTCATTAGATCGCTATCCAACGTCGCGCCGACATAGATCATCAGCCCCTTTCCGACGGGTCTCGAAATTGCAGCGGCCTGACCATCGACCCATCCCTCCACTGTCTTTCCATAGCGAAGAATGACCGAAGTATCCGCTGCCACGGGAACAAGCGTCTCAGCCCACACAGTTGTCATGCCATGAACATTCCCAGGGGATGCCGTGAGGTCATCCACGGGAACAGGCTTCTCGAGAGCGTAGAACTGATCGACATGACCACCAAGCACTGCTGCAAGCGGACCCGGCTGCCGTTCGACTTGGAGAGAGTCGTCAGAATCTTTCATTCCGGATCGCGGACCTAGCACCAGATGACCGCCATTCTCGCAGTATTCGATCAAATTTTTCGCCACGCTGTTCGACATGACATTCAACGCTGGAGCGAAAACTACCTTATAACGACTCAGATCAGCATCGGGAGACACGATATCGACGGTTTGCGCGATCGGCTTGAGAGCACGATAAACATCAGTTACCTGAGTTACGTAGTCGAACTTCTGGCTGTGCCGCTGGAAATCGATTGCCCAGTGGCTATCGTAAGACTGAAGAATGGCGACTTGAGCCTTCGGCGTGCTCTCCAGCAACGCGCCACCAACGCGGTCAAATTCAGCGCCTACTTGCTGGATTTCCCCGTACACCGGTACCGGTAGACCATCGGCTCCAAGCATCGTCCCATGATATTGCTCCTGACCATTTAGAGCAGACCGCCATTGCCAATACAGCACTGCGTCCGCTCCATGCCCTATGGCTTGCCATGCCATCTCTCGAGTCACGCCACGAGGCAACGGCGAGTTCACGGCACCCCAGTTTACGAAGGCGGGCTGCGTCTCCATTACCCAGAAATTTCGCTGTTTGTATCCTCGAACAAGGTCGTGGTCGGCTGCATTCAGGAGTGGGTCCAGATGCCCGTCAGGAAAATAGTCGTCCCACGCCGCGATGTCCAAATGCTTGTGCAACAAATAATGATCGAAGCCCTCGTTCCAATGCATCGTATTGGTCGTAATGAACTGACCTGGCAACACCTTTGGACGTATGGCATCGATCTGAACCTGGAGATAGGATATCCACGTGTCAGTGACAAAATGCTTCCAATCCAGCAAAAGCGCGGGGTTCTCACCCTTGGAGTGAACGGGGACTTCGTCGAAGTTGTCGTATGTCTGCGACCAGTACGACGTTGTCCAGCGGCGGTTTAGTTCACCAATTGCCCCGTACTTCTGTTGGAGCCAACGATGAAATTCTCGTTTTGAGCTCGCATCGAAAGAGGGTGCCGCTAGCTCATTGTCGAGCTGCCAACCAAGGACATTTCGGTTATGGCCAAAGTGTTCGGCCATCCTTTCAGCAATCTGTGCCGCAAAACGCCGATACAACGGATCGCTAAAAGAAAACTGCTGTCTATTACCATGCTCGGCTCGCTTGCCGTCTTCATCGACACGCAAAGTCTCCGGGTACTTTGCCGTAAGCCACGCGGGAGGAGCCGCAGTAGGAGTGCCGAGAACGACAGCGATATGGTGCTTCGCTGCGAGTAAGATCGCTCGATCTAGCCAACCGAATTTGAATTGCCCTTCGGCGGGCTCCATCGTCGACCACGCGAACTCTCCCACGCGTACTACATGAATGTGTGCCTGCTCCATCAAGCTCAAATCCGTTTCCCACCGTTGCTCCGGCCACTGCTCCGGATACCAGGCCGTTCCCAGCAACAAGCCGTTTGGACGTGTCTCCTGAGCTTGCAACCCGAGGAAGCAGATTGAAATCAGAAGCATCGTGACGATCTGGCGAGTTCGACTCAGCATACGATTGGAAACTCCATTTGGCTCAGGATAGTAGTGTGCGCAGCAATTTGCCACAACTTATGTTGGTTGTTGTCATACAAGGGAAATTCCATTCAGAACCTCTGTCCAAGGTCGCAGCTCTTATAAAATGTTCCGCCATGCGGTTTATGAGACACGGCGACCCTAAAGATGCGAAGGCCCTGGGCCGGCGACGTTATATCTGCTTTACTAACAACTCGACGGCCTGTACAAGAGACTCGTCCTCTTTCACATTGGACCATGAAGGAAGAAAGCCATGGCGCAGACGCTCGCGATCATTCATACAAGCCCCACGCTGACCCCGCTCTTCACCAGCCTCTGCGCTGAGCTTCTGCCGGAAACCACAATCTTCCATATGGTGGACGAAAGCCTCATCAAGGACACCATCCGTGCAGGCAAGCTGCGCAAGGTGACCATGCGTCGGCTCATCTCCATGGTAGAGTCGGCTGGCATGTCGGGTGCGGATGCCGTCCTCGTCACATGCTCCTCTATAGGCCCCGCCATAAGCCTCGCCCAACAGCTCTTCGACTTCCCCGTCATACGCGTGGATGAGGCTATGGCTGAGGCTGCAGTACGCTCTGGGAAAAAGATAGGCGTGATGGCAACCCTGCGAACAACATTGGAGCCCACCATCGCACTCCTGCGCGAGAAAGCATCCGAAGTCGGGCGCGATATAGACATCGTTGCTTCTCTCTGCTCCGGAGCATTCGACGCCGTGCTCGCCGGAGATACAGTGACGCACGACCGTATTCTAAGCGAAGCCCTCATCAACGATATGCGCGACGTGGACATCGTCGTTCTTGCCCAGGCCTCCATGGCACGCGTGGTGAATGAGATGCCGGCAGGCTCCCTCTCTGCCCCCGTCCTGAGCAGTCCCGAACTGGCGGTAAGACGAGTCCATCAGATACTCTCGAGCATGGAGTCAAGTTCCTTGAACGGCATTCACGAAATGGCGGCGACGGTTTGAAGAAGCGGCATGGCGTTTTAAGGCTTTTGTGCGCCATGTCGGTAATCACCTTTCTCGACCGGCTGGCAATTCCTGTAGCTGAGCCTGGGATTCGTGGCGAATTCCATCTTTCTCCATCAGAGTGGGGCTGGGTTCTGAGTTCCTACGTGCTTGCGAATGCTCTGTTCGAGATTCCCTCCGGCGCCTTCGGCGACAGGACTGGCCAGCGTGTCGAACTCACGCGCATCACCTTGTGGTGGTCCGCATTCACCGCCGCCACCGGATGGACGCGATCGTTCCTGCAGATGGTAAGCTCCCGCTTTCTCTTCGGAATAGGAGCTGCAGGGGCCTATCCAAATGCCGCCGGCGTCATCTCGCGCTGGTTCCCCAAAAAGGAACACGCCCGTGCCCAGGGTTTCGTCTGGGGATCCAGCCGCCTTGGCGGAGCATTGGCCCCGCTGTTGCTCGTGCCGCTGCAACGTGTAGCTGGTTGGCGCTCCATCTTCTGGCTGCTGGGCGGCGTTGGTCTCGTCTGGGCTGCTGCATGGTGGGTATGGTTCCGTGATGATCCGGCAGCCATGTCAGGGGTCAGCCCAAGCGAATTATTTGAGATCCAAAGCGGCGGAGCCGAACCCAAGGCCAGACAAAGCGTCCCATGGGTACGCCTCTTAGCTTTGCCGCATCTATGGCTCGTAGTGCTCGCATACTTCTGCTACGCCTGGGGTAGCTGGTTCTACTTTGGCTGGTTCACCACATGGCTGGTTCGGGGAGCAGGCTTCACCGTACCTCAAATGGGGTTATTCGCTTCTCTGCCGTTCCTCATGGGTTTTGTCGGCAACCTGGTCGGCGGTGTAGTCAGTGAGCGCTTGGTAGTGCGATACGGACGCGGACGCACCTACCGCGCTGTAACATCCATCTGTCTGATCTTTGGAGGCGGTCTGCTGCTCAGTATGAGCATCGTTCGTTCTCACATGGTCATCCTTGCAATGGCCACGCTCGGATTCGGCATCATGGATCTCATGCTTCCATCTGCATGGGCTATGTGCATGAGTCTCGGAGGTTCATACGGTGGTACGGCGACCGGAATGATGAACACAGCAGGCAACCTGGGTGGTTGGATCTGCACGGTATTGTTTGGCTACGCAGTCACCATCACCGGCAATTACAACCTGCCGCTGCGTGGAGTTGCGGCAATGGTATTTCTAGCCGCGATCTTGTTCTCTCGGGTGGACTGCACGCAAGGCCTTCCAGCTGATCTGTCTGTTACTTCTTGACACCTCGAACCTCATCAAAAAAATCGTCCGTCCCCACCTGTCCACCTTTCAGGACGATCTCCGTCCCATTCAGCGGCGAATCCGCATGAACGGTGCAAAGAGGCGCACCCGGCTGTAGATTGGTCCTCCAGGTAAGCGCATACGCGCCCAATTGAGGAACCGCATGAGAGCATGTATCCCCACCGCACATCAGTACACGGCGAACTCCGCTCCATTCAAGTATCTCGCGCGTCAACTGTCCCAGCGCGCGTCCGAGCAGTTCACCATGTGCGGCATCGGCAGGCAGTCCAAGGGTTGTGTAGAGCACCGTGCTGCGGCACGCTGCCAGGTGAACCAATGCCGCCTCACGCACAAGCGCTCTCGCATCTTCGGCATTCGCTAGTAACTCCGAAGGATTGATACATATCCCCTCGTAACCGTGATCAAATGCCCAACGAAGCTGACGCTCTGTTGCTGTCGAACAGGACCCGCTTACGACGAGCAATGGTGAAACGTCCTCGATTGGCGAACCCGATAAGACTGGCCTGACCAAGCCAGCTTTGACCCATGCAGAGACAAGACCCGCGGTCAGACCCGAACTCGACACAGAAAAAAGCGGCTGCTTCAGCGCTTCCTTCCATAGCAGGATGCCAATAGCAGCCTGCGAGGTCGTGTCGACCATATCAAACAAAACTGCATCCTTACGATCGGAAAGTTCCCTTTCCAACCCAGATGCTGCCCCTGGCACAGTCAGCTCGGTGAAGTCGACAAGTCCAACGGAGATCGTTGTCTGATCGCGAAGGTGCACGCGAAGGTCTGATTCATGCATCGGCGTCACCGGATGACGGCTCATGGGATGACGGTCGATTCGGTGGACGGTTCCATCCGGCGCCGCTGCAAACAGGTGGCCAAAGACAACATACCGCCGGAGATGCGGCGCGCCCACGACAACAGGAATGAAGCGCGACAAAAAGGCCTCACGGCCTATGTCCATCGCGCGCCCAATACTCCCAATCGACGGGCTGCTATCAAAGGTAGAGCAAACCTTGTAGTGGACAATCGGAGCGTCAAGAGACTTCAATCTCTCAAAGATAGCCGGAAGATTAGCGGACATCCACTCCGGCGAGCGGGACCTGCTGTCTCCAGCAATCCCAATCGCACGGACTCCCGCAAACCTCTCCAAATGCTCTGCGCTCGGAGATCCAAGGAACAGCACGGACGAAATACCATTGGAAGCAAGCTGCTCCAGCACATCCGTGGAGCCAGTGAAGTCGTCACCATAGAAGGCATACAGAAGAGGCTCGCGCATCGTCAAGCGCCAAAGCTTTCGAGCGCAGATTTCAACTCCGGGCGGCTCGCTGCATAATTCTCTAACGGGATATTCAACGCAGCAGCTTCCCAAGCCTGTTGTAGGCTTCGCACGCCCGCCGCAACCCCCATGGGATGTCCAAGAATTCCACCACCACAGGCATAGATCAAATCATCCGAACCAAGTGCAGCGTACGTATCAGGAGCTTGCCGCGCCGACTGCCCCGAGGAAAAAACCGGCATGATCTCGCAACCGGACGCAGGCGGTTCAAACATTGGCGTAAGGCACGCTCGCGCTGACGCTATTACAGAATCGTCCGCTTCGCAGAACTTGTTGCGAAGCCCATTGACATGTGTGTGATCGATGCCGGCAACGCGCCAGAGCTTTTGAAAGGCGACGAAGCTCATCCCGATAGCCGGCGACCGCCCCAACATGCCCCAACCGTTGCGATGCCCGTGGATCACCAACTGGGAGTGGCGACGCAGCACCTTCATCGCCGGCAAACCAATGGAGTTCATGCTGACCATTACGCATGTACCCGCATGCGCCAAAACGTGATCGTGTCGGTCCAGCATCTGATCGATCTCTCCGGTAATGTTTGCCGCATACATCACACGTTTCCCGGTGCGCTCGAAGTGACGATTCAGCGTACCCAGCACCGCCGCAACACGCTTCTCAAAAGGACAGTGCGGGCCATCCGTTTGCAGTTCATCGTCCTTGATAAAGTCGATGCCCGCCTCAGCCAATATCCGAACCTGCTCAGCAGTATCCTCTGGAGACATGCCAAGGCTTGGCTTGATGATGGTTCCGATCAGCGGGCGATCATAAACACCCGTAAACTTACGCGTACCCGCAACCCCGAACTGTGGCCCCTGATACACCTCAAGGAATGCCGCAGGCAACTTCACATCGAGCAACTTAAGTCCCGAGAACGCCTTTAACTCGGATAGATTGCCGGCCACCGTCGCCAGCAGGTTTGGCAACGATGGTCCAATATTGTGTAACGGCCAGGATAAGGTAACCTTCGCCGTGCGTCGCACACCATCCCAGTTCTTCGGCACGCCCGAGCCCGGCAAACTCGGCTTCACTGCAACCTCCTGTTCTTCAATCGACTCCACTCGCGCCGCGTACAACTCTCGCAGCTTGTCGGTCTCGCCCGGAACACGCAGGAACGTTCCCGTGGATTGCTCTCCAGCCATCGTGGCCGACGCCTGTTCAAGTGGAAACGCCGTCTCAATCCAATACTGGGCTTCGATGCGCTGATCGCCTCGATTGCTCTCTTGTGTTGTCTTCTGCTCGCTCATAGTCCATTCATTGCTAAATCGCGCACTCTGTTTTCGATTCATACCTTGCTGAAATAGGTCGTGTAGGTTTCATTTCTAACTTGATATAGCGGCACGAACACGACCTGCGTGCCTCCGTAGTTCTCGACAAACACCTGCGGCGCAATCTGCTTCAATCCCGCAGGTAAAGCGAGTCTCTCCGGCCCGAGCTCCTTCGTTTGGTTCAGCGCGACATACTGGACCGGCCCTCGTAGCAGCGCAACTGTATACGGATGCCGATCATCGATAGCCTCCGTCCTGAACGACTGTGGCAAAGTGACCGCAATTTGGTCGCCGTCCCGCCATGTCCGCCGAATAGCGACATAGGTTCCGCGGCTCGGAGTCGAAGCGACCACCTTGCCATTTACGACAATTTTGGCAGCTCCATCCACCCACGCCGGAATTCGCAGATAGATCGTAAAGGAAACAGGACTTGTCGGCTTCACGCTAATCGATGTGCTATCACCCGATGGAAGGTCCGTGTTCTGCATCAGCACAATAGATACTCCATCATGCTTGAAATGAAGCTCAGACGATATGTACTGCGAAAGGTAAAGGCCATCCTCCGACTTGAAGTAGATGTTAAGCGGATAGTCGCCAACCGTCTGCACCAATGTCCCTGAACAGCATGGCCACTTCGACTGATAAAAAACCTTCTTCGCCACTGGCGAGTACGTCGAGTAGTACGGGTAATCTCCGTCTGAATCCGGTAGTTTCGCCGCAAGAATCGTGTTGTAGAGCACACGCTCGAGGTTATCCCCGTGCCGCGTGTCTGCGGGAGAAGCCGTGAAACGTGTGAGATACCTCGCGAGTTTCGTAGCGGCATAGGCACCGCAAGGTGTCTCGAAGTGGTCTACCGTCGTTGATAAGGCATCGTACAACTGGCCTTTGTGCGGAGTGATGAAGGTCTCATTCGGCCCCCATCCACCGGAAGCGAATTGTTGCTCTGTCGTCAGCAGAGTAAAGGCGTGCTGCACAGCTTGCTTGTACTTCGCATCGCCAAGCACAAGATAAGCCCCTGCGCCGGAACTTAGCGCTATCGCGTGCGAATACGCATGCTGCCCAGGGAATGGATCTTCACCACGCGCCAGCGGATCAAAGAACTCGCGATCAAGAAGGTAGCGTCGCGCCAACTCATCAAAAGCCGGATTGCCCGTAAGTTGTGCAGCCGTGAACAGGTTCTCCGGCATAACGAAGGTCTCGTCATAGGGTGGATCCTTCTTGCCAATTCGATCCCTCCCCTTTACCGGCAGAAGAGGTTTCGTTCCTGCGAGTACCCGGTTCAACAACTCCTTGGCCTGCGGCACATTGCTAAGTACGCCTGCATCGATCAAGCCCGCAAAGTGCTTATCCAGCGTGTAGCAGATCCAAAGGTTTGTCTTCGGCCGCAGGATGCTCTGGTTGTCTAATCCCAGAGTTTCGGCAAAGCCCTCTACAAGCGTGTGAACTTTCTCATGGCAGGCCACATCGCCGGTCGAAGCACCAATCCGAGCAAGACCTGAAATGTACTGGCCCAACGAATGCCCGGGGACGAAGCCGTCGAAGTCATACCACCCCCCCATATCCGCCCCCGGAGCAGGCAGCCCGGCACGCTGTCTGTAAACCTTCAGAAGCCGGTCATTGTTGAGCGCCAGATAATGCGCATGCAGAGCGTCGTATTGGTCGGCAAAGGGTCCGCCCTTCAACCGCACCTGGGCATAATCAAACTGCCGCAGTGGCTCCTTGTCATCATGTTGTCCGATTGACCCAAAACCGTGCACTGCTTCAGACGCGCCGAAGACGGCGGCAGTTTTGACAAAGGTCCTTCGTGTGAACTTCATAATTATGGTCTCTATGGATGAGCCAGCCAGCCTGTTGAAGCCTGAGGCCTTCGCCGGGATATGTCTAGCAGCGGAATCGATCGTCCAGCCGGTTCCGCTATACGGAACTAACGAAACATTGCGTCTGCGTGATTTAAACCTGTAGTTTGACCAAATGATTCCCCTACCCCGCGTCTGACCGTAGGCGTGTTTAGGTCGAGCGGATATAGCAGATCGACGTTCCGTGGCGTAATGGCCTGATGCTTTACAAAAACCGTGGAAGGTACCGACTTGTTCTGCAGGATCCCCAGCGCGAGCGGAATAATCTCGTCCCCATACCGTTCCGGAAAGTAGGCCACGGTTCCCACCAGGCTGGTGCCGGGCTTGCGCAATTCGTTGCGGGCATCACGCACCCCGTTCTGCCCGATCACAGCGCAGCGGTCGCTGGCGCCCACCTCTTCAAACCCGCGCAAGGCCGCCAGCGCACAAATATCATTCACCGTGCCAACCAGCGTACGCCGCGCCCGCGCCCGGCGAAGATACTGCCGGACCACCTCGAGAACCTGTTCAAAGTCGCCGCGGCCGTTTAGATGCACCACCGGGACATTCGCGATCGAAGGCAACTCAGCGCGTAGGCCATCCACCAGACCTACACTGCGTAGCTCCAGCAGCGAACCGGCGATCGGCAACTCCAGCAGCAGCAACTGCTCAACTTTCCCATCCCAATGCTCCCGCGCCCAGCGCCCCAGTGTCTTGCCAGCAATAAGCCCCGCTTTATAGTTATTTGCCCCAAAATACGTCGCTCCGGGGTGCGGCACCTCAATCGCGATCACAGGAATATTAGCCTCGAGGAACTTCGATCCGATGACAGGAGCTACGCGCTCGTACGTCTGAAACTCCAGCACCAGATCCACGCGTTCGTGGATCAGAAAGTCCGCATTGCGCAAAGCTTCCTTCGCCGAGTAGCGGTTATTGACAGTCGTCAGATGCAGATGCTCCCGCGCCGCAACGATCTCGATGCTCTGCATCACCGTGCGAGAAAACTCGGAATCTCCCTGGGTCGCAAAGCCAATGTGGAACGGGTTGCCTGACACCGGTCCAAGCCGGTTCTTGTAAACCCCGGCGCCAACACGTTCAATCAATCCTCCGTGGATCAGAGTACGAAGCAAGCGAAAAACCGTCGTCTTAGGGAGCTGCGTCCGCTGCATCACGTCGGTTAGGCTCAGTTCCTCCCCCAAACGGCGAAAGGACTTAAGCACCTCACACGCACGAAATACCGTTTGCGACTCATTTCGGTCGCCACGACGATTGGAAACCACGGGAGCAAGAGCGTCATCCTCTTCCACAGAAAGGGATGCATCGACCGAATTTGATACACGATTAGGCTTTGGCATAGGGCGAATACGAAGCCTCCATTCGCGGGAATCCTAATTCCGATTTCCGGAATACGCAAGGGCGTGTTTCGGACATCACTTTACTTCGATATCGTGGTGTCCCGCGTCGGTCACTTCAATGACTTGCCCGTGTGGATCGATCGTTCCGTTCCGGCAATCGGTATCGTCACATGGAATCAACCGGCCGTCCAGGTAAACACGACTAGCCGAATTTGGGCGCACGACAGTTACGTTTGCCCGCGCCACGCCCGATGGAATATCCAATGCAACTCCCTTTGCCTTTTCGATGTCGACGTGAATCAGTCCATGCGGCGTAGGCACCGTTCCGCGGGCGAAGTCCAATCCCAGCAGATTCGGATGGATGTCTACAGTCTCATACCCTGGCGCGGAGGGCGTAACGCCCAATACATTCTCCGTGAGCCAAGCAGTGGGTCCTGACGACCAGCCATGAGCCATCGAAACGAAGTAGCCGCTGGTTCCATCTGCCTGCAGCGAAAGATGCGGATCGGTCTTCGGCCAGCGTAGATCGTACGACTCCCAAAAGCTCGTCGCGCCTTCAGCCAGCATGCCACCCCAGTAGTCCCGCATCCACTTCAAGGCCTCATCCTGATGTCCCAATTGGCTCATCGCATCCATCACATAAGCGTTGAAGTACGGGCTGATGACCTGATCTGTCGGCGTATCCTGCTTCACCTTCGAGAGCACCCGGTCCCAAACGCTCCCATCGGCCGGCTTCACTTCGTCGAGGATCGCCAACGCATTCAACTGCCACGTGCTTCCCAGCGTCCCCGTCGCGGAATCCATATAGGACTGCGCTCTAATCTTTAGCCTTTCGGCTTGTTGCGCATACTTGTCCGCGTCTTCCCTGTTCCCAAGTTCCACAAGCAGCCGGGATGCGGCGACGTAACCCCTGACGTATTGCAACTGCGTGCCCATCCGGGTCTCTGGATTGAATCCATAAAGCCCTGGCGCCCAGTCGACAAACCCCCATCCCTTTGCCGTCGCATTGATGTCCCCATTCGCGTCGATGTCCTGGTCCATCCGACTTAAGATTCGTAACAAAGCCGGCTGCTGTGTCTTAAGAAACGCCAGATCGCCATCATGCTCGTACAGATTGTCCAGCGTTGTAATCCAAAGCGCACTGTAAGACGCAATACCGTTCATATACTGCTTCTCCGGCGTAGCCTCAGCCAGACGGCGAAGCGTATCTTTCACCACGTCGCTATCGCCGAAGACAGTAGAAATCACGCGGCCTTCGATATCCATATCGCCCACCCACCTGCCGCGGTCACGTTTCACCGCGTCCCACACGCCATCCTGCATGCAAAGATGCGCCGTGTAGGCCCCAGTCTCCCAAATGTGGTTCAGCAGCGGATCGGAGGATTCGAACGATCCCAGATACTTCACTGGCTCATAAATACCCTCGACCCGCAACGACTTGAATACGGAAACCTGCGCTCCACGCAGGAAGCGGATACGTACGTAACGAAAACCAGACTTCGGCCCCCGTGCGGTTCCATTTGCTGGAACCTCAAGCAGGTTCGTTCCAAGATAGTTGCCTCCGCGCTGGCCGGTGGTAAGTCCAGTAGCCAAGGCCTCAATCTCCGACTCACCGTAAGCGATCGACAACAATGAATCCTGCGCCGAGCCCGACTCAACAAGCAACCGTCCGGACACCTCCCTCCCAAAATCCAAAAGGATCTGCGGCGCCTCTGCATCGGTCGCCGGCAATCCCGACTTTGGAAATGAAACAGAAAACTCAGCGCCAGGCATCTGCTTCGTAAGAGCGTCAATATGCGAAAGACTCGCTGATCCGGCGAACACATGACTCACCGCGGTTGCAGCCAGCGAATATGTCCGCAGATGATCCGACATTCCCATATATCCAGGCCACTCGTACATTCCTGCATCGGCAGACCACTGGAAGAAATCAACATTCGACTCCACCGGCCCAAGCGACGCCGCCGGCAGCCACGCTACGTCATGAAAAGCGGGCGCCATCCAGCCATCCATGAACGTTGCGCTCGACCGCCACTTCGAATCGCTGAAGACAATCGCCGGCACATCTTCTCCGAAACGACCCGGAACGAGCTTCGCGACAAGAACTTCACCATAGGCCAGCTGCTGCGTTTCGATAGGCCCTGCGCCGCTCACAACGCCCCGGCCTCGAACAGCTTCGATGGCCAGCACATTCTCCCCTACCTTCAGAGCTTTCGCGGCATCGCAGTGAAAAACGCGGAAACCAATCGGAGCATCAACGTTAGACGAGAATTCGCCGATCAGTTGCCCGTTCAGATAAGCCCGGGCTTGCCGCGGTCCGGCGATGTACAACGTCGCGTTACGTGCAATTGACTTGACATGGAAGTGTGCGCGAAAGAAGTGCGGCTCGATACGAAGGTCCGTGCGGCTCCACGAATACTTACTGCGGTCAGTGCGCTGGACAGTGATATCGTCAGCCGTCCAAAGATACTGCTCTGGAAGCAGCCTGACGGGCGCAGCAGCACCAGGCGCAATGGAACGTGTTGGGTCCAGAGGACCGATCGAGAGCGCGATCTCAGCAGGCTTCTGCGCACTCCCTAGGTGGATAAAAACTAGCAGGCCAATGCTTGTAAGAAATCGAATCTTGGTCATAAGTCAGAAAGCCCCGGTGGCATTGCCAACTGTAAATGAGAACGGTATAAGGTGGGATTGCTTCTAGTGGAAGAAAGTTGAGTACTCCTGAATGCGTTGGCTAATGAGCCCGATGTTTCTCCTGCTTTTATCTGCAACCGCGTTGATCCCTCTTGGCACGTCTGCCTTCGCCCAGGATCTCCCCCTCACCCAGCAGCTTTCTATGAATCACACCGCCCAGCTCGATCCCACCCGGTCAGTCTCCAAACCAGTACTCGAGAGCAGCCGGCACTCCCCGCTGCCGGAAGAGTACATCTGGACCGCTTCAGACAAGGTCGTGGACGCCAGGCTCATCTACAACTTCCCCAAGGTGACCGAACAGACCGAGGCCCATTTCTTCCGAAACCACTTCTCCGTCGCCGAGGTTCCTAAGCAGGCGACCCTCTACATCGCCGGTCCCCGCAAAGTGAAGGTTTGGATCAACGATCAACTAGCCGAAGAAGTCGAAAGCGATCTCACCTCGCCTTTGGGCATGCACGTCTTCTCCACTCCCGTGGCACGGTTCCTGCATCAGGGCGACAACGTGATCGCGATAGAAGCGATACGCGGTCGAGGCGTTACGGGCTTTGCCAACAGCGCCATCGTAAGGCAGCAAACTTTCGGACAGGTCATGGTGGTCAAGATCGTCCCCGACGCCCCAGGGGTCGATGCTCCCTCGATCATGCACAGCAACCGCGACTGGAAAAGCTCAACCCTCGCATCCAAAGGCTGGGAACAAAACCGCTTCGACGACGCAAAGTGGAAGCCCGTCCAAAGCATCGGCGGGATCGAAAGTTCCATCGAACTCTTCCAGTGGAACGCCGACGCGGGCCTCTACAATTGGCCCGGATACGACGGCATTTCCAGCTTCCTCGCACATCTACCCATTCCGGCAAGCGGAATACTCGCGCAGTATACGGGTCGCGGCAGCTTCACCAATATCGCTGCCATCACTGGCGGTTCCGGAGAGTTCGTTGTCCACCTGCCCTCAAGCTCTCTGACCGACGCAGAAGCCCCCAGCATCGTGCTCGACTTCGGCCGCGAACTCACCGGAAGAGTGGAACTAGTCTCCGACTCCGACACACCGGCTACTGTCACAGTGCAGATGGGAGAATCGGAATCCGAAACCATGAAGGCTCCCTTTCTTGGCGTCAACCAGATGACGATCCCTCCGCACGGCGTCGGTCACTCATCCAAAACCGCCTTCCGCTACGCCCGCATCCAGTTCATCGCCGGTGGTCCCGATCTCCGTTTCAAGAGCATCCATGTCGACCACATCTTCTACCCCGTCAAGTACGAAGGCTCGTTTGAATCCAGCGATCCCATGCTCAACCGCATCTGGGAGACGGGTGCATACACCGCCCATCTCTGCATGCAGGATGGTGTCTGGGACGCCAGCAAGCGCGACCGCGGACGCTGGATGGGCGACACCGACGTCAGCGGTCGTGTCATCGAAGACGTCTTCGGCGAACGCCCTTTAATGGAAGACACCCTTGACCGCCTCATGGGCCCCGCTCCCGTCGATCAACACGTCAACGGCATCCCGGGCTACTCCTCCTTCTGGTTCACGGAAGCCGCCGACTACTACCGGCACACGGGATCGAAAGAATTCCTTGTCCGCGAGCATGATCGCATGGTTGAGCTTCTCAACTACGTCGATCGCGAGTTCGATCAGCGCAGCATCTACGCCAACAAGAGCAACGTATGGCTCTACGTAGACTGGTCGCCCCAGTTGAACGGCGACACACCCGAAACACGCCGTGCCACAACACTCGAGTTCTACCGCGCCTATCGCGAAGGTTCATGGATGCTCCGCGAACTGGGCGACACCGCAAACGCCGACAAATACGAGAAACGCGCCGCGGAGATCAAGGCAGGCGCTGAAAAGTACCTCCTTGACCCCGCAACACAAACCTTCGGCCCCCGCTGGCAAACCAACGCAGCAGCGGTCGTCGGGGGCGCCGCAAGCCCCGAGCTCTACACCTCGATCTGGAAAAACGTCTTCTCACAGGTCGGCCAGGGCGATACAAAAGGCCTCATCATCTCGCCGTATTACAACTACTACGTTATCCGTGCAATGGCTGAAACAGGACACCGTGAGGAAGCTCTTAGCTGGATCAGGCAGTACTGGGGTGGCATGCTGCAGGAAGGCGCAACGAGCTTTTGGGAAGCCTACGACCCAGCCTGGTACAAGGAAGACTTCCACGCCTCATTACAATCCGACAACCGCTCCGGCTACTTCGTAAGCCTCGCCCACGGCTGGTCCTCCGGACCCACAGCTTGGCTTATGGAAGAAGTTCTCGGCATCAACCCCACCGGCCCCGGCTTCTCCACGGTCGATATTCGTCCCGACCTTGTCGACCTCAAGTGGGCCAAAGGCGCCGAACCAACGCCCGATGGCCTACTCCAAGTCGACATCCGCAAGAATGATGCCGGAAGGCTAACCATCGCCGTCGATCTTCCTGTCGCCGTGACAGCACACGTCTCCATCCCGGTCGACACACCAAACGCTGCCGTCACCGTCAACGGCAAAGCTAGCGAATCCACAGGTGCAGAAGAAGGCAAACGCAGAATCGTCACGCTTGCCGGCCTCGGTCACTACGAGCTACGAGTTCAATGAGTATCATCACCCAGCTTTCCGTCTTCGCGGCTCTCACAGCGATGCCTCCCTTGGCCACGCTCTCGCAGGAACCCGTAAAGGTTGAGGTGAACTGGACAGCAGAACGGCGGCCTTTGAAGACCGCTTCCACTCTACAAGTGGTGGTCAATCCTCTTCTCCGCCGCGGCTCGCCCATCCACGACGCATCCTTCACTGCCCTCAAAAATCTGGGCGCCGACGACGTGCGCTATGTCCCATGGCATCCTTATCCCAGGTTTGCCGTAGCGGAACTGGAACCACCCACCGTCAAATCCACCTCATGGGACTTCTCCCTCATTGATCCCATGACCATCGATTTCCTGAACGCGACGGAAGGCCACGATCGCATCCTCAACTTCAGCACGATTCCGTCATGGCTCTACAAAACCCCAAAGCCTATAGACGTCCCAAAAGACCCGGAACGCGTCTTCTGGAATTACACGCAGGGCAAGGAGCTGCGCGACCCAAGCTGTACGGAACTGGCCGACTATTACGAACGCCTCGTCAGTTGGTACACGCAAGGCGGCTTCACCGACGAGCTTGGTGTACGCCACACCTCCGGCTATCGCTACAAATTCCCCTACTGGGAAGTCTTCAACGAAATCGACGGCGAGCATCAACCTACGCCGCAGCAGTACGTAGCCAGCTACGACGCCGTAGTTGGTCGTCTCCACGCGATGGATCCACAGATGAAGTTCGTCGGTCTCGCCCTTGCATTTCCCGAACGAGCACCGGACATGATGGAGTTCTTCCTCAACCCAGCCAATCACAAGCCAGGCATTCCGTTAGACATGATCTCCTACCACTTCTATGCCTCACCCACCAGGGAGCAGACCATGGAGGACTGGCAATACACCTTCTTCGATCAGGCCGACCGCTTTCTCACAACCGTGCGCTACGTCGAAGCGATCCGCAGGCGCCTCTCGCCTCAAACCAAGACAGACCTCGACGAAATCGGGTCCATCCTCCCTACCGACTGGCATCCCGATACACCCTACGATCCCGGTCCACCTATCCCAGCCGATTACTGGAATGCATCCGCAGCCGTTTACGCCTACCTTTATCTTGAAACCGCGAAGATCGGCATCGACGTTATCAGTGAATCCCAATTGGTCGGCTTCCCTTCCCAGTTCCCCAGCGTGACCATGCTCGACTGGAAAACCGGCAAACCAAACGCCCGTTTCTCCGTGTTGCAACTCCTGCACGACCACCTAAAACCCGACGCAACCCTCGTTGAAACCAAACTAATCCCCAAGGATATAGACGCTTTTGCTTTCGAAGACTCCAACGGCCATCATCTCCTGCTGGTCAATAAACGCAACCGCCCCATGCAGGCTGCGCTTCCCGCTGAGTTTGGTGGCGCCACAGTCAACATCGTAAAAACGGGAAAGCCATCCATTCAGAAAACCACCGCCCCTGCGGATGGAAAGCTGGAACTCGGAGCGTTCGGCGTAGCCGTCCTGGACGTGAATCCTGTGACCCCTCATTAAGTCCCAAAAATCTCGAAACTCCTCGGCTCTTTTATTTCCGAAATCGTGCAAAAATGAAAACAAGGTTGACATGTTTCCGGGTATTCGGACAGAATGCTGACACTTGCCCAGACTTTCTAAAAAATTCTCGGCAAGCTGCATTGAAAGCTGACCGAAGGGCAAAGAGTTGACGTCGAGTTACGGCCAATCGCATCCACGAATCTTGATCCTCGCCGACGACCTGACCGGCGCCTGCGACGCTGCGGTGGCCTTCGGACAACGCGGTGCGCGAACCCAGGTGCTCATCGACCGTCAATGGACCTCCAGCGCTCCCGTCGAAGTGCGGGCCATCTGCACGGAAAGCCGCGATATTCCTGTGTACCAATCCATCGAACGCCTGAATTGGGTGGTTCGTGAATCCCGCGTGCAGCCTCACCATCACGTCTTCAAGAAGATTGACTCCGTCTTCCGCGGAAACACATTTCACGAAATCCGGGCAGCAATTGACGCTTTCCAGGAGCGCCTGGTCGTCATCGCCCCATCGTTTCCGGCCCTCGGCCGGCGTGCAGTCGGTGGCGCCATGCTCGTCAGCGATATCACCAGCGAACGATCCCTCTCGCTACGGGAACCTCTTGCAGCCGCGGGAGTCTACCCCGCCTGGCTCTCTCCGAAGCAATCCATTCCAGCAGACAACACCAGGCGCATCCTCTTCTGCGATGCTGAAACAGACGAAGATCTGGACGCAATTGTCACGACAGCCCAGCAACTCCAGAAGAACATTTTGTGGATAGGCTCCGGAGGACTGGCTCACGCCCTCGCTGCGGAACTTCTCGCTCTCACGCACGAACCCGAACCAGCCCTGATCGACCCCGCAAAAGGCACGGTCTTGGTATTCGCCGGCTCGGACCACCCTGTCACAGTCCATCAAATATCGACGCTTCGCGAGCAGCATGAAACTGCAACGGCCTCTGAAAATACCACCTCGAACGATCAGGTGGTGATCCATACCATCACCTGCGGCATAACCACCGAATCCGACATCCGCGCCGCGGCCGCTCCCTTTATAGGGAGACAGCTCGGTTGCCTATTCATGACGGGCGGAGACACCGCCATGCACGTCTGCCGCGCACTCGGCGTCCGCGTACTCGATCTCCACCGGGAGTTCGAACCCGGAGTCCCCCATGCAACAGCCATCGGCGGCCCGTTCGCCGGCTGCACCGTTATCCTCAAGTCCGGCGGCTTCGGTGAAGCAGAAACCATCAGCCGTATCGCATCGCATCACAAGGCCGTGGAATTTGCCTCGGCCCACGGAGTCCGCTCTTGAACGAATCTCTCCCCAGGATTGTCGTAACACTAGGAGATCCCGCAGGCGTGGGTGGCGAAGTTACCTTAAAGGCGCTCATTGACGACGATCTGCGCCGCTCTGCCCACTGGATCATCCTCGGCGACCAAGCAGCCATTGAGGCCGCCGAACACACCACCGGCATCACCCTCGACTCCCTCGGCGTTGACTTCCGCGATCTGAAAGCCCTTCCCGCCGGTGAGCCCGTGCATCTCGGCGAACTCCGCGCCGAGTACGGCAAGGCCGCCGCACAATACGTCTACACCGCCACAAGAATGTGCCTCGCAGGCGAAGCCGACGCCATGGTCACCGCTCCCTTGAACAAAGAGGCCGTCACTCTCAGCGGCATGAAGTTCTCCGGCCACACCGAATACATCGCCGAAATCTGCGGCGTAAAGGGTTCGCGAATGCTCCTGGCCGGCGTTAAGTTCAGCGTCGTCCACGTCTCCACGCACGTCAGCCTGCGCGAAGCCTGCAACCTCAACACCGACCGCATCATCCAGACCATCATCCTCGGCAACGACGCCGTCAAACTCTTAGGCCACGCGCGTCCACGCATCGCCGTCTGCGGCCTCAATCCTCACGCGGGCGAAAACGGCATGTTCGGCCACGAAGATCAGGAGTTCATCCTGCCCGCCGTTCAAGCCTGCCGCGCCATGGGTATCGACTGCGAAGGCCCCGTCGCCGCCGACACGATCTTCTTCCGCGCCGCACAAGGCTCTCACAACCTGATCGTCGCGATGTACCACGATCAGGGCCATATCCCGATGAAGCTCATGGCCTTCGAGTCCACGGTGAACACCTCGCTCGGGATTCCCATCATCCGCACCTCCGTCGACCATGGCACCGCCTTCGACATCGCCGGCAAGAACCTCGCCGGCGAAGGCAACATGTGTGCCGCGATGAAGATGGCCGTCACCATGGCGCACCACCGAATCCTCCAGGGCAACATCGCCGGAAAGGACCTCGTATCCGCGCCCTCGACATCTTCGTAGTCGCAGCCTATATGGCTGGGTTGGTCAGCATCGGCGTCTACTTTGCGCGCCGGCAAAAGACCACCGAAGACTACTTCATCGCCCGCGGCACGATCCCCGGCTGGGCGATGGGACTGTCCCTGCTCGCAACCATCATCACCAGCGTTACCTTCATCGCCTACCCCGGCTCGGCCTACAGCGGAGACTGGTCACTGCTCGTACCCGGCATCATGTTCGTAGCCGTGCTCGCGCTTCTGGGCGCGGTCGTCGTTCCCTTCTACCGCCATGTCGTCCACATGAGCGCCTACGAATACTTCGGTCGCCGCTTTGGCAAAGGCGTCCGCGTCTACTCGTCCTTCGCTTTCGCCGTCGGCCACTTCTCCAAGATGGGCTTCGTCTTCTATCTGCTCGCGCTCACACTCTCCAGCATGACCGGCTGGAACATCGATCACGTCATCGTTCTCACAGCGGCCGTCACGATCTTCTACACCCTTCTCGGCGGTGTAGAAGCCGTGGTCTGGAGCGACGTCGTACAAGGCTTCGTCCTCTGGTTCGGTATCCTCGTTTCCATAGCCTTCCTGTTATTCCTGCCCGCACAAGGCCCGCACGCCGTCCTCTCCGATGCCTGGTCCCACCATAAAATGAGCCTCGGCAGCACAGCTCTGCGCTTCGACAAACCCACTATCATTGTGCTCGCCATCTACGGCTTCTTCTTCTACCTGCAGAAGTACACCGCGGATCAAACCGTCGTGCAGCGCTATCTCATCGCCCGCTCCGACCGCAGCGCCCTGCGCGGCATCACTCTTGGCGCCACGCTCTGCTTGCCCGTCTGGACAGCCTTCATGCTTATCGGCAGCCTCCTCTGGTCGTTCTACCGTCTTACCGGCGAACGCCTCCCCGCCACGATTACCAAGCCCGACCAGGTCTTCCCCCACTTCCTCGTAACGCACATTCCATCGGGCCTCGCCGGCCTTTTCATCGCCGCGCTCTTCGGCTCTGCCATGTCGATGCTGGCCAGCGACATGAACTGTCTCGCCACCATCGGCGTCGAGGACTTCTATGCCCTCGCACGCCCCACCGCTACCGACAAGCAACAACTCCGCACTGGCAAGTTCATCGTCGCTGCCAGCGGCATCGCCGCAGCGGGCGTAGCACTCCGCCTGTCCCACACGCAGGGCGGCGCACTATCTCTCTACTACACAATCACGGCCATCGTCGCCGGGGGCCTCGCCGGTCTGTTCCTCCTCGCATTCCTGTTCCGCCACGCCACGCGCCGAGGCGCCATCACCGGCATCGCCGCGAACCTCGCCTTCACGTTATGGGCTACGTTCACCGAAGGCGGCAAGCTGCTCAACCTCGGCCGCTTCAACTTCCCCTGGCACGACTACATGATCGGCGCTGTCGGCCATGTCGTTCTCCTCGCCACCGGCATTGTCATCAGCCTCATCCTGCCCGACGCATCCCCATCAGACCCTCGGCTCACACTCTGGGGCTGGCTCGATATGCGTCGTTCACAAACCAAAGAAGAGAATCTCCACCAACTTAGAACCGTCGTCTGACATTTCCGTATGCACCACAGTCCTACAAATTGCACCACTCCGGAGCTCTCAATGAATCGCCTGCATCACGCCATCAGCCTCGCTAACGGAAAGCCGCTCCTCGGCGCCGCACTCTACTTCTACGATCCCATCTTTCTCGAGATCGCCGCGCACATGGGCTTCAAGGTCATCTGGATCGAGATGGAGCATGCCGCCATCACCTTCGCGGAAGCCGCCGACCTCTGCCGCATGGCCTCCGGCACCGGCATGATGACCATGATTCGTATCCCGGATGCTCGCCGCGAAAGCGTGCTCAAAGCCGCCGAGTGCGGCCCCGACATCATCGACATCCCCATGGTTGAAACTCCCGAAGACGTCGCCGAGCTCGTCAAGTACGCCAAGTTTCAGCCACAAGGCAGCCGCGGCTTCTACAGCGTCTCCCGCGCGCTCCACTACGGAATCGTCGACAGCGTCCCCGCCCAGCAGCAGATGCTCAATCGCGAACTAAGCCTCCTCATCCAGATCGAGTCTGAAACCGCGCTCAACCGCATCGAAGAACTCGCAGCAATTCCCGGCGTCGACATCTTCATCGGTCCAGCCGATCTAGCTGCCAGCCTCGGCCTGCCCGGCCAAACCAGCCATCCAACCATCCTCGCGGCCATCGAGAAGATCGTCCGAGTTGCAAAACACCACGGCAAGAAAACCGTCACAGCCTGCGGCCCGGCAGACTTCATCCACTGGACACGTCTTGGCATCGATCTCCTCTTCTGTGCCAACGATGTCACCTGTCTCAAAACCGGCGCACAGGTAGCCCTAGCCGCCGCCAAAGAAGCCATCACGCAGGCCGAAACCGAATCCCTCAGTGCAACCGCTGCCACGGGAGCCGCGCATTGAGGACGATCACCCTTCTGCAGCCCAGACGCCTCACCATCGGCTCCGGCTGCCTTCAGGAATGCGAAAGCTATCTTGAGGCCCTCGCTCCGCAGCACCTCCACATCATCACCTCGCCCTCACAAAGCAGCGTTGCCTCGCAACTCGCCGCAAAGCTTGCGCGCGCAAACGGCATCGTCTCCATTGACGACAGCATCGCCTCCGAACCCACCATCCAGATGTTCGCCTCCGCGCTCACCCGCGCCCAGGGTGCCACCTGCATCGTCGGCCTCGGCGGAGGGAGCCCGCTCGACGTCGCCAAGCTGGTCGCCGCTCTTCTCCGCAGCGACCAAAACGTCGAAGACTGCTTCGGCATCGGCCTCCTCCGCGGCCGCACCTGCCATCTCGTCTGTGTTCCAACCACCTCAGGCACCGGCAGCGAAGTTTCACCCAACGCCATCCTCCTCGACGAAGCCGCAAAGCTAAAGAAAGGGGTCGTCAGCCCTCACCTCGTCCCCGACGCCACCTTCATCGACCCCTCCCTCACCCTCACCATGTCCCCTGCCGTCACCGCATCCACCGGCCTCGACGCCCTAACCCATTGCATCGAAGCCTACACCAACAAGTTCGCCCACCCCGTCATCGACGTCTACGCCACTCAAGGGATCATCCTCTGCGGCCGGCATCTCGTCCGCGCCGTCACCCATCCCGAAGACCTCACCGCCCGCGAAGGCATGTCCCTCGCCAGCTTTTACGGCGGCCTCTGCCTCGGCCCGGTCAACACCGCCGCCGTACATGCACTAGCGTATCCACTCGGCGGAGAGTTCCACCTCGCCCACGGCCTCTCCAACGCCATCCTTCTGCCCCACGTTTTCCGTTTCAACGCCGAAGCCTCACCCGTCCGCCACGCCGCCGTAGCCCTCGCCCTCGGCGCAAAACCGGCCGACAGCTATCTCGAGACCGCCTACGCCGGCGCCGACAAACTCCAGCAGATGGCTACCTCCTGTGGCATCACCAGCGACCTCCGCCAACACGGCATCTCGCCCAGTGCCATCCCCAACATGGCCCGCTCCGCCATGACAGTAACTCGCCTGCTCAAAAATAATCCTCGCGAGATCACCGAAGCCGACTGCATCGACATCTACGCCCGCTGCTTCGATTCCATCTAGACGCAAGCCAGCCGTCACACCACAAACGGATTCGCACCAAACTCTTCCGACCACGCATACTTAACCTCCTGCGTCCCGAACCGCCATCTCTCCGGCGTGGTGTTGTGCAGCCAGTCCAGCGGCTCGCATCCACCTGCGTCACCACCCGAGAGAGCAGTCTGCATCGCCCGTTGAAACGCCTGCTTCTGCTCCGGACTGATCTTCGTCGGATCCGCGGAAACAAACAGCGCCGTTCCGCTTCGCGCAACCAGATCGAGAAACTGGCTGTCGAACTTCCAGGGGATTCTTTCGGTATGCGACGCGCAGTCCGGATCGCAAACAAAAAAAGTTCCATTCTGAGCAAGCCGATACGCCAGCGCATTGATACCCATACGCCGCGTCCGCTCCCAGGCGCCGCTAGAGACATCATCGCCCACCCGCTGCGCTTCAAAAATCCCCGCCCCAAGATGGCCGATCGTGTTGCATCCCATAAGTAGGCCATCACCCGCGGCTTCTCGAAGCGTGCGATACAGGTTCAAAACAATCTCAGCATTGGTCAGCGTCTGGTCGTGAAAATGCCATCCACCATCGGTGATCTCGGCGCCCATATGATTGCCCCATCGCCCAAACAAATCGAACGTAGAGAAGTCATGCTTGATCAGCTCATATCCCCAGCCGCGAACGCGAGCAACGTCCGCATGGATCAAAGCCACATTCTCCGGCATCGTAGGATCGAGCGGCCTCTGTATATCATTCCCCGGTCCTGAACGGATCCTGCGAGGATCGTCGACGATCCACAACGCCGTAGGCCTCATCCAGATTCCCGGCCGCACACCGAGCTTCTTCATGTCCGCAGCCAGCCCCGGCATATCAGGGAAAGTCTTCGGATCACCTTCAGTCCACGGTCCACCCGGCCCCACACCACCCGGCGTCCATCCTCCATCGATCACGCAAAAAGGCCGAGTCTTATGTGATCCCGCAAGCTCTGCCAGGAAAGCCGCATCACGCCGCATCGTATCCGCATTGAAATTCTTGCCATACGTGTAATACCAGCTATTGCTGCCGCAAACAGGCGCTGCCGGTAACCGAGGCTTCGGACACATCGTTCCGCAAAAACGCTGTAGTGCCGAAAACGGCGTCTCACCTTCCCGCGAAGCTGAAGAGACCACCGTCGCTCCAAGGATCTTTCGATCCCCCGGGAGACACGCGCTTCCGCCATTGCGAAAGTCGAGCCACAGAGAAACACCCTCGCCATCCACCGTCCAGAAACACATCGCCGCCGGCTGCGTCTTCACGCCGATCATGAAGCTTCGTCCAGTAGCTGCCTGGTACGCGGCGAAATACCACGGCATCACCCGTTCAGGCTCGAGGAAACGCCACTGCAGCTCGCCGTAGCTGCGCTCCCATGCATCGCCCAGAAACAGCGTGTCCTCCGGGAAACGTGTCTCCCATCGCAGCACCACACGCGACAACGCACCCTTCGGACAGGCCACATGCACCGCCATGCCATCCGAACCCTCTTCCAGCCAGACCTCAGCTTTGCCGGAAGCATATCGCCCACCCGCCCGCTCTGCCTTCACATAAGCACCGGCTTCGTTCTGAACCAAAATCAGAGTGGGCATCTCGGGCAGGCTGACAAGTCGCCCCGAAGCGACCCGCGCTCCAGCCTGCCGCTCCCGTTCCCCCGCAGGCGGCTCGCCGGCTGCAACCGCTTGCAATCCTGCGCCCGCCAATACGGACCCCACACCTATCTGAAGCGTCTTAGCAAGAAAACTCCGCCGATCGGGCGAAGCAGGCTTATTCGTCATAGAGATTCTTGGCTCCTCTGCGTGCGCTTACACCCGGCCTTTGGCTTTCCCATTCCCATGGGCTGCCGTGGCCTACGCGCTCGCTCAGAATTAGAGTACAAGAAACCGGTTTCTTGCGACACGGCATGACCCACTCCTTCCAACAAACCGGTGTATCAGCTGGCCGCGCAAGCTCTCAAAATTCAATGCTGCGAGAGCGTTGCAAGTAAGTCCACTCCTCAAATTTATAAGCCTCATGGCTGCCTTTTCCTTTTGCACCTGCCTAACAGACCTTCACACACTCAATCCCCAGCAGCATCGCCAGCTTCTCTAACTGCGCTGCCCTGTTCCCCACGCCGATCGCACAATGATGTGCCGCACCCTCGCGGTTCCATTCCTGCATAAAGCGTCGCGACCCAATCGAAAACCGATACCGGCTATTTGTATTTCCAATCTCCAAAATCGGCCCCACCACCGATTCACCCTCCGCCACCACAAACTTCAGCGAACCCTTGCCATCCTCCGCAACCGACAGCAGCGTCACCGGCCCATGTTTCACCGACATCTCCACCGACAGCCCCCACCCCACCTTGCCGTGATAGACCCCCAGCGGCCGCAGCTTCGGTTTCCCGTCCGCAATCGCAATGTGCCCCGGCCCATCATGCCCCATCAGGATCACATCGTCCACATAATCGTTCGCGTAGTACTCCGTAAACGACCCGCCAGCTCCCAGGCAATCCAGAATCTTCATCGCCTGCACATTCTTAATCTCCAGCTCTCCTGCCACCGGAATCCCACGCGCCGTCAGCAAGCTATTGCCCACAATGATCGAGCTCAGCGCATCCTCATTCTCCGCAATCCCCACGCCCTTGTAGTAGTAAGCCAAAGACCCCAGCCGATACTTCTCCACCAGACGGTCCAACGCCGCGGACGTCTTCGCCGCCCGCTTCAACTCCTCCTCCGAGCAGTCTGCCTGCACCTCGAACGCCTCGCGCAACACGTCCACGCGCGCAGCCACCTCAACCTCATCAACGTCTCGCCGCAACGCCGAAAGCTCATCGACCTCCACGATCTCCACATGCGTCCCAAACACCTTGGACTGCAACGTCAGGTCGGAATAGATATCCAACATCCCGCTGTAGTAGTGCCCCATCACCCCCATGCGATTGTGTTCCATCTCGTACGCCACCCGCGAAGCCGTCACCCACTCCGCAATCTCCTGCCACGCAACATCCCCACCGTCCATCATCCCGGCCACCTGATGGAACTCGATCCCACACCGCCGGAACACATTCGAGATCTCCGGCACCGAGCAGGCCTGGCAGTACGTCAACCACTCTCCGGTCATCGCTGTCCGGTCTTCCATCTTGTTGAAGGCCTCGTAGTCGATCGCCGCCAGCGGCGAAAGGTTCAGCAGGATCACCGGCACCTTCGCCCGCCGCACCACAGGCAACACCGTCGACGACAAAGCATACGTCGCCACATGCAGAAAAATCAGGTCGACATCCCCTTGCCGAAACGCGTGCCCCGCCGCAACCGCCTTCTCCGCGGTGTCGATCATCCCCAGATTCAGCACATCGGCACCTGACGCCACCAGCTTCGCGTCGATCTCGCGGTTGTATCCCTCCAGCCGCTCTTTCAAGCCACTGAACTGCCCCCAGTACGTATCCAGCCCGATGCTGAACAACCCCACCCGATGCCGCTGTTTCACACTCGTCTCCTGGCTTTAGATTTCACAAGGGAATCTTATGCTGTCCCCGGCATTCCCGGCTCCGCGCCCGCCCAGCGGAACCTCTGCCGATGCCTTCATCCCCAACGGCTCCGGTGATACACTAACACCAGATTCCAGCGCAAAAACGGTAAGCACTCCGCCGCGCCAATCTACAAATTCTGCCGCTCCAACAGCGGCGTCGAAGGCATCTCAAACACTTCCATGCTTATTCTTCTCGTTATACTGCACGTCATCGTTTGTCTCTTCCTCATCGGCGTGGTCCTGCTCCAGCAGGGCAAATCCGCCGACCTCGCCGGCGCCTTCGGCGGCCAGGGTTCGCAGACCGCCTTCGGTCCGCGCGGCGCAGCCAACCTCCTCACCAAGATGACCACCTACGCCGCAATCGTGTTCATGATCACCTCGATCGCCCTCACTGTCTTCCTTTCGCGCGCAAATAACAACCGCTCTGTGCTCTCCGGCGTAACTTCCGGTCAGTCAGCTCCCGCAAAGAAGTAACTTTCGACGTACTATTCAAAGCGCAGGCTATAAGCCTGCGCTTTGCTATTCCTGCCAAGGATTGATCCGACTCCAATGATCCGCGAGACCTTCCCCGTCGGCCTTCTTCAGTGCAACTGCACCATCCTCGGCGACGAGACCTCCCTGGACGCCATCGTCATCGATCCCGGCTACGATATACCCCGCATCCTTTCCGCACTCAGCAAGCACGATCTCACCGCGCGCCGCATCGTCGTCACCCACGCCCACATCGACCACATCGCCAGCGCGCTGATTCTCAAACAAATGACTGGCGCACCCATCTTCTACAGCAAAGAAGACCTCCCGCTCGTCGCCATGATCGCCACACAGGCCAACTGGTTCGGCCTCAAAGTCCCTGAAGTCCATCCGCCCGACCACTCCCCCGCAGACTCCGAACTCATCAGCATCGATGGCATCGACGCCACCGTCCTCCTCACTCCCGGTCATACCGAAGGCAGTCTCTGCCTCCACATCCCCGCCGCCCATCTCCTCATCGCCGGAGACACCCTCTTCGCTGGCAGTATTGGCCGCACCGACCTTCTCGGCGGCGACCACGAAAAGCTCATCGCCAGTATCCAGGACCGTCTGCTCTCGCTACCGGGCAGCACCCTCGTTATCCCCGGCCACGGCGCCACCACCACCATCGACCGCGAGCGCTCCACCAACCCATTCCTCATCTAACAGAACAAAAGCTGCGCTACACAACCCGCCCCATAAACGGGTCCGTAATCGTAGCCTTCCCTGTCTCAACGCGCCCTGCGTAGCGGCTTTCACCCGCCACACCCTCTGAGCGTACCGCGACGTCATACCACCCCTTGCTCTTCTCCAGCGGCACCACGACGCTCGCATTCGTTCCAGCCGCAATCGTCTTCTTCACCGCTGCCGCACCATACGACTTATCCGCCACCGCCACCTGCACCGGACGATCGCTCTTATTCCGCATCGTCAACTGCACATTGCCGCTCAACCTGCTGCCATGCCTCTCATACTCCGCATGCACTTCGAGCAACGCACGCTTGTTCTCGCCGGCAAACGAACGATAAAACCCATTTGGCCCATGCACGTCGATCTCATACTTCCCGTCTCCAAACCACGTCAACGGAAACGCCTGCGTCATCGTATCGCCGGCCTTCACCACATACGTCCCAACCATCATCTCCGGCTTGCCCGCAACCGCGCGCCGCGCATACACATTGAACGGCGCACCGATCGACTTCGCTCCATGCACCGCCGTCCCGGCCTTCAACGTCACCACAAACTCCCCACCGCTCACACTACCATCCGCATATAACTCATACGGCAGCGCATTCGCCGGCCGCGTCCCCGGCTCCTGCTTCGACATAAACTGCGACGCCGCCAGCTTCTGATTCACATCCGCAATCTGCTCCGCATTCAGCGCCACAAAGTTCGCCGGTATTTCCTTGTTCTTCGCCTCACGAATCGAAATCACAAACTTGTCGCGATCCAGATAGCTCAGCTTCTCTTCCTTCTCCGTCCGCGCCCGAAAGCACGACGTCAGATCACCCGCAATCGCCCGCCGCCACTCCGAGATGTTCTCCTCCCGAACACTCTTCCCCGTCTTCGCCTGCACAAAATCTTCCAGAAACTGAAGCGTCGACGTGTGATCGAACAACTGCGAGTTCACCCATCCCCCGCGGCTCCACGGCGAAGCCACAACCATCGGCACCCGAAAGCCCATGCCAATCGGCCCCGTCCGCGCTTCTTCGTGGCTCACGCCCTGCGCCAGCTCGTCCTCTTTGTACATGTAGTCCAGCGCCGTGCTGATCCCCGATGACGCCCTCCCTGTCTCCGACCGCTTCGGATCAGCCGCCGCAAACGACGCCGCATGATCGAAGTACCCATCGTTCTCGTCATAGGTAAGGATGAAGATAGTCTTCTTCCAAACCTCCGGATTCTGCGTCAGAATATCCATCACCTCCGACACATACCACGCCCCATACCAAGGCGATACCGGATGGTCCGAGAAGTTCTCCGGCGAACTCAGCCACGACACCGTCGGCAGCTTCCCACTCTTCACATCCTCACGAAACTGATGCAGCACATCGCCCTTCGGCACACTCACCGTCCCACCGTCAAAACTCAGCGGCTCAATCGACCGATAGTGCGGGTCCTGCGCATTCGTCACAAACGCCGCATCATGCAGCGCCTTCTGCTCAGCCGTCAACTTCTCATAGAGTTCTTTTCCATCCCCATCGGCAAGCTGCTTCTTCAACGCATCGCGGTCCATCTCCTGGCGCTTCAACACCTGCTCCAGCCGAGCCTTCACCACCGGGTCCGTCGCCTTCGCAATCGCATCCTTCGTCTTCGGGATCTGCGTCTCCCGCTGGCTCAACTCATGCTTCAGGTTCGCGCCAGCATACTCATAAGCCGGAACGTTGTAAGCCGAAAAAGCCTCCAGCACATTCGTCCCAAAGTTGCTCAGCCACGCGTTCTCTTCACCCGTCAGCCCCGACGTCCGATCCAGGTCGTTCTGGTAAAACTTCCAGCTCACACCCGCTTCCTGCATCCGCTCCGGAAACGTCTTCCACTTCTGCCCGCCGATCATGATCTGCCCGTTGCGCATAAACACCTGCGATCCCGCATGCTGTTCGTCGCGCACCGTCCCCGTCCAGAAGAACAACCGGTTCGGCGTTGTGCTCGTCATCCCGGAGCAGAAGTTCTGATCGCACACCGTAAACGCATCGGCCAGGGCATAGTAAAACGGCAAGTCCTCCCGCGTGTAATGCCCCATCGTCAGCGGGAGATGCCCATATCCCGGCGTGTGCGACCGCTTCGCCTCAATCCAGTTGTCGAACTGGCCTTCGTTCCACGCATCCACCTGCGTCTCCCGGCTATGCGGAACCGACCCCATCCAAGTAATCTTCGTGTCCTTGATGTCCAGCCGCCACGGAGCGTACGTCTCGCCATTCGCTCCCGTCTGCAGAAACACCGAGTTCCCATTCGCCTGCCGAATCGCCCGCGGATCATTGAACCCGCGCACTCCTTGCAACGACCCCATCGCATGGTCGAACGACCGGTTCTCCTGCATCAGGATCACCACATGCTCCGCATCCATGTACGTCGACCCCGGCGCCGGCTCAATCGCAAACGCCCGTTTCACCGAGTCCGGTACAAGTCCCTCAACCCCAGCAGCCCCAGACAACATGGCCGCAGCCTTCAAAAAATTCCGTCTCGATGTCGACATGCAAGCATTCTCCCACACCGAACATTACACCCGCCGCAACACCACGTTACAAAGTCAGTCCACCGGAAGCAACGCCAGACCCTGCTTCCAAGTCTCCACCGGCGTCAACAAACTCACCACCACCCGCCCCTCTGGCAATCCATAAAAACTCCCCGGCTGCACCACCACGCCCCGCGCCAGCGCCGCCGCCACAAACTCCACCCCCTCCACATGCCGCGGAACCCGCACCACTGCTGTCCATCCCCCCTGCATCTCCATCCGCTCCGCCTGCGTCCCCGCCAACCGCGCATCCAGCGCCCGCAAATTCGCCGCAACCCGCCCCCGAATCTGCCCCTGCATAGTACCGCGCTCCGCCAGCCACTGCGGCAGCGCGAACTGCATCGGCGCATTCATCGAAAGAAACGTATCCGCAATCACTTCGAGCCGCTCCATCGCTTCGCCCACCATCCAATCCGGCCCCGCCGCCACAATCCACGACACCTTCATCTGCGGCAGCGCACAAACCTTGCTCAACCCACTCAACACAAACGTCAACGCCTCACACTCCCCCACTGCAAAGCTCTTCGCCTCCACACCCTCCACCGCATAATCCAGAAACACCTCATCCACAATCAACGCCAGCCCAAGCCGAGCACAAATCGTCTGCAATGCCACCCGCTCACTCTCCGCCGCAAAGTTCCCCGTCGGATTGTTCGGATGCACCACCACCACCGCCCGCGTACGCTCCGTGCAAGCCGCCTCCAGCGCATGCATATCCATTTGCCAGCCGTGGTCATACACCAGCGGATACTCCACCAGCTTCACATCATCCATCTCCGCTAGAAACTCAAACAGCGGATAGCTTGGCCGCGCAATCAACACCTCATCGCCCGGATCGCACAGCAGCCGAAACAGAAAGCTATAAGCCTCACTCGTACTCGTCGTAAGACAAATTTGATCTATAGACGGGCATATGCGATCGATCCCCACCTCCGCTCCTGCGTCGCGATAGTACTGCGCCACAGCCTCACGCCCGCGCACCATTCCCAACGCCTCCGGCTCATACAACAGCGCCCGCTCATCACTCAACGGAGCCAGCAAGCTCTCACTCGCATACGCAAACCCGCAAGCCGTCGGGTTCGACACTGTAAGGTCCAATAACTCCCGTCCATCCACGCGAGCCTCTCGCAACGCCCGCGCAAACTCGTTCTCTTCCAGGTTCCAGTTCGTCCGCTCCGAAAATCTCATGCCAAGATGGTACGTCCCATTCCACTCCTCACCAACTCTCAGAAGCCCTCATCCTGAGCGCAGCGAACGATCTCCGTATTTGACCGCTGTTGCACACTCCTTCGACATCGGCCCGATACAATCAAACCAATGTCACAAATCACAGCAGTCCTCTTCGACTACGGCATGGTCCTCAGCGGCCCACCCGATCCAGCCGCCTGGACCCGCCTCAAGCAAGTCTTCTCCGCCGACGAACCAGCCTTCCACGCCGCCTACTGGAACCACCGCCACGCCTACGACCGTGGCACCCTCAACGCCATCATCTACTGGCAGGCCGTCGCCGAAGACCTCCACAAACCCATCGACTCCGGCCAGCTCCGCGAACTCATCGCCACCGATACCGTCCTCTGGACCCAACCCAACCAGCCCATGATCGACTGGGCCGCCGCCCTCCAGCGCGCCGGCATCAAGACCGGCATCCTCTCCAACCTCGGCGATGAAATGGAACTCGGCATCCTCGCCCGCTTCCCTTGGCTGCACAACTTTACCCACCACACCTTCTCGCACCGCCTTCTGCTGGCCAAGCCCGAACCCGCCATCTACCAGCACGCCGCCGAAGGCCTCGCCGTCCCCGCAAACGAGATCCTCTTCCTGGACGACCGCGAAGAAAACATCGCCGCCGCCCGCGCCGCCGGCATGAATGCCATCCTCTACTCCACCCACGACCGCTTCCTCGCCGATATGGCCTCCAGCGGCTTCATCAACCTCCTGGACCCGAACTAACCCAACCCCCAGCCCCCAAAAACCAACCCCCGTTCCCAAAATGGAACTCCTTCCGCTTTTTAATCGCTCCATCCCATCTTCGGACACCTTAAATCCCGCATCATCGTTTTCGATAGAGGAACGCCGCACAGCAGAGCAAGTAAGCGGCCTCTATCAAAATGAGACACTTTCTTTTTCCGACCATAGGCTCCTGCTTCGCTTTTCTGCTCTGCGTCTTTTCATCCGTGGTGTCAGCCCAGGCCGTCAACGCCACACAGCAAGTCACCCTCCAGGGCATCCTCTCCACCAACAACCACGGCAACTTCACCGCCGCAGCCTACGCTCCTGACGGCAGCCTCATCCTCCTGCTCGATCAGCACGACGGCATCCGCCTCCTAAAGACCAATCCCACCGCGACCACCATCCTCGCCCAATCGCAGCAAGGCTCTGCGGGCGACTCCGGCCTCTCCATGGCGCTCGATCCCTCCGGCAACATCTACGTCACCGGCACGACCACCAGCACCACCCTAACCGGGACCTCCAGCGCCGCGTTCCCCACCCGCGCCGACACCGGAACCAACAGCTTCCTCGCCAAGTACGACCCTAACTTCAACCTACTCTTCCTCACCTTCCTCGGCGCCGGCCAAACCGCAGCCGCCGGCGTCACCGCCACAGCCGACGCCGCCTTCGTCACCGGTATCACCTTCAGCACAACCTTCCCCGTCACCCCTTCCGGAATCCAGCAAACCCCTTCCACCGTCTCCAGCGAGAACGGCTTCGTCGAACGTTTCAACACCACCGGATCGACTCTCATCTACGCCACGTACCTCACCGGATCGAACGGCAACACCATCCCCACCGCAATCGCCGCCGACACCTCCGACAACGCCTACATCACCGGCTCCACGTCCTCCACCGGTTACCCCACCATCTCCGCACTCATCCCCAACATCCTCGGCAACCCCTCCGGCTTTCTTTCCGCCCTCAACCCCACCGGCAGCGCCTTCCTCTACAGCACCTACATCCCCGGCACCGGCCTTAACTCCATCGCTCTCGACCCCTCCACCCAAACCCTGCTCCTCACCGGCAACATCTCCCTAGGCCAGTTCCCCATCACCTCTGTCACCACCCCACTCGTCTCCACTCCCTACCAATCTCTCCTCCGCATCCCGCTCAACGGCCAATCCATCACTTCATCTACCCTCCTCGTCCCCGGCACACAATCGTTCGTCACCCCCGGCCCCAATAACACCGCGTGGATCTCCGGCTCCCTCACGACCCCACTCTTCCCCGGCAACACCTCACCCGACTATCCGTCCGGCGATAGCTTCCTCCTTCACCTAACCGCCACCAACACCTTCGACCAAACCCTCCGCATCGGCGGCCTTCCCATCAACAACCCCAACTACGCCTCGCTCACCAGCACCATAGCCGCACCCGCCATAGCATCCACCGGAACCATCGCCCTCTCCGGCGAACTCACCGCCCAGGCCAGCTCCTCACTCCTCGCAACCCAGCGCTTCGATATCCCCTCCGTCCAGACCCCCAACTCACTACTCCCGAACTCCATCTCCGACATCCTCCCCACATCCGCGACCTGCACCAACAGCAGCCAATGCACCGGCACCGCCGCCCGCCTCACCCTCATCAACCCTACAAACTCAGCACCCATCCTCAGCTTCTCCACCAACGACCTCCCCAACATCACCCTCCGCAACCTCGGCTCCGCCCCCGCAACCGGTCTCACCCTCACCGCCTCCGCCTACACCGCCACCAACAACTGCCCCACCACTCTTGAACCCTCGAACTCCTGCACCATCACCCTCACCGGCTCAGGCCCCGGAAGCATCACCGCCTCCGCCACCAACGCCACCAGCTACACGCTGCAACTCCCCGTCAACACCCTCACACCCGACCCCATCGCAATCTCCACCAGCGAACTCGATTTTGGCATCGTCACCTCCACCAGTCCCGCCGCAACACAAGCCCTTACCGTCACCAACCTCACCGCAACCCCACAAGCCTTCACCTCCGCAAAGGACGGCGGCCCCACAACCCCCTACGCCTTTGCAGAAACCGCCACCACCTGCGGCACTCTCCTCGCCCACATCGTCGCCGCCAACAGCACCTGCACCCTCACCCTCTCACTCACCGCCGCGACCACCGCCGACTCCGCCGCTCAAACCTTCTGGAAGATCGGCTCCCGTGACATCAAGCTAACCGGCTTCTCCCAGGTCGCCAGCCTGAACCTCTCCGCCACCGAAATCGACTTCGGCACTCAATACTCCAACACTCCCACCCTCAACCTCCCGCGCTTCCTTTACCTTTCCAACAACGCCTCCGCAACTATCACCCACACCCCCGCATCTCTCCCCACCAACACACCCTTCACTCTCACCGACAACTGCCCCACCACCCTCGATCCCCACTCCATCTGCAGCCTCACCCTCACCTACGCCTCCACAACCGTTCCCTCTGACGACTCCATCGCTCTCGCTCTCGACAACAACCAGACAGTCCTACTCACCGGCCAAACTCTCGCCCCGCTCGGCGTCACCGGCAGCGCCACCAACCCCAACCTCACCGTCTCCACCACAACCATCACCTTCGCCACACCCGTCACAGTCACCGGCATCTCCGGCACCACGCAAACAGTCACCGTCACCAACGCGGGGACCAGTCCACTTCCTTTCACCGCAACCCCCACTGGAGACTTCCTCCTCACCAACGACTGCCCAACGATCCTTACCGCCAATACCTCTTGCCAGCTCATCCTCAACTTCGCTCCCTCACAGCCCGGCCAACGCGAAGGCCTTCTCTCACTCACCACCACCAGCTCCTTCGCTCCCACACTCGTCGGGCTCACCGGAACCGGCTCCGCCATCCTCCCCGCCAACAACGGAACCCTCGCCCTGGGCCAGTCCTACGTCGGCGAACCCACCATCCTCTGGCTCCCCATTCAGCAATCCCTCCCATCGCTCACCGCCTCCACCAACAGCCCCAACTTCAACGTCGTCCTCATCCCCAACACCGGCACACCACCGACCACGCTCCCACAATCAAGCTTCACTCCCACCGCAACAGCCTCCTGCAACAGCTGCTACCTCGGCATTCAATTCCTCTCGCAAACCCCCGGCCCACAATCCTCAACCCTTACTCTCTCCACCGTCACCAACGGCAACCCCTACCTCCTCACTCTCACCGCAACTGCCCTCCCGATCCAAGGCCTGCTCTTAACCCCCATCACGCAGGACTTCGGCCCCGTTCCCATCAACAGCACCTCCACCCCCATCACCTTCACCCTCGCCAACCTCCTGCCCGCCACCAGCGGAGCCACCATCACCTCCGTCACCACCACCGGCGATTTCACCGTCGCCACCAACACCACCGGCGGACCCACCTGCACCGGAACCCTCACCCCCACCGACTCCTGCTACATCCAGATAACCTTCAGCCCAACAGTCACCGGCGACCGCACCGGAACCCTCACCCTCACCACCTCCAACGGCATCATCACCTCCGCCCTCACCGGCTACGGCAACCCCGACCCAGGCCTAAGCCTCACTCCCAACGCCCTCACCTTCAACCCCGTCCCCAACCCCACAGCCACCACTCAAACCATCACACTCACCAACACCAGCTCCGCAACACTAACCGTCGCCACACCAACAACCTCCACCCCAAACTTCACCTCCACCACGAACTGCGGGACCCTCGTACCCGCTGCCACCTGTACCATCACCGTCCAATTCTCTCCCGGCACAGCAACAGTGACCGACACGCTCTCCATCCCCGTAACCACCACGCAAAACGGCCAATCGAACGCCACCATCTACACCATCCCCCTCACCGGCACCTACACCACCCAAAATGCTGGCCTGGAAATCCTCCCCATACAGGTCAACTTCAGTTCCAACCCCACCGGAACCCTCGGCTACACCCGCCAGTTCACCCTCAACAACCTCACCTCGAAAGCCCTCGCTGTCACTCTCGCCCTCCCTCGCCAGTTCCCATTAGCCGACGGCCCCGCCTGCACCACTCTGGCCCCCAACGCGAGCTGCACCTTCTCCGTCAGCTTCCTCCCCACCACCAACGGAGCCCTCACCGGCACTGTCATCGCCCAGGGCACACCCACCGACAACTCCGCCCCCGTCCAATCCCTCGCCTACATGCTCGCCTACGGCACAGGCTCCGGCAATGTCACCCTTACCAGCAACCTGATCCCCAACTCCCCCCTCAACTTCGGCCAGCTAACCTCCGGCCAAACCACCAGCCAAATCCTCACCCTCACCAACTCCGGCACGACCCCCGTAACAGTCCACCGCATCACCAGCGAACCACCTTTCCTCTCCACCACGACCTGTGGCAATACGCTTGTGCCAAACGCCACCTGCACCGTCACCCTCACCTATGCTCCCATCAACGAACTCCCCAGCGGCACCACCGGCGCCCTCCCACGCACCGACGCCGGAACCCTCACCCTCGAATCCGACGCCGCCTCCAGCCCCACCACCCTCGCCCTAACAGGCACAGCCGTCCCCATCCTCTCCAGCTCTCCAGCTAACTCCTCAGTCCTAGCAACGTTCCAACTCTCGCAAGGCTCCCTCACCTTCCTCAACACCACCGTCGGAAACGTCTCCGCAGCGCAGACGGTAATACTCACCAACACCGGCACCACAACTCTCCACATTCTCTCCACAAATTCCACCACAGACTTCACCGCAACAACCACCTGCACTACCGTCGCCCCGGGCAATACCTGCACCTTCTCCATCGCCTTCACCCCGACCACAGCCTCAACATCCACCACCCGCTCCGGCACACTCGAAGTCGCCTCCGACGCCGCAACCTCCCTCGACTTCATCACCCTCGTCGGCACCTCAGCCGCCGCTCCCCTCACCCTCAACCCCACCAGCCTCGACTTCGGCACCGTCAACATCGGTGCCTCCGATCAACTCCCCCTCACCATCACCAATACGACCGCCACTCCCGTCACCTTTCTCAGCCTCGCCGCCACTGGAGACTACGCCACCACCCGTGGCACATGCCCCGCAAACCAATCTACCCTCGCCCCCGGAGTCACCTGCACCCTCCAAATCACCTTCACCCCCACCACCCCCGGCACCCGAACCGGAACCCTCAGCCTCACCACCGACGCCACCACACTCCCACTCACCGTCCAACTAACCGGCATCGCAGCCCTCGCTCAACTCCAAATCACTCCCGGCGCCCTAGCCTTCGGAAGCATCAGCGTCAACTCTCCCGCCTCCCTCACGCTCAACCTCCTCAATACCGGCACCGCGCCGGTCACCAACATCGCCTCTGCCATTACCGGTCCCAACGCGTCCGACTTCGCCGTCACATCTCCATGTTCCACCACCACCCTTGCGCCCAACCAGGGCTGCACCGCAACGGTCACCTTCACACCTTCGGCCACCGGGCCGCGCACCGCAACCCTCTCGATCACGAGCTCCGACCCGAACTCTCCCACCTCCATCTCAGGTGCCGGTGTTCAATCCGGCAATTTCGTCCTTTCCGTTGGAGGCGGCGTATCCCAGACCCTCACCGTCGCCAGCGGCGTCCCAGCCTCATACTCCGTCGCCCTCACGCCCGCCAACGGCTTCACCGGAACCGTCGCTCTCACCTGCACTCCCATCATCGCGGCGCAATACGCCAGCTGCTCGCTGCTCTCATCCACCCTCACCACCCAGGGGTCCGTCCAAAACTCCACCGCCACGATCAACACCATCACCACGGTCGCCATGGCGATCACCGTCGTAAAATTCTTAGCCTTACTCCTCTCCCCGATCCTCTTGCATCGCCGATCACGCCGCAAACGTGCACAAAGACTGCTTCCTGCGCTTGCACTCGCCAGCCTCGCCGTCATCACGATCTCAGGCTGCGGAAACGGCAACTCCACAGGTCCCACCAACCTGCGCTACACGCCCGCCGGCACCTACGAATACCAGGTGACGGCCAGCTCCACCACCGGCCCCACCTACTCCTCCACCGTCACCCTCAACCTCATCGTGCAGTAAGAAAAGTTGCCAGCTCTAACAGCTGACGACTTTCGTAATCGCGACCTGTCCTACAATCTCAATCCCAAATCCCTGAAGCGCCGGCACGTGTGTCCGGTGATTGGTCAGCAGCGTAATCTTGCGAATTCCAAGGTCGGACAGTATCTGCCCACCCAATCCCACCTGCCGCAGGATCCGATGCTCCCGGTCACCCGCGCCTTCCACCGTCCGTCCATCGCGATGGAACGCCAACCGCCCGGGCGTCACGCTGCGGTCGATCCCAAACCCGCGCTGCGTATGGTGCAGATAGATCAACGCCCCGCGCCCTGCTTCTGCAATAGCCTTCAACGCTCCATCGACATAAGCCCTGCAGTCACACAACGTGCTTCCAAACACATTGCCCGAAAGGCAATGCGTATGCACCCTCACCAGCACCGGCCCGTCGCCGCCTTCGGCATCCACATCGCCATACACCAGCGCCACATGGCTCTCCCCACCCTCAACCTCGCTCTCATACGAGATCATGCGGAACTCGCCGAACTCCGTCGGCAGCTGCGCCTCGGCCACGCGACGCACATACTTCTCATGCTGCAGCCGGTAGCGAATCACTTCCGCCACGGTCACCATCTTCAACCCGTGCGTCTCGCAAAACCCCACCAGGTCCGGCACGCGCGCCATCGTTCCATCGTCGTTCATGATCTCGCAGATCACACCCGCCGGAATTAACCCCGCCATCCGCGCCAGATCCACAGAAGCCTCCGTCTGCCCCGCCCGCACCAGTACGCCACCCTTACGAGCCCGCAGCGGAAACACATGCCCCGGCCGCGCCAGGTCGTTCGCCGAAGACCCCGGCGAAATCGCCACTTGAATCGTATGCGCGCGATCTGCCGCCGAGATCCCCGTCGTCACACCCTCGCGCGCTTCGATGGACTCCGTAAACGCCGTTCCAAATCGCGACGTATTGTCCTGCGTCATCGGCCCCAGCCGCAGCGCATCGGCGCGCTCTTCGGTCAGTGTCAGGCAGATCAACCCTCGCCCCCACTTGGCCATAAAGTTGATCGCCTCCGGTGTGCAAAACTCCGCCGCCAGCGTCAGATCGCCTTCATTCTCGCGGTCCTCGTCGTCCACAACGACGATCATCCGCCCAGCCTTCAATTCCTCAACCGCAGTCGCCACATCCACAAAGCCATTGCCCACTTCAGCCATCACACTCACCGTTTTGTTCTTGCTTTTCTTTCTGTCATCCTCGCAGAGAATCTGCTTCTCCGCACCCCCGCAAGAAGTACGTCCCAAACGTGAAAAGGCCGCCCAACGGACGGCCCTTATCACTCATCACTCGCCTCTTACAGCGTCGACTCAATCTCAAAGCCCCAAGCCTCCAGCAGCGCCTCAGGAATGTACTTCGAGTTCTTGTTCCGCCGCGCCCACTCGCGCAAACGCGTCGAGCGAACATACTGATCAGGCGTCAGCTTGTACTCCTTCACCACCTGTTCAAAAGAAGTGATGGTCGGCACCACCGGGCCAATAGGCTCCGGTTTGCCCCAATTCGGATTACCACGGCGTTTCGCCATGCTGTACCTCTCTTCCTACGCAGCCACATTTCACCAGACCGCAACACCCCATTTTACCGCATTTCGTTCGCGATGTCCCCGCTGGAGCCAGAACCCTTCTCCTCACTCCTTACTCACGACTCCTTTGCCTTTCACAGGCAAACAATATGCGAAACTAGCCGCAGACCATGCCCGCTGTCGCTGCCCAAACCGAAACCCTCTCCGCCTTGCTGCACCGCGTCTTCGGGCACCGCGACTTCCGCCCCCACCAGCAACAGGTCTGCGAAGCCGCCGCCGAAGGCCGCGACGTCCTGCTCGTCATGCCCACCGGTGCGGGCAAATCCCTCTGCTACCAGCTTCCCGCGCTCGCCCGAGGCGGTACCGCCCTCGTCATCTCCCCGCTCATCGCCCTCATGGACGACCAAGCCTCGAAGCTCACCGCGCTCGGCCTCCGCGTCGCCCGCATCCATTCTGGTTTAGACCGTGAAGCGTCAAGACAAGCCTGCCGCGACTACCTCGCCGGCGACCTCGACTTCCTCTTCATCGCCCCCGAGCGCATGCGCGTCCCCGGCTTCCCGGAGATGCTCGCCAAGCGCAAACCCACGCTCGTCGCCATTGACGAAGCCCACTGCATCTCGCAATGGGGCCACGACTTCCGCCCCGACTACCGGACGTTAGGCCAGCACTTGCCAGCCTTACGTCCCGCCCCAATCATCGCCCTCACCGCAACCGCAACCCCTACCGTCCAGCGCGACATCGCCGCCCAACTCAACCTGCAGACCCCGGCCATCTTCATCACCGGCTTCCGCCGCTCCAACCTCGCCGTCGAGGTCGTCGAGCTCTCCAAGCCTCAGCGCGCCGACTTCGCCCTCAAACTCCTCAAGGACGAGTCCTCCCGCCCTGCCATCATCTACGCCAGCTCTCGCAAAGACGCCGAAGAGTACGCCACCAAGCTCCACAAGCACTTTCCCACCGCCGCCTACCACGCCGGTCTCGACCCCGCCACGCGCGACCGCGTTCAGCGCGCCTTTCTCGGTGGCAAGCTCGAGGTCGTCGTCGCCACCGTAGCCTTCGGCATGGGTGTCGACAAAGCCGACGTCCGCACCGTCATTCACGTCGCCCTTCCCGGCTCGGTGGAAAGCTTCTACCAGGAGATCGGCCGCGCCGGCCGCGACGGCCTTCCCTCGCGCACCATCCTGCTCCATGGCTTCGCCGACCGCCGCCTGCAGGAGTTCTTTCTCGAACGCAACTACCCTCCCACCGGCGATCTCCAACGCGTCGCCCTCGCCCTTCCCGAGGTCTTCACGCCCGTCAACGATCTCCATAACGCCCTTCGCAAGAAGAAGGACATGATGGACCGCGAGACCCTCGATCGCTCCATCGAAAAGCTCCTCGCCACCGGCGTCGCCCTCATGGACATGGCCGGAGACGTCCGCTCGACCGGCGAAACCAAGTGGGAAAGCGGATACGAAGCCCAGGTTGCCGCCCGCCGCGCCCAGATCGACCGCATGATCGCCTTCGCCGAGTCCACCACCTGCCGCATGGCCGCGCTCGTCCAGCACTTCGGCGACACCAGCGACAAAGCCCTTACCTGCGGCCTCTGCGACATCTGCAATCCCAGCGGAAACTCCGCTTCCGCCGCTCACCAACCCAACCAAGAGGAACGCCAGCAACTCCGCACCATCCTCCGAGCCCTCCAGGGCCGCGGCACCTCCACCGGCAAGCTCTTTACCGACCTCAAACTCACCAAGCATCGCGACGACTTCGACACCCTCCTAGACGCCCTCGCCCGCGCCGGCCTCCTTACCCTCACCAACGACACCTTCCGCACCCCCGACGGCAAAGACGTCACCTACAAAAAAGCCACCATCACTGAAGAAGGCCACGATCCCGACGACAAAGCCCTCGACACTGTCTGGATCCGCAGCGGAATCGCCGACGCACCTACCAAGAAATCGAAAAATAAATCAACCTCGGCCACACCTAAAGCCCCACTCAATCCACAAGCCGAAGAGCTCTTCGAGCAACTCCGCGCCTGGCGCACCGAACAAGCCAAACCCACCAAAACCCCCGCCTTCATGATCCTCGCGGACGCCGTCATGCGCTCCATCGCCAACGCCAACCCGCAAAACCTTACCGCCCTCAATGCCATCTCCGGCATGGGCCCCAGCAAGGTCGACCGCTACGGCGCCGCCATCCTCGCCGTCTGCCGCGGCGAATCCCTACCTCAAAACTCCCCAACTCAAAACTCAAAACTGAACCAAGCCCCCAAGCCAACACCCCAAACCAAACCCTCCCCTCAAACCTCATCCCTACCGCCCTCAAGCCTCTTCAATCCCCCCGCACCACCAACAGCCTCCGCCGTGCGCCCAGCCCCACGCCCTACCCCACCCCCAGCCCAACCCGCCGAGCTTACCCCAGCCCAACAGGTTCTCGACGCCAAACTCCGCGACTGGCGAAAACAAGAAGCCGCAACCGCCGGCCTTCCCAGCTTCTTCATTCTCTCGGACACCGCCCTCCGCAATATCGCCCTCGCCGAACCCCGCTCCCTCACCGACCTCCACAACATCCGCGGTCTCGACGCCGAAAAGCTCCAAAAATTCGGCCCCGCCGTCCTCCACCTCTGCACCTGCTAATACCAGCCTCCCTTTGCGAACCCTCGCTGCCTTCGCGACCTTTGCGTTCAAAGCTTTTGTTTTCCTGTCAAGCCCCCAAAACCCCTATCCCACTCATCTAACAGGACATACACGTTGCACTTTTAACCTATCCAACCCGATACAATTAAGAAACACCGTCCCAGCAGCTCTTCAAATAAACCAGGCATAGACTTCACGAAGTCCGGCCCTAACTCCAATCTCCTCCGGACTTTACCCCGAAAAGTATGGGAGGGGAGGCCCCCCCACCCGCACCGCATGAGAGGATAAGCAGCGTATGGATACCACCTCATTCGGCATAGCAATCATGGCCGCCGGCAAGGGCACGCGGCTCAAATCCAAGCGCGCCAAGGTCCTCCACGAAATCGGTGGACGCCCACTCCTGATGCACGTTATCGCCGCCGCCGAAACAGTCGCCCCACCCGACCGCATCTACTGCATCATCGGCCACCACGCCGATAACGTCCGTACAGTAGCCGTCTCCACCGGTGTCCACTTCGTCATGCAGGCCGAACAAAAAGGCACCGGCCACGCTCTCCAGGTCCTGAAGAAGCACTTCAGTTTCACCGGCCAAAAAGTACCGCAGCACCTGCTCGTCCTCTCGGGCGACGTCCCCCTCATCCGTCCCGAAACCCTCCAGCAGATGTGCTCCTTCCATCTGGAGCAACACGCGGCCATGACCATCCTCACCGCCGTCCCGCCGAATCCCACCGGCTACGGCCGCGTCCTCCGCAAGAGCCCCGGCGATCCCGAAGTTCTTGCCATCGTCGAACAAAAGGATCTCGCGCCGGACCAACTTGCGACGCCCGAAATCAACTCCGGCATCTACTGCTTCGAAACCGAATCCCTCTTCGCCAACCTCAGCCGTCTCTCGGACCAGAACGCCTCAGGCGAGTTCTACCTCACCGACATCGCTGGCCTCCTCGCTGCTGAAGGCAAACGCGTGATCGCGATCAAGGCCGACCATATCGACGAAGTCCTCGGCGCCAACACCATCGCCGAGATGATGCATCTCGACGCCGCGATGCGCCTCGCCACCGCGCGCAAGCTCATGGCCGCTGGCGTAACCATCTTCCGCCCAGAAACCACCGTCATCGACTCCATGGTCGAAGTCGGTGCCGATACGACCATCGAGCCCTACGTCCAGCTCCTCGGCAACACACGCATTGGCCAAGACTGCCGTATTCGTTCGTACTCGGTCATCCAGAACTCCACCATCGGTGACGGAGTCTTGGTCCGCAATGGCTGCATCCTCGACTCCGCAACCGTCGGCCGCTGCGCCGTTCTCGGCCCCTACTCGCATCTGCGCCCTAGAAGCGACATCGGCGAAGACGCCCATGTCGGCAACTTCGTCGAGACCAAGAACATCCGCCTCGGTCGCGGGTCCAAAGCCAACCACCTCAACTACCTCGGCGATGCCGACATCGGCGCAGGCGTCAACGTCGGCGCTGGCGCTATCACCTGCAACTACGACGGCGTCCACAAGCACAAGACCACTATCGGCGACGGCGCCTTCATCGGCTCCGACTCCACGCTCATCGCCCCCGTCACCGTGGGTGACGGAGCATACATCGCCGCTGGTTCCAGCATCACCGAAGACGTCCCCGCCGGCGCACTCGCCCTCGGCCGCTCCCGCCAAACCACCAAGCCCGGCTGGGTCGCCTCACGCAAGAAAAAAACCAGCTAGTCTCTTTTTCTCTTTTCCTCTCGGCTTCAAGTCCGCGGTTTCTAAGCCGATAAGCCCATCATCTGTGTGCTTGAACCAGGGCATGCAAGCTGGAAGGCCAGGGACCCCATGGAGCTTGAGACGATCCTGATTGTTGCTGACGATGAAGCGACACGCGAAGACATCGCGGCGTCGCTTCACCTCTCTCATCGTCAGACAGATCAGGTCCTCGACGCCGAAGCAGCGTTGCGCTACCTGCAGGTCCGTCCCGACTGCAAGCTCGTCATCGCCGGCATGGAACTGCCGCAAACCAACGGCATCGCTCTACTCGATTCCATATCGCAGGAGTATCCGGAAACGCCGGTCATTCTCTTTGGGCGGCGCAAGTACTCCAACGCGATACTCAAAGCCTTTCGACAAGGAGCCTTCGACTTCCTCGCACTTCCCTATGACCGGAATATCCTCGCAGTCACTGTCGGCGCAGCGCTCGAACATGGGCGCATGCGCCGCCAAAGCCTCATCTACCGCCGCAACCTGGAGGAATTGATAGCCGAGCGCACGCGCAAGCTGCGAGTCGCCATGACGAGTCTGGAGCGCTCCTACGACATCACGCTCGAAGCCATGGGTGATGCGCTCGACCTCCGAGACGCCGAAACCCAGGGCCATTCCAGGCGCGTCACAGCCTACACTGTAGCGCTCGCGCGAGCCATGCAGGTGCCGTCGGCGGAGCTCAAAACCATCGCCCGTGGAGCGTTCCTCCACGACATCGGTAAGATCGCCATTCCGGACGCCATCCTGCTCAAACCCGGCAAGCTCACGCCGGACGAGATGTCCGTAATGCGGGAACACTGCCAGCGTGGCTACGACATGGTGCGCAAGATCCCCTTCCTCGGCGAAGCCGCGGAAATCGTCTACGCGCACCAGGAGTCCTACAACGGCTCCGGTTACCCACGTGGCTTGCGCGGCAATGACATACCTCTCGGCGCCCGCATCTTTGCCATTGCCGACACGCTCGACGCCATGACCTCCGACCGTCCCTATCGCAAGGGCCTGAGCTTTCCGCAAGCGATGGCGGAAATCCAACGCTGCCAGGACACCCAGTTCGATCCCATCATCGTCAACGTCTTCCTCTCGCTTCCAATCGAAACCTGGAGCCTGCTGCGGGAGGACACGGGCAACGACGTCGAGGCGGTCGCCCGCTTTCGAGCCGCTGCTTGACCACAGCGTCCGTGTCCCGCATCGTAATCTTCAGCGTCCGAGGAAAAGATATGCAGAAGCTCGATGAACAACAATTGCACGAGGCCTTGGCAAAACTGCCCCAATGGCATCTGGTAGATGGAGAAATTGTCCGCGACTGGACCTTCCCTGACTTTGTGGCGGCCATGGTTTTCGTCAACCGAGTCGCGCAAGAGGCTGAAAAGGCAGGACATCACCCAGATATCGACATCCGCTACAACCGGGTGAAACTCGCTTTAATAACCCACGACGCTGGCGGGATTACAGCCACCGACATCAAAATGGCTACGATTCTCAATAATTTGGAAGAACCTGAAAGCCATTCTCCCGAAAATTGAATTATTCGGAAAGATCGTGCTACAGTTACCGCAGAGCTTTCCACAACCGGAAACCTCGAGAGATTCTCGAAGCATCTTTCGAGAGCAAGTTGCGTCACTGGCCTCCCGGCACGATTCAAAACACCGATCGTGCCGCCTTTTTTCTTAAGGCCACTTTTGACTCCTACACAGACAGCGGTATCATCAGCAAATATGAAGCGTCTATTCGGCTGCGCCGCTCTCGTCCTCGTCACACTGGCTGCATCGGCCCAGTTCTACAACCCCTCGAACGACATTCCGGCTTACAACGTCGCACCGCCGACGCACGCTCTCCCTCCCATTCTCAGTGGCTCGCAGCTTAGCGGGCCGAACTTCACGCATCCCTATCAGGTTGCTGCGTACAAAATGGCCGCACAGGTTTCTCCGGTGTTGCACCAGGAACCCTGCTACTGCCACTGCGACCGTGCGATGGGCCACAACAGCCTGCATAGTTGCTTTGAAGTTCTTCATGGGGCAGAATGCTCTACCTGCATGAAGGAAGGCGTTTACACCTATCGCCAGACAAAGCTGGGAAAAACGCCCGCACAGATCCGGGCTGGTATCGAGCGCGGTGAGTGGCAAGCAATCGATCTCGAATCCGTTCATCTGTAAAGCTCTGGCAACCTTCCCGGAGCCTCGAAACAATCCCTGATTGCAACACAACGCTCGATGTGGGCTGGTCATCTCATTTTTTGACTGCGCGTACGGGCCCCGAAAATTGTTTGCTGCGAATCGGCCCGGAAGCTCAGAGACTCACACCTCCGGGAGATCCAAATATGTCCAGCAAAAACACAGCAGTCTTTGGGATTTACGCGACCGCGTCGATCGCGGAAAATGCAGTCGACCACCTGCTCTCCATCGGCTTCACCAACTCCGACATCTCCGTGCTTCTCCAGGACGAGGAAAGCACGCGTGCCTTTGCCCACGAGAAGCACACCAAGGCACCTGAAGGCACAACGGCCGGCGTAGCAACGGGCGGCGTCATTGGTGGAACGCTTGGTCTTCTTGCCGGCATTGGCCTGCTTGCCATCCCCGGAATTGGGCCTCTGGTGGCAGCCGGTCCGATCATGGCGGCGCTGGCCGGCCTTGGAGCGGGTGGAGCTGTAGGCGGCATCATCGGTGCGCTCGTCGGCATGGGTATTCCCGAGTACGAAGCCAAACGGTTTGAAGGCGCTGTACGTAATGGTGGAACGCTGCTCTCGGTACACTGCGAGACCTCAGAGCAGGTTTCGCGTGCCAAGGAAGCTCTTAAGATCACCGGCGGACAGGACATCGCTTCCTCCGGTGAGGAGTCCTCGCCACACCACAAAGAGGAAGAGGAAGTTGTCGTAACGCGATAACACCAACCTTGCACAGCAATCGCCGTCCACTGTGGGCGGCGATTGCTGTGTTTCTGCGTAAGATGGAGGCAATCGCGCACCCCCGATACGAGGTATGGCATGACATGGATTTTCTGGGCGCTCTTATCGGCAACCTTTGCAGCTGCCACAGCTCTGCTGGCGAAAGTTGGCGTGGAGAATATCGATAGCAACCTTGCTACCGCCATTCGCACCACCGTGGTGCTCTTGTTCACCTGGGCCATCGCACTGAGCCTGAACGTACACCACGGCATTCCCGCGATCAGTCGTCGTAGCTGGATATTTCTCGTACTCTCGGGCTGCTGCACCGGGCTTTCGTGGCTCTGCTACTTTCGCGCCCTTCAGCTTGGGCCGGTCAACGGCGTAGCTCCTATCGACAAGCTCAGCGTCCCGCTGGTGCTGATCTTTGCGTGGCTCTTCCTTGGCGAAACCCTCACACCGGTCAAGATCTTCGGCGGCTCGCTGCTCACAGCAGGCGCACTCATCCTGGCTTTTGCGTAGCGCGAACCAACGAAACAAAAGCGTATACTGGTATCAGTTCTTTGTAGCGCCCAACGCAATGTTGAGCCTGCTCCAAATGGGGGCGTCATGGTTTCGACGGGGTTGCTTGTGGCAGAGAGGCATGCCGGGGTGTGAACACCCGTAATCGCTCACAAAACTATAAGTGCCGAACCTCAATTCGCGCTTGCTGCTTAATTAATTAAGTAGCCGATTGCTTCCGCTTCGCCTACGGGTGGATACCAATCGTCGCACAGTAGGCTGGTCAACGCTGTTCCGCCTGGACGGCAATGACGAGATCGATCAGGCTGGTGGCTCGCTCATCTTCGCCCGTTCTCAGGGCAGGCTACGAGACAAAGAGGAACGTGGAAAAGCATGAATGCTCTCTGTTATTGGTTTCTTCGGACGGGAGTTCGATTCTCCCCGCCTCCACCATTTACCCACAAATCTCCAAATCCTATAGAAACGAATCTGTTTTTATAGCCGAGCTGCGATCCTCGGCAACTCGCCGTCCGAAATCAGTCTGATGGGGTCGTTGCGGGAGCGGCACATGGAATGCCGAGCGCTGCTGCCAACCGGCTAGCAGCAGCTATAGTGATCCGTCTGAAGCACGGGTTTTGGCCACCGTCTGTCCTCTCCAACTCTTCCATCCAGAGATTCATCGCGATCCGCACCAAAGGTTCTCCGAACATTTCATGAATCGCTGTTCGGAAAGCTCCCAATTCGGCTTCTGCCTCCAAAACCAAGAAACCATAACAATCATCGGTGTATGAATCCGTGGGTGACAGTCGAGAGTCTGCAGCGATCATCATCGTGTCTCCTTTTGCCATAAGAACTTCAGCCGGGAAGACGCATGAAAACTCATGACCTTCACTCTGCTTGAGAGGGTCCGCTTTAGCGCGACTGGCGTGGCCCTGACAATCGCTGACGGATCCGATGAAACCTACGGTATCCGTTTATGTTTCGCCCGCCCACCCTCGTTCCGATGCAAATAGAAGCACTCTTTCGAGGGGTGGTTTGGGCAGAAATCAATATGCAAATTGTTTTTCCATTGACAATTTGACCTCTCGACTGGCTAAATGGTCTGCGTCCCGACATGGAACGGCAACGGCAATCGCGGCAGCCTGGAGCAGGCAGACTCTTTACCTGGCCCGATTTGTCTTCCTTCACGCGTTGAGCAACCCGATCTAGTGAGCCCATTGTGATCTCAGTCCGTATTCTCGTGCTCTTTCTTATTAGCGTGGCTATTAGTGCGAACGCCGCCACTCCACCGGTAACAGTGAGCGAAGATGCCTCCGCTTTCACCCTTAGCAATGGCTATCTGACCGTCAAAATCGACAAGAGCAGCGGCGACCTCATTTCGCTGAAAACCCCCGCCACGACCACGCCCAACGTGGAACTGATGGGATTCGTCTCCGGCCACCATGCCGGGTATTGGGAGCAGAACCCCTCGCTCGCCGCTCGTCACGAAACGAAGATCACTATCGATACCCCCGATCTGGTTGAGGTATCCGTGAAGGGCTATGCTGACGGCAAGTCTATCCTCGGCCCTCGTCCCACCGCCGCCGGGCAGGAGGGTGGACTCATCGCTGACCTCGAGATTCGCTACACCCTCGCTCGCTCGGCCCACGGGCTTTATACCTACGCTATCTTCACGCATGAACCCACGTATCCAGCTGGCTCCGTCGGTGAGTCGCGCTTCGGGTTCAAGCTTTCCGGCAAGGGGTTCAATTGGCTTTCTATAGACAGCCAGCGTAATGCACTTATGCCCACAGGCGCCGACTGGGATGCTGCGACCGATCTCAATATGAAAGAGGCACGACGCTTGACCACCGGCATCTACAAAGGCCGCGCCGAACATAAATACGACTACTCCACTGACCAGTTCAAAACTCCAGCGTTTGGCTGGTCGTCCACCACCGAGAAGGTTGGCCTCTATCTCATTAACCCATCCATGGAGTACCTATCCTCCGGCCCACTCCACTTCGAACTCACAGGGCACATTGACGATGGTGATGGCGGCGATCCCACGCTGCTCGACTACTGGCGAGGCACGCACTATGGCGGATCGGAGCTCAACTTCGCTGCCAACGAGCCGTGGACCAAGGTTGTTGGACCCATCTTCATCTATGTCCCGACCGGGAGTGATCCAGGTGCTCTCTTCGTTGACGCGAAGCATCAAGCTGCAGTTGAGACATCGCAATGGCCGTACTCCTGGGTCAAAGGCGTCGACTACCCGCACCAGGAAGAGCGATCGACAGTTCATGGCCGGCTAACGCTTGTTGATCCCCAAGCCGAATCGACAAAGTTTATGAACCTGCTTGTCGGCCTTTCTTATCCGGACCAGCCGGCACCGGCACAGAGCGAACTTCCACCACCTCCGCCCTCTGCACAGCCCGAGCGAGACACTGAGCCCGACCCTGGCCCGCAGCGCGACGCACAGGGACGAATCATCAATCGTGGAACGTATGTACCCCGTCGCCCCGTTGGCCCACGCACGTTCCATTTTCCTCCCCAACCTGTCACCTGGCAGAACGATGCGAAACACTATGAGTTCTGGGTACATGGAGGAGTCGACGGAACGTTCAACATTCCGAGCGTCCGGCCCGGTACGTATCAGCTTCACGCTGTCGCCGACGGAATCATGGGCGAGTATGCCTCCGATCCGATCACGGTGGTTGCCGGGAAATCGATTGACCTCCGAACCATCCAGTGGCACCCAGTCCATTTCGGCCGACAGCTCTGGCAAATAGGAACACCGAACCGGTCTGCCAAAGAATTCCTTAAAGGGGATGACCACTGGCACTGGGGGCTCTATCTCGAGTACTCCAAGCTGTTCCCGAACGACGTCGATTTCACCATCGGTAAATCCGATCCGGCTCGCGACTGGTTCATCTACCAGGTCCCTCATGTGACCGGCGACGATCCCACTGGAAAGACTCCGGGACGAGCAACGCCCTGGACGATACACTTCGATCTCCACGGCATTGCGCAACCTGCAGGAACCGCGACCCTGCGCTTTGGTCTTTCCGGAGTGTCCGTGCGCTCCCTCGCGATTACGGTCAATGGAAAACCTGCCGGCGAGATCACCGGTTTCTTCCCTAATGGCTCGGTGATAAACCGCGATGGCGTAGAGGGGACATGGGTTGAGAAGGATGTGTCTTTCGACGCCTCCCTGCTCCGGCCTGATGCGAACACCATCGTGCTCACAGTGCCGGCCGGCAATCCTATGAGTGGTATTTGTTACGACGTAGTACGTCTGGAACTTCAGTCAGCACGGTAAGCCCTGGGAGCGAGCACGAATGACCGAGTCAGATGGATATCAAGCTCAATGGCTTCCGCACCCGGCGGTACCCATACGAGTGACCTTTGATGATCAACGACTTTATGAAGGTGTAAACGCCTACGAGCCTTGGTTATGTCGCGGTTCCTTTTGCAGCGTGTCGACGCGTGCCAAACCCGGAATACTCCGCATCACCTTGACAGCTCCTCCGATCGATACGGGACAAGCCTCCGGCAGAACTGAAATCACTGGCAAGTACGATGGCGCAGGCGTCATGCCAATCACTCATGACGATAAGGCGCTCTTCAATGTGATTGAGGTCGATTTTTACCGCTAAACGGATTGCAACACATAAGACCATCAAGGAGCATCATGCGCCTGAACTCTTTTATCCTTGCCACGATCATCACTCTTCCGCGCCTGCTGCACGCCTCAGCCGACGCGCCCGCCGGACCTCGTGTCATCACGCAGTTCACCAGCGGATGGCGCTTCCTGCAAGCAGATGCGCCCGAAGCTGAAGCACCAACCTACTCCGATGCATCGTGGACTCCTGTAACTCTTCCGCATGACTGGTCTATCGCGGGACCCGTCAAAGAGGACGCACCCAGCCGCGCAGCAGGCGGCTTCTTTCCAACTGGCGTCGGATGGTACCGTAAGGCGTTTCACTTCGCACCCTTCACTGGACACAAGACCTATATTGTCTTCGACGGCGTAATGGCAAACTCCGACGTGTATCTCAATGGCCACTTGCTCGGGCATCATCCGTACGGCTATACCAGTTTTTTCTATGACCTCACACCAGATCTTGTGGCCGGTCAAAACGTCCTTGCCGTTCGTGTCGACAACTCGCAACAGCCCGCCTCCCGCTGGTACCCCGGAGCCGGCATCAACCGTCAGGTTCGCCTCGTCACAGTGTCTGACACGCACATCGCACCATGGGGCACTTTCGTCACGACGCCCATTGTCTCCGGTACATCCGCCACGATTCACATCCGCAGCACTGTAGTGAATGATTCCGCTGTCTCCACAACATTTTCACTGCTCGTTCAACTCAGGTCACCCAACGGAGTGATCGTCGCAAGCAAGAAAATCGTCTCTTCGACAGCTGATGTCCCAACCGGCGGCACTGCGGACCTGGACGCTGAGACCACGCTCCCACATCCCGATCGATGGACGCTCGATCATCCGTCGCTCTACACCGTTCGCGCTACATTGCTTCGCAACGGCATCCCCGTCGATGACGAAGATGTACGCTTCGGCATACGTGAGTTCCATTTTGATCCAAACAAGGGATTCTTCCTCAACGGAGTTCATTACAAAATCTATGGCGCAGCATTGCACACCGATGCTGGAGCTCTTGGCACTGCTGTGCCGCTTGCCGCATGGGCTCGCCGGCTTATCGCGCTACGCAAACTGGGCGTGAATGCGATCCGTACGTCGCACAATCCGCCGGCTCCTGAGTTCCTTGACCTCTGCGATCGCATGGGCTTCCTGGTGATGGAAGAGATGTTTGATGCCTGGACGGTAGCCAAGAATCCCTATGACTATCACGTGTACTTTCGCGAGTGGGCGATCAAGGACACTGCTGCCACAGTGCAGCGCGATCGCAATCATCCGAGCGTGATCCTCTGGTCCGCAGGCAACGAAATTCACGATACACCGCATCCTGAGATCGCGATTCCTATCCTCAAATCGCTCGTGGATACCTTCCACAAGTACGATCCAACCCGGCCCGTCACCCAAGCGCTCTTCCGGCCCAATGTAAGCCATGACTACGACGATGGCCTAGCCGATCTCCTCGATGTCGTTGGTCAGAACTACAGAGAGAACGAAATCCTCGCGGCGCACGCGCAAAAACCCACACGCTCCATCATCGGAACGGAGAACACGCACGACCGCAATCAGTGGATCGCAATGCGCGATCATCCCGAATTCTCGGGTGAGTTTCTTTGGACAGGCATCGACTATCTCGGCGAAGCCGGGCGCTGGCCAGCCATTGGCTCAGGCTCCGGATTGCTGCTCTCCACTTCGTTGCCGCGCGGACGCGCTCTTGAGCGTCAATCCTGGTGGTCGACCGTGCCTATGGTTTCCATCGTCCGCCGCGTCGAGACTGCGCGTCGCGGCCCCGTCGATCCCGGCTATGCTAATGCAACAACGACCAATCAGGCAGCAACCCCGGTAGCACCCGGCGCTCCTGCGCCGCCACTCGATCCTTCAGTGCGTTTTTCGCAACCAGTCCTGAACGATTGGAGTCCCCAGGACAACAATCCTCACATCGAGAAGGTGGAAGTCTATACCAACGCCGAAGAAGTCGAACTCTTCCTCAACGGCAAATCCCTCGGCACGCAGAAGCTTCACCCGGACGCGAGCCCGATAACGTATCAAGTGTCCTACGAGCCCGGAGAGATCAAAGCCATTGCTAGGACTAAAGCCGAAGCCGTCGCAAGCGAAACACTCAAGACCGTTGGCAAACCCGCGCGCATTGTTTTCACAGCAGATAGCCCCGACACACCCATGACACCCGACTGGAACGACGTGCGCTACGTTACGGCAACTCTGGTTGACGCGAACGGGACACGCATTCCAGACTCAACGACCATCGTTCACTTTGCGGCTACCGGACCGGGTACCATCGTCGCTGTGGACAACGGCGATATGTTCGACCACGATTCGTTCCAAGCCACCGAACGCAAGCTTTACGATGGCAACGCGGTAGCCATTCTTCGCGCAACCGGCTCCACCGGTCGCATTACGGTTACTGCGACCAGTGACGGCTTACCACCCGCAACTCTGAGCCTGAAGACTGCGCCAATGCAGGCTCCCGCTGTTGAACGCAGCTTTTAGGTCTTGCGGCCATGCCATCGCAGCACGCATTCTCACTCATTGGATTCAAGCGCTACCCAGAGGCATGTTCCCGTCGAAGCGAAGCACATAAGGCATCCTTGACGGGGTAGACTCCGCCGGAAGGCTGATCGTTAACTCCGTAGCGGTTTGACGAAAGCGCAGTGGCTCGGTTGAGCCCAAAAGAACAACCCGCTCCACTCGTGCCTTGCCTGCCGCCATGCTCGTGAGTCTAGCCTCGGAAGACGGACGATGGTAGCCCAGCGCATAGAGCGATTCCTTCGCGACTGTGAAGCGAAAATCCGCCTCGCTGGGCGGAGGCACATTCTGACGCGCGAGACGTGGCCCCTCCACAGCGGTTGAGCCGCCCTTCCAATCGCCCGGCGGCTCAGTCGGCATCATCGGACCTTCCCCCATGCGGACCCACGGACGGGAGCCATAAATTGCATCGCCGTTCACCTTCAACCACTCGCCTACAGCAAGCAAGGCCTGCTGCTGTACCTCGGGAATGGAGCCATCTCCCATCGGAGAGATATTCAGCAACAGGTTTCCGCCCATGCTTGCTAACTCCATCAGCTCGCGGATAACACTCTCCGCCGATCGAACCGTCATGCCGTCGGTGTAACTCCACGTACTCCCCAACGCGTCATCCACCTGCCAACCCGCGGCGTCATAGATCCACTTAGGCGCTCGCTGCTGCTTCTCAAAATCCTGAACCGAACCGAACAGATATGCGACATCCTTCGTCGCCAGAGTGCATTCCTTACCCCACTTTGCCGCGCGGTTGTAGTAATACGCCGCAGCACGCAGCTTTACGTCGTCGTAAGCACGAGTGTTCACGCCATTATCGAAGTAGATCATCTGCGGCTCGTATTTATCCGCGAGCTCCTGCACACGCGCCAGCCAGTCACCCTGAAAGGCGGCCGACGCATTGGAGTTATTGAACTCGCCCGGAATAGGAGGCCCATAGAAACCGGCGTACTTCGGATCGAACTCATCGTTCGGAACTCCTGCCGCCGGATAGGCGAACGAGTCGTGCTCCATGCGATGACTGGAAACGCCGAAGATGAGGTTCTGTTTGCGCACGGCCTGTGCAAGCTCACCGGTTAGATCGCGCTTCGGTCCCATCTTGCCGGCGCACCACGGCGTAATGTCGGAGTTCCACATGGCGAAGCCATCATGATGCTCGGCAACCGGCACAACGTATTTCGCGCCAGCTTTCGCAAAGAGCTCCGCCCATTGCTGCGGATCATACTTTGGCACAGTAAACAGCGGGATGAAGTCCTTGTAGCCAAACTTATCCGGTGGGCCGTAATGCTCGGTATGCCATTTCACATCGGAGGTATACATGTGCCGTTCATACCACTCGTTAATCCGCGCTGGAATCGAATAGAGACCCCAGTGAATAAAGATTCCGAACTTCGCTTCGTTGAACCATCTGGGGACACGATAACTGTCGCGTAACGACTCCCATGTCGGTTGAAACGGGCCGTCAATCAGCGCTTTTGGAGTTGCATAGGCGTCCGGCGAGCCAGCGGGAGCACCTGTTTGGGCTTCAGCGCTTCTCGGCATTACTGAGGCGAGCAGCGCAGAAGCAGCGAGTTGACCGGTACCCGCCAGAAGGCGGCGGCGAGACAGTAACATCAGACCTCCTGAAGGCCGGTTCTTGCTGACAAGTCGCGACTTTAGCGGGTCAAAGCCATAAATGTCAATACCAACTTTATTTCCCATACGAACTAGCAAAATCAAATATGTCTTCCACTTAGAAAACCCCACATTGGCTGATGTAGCAGCTCACGATTTGCACGTACCCGGCGGTCATCAGCAGTAGATCGCAGCATCGCAAAGCGACAGAGTGTATTACATCTTGCAAAGATTGACCCACCTGCTCCATGAGCGGTATAACTCGAGTATCTGGTGTTCGGGAAGACGGTGAGAGTCCGTCACTACCCCGTAACTGTAAGCGTTGAGAACAAGGCAATTAGGGTCACTGGGACGACAGTTCTGGGAAGGCCGCCAAGTTCACTTGAAACGCAAGTCAGGAGACCGGCCAGATGATGATCGGGCTTCGTTCAACTTCGCTGGGAGAGTTGAAGAGCATATCCACGCGTCCTATTCAAGGGCTGTGGCCGCTGCCTATGCACCATTCCCGCTCAGCTTCCGGTAATTTTTCGCCCGGACGCTAGGAGCGCTCCATGTTTTACCCTCAATCCGCATCCGTAACCTTGGTCCTCGGCGGCGTCCGTAGCGGCAAGAGCCGTTTGGCGCAGCAAATTGCCGAGCATGCACAGCGTGTCACTTTCATCGCAACGGCCGAACGCCGTGACGACCAGGAGATGCACCTCAAAATTGAACGGCATCGCTCCGAACGGCCAAGCAGCTGGATCACGATAGAAGAGCCAACCCAGCTCGCCCAGGCTATTCGCACGGCAGGTCGCAACAGCGACGTTGTTCTTATCGACTGCCTGACCCTCTTCGCTTCAAATCTTCTCGAAAAGTATGCGGAAAATCCAGATGGTCTGCAGGCTCAGATCGACAATTTATCCTTGGCGCTCAGACAGCCTCCGTGTTCTATCGTCCTCGTATCCAACGAAGTCGGCAGCGGCGTTGTGCCGGCCTATGAACTGGGGCGGCGCTTTCGCGATCTCGTCGGAGAGATCAATCAGCGCGTCGCTTCGGTAGCCGATACTGTCCTTCTTATGATCGCCGGCCTTCCCTTTCCGCTCAAAGGCTCGGTTCCCAAGGAGGTCAAGCGATGAAGGGCTTCCTCATTGCCGGCACAGCGAGCGGCGCAGGCAAAACCACGGTCACGCTCGCGCTCATTGCTGCAATGAGGCGACGCGGCCTGACCGTACAGCCATTCAAAGGAGGGCCTGACTTTCTCGACACAGGTCACCACACAAGAATCGCCGGAAGAACAGCGCGAAATCTCGATACCTGGATGCTCTCCCCGGAAGCCAACCACGACGTGCTGCGCCGGGCATCACAAGACGCTGACGTCATCATCGTCGAAGGTATGATGGGCCTGTTTGATGGCAAAGATGGTGCCTCCGAAGCAGGAAGCAGCGCTGAGATTGCCAAGCTGTGCAAGCTTCCCGTTATTCTCGTGGTCGACGCCGGCAAAAGCGCAAGAAGCATTGCTGCCGTGGTGCTGGGCTTTGAACTGTTCGATCCTACACTGCAGTTGGCAGGCGTAATTTTCAACCACGTCGCCAGTGAGCGCCACTTCAAGATGCTTGAGGTCGCTATACGTTCCTCTTGTCAGACGCCCGTACTAGGCTGGCTCCCAAAGGAGCCTCTTATCGCCATTCCCGAAAGGCACCTCGGACTTCAAACGGTGGAAGAGACCGACGGAGATTGCAGCATTGAGCAAAAACTGAATGCGCTCGCAAACCTCGCAGAGAATCATCTCGATGTACAAAGGCTTCTGTCGCTGGAGTGTGGAATCAATTTTGATGAGCCGCGACATTGTCCAGAAGAGCGTCGTCCGCTCGTTCGTATCGGCGTGGCCCGAGACCGCGCTTTCAGCTTTTATTACGAAGACAACCTTGACCTTCTTCGCGAACAAGGCGCTGCTATCGTTCCGTTCAGCCCATTGCTTGACGCCTCGCTTCCTCCGGACCTCGATGCTCTGTACCTCGGCGGCGGTTACCCGGAGCTACACGCCGCTGCACTCAGCGCCAATAAATCTATGCTCGCGTCCATTCAAACTTTCGCTGCTTCCGATAAGCCTGTTTACGCGGAATGCGGCGGAATGATCTACCTCTCGCAGCAACTCACAACAACCGGCGGAAGCAGCCATATTTTCACTGGAGTCCTTCCTTTTTCGATAGAGATGACGGGCAAACTCGTTCAATTTGGATACGTCACGGTCGAACTCACGAGTGACTGCTTGCTTGGCCAGCGCGGAACCATCCTGCGGGGCCACAGCTTCCACTACTCTCGCATCGAGAACCAGGCGGCGACCGACACTAGCTATCGAGTTGAATACTCGCTCTCCAAGCGAGAGGAGGCAGAAGGCTACAGCATCGGAAACGTCCTGGCCAGCTACATCCACCTGCACTTTCGTACGGCACCCCATGTCGCTCGGCACTTCATCGAGCTCGTGCGTCTTGCAAAGACAAGAGAGTTGGCCACCACATGAAGTTTGCGACACTAATTTTCCTCTGCATGGTTTTAGCTGGTTCGCCTTTACGCGCCAGCCGCATCGTGACGGATGAGACTGGCCGCACCGTCGCAGTGCCGGACCACCCTCACCGCATCATATGTCTCGTGCCGAGCATCACGGACGCCGTCTTCGCCATCGGAGCCGGTGATGATGTCGTTGCTGTGAGCGACTACGTAAAATACCCCGCCGAAGCGATGAAGAAACCCAGCGTGGGATCGATCAGTAATCCATCCATGGAAACGATCCTGTCCTTGCATCCAGATCTGGTACTGGGGATGCCACACCAGAATCAGCCTGAGGTCCTTGGTCAGCTGCAGCGCTTCAACATTCCGCTCTTCATCGTTGATCCTCACGGTATAGCGGGCATCCTGCATTCTGTCGTTACGCTCGGTCAGGCCACTGGCCACGAGGCCCAGGCAAATGTCCTTGTGTCGCAGCTCACTCGCCGCATTGAAACCGTTCGGACACGAGTGAAGCGTCTCCCGGTCGTGAACGTGTTCATGCCTGTCTCCTACGATCCCGTCATCACCATCGGCAAAGGCTCCTTCATCACAGAAATCATCGAAGCCGCCGGCGGTCATTCCATCACGTCCGATATCAATCAGGAATGGCCTCACATCAGCATGGAGGCAGTCATCGATCGCGCACCGCAAGCTCTTCTCATGCTGCGAGGAGGCACTGTCACGATCGGTGCTTTGAAAGACCGTCCAGGCTGGAACGTATTACCTGCGGTCAAAGCGCAACGCGTTTATTACGTCGACAAGCGCGTCGACTTTCCCAGTCCCGTCGCCATAGACGCTTTGGAGGATCTCGCCAAACAACTTCATCCGTAGCTGATGTCGTTCATCAGCATCACCAACAACCAACAGCAGGCGTCGGGAAGCGCGGTGAAACTCCGCCACTACCCCGTAACTGTAAGCGTCGAGATACATGCAAGAACGTCAACGTCACTGGAGCCAAACTCTGGGAAGGCAGCATGGATCGTAGAAGCGCAAGCCAGGATACCGCCCCTGCTGCAACCAATCCCGAGGGGGAACCATGCACATCGCAGCAACTCGACCGCTTCGTTTAACGAACTCCATCAAGCCTCAAAATTTCCGGCTTTCGATCAATCTCGTCTTAGCTTTCATCCTGCTCTTCATCCACCCATCTCTTTGGTCGCAGCAACGAAGCACACTGCATGGGGCCGTTCATGATCCTCTGGGATCGCTGGTAGTAGGCGCCTCCGTTGACCTTTTACAGGAACAAAAAGTCATTGCCGCTTCGAAAACAGGTCCAGATGGAACTTTCCACTTCGAAGTGCCCGCTTCAGACCGCTATCGCATCCGCGTAAGTGCAGCCACATTCCAGACGACCACCACTCCCGCTGTCTATATCAAAGCTTCCGGAACGGAAGAGTTGGATGTCACACTCGCCACCCAGACTCTTACGCAACAGGTTACGGTCACCGCAACCGGTACTCCAACGCCTGAAGCACAAACTGGGGCATCGGTAACGGTGCTAACAGCCACGGATTATCGACTTATGCCGGAAGTACAAGATCCCCTTCGGCTCGTTCCTGGTCTGCAGGTTACACAGACTGGCCAAATGGGAGGAACTACTGGCATCTACATTCGTGGAGGTGGCACAGATGCAAACAAGGTCCTGATCGACGGTGTACCGGCCAACACAATCGGCGGTGGAGTCGAGTTCGCCAACCTTGCCTCGGTCGGTATCGATTCGATCGAAGTTCTCCGCGAGCCTAACAGTGCCCTGTACGGCTCCGATGCTTTAGCCGGCGTCATCAGCCTCACCTCAGCGCGCGGAACCACACCCCTGCCCTTCTTCACCTACTCGGGCGACGGTGGCAACTTCGACACCTATCGCAACGAGGTCACGGCCGGAACCAGCTTCCATCAGTTCGATGTCTACTCGGCTTTCGCGCGCATGGACACGCACAACAATCTGCCTGACAGCGAGTTCCATAACGCAACCTATGTGGGTAACTTCGGTTGGACGCCGAATGTCGCGAACGATATCCGGTTCACGGTCCGCCACATCATTATTTGCGCCGGCCAGCCTAACTCCATCGTTTTCGACGGGATTCCTGACGATGCCGTGCAAACGGAACGCGATAACTACTATGGAGCGGTTTGGAACAATCAAACAACATCCAAGTGGCACAATCAGATTCGCTACGGCGGTCTCCGCCAGAATGGATCCTTCAACAGCGGCCCTGGCACAGGCATCCCCGACGGCTTTGGCGACTTCGACGGTACGGTCGTTACTATCAAAGGCGCCAACGGCTACAGCGTTACAGGTCAGGCAGCCTTCCAGTTTCCACCTCGTTCATCACAGTTTCTCACTCCTGCTAGTCGCGATTTCGTATACGCGCAAACGGACGTCCAGGTCAATCCGCACTTCCTCGCTTTGGGTGGCTTTAAATACGAAAATGAAAGCGGTCTATCCGGCTACGCTGGGTCTTCGGCAGAAACGATTCAGCGCGGCAACTATAGCTACACATTGCAATTTTCCGGAGACCTGCATAACCGCCTTTTCTACAACGCCGGCACCGGCCTTGAAGATAACGGCCTCTTCGGGTTCGCCGCGACACCACGCGCGTCACTTGCTTACTATCTCGTCCGCCCATCCTCCTCCAGCTTCTTTAGCGGTACCAAGCTACACGGTAGCTTCGGCAAAGGCATCAAGGAACCAAGCATCTTCCAGCAGACGAACTCTCTCTACGGCGATCTGCCGACGGGTAGTCCGTTGATCGCGCAATACAGCATCCGCCCACTTGGACCGGAGAACTCTCGAACCTTTGATGGTGGCGTCGATCAGGAACTTATTGGCGGCAGAGCGCGTGTCGGCATCACCTACTTCCATAACCAGTTCACCAACGGTGCGCAGGATGTCCCGCAGGCCGATTTGGGCCAGTTTGGCGTACCTGCAAGCCTGGCCACTGCCTTTCCTTTCGGCGCATACCTGAATGGTGCGGCTTTCAGGGCGATGGGCGCTGAGTTGGAGACCGAATACCAGATCGGCAATCACCTCTCTGCTCGCGGAGGTTATACATACACAGACGCCGTAGTGCAACAATCAATCGCGACACCGGCTCAGTTCACCTCTTTCGCCAATCTCCCCATAGGCGCCTACGCTCCGCTGCCCGGTGCGCGACCGTTCCGCATTGCACCGCACACTGGATACTTTGGACTCGCTTACACCAGGCCAAAGTTCTATGCTTCCCTCACAGGAACTCTTGTCGGAAAGCGGGATGACAGTGACTTCCTCACCGATTCAAACTTTGGCAACAGCCTGCTGTTACCCAACCGCAATCTTCTCGGAGCCTATCAGCGACTCGAACTTGGCGGTGGCTATCAGGTCACACCTCGCCTCAACCTCTACGCCAGCATCCAGAACTTGCTTAGTGGACACTATTACGAAGCCTTCGGATTTCCCTCACTGCCAATTACCTTTCGCACCGGCATCAAGCTGAACTTCGGTGGAGAATCTTGGAAACTGAACTAAACAAAGTCGCGATCTCTCCCCTCACCTCCGCCCCTTTAGGGCGGAGGCAGGGAGACCGCGCGTTGAAAACATTCGGTCCGATCAATCCATCAACATTCTTGATCATCACGCTCCTGCTACTTTTGACTCTGGCCGGAGCTATCATCGTTTCCGTTTCGCTCGGTGCGACCCACATACCGCTTCGCGCAATCTTGTCCGCATTGTTACATCGTCAACCCCTGACAGAGACCCAACACACGATCCTTTTCGCAATCCGTCTGCCTCGTATACTCGCCTCATCGATTGTGGGTGCGGCCCTGGCTGTTTCAGGGCTCATGTTCCAGGGACTTTTTCGTAACCCAATGGCCGATCCCTACATCATCGGCGCGTCCGGAGGAGCAGCTCTCGGCGCTTGCATCGGAATAGTTTTTCTGTCGCAGTTCACCGTCTATGGATTCAGTGCTACCGCTCTGCTGGCATTCATCGGCGCCGTGCTCACCATGATGGTCGTCTACGCCCTTGCTCGTTCACGCGGCCGCACCGGCGGTGTAACTTTGCTTCTCGCCGGCTTCGCCGTAGGAACCATGCTGACGAACTCCACCTACCTCTTCGAGCTTTTCGATCCGAACTCAAGTTCCGGTATTAGGATCGTTGCAGCGTGGCTCCACGGAACCATTGGAGTTCCCGAATGGAAACAACTCACAGCCACAACGTGCCTTTTCGCACTTGCCATGGTCGCCGCTTTCCCGCTCATGCGCAGACTTAACACTCTCGCACTGGGAGACGACTATGCGCATCAACTTGGTATCCGTATCGAAGCCACACGCATCGCAATCATCCTTGTAGGCTCGCTTCTGACCGCCATAGCTGTCTCACTCGGCGGTCTCATCAGCTTTGCGGGGCTTATCATTCCCCATGTTGCGCGCCTGATCTTCGGTCCAAACAACGTCCGCCTGCTGGCCATCACAGCCATTGGAGGCGCACTTTTTCTCGTTATTGCGGACACTCTTGCAAGGACTGTGCTTGCCCCGTCGGAACTTCCTGTTGGGATACTGATGGTATTCCTCGGTGGACCATTCTTCATCTATCTTCTTCGCAAGGGGAAACGAGAATACGCCTTATGACTCCTTTGCTACAGTTCTTCAATGTGGGCTTTCACTATGACGAGCGGCAGGTCCTCAGCAACGTCAGCTTCACAGTTCACGCAGGAACATGCGTCGCTTTGGTCGGTGCAAATGGCTCAGGCAAAACAACACTCTTACGCATGGCGTCCGGTGCTTTAGCAGCTTCGTCGGGGGTGGTTTCGCTCGAAGGTCAAACCCCCTCGAAGATGCCGCACCGCCTACGTTCTCGTCTTGTCGCTCTGGTCCCTCAACAGCTCGACATCCCATTCGACTTCACTGTGCAGCAAATCGTCGCGCAGGGTCGCACACCATATCTCGGCCTCCTTCGAGGCCCATCCCAAACGGATCACCTCGCAGTGGAGCGCGCTCTTGATTTGACGGATACAGCAGATCTCCGCCATCGCATCTTCAACGAACTGAGTGGCGGCGAGCGTCAACGCGTCAAAATAGCATTGGGCCTGGCGCAGGAAGCGAAGCTTCTATTGCTTGACGAGCCAACCCAAAACCTGGATATCGGCCGCCAGACCGAGCTTCTGATCTTGTTCGACCGTTTGAGAGATGAAGGGATAACGATCCTGGCATCGATTCATGACATACACCTCATTCCCGGCAGCTTCTCCGAGGCCCACATACTGAACCCCGATCAGTCCATGACGAGCGGCATGCCGGCGGACATCCTCACTTCCGAAAATCTTTCGAAAGCCTTTCGCTTTACGCCTGGTCGCTTCCCGTCAACATTCCACCAGGCACTCGCTCAGGAGGCACAATGATTTCCCTGAGCACACAACAGGTCAAGCAAATCACGCAGAACATCGAGCTTCCCAGCGAACATTGGAGGCAAAGGGCACGCGCACACTTAGATACTCTCACCAAACCATTGGGCAGTCTCGGTCGTCTCGAAGATCTCGCAGCTCAAATCGTAGCCATTCGGAGGGACGCAGTCGCTTCCCCGCTCAACAAGGGCATCTACGTTTTCGCCGCAGACCACGGCATTACCGCTGAAGGCGTCAGCGCCTACCCGCGCGAAGTAACGTACCAAATGGTCCTGAACTTCCTGCGGCAAGGCGCAGCCGTCAACGTGCTCGCCTCGCTTCACCGAGCCGAGCTTCAAGTCATCGATGTTGGTGTCGATGCAGACTTCGACAATGTCCCCGGGCTGCTGCATCATAAGATCGCCAAAGGCACAAACAACATGCTTCATGAGCCCGCAATGTCTGACGAGCATCTTGCGCAGGCGCTGAAGGTCGGAGCAACACTAGCAGCGGCGGCGGCAGCGTCAGGCAAAACGTTGATCGCCATTGGAGAAATGGGGATTGGCAATACCACTTCCGCAAGCGCAATCACCTGCGCGCTCACAGGCGCACCTCCGTCTCTCGCAACAGGCCACGGAACCGGTATAAACCCCGAAGCCTTCACCCGCAAGATCGCTATCGTAGAGTCAATCGGTCTTAAATATTTCGGAACCTCTCCCAACCCACAACCGCTCGATATCCTTCGCTGCGTCGGCGGCCTGGAGATAGCCGCGATGGTTGGCATGATTCTTGCGGCAGCGACGCACAAGTTGATTCTCGTGATCGATGGCTTCATCTCAACAGCCGCAGCAGCGCTCGCTGTCGCCATGGTTCCAGCCACACAGGGCTATCTCATCGCCGGGCATCAATCAGAAGAGCCCGGCCATAAGGTGTTGCTCAACCACCTACGCTTGTTACCGCTGCTCACTCTTAACATGCGTCTCGGCGAAGGCTCCGGAGCTGTATTGGCGATGCCGGTCATCGAGTCTGCGATCGCTGTCTACAACCAGATGGCGACATTTACATCTGCCGGCGTGAGTGAGGCGCAATCATGAGGGTGGCTACACATATTCGCCGAACGGGTGCAGATTTCCTGACGGCACTGCAGTTTCTCACACGCATTCCCGTGCCTTCGCAACCCTATGAGGCAAACTCTCTCGCACGCTCGGTAAAGTTCTTTCCATTGGTTGGTCTCATCGTTGGATGTGGTGCGGCAATCCTGCACCTCTTGCTCACTCCACATCTCCCAAGACCTGTCGTCGCCTTTTTCGTGCTTGCCTTTCTCATCCTGATCACGGGCGGCCTTCATGAAGATGGTCTAGCAGATTCCGCGGACGGCTTCGGCGGCGGAACGACGCGGGAGAAGATCCTGTTGATCATGCGCGACAGTCGAATCGGAACATACGGTGGCGTAGCTCTGGTGCTCAGTCTTATTGGGCGACTTCTATTGATCGCAGCCCTGCCTCTTCAGCAAGCTCCTTATTACCTCATTGCAACAGCAATATTGTCACGTTGGACCGTGCTCCCGCTCAGCTACTTCCTCCCACCAGCTCGACTCGAGACGGCACAAGAACCCGGCGGCCAGGGTGCACGCATCGCTCGCATCACCTCAACAGGCGCACTCATCTTTGGGACAGCACTAAGCTTCGCTCTCACTGTAATACTTCTCAAGACGCAGTCGATAGCCGCGATCCTGACCACTATCGCACTTACAGGTCTTACCGGCCTCTATTATCAAAGGCGCATCGGAGGCATTACAGGCGATTGTTTTGGCGCAACAATTCAGCTAAGCGAACTAGGAATATTTCTCTGCGGAGCTTGGATTCTATGACAGGCCTGCTCTTCATACGTCACGCTGAAACGGATATGGCCGGAGCATTTTGCGGGCACTCCGATCCTCCAATCAACACCGCCGGTCAGCGGCAAGTCGTACATATGATCTCAACTCTGACCTCCGATAGCTTCGACGAGATCTATAGCAGCGACCTCCGCCGTGCTGTTGATACAGCGACTCTGCTGTCTCATGCGTTCGCTGCTTCGATAACCACAACCAGTAGCCTGCGTGAGATACACTTCGGCGATTGGGAAGGCTTAACCTGGACTGAGATTGAGAACCGCGATCCAGATTATGCGCGTCAGTGGATAGAAGCATTTCCTAATCTCCCCGCGCCGAACGGCGAATCCATCATCGCCTTCAAAGATCGCGTGCTTCGGCAAGTAAATCGCCTTTTGTCTCTCGCTGAATCGAAACGCATCGCCGTCATCACCCATGGCGGCGTCATGCGCGTAGTTCTCTGCAGTGTTCTCGGACATACCGATCAACAAGCGTGGGAAGTAACAAAGCCCTACTGTTCATCGTTCGACTGTCCAGGGCTGATTATCCCCGGGAGGTCTTGTCAATGAGCGCCAACACGGTAAACGTTCGCGAATTAGCCGCGTGGGGACTCGACGACTACGAATACCGTCCCAAAGCCTTTGCGGCTGAAAAAGTAGGCGAAGCCTCGCGTCTGATCAGGAGCCGTCTTCCCTTTGAGCAGTCGAGCATTCTGATCGGAACGGACGAACCGGAACTGGCCAACCTGCTTGCGTCCCACGCAGAGCGATCAGATCTCTTGGCGGAAATGTCCAGCTTGTCATGGTCTCTCGGTCTCGTTGATCTACGCCCTCTTGTTGCGTTTCAGCGCAGACTTTCGTTCCGCCCCGATGCGCCTCCGGTCGTCATACCGGCAAAACAGGATTGGCCTGCGCTGTTAGCTGTCACATTTAGTACAGCGAATCCGATCGAATGCAGCATGACTCACGATCGTTCTACCCGGACGGTGATTCTGCGCTCAAGCAATCCGAACCTGCACATAGCCACGACCGGCGATGCCGCATTCCCCCTTAACATTCGCTCCGCTGGACCCTTCTTCGAGGTGGCCTGCTTCCGCAATCGTTGGTTCCTTCGGGATGGCTACCACCGCGCCTACGCTCTTTTGCGGGCCGGAATATATGAGGTGCCCGCAGTAATCGTCCAAACTTCGACCCTGGAAGAGCTTGGAGCCTCTCAGTCGTGGTTCTTCCCCGAAGATATTCTTTTCTCGAATAACCCGCCGCGTCTTGTGGACTTCCTCGATGATGATCTAGTCCTCGAATACACACGGCCAGCTCTTATCAAGACACTACGCATCACTATGGAAGAAACACTCGCACCAGCAACCTCCACAGGAGAACAATCATGAGCATCGCAACCAAACGTGGCGACGGCGGCCAGACCGGCCTTGCCGGCGGCATCCGTGTATCCAAAGCTGACCTTCGTGTCGAGTCGTATGGCTCGGTCGATGAGCTCAATACCGTCTTAGGCTTCGCGCGCAGCATCTGCCAAAACAAGGAGATCGCAGAGTGGACAGAAACCATCCAGCGCACACTCTTTCGCGTCGGCTCGGCCCTCGCCACTCCTCCTGAAAGCAAAAAACAGCCGCCTCTGGTTTCCACAGAAGACATCGATATGCTCACCGACTTGGTTCACAAGATCGAGGCAACGGAGGGCATTCTTTCCGACTGGTCACTGCCCGGCGCTTACACTGAGTCCGCAGCCTATGAAGTAGCACGAACAGTTTGCCGCCGCGCGGAACGTGCAGCCGTCCGCTTCATTGAAAACGGTGGGGAAGTACAACCAACAGTCCTTCCCTACCTCAATCGGCTCTCTGACGTCATCTGGCTGTTCGGCCGCCTCATAGAGTTCAACGCCGGCATCGAGTCGCGTCTGCGTCCAGAGTCCAAAGGTGGCCCTAAATGGTCGAGAGCCTGGTAATGGCCCAGCGAACAGCCTTCAGCGAACTGGAGCGCGCCGCGGTATATCGCGCTATAGCCGAGCGCCGCGATGTCCGCCGCGGATTTGTCGATTGCCCTCTTCCCGAAGACCTCCTGCAACGGCTACTAGCAGCCGCGCACTCTGCGCCTTCCGTAGGTCTCATGCAGCCATCACGTTTTATCGTGATTCGAAACATCGAGACACGGACTGCCGTACACAAAATATTTCAGGAGGCGAACAGCGTGGCCGCAGCCACGTACGATGGCGCACGAAGCGAACAGTACGCAGCCCTCAAGCTGGAAGGCATTCTCGAAGCTCCTCAAAACATCTGCATCGTCTGCAATACCCAGAGCGAACGCGGTCACCAACTGGGCCGCCACACTATGCCGGAAACTGCCGCCTACTCAACCGTATGCGCTATACAGAATCTCTGGCTTGCAGCTCGGGCTGAAGGGGTAGGCGTTGGATGGGTAAGCATCCTCGATCCCATTCGTCTACGAACCATACTCAAGATCCCGGACCATATCCTTCCTGTCGCCTATCTCTGCATCGGCTATGTCGACCAATTTGCCTCGGAACCTGAGCTCGAACGAGCAGGCTGGGAGAAGCGAGTGCCACTCGAAAGCGCCATCTGCTACGACGTCTATAGTGAGAACCCGAAATCGTGAGAGCCCGCGCCATCATGGTTCTCGGAACGAGCTCACACGTCGGAAAATCTTTGCTGACCGCCGCGCTCTGCCGCATCTTTGCGCAGGAGGGCTACCGTGTAGCTCCATTCAAATCACAGAACATGTCCCTCAACTCAGCTGTCACTCCGGAAGGCCTGGAGATTGGTCGCGCACAAGCCCTTCAGGCTGAAGCCGCCGGTGTTTCTCCATCGGTCCACATGAACCCCATCCTCTTAAAACCCTGCGGAGATATGACCTCTCAGGTCGTCGTCCGGGGAAAGATCTGGGGCAAGTTAACGGCGGCAGACTATCACCTTCGTCGCGTCGATGAACTCTGGCCCATCATTCGAGAGAGCTATGAAACGCTCGCCTCACAAAATGACATCATCATTCTCGAAGGCGCAGGCTCTCCTGCTGAAATCAATCTCAAACAGCACGACATCGTAAACATGCGCATGGCGGAGCTAGCGGATGCCGCTTGCCTTCTCGTCGGCGATATCGATCGCGGTGGAGTTTTCGCTTCCCTGCTTGGCACAGTCGAGCTACTCGATCCACACGAACAGGATCGTATCCGCGGCTTCCTCATCAACAAGTTCAGAGGCGATATCCAACTTCTTGCACCCGGAGTTCGCATGATTGAGCATCGCCTCGGCAAACCTTGCCTCGGTGTAGTTCCACACCTGCACAACCTAACGCTTGATGAGGAAGACAGTCTCGGCCTTCCTGCTCCTGACGTACGAGACGATTCTCAATGGACCCCAATTAATGATCTTTCGCGACCCCTGCGCATCGCTGTCATAGCCCTTCCATCGTTTTCGAACTTCACCGACTTCGATGCTCTACGCGCGGAACCATCAGTCTCACTCCATCTGTGTCGCACTCCCGAGAGCCTCGCCAATGCGGATATCATCATCATTCCAGGCAGCAAACAGACCGCTAACGATCTTATCTGGATGCGCTCCGTGGGGTTGGACATAGCAGTAGTCCATCACGCAGCACAAGGCCTCGTAATCGGCATCTGTGGAGGCATGCAGATCCTTGGACAAGACATCGTAGATCCTTCTGGGGTCGAACACACAGATGCCATTGCAGGTTTGTGCCTGCTCTCGATTCATACAACCATGCAACCACAAAAGATCACGCGCCTCACTTCCGGTCGCCTGTTAGCTCCATCACTCTTCCGCCAACCAATGACATCGTCGCGAGTAAGCGGTTATGAAATCCACGTCGGCGAAACACGCTATGTGGATGGAGCACAACCCTTCGCCGAACTCCGTACAGATACGAGCCAGCAAAGCCTTCTTGATGGCTGCGTCGCGTCCAATGGACAAGTCTTCGGCAGCTACCTTCACGGGCTTTTCGACGATGATGGTTTCCGCCACGCATTCCTCATAGCCGCTCGCGCCTTTTACAAACTTGCCCCAACGAGTCAATGCAATAACTGGAAACAAGACCGCGAAGACAATCTAAATCGCCTAAGCGATGCGGTCCGATCGTCAATCGACATGCCGCAACTCTTCTCGTGGATCGGCCTTATCTACCAGCACAATGCAAACCAGGAAGGGTGCCGATCGTGAATCGCAGCGTTCTTCTGCCTGCCGCTTATCTCGTCGACCAAATTGTCGGGGACCCCGAGTGGCTGCCACATCCAGTCCGTCTCATCGGATCGGTAATCTCTCGCGGTGAGACAGCGCTTCGCCGCCCAAATCAAGCTGCAGCAATAGAATTCGCATACGGGGCGCTCCTTACAGCCGTCGTGGTTGGGTCTTCCTACTGGACAACGCTGGTGGTCCTGCGATCTACCAGGAAATGCTCCAGCTTCCTTGGAGACATCGCCGAACTATCCTTGGCTTGTACCTGTCTCGCCGCCCGAAACCTCGAACAGGAAGCGAACGCCGTCACGAACGCTCTTCGCCACGGCGATCTTCCGTTGGCACGGAAGCGCCTTTCGCGCATTGTCGGCCGCGATACAGCCAATCTCGACGAATACGAAATCAGCCGTGCCGTCATCGAAACAGTAGCGGAGAGCACCTCGGATGGTGTCATCGCTCCGCTGTTCTACATGGCCATAGGCGGTGTTCCGCTCGCGATGGCATACAAGGCCGTAAACACACTCGACTCCATGATCGGTCATACGGACAGTAACTACTTCTACTTTGGAAAGGGGGCCGCCCGGTTGGACGATGCAGCCAACTATCTACCCTCACGCCTTTCCGCCCTCGCAATCATTGCGGCCTCACAACTCGTGCAGCGGTTGCAACCGGAGTCGGCCTGGCATACATGGCGACGCGACGCTTCAAACCACAAGAGTCCAAACGCGGGTCAACCGGAAAGCGCTATGTCCGGCGCGCTCCATGTTTCACTCGGTGGCGAAAACACATACTCCGGAAAAGCAATTCCCGCACAGCGTATCGGACGAGAATTTCCTCACGCGACAAAAGAGAACGCGATTCAGTCCATTCGCCTCGCCTCGGTGGCATCGCTGATTGGTCTTGCCTTTGGAGTCATCTTAGTGAACATCGCACACGGCAGAAAGCGCAGTTGATATGGCGAAGATCGAGTCATACCCGCTTCATGGCGGCCAGCTTCAGCACATCGCGGGACGCTTCGGCATCGCAGCGCCGCTGCTTCTCGACTTCAGCGCGAACATCAACCCCGAAGGCCCGCCGCCCGCCGTACTAACCACGCTGCACGCGTGCTTGAATGATCTCTCAAGTCTGACCGACTACCCGGACCTCCAGCAGACGCACCTGAAGCGCTCCATCGCTACCTACGCAGGTGTCGACCCACAAAGCATCATCGTCGCCAATGGCTTCGTCCCATTGCTGGAAGCAACACTGCGAACGCTCAACATTCGTAGTTGCAGCCTTCCGGTACCCGCGTTCGTTGAGTATCGCAAAACATTGGAACGGGTTGGAGTCGCCATAGAGCCACACTTTCTGAGCACGGACACCTTCTTCAACTACAACGCAGCAGACATCCTTTCAGGAGAAAGGGATGGTCTCCTGCTGGCGAATCCTCAGAACCCCTCGGGCATCTGTCATGATATTGCGCACATGAGAGACATCGTCGCGAAGGCATCGGAGAAGAACACAATCGTCCTGCTCGATGAAGCCTTTATCGACTACGTGCCGCGGCACTCATTGAGTGCCGCAACTGAGGAATTCTCAAATTTGATTGTCTTCCGTTCGGTCACAAAGTTTCACGGGATACCCGGTCTGCGAGTTGCATACGCTGTTGCTAATCCCACCATTGCGTCATCGATCAACGACAACCTTCCGCCCTGGCCGGTCACTACACTTGCATCTCGCGCAGTGGCGGCAGCCTTGGACGACCACCCCTATGTTGATAGAACGACGACCGAAAATCTGCAGCGGCGATCCGCTCTAAAAAGAGATCTCGAATCACTAGGTCTTATGGTGTATCCATCGGGCGCAAACTTTCTTCTCTTCTCCATCGCAAACACTGTCGATCCCGATCGTTTCTGGGAGCACATGATCGTCGATCATCACATCGTCCTGCGCAACTGCGCAAACTACGAGGGCCTCGCTCCCGGACACTTCCGAGCAGCCATAAGGACGGAGCCAGAAAACAACAGGCTTTACAAAGCTCTGAAGGACACACTCTCTCAATAAGTCCGTATCGATCTCAGCCTGCGTTCCTCCGATCCAGCACCACCTCTCCTGTCCGACCGAAGATTATCGCACCAAAGATGTCACGCATTTACATGAGCATCTAGAGCACAAAATAAGAGGACGAGCCGCGAAGCTCGTCCTCTTATTTATCTATGGTTTTACTGGTCTGGTAGCAGCCGTTTGAAATGATCAGTAAGTAATTTTCAAACCGAACTGAATAATACGTGGCTCAAACGTGCTGGTGATCTGTCCCGTATTTGCGCTCGGTCCGCCACCGACGATCCCGGCCACCGGAACCGTACCGCCGGTGCCATAAACAGCGCCGGATGCCACAGTCCCTTGTGTCCCACTGATCGAACCCGGAAGATACAGGTTCGTATGGTTGAACACGTTATAGAACTCCGCCCGGAACTCAGCCTTCAGTCCTTCGATCGGCGTATTGAACTTCTTGTTCAGCGAAAGATCCGATTGATAGAACGCAGGCGTGCGTCCAGGATTGCGGCTCGCATTGCCAAACGGGCTCAGCACGTTTCCGATCGCATCCTTGATCGGCGGCAGAACAAACGCACTCAGGTTGATGTAATTGACGTAACCCGTGTTAGCCGCACGATTTCCACGGCCCTGCGTAATTGGCTGTCCTGCCACATGGTCCGGTCGATACTCATTCGCTCCGCGGTACGTCGCAGAGATTTGCGGCGAAACAGCCTGCGCCGAGTTCGGCGAGTACGTAATGTTGAACGGCGTACCAGCCTGCGCCGTGTTAATAAGGCTAACCTGCCATCCTCCAAGCACACTATCAACTACAGGATTAGCACCATTCATGAACCGGCGGCCTTTGCCGAACGGTAGCTCATACACCACGCTCGTCACATTGATGATCGGCGTGTTGTAGTCCGACTGCGCATAGTCGGCACGAATATTATTTCCATCCTGCGGTGAGGGCGTATTGCCTTCCAGTGAAGCGCTGGCATCGTCCAGCGAGTGCTCCCAGGTAAAGGAGTTCAACAGTGTCAACCCGCCAACCATCCGCTGTTCGTAACGAACCTGCAGTGCGTTGTAGTTGGACATGAACTCATTCAGAGCTTCCGTAATATCCGAAGGCCAGTTTGCATAAGCGCGCGCAAACCCAAGCGACGGGTTCTTCTGGTTGCCATTGATGAACCCCTGCAACTTCACGCCATGGTTGCCTACATAGGCCACATCGATCAGGCTGTTTTTGGCTAGCTGTTGCTGTGCGCTCACAAAGTAACTTTCAACATAGCTGTCCCGCGTGTTCTTCGGAATGTACGTAATGTTGTCCGTTGCCGGATTGAAGCTCGTAACCAGCGCACTCGGAAAGCCCTGATCCTCTGTGGCATAACAGCTGGGCGTCGTCGTACCTACTGCGATAATCTGCGCCGGCAAAGGTGTTCCGCAATGGTTAGATGTGCTGGGCGCAATCTGCGTAACACTTGCGAACTGAGCCTGCGGTGCATTGATGGCCAGAATGTCACCGGAACCCGCGCGTGTGTAATGGACATAGCTCATACCAAAACCGCCTCGCACCGCCAGCTTCGGAGTCGCAGCCAACGCGAAGCCGATCCGTGGTGCGAAGTCCTTGTAATCCGGATTGACCAGCGTATGCCCGTAAATACCGCTCGGCGAGACTGGCGTAATACCAGTTTGCGCAACAGCGCCAGGTGTAATCGTGAACACTGTCTGCGATGCAGGGTCGAAGTTCGAGATGTAATTCTTCTGCTCGGAATAAGGCGAGCCGTACTCCCAGCGCAGTCCCACATTCAATGTAAGGCTGGAGTTCACCTTCCAGTCATCCTGCGCATAAGCGCTGTTCAGCGTCTGGCGAAGGTGAGCGACGAAGTAGTTTGCCAGTTGATACGCGCTCGTAGTTCCGAAGAGGAAATCAGCCCAGTAGTCATCCGAAACCGTCGTGCCGGTATTGGGCTGACCGTTGATGTTGAGCGCGCACGCCGCTGAGTACGACGCCGGGCAAGTGCTATAACCGCCGCCATAGGTGTACGACCCATAGAGCGGATTGTTGTCATTCACTGCCATCCATACATGCTCATACTCATAGCCGAACTTCAACGAGTGTGCGCCCTTCACCCATGTGTAGTTCACCTTCGGATCGAGCAACGAAGGATTCTGCCACTGAGGATTGGTGCTTTGCCTGCCGAAGCCCGTAAACCCCGTGATACCTGTTGACGGCAAGCCACCTGACACCACGGGATTACTCGGCAACCCGGGAATCGTAATCGCATTTTCGCCGATCGAGAACGAGTACTTCCCTGCCTTCGTCTTCGACAACCCGATACGCGCGTCAAGCACCTTCGTCGATCCAAACAGATGCGTATAGCCCGCCGCTATCTGCTCATCGAGAAGCCGAATCTGCCCGTTCGTCTGGCCGTCAAGCGGCAGTGGAATCGTCGGATAATTCTTGCCATCTTCCTTGCGGTCGCTGATACGCAAGAACCACGAGCTGCTCGCACTCTGCTGATAGTCAAACCGAAGATCGCCTTTGTCCGCGTTATCCGTAAAAGGCACCTCGACAGCATAATCATTAGAAGCAAGACCCGTCGGAGACGGCTGCGTTGTCAGTCCCACAGTCGGCAACCCCGAAATTGTCTTGAAGTACGTAAGGATCTGTGCCGAGAGCGGATTGATTGCGTTTGCTGGAATAGCCGTGCCCGCAGCATAAGCCGCACCAGTAGTTGCATTCTTCACCGGGACAGCAAGAATCCCATTCAGCTCATCCTGTGTCGGCAGTGTAAGCACGCTCAGCGGCTTCAACACCTGCCGAAAGCCTTCGTAGTCCAGGAAGAAGAACAGCTTGTCCTTCTTGATCGGGCCACCGAAGTTGATGCCGTATTGGTTCCGATTGAACACCGGCTTCTGGAACGGCGTTGTAATTCCCGTCCCACCCACCAGCGTCGGCTTGAAGAACCCAGCCGCATTCAGATCCGTATTGCGAATGAACTCATAGATCGTCCCATGAAAGCCGTTCGTTCCACTCTGAGAAGCTACGTTGATCGTCGCGCCCGACGACCGCCCATACTCGGCACTCTCGTTATTCGTCACCACGCTGAACTGCGCTACCGAGTCCGGCGGAACGGCAATAATCTGGTTATCGAAACCCTGATTACTCTCGCCATAGGCATTGTTGTCCATGCCATCCAACAGGAAGTTGTTGAACATACTCCGCTGTCCGTTCACGTTATAAGAGCCCGCCCTCACCAGGCTGCTGATCGAGCTCGTCGTCGCCGCCGTCGGCGCCTGTCGCACACCTGTCACCAATCCCAACAAATCCGAGTAGTTTCTGCTCACCAGCGGCAGCGCCTCGCTCTGGTAGTTCGTAATGGTCTGATCGCGCTGGCTCGACTCGGTCTCCACCTGCAGCGCAACGCCGTTCACCTCAACCGTCGTGTTCGACCCATTCACACCCAGTGCAAGATCGATGCGCTGCCGCCCACCAACCGAAACCGTAATGTTCTCCGCAACCGCAATCGCAAAGCCTGCCGCACTCGCGGAAATCTTATAGACACCCGTACGCAGCGACGGCACCTCGTAGTCACCCGCCGAGTTCGTCGTCACCGTGCTGGAAACGCCCGTCGCATTATTGGTAATCGTTACCGCAGACCCCGGCATCACCGCCCCGGTCGAATCATGGATCGTCCCCACAAGACTTCCATTCTCATACTGTGCCGCCGCGAAGCTACTAGCGAACATCAGCAGCATCACCATCAAAACGCGCATCCATCCCGCGCCGCGGTTCGAGCGGCTATCCCGCCCACAAAACATCTCCTGCTCTCGTCCTGCACTCTTATTGATCGGCATTGCGCACCCGCTTCCAAGTAATTGATTTCCGCACCACGAATCTTGCACAATCCCTTCCTGTCCGGATCGTACAAATTGGGAGCTTTGAACGGTGCCAACACTACGCCGCGTATATGAACCGGTCAATAAAATAGTCAGCGGTAACGCCGCATTCTCGATATATTCATGCCGCGTTCATTGACCGATTTTTCACAACCTCCAAACTCACGGTCAGCGCATTTTCATCACCTTGACACCCCTGCCAGCCGGACGATATCGTTCGACCTTCCGTAACCGCTGACTTTCAGCGTATTTTCAACGAAGCCCGCAGCCGCACCAAACCGTCTACCATCACCCCAGCACCAATGCCTCACCCCAGGAGCAACCGCCCATGTCCGCAAGAACGAAAAGAGCCACCGGAAAGGCCATCCTCTCCGACAGCCAATTCCTCGTCCCCTTCGTCGTCCTGCTGGCCGGCATCGTCCTTCTGGTCGTCCTGAACTAACGCACATGGAGCAACGCATGGCCACCCTCGCCCCTGTCGGCAAACAAAAAAACCTCTCGCTCCACGCCCTCGGCGTCATCTGCGGCCTCACCGCCGGCGTCTGGCTCGGAGCCGCCGAAGCTCCCACGAAGCTCGTCAACGCTGGCTTCTCGCCCTTCGCCATCTCTCTCTGCATGGTCGCCGGCGTCTTCACCGCCCGCTGGACATTCCCCACCCTACTCAAGGGCACCACCTACGTCTTCGCCGACCTCGCCGACAAGAAGCACCTCATCGTCTGGGCGCTCCTTGCCGGAGCCCTCTGGGCCGTCGCTAACACACTCACCGTCTTCGCCATCCGCGACGTCGGCCTCGCCGTCGCCTTTCCCATGTGGAACGCCAACTCCCTCATCGGTCTCCTTTGGGGCCGCGTCCTCTTCAATGAACTCAAGGGAGCCAGTGCCGGCAACATCACCAAGGTCGTCCTCGGCGGCGTAGCCATTGTCATCGCCGCCGTCATGCTCGGCTTCAGCACCATCCACGGCGGAGCTATCGGCCAGCACGCCTTCCGCGGCATCATCGCCGCCCTCGGCGCCAGCCTCATGTGGGGAACTATGTACGTCCCCTACCGCAAGGCCTACCTCAGCGGCATGAACCCGCTCTCCTTCGTCACCGCTTTCACCGTCGGCGAGCTCGGCACCGTCCTAGCCCTCACGCTCGCACTCGATGGCGGCATCCACTCTTCCGCCTTCCAGCTACTGCACATGCCCGGCGTACTCTTCTGGCTCTTCCTCGGCGGCTTCGTCTGGGTCATCGGCGATCTCTTCCAGCAGTTCGCCGCCAAGTATCTCGGCATCGGCCGCGGCATCCCTCTTTCCAACACCAACCAGCTCTGGGGACTCGCCTGGGGCGCTCTCGTCTTCGGCGAGCTCGCCACCGCCGACCATCAACACATCCTCCTCGTCCTCGGCGGCTCGCTCTTCATGATCCTCGGTGCTCTCGCCATCAGCACCGCCGTAGCTTCCGCTAAGGAGCACACCTCCACCAACGAGGCCGTCCTGCGCGAATGCGACCGCTACGGCCTCGACTACAACCGCACCATCCTCGCCCAGGCCGGCGACGAGTTCTCTGGCCGCGACGAGAAACGCCGCTGGTGGGACTACGCCATCGTCCTCGCTGCTACCGCTGTCTTTGTCATCCTCGGTGTGCGCGCTGTCGTCCCTCCGCTCGCCATGAACCTCCGCTGGGTCGCCATCCTCGGCATCATCCTGGCCGCAAGCCTCGTCGCCGGTGGCTTCAGCCTCTATCGCCGAACCCGGTTCAGCTAACCCAGCCCATTAACCAACACAATCGGCGTTCGCGCTAAAGTAGAATAAGCGCAACCCTGAAACTCACCTTCACTTCGTCCCGTCTGGAGATGTATGGCTGTTCGGCTCAAAGACATCGCACGCGATCTCGGTGTCTCGGTCGTCACCGTCTCCAAGGTCCTTCGCGGCAACGCCGACATCGGTGAAGAAACCCGCAAGCGCGTCCTCAAGCGCATGAAGGAGCTGAACTACCAGCCCAACATGATGGCCCGCGGCCTCGCCAGCGGTCGCACCTTTACCGTCGGCCTCATCGTCCCCGACCTCGTCCATCCCTTCTTCGCCGAGTTCGCCAAGTCCCTCGGTGGCGTCCTGCGCACCCGCCAAAACGCCCTGCTCCTCGCCTCCTCGGAAGAAGATCCCGAAGTCGAGCTCCAGGAGATTCGCACCCTCCTTAGCCGCGGCGTCGACGTCCTCATCATCGCCTCCTGCCAGGCCAACCTCCGCAACTTCTACGAGCTCGGCGACAAGCGCACGCCCTACCTCCTCTTCGATCGCAACTTCCCCCACCTCGCTGCCCACTTCGTCGGCTCCGACGACGTTCAGGTCGGCGAAATCGCCACCCAGCACCTCATCGATCTCGGTCGCAAGCGCATCGCCCACATCGGCGGCAAAGGCACCAGCCCTGCCTTCGACCGTCTCCGCGGCTACCGCAACGCCCTGCACGCCAACAATCTTCCCTCACCCACCAACTACGCCGTGGCCTATGAAAAAACCGAGGAGTCCGGCGACACCATCGGCTTCCAGGCCATGCAGCAGCTCCTCCGGCTCTCACCACCGCCTGACGCCGTCTTCTGCTACAACGACCTAACCGCCATTGGCGCCATCGACGCAACGCTGCAAGCCGGTCTGCGCGTACCCGAAGACATCGCCTTCATCGGCTGCGGCAACCTCCGCTACGCCAACTACCTCCGCGTCCCCTTGAGCTCCGTCGATCACAACACCACCGAACTCGGTCGCCTCGCCGGCGAGTTCGCCCTCGAGCTCTCCACCGACCCCGAGCAATCCCCCAGAAGCATCCTCACCCCATCCCACGTAGTAGCCCGCGCCTCCTCCATCGGCACTACGCCGGAAAAGCCCACAAGGTAGTCCTTCGTCAGCTAGTCATCCCGCGTTCATTTAAGCACTGTCATCATCTCTTAGGACTTGTCATCCTGAGCGCAGCGAAGGATCTGCTGTTTGCCCGTGTAGCCACCGCTTCCAATGGAGCCACGCCCGCCACACCACAGGAGAGCCATGCCCCTAACCAAGACCCACCGCCTCCTGCTCACCCTCACCCTCACCACCCTCATCCACGCCCAATCCCCAAAACCCCTTCCACCCCTAATCCTCTCCACCCAGGGCAGCTTCTTCGTCGGCGGCCACGACATCCACTCCGATGCCCTTTCCACCCTCCCGCGCTATGTCCCTGACGGAACCATCACTGTCGACCAAATGTACGTCCATTACCAGATCCCAGCCACGAAGCTCCATCGTTTGCCCATCACCTTCATCCACGGCTGCTGCCTCACCGGCAAAACCTGGGAAACCACTCCCGACGGTCGCATGGGTTGGGACGAATACTTCCTCCGCCGGGGCTTTCCTGTCTACATCGTCGATCAGGCCGACCGCGGCCGCTCATCGCTGGACCCCTCTGCCATCAACGCCGTAAAGTCCGGCAAACTCCCAACAATGCAGCTCCCCGATCTCTTCTTCGTAGGCCACGAAGCCGCATGGCAGGTCTTCCGCTTCGGCCCCGACTACCCCCAACTCTTCCCCGGTCTTCAGTTCCCCATAGAAGCCCAGACCGAGTTTTGGAAGCAGATGGTTCCCGACTGGTCTCCATCCCTCCCCAACCCCAACCCCACCATCGCCGACCTCTCCGAACTCGCCATCCGCCTCAACGGCACCATCCTCATCAGCCACTCCCAATCCGGCATCTTTCCCTTCCAGACCGCGGCAATCTACACCAAAGGCATCGCCGGCATCATCGCCATTGAACCCGGCTCCTGCCCCGACCCCAAGGCCGACATGAAACCCTTCCTTCACATCCCCATTCTCGTCCTCTTCGGCGATAACGTAGAGACCTCTCCGCGCTGGGGTCCACGCCTCAAAGCCTGCCAGGCCTTCATTAAGTTCGCAACTTCCTCAGGCGTGAAAGCCACTCTCGTCCAGCTTCCCGACGTGGGCATCCACGGCAACAGCCACATGCTCATGCAGGACAAGAACAACCTCCAGGTAGCCGACTGGCTCATCCACTGGATCGACCACAACATTCTTCCCAGGTGACCGCGTCTTTGCTCTTGTTTTTCTCTCTGTCATCTCCGGAGGGCATCTGCTATTCGCCCACTCTGCCCCGATTTCCGCGCCTCCAGCAGAGCTGAACGCCTCTTACGACACCGCTTAGGTGCGCTCCCCGAAAAATTCACAAAAAGACCTTGCCAAACCTGCCTTTGCCCTCATATATTGATTCAACGTTAGCGGTAACGTAAATATTCGCTTTTCCGGAGGATTCCCACAATGGCAACTCAGGCAACTTTGACCGACGCTCCCTTGAAAGACATGGACGAGTGGGATGATTTTCTTACCGGCCGCTACCAGGAAGGCAAGAGCGAAGACCAGTTCCGCCAGTACGACGCCACCGCGACTCCCGGCGTAGCCGAGTTCTATCGCCTCAATCACCAGTTCCAGACCTACGATTACGTCATGGCCAAGGAGAAGGAGTACTTCTCTCTCAACAAGGGCATGAAGAGCATCTGGGAAGCCGCCGAGTTCCTCAACACCCTCGTCGATGACAGCGATCCCGACACCGATCTCACCCAGATCGAGCACCTCCTGCAAACCTCGGAAGCCATCCGCAAAGACGGCCACCCGCGCTGGTTCGTCCTCACCGGCTTCATCCACGACCTCGGCAAGGTTCTATGCCTCTGGGGCGAACCCCAGTGGGGCGTCGTCGGCGACACCTTCCCCGTCGGCTGCGCCTACTCCAAAGACATCGTCTTCCCCGAGTACTTCGCCGCTAACCCGGACATGCAGAACCCGCTCTACCAGACCAAGTACGGCATCTACGAGCCAAACTGCGGCCTCGCCAACGTTCACATGTCCTTCGGCCACGACGGCTACATCGGCGAAGTGATGAAAAACTACATGCCCGAGCCTTCGCTCTACATGCTTCGCTACCACTCCTTCTACGCCGCCCACCGTCACGGCGCCTACCGCCACCTTATGACCGACCACGACGTCGAAATGCTCGACTGGGTCAATAAGTTCAACGTCTACGATCTCTACTCCAAGGGTCACACCAAGCCCAACCTCAAGGAGCTGAAGCCCTACTACGACGACCTCTTCGCCGAGTTCTTCCCCGAAAAGATCGCCTGGTAATAATCAGCCCGAATCCCCCAAAGCCCTGGCCACACAGCGCCAGGGCTTTCTTTCTGCCCGAGCAGAAAACTCACATCTCAAAACTGAACAGAGCAATCCGCTCCGGGCCGCCACTATCTCTTCCCAGACAGCCGCTCTGCTTCTCCTCAATCCTCACTCCTCCAACTCTCAACCCTCTCCAACTCAATCCGCCTAAAATCCTGTCAAGGCCCCAGACCTCTGCAAAACTCACCAAACCCTCATCAACACTGGCGATTTCTCCGCAAAATAGTTGGCATAGTTACCCCATCCAATTCGCTATTCTATTAACAACACCCAAACCTTCGCACCAAATCCTTCGCGAACTTTGCGGTAAGGCTTTTGCTTTGAGGGCGCACTAACTCCTTTGATGGCAATATTTTGCAGCTAACTCGTTTAGAAGGCTACACTTACGAGATATCCCTGCCCTGGAGCGCATGATTCTAAACGGGTTACCCCCAAGATACCCGCTACATAGGGGGGAGGGGGGTACCACCACGTTGAATGGCTGCATGACTTTTCGGCTTTGGATTATCACGCTGGAAAACATCAGCCAGCTCCATTACTGGCTGATGCTTTCCAGAGCATTCCCCGTTCCGTACCGTGACCACCGGGCAAAGACCTATCCTTCACCGGGAGGGCGAAGTTAGAACAGTATCTTTAGGGCAAATTGGAAGACTCTCGGTGTGTTAGCTGACGTGATCTTCCCGAAGGTTCCGGTCGACGATACCGTTGCTCCGGGGTTGCTAAAGTTGGTGTGGTTGAAAAGATTGAAGGACTCCGCGCGAAACTGGCCATGGATACGGCTGGTAGCAAATAGGTCTTTGAATAAAGAAGCATCCACATCGGTATATCTGGGGCCGCGAAGCATGTTGCGCCGCGTGTCTCCGAAGGTACCGGTAGCCGACTGCACGAATGCCGCTTGGTTGAAGTACTCATTCAGCCGTGAGGAACCGGCCGGAGGAGTCGGGCTTACATACGGGGTAGCGTAATCGGCATAGTCATTTCCAACTCCCGAGAGGGAACGATCCGTGCCGCTGAGGATCGTAATGGGCAACCCAGACTGAGACGCGATGATAGTGTTCGCCTGCCATCCATTGACGAAGGCGGCGACGAATCGATCTACATTGAAGTGCGGCACAAGGTAGTTCACGGAAGCGTTAAATCGAATTGTTTGATCGAAGTCCGCGGGACCGTATGCGCTGGCCAAATTGTATGGGTTCGGTGGTCCTGTATTGCCTTCCGCCGCGCTGGAACTGTTGTCGAAACCCTTGGAATACACAAGGTTCGCCAATACCGTCAGATTTCGAGCGACGCGCCGGGTCGCATTGATTTGTAGCGAGTTGAAGTTTGCGTACTCGTAAGACTGAGCGAGTTCAACCGCGCCCAGGCCAGGATAGAGGCGCCGCGAATTCTCGTTGCCCACGGTGTCGCCGGCGTTTGCGGTATAGACGGCTGGATTGAACTGTCTCGACCCCATGATGTGTACAGCGTGATTCCCTACGTAGCCAACCGATAGAGATATCTGACCGGGAAGCAGTTGTTCAACAGTCAGGTTGTAGTTCTCCGTATAGGCGACCTTGGAAGCGGGATCCAGGAGACCACCTGACACTGGAAGAATGAAATTGTAGGTGGCAAACTGCGAAGGACTCACCTGACCGCGTGGGAAAGGATCTCCACCGGTAAAGCCCGTGTAGACGTTATCCCACTGAGGAGGATTGGGAATGTTGAGGTAGAGATCGACAGGCTGCGCTGCATCTGTGCGCTGATATAAGAGCCCTTCGGGGAATCCGTAAAAAATACCGAATGCTCCGCGAACAACCGACTTCCCTGTGCCATGTAGGTTATAGGCGAAGCCAACCCGTGGCCCGAAAGCCGCGAAGTTATCCTTATAGACGGACGCGTGAGAGCCGGGGTCGCCGTTGAACTGCATTCCTACTGGCGCGTTTGGTGCGATCGACGATTTGAAACCGGGAGCAAAACCAACGAGCGTGTTGTTTTTGTCGATAGGAGGCAGCCAGGGATCCCAGCGGATACCGGCGTTGATGGTCAGAGCAGGTGTAGCTTTCCAGTCGTCCTGAATGAAAAGCGATGGCCGCCATTCACGAAGATAAAATTTCCGCCCGTTATCCTGAAAGAACGAAGATTCATACCCAGTATAGAAATCGGCAAAGGCATTGCCACCTGCGACGCCTGATGGCAGTGTGTACGTAGTAGGAGCACCCGTCCGTGCTCCATTGAACGTGTTATCTCCGGGCACATAGGAGAAATCAACCGCGTCAATGCGCGTCCGCTCCAAAGTGCCTCCAATAGAAATTGTGTGACCGCCGAGCAGCTTTACGACCTCACCCTTGTATTCAAACTCGGTGGAGTCCTGCTTGAGAGCGCCTCCGGAGAACACGTCGACATATCCACTGATGTTGTCGCGGACACCGGGAAAGATCGAAATCAAATTGGTTCCAAGAGGAACATTCTGACCCAACGATTGCAGTGTCTTCAAACCGGGAGCCTCGGGGATCTGAGTACGAGCAAACCGGGCTGCTGTCGCGTAAAAAGTTGCGGTAAGAGTATTGCTGAAGACGTGCGTATCGCTGAGAGTGAGCGATTGATTGCGAAATAGATTCGCTGCAAAGAAACCAAGGGGTGCGGTAAAGGCCCGTTGAAAATTATCCTGGTTGTAAAAATATCGTCCACTCAGATGATCCTTTGAGGTCAGGGCATGATCGAGGCGAACCAGATACTGAGTGCTGTCGATATTTGTATTGGTAAGGCTCGTATAGGTGTTCGTTGTTCCATTGGGAGTTCCTGGGGTAGCGGCCAAATAAGCGTTGTAGACATTTTTGGAGAGCGTATCCATCGGCGTCGTGATGATGTTTCCGCTGTAAGGAAGTCCCGTCACGGGGTTGAAAATCTGCGTACCCTTTGTGCAGAGTCCGGCCACAAAACCGCCGGTGCAAAGTGCCGAAAAATCTCCGTTTACATTAGCCGCTGTCGGCAGCACGAGCGTGGCTGGGTTGGGAGAGGAGCGCTGTTGCAGATCTTCCGCAGAGAAGAAGAAGAAAGTTTTATCGCGGCCGTTATAAAAGTGTGGAACTACGACTGGACCCCCGATCGTTCCACCGAATTGATTCAGTTTGTAGGGTGGATTGATGATGACTCCATTCTCTTTCGCCGGAAAATAGTTATAGGCATCCAATACCGTGTTGCGGAAAAACTCGTAGGCCGACCCATGGAGCGAATTTGTTCCCGAACGTGACGATAGTTGGATGAGAGCGCCGGCGCCGGCGTACGCAGCGCTGAAGTTTGTCGCTTGAATCGTGAATTCCTGCAGCGCATCTGGACTAGGCAGTATTGGTGCAGAGTCGAAGAATCGGTCTACATAGAGACCGCCATCAAGTTGATAATTATTTTCCGTGGTGCGCAATCCGTTTACTGAAAGGCCGGTATTGTCCTGTTGTCCACTTTCAGTTCCAACGCTGGTCAGTTTTGACCCCGCGGTCAATGATGTTAGCTGAAGCGGATTTCGACCATTGAGCGGAAGATCCTGCATTTGTTCTTTGTTCACCGTCGTAGAGATTTCCGACGTAGTGGTCTGCACTTCCTGGGAGTCGGTGGTTACTTCTACCGACTCAGTGGCCGTGCCGACGGTCAACTTGATATCGAGCCCCACGGTCTGGCCGGTAAGCAACTCTGTGGCAGCCCGCTTCTGAGTTTCGAAACCGGTCTTTGCAATCTGTAGCGTATAAGAACCGATGGGAAGATCGGGAAAGGCAAACGCGCCAGCGGCGTTCGTCTGTACGACGCGAGAGAACCCTGTCTCTGGATTTGCAATAGTGACCGTGGCAGTTGGAATGGCCGCACCGGATGCATCGGCCACCGTTCCCGTGATGCTACCGGTCGATTGTGCGTGCAAACCGTTTGTCAGAAGCAATAGCAGGGAGAGAAGAAGAGTAAGAGGTAAGAATCTGCGGATATTGGAGAACATAGAATCCTTTCAGAACAAAAGCTTGAAATCAGAAAGCAAATACACGTGTCTTGGCAGCAATCACCGAATGGCGCGTGGTTGTTATGTCAAATCTCCCGATGCAATGGTCTTCTTGTCCCAGTAAGAGCGGAGAGCCATTTCAACCGGCCTGGTTGCTGAGAGTCCGGCGGCGAGCGGCGCGTTGAGCTTCGCTCCCCTGACGATGGCGTCGACGAAGTTTTTGGTGTGTGCGACTTCCAGTTCGGCTTTGTAGTCCACCGTGACTGGATCGCCTTCATTGGGTGTCATTACGTAGCCGCCGCGGGTAATACTCAGGTTTCCCTTGGTGCCCTGGAAGAGTACAGCTGGACGGGGATCTTTGATGGACAGGACCGAGGACTCGAAGCTGAGATTCCACTTCTTGTACTGGATGATGGCGCTCACTGTGTCGGGGTTTGTGAGGTCTCCATTCAGCACATAGTCGCCGCCGAGAGCGGAGGCCTTCATAGGCTGATCGTCGTTCATGAGCCACTGCGCCACATCCACCCAATGGGTGAGTATGTCGGCAAGCAAGCCGTTGCCGTAATCGTGATACGAACGCCATGAGCTATAGCGCGAGTACTCATACGGCACTTTCGGAGCCGAACCGAGAAAGAGGTCCCAGCGAAGATCCGCGGGCTTGGGTTCGGCAGGGATGACTCTGCGCTGCCAGGGGAAGTTGCTCCAGGTGGCGCGCACCATCACGACATCGCCAAGTACGCCGGTGCCGATGATTTCATCCTTTGCTTTCAGGTAATGGCTTCCGCTGCGCTGCTGCATGCCACACTGCAAGACCTCGCCGCTGTCCGCGTGAGCCTTGATCAGCGCTTCGCGTTCGTGCCAGCGATGCAGTGTGGGCTTTTCGAGATAGATGTTCTTGCCGGCATGCATCGCATCGCAAGCAACCTGCACGTGCAAATGGTCTGGGATCGCGATGAAGACGTTATCGATGTCCTTGCGGGCAAGCATGTCGTGATAGTCCACAAAGATGGCGGGATTGGAGAGATGCGATTTGAATTTGCTCTGAAAGTCAGCGAGCTGCTTGCCGTATACGTCGCATAGCGCAACAATCTGCACTCGCGGGTCCTGCGTAAAGCCAGCACCGCAGACGACGGTTGCACGGCGGCCAGTCCCGATGACGCCGAGGTTCACGCGGTCGTTGGCTCCGGCAACCGCCGCGTAGGACTTGGCCGTCATGCCGGCTGTTGCCGTCAATGCTGTCCCTGTGTACAAGAATTCACGTCTATTCACGATGCGAACGCCTCTTTCATAGCCTTATAAGCCGGTGCGATGACATCCAGCCCCGTGTGTGAGTGGTCTTCGCGCTCTTCTTCGTTCTCCACCCATCCGGTCCAGTCGAGCTGTTTCAATGTGTCGGCCACGGCTTGCAGCGGGAACGTGCCTTGACCGAGGGAGACGAGGTGTCCGTCCGCGTTGTAGTCGCGAAGATGGATACCCACGATGCGCTTAGAATGCGCGCGGATGAAGTTCTGCACATTCATGCCGCTTCTGTAGGCATGCCCTGCGTCCAGCAGAAAAGAGACGAGCGCCGGGTCTGTGCGGGAGTAGAGCTGTTCGAGTTCTGCCGCACTCGTGTCCGACTCATACTCGTTGTGGTATGCGAGAGCTAAGCCGATCCCCCGTGCATACCTGCCGGCAGCGTTCAGGCCGTTGATCTTCTGCTGCAGCTCGTCAGGCGTGGAAGGCGGAGCGCCGCTAAGGATCAGGTGCTTCGCTCCAAGCGATTTGCCGCCTTGTGCGATGGGTTCGTAGAGGGCAGCTGGTGCGATGAAGGTTCTGGGATCGTATCTGGGTGTGGCGAGGAAGATGTGAACGCCAAAGAAGGTGAGTCCCGTGTCCTCGATCTTCTTCCGTGCCTCGGCTGGAGAAGCGAACTGCTCCTGGATGTTGGCGAAACCGCTTTCAAAACCCTGGTAACCAAGTTGTTTGACCTGGCCAAGGGCTGCCGTGAAGGTATCAAAGCGTTTGGGATCGATCGGAAATGCGTTTAGTTGCACGCCGAACTTGATCTTCGAAACCTTGGGCTTCGCCGCCGCCGCAGGCAGGCCAAAGGCTTCTAACACCGCCCCTCCGGCGGTCAGCGCGGCCATTTTCAACACCTCTCTACGCGTACTCAACCTGATATTCCCCTTTGAATGTTCGATCCCGTAGAACTTGACGGTTTAGTGGTGGCGCGGATTATAGGTACGCCTGTGAATTGTCGTCAATCAATTTCAATAGATTGGATACTGCCATGGTTTTGCGAGTTAGAACGACTTCAGGAGCACGAAAAAGCCCACGAACTGAGTCGTGGGCATTTGAAGATCGTTAGCTGACTGCCATTCACCCGGCAGCAGATGCCAACGCCTCTATGCCGAGGCGGAGACAACAAAGTGCGGTGGGCAGAAAACTCATATATGCAACATATCTGAGGATGAGCCTGATTGCAAGCGACCATGACGACGTGTGTGGGATATGATTCGGGACGCCGGGTTAGCGGTAACGTGCTCGCCTTGAGCCCCAAGTATTTAAGCGGTATTACGGCGGACGCGGATAACAATAGCTTGCAATCGATTCATGCTCGACGGCACTACTCTAATTGATGACCGGCGGAGGAGTATCAGGATGACGAAGTACCTTGGAGCCTTGGACCAAGGCACCACCAGCACTCGATTTATAGTGTTCGACCGGTCGGGAAATATTGTTGCCTCGGCTCAGAAGGAGCATGAGCAGATCTACCCCAAACCCGGTTGGGTTGAGCATCGGCCGCTTGAGATCTGGCAGCGGACGCTTGACGTCATCGAAGAAGCTTGCAGCTCCAAGAGCCTTACGGCCCAGGACATCGCCTGTATAGGGATTGCAAACCAGCGCGAAACCACGGTTGTTTGGAATCGTAGGACCGGTGAACCGGTCTACAACGCCCTTGTCTGGCAGGACACCCGGGTTGGCGAGTATGTTGCGCACTTCGCGCTTGAAGGCGGCCAGGATCGTTTTCGCGAAAAAACGGGGCTGCCGCTTGCAACCTACTTCAGTGGCCTGAAGATTCGCTGGATTCTCGACAATGTTGAAGGCGTACGAGCCGGTGCGGAACGGGGCGACCTGGTCTTTGGGAATGTCGATTCTTATCTGCTATGGAACCTCACAGGCGGAGTCAATGGGGGCGTGCATCTCACGGATGTTACGAATGCCAGCCGTACGCAGCTGATGAATCTCGACACGCTTGACTGGGATCCTGGGCTGCTGGAGATCTTCGACATTCCTCGATCGATGATGCCCTCCATTCGCTCCAGCAGCGAAGCGTACGGGTTCATGGCAGTCACGGGGCTCCGCGGCGTTCCTATCGCCGGCATCCTTGGCGATCAACACGCAGCGCTCGTCGGCCAAACCTGCTTCAAGCCGGGTCAACTGAAGAATACCTATGGTACGGGTTGCTTTTTGTTGATGAATACCGGCGAAAAACGCGTTGTTTCGAAGCATGGCCTTCTCACCACCGTGGCCTACCGCTTTGGCAATGAACCCGCAAAGTATGCGCTGGAAGGAAGCATCGCCATTACCGGGGCGCTCGTGCAATGGGTGCGAGACAATCTCGGCCTTATCGGAAGCAGCGGTGAAATTGAAACGCTGGCGCGAACGGTAGACGACAACGGAGGGGTGTATATCGTTCCCGCGTTTTCGGGTCTTTATGCTCCCTACTGGAAGGACACGGCTCGCGGCGTCATCGCGGGCCTTACACGTTATGTGAATAAGGGTCATATCGCCCGAGCTGTGCTTGAGGCAACTGCGTTCCAGACCAAAGAGGTTGTTGAGGCCATGGAAGCGGACTCCGGCATTGTGCTCGATCAACTGCGCACGGATGGCGGCATGGTTACCAATGATCTGCTGATGCAATTCCAGGCGGATCTTTTGGACCGCGATGTTCTTCGGCCCAGAATGCGGGAGACGACGGCTCTCGGAGCCGCTTATGCTGCGGGTCTTGCCTGCGGGTATTACAAAGACACGAGTGACTTGATTGCAAACTGGCATGTGGATGCTACATGGCGGCCGAATCTGCAGGAAGCGGAGCGTGCGCGGCTTTATAAACAATGGAAGAAGGCCGTGACTAAGTCTTTCGATTGGATTGACGAATAAGAAGCTGTAGACACGAACCTTACTGAATCGCGGATACGAACGTGCCAGGGAGATAGAAGAGATGAAAAAGGCTTTTGTTGGAGAACTGATAGCGGAGGCGGTTGCTGTCTTCATCATCATCGCCATCGGCGACTCTGTTGCAGCTATGTACAGCTTGTACGACCCGAGCCCTTACCAACAGGCATATTGGGGAGTGTGCATTACGTGGGGGCTGGCGGTTACGATCGCCATCTACTGCACTGCGTCCATCAGCGGCTGTCATGCCAATCCGGCTGTCACGCTTGCACTGGCCACCTTCCGCAAGTTTTCCTGGAGTAAGGTGCTTCCCTACTGCTTTGCACAGGTCTTCGGCGGCTTTTGCGGAGCAGCGGTTGTGTATGCCCTCTTCGTTCCGGTCATCGACGGGTTCAACGCAGCGCATCATGTGACGCGCGCTGCCGGTGGCGCAGCTGGGGTGTTCTTTACCCATCCCGGGCTCGCAATTATGCCGATGCACGCTTTCGCTGACGAGGTGATTCTTACCGCGTTTCTCATCTTTGGCATCTTCGCGATTACAGAGCAGTACAACGAGCAGGCCCCCGGAGCGAATTCTGGAGCTTTGATGATCGGCTTTCTGGTGGCGATCATTGGCGCATCGATGGGTTATCTTGAGGCGTGGGCAATCAATCCGGCTCGTGACTTTGGCCCTCGTCTTTTCTGCTTCTTCACTGGGTGGGGGCCGTCTGCTCTTCCCTCGCCCGGCAACTACTGGTGGATTCCGATCATTGCGCCGTTGATCGGTGGCGTTATCGGTGGAGGAGCCTACCAGCTACTCATTCATCCTTTCCTTCCCGCTCGCAATCGGGCATTGGCGAATCAGCTTACATAAGGTTCAAAGCCAAGGAGACTATGACTCGCGAAGAGACGTTTCTTGCCCTTCAAGACGACTTTGACATACTCATCATCGGCGGCGGGGCTACGGGCCTCGGCATCGCCATTGATGCGGCTACGCGCGGATTCCGCACTGCATTGGTGGAAGGAGGCGACTTTGCGCAGGCCACTTCAAGCCGTGCCACGAAGCTTGTTCATGGCGGCGTTCGTTATCTGGCCAGCGGACAAGTGCATTTGGTCTACGAAGCCCTTCATGAGCGTGCCGTGATGCTGCGCAACGCTCCGCACCTGGTGCATGCTCAGCCTTTCGTAATGCCAACCTATACTTGGCATGAGCTGCCATACTACGGCGCCGGACTGATGCTCTACAACCTGATGTCGGGTAGAGCTTCGCTGGGGCCGACGAGCATCCTCGGTGCTAAAGCCACCAAGGCTCGAGTGCCGAACATTGCGACGAAGGGCCTTACGGGGAGCGTAGTCTTTCACGATGGCCAGTTCAACGATGCTAGGCTCGCGCTGGCCCTTGCGCAGACTGCGGCAGACCATGGCGCGGTCATCCAGAACTATGCTCGCTGCATGCGCTTGCTATCCACCGTTGGAAGACTTTCAGGAGCGATCGTTACGGATGCCGAGACGGGCACTGAGTATACGGTTCACGCTAAAACGGTCATCAACGCCACTGGCATATTCACCGACGAGATCAGAGAGCTTGACGATCCCGGTATCCCGCCGCTGCTTACGGTAAGCCGCGGTACCCACATCGTTGTAGGTCCGGAATTCCTCGGCAGCAATTCGGCGATCATGGTTCCCAAAACGAAGGACGGCCGCGTTATCTTCGCCATACCCTGGCAGGGCAAGGTCGTGATTGGCACCACGGATCTGCCTGCGCCGAGTTCGCAGATGGAGCCTGGACATAGTCGGGATGAGATCGACTTCCTGATAGAGACCATTGGGCCCTATCTGACACGAACAGTGCAGCCCAGCGATGTGCTTTCGGTGTTTTCAGGCCTGCGACCATTGGTCACTGGGAAAGCGTCGAAGACATCGAAGATTTCGCGCGAGCACCATATCGATGCGTCACCCCATGGGCTGGTGACGGTCGCCGGCGGCAAATGGACGACCTATCGTCGCATGGCGGAAGACACGCTTAATTTCATGGTTCGTGAAGGGATGATCGAGAAGCGTCCCTGCATTACCGACAAGGTGAAGCTTCATGGGGCGCCAATGGAACCAGTTGGGGGCGATGCATTCCTCCGCGAATACGGCTCGGAGGCCAGCGAGCTCCAAGCCATGGCCGAAGTTGAACCCACCTTATCCCAGACCATCGACGCGGCATTGCCTTACACCTTCGCACAAATTATTTTTGCAGTGCGCTTCGAGATGGCTCGCACACTCGAAGATGTCCTCTCGCGAAGAACGCGATCGCTGTTGCTTGATTCTGCTGCGGCATTACGGGCAGCTCCTGCTGTTGCTTCCCTCATGGCACGAGAACTCGGCAAAGATCAAACGTGGGTAGAGCAGCAAATCACTGCCTTCGCGGCGCTTGCCGAGCGGAATTACATGCTCTAGCAGTTGCAAGCGAAAGACATGAGTTCTAAAGAATCGTTTGTGTCACTTAACGGCATGTGCCGGCGCGGCAATCTCCAAAAGCAGCGACCAACTGCCGTGACGGCCTTCCTGAACATCGATATACTTAGCCTCAGAAGCCTCAGACTGTTCCCTCATGGTTTCGGAACGGTTGAGGGCGCTGTCGAGGTTCAGTGAATTCCCGCCGATTTTCTTTAAATGCCTGCATTCTTGTCTCGCTTTCCCTGACAGGCATTCAGACACTCCGTGCTCAGGTAGCCCCGCAGCTTGAGTCAAAGATATTCGCTGTTCCCAGGTCGTGGTTCCTTACTGGTTTTAACGCACCGGTTGCAAGCCCAACGGGGGCTGACGCTGCCAGTCCCCTTCTTGCCGTTGCAACCCCTTCCGAAAAGTTCGGGCCTCCGAAGCGGTCTGCGAACGATACATCGGCGGCACAGAGTGGAGTCCCGGCTCGGTCTTATAACGCTCCACCGGACATCACGCTGAATGATGGTAAAGGCTCAACCAACGTCCCAATGGACAGCTGGATATACCCCGCACTCGAGCGGCTTTCAGCTCTCGGATTGATTCCGTCGCAAAGTGTAGCGATCAGGCCGTGGACACGCCAGGAATGCCTGAGACAGGTAAAAGAGGTAGAGGAAAGCATCGACGCTTATGGTCTGAATGACAGCGTGCAACAAGAAGGCCTTCGAATCCTTTCCGATTTGCAAAAGGAGCTGGAACGCCCGGAAGACAGCAATGGCATCGTTCTTGAGTCTGCTTATACCCGCTACGGAGTGATTGCTGGCCCTGCCCTGACGGATGGTTTTCACTTCGGCCAAACCTGGATGAACGACTTTGGACGACCATTGCGCCAAGGTGGAAGCGAGATTACGGGCTTTTCGGCTCGTGGAATTTATCGTCGGTACTTTATCTACGACCATCAAGAGCTGCAGCAAACCCCGGGAACCCCCTTATTCAGCGCTGCTGAAGGTCAGTTCTTCAATACGCTTGATAACATCCCTTTCGGTTCGCCTGTACTTCCTGGCCCCTTCGATCCTGCCGCTCCGGCGACCTCCGCCTATCTGCGTCAGCGCCCGCTGGAGCTGTATGCGGGCGTCGCCTTCAAGGGAAATGCGTTGTCTTTTGGGAAGCAGGAGCTCTATTGGGGTCCAACCACGATGGGACCGTGGTCGTTTTCAAGCAATGCCGAACCAACATACAACTTACGACTAGTGGCAACCCGTCCTCACCCCTTACCCTTTTTCCCGAATCTGGGCACGTATCGGTTTGACTTTGTCTTTGGGAAGCTGTCCGGTCATCACTATCCTGCACGCCCCTATTACAACGGCGCAAAGGTTGACTTTACGTTCGGCAAAAATTTTGAGCTCAGCTTCACTCGATGGTCGATTCTGTGGGGCGTTGGGCATCCGATGACTCTTAGTAGCCTGAAGCACAATCTCTTCAGCTCCGCCTCGACGGGCACGTTCGGCTACGGAGATCGCACCGATCCAGGTGATCGAAAGAGTGACTTCGACTTCCGCTGGCATTTTCCGGGTTTTGAAAAATTTGTTACGATTTACGCCGATGCCTACGCGGATGATGAACCCAATCCTATCGACGCTCCGCGCCGCGTAGCGTGGGCACCGGGCATTTATTTGGCGCGTCTGCCCTATCTCCCGCGCATGGACCTTCGATTCGAAATGGCAAGCTCAGAGGAACTCTCGAAAGATGAGGGCGGCACTCGCTTCTTCATCAACAACCAATATCGAGATGGCAATACAAATAAAGGGTTCTTGTTGGGCAATGCCATCGGCCGGGATGCCCGGGCCTTTGAGGGCCGAACGGGTTACTGGATTACAGCTCGTTCCAGAATCGAGTTTGGATATCGGCAGAGAAAGATCAGTGACATCTTCCTCCCCGGTGGCGGGACGACAAGCGACGCATTTTTGAATGCCTCTTATGCCCTCAGCCAGACTTGGTCCGCTCAAGCATTCGCCCAGTACGAAAGGCACCTGATACCCTCCATCGTTTCCGGCGCGCAGCATGATGAGAGTGGATGGCTCCAAATAACATGGAGCCCCAAACTGCACGTTAATCGCTAGCTATACGAATCTTGGAAGTGCCTCGTCTTGAAAGACGAAACTACAGTCGTTAGCCATGGTCTCGCCCGAAGAGACGCCCATGAGAGTAGACGAGCCGGATTCCTTTCTCGCAATGCTCTATGCGGCATACAGTCCAAGATCGGCTCATTCCCACCGTGCGGCAGCTCTTCCGTCTTGGCGTCGGAGAAGTTGGGAGCGGTGATCCCCATGTATAGCAGTTGCTCTTGGAAGAGCGAACTGCCCAAGATCCCCTCTAACACCGGCATCCAATGACGTATGCTGAATACGCTACCGGAGCCAACGTGTTCAGCAAGCGATTCTGTGAAGTTTAGGAAAGGAAGTCTTGCAAGTGCTTGTAAAATTGGCTCCTGAGGTAGGACTCGAACCTACAACCCTTCGGTTAACAGTGTATCAACCAACGTAATATCAACGACTTACGCACCGTGACTGGAAACGTAAAGTCTTGAAAAGCAACGGTGAGGAATGATAGGGAATTCTTACTGTGAGGTTAGTGTGGGGTTGTCGTGCCCTTAAGGAGCTTCGCGTTATCGGAAGCGATCTTTGCTTCGTAGCACAACACTCTAAATGCTCGTGGCTCAAATAGGCTTGATGTTCCTGCTTCCGCCAATATTTGGGTGGACATACGGGAGATTGTGCGGAACGTGCCCATCATCTCCGGCACAGTCGGTTGACCGTTTGGTCGCTTGAAAATGTTCGAGAGTTCTCTGAGCACGCCGGACGCAGTTCCCCCGTGGATCTGAGGGTCAGTGCCGTTCAAATCGCTCAACGACTTTTGTATACGAAATGCCTCAGCTTCAAAGACGAACCAGGTGTGTATGTCGGGATTCAGATTTTGCCATGCCACCGCGAGGCCAAGCTCAAACGGCATATTAAACCGGGGAGTGGTTGCAGGCGGCTTTCGATCTAAGCCCACGTGGGACACATCGTGTAAGGAGTAGCGGCAAGTCTGGATTTGCTCAAATATCTTGTCAAGCCTTCGCTTGCCACCGCTTAGCTCTAATGTGACATGAGGAACGAAACCCAGGTGAACAAGACCCGCGATATATGCGAGATAGAGGGAGCGGAATTTGGAATCATAGGGAAGGTTCAGAAACACCGCGTCGTCGCTTACGATCGTAGTTGGTGCTGTCAGCCAAAGCGGGTCCAGTTTCGGGAACTGTCTTCGGCCTGCTCACTAGACCTTCCGCCACTGGTCCGGGGTGCCCGATGATGTGCTGCGCACACGCTCGACCACGACCCTGCCCTTGGGCATAAACTCCTTTGCCCATTCAACAGCAGCCTTCTGGGTAGGAAAAATGGCGGAGGCGCGTTCGGACGTCGGTCTTCTGACCGCGTAGTCACCTTGCTGCCGGCGCTATACAAATATCGGGGAGAGAGACTTCTGCCGGGCTTTGCTCAAGCCAATGCGTTCACCAAATTCCTTCAGGGTTGGAACGGGAGTCGTAACTCGTATCGGGCGCGCCATTGAGCGTAATTTTATACCCACGACAAGTGCGCCCAGCCCGCCCTAGAACTGGGACACCCTCATCACCATCGTTACGGCTTGCGCCATTGATCCCGACCGCCAACCGACGTATTGCGTACACGTTCAACCAAGACACGCGCGTTGGGTGCAATCTGCCCCGCTCGCCCGATTGCCTCGCTCTGCGTTGGGGTTACTGCACTTGCCCGCTCAGAGTTCGGTCGCCGCACTGCGTAGTCGCCCTGATCCCGACGCTCTACAAAGATTTTGTCTGCCATTGTCTTCACCTCCTTTCGTGAGATGAAAGTACCGCCACCCGTAGTACGAGTCAAGTGCAAAACACCTAGATATTGTGGTATTGGAGTAGATGCCCCAAGGACGCGGGTTTACGTACGGTCGTCTTCGGTTTTCCTAGGGTTTCTTTGTGGAAAACTCGTCCTGAATACTGATTATGCGGGTTTTATGGAACTGCGCTGGACTCGAAAGCAATCCCCAAAGCGCTTCGCCTTGTCTTCGCTATGATCGAAGCATGTTCGATCCCGACGCCAATATGCCCCGCATCAACCGTGGAATGGTCTATCTCGGGGCGTGCCTCATCGCCGGCATACGGTTAGCCAGGGAGCGGCGAGTGAACGTCAGGGTGATTCCCACGAGTCACGCCGTCGACGAAAGCGTTGAGCTTGCCCATGAGATATTCAATCGAGTCTTTCGCCGAGTTCCCACACGCATCGAATATAAGTAGCTGCGTTGGAGGGCTAGATATGGAACATGCTTTGTTCAAACATCTGCCGAACAAGCGCGGGGGGGGTTTCGACTCAATCTGCATGGGATGTTTCGCTGTCGTCGCAGTCGGAAGATATGGTTCTCAGATAACCCGGTTCGAAAGCAGACACAAGTGCGATGAAGCGCGGGTCGAGGACCTGAAGGTGTGGCTCAACAGGCTCAGGCTCATCTAGAAGCCTCCCAGACGGTGCTGACAGGACTAACCCACGAAAGCCAGCTAGGATGTTCCCATGACGGTACTCACCCGGGCCTCCACCTTTCTCAAAGCCCAACCCTATAAGCGGTTCTGTGATGGCTGCATAAAGGCCAGTATTGGTGAATCAAGTCGGTGGGCGACGAATGATGCGGTGCGCCACCTCGCCAAAGCGGGAAGAACCTTGGGCTTTGTGCGATCCCACGATGTTTGCAACGTCTGCGGAGAAGTGCGGCTCGTCATTTACGCACTGTAAGCGATGGGCGAATCGGCAATCGCTGTTGCTAATACCTTCTGGATTTCGTCAGGTTGCAGCAGGAAATCAAGACAATCAGCGAGATCTGGAGAAACAACACGACCACAGATGACATCTCCAGAGCCATGAGAGTCTTCGGCCAGCCAGCAAAAGGGATCACCTGATCCAACGTCGTGAACAGACACAGAAGCAGCACGCTCAAACAAGACCACGCCATGAGGCGCTTTCTCATGTCGATCAGATGGAGTTGGGTTACTGTAAGGTCCGAAGGATTGGAAACAGCACCGGCGAGGGGAATCGGTTTAATTAACGGATGTATGACTTTGAATTTGAGTACCACGGGGGCCCTTTGGTGTCGCAAGACGCTCAGATGCAACGACACGGAGAAGCTTGCTCGTTTAGCAAGCGGTCCGGCAATACCTCGTTCGGGTTACACATCAATCCTTGAAGCTCAACGGATGTAACAAGGCCCGCTAATCCCGCAGTCCACTACCTGCGAGCGACGGGGTACGACAAGTGTGTTTCTGCTCGGATGCGTCAAGCTCTTGCTCGTCCATCTTCTTCGCAACTGTTGCGAAACACTTCGTACAGATTGAAGCGACACTATTGTCAAATGCGGGCCTATGAAAAAAAACTGGGTGTCACTCTAATCATGCTCCGATACGAGTCAGATGGCAGCGCCGAGAGTTAAGTCGCCCAACGAACTTATCGTTATGCAAAATTTTGCTCAGAAGATTGGCCGCGTGAGCCGGTTGTTCGGAAAAGCAATATAAAAACATTGAAAGCAGCAAAATAAACATTGACATTGCACGTCGCTCATATTATCTTGTAGAGGAAGACGATATCTTGCACGTAATTTGTGATACTTTTAGTGAGTACCTAAATTCACTTTGAGGCATCACCGATGACGCACGCCACCCGAACCATATCTGCCCCTACTAACACCCCCACCCCTTCCCAGCTACGGAAGATCAACGGGCACGCCTATGTTGCAATTCCTGTACGCGTCCGCAAGTACGGCGAGCGTATGCAGAAAGCATCCGACAGGCTTATTCCCCTGCTCAAGCTCCAGGCAGTCGGAACTTTGACGCCTGCCCAAGAAGCGCGCGTGGAGAAGCTCTACGAGGACATTGATGGTCACCTTGAGGCAATGGCCGATTACCTGTGCCTGAAGAACTAGTATCCGTGGCCCACCCCTGAACGCAGAGTATGCGGAAGGGGTGGGCGTTTCGTGTGCCAGGGGTGTTACGCTGGCTCACCTTGAAGCCGAGGAATCTAGAAGAGGAGACGCTTCAAGTGAGCAACATAATCGCGATCTAACCATCTAGTTGCCCAAGTCGCTTTACAGGTCTCGAAGCAGTTCGCTAAGACTCAACTCCAGTGCCTGCGCGATTAGAGACAACGTATCAATTCGCGCCGCTACCGCACCATTCTCGATTTGAGACAGGTGTGCCCGGCCGATCTCAGCCATATCCGCCAATTGGGTCTGGGAGAGGCCGCGCTTCTCGCGCAACTGGCTCAGGCGTCTTCCAAGTCGAACCGGTAAAGAAATGGCCATTTGCCATCGTTTCCGGTATCGTGGGAGGCTATGTTCGGTTTAGCGAACAATCATTCTTTGGTCATTTGAGGAGTCATCGTGCCGATCTTAACAAGAGCAGCGGCTGCCCTAGTCTGTGTGACCCCCTTGGCTTTACCTATACTCGGACAGCAGAAACCTGCACCCCAGCGAGCAGTTCGCGCAACTAGATACCCATACAGCACCATCGCATTCAACGGGAATGTGCCTCCACACTTTCAGGGGAATGATTTGAAGGCAATCGCAGCGGTCTTGGCGTCCCGCTTCGCTAAGCGAGGCGAGTATGAAACGACGAGACAGTACAACCTTCGCATTCAAAGGGCCAGCAACTCAGATATCGCGGACGGTCTCGCAAAAGACAGTCGCTTAGCATTCGTATTTCCTACCGATGACGACTTGAGAACAGATTGGGAAGCTAAGTCCGCAATCGACGTGGTATACGACGCGGACAAGGAAGCATTCAACGTTTCGATCCGAGCGACCCCAACAGTCCTAGGCTCGGAACTGAATTCTCCAGAAGAACTCTCGATGATCTGGAGCAAAGATTCAGAATCATCGGATAAGCATCTGGCTACAAACGGATTTGGGGCAGTGGCTAGGGTGACGGAGTCTACGTCTACACATCACGCGCTATCTTTTGCGGCAGGTCCTATATTGCTTCGTAGGTCTGCGTCTGGAACAGATTTTCCAATTTCATTAGTTGCCCGAGTCGACGCAACCCGGGCGCAAAACGTCAAGCCGCAGCTTAGAGTTCTGGTCATTTGCACAATTGCGGCAAGCTCCCCTACTTCCGAAGCTGATGCTTTTCACTCTGCATCTCTTGAAGTTCCCATCGAGTCGCAGGATACGTATGAATATTTGCATGTTGTCCCAACCGAGTTCTGGATCTTCAACAACGCGACAGGCGAGGTCTTGGCGAAGACCACACTATTTCAGGTCGCAAGGAAACTGGCTGAGTCCTCCGCTTCCGTGGAGACTCTCGACAGGTGACCGCCGGCGCCAATGCTCCCGCGAGAATCGATTCCCTGCCCAATGGCTTCATGTTCAACACTCTTCGCCCCGATCCCTAAGAGAGCATCAATAACGGAATATACCCAGAGAGAACTTCAAGCTCTCTACAACTGGGTTCGGTCCGACGGTAAGCTTAGGACGCATGACGAACTTGCTGATAAGATGTTCGCTGCTCTTCCTTTCGCTAGACGTGGGGCCAGAATAGAAACGGCTTTGAGATCGACGATCCGGGCTTGCGAACGCAATCTCAACTAACGCGGACAGCTCGAACATCCACGCACCGCCTAAGAGGTTTTCGGGAGAGACACACGCTCGCCGTGCGTTGCTCAGATTCGGGCAACAGGGGGCCGGAGGCGGGCTAAAGGGTTGATGCTCATATGGTTCCCCTACAGCAACCTGCGTTCGCCTCCAGAGTAACGCTTTTACTGGCGTTTTTCTATTAGCCGCTTGTTTTCAGCAAGTTCCCGCAGAGGAACTTTTAGTTCCTCCGCAGCACCCATTCTGGGGTGATTGCATGAAAGCGCACTTGGCCTCAGCCAAGTGCGTTACGTTCTCCCTCAAGGAGGAACACTCATGCAGCCCTATCTCGGATGTGACGCTCACAAGCATTACTCGGTCTTCGTCGCGGTCGACGAACGCGGCAAGGCCACGCAGCCCGTGCGGATCGAGCACAACGTCGCGGCCTACCAGCGCTACCTCGACACGCTGCCTAACGGTACCGAGATTGCCATCGAGTCCACCGGCAACTGGTACTGGATCGTCGACCTGATGGAGCAGGCGGGCCACAGGCCGCACCTGGCCAACCCGTCGGAGGCCAAGAAACGGATGGGCAAGACGCATAAGACGGACGCGCTCGACGCCAAGGGACTTGCGATCCTGCTCCGCAACGGCACACTTCCTGAGAGTTGGATTCCTCCAGGAGAACTCCGCGACCAGCGCGAGCTGCTGCGAACCCGGATGGCCCTGCGCGACCTCCGCACCTCGCTCAAGCACCGCATCCACTCGGCCATCGACCGCTACGGGCTGCACGCCACCGGTATCTCCGACCTCTTCGGAGTCAAGGGCCGTGCCTACATCACCGAGATCCTTCCCGACTTGCCGAAGGAGACCGCACGCATGGTCGCGCTTGAACTCGATTCTATCGATCACCTCAACGTCAAGCTGATGGTCCTCGAACAGCACATCGACCATACGCTTGCCTCCAGCCCGGAGATCCAACTGCTCCACACCCTCCCTGGTGTCGGCAAGATACTGGCTCCCGTTCTGTGGCTGGAGATCGGCGACATCGAACGCTTTCCCCGCGCCGAGAACCTGGCCAGCTACGCCGGCCTTGTGCCTCGCGTCATCTCCTCGGGCGGCCACATCCGGCATGGCGGAACCTGCCGCAACGTCAACCGCTATCTCAAATGGGCCTTCGTCGAAGCCGCCACCTGCGCAACACATCTGCGGGCCTATCGCGAAGGTCACATCGGCCTGCTCTATCGACGCCTCGCGCCCGGCAAGGGCCACGGACGAGCCATCGTCGCCGTTGCCCGTCACTGTGACACTTGGAAGCACTTTGGCTCCAGCCTCGGCTCCCTTCTCGATCAGTTTTTCTTTCGCCTTATCCATCGCAGCACCACCGGGATCCCCAGAAAAAGCTTTTGTAGTTGATCTGTCGCGCTCTGAACGCTGCTTCCCAATAACGCGTCAGATACAGCTCCATTTCCGAGTCGCCCCCCCAGTTGCGTTTTTCAATCCAGCCTGGAGGCTAAACGCTTCATTTCCGCTCCTCACGCAATCGGAAAATGATCCAGGTATATATATGTGTGTGTCGTGCTTAGGGTCTGATAGACAAACTGTCCCTCTTGAGCAGAACCCGTATCGACTGTATCAACGGTGCTGCTTCCATCATTCCCATTCACATTTACAGTTGTTGAAACATCATGCCATTGTCCTCCCTGACAGTCAGCTGCATTTGGGCTATCCATGTCATAGTCGGATGGATCATCCGATGGTGCAGCACCTGGGTCGGTGTTCCCGTAATAACACCAACCCAAACCTGTCGGATCAACTCGGTTCAAGGGATTGTTGAGGACATAGCTATAGAGGTTCAGACTCTGCGGGTTTGTTGGATCAGCCAAGTACAACCCGGATGGATCGGGCGACATCCATCTCCCCATTGACGATGCGTAGTAGCGAGCTGGGAAGTAGTCGAGACCTGATTCTGTATCTCTTTCTTTGCCGGTATAACGGGATCCGCTTAAAACGCACGAATGCACAAAGTGTGAAGTGCAGTCGTAGATAAAACTGGTCCGCATCATAGCGATATTACTGTGGTGGCTTTTTATACTCGGCACGCTAGGACAGCCACAACAAACACATCAGATTGGATCACAGAAAAGATTAACGTCTTCTCTTCGATGCTGGATCGTTCTTACGAGTTCTCGGCTTCCTTGAAAAGATATCTTGGCCCACCCGGAATACACCGAGACCACCGAGATAAAGTGCGAACGTCCCCCCGAGCAGCGGGAGGAAACCGGACACCATACCCTCCCTGAATAAGATGATTCCGTTTTGACAGAACAATGCTCCAGCAAAAGCTACAAGGATTGATAGAAGTGTAAAACCAATACGTTGTGTTGCAGTATAGTGAGCGCCAGCACTCAGCCAAGCATTATTGAACCGAGGAGCATCCCGAAATGTCTTAGTTACGGGGTTGATATCGTCTTTTCTCTCGTGATCTTCGGTTATCTTCATTTATTACCTCGCATTCGCCGCGCTAACAGCCGCGTAGCAACTCGCAAACGTTCCGACTCCACCCGCGATGGCTCCAGCCGCATTTCCTACTCCGGTGCGTGAAGGACTTGAGGCAGTCACGACGGTGGTATCAACACTTGTATTGATGAATGCGCCGTCACGAGTAAAGTTCTGGCTCTTTTGAGTATCCTTATATGTGGTCGCATTTACATCTAGGCTTTCCTGATTGGGATTAGTGACGCCCGGGATTACAGACCCCCCACCCTGAAAAATTGCGGCCGTAGTGCAAGCATTTCTGATGAAAGAATCGCTCAACCGCATTGGCCCAGTAAAGTGGTCCGTAGGTCTCCAGGGATGTGCCCTCCAGTTCCCGTCGAACTGCAAACTGATTCGGTTATATTCCTGCACACCATTGATCGTATTCATTATTGCGTCAGAAGCGGATGGGGGCGTACTGGGCGCTGACGTCGAGGACATTGCAGATACACCTTCTTGTGGTCGATTGTCATCGTCCGATCCGTTATGAGTATAAGCGTCGTCTATCCACTGTCCCTTGTTCCCGTTTTCATCCGCTGCGGTACATTCACCACTGCTGGAGTGAAAGTCGTACTGAGAATGATCAAAGCCATCAGACGTACTGTTGGGATCTCCGTAATAGCAATACATCCCGGTCGGATCGGTGTTTTTCAGCGGATTGTTGAGCACATAACTGTAGAGGTTGAGACTTTGCGGATTGGTCGGATCAGCATACATGAGCCCCGACGGATCGGGACTCATGAACCGGCCCATGTTGCTGCCGTAGTACCTGGCCCCGAAGTTATCCAAGCCGCTTTCTGCGTCTCTTTCTTTGCCGGTATACTTATGCTCCGAAGCAGTCGTTCCAGTACATGTCATGCCATCGCCGAACGGCTGCGACTGGCAGGTGCTTTCGGTCTGACCGAGGTAGTCCGTTTGTACTCTCCGCGAACCTAACCAGTCGGCCAGTTGAAAGTGCAGGCTCTGGCCGTCGTTCTTATAGGTAGCGATCATCTCTCCGGCAGCAGCTACATTGGTATGGACCCAGTTGCCAGCTCCATCCACCTCGGTCATCTCCGTGCCATCGGGGCCGATGATGTAGACATTTGTCGCCTGGAAGCCGTTGATAGTCGGGTCGCAACTCATGCTTGTAAGGGTACCTTTGGCGACACGCTGACCAGAAGCGTTGTAGAGGTAACCGATTTTAGGGCCGGCTATGCCGTACGCCGAAGGCTGCTGCACCGCGCACACCTGGCCGTCAGGCGTGTAAAGATACTGATTCTGCAGATCATTGGTTATATTGCCAGCCGCGTCATACGACGGTGCGCCCTGATTGAATAGCCCGTATTTATTCATCCAGGCTCCGCTGCTGATCCGATTGCTTCCATCCGTGTAGTTCATCTGCGTCTGAGTCGTGACCGCAGCTCCCGCCGGCTGGCAGGATTGGCCAGCCGAAGATGTGAATGCCTGATTCGACATATACTGCTGCTGCAGATTTCCGAAGCTGTCATAACTCCAGCAGCCATATTGTGACGATGCAGAACCAACCGGAGTCTGCACGGAGTTTGCAAGGCGATTCAGATCGTCATAGCCGACACTCCAGGTTCCGTTAACGGAGTCCGTGTAAGCCACGATGTTCCCATTTGCCGCATAACCGGTAGTGCCATTCGGCTGGGCGATGTTGTAGCTATAGACCACAGCGGAAGGAAGGCCGCTGCCGCTAAGTCCCGATACGGTTATCGCTCCGCTCGTTGCCAAATAATTCGTATCACCGGAGTAGCTCGCCGTAATATTGTGCGCCCCGGTCGCCAGACTGGGAAGACTTGTAGCCACCGCTAGACCTGCATTGTCGACGTTTGCCGATGTCCAAACCGAGCCGTCTAGCTGGAATGAAACTGTTCCGGTTGGCTCTACGGATAGATGTGGAGGAAGTTTTGCTGAGCACTGCATCGATGAACCAGTCGGGACAGGATTTGGAGTACATAGAACATCCAGAGAGACAGCTAACTGTGTCCCCAGCGGTGGTCCGGTCGTCGGCGTCGGAATATTGAATGAGCTCTGACTAAACGTTGCTGAATTCCATTCAACCGAGGCAATCAACTGAACATCGGCACCGTTAGGGTTCTTCTCGACAAACGTGATCACGTTGCCGACAGCCTTGGCGACGAGTGCGCTTGAGCAATCCTGGGAAAAACGCGCTGCTATGCCTGACGCTACCGAAGCGTTCGTTGAGAACTGACCATAAGAAAACGTTTCGGTATGCTCATTGACGCGAACGGTCAGTGTTCCCGCATCCCAAACACCTCCAGAACTCTGCTCAGCCCCCGTCACGGTAACTGACAGCTGGCTGGCAAACAGGGGAGCGGCCGCGAAGAATGCCAACAGTGTGATCGTTGGCCGCATACCTCGCATAAGGGCTTCTTTTCTCCAGCCCTCTCTTGACCAGCACGGAGATCCAGTCTTCGTCACGGTTCTCTCCGAATTGTTCCTCTTCTGCATGAGCAAGCCTCCTAGCTCCCCTGACTCTTAGAATTCACACTAGGGAACAGTTGCCGTTTCGGAAGTGACACGTAGCCGTGAGTCATAGCAGCGGGTAACACCCAGATTGTTGCCGAGCATCCAGTTCTGCAAAGCACCGGCAGCGTTATAACCCTGCACAGAGGAGCCACATGCAGTGCCACTTTGAGACGAAAATAACGTTGAAGGATGAAGTACGTCGCTCCAGGAACTTGTCAGAGTCTGCAGGCGACCAGCGGTATCGTAATGCTGAGTAAACAAAATCTGATTCAAGCCGTCAGTCCAATTGACTGTATTTCCAGCGAGGTCATACCCTTGCGTCAAGCTGAACGGAACGCCACCGGAGGCACAATTGCCCAGAACGCATTGCTGGGAATGCTTCACCCGCCCCAAAGCGTCATATGCCGTGATCAGCTCTGCGGTCAGCGCCCCCGTTGATGGCACTGTAGAGGAACATGTTCCAGCCGACTCACTCTGGGTCCACTCAGCCGTCATCCGTCCGATTGGATTTGCGCTAGACGTAGTCCCTGCCACGGTATCGTACTGATAGCAAGTATTGGTCGTTGAAGAAGGATCGTTCGAGTAATACTTCCCGGTGAGACGATTCAGTGCGTCATAGGTGTAATGGGTCTGGACACCCCGTGCGTCCGTCTTATATTGGACATTGCCATTTGGATCATAGGAGTATGTTGTGACACCCGATGGTATCCCAGAAACTGCACTGCTAGGACATTGGTTATGGCTGTTCTCGGGGTTGGACGCGCAAATAAGTCGGGACAACGAATCATGGGTAAAATTACGCGTTCGGGGCGTGTCAGTAGTTCCATTTCCTATTTGAGAAACCCCGATTAGATTATTCTGTGGGTCGTATGTGTAAAACGTTGTTAGCGTCCCTTGCTCAACAATCTTTGACAAACGTCCAAGCGCATCATTGGCCTGTGTGGATAAATGGCCTAATTCATCCCTTTTCGTGGTTATGTTTCCATTATAGGTCCATTGTAAGTATGCGTTCCCGGGTACGCAAGCGCCAGATCCGGTGCCATTGTCAGGCTGACATTGATAGTGTATGCGACCCAAAGCATCATAGTCATATGATGTATAACCATCAGAACTGGATTGCGTAGAGAAATGAAGATTCGAAATCGACGCTGCTCGCCCCATAGAATCGTATACGGTCTCGGAACTAGCTCCGCTTGCAGCCACGGTTCGCACTTGTCTTGCTAGACCATCAAATGTTTGGCTTGATGTCTGAGCCGGACTGGGAGAAGCGGTAACAATCTCAGTCACTGTCCCGGCTAAGTCATTATATGTAATGTCCGTTTCACCCTGTCCGTAAGGAGGCGTTGGTGGGTTAACGACCCTTGTAAGTCTCCCGAAGGGATCTTCATGGTAGTAACTTGTCGTATGTGCCGGATCATTGGGCGCGTTCCCGTTTTCATCGGTATGCCAATTTATATTGCCAGTGTTGGGATCATAGGAAAAATAATCAACGTGAATTGTGCTCCCAGTAGTGCTCCGTTGAATTTCCTGCGGGAATATTCCCGTTGCGTCATACGTCGTGTGGACGTGATTTCCGTTAAAACCTGTATTTAGATTAGCGTCGTAAGTATCCGTTGGCATTCCTTGGGGATTGTAAACCGTGCTTGCTAGAACAGTCCCACCAGTAGTGTTCAGCCACCGCCCGACCGACGTCCGATTCCCGTATATACCCTGTGGACTTCCATTATTTTCATCATACCCGTAGGTGACTGACGTCATAGGAGATCCAGAAATGCTTGCAGTTCCAACGGAGGATACTAGGTTGAGGAGGTTCGCCCCATTGTAAGGTGATGCGGGTTCCATCCATTTATAGTTTACGGTGATTAATTGACTGACACTGCCATCGGTACTTGTCTGAGTGACGGTTTTCGGTTTACCCCAGTAGATTGGCACACTGCCTCCCACCACAGTACATCCTGTCCCGTCTGCTAAACATACGGGCCACACAGCACTGAATTGTGAAGTATAAGTATCAGAATTTGTTGTCGTTGGCCCCCCTATAAGACCGGTCGTTTCACTTTGCAATTCCCCATTGCCTGTCTTAGCGCTATATGTACCTAGGATCACTTGGTTCGCGTAGGTCTTCGCGTCTGTTTTCAAGAGATTGCCGCCAGCGGCAGAACCAGAGTAGTAGTCAACCTCTGTTTCAGATGGGTAAGCCCCCAACAAAGGGCCGACATCACTGAAGGTATGAACCGTATCGTTACCAGCAGGATCTGTGTATGTTGTCGTGTAGGAAGCAGGCGGTGGAAATATGGGGACGGATATCACAGTATAGCTATATTGTGATGGAGGGTAAGATGTTGTTCCGTCCGACAGATAGCGGCTACCCACCATTAGGTATGACATCTCTGTCTCGGCTGGAGCATATCCATAAGTAACACTACCGCCAGTCGGGTAAATGAGCTTCGTCAAGGAGGCATAAGCTACCGGGCTGGCATTTGGGTCGTAAAATCCACTTGGAGAGGCGGGATTTCCTGATCCCAAGAACAACGGCCCAGCAGAGTCATAGACGAAGGCCCAATAAGTGCCATTCGGTAATGTTAATGATTGAAGAGCGTAGTCGGATCCAATGGCGCCTAGCTCGTAATATCCCGTAAATCCTGTGCAATCATCTTCTACACAAGGATACGTGCCAACCCCCCGTACCCCTCCATCAAAATTGGTGTTATAGCTAATCGTCGCAAAGCAGAAGAGATACGTCACATTTCCGCCGTTTGGTCCGGGCACTATCCATTGCTTTGAGAAAGCGGGTGCCTGGTTTGGGATCCCGAGATTTGGGCACGAAGAGGTGTTTGTGGATTCGGGGCCAACGGTAAAGTCGGGAATGATTCGCCCCAGAGAATCTGTCACCGAGCCTAAAACAATGGATGCATCGTTGTATTCATTGTATTGGTTGAAGGTAAGTTGATTTCCATTGGGATCGGTCATGGTCCTCAAGGGCCCTTGAGCGAGCAATACGTCTCCTTGATACATAGTTGTTGTGGACGATGAATGGCAATCTGCTGCCGTATACTTTATCCCCGATGGAGTAGTAATAACACCGGCTTTTACACCCACCACTCCATCCGAGCAGGCCACATATACGGAATTATCAAAAGGGTAGTAGGGCTGAGATCCCGAAGGTGCATCGTACCGGAAGCCTGTTCCATCTACAGCACGTAGCGTGGTCCAGTTGCTAGAGTCAAAAAGCATGGTATGCCCTGAACCATCGGCTCCCTTTATCGCATACCACCCTGGCGACTGGAGCGCAAGGTTGGCGTCCGCTGGCTCCGGTGCGCTATATCCGATATCAAGAGCTTGATCCATTACAAGTTTTGGTCCAATATTCCCATCGTATATATATCGATATACGCAGGAGTCGGAATTTGGCGGACCATCCTGGCAATCTTGATAGTAGGTATAAGTAGTAGTGTTATATACCAGCGAATAGCTTAGGCTTAGACCGCCTTTTTGAGGTAAAGAGAATAAAGGAATACGAACCGACATATTGCCATTCCTAAGGTCGACATCGTCTACATCTCCGCCCTGGTAGCTTCCCCAAGTCGAAATTCCCTTTTCTTGGCTCACTTCATCCGAGACCTGTCCCAAAACAGGCAGACACGCTATAGCCGCGAACATAAAAATTGAAATACAGAAGATTGGTTTCATTGTCTTACCTCTGGTTTCGGCAATGTAATCTGAATGTTTGGCGCGAACTCCTCAATATTGAGAACGTAGCTTCTTCCGGGAGATTCCGTTATTTGGACGGTATGGGGGATGGTGGTCCCACCCGGTTCTGCTCCGAAATCTTTGTAGGTGATGCTTTGCAGTCCTGCTGGCTGATATGTTCTCCGATCTAGGACATTGACCTGCGCCGTCACCGGTAAGTGTGTAACGGATGAAAAGCACCAAGTAGCTAGATACAGTCTTTTTCTGACGAAAGCGATATATTTTGCTATAACAACGCATGGCCCGGCAGTTGAAGGGGAAACTTCAGAGATAGATACTTGTGGATCTTGAATCATGAGAGAGAGCGCTGCAACAGGCAAGTCTGCCGCGAGTGCGTTGACGGAGCTTGGATCATACTTGATAAGATTTGGCGTACCTCCGTTTCCCATCAGGGAACTATCTGACTCCGATCTCAAGAACCAATCTCTCTCTAGCGACCAGGCATCCACTCTGGCAAAGCTTCTTGGGGTACGAGCACCTGAAAAAGTCAGCGTCCCAGTAATCTTCGCGCTTTTAATTGTCGCCCACGCTGTCTCTCCTCCCATTGACCCTAGAGCCAATCGTACCGTCTCGGTACCTGATCCGGACGCTGCATTGAGGCTCTGAGCTACAAAGGAAAATGCAAAAACAGCTATTCCAAATCTTCGCCAATTCTGCAAAATTCGCGGTACTGATGGAGACATGATATTCATACGAACTCCTCACAACAAATTCTTAAACGGAAGCTTTTATGTCTGTAAGAGGGGATTCTATATCGGTGAAACGGTGATCGATGGTTTCTGCACATTTCAATGTCTCCATACAGCTTGGTCATACAGATAATCCTGATGATCTTTGTCCCAGAGAATATCTATTGCAGCGAAAATCAACACCTCGGTAGTCTCAATGCCCGAGACGAGACTTCATAGCGTCTTACCGATTACGGCGCCAATCATTGCGCCGCGATTCGCTCCTTCATCGAGTAGGCTCAGCATCGGGCCTGTACCCTACGACGGTCAGGTTGTCGCCGGGGCGTCTCGCTTGTCACTCCTCGGAGAGCTTGAATCGACGGCTGAATCACTTGTACCGCCAGTGGATCCTTGCCTGTGCTTGTCTGCCCGAGCGCATTGTCAAAACTTACTAGGACAACGATAATCGCCACGATAAAATGTCGGCACGGGGCGAGTCGCCTGCTCCACTTGCTGAAAGTGACTGTTCGCCCATTGGGAATTGACAATAAAGGCTTCATGCGAAACATCGTTCAATACCTCCTCGCTCGTTGTTAGTGGCTACTGTAACGCGACCAAGACTTCAATCGTTCCTGTTCCAACGTTCAGCTTTCCAAGTGCTTTACCGACGATAGCGCCTGTCATTGCGCTCCTATCAGTTCCCTTCATGACGTAACCCCAAGAAGAAGATGTAACTAGAAGGTCACCCACTTTGATCGGACCGTTTTCGGCGGATACTTTGGTCGGAACAATGCCTACCATAGCCATCGGGATCTCGGTGGTGCTGCTCTTGGGATCGGTAGTTTGGCGCCTACCCACAAAGCCGGGCTTCGTGGAATAGATTCCTGCGACGAGTGTTGAGTAGGGCTCAGAAGATTTGAGGAAATGACCTGGATTCGATGGGTCGATGACGATCACGTCACCCGGCTCGTATTGGGTTTTGTCACCCGTCACATCGATCGATTCCGCATAGTCACCACCTGTTGAGCAGGTGGTCCCCGTATAGGCCGTGCTCTGCACCGAACCATCGGGGAAAGTTAAGGACGCTCCGGATCCGGATGTCATCTTGACATTGCCGTTAATCTCTAAAGATGCGCCAGGGGTAGATGTTCCAATCCCCACGTTTCCGTTATCTCCGCGTATGACCATCGTGCCGTTGCCAGTCTGGAAGTTCAACCCGAAATAGCCCCCGATCTGGACAGCATTCTGGATTCCTTGCCATAGCGAAAGGTTGCTCACTCCGAGCCCATACCAGGGCGCTTGATTAATCCGGTCTGCCGGTTCACCTAGTACACGAAAGCCATGCCCCACACCCTCGCTTTCAATTTCGCCCCCAGCTCCTATCGCACCGCTGACCGAGAATCCTCCATTCACATTGACGGCACCTGAAGATTGAGTAATGATCGATTGCTCGACATTTGAATTCCCCGTGAAATAGGGTACCGCCCCTGCAGCACCACCCGAGGTTGTGGTGACCGTTGTCTGCGCCCCTGCAAGGACCGAGCAACCGAGCAGCAACACGCCTGAAACCTTGATCAACGTCCTCATTTCATCTCCATACTTCTTAGCACCGCACTTCATCCTAACTGCGCCCGGTAATGCCACAACAATCATTGCAATGTAACCAACACTTCAACCACACCGACTCCAGAGCTCAGCGTACCCATGGCTTTACCGACTACTGCGCCAAGCATCTTCATACGGTCCGTGCCTTTCATGGCATAGCCAGGGATAGACGCCGTGACGAGCAGATCGCCTCGCGAGATTGCTCCATTCTCAGCACTCACTTTCGTGGGCACGATGCCGACCATCGCCATCGGGATCTCTGTGGTGCTCGTTTTAGGGTCGGTTGTCTGCCTTCTGCCCACGACACCTGGCTTTGTAGAGTAGATTCCCGCTACTCGGGTGGAGTATGGCTCACTGGACTTTCCGACGTCAGAGTCACTTTCAAGGCCGATCACCATAACATCACCGGGCTCATAGGCATTGCGGTTGCCCGCAACGTTCACTGTTTCGGCATAATCACCACCCGTTGCGCAGGTGGTCCCGGTGTACGCTGTGCTTTGGACCGTACCATCAGGAAAGGTAAGAGATGCCCCACTACCTGAGGTAAGCTTCACATTTCCGTTAACTTCAAGGGTTGTCCCGGGGGTCGTCGTGCCTATTCCGACATTACCGCTAGCAAGGACTGTAAAGAAATTTGTCGGCGAGGCTATGGCGCCCCCTTGGATGTTAAACCCATAGTAGGTATCCGTCGTAGTGGTGTCCCCAAAGAACAGATTCAGCGACTGCTCAGGCGTTGTCCCAGAATAGAGATGGTTATAGGCGTACGGCTGGCCACTGCCAGTGATTGCCAGCCCGGAGGCGATTGTTCCGTTGCCGTGGACCTCCAGGCTCGAACCTGGGCTGGACGTCCCGATCCCTACGTTGCCGCTCGACGGAAATGTGTTCGTCTGTGCTGTCAACGTCGCACAGCACAAGATCATTCCAACCGATATCCCAACCGAAATTCGACTCCACTTACCTCTCTGCATACCGAAACCCTCGCACTCGCAATTCATTACCCTATTTGCCACTCCTAAATTTTCGTTGTCCACGTCCCGCTTGCGCAGAACGTTGCGTGTCCGTCTTGGGAAAAGGCCCATGCTCCATTCGTGGAACAAGACCCGGATGGGGTCGTTGCCGGGCCAAGCTCTTCCCCTCCGGTCGAACAAGTTGTCCCGACGTAAGCAGTGCTTTGCACTGTACCGTCAGGGAATGTAATCGAAGCTCCGCTGCCGGATGTCAATTTGAGATTGCCGTTCACTTCAAGTCGTGCTCCAGGAGTAATGGTTCCAATACCAACATTGCCGCCCGAGGCGATTCTGAAGTATTCAGAACCATTGCTTCCCATCGCCAGTCCAAAACCGCCGTTAGGTGGATTGAAATCAATGTATCCCTGCGGGGTAACATCAGTGACCGTTTGTATCCGCGTTGTCGCGGTTGTCCAGTCCCATCCATCTGTATTTCTAAACTGGGAGAACGTTAGGTAGTTGGCATTCGCATTATTGTTCTGTAGCGTCATGAGAGCGGTCGTATTACCGCTCGTGTTCCCAAGGGCAGCACCTTGGACTGTGAATGGGGTGCCCGGTCCGCCCGTACTGACACTCACACCTCCGGTGAATGTCTTCTGGGCAGATATTGTCTGAGGCTGATCGGTGTAGTCCACGTTGGCTGGCAAGCTAGCAGCAGCACCTGTATACGGGACGGTCTGTACTACGCCGTTAGGAAATACGATTCCAGAACCCGCCGTGATAGTGCCGACCGTCGTGATTCCGCCACTCGCCGTGATGGTGCCCGAGACATTCAGGTTTCCTGCTCCGGGGTCCGTCCCTGCGATGGCGTTATTCCCGAGCGCGAGCCCACCGCTGCTGAAGAGCAACATCTTGCGCCCTGTTACATCCATCGTGGAAGCTATAGCGCCCGCAGCACCCGTAGTCACCGTATTGAAAGCTATATTTCCATTGTACATCCGGAAAGCTGAGGCTGGTCCTGCAGTGAAATATCGCCAATTACTCCCGTCATAGTAGGTGTTATTTCCGAATGCCGATTGAAACCCAACTACGTTCTGGATCGCCGTTTCTGCCCCAATCTGCAACGGTGCGACGGGTGTCACACTTCCAATTCCGATGTTGCCATTGGCAAGAACAGACAAGGAGCTCGTATTTACAAACCCATCACCAGATTTGAGGCCAATATAAATATCTCCAGAAGGATCAAAAAGCTGGCGCACCAGCCCGGAAGTAGCATCACCAATTCCAAGCGAGCCTGGATAGACGCCTCCGTTCCCACTATTCCAATTTACGAGCGACCATTCTCGCATGTTGCCGACAAGTGCAAGAGACGACCCATAGGAGGCACCTGGTGCTGCGTCGCTCTCAATCGTAACGGCTGCCGCCAGTGCATTTTTTACGTTGATATTCCCTGATGCTGAAGAAAAGGAGGTTCCGTCTGGGAAGATCAAAGAGCCTGCATCCATCTTGATCGAGCCATTTACCTCAAGAGGCTGTGTGGGTGAAGAAGGGGTGCCGACTCCAACATACCCGGCGGAGCTTAGGACTAGATTGTTATTCCAGCCCCAGGCGCCGTTGGTTATTGCTCTTGTCTGCAGATAGAGTCGGCCACTTGCGTCCTCGTTATCTGCCATATCGGCGGTAGCTAAGATACGTGCTTGCTCCCAAACATTCGAGCCATCCGTATTTGCAGCGGTGGCGAACGATAACCCTGCTCCTGCCGAAGTCGACCGCCCCCCAAGCCCCTGGATAACCACATTCCCGTTTCCAAATGGGCCACCATTCGAGGCCAAAGCGACGGCCGCGCTCGCAACATGGAGCGCAGACTGAGGCACAGCGGTGCCGATACCGAGCTGACCTCCGGGGTTTAGTCGCATGCCTTCATTTAGAACTGCGCCACCGTTCGCGGTCTTGAAAGCCAAGTAGCCCGCACCACAGGACCAACAGGTTGGATCGCCCCCCGATTCGATCATGGCGAAGCCGGTGGGATTAGCTTCGCCGGAAAATGTGATGTTTTCGGTTGAAGCAGCTTCTGGGTCGCCAAACCAGTTATAGATATTGATTCCGACCGGAGTGAACGCTGCTCCACCATGAATATCTAAACTGTATTGTGGGGCACTCGTGTTGATTCCGATGCCGCCACCTACACTGGTGCCTCCCTGATATAAGATCGAGGATGTCAGAGCGGTTGGCCCGGTATATACCGGAAAATTTTGAGCTGTTCCAGTCCCATCAGTAGTTACTGCGGTCTGTGCTAGGGCCGCAGAAGCGAAGGAAACAATCACGATGGGCAGCATTCTTAGAATTTGATTCATGCAACAAATCTCCCGGACCATGAAGAAGGAATATTGTCCAACAGCTCGTAGCCTTCAGCTGATCCTCACAATACAACTGACTGGTCACGCAAATGTTGATCTACGTTGATCTGCTACTCCTGAGAAGTTTCGGACAGCAGAGCGCAGAACGCGCTGATTAACAATCATTCTTGGAACATTTAGATACAGAAGGGATAAGATTTATGGGCTTGCCACCGGGTAACCCAGAGACCGGCAAGTTCAAATCGAAACTTATGTCATCAGACACACTCCCGCGATTGCCCAACACATGAGTGTTGGCATTCGGTAAAAGACAGTACTCCTCTGCGAATCTCTACATATGCCTGCGTTTAAATTGGTAACCGTTTTCAAGACACTATTGCGCAAACACTCACCTGTCAACAGAAATTTAGTAACCACCTCGGGTCTATAGTGGTAGCCACCGTCGGATACACAATATAGGACCTCGACCTTACGCCTGCGGCGTGTTAAACGACAAAAAGCCCCACACGAATGCGAGCAGCATGCATTCATGTGGGGCGGTTGAGTTTTATTTGATCTTTAGGTTCTTCAGCGGACAGACACCTCGTAGACCGCCGGATGAGAGAGGTCGAGACACTATTACTTCGCCTCCTGCACTTTGAAACTCAAGCCAAAGAGCCGTGTCTCATCGACACTCCACGTACGCTTGTTAGCAGCGAGTCGGAACAGACCTTTGGCGTTGTGGGTAATAATTGCTTCGCCGTCTGTGGGTTGCTCACGCAGGCTGGGCCAAAGCTGAAGAGTTGCTGCCCCACCGCTTGTTGAGTTCACTGTGTTCAGCACAGTGTGCAGACGATTACCAATCTGGATGTAATCACCCGGCAGCAAAAGTCTCATTGTTGACGGGAGCCAGCCCTTTGTCACCAGTGTGGTAGACATCGCCAGGTTGTTCGTGCCAAGCGCTCCATCAACCTCTGGAGCGCCTTGAGGAGTTCCTTGCGGGGTCTTCATGAAGGGATCACCCAGCAAGAAGACATTGGCTGGTCCCCTCGCTGCCATCAGGAATGCAATCCACTGAGCAGCTTGGGCGCGAGTCATCTTGGGTAACGTCAGTGTGGCCTGCCAGAAGTCACCGCCAGGCCAAGCCTGGAACTGACTCTGTTGCGTGAACGGTTGTGCTACTTGAGCTACTGTGTCACTGACTGAGAACTCAACGTCTCTGAAGCCGGGGCCGCGTGGGAAGGGCATTACGTTCCAACCGTTGAACGTAGTCACATTTGTGAAGTCGGGTACTACTGGGTAGGTACTAATGGCTGCTCCCTCTTGCCCTTGCGGACACAAATGCGAAAGCCCACCACAGGGCTGCTGTGGTGGGCTATGGGCTATTTACAGTTATTGCTTTAGCTGCACCCGGTGATCTTGCCACCACTCACCGTTAGTGTCGTAGTGGGGGCGCAGGTGCCGGTGTATGGCGCATACGCTGGTGACGCGGGCGTTCCCAGCGTGAAGAAACTGGCCTGGTTCGTCATGTTGTTGTATTCCTCGGTGAGCCATCCGACTGATCGCTGTACGAGCGAGACGCGGAGCTCATCGACGTTTTCCGCTGTGAGGTTTGCGAGCGAATTATTCGGTTGCCATAAACCGTTCACGGCTAGATAGTTGGGAAACGTCTTCATAGAGTTCGTGCAGGGGCCCAAGCCGGTGACGCAGGTCATTGTCTGCATTGATCCATCGAGGAAGCTCTGCACGCTGGAGTAGTTTCCACCGGCAGGGAGGATCTGCGCGAGGAAATGCCAGTTGGTGTCGGGAGTGAATGGAAAGCTCTCTCCAGCCTCGCCCGTTTGCATGGCAATGGTTGAAGAGCCATAGATCGCCCCGAAATTACTGTTCTCGCTATAGAACCCATAATTGAACATCATGGAGCCAGATGTCGGCGCGGTTGGGAATTGGAACCAAGCCTCTACCGTTCTCGCCTCTGATTCGCGCGGCAACCCCGGAATTGTCTTCGTTTCGTCTATAACCCCGGCCACATTCAAAAAGGCGAGCAACCCGGATGAGCTGGTAAGCGATTCGTATGTACCGAACTTACCTGTTGGGTTCGTATGACTGCCGGAGCCCTGCGCGGTCATCTCGTTTCCAAGGCCCGATGAGTCAGCGAGCGGATCGCCATAGCTGCTGAAGTGGTACACGGAGCCATAGCCGTTCGACCAAACATCCGCCGCTCTGGAAGTGTCAACCGCGCTGGGATTGTCATAGTAGAGCGTGATGACGGATGAAGCAGTCGCCGAAAGCTGCGCTTTGACATACATCTCCAAAGAGCCGCTACCCCCGTCATAATGAGTCGTTTCATGTGAGAGCTGAAGCCCGTTCTCGCAGGCGATGATGTCGAAGCCGTTCTGCACATGACCGACGAAGTCGGAGAGCGTTAGTGAGTTTGGTGCCGATCCATTGAATGAGAGCAGCAGTGGAAAATCAGCGAGCGCAGCCGGAGACGCCGCAACCGTTAGAGTCACCGATCGAGCAAAATCCTGCACCGGGCAGCTGCGCGCCGGCAACTGTGCCTGGCATATCGGCTGGCCCCGGTAATCCGATCCACGATAGTTCGTCCCCGCTGAGCAAGAAGACAGGCTGGATGGAAGCGTTTGAAGATCGCTTGTCGTTGCCTCGGCCATCGTGTCTTCATCGTGGTTAGCGAGGGTATTTTCGTGCGTCTCATCTGGCCCGAAGTAATACGGATTGAAGCTCTGCCCCCAGCGATCCCGCATATCACTATAGGACGCATTGACCGACTTCGCGTACGTCTCCATCACGTTGTAGTAGGGAAGAATCTCCGAATACTCCGTGGCGCAGTTGGTTGCGTTTGGACAATCGATGCCGGGGATGAAGAAGTATACCGATGATCCGCGTGCCGTCTGGTGGTTGTAGATCTTGGTGAGGGATGTGAGGTATTGCGACGTGGTGGCATCTTGGGCAACCTCGTTTGTCAGGTGCTGGATCACAGTGAGCGCCGCAGGCGGGTTTAGATCGCTGTAAGCGAACTGAGTCGAAGGCGCATAGCCGAAGGTCTCTGCCGAGCCGCTGGCGATGCCTTCGCGGTCAAAGACCACGCCACTCGCTCCGTTCAATCCGCCGAGCGCATAGAGAGCGCATGGATTCTCTGAACAGGTGACCGTCATGGTGTGGGTTTGGGATGTGACAAGCGATCCCGTAAAGAGCTCCGGGGTCACCGTTCCAGTGGTTGGACATGCAGTTCCCACACTCGCACCATCCACGGCCATAGCCCACGAACCGTAACTCGGTCCGGCAGAGCACCACGCTTTCGGCTGGTCGTAGGGTTCATAGGCTTTGAATGTGATAACGGTCCCGACCGGATAAATCTCGGTGAAGGCATCCACTATGGTTGCCCCGTTGACCTGGTAGGGGCCGTAGGCACTTGTGGTCGAGGTAGGAGCTGCTGTCGTCGAGAAGAAGTCGGGGTTGGGGACATAGCCGCAGCCCGAAGTGCCTTCGAGAAACTTCAGCGGAACCATACCGGGACCGCCATTGCCATACTGCTCCTGCAGGTGCATCCGCCATTGCTCAATCCAGCGATCAAGGGAGGCTACCGCGATGCTCGGCTGCGAGCCCGGGTTGCACCGTCGATCTGTCGCGTTGTCCACCACTGCGCGCGAGTCGCCGATGATATCGATGAAGACATGCTGATTGCGCGCGTTGTGAAGAGCTGCGAGAAATGCCTGAAGAGGAGGTCGCGAGGTTGTCACATACTCTTGAACAGGCAGCGTATCAAGGATCGTCGAACTATCACTTGGGCCGACATTACCACTACCGTTGCCCTCAGCAATCTGCACAGAACCAGGAGCGCCTTGCGCAGCATTTCCGCTGCCCGGAATGCCTTGCGCGCCTTGGATGCCTTGAGGCCCTGCCGGACCGGTCTGAACGAGCGCAACAGCAGCTAGGTTCGGCACGTAGGTGTCAAAGTTGCAAGTGGTACTCGTACACCAAGAAGCAACACTGGACGGCTGTACACAACTATACCCACCACCCAGGACGTTCTCACCACTGTTAGGGTCAACAACCGTCACACTAAAGCAGACGTTGGCCGGCGCAGTTAGGTGAGTATCTGGCAGCGTCACGCTGAATGCACCATTTACCACAGGCGCCTGCACAGGTCTTGAAATCGCCTGCCCCAGACCGCCAATGCGGTACGAGATCGGATTTCCCGAACCGTCAACCGGAGCGAAGTAGACGGTGCCGTTGACAAGTGGGGTTCCGGTTGAATCAACCACGTTGCTGGCCGATACGGTCAGAGTGCCAATTGGTGTAGCGTAGGCCGTTGAAAGACCGAAGAAGAACAGCAGCACCACTAGAACCAGTGTCTTCAACTTATTCATTTGTGTCTCCACGTCGGGAGGCCGGGGTCATGCCAAACCTACAGAGCAAACCCATCAAGGTGATGAGTTCAGACACCTGTAAATCGGAATTCCTCATGCGATATACCGTCTTGCAAAGGACTTCGAGACTGAGGCTTTCTCCGGTTGTGAATTGCATTGGTGACGAATTCCGAAGAATCTCTGACCAGATCCATTGCTCTGCTGGAGAGAGATATCCAGGAGCGGGACCTATAGGGGTGCTGTCATTGACGGAGGGTGATTTTAAGACGGGTTCAGGGGTTTCGGGCATAAGTTTCTCCAGAGGTGTGCCCGCCGGAGTGTTCACGGCAGGGCTTTGTTTATGTTTGTGTTGTTAGTTACCTAGACATTGAGGGTCTACGTGACTTGCTCTCAGCCATCGCTGTGGCAGTGCCACGAGCCATGTGGGGCGCGTACTGAGACATTGCGCGATGGACTGCAGCTTCTGTCTGGGCAGGATCGTTCGAGCCGCGCGCATCAATGTGGATGTCGCCGCTCTTACCTCCCATGTCCTTGTTCGGTGTGATTTTGCCGTTCTGAGTGGGCGTGAAGCGTTCCCTTCCCATCTCACCAACGTCATAGGTCATGCCGGCCGTCACGTCGCCACCAAGGGCGCGATGACCACCGAAAGCACCCATGAACCCACTGAGCAGAGGACCTGCGCCAGGGATCATCGACAGGAACGGTGCCATTGCACTAGAAGCGGTTTGCCAACCAGGACCAGAGGTGATGGCCGTAGACGAAGCAGTAGATGAATAGCCACCCATAGGTCCAGGGCCTGTCATGGTGCGCAGGGTATCTCGTACCTGAGTCAGAAGCATATTGGTTTGGTTGATAGCACCAACCGTTGCATCTGGCTTCTTATCACCCTTGCCCAGAGCGCCCATGATTCCACCTACGAGAGCCTGTTCGCCCTTTTGCAGGCCAAGCTTGGCTATACTCGTAGAGATACCATGGAAGAACTCAGCGAAGCTGATCTTCTGCCTCTCAATCATCTTCAAGAGCGAGCTATTCAAAGACTCGAACGTGCCTTCTAGCAGAGTGTGTATCTGGTCGGCCGCTGACTCAGTGCCTCTGGACATCTCTCTAAAGAAGACACTAACTCCATCTGAAGCATTGCCAACAGCTAGAGTCGTCTTGTCGACGGCAGAGAGGTAGGCTTCCCAGTTGGTTTTGTTGGCTGCTGCCATCTGCATAGCCGAGATCGCAACACCCGCATCCTTGGCAGCCGCTGCAGCGGCTGCCAGTGCCGTAGCCTGCGCACGGTAACCGTTTGTTGGGTCCATCGACATAGCCCGCGTCAAGTTGGCTTCCTGCTGTTTTAGAGCAAAGAGCTTTTCATTGGCTACGAGCTCAGCATTGAGTGCTGATTGGTCTGTATCTCCACGCTGTGAATACTTGGAGCGAATAGCTTCCTGCTCCACGGCGAGGGCTGCCTCTTGTCTCGCTTGTGTTCCACGCACAATCGCACCGTTGAGGATCAATTGTGCATTGATCTGAGCTTGAACGCTGGTTAGCGCGAGAGCATCAGACCCGGCATTGGCTTTGTCATAGTTCATGCCGAAGGACACATTGTCGCGAGACCTAGCAACAGCGTTTTTCTGCTTCCACTCTTCAGACTGCCCAGCATCACGCTTGGCTGCATTGGCAGCGATGGCAGCAGCACGAACGACGTCTGCACCCTTGCCGATGGCCTGCGTGAGGATTTCCTGTGCCTGCGCTTGAGAGAGCAGACCGTCTGTGACCTTCTGGAGCTCTTCGCGATACTTAGCCTGGGACAGGTCATTGACGCGTGTGGTGATGCTCGACTTGAGCGCGGCTTTGTCTGCCTCGCTTATGGTCTTGCCCTGTGTCTTGAGTGCAGCTTCGAGCTCGATTACCGTTTTCGTATACTCTTTGGCTATTTCATCAGAGCGTTCGAAATCGATTCCCTTGCCGGCATCACGCAATGTATCCTGCGCAGCCTTGGCCGCAGCAGCGAGCTCATCTAGTTTCAGCTTGAGGTGATCAATCTTGTCCGTTTGGTCTTTTGGTACGACCGGGGCATCAAGCTTGGGCATTGGAGCAGCCTGCTTAATACCCGCCAAGAGCTTGTCAGCGCCATTAAACTGCTGCTGCATCCGGTATTGATCATCCGTCATACCGCGACGGGCTTCACCCGCTTGCTGCACGAGTGTCTTGAAGGAATTGAACTTCCAATCTCTGGCGGCAAAGTCGCCCATGTTGCCGGTTAGCAAATCCAGGGTCTTGACGACGTCGTTCATGCTGTCTTTGACTGACAAGAGGCTAGCATTCCAGATATCAGCCCATTTACCGCCGTCAATTTCTGAGCCCATTGCCGATTCTGAGATTTTATAAAAAGCAGTCGCAATCGCCGTCAACACCACGAGTGCGGCCGTAGCGGGGTTAGTGAGCATGGCACCCTTGACGACGTCAAGCGCAGTCTTGGCCGCGTACGCTGCTGTCTCCATGAACCCGAAGGCCCGGTACAGCTTCAAAACAGATGCCTCGCCGGTAACTGCTCCTTTGATCAACGGTCCAAATGCTGTGCCCAGAGAGGTGAGCCCGCTCATACGGCTGATCATTTTCACCGCGACTAGGCCAATAGAATCGATACCTTTAGTGGCGCCGGCTGAACCGGTTATCAGTGGTAAGAAAATGCTTGCAGCTTGAAGGAGAGCAAAGCCCTCCAGGGTTCGCTTGACGGCCGTAGCATGTTCGACAAGGAATTCAAACGCTGAGCCCACGTCGTAGATCGCTTTGGAAACGTCAATAGCAACCGTGTCCACGGTCCTCATGCCATTGGCGCTGGTAACGAATTTCAGAATCTTGTCGCTAGCGTCCTGCAGGGCCGGCGACACACCACTGAGCAGACGCACACTGAATCCGAGCGCAACCGATTCAAGCTGCTCTAAGGATTCATGGAGTTGCTTAGCTTGGGCCGCAGTTTTGTCACCAACCACAACTCCGAAGAGCGAAGCTTGCTGAGAAGCAGTGTCAAAACCTGTGGCTATTTGCTTGAGCAACGGGGCGAGCTCGGCGCCGGAACGTCCAAATATCTTCTGCTCCAAGCCAGTCTTCGCGGTCGAGTCCTTGAATTTGTCCAAGCTCTTCGACGCAGCAACCATGAGGTTGCCTGAGTCCTTCAGCGGGCCTTCCAAGTCCTTAACTGAGATGCCGAGAGCAGCATAGGCTGCCACAGCTTCCTTGTTGCCATTCTGAGCAGCAGATGAAGTTCTTGCCAGCTTCTCCATCGCCATTTTCACGTCGTCGACGGGCACGCCCGCGAGTTTCGCCGAGTAGGCCAATTTGCTGAACATCTCGACGCTCGAACCTGTCTGCTGTGCCATCTTCTGCATCGAGAACGCGAAGTCCTCAGCTTTAGCAATGGCAGCAGTCAGACTTCCAACAATGGACGCTGCCATCGCGGTAGCAGCGCCAGAAATCAGCGTCAGTGAGCGTTGGATATTGCGCCCTGTGGTCATGCTCAGCTGACTCATCTTGGAAAGTTCTTTTGAAAACGATACTGTGTTAGCAACGAGATCCACGGAGATTGTGCCAATACGGATGGAAATGGGGGAGCCTGCTTTCTAGTCGCAGGGCCACCGGTGGAGCGGTCGCAGATACCTGCAGAAATACGTTGGAATAGGTGCAAAGCCTGTTAAACTCGGTTCAATCACGAGCTAAGCTTTGCCAAGGTGCATGGAAGCTCTGCTTCAGTTGTCAGGTCTGCACAGTATGCAGACGGCGCCGAGGGTCGAAAACCCACTTTTTGTTTTGTGGATATAAAAATTTGATTGGTCAGTCGGTCGCGGGTCACTGAAGCCGCCCGGAAATCACTCACCCCTACCCTGAATCGACGCCTGGGCCCGTGAACTCTTTACGGTAAGAAGTTTAAGGTTGTATTCAGGCTGACACCACTTGACTAGGCAGCGATCAACTCATGATCTGCAGACTCGTCCAGCGTTTCATCGCAGTCGGATCTATCCATCTCATCGACCTCTCTAACCAACCGCTCGAATGACGTTCGATAGAAGTCCCGTGTGGGTCCGTCGTGGATCGCCGCCCTACCTGGTTTGCAGTACAAGTGTGCCCAGCGTTCAAGTGCCTCCACTTCGGCCGCACGCGCGGGAAGCTGAGTCCATATGATTGCGATATCGGAGCGCTGCAACTGCTGACAGAAGTTACGGACGATGTCTTCCGGTTGCTCACTAGCGTCCTGCGAAGTTAGATACTGCGCAGCTGCAATCAGGTCAGTCGAGTCTGTGCGCAGATGGACGGACACTGGTTTGAGTTCGGGTTTGGCAACAGGCGGCCCATCGGGGTTGACATGGAACGCTTCGTACTCAGCGTGAGCTTTGGCGAACGTCGCGATCCGAATCGTGGTCAAAGAACGAAGAGCTTGGTTGCACGCTGTGATCAGGCCGTCTGCATTTCCAAGGATACTCATCTGACCTGAACGGTGCTGAACCTCAAGAGGTCCCGAGAGGCCATAGGCGATGTGCGTGTCACTGGCTGCGACTGTAATGAGAATGGGGAGCGGCTGTGGAGGCGTTGGTTTGAGAGCTATCTTCGGTTTGGCAGGTGGAATTCTGAAGATCGACAAATATGGTTCCTTCTTTATTGGTTATGCGGCGAGCCTGGTGTTACACACCAGGGCGTCGCGTCGTAGAATTCGTATCCGACTAGCGATGCTTAGGAGATCGATGCGCCGCCACTGAGGGCGAAGGTCAGATGAAACTTGGTGCGTGCTTCCAGATATTTCTTCCAGAGGTCATCATCGTCACCGTCGGTCAGCTGTTTACCGTCTCTCATCTGGTTGAGCCGCGCTGCCAATCGCGAATCTTCAAGTCCAACGAAGACTTTGTGACCGGCGCCAGCTATGGCCTCAATTCGATTCAGACCAGCTGTTACGGCGAGCAATGCTCCGCGCAGTGGGGAGCTGTTTTTCTCCATGCCACTTGTTTGGCATTGATCGCCATTTGCGTTGGTCTTGGCGGTGTAATAACACTCGGAGCTATTCTTCAAAAACTTTACTTCAGTTGTCAGATTCATGGGATTCCTTATGTGCTCATGTGCCGCGAGAACTCATGCAAGTGCCTAGCCGGCTCAATGCAGACTTACTTGGCAATCCACGATGTACTGAAGCTCGGGCGGTCCGACTCGGTTCGCTGCCAGCGGGCCGGCTCAGGTCGCTGCCATTTCCATAGCCGAAGCACTTCATCGCCTTCATCTGGATGACTGATGATCCGCAGATTGAAGTCCAGCTTCCGCTGAAGGAAAAGCTTCCATAGATCCTCATCGTCATAATGGAGAATCTTAGAGAACGTCGAAGGCGTTGCGTCCCGCAGCCTTGCTGCCACCTTCTCATCGGGAATCAATAGCTCGACGACAGTTCCCTTACCCTTTCCATCGACGTTCTCCACTTTGCTCAACCCGTCCAGAGTTGCGAGTAAAAAACCTCTGATAAGAGAAGACTGTTGCTCATCGCCGTGGTGGGTAGTCTGACCATGAAAGATGCCGCCGTTGCTGGTATAAAAGACTCGTCCTGTTGTTTCGTTGAGACGTGCGGTCGTGATGACAAATGCCATGAATGATGTTCCTTAGTTTGAATGTGTTTTGGTTGGAGCGGTATGAGTCGAACTACTTGCCGTTCATAATTTTGACCTTCAACTTGCAGTTCTCATTCTCCAAGCGTTCGATCTTGCGCTTTAGCTTCCGCTCAGCAACGGTTTCTATAGAAGTTGAGTTGCCTACTGTGGACCTGGTGGTGGGAACAACAATTGAGCGGGTCCCTGCCTTGGCGTGTGCGCGAATTTCGCGAAGCTGCTCACCGGTGATGGTATTACCAAGTCCTCTGGTTGCTGCATAGGCGTATTCTTCTGGTGTCGGCGGCTTTATGCTTGATGCGGCATTACGATTTGCATGTTCGAGTTTCATAGGTATTCCTCAAATTTTGGGATTTATATACATGACTCCCGCGCTCCCTTTGCGCGAAGAGTAGGATTCAGGGATGGCAGACGATACGGATTCCGGGGCAACTGACATCATCGGACACAGCGAGTTCACTCTTAGCTGCCAAAAGTGCGGCAGCAATGAACTCACGATTCCAGACGAAGCGACCGAAGACAGTCGCCTCACCTGTGCCAGTTGTGGTGCGGATGGCGGTAGGTGGGGAGATGTTCAGGCCGCTGTAATGGAAGCCTCTGGTAAGCAATTTGAAGAATCTCTCACGGATGCCATCGGGCAAGGATTTAATGGCGAGGATGGTATCAGCTTCAAGAAGGTTGAATAGCTCACTCAATGCATAGTCCACTGTAAAGGTTCCTAGCCGCATACTGATCTCCAATAGAAAACCCTCCAATCAGGAGGGTTTGTCTTTCTGCTTTTCCAGTGCTGTTTGTTTTCGCTTGCGCTTCTTCTCACCCTTGCTCTTAGGCCAAGCTGCTTCTACCCAACCTGGGGTTCTGCACACTATGCGTGACTCAAAGGCGAAGAGGACGGGAGCATTAGCTCGACCGTCCTCTCACCAGAGAACATGTCAGGCACATCGACGGTGACCACTACGACACCACCTACGGCCGAGATGTTCTCAACTCAATCTTTTGCCACCTGCCGTAAAACTGTTCCGCTGAGCATGAATGGCAGTACCCCTGCTCTACAGTCAAATGCATTCATTCTGTCGACCATGTCCATTCCAGCAGCGAATATCCATTTTCCGAGCGCGGCGATCTCAGGTGGCAGTTTTTCATTTCTAGCCTGCGGTTCTGTGATGTGGCGGATGATTTCACCAATCGAGCTGGCTGCCCCTCTAAGGTGACCGTACCTCTCAAAGGCGCTTTGATACTCGACGGCCAGCCCCGTGGAGTGCATCAATTCGGAGATGTATGTCTTGGCGAACAGGACCAGGGTGTCGGTGGCGTTCCGGTCGGCCGAAGACTGACGCTCGTCTTCTGGGTCAGGGTAATCCGCCTCAAACAATTCCAACCATCTGCGGGCATTGGACAACCGGGATAGTTGCGATTCTTTGTGTGCCAATTAGTTGTCCTTTGCTGGCGGGTCACGGATCTGGCCCACGCGGTCGTCAATAGCCGAGGTGTGTTTCCTTCTCTATATAGAAGACGCCGCCATGATTGCGTTTCTGACATTTATTTTCTTCGAGCGCGATGTTTTTGACGTCGAGCTGCAAAATAAATGTCAGAAACGCAACTGTCCCCGCGTCTTCTATTCAGAGAAGGTTAATTCTTTCTCGGAAGCTCAATCTCTGAGGCTTGCATAGTATGCAAGCGGTTGGTTCGCAGAACACCTTTTCCTAAAAAACGGTCTGCTCAAAAACACACGTCAAACGCTTCGACGGTGATGTCGGTACATTCCGAGGCTGAATGCCTCCAGATGGGTACCTTATGGTGAAGTGAAATAGATGGTTCTGTCGATTGACAGTTTTCCGGGCAACGGGCGAGTGATTGATCTCGCAACAAGGGCAACGCCCCGGTCATAATATGGATTCCAAAAACCGCTAGTAATAATACAAACCAGCATCTTCAATGGTGAATTGGCTCTGAGAGACATATCAAACCCAACAACTGATGAACAGGTGGTCCAGGTCGCGCCGATGGTATCGGTGTTAACAGGGTCTACATAACCCCGCTTACAAGAGGGGTTCAAAACTGTTTTCCAGATGGGATGCCCTTGGTGTGCCTACTGATAAACACGTGTTTTGCATAGTATGCAGAGCCGACGAGCAGAACACGTGTGCATGCAAAATAAACCTTGCGTTAGAAGGCCATCATGTGTAATCTGGAAGTTAGCTCATTTAGTCGTGAGCAGAGAAAGTGCAGCCTACGAACTGCAACTACTCAACTTTATAGAGGATGGAAAAGGATGTCAAGCGTTGTTTGAAAATAATTCGGACGTTGTACCTACTGCCCCCGAGGTGTCTGCCTTCTTGCGGACGCCGGAACAGTGGACAACACATAAGGAAAAACGGAATAGAACACAATTGCAGAAGAACTTTGCAGCGTTCTCCCCGCTCTTCCATGCTTTCTATGCAGGAGAGAGCCATAAAGAAAGGACGAAAGCCCGTGAGGCGATGGCTGACGCACTGATCAATGAGTACGAATCAGGCATCTCCCGGAGGTTCGCAGAGATAATTGATGAGCAGTCCGACGCCCGTATCAAAGCTGCGCTCGAACACATGCAGTTCGATGAAGCTCAAATGAGGACCATACGCACGGTCAAGCTTCTCGATGGGGGTAAGTTTCCCACTGTCGTCAAGCTGTTGGCCTATATCGGTCACTCGATCACCAAATCAAAGATGCAAGGCTATAAGGAAGCCAAAAGGCTTGCGAAGTACGTTTCGCTCATGAGCTCCGTAACCACTGAGAATGACGAAACGGGCGAATCCAAAGAGAAGGTCGACGACAACACGTTTGGGAAGTGCGTCGGCGTGAATCCGGCGGGACGGTCTGTCCTTCCAAAAGAGCCGGTGGACTATGAGCGACAAGCCCTGCTGGCAAAGCAGACCATCTCCACTGCTCGATTTCTTGAGGCGTACAGAGACAGTCAACTCGACATAGAAGCCACCGCTCAGGTTTTGTCTGTGACAAAGTCGGCGGCCGAAAAGCGGCTGGAACGTTTACGTAAAGATTTGCGTCGGTCGGAGTTAGAGATTCACCTCCGACGTCAGTTCAATGCACCCCGCCCAATCGCGAAGGCTATGGCGACAGACATGTTGCCCATGATCGAGATTCTGTGTCAGAGGACCAAGATGAACTTTCCGACGTCATGGGCAGCGGCGCTGGAACTCAAACGCGTCAATAAAACTAGACGAAGAAAAGACGACAAGCCCAAGAGTCAATGGCTGTCGGCCGTTCGATGTCTCTACCCGCTATGGTGCCTCGAACGAGGCTACTAAGCTTCCGCAACAACGAGTCAACCTTGTTGCCTTTACCTGATATAGGACTGGCCGAGAAAGACTACCGCAAACCATCACAGCAGTGTCTGTGATCCCGCCTTCACCAGCACCCGAACGGATGCTCCCACCACTCACACAGGATAATTTGAAACCCACTACGAAACCCACTACGAAACCCACTACTGCGTACCACCAGATTTTTGAATCAATCATTGTCGTGTACCAGGAGAGGAACCAATCCTCCGGAGATTTGAAAGCAAAGGACTACAGCGAGTCTGCCCAATCGGGCGAGGCTGGTCTCGCTGGTTCATCATGTATCGTTCGGCCGTCTAACTCAGACTTTGTTATCGACGTCCAGAATGCTGCCCGGAAATCCCTTACTCCAGGCGAGTTTGCCTACTGGACTCGCTACTACAAGTCGGGAGAAGTGATAGTAGTCACCGAAGCTGATAAGAGAGAGGCCGGCCGCGATGCATGGTTGGACGATCACATCCTCTCGTTCCCTAAATCCAAGCAGGCAGCTGTATGCAGCTTGGACAACAAGATGCGTATGAAGATGGGTAGACAATTTGATGAAGCCCAACTACACCCCGTAGCGAAGTACATGACACCCGTTGACGTTCGCCAGACGGGAAAAAGGGACAAACGGCAATGTGCGTCCTACATGGACCCCAAGAGCCCTGCCTACAATCCTTTCTGGGGCGGCAATCAGATCCGGCCGGAGGTTGTACAGTGAAAGGTCGCGAGTTGATCAATCTGCCGGACTGCGCTGCTACTGATCACGAGGGAGTCCTCTTAAATCTTCAGGCGAGCTCTGCCGACGATTCTTTTGAACCACTTTTAGGGGTCGAAGAGGCAGCCGCACTTCTGAAGATTCATCCAAAGACGCTCCAGGCGCTTTGCCGGGCCGGAACCATACCATGTGCGCGCCTCGGCAAATACTGGCGCTTTCGTGCTTCTGCCCTTGATAGCTGGGTTGCGCACAGACTACAGTTTGATCACCAGTCACGGTGCATGAGTCGAGAGAGAGACAACCTTGAAGCACACGCGAGATAGGTATCAACAAGGCAGTTTGAGGAAAGTCATGCGGAAGTCTGGCGAAGAGGTTTGGGAGTACCGATACAGGGACAAGTCTCTGCCCGGTTCCCCCATGCGTCAGATCACGCTATCCGTAACGGAGTATCCAACCGAAAAGAAAGCTCGCGTTGCACTGCAAGAGCAACTGCTTAGGATGAATGGGGCAGAGGCATTTAGGGCACGGTTAGAGCCAACGTTCGGGGTTGTCATTGATCGTTTCGTCATCGTGGAGCGTCTAGCAGAGATATTGGCGCAAAGCCCCGGCGAAGTAAATGGAGATGGTCTCGCTTACAGCACGGCAGCGGGATACACCTCATACATCAGCAGGCACATTCGGCCACGGTGGGGAAATACCCCCCTAAGCAAGATGCGCCCCTTGGACGTTGCCGATTGGCTTCGCAGTCTGCCACTCGCCCCGAAAACCCAAGCGCACATCAAGCGGGTTCTGCACCTGCTTTTTGAGCGCGCGATGCTTTGGGGTCTAATCGACGTTCAACGCAACCCTTTGGAGCTCGTCCGTATCAAGGGCGGCAGCCGAAGGCAGAAAATACTCGTCACTCTCACAAGTGAAGAGTTCATTGATTTGATCGGCAAGTTGCGGGAGCCTGTTCGCACAATGGCGATTGTTGCCATGTGTACTGGCCTTCGTATCTCTGAAGTTCTCGCCTTGGAATGGGAGAACTTGGATTTCATGGCAGGAACTATGCTTGTCGAGCGCGCGGTCGTCAACGGAAGGATTGGTCCCACCAAGACTGAGACTTCCAAAGACTACGTGCCACTCGACGGTGAACTCGCCACGGTGCTCCATGCGTGGCAGGAGGAGCTCGGTCGGAACAATGGCCTAGTGTTCCCTTCTCCACTCACAGGCGGTTGCTATCACGCTGGGATGCTTCAGAAGCTTCACCTGAAGCCTGCCGGCGAGAGTATTGGTATCAAGGGGCTCGGGTGGCATGCATTCAGGCATTCCTACCGTGGGCTGCTAGATGAGTCAGGAGCCAATGCAGGTATGCAAAAGGGCCTCATGCGTCACGCCAATATCAGCACGACCATGAACACCTATGGACGCGCAGCGATCAAGGCGAAGCAGGAAGCCAACAGCAAAGTGGTGCAGATGATCCTGCCCAGAAAGGCTCTCTGCGCTTAGTGTGGGGTTCTGTGGGGTTGTACTTTTGAAGGGCTGCATCTAAACCCTTTAGAATCTGGCTCCTGAGGTAGGACTCGAACCTACAACCCTTCGGTTAACAGCCGAATGCTCTGCCATTGAGCTACTCAGGATCATGCGAGAATACGCTGGCAACCGGGCGGTTGCGCTCCTTCAGTTATAACAAATCGCCATAAGCAGGTCAAAGAGGAGACAGCTGTTTCCGACGGAGCACCACACGCAGTATCATGCTCTTCAATGGAGGATTGCCATGCCGCGAATTTCTCGCCTGACCCGCTCTGAGGTCGATCCCGCCCTTCGCCCTATCTACGATCGTTTTCTTCGAGAGCGCGGCAATGTGCCCTATTTCTTTCGCACGGTTGCCCATCGGCCGGAAATCATGGAAACCATGGCCGCCCATATGAAGGCCGTTCTCTCCACCGGAACCCTGTCCACCAAGCTGAAAGAGTTGGTGGTGGTTCGCACCTCGCAGATCAATTGCACGGCATACTGCCTGGCAAGCCACACAGCCATTTCCCTTAAGCTGGGATGGACGCCGGAACAATTGGAAGGGCTCAAGAACTGGCGCGGCAACGCGATGTTCAGCGAAGCGGAACAGGAAGCCATTCATCTGGCCGAAGTCATGACACTGCACTCTCACGAGTACACCGACGAGGATATGACGAGACTGCGGCGCTTTTATTCTGAAGGCGAAGTCGTAGAGTTGCTGGCCGCGATCGGATTATTCAACTATTTCAACCGGTTCAACAACATGCTGCAAATGGAGCCGACAAAGCCTGCAACTGCCGAAGAGCTAGCCGAGGCCGGCGTCGAACCGGTATCCGTTTAGCGGCTCGCGTTACGGATACAGCAGCACGGCAATGTTGAAAGCTGTGAATGGCTGGCTTCCGTGCGGAGCGCAAGCTCCTACAGCCGCCTGGTGAAACTTACCCGTTCCCAGTTCTGTCTTCAGGGCATCTGGTAGACGTGTCAAATCGCCTGCGGTATACCGCATAACGAACCATGGGCGTCGCGTTCCCGCGTAACCGGTCTCCATCGAGCAGGTACGCCGCACATCATCCGAAGTCGGAATAAGTTCCAGTGGCGCAGCAGAGAGCAACAGAGAGCTGACCTTTGTCTCTTGTTCGGAAAAGGAAAGTGTAGCTACCGTGCGCCCGAAGTCCTGGACTGCATAAAGCTGTCCATCCCGGCGAAGCACGCTGATCCCCACCGAATCTACCTGCGGATCAAGCAGATTTGCACGGTGGCCGGGTGAATTCATCCACGCATCGTGAATGCGGACCGCAGTGGGAGCTTCGGCAACATTTTCGGCGATTTCGCTAAATCTGGCACCGGCTCTCCGGCCACGGTCGGCGAGTTCTGCTTCACCCGGATACTGATGCGAGATGGAAGCCCGCGCGGCCATCTCCTGGGCATGACCCTGCGCCGCACGGTAAAGAGCTGCATCCCAGTGAAGGGCTGGTAATCCGCGCTGGACGCGTTCAGCATTGGCTGCGGAAAACAGATACTGTTCCGCAACCGAACTTTGGGACTGTGCTCCTGCAGCCGGACCCGATATCGCCAGAAGCGAAAGGAACAAAACCGACAATAGAGCCCACAAACGCTTCATAGAGATTGGAACCCCGATTTTTCATCTCCGATGCGTTTCATCCTGAATCCGCACGTCAGACCGCCGAATTAGGCTCCGGTGCCGGCAAACGGTCGCGATAGCGTGCCATCAGTCCAAATAGCTTGCGAGCCCCCCAGTAGCGCGGGAGATAACGGCTCGGCTCGGAAATAGAGCGAAAAAGCCAACCCAGATAGAAGGTATCAGCCCAGACCGGGATATGAACCTGATCGCCGCTAAGAAAAGCAATGGCGGCACCGATGCAGTGGATCGCCGGCAAATAACTTGCATTGCGCTTCAGAAACAGGCCCAGCCGCTCTTGCGTTCCCCCGCCGATGGTCACGACCACATGCACCGGCCGAGTGCGTTCAACGAGTTCGATCAGTGCATCGTCCTGAATCTCTTTGCCATACATCGGTGCCATGTAAACGTTGTCCGCCGGAATCTCAATGCCCTGCTCTACAAGCCAATCCCGGTTGCACTTGGCGCTCACCGGACTCGCCATGATCCAGAGCGTGTTCCCCGGCTCACGAAGATCGGGCTGGCGCAGCAGGCACCGCAGGTACTCCAGGCCCGAAAGCCTCGTTATCCAATGAAAGCTGAGGCAGTTCCAGATCAGCACCATAAAGCTGGAATCCGTAATAGCGACGTCGGCGTTCACGAGCGCTTCCCGATAAGCGGAGTTGGTCGGAAGATCCTTGAGCGCAGGAGCAGCCGGAACAACCAGCAAGCCGCCATGCTTCATAAGCTCCACTGCTTCCTCGGCCGAGCCGTGGAAAAAGTCGATGCCCAGAATCCGGGTTTGTCGGCGGGAAGCCGGTTGCGACTCAGAGGCCATTTGGGCTATTTACCCTTCGTGCCGGTTGCAATCTGCTCTTCGATCCAGCGGTATGTTCGTTCCATGCCGTCACGCAGTCGGATAGACGGCTCCCAGCCAAGCTTTTCCAGGATCAAAGTGTTGTCGCTGTTGCGCCCGTTGACACCCTTGGGCGCATCCAGCTGATAGTGACGCGTTAGTTTTACACCTGCGATATCTTCCACAATGTCGACCAGTTGATTGATGGTGACTAACTCGCTCGAACCAAGGTTGATCGGCTCGTCGATATCGCTTTCCATGATCATCTGCGATCCCTTCACGCAGTCATCGATGTACATGAAACTTCGGGTCTGCTTCCCATCTCCCCATATGTTGATCTCATGCTTGCCCGAGTTCTTCGCTTCGATGACCTTGCGACACATCGCGGCGGGAGCCTTTTCACGGCCTCCGTCCCAGGTTCCTTCCGGGCCGTAGACGTTGTGGTACCGCGCGACACGGCAGACCAGGCCATAATCTTCTTCAAAGTGACGGCACATCCGCTCGCTGAAAAGCTTTTCCCAGCCATAACCATCCTCTGGAAGCGCCGGATAGGCATCGGACTCCTTCAGCGCGACAACATCAGGATTAGTCTGCTTTTCGCCGTTATACACGCAGGCCGAGGAGGAATAGAAAAACCGTTTGACCCCTGCGTCCTTTGCCGCCATGAGCATGTGCGTATTGGTCAGCACGCTCAACATGCAGAGAGCCTTGTTGTTCTCAATGAAGCCCATACCGCCCATATCAGCGGCCAGCTGATAAACCAGCGACGTATCCGCGGTGGCGATTTCGCAGTTTGCCTTGTCTTTCAGATCCAGAGATAGATTCTCGACACCGTCTGTCTTCTGATACCACTCATCGAGAGACTTGATGTCCACCGCTCGAACCACGTTGACCCCGTCTGCAATTAGGCTCTTTACAAGATGGCCTCCGATGAACCCGCCCGCACCGCACACAACTGCCGTCTCGCCCTCGAATCTCATTCAGCACTCCAATAGTTCATATAAAAATGCGTTCGGTTCTTCGATCCACCGTCGGATGTTCTCTAATAATCTTGTTCCGTTCCTCTAGTCTATGTGCCAGTCTCCGAATGTCAAGAAATGTTCGAATCTGAAGAATCTCGGCAAGATAGAGCTATCATCGCTGAATAAAGTCCGCTAGGAGCGGTACCCTTCAGTTCACGAATATGTCTATACAGCGAATCAGGCAGTATCCGCTTTCCGCAATAGGAATAACAGTACTGTTGGCGTTCATGATGTGCGCGATCTTTGCGCCGTTGCTGGCGCCCCACGATCCTGCACAACTAAGTCTAACCGCAAGGCTCTTGCCTCCTTCCACAGCCCACTGGTTTGGCACCGACGAATTGGGGCGGGATGTGCTCTCGCGAACCATTTATGGTGCGCGAATCTCACTGACGGTTGCTGTGGCGGTTGTTTCGCTCTCTTTAGTCCTGGGATTAGTGATGGGATCCCTTGCCGGCTTTTACGGAGGTTTAACCGATACGATTGTGAATATTTATGTGAGCAACGCCTTTCTGGCCCTCCCGGGAATCCTGCTCGCCGTCGCTTTCGTAGCCTTTCTCGGCCCAAGCCTGGGCAACCTGATCCTGGCGCTCGCGTTGGCGAGTTGGGTCAACTATGCGCGCCTCGTGCGGGCGCAAGTGCTGGCCATGAAAGAACGCGAGTTCGTGCAGGCAGCAAGATCGTTGGGTGCGAGCAATCTTCGCCTGATGGTGCGACATATTCTGCCCAACATCGTGCAGCCGCTGATTGTCCAGGCGGCTGTAGGTATGGCCGCCGCTGTTCTGGCTGAAGCAACTCTGAGCTTTCTCGGGCTCGGCGTTCAGCCTCCAACCCCCACCTGGGGAGCGATGCTCAACGACGCCCGTTCCCATCTGTTCGACTCACCCTATCTCGTCTTCTTCCCTGCCGCGGCTCTCGCGCTCTGCGTGCTGGCCTTCAACTTCATCGGTGATGGCCTGCGAGACTTCCTCGACCCTCGCTCCGGTCATCACGGAGCGCAATAAGGCTGCGCAAGAGATACCTATGCTCATCGGCGTGATCTCGGACACACACGGCCTGCTGCGGCCTCAGGCGCTGGACGCAATGTCAGGTGTAGAACATATCCTCCACGCGGGAGACATCGGTAACGCGGACATCCTCGATCAACTGCGTGCAATCGCTCCAGTAACCGCGATCCGCGGCAACGTCGACCTCCACGGTCCTTGCGCCGCTCTGCCAGCGACCGAAGCCATAGAGCTGGGCGGCTGCTTCCTCTACATGGTCCATGCCCTCGAGGACCTTGACCTGAACCCACGCGCTGCAAAGATCGATGTCGTAGTCTATGGACACTCCCACAAGCCATCGGCTATCGCACGCGATGATGTCCTGTATCTGAACCCCGGCAGCGCGGGCCCGCGGCGCTTTTCTTTGCCGGTCACTCTTTCGTTGCTGCGCCTGGAAGGCGGCCGTGCAACAGCCCAGCTCGTCGAACTTGCCGTCTAGAGTGTTCCCTGGGATGCCTTCGCCGGCACCGCAACAGGAGTCGGCGAAGGCTGTTCCGGCAGTGCCGTCGCGGGGATAGGCACCGGGTGCGCGCCGCTCTTCTCCCACTTCAACACCACTGTCGAAAGAATGCTGGTCATGCGCTCCTCGATGTCATGCATCTGCCGGAGGGTAATCTCCTGTGCTCCACTGCTCTCAGGGCAAAAAGTATTTACCACGAGATCGAATCGATAACAGGCTCCCTTGCGAAAAGCCGTATAAACCTCATCGCGTGCCTCCACGCAAATGCTGCCGTGTTCGTCGTGTCCGTGTAAAAAGTCCATGCCACCAATGTTCTGGATGTCTTTCTCCGGAGCATTGTCACTCCTCGTTTGAAGATCCGATCTAACCTCTTCCTTCTCCGGTGGCGTCCCTGTGACTTGACGCTCACATTCACGATCCGTCGTGTGTGGCTCCACGCTGTAATAAAATAACGCCCCGCTGAGCGTCGACATCGGGAATGGATTGAAGTCGAGAGTGGCCACAGCACGCATCTCCGACCGCGGCAACGCCGAACGCGCATCCAGCCGGAAGGTACTGATCTCTCGGTCCTTGCGTGTGAGGTTCCAGCCCGGAGGAACACGAAACCGCACACCGTACCGCGAGTCGCTGAAGTTACGCGTCGTGTCCCTTGCCGGCGTAGCCGTTGGCACGCCGATCTGAGCACGGCCCATCGTTGTCACGAGAGCTGCCGCTGCGAGGATGAAGTAAGCGTCTCGAGACATTTGCACCTTAGCGACGCATGCGCGGATCGGCGACCGCGTAAGCAGCATCGGTGAGCAGGTTGACCAGCACATACGTCAAACCCACCGTCAGAATGCAGCCCTGAACCAAAGCATAATCGCGGTTCGAGATCGCAGAAAGCGTAAGCCGACCGAGCCCGGGCCAACTGAAGATCGTCTCGGTAACAATAGCGCCAGCCAGCAGTGAACCAAACTGTAAACCCACCACCGTCAGCACCGGATTCAGCGCATTTCGCAGCGCATGTCGGAGCACAACGGTCCGCTCCGGCAGGCCTTTGGCTCTGGCGGTACGAATGTAGTCCTGGCCAAGTTCTTCCAGCATGGATGTACGCACCATGCGCGTAAGGATCGCCGCCATGCCAAGCCCAAGCGTAACCGCCGGAAGGATCAGATGACGCAGAAACTGCGCCGTGCCTACTCCCGCACCAGAAACCGGAAGCCAGCCAAGACCGATCGAGAAGACCACAATCAGGATGGGCCCAAGCGCGAAGTTAGGAAACGACAGGCCTGTAAGACTGAGCAGGCCAAGTCCCCTATCTTGCCAACGATTTCGTCGCGTAGCCGAGTAAACCCCCGCAGGAATAGCTAGACCAATACCAATGACCATCGCTGCAGCTGTGAGGGCCAGCGTGTAGGGATACCGCTGCAGCACCAGGTGCAACACCGTGTCGTGCAGCCGCAACGAGCGCCCCAGATCGGCGTGGAAGATCCCCCGCCAGTAGCGCAGATACTGCTCACTTAGCGGCGCATCGAGACCGTATGCGTGACGCAGACCGGAGATGTCCGCGGCCGATGCGCCATCACCGAGCATCTGCGCAATGGGATCACCAGGAACGATGTGGATGAGCAGAAACACGACAGTGACAACGAGCCAAAGCACCGGCAAGGTGGTCAGCGTTCGCTTGAGGATGTTTCTAACTCTCGGGTTCAACGGGATCCTCCGGCGGTGATCTCCGGGCGTGACTCCGAGCCATCCATATGCCTCTTAGTATCTTCGGTTTCGTTGATCTCCTCGATGCGCACACGTGCGATACGTTGTCCCTTCATCTCCGCAATGAAGAACCTTCTGGGACCGAAGTCGACGAACTCGCCGACCGTTGGGATGTGACCCAGCTGAGCGAGCAGGAAGCCCGCAAGGGTTTCCACACCGCTCTCGCGGGGGAACTTCCAGCGGAGCTGCGTGACGAGGTCGCGGAGGCTGGCGCTGCCGTCGATCATGAGGCCGCCGCTGGCTGTGGGCAGCGGCAGATCCTTAGCGATATCGAACTCGTCGTGGACCTCGCCGACGATCTGCTCCAACGCATCCTCAGCGGTCACGAGTCCCAGCGTGGAGCCGAACTCGTCGACGACGATGGCGATCTGGCGGCGACGCTCCTGGAACTCTTGCAGCAGTTCGACAGCTAGCTTGGTTTCCGGAACGACGAGGATGTCGCGCATGACCTGTCTGAGAGTGATATTGGACGATCCCTGGCTGCCAAGGCCCTGCGAGACGCTGCGGAAGTGCATCAGGCGCGAGATGTCCTTGGAGTAAACGACGCCGATGATGTGCTCGCGTCCGCGATCTGGATCGTAAACCGGCACGCGCGAATGCTGCTCCTCAACGATGCGGGCGCTTGCCTGCTCGAGCGGCATGTCAGCTGGCAGGGAGAATATCTTGCCGCGAGGGGTCATGATCTCGCTGGTTGCGACGTGGTTCAGTTCGATGGCGCGATGGATGATCTCTTCCTGGAAGGCCGGTAGAAGGCCCATGCGGCGCGTTGCTGTGGCCATCAGCTTGAGTTCCTCGGGCGAGTGCGCTGCGGACTCCCCGCGAAGCGGCGCGTTGAACAGCCGAAGGACCAGAGAGGCAGAGATATTTACTACCTTGATCGCAGGTCGGGTCATGCGGATGAAGATGTCTACAGGAGGAGCGACAGCCAGTGCGATGCGCTCTGCACGCTGTAATGCCAACGACTTAGGAACTAATTCTCCAAGTAAAACTTCGAAGTACGTGATGATGATGAAGGCGAGCGCGGTGGCGATGGAGTGGGAGTAGAGGGCCAGGTGGGGTCCTATCCCCGGAAGCCACGGGAGATGAGTCAAGGTGTGGGTTACGGCTTCGGCGAGGGCGGGTTCGCCGATGCCGCCGAGGGCCAGGGCGGCGAGTGTTACGCCGAACTGGACAGCGGGCAGGAACTCGTCAATGTCGTGCTTGAGCTTGAGGGCGGTGCGGGCGCCGGGGCGGTTGAGGGCGATGAGCTGCTCAATGCGGGTTTCGCGGACGGAGATGATGGCGTACTCGGCAGCCACGAAGAAGCTATTCGCCAGGATGAAGAAGGCGATCAAGCTCCCGTGTACGAGAATCCATTCCAGCATTTTTCCGAGTCTATCAGCCGAGGGAATTCAGGGGTGGGGTGGGGCCCCTCCCCTCCCGTACTTTTTGGCTCAAATTCCTGAGAAAAGGAGGCTTAGGCCCGGACTTGTGAAAGTCACCCCCCACGAGTAAATGGGGGTATGCGCCGGAACGCAGAAAAGGCCTGTGGACGATGTCCGCAGGCCTTCTGCAACGTCTCAAATTAGACGAGGACGCGCTTGAGCGACTGATCGATGGTGTCCTTGGGGACAAAACCGACGATCTGCTCGGCGACCTTGCCGCCCTTGAAGATCAAGAGGGCGGGGATGCCACGGATGCCGTAACGGCCGGGCGTCATGTTGTTCTTATCGACGTCCATTTTCATCACCTTGAGGGTACCGTTGTACTCCTCGGCGATGGCGTCCACGACAGGCGCGAGAGCGCGACAGGGACCGCACCAGGCTGCCCAAAAATCGACCAACACGGGGGTATCCGACTGGAGCACCTTTTGCTCAAACTCGGCGTCGCTTACTTCGCTAACGAACTGTCCTGCCATGATTCTCTCTCCTTTAGCCACGCTGGTTCGTGCGGCTATATTGCGCAACTTCTATGCGCCTCAATCATAGATGCTTGCCAGTGGAAAACGGTGCGAGTGGCGAGATCCGGGGGTTCAACGGTCGATTCAAGGGACTAAAACGGTCTTCGTCGCGCCGGAAGCGATGCGAAGGGAGATTAGCTCGACTTCTGGAGCAAGGATTTGGCGGAGCCGGGTTTCGGCTTCGAGGAATGTCGTGGTTTCGGCCAGGCAAAGCAGAACCGAGGGGCCAGCGCCGCTGAGGCTTACAGACGCGATTTCGGGCTCGGTGGCGAGCGGAAGGAGTTGGGCCAGCAGCGGGCAGGCGTCGCTGCGATAGGGCTGGTGGAGGCGGTCCTGGGTGGCAGTGCGGAGCAGGTCGAGGCGGTTCTGGGCGAAGGCGGCTACGAGGAGCGAGGCACGCTGGATATTGAAGACGGCGTCGGTGCGGGAGTAATTGTCCGGCAGGAGGGCGCGGGCTTCCTTGGTGGCGAGGCTTGTGGGTTGAAGGGCCAGAACGAGCTCCCAGGCAGGGTTGCCGGGGAAGGTGGCTACCTCGACCGTCGGAAGGGTGTCATCGTCGCTTGCTGACTGCACGGATGTGGTGAAGCCGCCGTACCAACAGGCGGCTACGTTATCCGGATGGCCTTCGCGCCAGCTGGCTTCGGCTACGATGCCGGTATCTCCGAGCTCCAGGTTGCCGAAGTGGTCGGCCAGGGCTACGCCGGCGAGGAGCGCGGCGGCGCTGGACCCGCAACCGGCTCCGAGGGGGATTTCGTTGTGGATCGTGAGCTTGAGCGGCGTGATCTTCTGTTCGTCTTCGCGCAGGATGCTGCGGTAGGTGTCGAGGATGAGATTGCGTTCGGTATCGGCGATGAGGTCGGCGTTGCGCCCGGTCGCGTGGATGGAAAATGTGGAGGCTGGATGGGCTTCCACGGTGAGGTGCATGGAGAGTGCGAGGCCTGCGGCGTCGAAGCCGGGGCCCAGGTTGGCGGAGGTTGCCGGGAGGACGAGGCGGATGCCGGGGATTGGCTTGAGCTGGCTAATGGGTATCGGCTCCGTAGAGGTGTTCACAGCTGGCTTAGAACTTCGTGCCTGTGCGAGGGAGAACCTTTAACGCAGAGTTCGCGGAGGTTTCGCAGAGGCCGCGGAGGAAAAGAGGTTCATGCGGGGACCGCATTTTGGGCTATGGCGTCGAGGGCACGGAGGACGTCGTCGGCGTTGGGTTCGAGGACGATGGGGCCATGCTTCGAGGCGGTGTATTGGGTCAGTTGGGCCGATGTGGCAGAGGCCATTTCCTGGCTGTCAAAGAGCTCACCGCGATGGTAGTGGATGGTGTACTCGGGATCTTTGAGGGTGTGGCCGGTGAGGAGAAGAACTGCGGTCTCTTCCTTCCCGACGCGACCGTCAGCGACGAGCTTTTTGAGGCCGGCAAGAGTAACGGCAGAGGCCGGTTCGCAGCCTATGCCTTCGGCGCCGATTTCTGCCTTGGCGAGAGCGATTTCGAGTTCGCTGACCTGCTCGCACCAGCCACCGTTGGCCTGGAGGATGCGGACGGCCTTGCGCCAGGAGGCGGGGTTGCCGATGCGAATGGCGGTCGCGCGCGTGTCGGCAGTGACGGGAGTGAGCGAAGTGCCGCCGTTTTCCTTCATCGCCGTGTAGAGCGGGTTCGCGCCTTCGGCTTGGATGATGGAGATTTTGGGAACGCGGTTGATGAACCCGAGATGCTTCATTTCGGCGAAACCCTTGCCGAGGGCGGAGCAGTTGGCGAGATTGCCGCCGGGGACGATGATGTGGTGCGGGACCTGCCAGTCGGTCTGCTCGAGAATTTCGAAGGCAGGCGTTTTCTGGCCTTCGAGCCGGTAGGGGTTCACGGAGTTGAGCAGGTAGACGGGGGCGCGGTTGACGATTTCGGTGAGGACGCGGACGCAGCCGTCGAAGTCCGAACGGAGCTGGATGGTGGTCGAACCGTAGTCCATGGACTGCGAGAGCTTACCCCAGGCGATCTTGCCTTCGGGGATGAGCACCATGCTGCGAAGGCCCGCGCGGGCGGCGTAGGCGGCCATGGCAGCGGAGGTGTTGCCGGTCGAGGCGCAGGCGACCCACTCGAAGCCGCGGCTGACAGCGACGGAGAGCGCGGCAGTCATGCCGGTGTCCTTGAAGGAACCGGTGGGATTCATACCCTGGTGCTTGGCTAGCAGCCAGTTCATGCCCAGGGCGGCGGCGGACTTTGGCAGCTCGTAAAGCGGCGTGTTGCCTTCGCGGAGGGTGATGACTTTGTCGTCGTCGACGATGGGGAAGAGGTCGCGGAAACGCCAGACGCCTGACTGGTCGATGGCGAGCGACGACGTGCGGCGTTCCTGCCACAGGTAGCGGAGGGCGTTGGGGTTAGGGCGATTTACTTTCTCAGCCTCAACCACCGCCCCTTCCGACCAGGGGTATTCGACTTCGTATAGGTCGCCACACGATGGGCAGCGAAAATCGCTTCTTGCGTCTTCTCCGGCTATCCGGAGATCGCATCCGGTGCATCGAAGTTTATGTGTCCTCATACTCATATAGACCTCTAGATTACCGTAAAGGCATGTCAAAGACCTTGCGCGGATGTTTGCTGGTGTTGGCTGCACTGGTGCTGATCGGGGTAGTGGACGCAGCTTTTGGACAGGAAAAGACGTTGCACGTGGCGGCGGCAGCGGATTTGACGCCGGTGATGCCGGTGCTGGCGGCGGCATATGAGCATGCCACGGGCGTAAAGGTGGTGACGTCGTTTGGGTCTTCCGCGACGCTGGAGCAACAGCTGGAGAATGGTGACCCACAGGATGTGTTTCTGTCGGCTGACTTCATCCATCCGGAGGCGTTGGTTGCGGCAGGCAAGACGGTAGAGACGAATCCCGTTGCGTATGCGCGTGGGATCCTGGTGCTTTGGGCGCGGAAGGATTCTGTGGCGCAGCCTCTGAGCCTGGATTCGCTGACGAAGCCTGGTGTGGAGAAGATTGCGGTGGCGAACGATTTGCATGCGCCGTATGGCGTGGCGGCAACGCGGGCGATTGCGGGGCTGCACTTGACCGACAAACTACAAGGCAAGCTGGTGGTGGCGGAAAATATCGCGCAAACGGCGCAGTTTGTGGAGTCGGGCAATGCGCAGGTGGGATTTATTTCGCTGACGATTGCGAGCTCTCCGAAGTTTGTGCAGGAAGGTACGTTTGTGCGAGTGCCTATGATCTATCCGCAGATTCAGCAGTGCGGGGTGGTGCTGAAGGGTGCGAAGAACGAGGCGGCTGGGGTGGATTTTCTGCGGTGGTTGACGAGCACGGATGTGCAGGCGACGCTGGGGCGGATGGGGTTGGACCCGATCAACGGGTTGAAGTAGGCAAGTAAAGACTTTGAACGCAAAGGGCGCTAAGGTAGCGAAGTTTCGCTAAGTAAGGCGAGGGCGCAGGTTAGACTGGCTGGACGATGGACTTCCCTGCTCTTGGATTGACGCTGCGGCTGGCTTCGGTGACGACGTTGGTGCTGCTGGTGGTGGCTACACCGTTGGCTGCGTGGATTTCGAGCGGGCGAGGGTGGGGTCGAAGGGTGATGCAGGCGGTGGTGGCGCTGCCACTGGTTCTGCCGCCAAGCGTGCTGGGGTTTTATCTGCTGCTTGGGCTTTCGCCGCGGACGGCGATTGGGCGGATGCTGATTGCGGTTGTGGGACACTCGCTGGCGTTTACGTTCTGGGGGCTGGTGGTGGGATCGGTGATCTTTAGCCTGCCGTTTGCGGTGCAGCCGCTGGTGGCGGGTTTTTCGGGGGTCGATCGGGGGCTGGTAGAGACGGCCAGCGTACTGGGTGCGGGGTGGTGGGTGGTGTTTGCCAGGGTGATCGCGCCGTTGGCGAGGATGTCATTCGTTACCGCAGCTGTGCTGACGTTTGCCCACACCGTGGGTGAGTTTGGCGTGGTGCTGATGGTGGGTGGGGATATTCCGGGTGTGACGCGGACGCTTTCGATTTCGATCTTCGACCAGGTGCAGGAGGCCAACTACGCGGGCGCGAACCGGGCGGCAATCTGGCTGGTGCTGCTGTCGTTTATGGCGCTGCTGGCCGTGTATGCGCGTGGCCGGGGCCAGGGGCTGGGGGTTCGGGACTGATGGAGTTGGTGCCGCATCACCGGTTGCAGGTTGTGGCGGATGTGGGAGCGCTGCGGATGGACGTCGCACTGGCGTTTGCGGCGCCATGGACGGTGATCTTTGGGCCGAGCGGCAGCGGTAAGAGTTCCCTGCTGCGGGCTATGTGTGGGCTGCTGCCGGGGGCGCAGGTGTCGTTTGAGCGTCGGGATGCGGATGAGTGGACGGCGGTGGAAGAGCTGCGGACAGCGCAGCGGAAGCTGGGGTACGCACCGCAGCAGGCGGCGCTGTTTCCGCATTTGAATGTGCGGAAGAATGTGGGGTTTGCGACGGCGCAGCGGCCGAAGGGTCGGGCGGCCTGGAAGCGGGCTGAGGCGGTGGTCGAGGGTGCGCTGGAGCTGTTTGCGCTGGGCGACCTGGAAGATCGGATGCCGCGGGAGCTTTCTGGTGGTGAAAGCCAGCGGGTGAACCTGGCACGCGCGTTTGTGGTGCCGGGGGCGAGGCTGATGCTGTTGGATGAGCCGTTTTCGGGTGTCGACAGGAAGCAGCGGGACGCGATGCTGCCGAAGATGAAGAGCTGGCTGGCGGAGCTGGACCTGCCGGTCATTTCTGTGACGCACGATGTGGATGAAGCGCTGCTGCTGGGGGCCGAGGTGGTGCGGCTGGAGCTTGGGCAAGTGGTGGCGCAGGGACCGGCGGCTGAGGTGCTGGCCGAAGAACGGGTGCGGATGCTGGCGAACCTTGGGTGAGAAGCAGGGGTTGGAGGTTGGGGGTGGGGGGTTGGGAACGGCTCTAGGCGAGGAGGACGGGCTCGCGTTCTAGCTTGATGCCGAATTTCGCCTGGACGGTGGCGATGATTTGGGCTTCTAGGGCCTGGATGTCGGCGAAGGTGGCGTGGTTGCGGTTGACGAGGGCCAGCGTGTGGCGGGTGGAGATTCCGGCGGGGCCGTTGCCGTAGCCTTTGATAAAGCCGGCTTGCTCGAGGAGCCAGGCGGCGGGGAGTTTGGTCGTGCTGCCGCTGGGGGTGGGCCAGTTGGGGACTTTGTCGGCGGGCAGGTTGGCGGCGGCGGCGATGGTGGCTAGCTGCGCGGTGGGGACGATGGGGTTCTTGAAGTAGGAGCCGGCGCTGCGGGTGTCGGGGTCGCCGGGGGTGATGAGCATGCCCTTGCTGCGGCGGATGTCGCGGACGGCGGCGGCGACTTCAAGCAGCGTGGGTGGCGCGGATGCAACGGCGAAACGCTTTTGAAGGTCGGCGTACTTGAGGTTGGGCGCGCCGTTGGGGTGAAGCTCGAAGTCAACGCGGGAGACTATGTAGCGGTTGGGTTCGTCGGTGTTGAAGCGGCTAGCACGGTAGCGGAAGTTGCAGGCGGCTTTGTCGAAGGTGATGTGGGTTTGGGTTTCGCGGTCGAAGGCGTGGACGGCGACGATGGTTTCGGCGACCTCCTGACCGTAGGCGCCGACGTTCTGGACCGGTGTGCCGCCGACGGAGCCGGGGATGCCGGCCATGCACTCGATGCCGGCGAAGCGCTGCTCGATAGCGTGTTGGACAAAATCGTCCCAGGATTCGCCCGCGCCGACGGCGAAGAGATTGTGGCCGAGGTGGTTGATTCCGCGGATTTTGATTTGAAGGACGAGGCCGGGAAAGCCTGAATCGGGAACGAGGAGATTGCTGCCGCCGCCGAGGACGAATAGCGGGAGCGAGTGATCCTGCGCCCAAGTGACGGCCTCAGAGATGTTTACCGGGCTGTGGGCTTCCGCGAAGAAGCGGGCCGGGCCACCTATTTTGAAGGTGGTGAGGGGGGCCAGATCGACGTTTTCGCGGACTTCAAGGGCGGGAGATGGCACGGGTTTGAGGGTATCGCAGGTGAGGCGTGGATTTGTGGGCCCGTTTCGAATCCGGGCGGCGGTGAGTACAATCAGATACGGGAAGCAATACCAAGTTTGAAGGAGACGTACATGTATCCAGAGTTGATGGTAATTCCGATGCGCGAAGAGTTGACGCGCGCAGGTGTGACGGAAGCGCGTTCGAGCGCGGATGTGGACGCGGCCGTGGCGCAGCCCGGAACGACGATGCTGGTCGTGAACTCGATTTGTGGATGCGCGGCGGGCAAGATGCGTCCGGGCGTTCGCCTGGCGCTGCAGAACGCGACCAAGCCGGACCATGCGGTGACCGTGTTTGCGGGGCAAGACCGTGAAGCCACGGAGCGCGCGCGGAGCTACTTCCAGGGCCATCCGCCGACATCGCCGGCGATTGCCATCCTTCGCGATGGGCAGCTGGTGTACCTGATGCAGCGGTCGGCGATTGAGAGCTCGACTGCGCCGGCGATTGCGCAGGAGTTGCAGCGGGCGTTCGATACCTATTGCACGAAGACGACTGCGTAAAGAGATTGATCGGAAGGCGAAACGGCGAGGGGCTTTCGGGCTTCTTGCCGGTTTTGTTTAAATCCGATTTTTCGCTGTATGAGTGTGCAGGGCTCTGTCTCGATATTTTGTAGACACTGCTCACCTGATTCTCAAACCGGTCGATGAATGCGGTGTATGAATTATTCGTCGCGTCTCCTTCCCTTCTCTTCAGCCAAGGCTCCGGCCGCGCCGACCCAGGCCGTGGCCGCGTCCGGACTGGATGGGACGAGCGCGGCGGTTGCGGAGCTCCGGTCAAAGCTGCTGCGGGTGGCTCCTTACTTTCGGACGGTGCTGCTGACAGGTGAGATGGGAACGGGAGCGGCGTTCGCCGCGCGCGTGCTGCACGATCACTCGCCGTTTCGCAGCAAGCCGCTGAAGGTTCTGGCTGCGGGGCCGGCGGAGGTTTACTTTGCTCCGGATAGTGCGGGGGTTCGCAGCCCGAATGGCGTGGTGTTTGTGGAAGAGCTGGCGAAGCTTTCGCGGACGGCGCAGGCGGGGCTGTTGCATCTGGTGCGGGTTCGTGGGCCGAGGGCGGTGTGCGTGATCGCCTTTGCGCCGAACGATCTGCGGGCGCTGGTGAGCGCCGGGAGTTTTTCCGGGGAGCTGGCGGCGGCGCTTGGCGGGTTGCGGATTGCCCTGCCTTCGTTGCGGGATCGGCGTGAAGATATTCCGACACTGCTGATGGAAATCCTGTCCCGAACGGCCGCGAAGCTGGGACGGACGGAGCCGCTGTTGGGTGAGGACTTTGTGAAGGCGGCTTGCAACTTTGCGTGGCCACGGAATCTCGACCAGATGGGCGAGGTGGTGGCGTGGCTGCTGAGCCACCGGGCGGCAAGCGAATTGCATCGTGACGACTTTGAGGCTGCCTCCGAGGCCTGTGAGCCGCGGATGGCCGGCACAACGAAGCCGGTGCGGATGGCACGACTGGAGGAGATGGTGCAGGAACATATTCGGGCGGTGCTGCTGGCGTGCGAGGGCAACAAGCTGCGGGCGGCGGAGATATTGGGCATCAGCCGGTCGACGCTGTATCGCATGCTGGATGCTGCTGCGGTGAATGGTTTTTTGCGCCGCGCAGGCTAGAACGCTCGTAAGTTGATACGGCTGCGTTCAGGGTTTGATAGCCTTGCTGCATGCCTTTGACCAGTAAGAGCGAACGATTGAAGACCGGAGTGAGTGCGGACCTGCGCGTGGCGTTGTTGGGCACCGGGAAGATGGGTGGGATTCTGCTGCAGGGGTTTCTGCAGGCAGGTTTGCTGGAGCCGGAGCAGATTGCGGCGACGGTGGCGCATGAAGAGCGGGCGAAGGACATCTCCGAGCAGCTTGGCGTTACGGTGGGAACAAGCAATATTGACGCCGCGCGTGGGGCGAACGTGGTGTTGCTGGGCGTAAAGCCGTACCAGATAGCCGCGGTGACGGCGGAGATCAAGCCGGTGCTGGAGCCGGATGTGCTGCTGATTTCGTTTGCTGCTTCTGTGAAGACTCGGGCGATTGAGGATGCTGCGGGCGGGACCGCTGCGGTGATTCGCGCGATGCCGAATACGCCTTCGGCCGTGGGTGCTGGCGTTACGGCGCTTTGTCGCGGGCGGTTCGTGAGCGAAGAGCAGTTGGAGATTGCGCAGAAGATTTTTGCGACCGTGGGCCGGACGGTTGTTGTGGATGAGAAGCACATGGATGCGGTGACCGGGCTTTCGGGGTCGGGGCCGGCGTTCCTGTACATCATCATTGAAGCGTTGGCAGAGGCTGGCGTGAACGTTGGGCTGCCGCGGGATATTGCTACGCTGCTGGCGGCGCAGACGACGTATGGCTCGGCGAAGATGGTGCTGGAGACCGGATCTCATCCGGCACTGCTGAAGGATGAAGTGACGACTCCGGGCGGATGCACGGTGGATGGGATTCTGGAGCTTGAAGCGGGCGGGCTGCGGATTACGCTGCTGAAGGCTGTGAAGCGCGCGGCGGAGCGGGCGAAAGAGCTGGCCGGTAATTGAACGCTGTGGCGTAGATCACATCGTTGAAGCTGCGATGCGCCGTATCATCGAAGCATGAGTGAACTGGTGCGTGCGTTAAGGTCAGGACGATGGCTTTCGGGCTACGCGGCGTGCGTGCTGGCGTTCATGGTGGTGGTGATTCTTGAAGGTGCGGTGGTTCGCGCTACAGGCTCAGGTGCTGGGTGTGGGAACCACTGGCCGCTTTGCAATGGTGAGGTGATTCCGCATCATCCGCGCATTGCCACGATGATTGAGTTTGCGCACCGGTCGTTGACGGGGATTCTTTCTACGCTGGTGATCTTGCTGATTGTTTGGGCGTTCGTTGCGCGCGAGCGTGGGACGCGGGTGCGGCTGGCGGCGAAGTGGGTTGGAGTGTTGCTCGTGACCGAGGCGCTGCTCGGGGCAGTGCTGGTGAAGGGTGCTTATGTGGAGAAAAACGCTTCGGACATGCGGGTGTTCGTGCAGTGTATTCACTTTACGAACACGATGTTGCTTGTCGCGGCGCTGGCGTTGACGTGGTGGTGGGCGCGGGAACGTGAGGGGGTGGAAACGAGAGGCATACCCCCGGGGCTAAAGCCCGGATTCTTGCAGGGCTTGAATGCCGGGGCTGAAGCCCCGGCCTACCGGGACGTGGCACACCACGATACGGCATATCAGGATGTGGCGTCCCGGGACGCGGCATACAGGGACGTCGCACACAGGAACTCGGTATACCGGACTGGCGAGAATGTGGCACTTGACCGAAGTGTGGCGTGGATGTCCGTGGTGGCTACGCTGGTGGTGGGGGCAACGGGGTCCGTGGCGGCGTTGGCGGACACGCTGTTCCCTGCACCGAGCTTGCGGACTGGGTTGATGGAGGACTTTTCGAAGACGGCGCCGTTGCTGGTGAGGATGCGGTGGGTGCATCCGGCGGCGGCTTTGGTGGGCGTGGCTTGTGTGGGCTGGTTGTGCATTCGTGCTCGCGGGACCGCAGTGACGTGGCTTGGGGCACTGATGGTGCTGCAGTTAGCGTTGGGTGTGGCGGATGTGTTGTTGCTGGTGCCTACGTGGATGCAGGTGCTGCATTTGCTGGGAGCGGATCTGTATTGGATTGCGCTGGTGGCTGTAGCAGCAGAGGTTTTGTGGCCGGGGCTGGAAGCCAGGGCTAAAGCCACTGCTCACGTTACGCAGTATTTAGCGGGCTGAAGCCCGCTGCTAATCCGAAGACAACAACGGCAACAGCCTTGACGCAAAGTTCGCAAAGGAAAGCGCCAAATTTCGCAAAGTTCTTGCGAGGTTTGGCGCTTTGGGTTTTCCTTTGAGTGCGGTTTAGCTGTCGGAGGTGATGCTGGTCAGGTCTTGTGAGGAGGACGTGACGCACTGCTCGTCGGCGATGCTGAGGTGCTTGTCGAGGATGGAGATGCCGAAGTCCAGCTCTTCCTTCGTGACGATGAGCGGCGGCGCGATGACGAAGTGCGAGACCCAGGCCTGGATGCTGACGCCGTCGGCGAACATTTTTGCGGCGATCTGGTCGACGAGTAGCGGTGTCTTGCCATCGACCTTCTGCGCGTAGGTGTTGAAGGGTTCTTTCGTCTCGCGGTTCTTGACGAGATCGACGGCCCAGAAGAGGCCTTTGCCGCGGACGTCGCCGATGCTTGGGTGCTTGGCTTTGAGTTCGTTCAGCTTGGCTTCTACGTAGGGCGCTAGTTCGGCGGCGCGGTCTACGAGGTTGAGGCGCTGCATCTCGTGGATGGTGGCGACGGCCGGAGCGAGCGTCATCGGGTGGGCTTCGTAGGTGTGGCCGTGGGCGAAGTAGTGATCGATGAAGAAGTCAGCGATCTTCTGTGTGGTAGCGCAGAGGCCGAGCGGAACGTAGGCCGAGGTAATTCCCTTGGCCGTGACGAGGATGTCGGGCTTGACGCCCCAATTGTCCATGGCGAACCATTTGCCTGTGCGGCCCCAGCCGGTCATGACTTCGTCGGCAATGAGCAGGACGCCGTACTCGTCACAGATCTTGCGGATCTTCGGGAAGTACTCGTCGGGTGGGACTAGGATGCCGTTGGTGCCGACGATGGGCTCCATGATGACGGCGGCGACGTCGGACTCGTTGCGGATCATGTGCTCGATGTAGTCGGCACAGGCGATGCCGCACTGCGGATAGGTGTGCTTGATGGGGCAGCGGTAGCAGTTGGTCTCAGGCGCGAAGACGATGCCAGGGCCTTTGCCTCCGGGCTCCATGGCCCAGCGACGCGGATCGCCTGTAGCAGCGATGCTTCCGGTGGTCGATCCGTGATAGCTGCGGTAGCGCGCGATGATTTTCGACTTGCCTGTGTACATGCGAGCGATCTTGAAGGCGGCTTCGTTGGCTTCGGTGCCGGAGGTCGTGAAGAAGAACTTGCTGAGTCCTTCGGGGAGGACTTCGAGCAGGAGCTTGGAGAGCTCGGCGCGTGTGGCCGTGGCGTAGCCGGGCATGGCGTAGGGGAGCTCTTCGGCCTGTTGCTTGATGGCGTCGATGACGGCCTGGTTCTTATGGCCGAGGTTGACGCACATGAGCTGCGAGGAGAAGTCGAGATACTTCTTGCCGTTGCCATCGAAGATGTGACAGTCCTTGGCGTCGGTGATGAGCATGGGGTTCCATGCCTTCTGGTAGCGCCAGGTGCCGTAGTTGTGCTGCTTGGTAAGCGCGGTGATCTCTTCGGCAGTCATGCCGTGCATCAGTTCAGGGAGTGTTTCTGTGGGACTCATAGTTATGCCTCTTGCGGTGCTGCTGGAATTAAGTTTACTTCGGTTTGTTGACGGCGGACGTGGCCGAGCATGAGCAGATAGTAGATGGCGCCCGAGAGGAAGAAGCCGACGAACCAGGCCATGGTGAAGAGGTCCTGGAAGCGCGGGACGAACTTGCCGACGAGCGCGGCACCGACGCCGACCAGGAGTGCAAAGATCGCAACGAGGTTGAAGCCGTTGCGGTACTCATAGATACCGCCGCGGCGATAGAGCGAGTACGTGTCGAGCTTGGTATGGCGGACGAGGAAGTAGTCGGCAACCATGATGCCGGCTACAGGACCGAGCAGGCCGGAATAATCGACCAGCCAGCCAAGATAATTGTGCGAGCTCGAGACCAAACGCCACGGCATGATGAGCAGGCCGAGCGAGCCTGTGATGAGGCCGCCGGTGCGGAAGCTGATGAACCTCGGCGCGAGGTTGGAGAAGTCGTTCGAGGGGCCAACGACGTTGGCACCGATGTTGACGTTAAGCGTCGCGACCAGCAGCGCGATGAGGCCGAGGAAGGCAACCAGTGGCTGGTGGAACCTGCCGAGGAGTTCCACGGGACTCCAGATGGGATGGCCGAAGACGACGGTAGACGCAGACGTAACGGCGATACCGAGGAACGAGTAAAGCACCATCGCGACGGGAAGGCCGATGGCCTGGCCGACGATTTGCGCGTCCTGATTTTTAGCGTAGCGGGTGAAGTCGGGGATGTTGAGCGAAAGTGTAGCCCAGTAGCCGACCATCGCGGTGAGTGCCGGGAAGAAGACGCGGAGGAAAGCGCGGTTGCTTGTGAAGCTGCTGGGCGCGGCGAGCATGGGGCCGAGACCGCCGGCCTTGTGGTACATGAAGATCAGCAGCGTGAGCGACATGATAACCATGAAGGGCGCGGAGTAGCTCTGGAGGAAACGGATAGACTCTACGCCACGCCAGACGACGTACATGTTGAGCGACCAGAAGAGGATGAAGCAGACGCCTGGTACCCAGGGCATATCAATGGTGCGCGGTGAGAGCACATTGATCATCTGCGCGATGGCCGTGCCGCCGATCCAGGATTGAATGCCGAACCATCCACAGGCGACGATGGCGCGCAGGATGGCGGGAATGTTCGCGCCGAGCGGGCCGAACGATGCGCGGACGAAGACCGGGAACGGGATGCCATACTTGGTGCCGGCGTGGGCGTTGAGCAGCATCGGGATGAGCACGATGAGGTTGCCAAGCAGGATGGTGCCAACGGCCTGCTTCCAGTTCATGCCGCCGGCGATGAGCGACGCGGCAAGCATGTAGGTGGTGACCTCCATGGACATGGAGAACCAGAGCGCGAGGTAGTTATAGGTGGACCATGTGCGCTGCGAAGGCTGCGTGGGCGCGAGGTCGTCGTTGTAGAGGCGCGCGTCGGGCGCGTACTCGTGGCCGTACTCCATGTCGCTATCGAGTGCGATGTTTCGTGAGGGCGGGTTCAGGTGAGACCTCCTGCATTAGCTTCGCGTTTCAGAAACTTGCCGCGGCCGGTAGCGCCGAGGAACTTGCCGGGCTGCGTAGTGTTATCCACGACGAGCTCGCCGCGGGAGAAGACCTTGGCGGCGTTTCCCTTGACCTTCCAGCCTTCAAACATGGAGTAGTCGGTGGCCATGCACTGGGTTGCGGCGGAGATGGTGTAGTCGACGTTGGGGTCCCAGAGGAGGATGTCGGCGTCAAGGCCTTCCTTGATGCTTCCCTTTTGGTTAGCCATGCCGAAGATGCGGGCGGGTGCAGTTGACGCGAGGTCCACGAACTTCTCGGGGGTGATGCGGCCCTGATTGACGCCGAAGTGCCAGAGGATCTGGAGGCGGTTTTCGATGCCGGGGCCGCCGTTAGGGATCTTGCGGAAGTCGCCTTTGCCGAGCGCCTTCTGATCCATGCGGAACGGGCAGTGGTCGGTGGAGACGACAGAGAGTGAGCCATCGGCTAGTGCGGCCCAGAGAGGGTCCTGATTCCACTTTTCGCGGAGTGGAGGGGTGAAGACGAACTTGGCTTCGTCCCAGCTCTTGCCGGGCATCTGCTCTTCGATGGAGAGGACGAGGTATTGCGTGCAGGTTTCGGCGAGAGCTTTGGCGCCGCGGGCTTGCATGAACTTGAGCGCGGCGAGGGAGTCTTCGTTGGAGAGATGCACGATGTAGACGGAGCAGCCTGCCATGTCGGCGAGGGCGATGCTGCGGTGGGTGGCTTCGGCTTCGGCTTTGGGGCTGCGCGAAAGTGCGTGGTAGTGGGGTTCGGTATGGCCGGCGGCTATGGTCTGGGCGACGACGATGTCGATGGCGCTGCCGTTCTCGGCGTGGATGCAACAGAGCGCGTTGAGCGAGGCGGCTTTCTGCATGACCTGGAACATGAGGCCGTCGTCGATCATGAGGACGCCTGGATAGGCCATGAAGAGCTTGAAGGAGGTGATGCCGAAAGCGACCATATCTTCGAGCTCGGCGAGGCCGGCGGCGGTCGAGCCGGTCTTGTTGGGGTCGAGATCGGTGACGGCCATGTGGAGCGAGAAGTCGATGCAGGCTTTGTTGTTGGACTTGGCGAGCCAGGTGGTGAGGGCTTCGGCCATGGTGTGGCCCTGGGACTGGAGAGCGAAGTCGATGACGGTGGTAGTGCCACCGACGGCTGCGGCCTGCGTGCCGGTGGTGTAGTCGTCGGCGGAGGTGGTACCGCCGAAGGGCATGTCTAAGTGCGTGTGGACGTCGATGCCGCCGGGCATGACGAGGAGGTTGGTGGCGTCGACGAGGGTGTGGCCAGTGGGGTCGATGCTGGGCGCGACTTTGATGATGCGCTCGCCTTCGATGAGGACATCGAGCTTTTGGCTGTAAGTGGAGCTGACGACGGTGCCGTTTTTGATCAGGGTTCCCATGGTATATCTCGTGTTCTATACGGCGGCTCTATGCGCGATACGTTTTTGAATGAAACGAACAACAAAGAAATAGAAAGCGGTGTTAAAAATCAGATACAAGAGTTCTAAGATAATTTTCGCGGCGCCGTCCTCGGGACCCGTCTGACTAATCATCAGGTATACCAATCCACCGGGAAAGCCGAGCAATGTAAAGGTAAGACTAAAGTGCAAGTATCCCCATCCGCACAAACAGGAAAATCCAATTGCGATAAGTAACGCAATGACTTTCGATAGAAGAGAGTTCCTGTTACCGCGATCCATAAGGAATTGCACCTCGACAGGTAAAGCTATGCTCCTTCAACGCGATCTTACTGATGGTTCGGGTTACCGTGGTTTTCGTGCGGCACGCCGCTTGGTGTTGCGCCTGCGGCTACGCGTTCGGCCCAGGTGTTGGGGGTGATGCTCGGGTCGTCGCGGCGTTCCATGGTGATGCAGTCCGGAACGGGGCAGACGAGCGAGCAGAGGTTGCAGCCGACGCACTCGTCTTCGTCGACGCGGGGGATGCGGTTGAGCGGTGTGGCGTAGGGACCGAGTTCGCCCAGGCCGTCGAGATCGAGCTTGGGGATTGGGGTGGTGGAGATGGTGCTCTTCGATTTCGCGAAGCGTTGGTCCGGTGTTGGCATGCCGTGCGGGTTGGCTTGGTGCATGGCGTAGCGTGGGTCGGTGCCGGCGAAGGTGATGACGTTGCCTTCGGTGCGGTCCATGTGGATGCACTGGTGTGCACCGTCCCAGCAGGCTGTGTAGCAGAGTTGGCAGCCAATGCACTTGTCGGCGTGGATCTCCGCCACGACGCGGTAGTTGAGGTTAAGGTTCTTCCACTCGCGGACGTTGGGGAGCGAGAGGCCGCGGAAGTCGTTGATGGTTTCGTAGCCCTTCTTGCGCATCCATGAGAGCAGGCCGTCACCCATGTCTTCGACGATGCGGTAACCGTAGTGCATGGCCGCAGTGCAGACCTGCACGGTGCCGGCACCGAGGAGGATGAACTCGGCTGCGTCCTGCCAGGTGCCGATGCCGCCGATGCCGGACATGGGGACGGGATCGCCATCGACGTAGTCGGAGTTGACCTGCTGGACCATGTTGAGTGCGATGGGCTTGACCGCGGGGCCGCAGTAGCCGCCGTGGGAGCTTTTGCCATCGACCATTGGGTTGGGCTCGAGGGTGTCGAGGTTGATGCCCGTGATGGAGTTGATGGTGTTGATGGCGGAGACCGCGTCAGCCTTCGCGCGCTTGGCGGCGCGGGCGGGGATGCGGATGTCTGAGATGTTCGGTGTGAGCTTGACGATGACCGGCGTGCGGGCGACTTCTTTCACCCATTCGGTGATCTGCTGGCAGTACTCAGGGACCTGGCCTACGGCGGAACCCATGCCGCGCTCGGACATGCCGTGCGGGCAGCCGAAGTTGAGTTCGAGGCCGTCGGAGCCGGCGTCTTCTGCACGCTTCACGATGTCGTGCCAGGACTCGCGGTTGGATTCAACCATGAGGGATGCAATGACAACGTTCTTCGGGTAGCGGCGCTTTACTTCGGCGATCTCGTCGAGGTTGGTTTGTGTGGGGCGGTCGGAGATGAGTTCGATGTTGTTGAAGCCCATCATCTTCTGACCGGCCCAATCGATGGAGCTGTAGCGCGAGCTGACGTTGGTGACGGGAGCGCCGATGGTCTTCCATACGGCTCCGCCCCAGCCGGCGTCGAAGGCACGCATGATCTGCTCGCCGCAGTTAGTGGGGGGCGCGGAGGCCAGCCAGAAGGGGTTGAGGCACTTGATGCCGGCGAACGTGGTTTCGAGAGTAGGCATTAGTTGGCCTCCAGTGCAGCGGCTATTCCGATGCCTGCGCGTTTGCCGTCTGCGACGGCGTCTACGACTTCACGGCCGCCGTTGGTGCAGTCGCCGCCAGCGAAGTACTTGGGGTTTGAGGTTTGTCCGGTGGCGCGATCAATGAGGATGCGGCCGCGTTCGAGCTTGACCTTGTCGCCCGAGAGGAACTCGGTGTGCGTGGCCTGGCCGATGGCGAGCACGATGAGATCGACGGGCAGGGTGAACTCGCTTCCCTGCTGCGGAACGAGCGAGCCGTCGGCGGTGGTTTCGAGCTTTGCAAGCTTAAGTGCTTCTAGTTTGTCGCTGCCTTCGAGGCCGGCGGTGACGACGTGCCAGAGGAACTTCACGCCTTCCTGCTTGGCGTGTTCGTACTCGAAGCTGAAGGCCGACATCTGCTCGGGGCCGCGGCGGTAGACCATGGTGACTTCCGTTGCACCGAGACGTACGGCAGCATTGGCGGCGTCGATGGCGGTGTTTCCTGCGCCGATGACCGCGACCTTTGGTGGTGCCGTGGCGATCTCGCCGCTCTTGTAGCCAGCGATGTAGTCGAGCGCGTTGGTGACGCCGGGCATGTCTTCGCCAGTGAGACCGAGCTTGTGGATGGCACCGAGGCCCATGCCGAGGAAGACCGCATCGTAGCTGGCTTCGAGCTCGGCGAGCTTCGCGGCGTCCACCAGCGTGTTGAAATGGAACGTGACGCCGAGCTGCGAGAGCAGGTCGATTTCGCGTAGGCTTTCGGCGAGCGGCAGCTTGTATTCCGCAATACCGTAGGTGTTCAGGCCGCCGGGGAGTGGGCGCGCGTCGTAGATGTCGGCGGTGATGCCGCGGCGGCGTAGCTCGGCAGCGCAGGCGAGCGAAGCAGGGCCACCGCCGATGAGAGCGACGCGCTTGCCGGTGTCGGCGCCGGGGGTGAATGGAAGCGGAGCGCCGGACTCGTGAAGCGCGTCCATCGCGAAGCGCTGCAGGCGGCCGATTTCAATGGGCTGCTTGTTGTAGCGGTGCATCACGCAGGCGCCTTCGCAGAGGACGTCTACAGGACAAGCGCGGGAGCAGCTTGCGCCGAGGATGTTGGCGTCGAGGATGGTCTTCGCAGAGCCTTCAAGGTTGCCGGTGGCGATCTTCTTGATGAACTTTGGCACATCGATGTGCGTAGGACAGGCGGTCATGCACGGAGCGTCGAAGCAGTAAAGACAGCGATGGGCTTCGGCGATGGCCGCGGTCTGTTCAAAGGCCGGATGGAGGTCCGGGAAGCGCGCGGAAACGTCGCCCGGGGTGGGAGACTGCGCGTAGAAGCTGGTTGGTTCGCTCATCTTGCGGGTGAATCTCCTTCTTTTGTTGGACGTGGGCGACAGTGAAAATGAAAATGCGAAGCCCACAGGCCAATTGAAGCTTTGAATGCCTGATCGAGTTTGAGACTGCTTTTGCTTTATAGAAGAGACGATTATGCACCATTTCTGGCGCAAAGGCGAGGCGGGTAACGTCCCGGGTACGTCAAAATCGCGTTAAGCAAACCCGGGGCCGAAAATTCGGCCCCGGGTTCACGTCTTTGTCCTGCTTATTGATGGAGTATCCAGGTGATCGTTTTCCCAGCGAGGGCATTGAGTGCGGAGACCGCCTGCTCGATGTGTTCGCGGATGGTGTCTTCGGCCTTGTTGTGGCTCAAGCCGTTCAAGGATTGGACGAACATCATGACGGTAGGTATGCCGACGCGGGCGACTTCGGCGGCGTCGTGCAGCGGACCGGAGGGCAGGTGCTCTGAAACACCCACGGTTTCCATAATCGCCTGATCGCAAAGGCGGATCAGATCAGCGTTGAAGGGGATAGGTTCGATGGACCAGATCTTCGACCACTCGACGGTACAGCCTTCTTCTGCGGCGAATTTCTCGCTCGCTGCTTGCGCGTCGGCTAGCATTTGGGCGAGGACTTTGGTGTCGAGGTCACGCATGTCGAGCGTGGCTTCGCAGCGGCCGACGACGGCTGTCACGATGCCTGGGAATGTCTTCACGCTGCCCATGGTCGCGACCGACTGTGGATGCTTGCGGGCGATAGGGCGGATCTCCAGCGCGAGTTTGGCGCAAGCAGCGAGCGCGTCGCGGCGGACTTCCATCGGCGTCGAGCCGGAGTGAGCTTCCTGACCACGGAAGGTGATGGCCCAGCGCTCAACGCCCTTGGTTCCCTGCACGACGCCGAGCGGCTTGCCGAGCTTTTCGAGGATCGGACCCTGCTCTATATGCAGTTCCAGGTATGCCGAAAGATTCTTCTGCTCAATGGCCGCTTCGCCGATGCTCTCGACGGTGTAACCGCAGTGCGCTAAGGCCGCTTCCAGCGTGAGACCGTCGCGATCCGTACGAACGCGATCGGCTTCTATGCTGTGCGTTCCGGCGAAGGCGGACGAGCCAAAAAGGCTTCGGCCGAAGCGCGCTCCTTCTTCGTCGGCCCAGTCGACGAGCTTGATCGTGACGGGCGGCTCGCCCTTATACTGCTTTGCGATGCTGGTGAGAACTTCAAGGCCGGCTAGAACACCGAGGCAGCCATCGAGCCAGCCGCCATTGGGCACTGAATCAAGGTGACTGCCGAGGACCAGAGCCTTCTCGGAAGCGCCGGGCAACGTGACCCAGTGATTGCCGGCAGCATCGTAGTGGTGCTCGAGATTAGGCGCGATGGTGGTGGAGAGGGTGGTGAGTTTTTCTTCAAACCAGGCGCGGGCTTTGAGCCAGACGGGGGACCAGGCGAGGCGCTGGGCGCCGTCGTCATCCGCGGTAAGGGCTCGTAGTTCGTCAAGGTGCGTGAGCACCGCCTTGGGGTCAATCATCTGGTGATACCTCTTCCAAAGAAATCGGTCCGCGCAGTGGAATCATGGCGTCCCCGACAGGATTCGAACCTATGTTTCTACCTTGAGAAGGCAGCGTCCTGGGCCACTGGACGACGGGGACAATGCCAAGAGCAAGCGCACTGTTCGCGGCGCGATTCCAGTATAGGTGAGCGCGCCGCGGAAGATGTTCTACGTGGACCACAGACAGTTCTCCCCGTTTTGCCTTTTTGTAGTGAAATCCATGGTCGTTTCTATGGATGTTTATGGTGAATTCGTGGTGATTTTCGCGCTGTATGGTGTCCAGCAAACTTGACATTTTCCGCGGCCGGTCACGCTCACGAACGATCTCACTTGAACTAGCTTTTGTCCGCTTGCTGGTCTTCGGTGGTTCGGTATACGAACGGACTTTCGAACTCCTGTAAACCGGGGAAACCCATGTCGCGCGTTGAGACAACCGGATTGTCCGTTGGCCACGCTGCGCCGAACGAATCCCATCTAATCCCCTTATCGTGCAAAGGGTCGTGCTCGCTAGAGACGTGATAGACCATCACAGCTGGCGCTTCCCGTACGTAAAAACCATGGGCAATACCTCGCGGCAAATAGACGGCGTTCGACGCATTGCTGGATAGTTCATAGACCTCGTGCTTCCCATAGGTGGGCGAACCGACACGTATATCCAACGCGACATCGAAGATCGCACCCGCGGTGCAATAGACGAGCTTGGCGTGATCGCTGGGAGGCGTTTGAAAGTGCATGCCCCGCAGCACGTTTGCAAGGGATGTGCTGTAAAAGCACTCGCGAAAATCTCCTTCGAGCCCACGGGCCTCAAACACGGAGCGCTGAATTGTTTTTACGAAATGTCCTCGGTGGTCGTGCGCCACAGGAAACTGCACCCAGAAACAGCCGGCCAGTTTGGACTCTGTGAATTGAATACCTCTCAGGAGAGGCGCGGATTTTGCCGATGATAATTGGGTCATGAGTTGGCTGCTGGATCTCTTTCTGCAGGCTGATGGCGAGAGCTTGTCATGAGGCGGCTTCGGAAAGCCGGAAAGCCTCGTCATGGCCCTCCGCTTCGAGATCCCCTGCGGCAAAGGGAAAGCGCAGCGCGATGACGAAAAGAACGATGAGGGTCACTGCCTTGATCTGACCGCCGTAGGACCAGTGGTGGAAGATGACCTCCGTTTCAGGAGCAAAAAGAATGGCAAAGCAGGTGAAAGCAGCCAAGAGCCCCTTGGGATATGTGCCTTGCCTCGCAGCCTGCACTGTAATCAGCGCCAGGATCGCCCAGGGTGCGTAGAGATGCATGAGGGTGTAGTCGAAAGAAGTCGGCGGAAGAAGGATCGACAGAACACAAAAGCACAATATCTGGTTGGCCACCGGCAACAGGCGAATCCGGAGGAAATAGATCACCAGGACAAACACCACCGCAGTTGCCAGATATAAGGTCAGGAGATGATCCATGACGGGCTTGGGAGGCAGTGGGTGGAATAAAGCTTTGAAAAGACCAAAAATCGAATGGTCGAATGAATTTTGTGGATTGGATCTGACCAGCATCACCCGGTATCGAAATTTGGCGATCTGCTCGTTTGTAAGTTTCCAGGATTCGACGATGTTCGGATAAACCAGCCAAAGACTTGGCAGGCTCACGGCGATGGCTGCCAGAGCACCGGCAACGATCTGCCGATATTTGCGGTGGCTGAGCAGGAGACCGAGATAAAGAAACGGAAAAATTTTAAGAGCGCCGGCGATGCCAAAACAGGTAGCTGCAGAATAGTCTTTCGATCGCAAGTAAAACAAGACCCCGAGGGATACAAAAACCCAGCTGGTTATCTCCATGTTGCTCTGCCTGATTTCGAACCAGAGCGGGTAGGAGGTCAAAAGCATGATGCCGAGGAACAGCCATGTTGTCATGACGCCTAAACCGCTGTGGATAAGCGCACGGCCCAAAAGCACGGTTGCCACAAGAAACGATAGAGCGATAAACGACAGGAACACGATTAGCTGGTGTGGAACAAACAAAAAGAAGAAGCGATAGATGACCAGTACGGGCGCCGGATACATGCAAAGTGGATCTGTTGCGTCCGTGAAGAACAGCAAGGTTCGAAAGTGCTGAAAACGCGGATACTCGTTGAGAAGATCCAAGAAATGCTCGTTGAGTAATGGGAAGCGATAGGGGTACGCTAACTTCAGCACAAACCGGCAGAACACTTCACAAGCTACCGCAATAGCCAAAAGTCCCAAATCCATGCCCAGAAAGATTTTGAGAGGCCGCGGCAGAGCAGTAAAACTGGCTGTAGCGGCGGGAGAGTTACTCTTCATGCAATTCTCGCTCGACAATGGATAATGATTTGTTTTTCATCTGCAAGTACATCCGCCCCAGGTATTCCCCTATGACGCCAAGCATCAGAGCGTTGATGCCTAGAGATCCGAGAATTAATACCGTAAGGGTCGTAAAACCCGCCGGGGCGCGGAATCCAACAGAATAGTAAGCGACGATGTATCCCACACTGGCGAGCACTGTGAGCAGGGCCACGCCGGCTCCGACGTACGTTGCCATGCGCAGTGGCACAACGGACTGGTTGATGATGCCATCAAGCGCGAGCATGATGTTGTCGTAGAAGGAAAACTTTGAGGCTCCCACTACTCGAGCCCGCCGCGAATAGCTGATGCCGGTCTGTGTGAATCCCAGTGTAGCGATTGTCCCGCGCAGATAGGGTTTCGGATCTCCGACGCGGCGCAGTTCCTCAATAACCCTGCGGCTGATGAGGCGGAAGTCGCCCGCGTCACGCGGAATGGGATCCTCAGAGAGAAAATCGACGAGCCAATAAAAAATCTTGCGGGCCACGGTCCAGCGGGATGATTCCAGTCGCGATGTGCGGATACCATAGACGACGTCCGAACCCTGCAGCCACTTTTCGATGAATACGGGGATAAGTTCGGGAGGATCCTGGAGATCGCAATCCAGTTGGATTGCCGCATCGCCATTGCAGCGGAGATACGCAGTGAGGATTGATCTCTGATATCCAAAGTTGCGAGAAAAACGAAACGCGCGCACCCGCTTATCTTGCTTTGCGAGATCCTTGAGCAGGTCTGGAGTTCGGTCCGCGGAGTGGTTATCCGTAAAGACAAACTCGAAGTCATACAGCGATGCCAGAGGCTCGATCACCGCGATGACCGCCGTATAAAAAAGAGAGATGTTGTCTTCCTCGTTATATACGGGCACAACGAGAGAGATAAGGGGTTTTTGTCCGGTGAGGTCTGGAATTAGGTGGCTCATGGGTTTGAGAGAGTCGTGCAATTCAGTATTGCATCCATGGTTGTATAAACGCTAACAGACGGCAAAAAGGCTAGCACCCATAGGCAAGGAAACCAGAAGACCGTTTTCCGGTGCTGGGCGGAGGACAAACTCATCGAGAAGATGTTGACAATCTCCAAATGACGTAACTATCGATGCTGCAGTGGATTCAAGCGTTTCTCTCAAGTAAAACAACTCGCTTCAGGACGCAAAGATAGGCCACGAATGAGGTTTACTTACTTTTTGCTTAACTTCGAGTATATGTTTGCGCGTCGTTATCGCAAACGATAACTTTGCCATAGACGCATCTTCCAAGGACCCGCCTCAGTCGTTCCGGAATCGGAAAACAGATTTACTTTGCGTGGGCGTTCAGCTGATCGATGACGTGTTTGAGTTCGTCGAGCTTCTGGCCTGCTTCGCCGAGCTTTCCGGCTGCGGTGAGGCGCTGATAGTCGGCGAAGTCTTTGCCGGCTTCCGTGATCAAGGAGTTGAGGTCGGCGGCTGGTTGCGCTGTGCCAGTGGTAGTTACTGTTGTCGGCTGTGTCTGTTGAGAGTCCGTGGAGGTGAGTGAAGAGGTTTGGCCGCCGAACAGGGACTGCAGCGCGGCCTGGAAGGTTGGGCCGTAGGCGAGGCGATCCTGCAGCGCGAGCACGACGAGTCGCAGCTCAGGCATGGGGCTTTGCTGGGCTTGCAGGTAGATGGGTTCGGCGTAGAGGAGAGCGCGCCCTGATGGGATGACCAGAAGGCTGCCGCGGCGGACGTGGGAGCCCTGCTGGTTCCACAAGGTGAGCTGGCCGGAGAGTTGCGCGTTCTGGTCGATGCGGGCTTCGATCTGTTGTGGGCCATCGACCAGTCTCGTCTTTGGGAAGTCGTAGACGATGGAGCTGCCATAGTTGGCGCCGTCCGAGCGTGCGGCGATCCAGCCGATGAGGTTGTTGCGGTTGGCAGGGGTGAACGGAAGGATTTCGACGAACTCCACACCCGTTTCGCCGGGAAGTTTCATAAGCACGAAGTTCGGCTGCATGGCCTGCACGGCCTGGTTCCCTTCACTGTCGAGACCGGTTTCGGTGGCGACGGTCCAGAGGTCTTCCCGGTTGAAGAAGACCTCCGGGTTTGTCATGTGGTACAGGCCGTAGACTTCGGACTGGAGCTTGAAGAGGCCTTCGGGATAGCGCACGTGCCTGCGCAGATCCGCGGGCATCGCTGAAGACTCTTTGAAGAGCGCTGGGAAGATGCGGCGGTAGGCGGCGAGGATGGGATCCTGGTCGTCGAAGGTGTAGAAGGTTGTGGTGCCGTTGTAGGCATCGATGACTACCTTCACGCTGTTGCGCATGTAGTTGACGGAGTTGTTGCCGAGATTGTAGTGGGTGGAGTCCGGATAGTTGTCGGAGGTGGTGAAGGCATCCATCATCCATGAGAGGCGGCCGTCGTCGCCGACAACGATGTAGGGGTCCTGCTCGAAGGTAAGGAACGGCGCGATGGCGGCTACGCGTGCACGGACGTTGCGGCGCATCAGCAGCCGGCTCTGCGAATTGACGTCGTCGCTGAAGGGCAGCTTGCCGAGATCGTTGCGGTCGATAGAGAGAAGGACGCGGCGCAGGAAACTACCGAGGACGATGCCGCCGGTACCCTGGTAGGAGGTGAGGTTGTTGGTCTGGCCCTGCGGGTAGTCGAACTCCTGCTGCTGGGTTTTTACGTAGACGTCGGTGTCGGTGAGCTCGCCGAAGTAAATCTCCGGCCGCTTGACGGCAAGGCCTGGCACGGTGCTTTGGACCGGCATGTTGCTGAGCATCAGCGTAGGCAGCCCTTCCGCCGTGAAGCCGTTGACGGGGTTCATGGTGATGCCGTAGCCGTGGGTGTAGATGAGCTTCTCGTTGATCCAGTTGCGGCTGCTATCGGGGAGCTTATCGACGTTCAACTCGCGGGTTGCGAGCATGACCTCGCGCATGTTGCCGTTAATGACATAGCGATCGATGTCGATGTCAGGGAAATCGTAGTAGGTGCGGATCTCCTGCACCTGGCGTAGCGTGTCCTGCAAGGCGTGCCAGTCCCAGAGGCGGATGTTCTGGAGGGTTGGCTGGTTATCTGCGGGATCGGTGGCGTCGACGGTGGTTTCGGCGGGAAACTCACGCTGCAAGAACTTGTCGAGACCGTAGGCTTGCCGCGTCATCTCGATGTTGTGCATGATGTAGGGCTCTTCGCGGACGAGCTCGTTGGGCTTGACGATGAAGCTGGCTACATACCAGCCCACGATCGTGAGCAAGACATAGGCAACTGCGGCGGGCGCGATTGCACCGACGATCCAGCTTCCACGGGCGTGGCGCACGGCGTTGACGGCAGCGATCGCCGCTCCGAGGATTAGCGCGACGCAGACGATCAGCAGACCGTGGATGGTGATGTGGGCGTCCGTGTAGGCGATGCCGTCGAAGATGGTGTGGTGTTCGAGCAGGGTCTGGAAGCGGTCGACATAGACGTTGAGCGCGAGGACCAGCAGAAGGAACGCCGCCGTTATAGAAAGCCCGCGCCAGGGTGATGGAGCGGAGACGTTGCGGGTCTTGTCGAGCGCGCGGGCTCCGCTGGTGATCAGTAAGAACACGACAGCGGCAACGCACGTAATGATCGACAGCGTGAGCAGCCAGCCGATAAGAAGCTGCCACGCAGGCAAGGAGAAGAGAAAGAAGTTCAAGGGCCGGGCAAAGATGGGGTCGACGATAGAACCGGAGGAGTGTGGGGCATACCAGAACAGGGCCAGGGTGGGCCAGTCCGTGGCCATGGAGGCTCCGGTGAAGAGGGCCACGATGATAGAAAGCAACAGCGAGATGATGCGCAGGGCGGGTTGAACGGAAAAAGTAACCGGTTGGCCGCCGATCATGAGTTTGTGGTCTCGCGGCAAGACGGATTGATGCAAGCGGCGGAGAGCCGACAGCGCAAGGAAAAGAACAACAAACGTCACTGCCGCGAAGATGGCGAAGGTGGCCACCTGCAGACCAGTGGTTTTCCAGAACACCTGACCATATCCAAGGGAGTTGAACCAGAGAAGGTCAACCCAATAAGAGAGCAATGTGCGGCTTGCGCCAAGCAAAGCAAGAATGACCGCGCCCAGAATGAGGAGCCTGCGACGGCGGGGTGAAGCCTGGTTCTGCTGTGGAGAGTCAATAAATACCGGCACGTTCGCTCCCCGCTTTATGCGTCAAGGTGGTCACGGGAATTGTACAGCCTGGTTCCAAAAGGCACGCCAGGAGTGAATGCAACTCAACTCAAGAACGACTCGGTTCCCCGCTTTGCCTTGATCATGACCGTGCGGGTTCCGAGCGAAGAGCGTGTGGCATGCACCGTGATCGTTCCGGTGCTGTTGGGAACCGCTTTGATCCAGACGGCACCCACACCACCGCTGTCTGTGAGCGAGAAGGATGAATCGCCGACTAAAACTCCCGGGCCGGCGATATCGAACTTAACGTCGCCACCGGCGAGGAGACGATACATGCCGAATTTGTCGACGACCTTGAAGATGAGGCGAGTGGCGTCGGAGCCGTCAGCGACGATCTCTGCGTCGTCGGCCGTCAATACGAACTTGTCTTGCCTGCTATCGGCAGAGAACGATTGAGAGACGGCGAGCTTATCGGCTACGTAGCCGTCAATGCGGAGCTCCGGCTTGGCCGTGCCGTCCAGATCGAGGTCGACGAAGAAAGGCGGATACTTCGTGTTCGGATAATTCGTCTTATCAGGATGAGCCGTTGCGTGAGGCTTGCCGTCAACAAAAACTTCAAGTCGATCGCAGTTGGAAAAGATGGCGGAGTTCTTTCCCGGTCCGCGTGGGGACTTCGCGCCGAAGTCCCAGTAAAAGTTCGGGGCGATGACGGGGCGTATGTTGGGGCTCACCTGCGCAAGATAGAACGACGCGCCAAGCTTTGGAATCCGGAAGACATCGGAAACACCTGGGTTCTTGATGCCTTCATGCGAGTTCTGAGGGCTTGGGTACTCGAACGCGCACCAGGCGACGACACCGCAGAAACGTGGGTATGCCGCGGCCCTGTCGTGGGCCTGCGCGTGGAAGATGGCCTGATCGCATTGCAGCATCAGATCGCCATTGCGGTAGTAAGGATTATGGAAGCCTTTGTCGCCATAGCTAAACTGGCCGACGGTTTCCGCCAGCATGTAGGGCACGCCTGGCAAAGGCGGATAAACGCCAAGGGTTCCATCCTCCGCAGTGTGATAGTCGTCCATGGCGAAGACGTCGGAGTTCCATTCCGTTTGCCAGTTGCGAAAGTTTGTCATGGAGCCGGATGTGGGACGCGACCCATCGAGCTGTTTTGCGATAACGCCGGTGCGGGCATACAGGTCCAGATCGTTTCGCGATTCGTTGACGCGCACGCCCCAGATAATGATCGACGCGTGATTGCGGTCGCGCAGAACCATGTCCCTCACGTTGTCATGGACGATGTCCTGAAAAGTCTTATCCGCACCGAGGTAGCCCCAGCCGGGAGGCTCCTGCCAAACCATCAGGCCGAGTTCATCGCAGGCATCGAGGAAAGCTTCGTTCTGCGGATAGTGCGAGCATCGCACCATGTTGCAGTTCAGATCGTGGCGAACGATCTCGGCATCGCGCCGCATGACGCGCGGCGGCATCGCCATGCCGACATAGGGATAGACCTCGTGGCGATTCAGGCCGAACAGCGTAAGCCTGCGACCATTGAGGAAGAAGCCGTCGGCCGTGAAGCTTGCTTCGCGGAACCCGATGCGGGTTTTGTAGTCGTGCAGTGGTTTCTCGTCCATCAGCAGCGTGGCGACAACCGTGTAGAGATGAGGGTTGTCCACATCCCAGAGCTTGACGTTGCCGAGGTTCGAGAGCGTCAAGGAGACGTCCATCTTTCCCACGCTGGTAACGGTCAGTTTTTTGCTGGTAGTTGAGACGAGATGTGAGCCATCCATGAGGTCAACCTTGACCTCAACCGAACTGGACGCAGCAGCGGCATCGATCGTGCAGAGGACGTCTACGTGGCGCGTGGGCATGAGTACATCGACGGGCTTCGCGAAGACATCGCTTACGAAGACCTGCGGCATTGCACAGAGCGACACGGAACGGAAGATCCCGCCCGGGGTGTAGTAGTCGACTGAACCGGTTCCCTTGGGATTGCCGTCTGGTGGGACGTTCAAGAAGTTGGAGTCGAGTGTTACGTCGAGGATGTTATCGCCGGGTTTCTGTATCGAGGTTAGTTCGTAGGTGAATGGCAGATAGCCGCCGACGTGCCGCGTTAGAGCGTGGCCGTTAAACGTTGGAGTGGTGTTGACCATCGCCCCATCGAACTTGAGGAAGATGCGGCGACCGGCGAGCTCCTTCGGGATCGTGAGATGGCGGCGATACATCCAAACACTTTCCCAGTCGGCGGGATTCCATTTGTGCCAGGAAAGCTTTGCGACGCAATGAGGCAGCGTAATGCGTGAGAAGGCTGCATCCGGGGCCTCGTTGATTGTGGCATTCGCGCCGAGCTTTCCTCCGAAGAGCCAGTTCTGATCGAGCGAGTAACGCAAGGTGGATGGGCCGTTTGGAGCCGAGGCCAACGCTTGCCGATCGCTCAAGCCCCATACCGCCCCAGAGGCGATGCCCGCTGTGGCAAGCGTGCCTGCCTTGAGAAATTTCCTGCGCGAGACTTTTTCGCGGTGGCGACTTTCAACCTTCATAGGCTCGGCATCTCTTCTTTATCCTGGATGTAATCGATCTCAGTCGGCGCGTCTCAAATCCTATTGACTGCATTCTGTGCAGGTTGTCCATTGAGAACGCGCGCTACATCTTCACAGATCGTATTGGTCACGCGGGTCTGGGCTTCTTTTGTAAATGCGGCGACGTGCGGCGTGAGGATGAGATTGGGAAGGCTTTCCAACTCACCGGCTTGCGGCGGTTCTTTTGCGCGAACATCAAGCGCCGCACCGGCGATGGTCCTGGACTTCAGCGCCTGGATCAAATCGGACTCGTTGACCACTTCTCCGCGCGACGTGTTGATGAACGTGGCTGTCGGCTTCATCTTTCCAAATCGTTCTGCGTTGAAGATGCCATTCGTTGCGGGCGTGGCGGGCAGATGGCAGGAGATGACGTCTGCATGGGCCAGAAGGAAGTCGAGATCGACGAGCTGAGCGTTCAGGTCGGCAAGCAGGATGTTGTCGGGACTGAGGTAAGGGTCATACGCAAGAATCTTCATGCCGAAAGCCTGGGCGCGGCGTGCGGCAAGGAAGCCGATCTTGCCGGCGCCGACGATGCCGAAGGTCTTTCCATACATCTCAGTGCCGAAGAAACCTTGCCGGTTCCAATTGCCTTGCCTGGTATCGGCGCTCGCTGCGGGAATCAACCGCGCGAGAGAAAGCATGAGGCCGATGGCGAGTTCCGCAACGCTGATCGCATTCTGGTCGGGCGTGGAGGTGATCACAACTCGGGCTTTTGTGGCGGCGACGACATCGACGTTGTCCAACCCTACGCCCGCGCGGCCTACAACGACAAGCTTCTTCGCGGCGGCGAATACATCTGCCGTCAACTGGGTTTGATTGCGCACGATGAGCGCGCGAACGTTTGCAACGAGCTGCTTTAACTCTTCAGGGTCTTTCCACAGGTCAGGAAGAAACTGGACCTCAAAGCGGGAAGCCAATGCATCGACTGCAGCGCCACGAATATTTTCTGAGATAAGAATGTCCGGCATGTCTAGTTCCCTACCTCTGCCCAATCAAACGGTACGTTCAAGCGAGTACATAAATCTTTGAGTTCTGCCGCGGTAACATCGGGAATCACGATACCGGCGGCTTCGTTCTCCGCGGCCTTACGGGACGACCGCTCGCCCGGGATAAGGATTTCGTCCACGCCAGGGCGACGTTTGCTGGACTTAATGCTGTCGATGGTTTCGTCCATGCGGCGCTTGAAGTCTGCGACGTCCAGGAAAGCCGCGATGTTCAAAAGACAGAAGAAGTGGCCGACGTCCTGCTTGCGGTCCATGTTCTTGTACATGGAACCGATCTCGGGACCGATGGCCGCGCCGGAGAGCACGCTGCTGAGGACTTCGATCATCAGCGCAAGCGCGTAGCCCTTGTGACCGGCCATGGTGAGGACCGTGCCGAGCAGAGCTTGCGAGGCATCGGTGGTGGGTTCGCCGTTGGGATCGAGCGCCCAGCCTTCAGGGATGGACTGGCCTTTCTTCTGCGCGACGATGATGTTGCCTCGCGCGATGATGGAGGTCGCCATGTCGATCTTCACGCTGTAGCCCTTACCCGTGGGGAAAGACGCGGCGATGGGGTTGGTGCCGAAGAAGGGCTGGAAACCACCGGCGGGAGACATGGCTGGCTCGCAGTTGGTCATGGCGAGGAGGATCATGTCCTGCTCCGCGGCGCGATTGCAGTAGTAGGAGAGTGCGCCGAAGTGCTGCGAGTTGCGGATGGTAGCAGCGGCGATACCGTTCTGTTTGGCGAGCGGCGTGAGCATGTCGAGCGCTTTCATCGCCTGGACTTGCCCGAGACCGTTACCAGCATCGAGCGCGAGGACGCTGCCGCCGTCACGATCTACGCCGAGCGTTGCCTTGGGATCGATGAGACCTTTTTCGATGCGTTGGAGATAGATGTTCAAACGCGAGACGCCGTGCGTGGAAACGCCTTGCAGATCGGCGTCTACCAGCACACGCGCGAATACTTCCGCGTCGTCTGCCGAGACGCCGTCTGCGATGGCGAGTCTGCTCACGAGACTGCGCAGTTCCTGTGACTTGAACCGAGCCAAGTTATGCGCTCCGATACAGCTTGGTCATCGCGAATTCACGATGACCAAGCGCTTCTGCCGCGGTGTGGCGGCCGTTGGCGGTGCGAACGATCATGTCGAGCAATGCGTCGCCTGCTTCGTCGATGGTCATCTCACCCTGCAGGATTTTCGAGACATCGACGTCGATGTGTTCGGACATGGTGGCCATCGTCTTCGGATTGCCGGTGAGCTTGATGACAGGCTCAATCGGATGGCCGATGACGTTGCCCTGACCGGTCGGGAAGAGATGAATCACCGCGCCGGACGCGGCCCAGAGCGTGACGGCTTCAGCCGCAGCACTGGAGGTATCCATAAACCACAGACCAGACTTAGTGGGTGCGACGGCGGGCGGAAGGCAGCCGATGAACTTAGTCTTCTTGCCGAGTTTCTCGACGTTGCCAAGCGCTTTCTCTTCGATGGTGGTGAGGCCGCCGGCGATGTTGCCCTTGGTCGGTTGCGACTCCGAGAGGTCGTTGGTCTTTTGGTCGAAGACAAGCTTGGTGTAGTCCTCGAACATGGCGAAGAACTCCTTGCGGACTTCTTCATTCGCGGCTTTGGCTGCAACGATGTGCTCGGCGCCCGTGAGTTCGCTCGTCTCGCCAAAGGAAGCCGTACCACCGTCTGCGCAGTGCTTGTCGATGACGTTGCCGACAGTCGGGCAGCTGGAAAGGCCGGTGGTGGTGTCGGACTCGCCGCACTTCACGCTGATGTAGAGCTCACGCAGATCGCACTCGGTCCGCTGCAGCTCGGAAGCCCACTGCACGTACTCCTTCGCCTTGTAGGAGGCATCGGCGATGGTGCGAATGTCGCCCTTGCCTTCGATGGAGAAACCGAAGACAGGTTTGCCGGTCTTGGCGATGCCGTCGACGATCTTCTTCGTCCATCCAGCTTCGATGCCGATGACGATGACTGCAGCAACGTTCGCATTCGCACCTGTTCCGATGATGGTACGGAAGTGGAGTTCAAGGTCTTCGCCGAACTGCAGGCGGCCGTACGCGTGAGGGATTGCGAGCGTTCCCTTGATGTTGTTCGCCACTGCTTCGCAGGCAGCGTTCGAGATGTCGTCCACTGGAAGAATGATGACGTGATTGCGAACGCCGACGGCTCCATTTTCGCGCCTATAACCAAGAATTTTCCGCGTAGCCATCTATGCCCACCTTTTCGTCTTGAGGTTCTGTGTATGTACGTGGTGCCCGGTCTTTACATCGGCTGAGATGCGGCCGATGACGCAGGCGTACTTGATAACGTCGTCACCGACTTTGAAGTCCTTCAAGGCAATCTTGTGGCCGAGAGGAATGGCTTCCTCCGAGTGCGCTTTGAGCGGTTTGTTGTCGCTCAGGTTTCTGCCGGTGAGGTCCATGCCGGCCTCGATATCGACCACCGCAACACCGACGTTATCCTCGGTGTCATGAGTTAGAAAGTGAATCATCTATTGCTCTCCTTGCTTTTCCGTGGCTGAAGCTTCAGACTCCGCCGATTGAAACGTGTTTGGTTTCTAAAAATGCTTCCAGGCCTTCGCTGCCCAGTTCCCGTCCCCAGCCGCTTTGCTTTACGCCACCGAATGGCGCCTGGCTGGTTGTCGGTGCGCCATCGTTGATGCCGAGCGTGCCGGCCTCAAGCTGCTCACTGAGGCGGAAGATGCGGCCCATATCGCGCGTCATGGCGTAGGCGCTCAGGCCGTAAGGTGTGTTGTTGGCGCGGCGGATGACTTCTTCTTCCGTATCGAAGCTGCTGATCGGCGCAATGGGCGCGAACGTCTCTTCGCACATGCAGAGCGAGTCCTCATGCACGTCCTCAATCACGGTGGGCATAAGGAAGTAGCCCTCGGAATCTTCCATACGTGCGCCGCCAGCAACTACGCGCCCTCCGCGCTTCTTCGCGTCTTCAATCTGTGCAAGCGCTGCGTCGAGTCCACTTTGGTTCACCACCGGACCGATATCCATTCCGGGCTCAAGGCCGGGGCCGATCTTCAGCTTGCCGACGGCGGCGACGAAGCGGTCGACGAACTCCTTGGAGATGCCCTTCTGCACATAAATACGATTGGCTGCGATGCAGGATTGGCCCGTATTGCGGAACTTGGCGATGATCGTTTCCTGGACGGCCTTTTCCATATCGCAATCGTCAAAGACCAGCACCGGTGCGAGTCCGCCAAGCTCAAGGCAGAGTGGTTTGATGGTGTCCGCAGCGGCGCGAATCAGCGACTGCCCCACGCGCGTTGAGCCGGTAAAGCTGATCTTGCGGCAGATCGGATTCGACATCAGCTCCGTCGAAAACATGACTGGGTCACAAAGGATCATCTGGAAGACGCCTGCGGGAATACCCGCCGCTTCCATGCACTCTGCTAGTAGCACCGAAGACAGCGGCGTTTGCGAAGCAGGCTTGAGAATCACGGGGCAGCCGGCGGCCAGAGCCGGTGCAACCTTGCGTACCGAAAGCACCAGCGGGAAGTTCCACGGAGCGATCGCACCAACGACACCGATGGGCGTCTTGACGACTATGTGACGCTTGCTGGTGACATTCTGCGGAATCGTTCTGCCATAAACGCGGCGGCCTTCTTCAGCAAACCAGCGGAGATGATCTTCGGACATGCCTACTTCGCCTTCGCTCTGCGCGATGGGTTTGCCGTTTTCGAGCGTGATGATCCGGGCGATTTCAGCTTTGCGCCTTACAAGTTCGTCTGCCACCTTGTGCAACAAAATCCCGCGATCTCTCGCCGGCATGTTGCGCCACGCGGGAAGCGCTTCCTCGGCTGCGACAAGAGCGGCTTTCAAGTGCGCGAGATCGGCCTTTGAGGCAGTAGCGAACGGCCGGGCAGTCGCAGGATCGACTACTTTGACCTCATCATCTGTCTTGATCCATTTGCCGCCCAGGTAAGAACGGAACGAATTCGTTGTGCTGTTTTCCAAGGCTTCCTCAGACTGCTCACGAGCTTTGTGCGTAAACCGTACGACCTGCTTCTACCCAACCCACTTGGGTACGAAGGTTCCTTGCTTGACCTGGCTTTCGATCATTTCGCGCGCAGCTTTTACATGCTCGCGTGCCTGGCGATCGGCTTCGTCTCCGAAGTTGTGCTCGATGGCTTCGAGAATACGCAGATGCTCGGCATGGATCACGGCCGGCTCTCGGAAAGCACGTACCGTCATCCCAAGCACACGAGTCGTCTGCGACAAGCGAATCAAGGTACTGTTCCGGGAGAGCTCCGTGATGTGGAGATGGAACTGACGATCGAGCGCGGCGCTGTTGCCCTCGGTGTCCTGGGCCAGCCTGAAAATTTCATGCGCCATATTGCGGAGTTCCACAATGTCGGCGCGGCTTGCGTGGCCGCAGGCGAGACGAGCGGCGAGGCCTTCCATCACCTCGCGTACCAGGTAGGCCTCGCAGATCTTCTCCGCATCGAGCGTGTCGACGAAGACGCCAAGATGATCGACGGACTCGACCAGCCCGAGCCAATGCAGCTCGAGAAGCGACTCACGCACGGTACCCTGCGCAACCCCGAGTTCGCGCGCCAGGCTTTGCTGGCTCAGCCGCTGTCCCGGCTTGCTTTCGCCGGTCAAGATGCGGCGTTGAATCTCGTCTCGAACTTCATGCCTTGCAACGCGAACTTTCATGAATTGCCTCCTGCAGACATCGTTGGGCGGGTTCTGCAAGCAGTTTCTATGGCCGAATCATTCAATCGATTATAACTTATCATCTTAGCGTCTTGCTCAATCGTGCCACTCCAGCGACAGCAGCCTCGCCGTCCGTTTGAAGGCTTTCACATGACTTCCATAGTGCAGCGTGACGTGATGAGGCATTGCGGCATGGATCATGTTGTCGAACCGCTCATACACACCCCCGCCTTCCACCTCAACCAGCACACTGTTACCCGACACCTTTCTGGTCGGCTCAATGGCCTTTCCCTCGAACGCGGTCAGATGATATCTGTTGTCGCACTTCCATAGCCGGGAAACCGTCACGGTTTCTCCCACCTTGAGCGGGCCGTTGACCACAAACGGTGTCTTCCCGTTGAAGTGAGCACCCAGCGTTGGCTCGCAAACGCCGCCGACCTCGTAACACATATCCAGCGGAGCCATGCCGGGATGCCAGAAGAAGATGGTCTTATCGTCATGCTCCAGCCAGTCCGTCAGAAAGCCGGGGCCGAAACCAAGGTAGTTGCTGATGATGCTGCCGATAGCGCCATCGACGTCGCCTTCAATTGAAAGAGCCTGTCCTTCGGCAAGCAGCCGGGACACAGCGAAGTATGGCCATTGGCCAAGCTTGTTCGGTAAATCGGGCCAGCACTGCAGGGCCAGGCCATTGAGGCCATTCTCCTTCATGATGTCGATCATGGATAGATAAAATCGCGAGTTGACCGCAAGCATCTTCTCCGAGGGTTGTACTGTTCCCTCCTCGCCGAAGTGCAGCCCAAGCTTCTCGACCTTCGCCATGTCCTCTTTCACCGCGAGCTCAGGAACATCGCCGACGCGATCGATGAACTGCGGCAGGCTAAGCGAGTGCATTTGCATGCCGAAGGTCTGTGAAATGAGGAACGGATCGGCCGCAAGATCGATGAATCCCGGAGCATGAATACCGACCACGCCGATCTTCGAACGCCGCAGACGATGTACCGTGCTGACGAGGGCGATGGCCTTGCGCAGGTCGTCATGCAGCGTCTCTGCGCTGCCATAAACGAACTCGAAGGGCCGATGATCCTGACGCAGGATCGAAGCCCATAGATGCTGGCCCACCAGCGAGCAGGAGCTGACATCGCCGTCGCCCGGGCGCTCCGGCGTTGCCCAAAGCACCAGCGGACCAGACCAGCGCTGGCTGATCGTGAACGCAAACTGGCCATCGCTGATGGACGGCTGAATGACAACAATCGCTTCACACTTTGCCGAATGTATCTGGTCGAGCGATGCGTGAATCATTGCATCGTCGAGAATGGGGCTGTCGGCTCCGATGCAATGGAAGCCAAGGCCGGTAAGCGTGGCCAGACTGCGCTCGCGCGTGATCTTGTTCCACTCCTGGTCAAAGCCCGGACGCTTGCGCCCGAAGATCAACACGCCAAGATTCTTTGTCGCACCGCTCTCATAACTGGAGGGCATGGTTATACAACTCCCATCGGTTGCAGGCCGCCGGTAAGCACCGGAGGATAGTGAAAGAGTTCTCCCACTTGCGGGCGAACGTAGTCCAGAAAGGCATCGGTCACCGCGAGCGGGCCATCTGAAAGCCACTCGGCGGGAATCGCGCGGTGCGAACCCGCCGCAGCGTGCAGTGGGATCAGTTCAAAGAGCGTGGAAGTATCACCGATCGGACGCAGCGAAACCATCTTGTCCGTCTCCCCGGCCACGAGCGCGCGAACACCTTCGCGGCCAACGAGCTCCGCGTCGGCCTGATCCTGCGCGGATACCAACGCCATGCAGGCGCGCCCAATCAGCCCGGGCTTTTCGCTGCGGCAGCGAATGCCAAGATTTTCCGCCACAACGCCGGACAAATACTGTGCCACACCGCCAATCAAAGGGCGATTGAGCGCATCGTTCTGGGAGGCAATGCGCTGCTCAAAGACGGGCGTACCGTCGGCGTAGCTGATGCCTTCGGAGACAACGACGACTGCCCATCCCTGGCGGCGCATCACCGTGTCGAGATCGGCAAGGAATGTCTCGCGAGAAAACGGAGTTTCCGGAACATACACCAGGTGCGGCGCATCGTTCGGGTCGATCTTAGCAAGCGAGGAGGATGCCGCCAGCCAGCCTACGTTCCTGCCGAGGGTTTCGAAGATCGTCACCGGTTGCGGCAGCGAGCGCATATCCATCCCAAGGTCACGCGTCGACTGCGCCACATAACGCGCGGCGCTGCCAAATCCCGGGCAGCGATCCGTCGCCACAATGTCATTGTCGATCGTCTTTGGAACACCCATGATCTGAACGTCGAAGTTCATGCCGCGGCAGAACTCGCGGACAACTTCGGCGCCACGCATGCTCCCATTGCCGCCCATAAAGATCAAATGGCGAATATCCATCTTTCTCATAAAACCGACGCTGCGCTCCAGATCCTCGTCCGTCGGCTTGAAGCGTGACGATCCAAGAGCAGCTCCTGGGCTTTTGTGCAAAGCCAGTATTTCCGCGGGGGTCATATCGCTAAGGCCGATAAAGCTTCCCTCTGCCATGCCCTTCATGCCCGATTGCGCGCCATAGATCTTTCCAATTCCCGGCTGCTTGATCCCTTCGGCAATGATGCTCGCGAGGCTTGCATTGAAGACCGGTGTCGGCCCTCCGCCTTGTACGATCATCAGGTTTCCAGCGTTCATCAATACCTCATCCTCAGAAAGATCTTAGCCAACCAACACACCCGCAGATGCATACTCATTGCCATCTATCATAGTGATCACAGTCGGAAGGTCAGGCGTCAGCGTGATGATCTCAGTTTTCCCATCCTGCACAATCACCGTATCCTCTGCCTTGGTGCCTTGCAGGCTCGGATTCCAGGAAAATGCCTGGTGATTCAACACCTTCTCGTGCCCACCCGGACGTGCAATCCACTCGCGCTCGGCGTAGCCGGTCGCACCGCCTTGATGGTGCATAGTTTCTTCACCCGCATACCCGGTCGCGGCATAGGCTTCGCGCGCTATAGTAAATAGCTCGTCTGCGCTCTTCCCTTCGCGTGTCGCATGGAGGATCTTCCCATTGACCTCGGCCACCGCCGCGAACTTCTCGGCCAACTCCCCTGGCATGGGGCCGAAGTGTACAAACCGCGTCATAGAAATCGCAAGGCCCCACCGTCGCGAACAAAAGTTCACCATACCGTAACGCTCCAGCACACCGGCGCGCGGAACAGCGTGGCGATACTTTCTCACACGCTCATCCACCGCCGTAAGGTAGACGCTCGGCATAATGTCCCGCAACATCAACTGCTCGGCAAGCTGCGCCTGCATCATGGTTTCACTCATGCCAGGCCGAAGACCGAGCAGGACTTGCGTGACCGCCTCTGCAGTGTGAGCTCCGAGCCAACGATACCGCTCCATCTCATCCGGTGTCAGCTCGTATCGCAAAGGCTGTAAGGCGATCACCGGCAAGGAATCCAATGGAGCGTCCGTCGCCACTTTTCCGCTGCCTACAACTTTCGCGATCGAAGCCATAACGTCGTTGGCATACCAGGGCTGGATCAGCGGCTCATAGCCGAGGAGTGGAAACTCTTCCGCGGCTAAACGTGGCGCCTCATTGTTGGTGGAGAGATAGAACGCTTTGCCGCCGCGTGTGAACAACAGACTCGCTACGCCCGTCTCGCGCAAAACACCCACCCGTACATCGACTAATCCCGCGGTAGCCCACGCAATGTTTTCGTGGCGCGAAATAACAAGCGCATCCAGCCCCTGTTCTTCCATGAACTGGTACAGGCGCTTCCGTTTTTCAGCAAGCTCCGCTGTGCGGTCCTGTGCTTCAATGTCCACGTCGACCGCCTTCTGCCTTCAACAGCCCACACCGATCCAATGCTTCCACTCTGATCACCCCCCGCATATCCGACATCGACTGTAATACCGTAAACCTTCCCGCGCCCAGCTTCACCATCCGCGATCTTCCCTCCGAACCGTCTCTAAACCTCCCTCAATATAGGCAGTTCACTATCTAGAGTCAATCGATTGCGAATGATTGATAACGCGTGTTCTGCGTCGACCGTGCGTCCCTTCCGTTTGCAGGTGTTAAGCTGACAGGAACATGACGACATCTCCTTTGGTGCCTCAAACCCCTTTCGACAGAAAGCGACGCTCGTATACCCGATTTGTTCTTTTAGTGGCCGGGCTCGGCGGTCTGCTTTATGGGGTAGACATCGGCATCATCGGCGGCGCGCTTCCGTATCTTGAAGCAACGTCGAAGTTGAACGCCGGCCAGCTTTCCGTCATTGTTGCAGCCGTTTTGCTCGGCAGCGTATTTTCTACCCTGTTCGCCGGCTTGCTGGCCGATTGGTTGGGCAGAAAACCGCTGATGATCCTTAGCGGCCTGGCATTTGTGGTCAGCATTCCAGTGATCGCACTTTCGCACGGCTATGGCTCTCTTTTTCTTGGCCGCCTTCTGCAGGGCGTGAGCGGAGGTATCATCGGCGTTGTGGTTCCGCTGTACCTCGCCGAATGTCTGCCGGCAGCGAATCGCGGCAAAGGGACGGGCGTCTTTCAGTGGCTGCTGACCTTCGGCATTTTTCTGGCCGCGGTCATCGCCTTCTACTACAGCATCCGGGTCGAACACGTAGCGAGCCTTGCGGGGCCTAATGCGGTTCTTGATTTCAAAGATCAGGCATGGAGGAGAATTTTCTGGACCTCGCTGCCACCCGGAGTACTCTTCGTTCTCGGAAGCATCTTCATCACAGAATCTCCGCGATGGCTTTTCCAGCGTGGCAAAGAGGCACAAGCCTATGCGGCGCTGCTCCGTTCGCGAACACCGGAGCAATCGGATGTGGAACTCGCGGAGATGCGCCAGCGATCCGTTACCGACGTCGCCACTCGTGCTTCCTCAGGTGGTGCGCGGGAGACGCTCTTGCAGCGCAAGTACATTCTTCCTTTCGCCCTTGCCTGCGTCATTCTCTTCTGCAATACAGCCACCGGAGTGAACTCCATCATCGGCTACAACACCAGCATCCTGCTGCAGAGCGGCCTGTCTGATCTGAGCGCACATATCGGTTATGTGCTGTTCACGCTGGTCAACTTTGCCATGACCATGGGTGGAGTTGCACTCGTCGATCGCAAAGGCCGGAAGTTCCTGTTCACGATCGGGACCAGCGGCATCGTGATTGCTCTGTTGGTGATTGGCGGTTTGTTCTACAGCAATGAAAAGTCCGGCGTCGACCGTCACCAGACACTGCAATCGATGGTCCAATCCGACCAAACGCTCAGCCTGCCTTTCAACGCTGAAGAAGCGCAAAAGCTGTTGACCAGCGAAGGCTATGCCGGCGGTAAAGTGCAAAGCGATAAGGCATCGTTGGCCGTCATTTATTCGTACGGGGATTTCACGGCCGCCACCAGCTATCGCCGCAGTGACGACCCAGGCGCGGCGCCGCTCGTTATCACCCGGGAGAGCTGCGTTCCGGCAAACCGCGTTGAGGCGTTCTTCAAGAATCCATTCGCCGACTGGCGAGCTGCACAGACCGCCCCGTTGAAGATCAACCAGGCCTTGATTGGCCAGGTGCCGAGCGCACGGCATGGTTGGATCGTCGCCATCGCGCTTTATGTCTTCATGACATTCTTTGCGATAGGCCCGGGAGTTTGCGTGTGGCTGGCGCTCTCCGAGCTCATGCCGACCCGCATTCGTTCCAACGGCATGAGCATCGCACTTGTCATCAACCAGATCGTCTCCACCACTCTGGCCGGCGTCTTTCTTCCTGTCGTCAGCAAATACGGTTACTCGACGATCTTCTTTATGTTCGCCGCCTTCTCCATCTTCTACTTAGCCACCGTAGTATTTTTTCTTCCCGAAACGAAGGGCAAGACGCTCGAGGAGATCGAGCAATTCTTTGATAAAAGTCGTCGCGTCGCAAGCCCAGGCCAGTGACCGGTTCGCACTCACCGGTGCCGGAACCCGATTCAGGGAACCGTCACCGCCCGCGCTGCGTATCCTTACCAGCCCAAAGACCGGACGTCGACACCCATGCCCTTTCGCGAGATCCTCAAACAAACGCTCGCCGCACTCTGGGAGACCAAACTCCGCAGCTTTCTCACCATGTTCGGCATCATCTGGGGCATCACCTCTGTCATTCTCCTGGTCGGCCTCGGCATCGGGTTCGGCGTCGACCAAAAGGAGCGCATGAAGAACCTCGGCACCGACATCGCCATCTGCTTCGGCGGCAAAACCGCCATGCCTTCCGGCGGCTACGCAGCGGGCCGCAACGTCACCCTCAAGATCGACGACGCCATCGCTATCCAGCAGTTCGCTCCACTCGTCAAATACGTCTCACCTGAGCTCCTCAAGACCGTCAGCGAAGTCAGCCAGTGGAACGCTGCCAGCCGCGCCGTCCGCGGAGTCTGGCCCGACTACCAGGCCTTCCGCTCGCTCCACGTTGAAACCGGCCGCATCATGACCGAAGCAGACGAAGACAACGGCGCCCGCGTCGTCATCCTCGGCAACGACTCCAACCGCCAGCTTTTTCCCGGCAAACCCTCCGTCGGCGAAACCATCACCATCGCCAGCTATCCGTACACCGTAATCGGCGTGATCGCGGCCAAGAAACAGAACGGCAGCTACGGCTCCGGCCCCGACAACTCCCAGCTCTTCGTTCCACTCTCCGCCATGGAGCGCGACTTCCCTCCTGACGATAAAGGCGCCCTCCCCACCGACCCGCGTGACCTTCCCGGCGACGTCAACGACATCGTCGTCCAACCCGTCAGTCCGGCGCTTCACGAAGCCGCTCTGCGCCAGGTCCGCCAGATCCTCGCCGACCGCCATCACTTCGACCCCATCGACCTCGACGCGCTCTGGGTCTGGGACACGCTTGACGGAGCCAAGTTCACCGACCGCATCTTCCACGTCATGACCCTCTTCTTCGGCGCGGTCGCCATCCTCACCCTCGCGCTCGGCGGCATCGGCGTCATGAACATCATGCTGGTCGCCGTCTCCGAGCGCACCCGCGAAATCGGCGTCCGCAAGGCCCTCGGCGCAACCGCTGTCGACATCCGCCGCCAGTTCCTCACCGAGTCCGCCATCATTACCCTTGTCAGCGGCAGCATCGGTCTGGCTTGCGGCGTCGGCATCTGCCTTCTTTTGCGCCTCCTCCCGCTTCCAGACTTCGTCCCCCACCCCGTCATCTCTACCACTGCCATCGTGGCCTCGCTGCTCACCCTCGCCGCTATCACCGTCTTCGCGGGCACCTACCCAGCGCTGCGCGCCGCCAACCTCACACCCATCGAATGCCTCCGCACCGAATAGCTTTCTGGGCCCTGAGCCCTGAACCCTGGACCCTATGAATTTGCGCGAAGCCATCACGCAGTCCCTCCAGTCGCTCAACCGCAACCGTACGCGTTCGGGCCTCACCATGCTCGGCATCGTCTGGGGACTGGTCACTGTCGTACTGCTGCTCAGCTACGGCCGCAGCGTGGGCGAAGAGGTCTTCCGCGGCTTCTCCGGCATCGGCAGCAACATCATCATGGCTTACGGAGGACAAACCTCCATGCAGGCCGGAGGCCAACGCTCCGGACAAAAGATAAAGCTGGTGGACGGCGACGCCGAAGCCGTCCGCGATTCCCTCCCATTCCTCACGGCTGTCTCCCGCGAGTCCGACGACACCTTCAGCATCAAGTACGGCCCCAAGGTCGTCGCCATCCAGTCCAAGGCCATCGACCTTTCCTATGGACGCATGCGGAACCTCAACGTCGAACAGGGCCGTTATTTCGAGCCTGCCGACTTCGCCGAACATCGCCAGGTCATTATCTTCGGCCCCCACGCCGCGCAAAAGCTCTTCAACGGCTACCCGCCCGTGGGCGAAGTTGTACAGGTCGAAGGCCAGCCCTTCACCGTCATCGGCGTCCTCCGCAATAAAATCCAGGACTCCTCCAACAACGGTCCGGACAACGAAAACGTCTTCGTCCCCTTTGACGTGATGCGCACGCTCCGCCAACAGCGCGACCCAGGATCGATCGTCTTCCAGCCTTCAACGCCGTCCATGCACCTGCAGGCCATCCAGGCCGTCCGCACGGTGCTCGCGCAGCGCCATCACTTTGACCCACGCGATGAAAAAGCCCTGAACACCTGGGACACCATCGAAGGCGCCAAGGACATGATGGCCTTCTCGCTCGCCCTGCAGGTCCTGCTCGGCATCATCGGCGCTATGACGCTCGCTGTCGGTGGCGTAGGCGTCATGAACATCATGCTGGTCTCGGTTACCGAACGCACCCGCGAAATCGGCGTCATGAAAGCCCTCGGCGCTCGCCGCCGCGACATCCTCGGTCAGTTCCTTCTCGAAAGCTTCGTCTTGACGTTTCTCGCCGGTATCGCCGGCATGATTATCGCCATCATCGCGACGCACCTCGTCCCACCGATGCCGCTCTACTCCGATATCTACAAAACCGCCAACCACGAAGGCGACATCATCCTTCGCGCCTCCGGCAGCACGATGATCTCGTCGTTCCTCATCCTCGCGCTGGTAGGCATCGTAGCGGGCTTCCTGCCCGCGCTGCGCGCCGCCCGCATGAACCCCGTAGAAGCCCTCCGCCACGAGTAAGACGTTAGATATCTGCCGGATGAAGAACTGTGATTTCCCTGTACCGAGTGAAATCGTTGCGGTCGAAAGTAAGAATCTCTTCCACTCCGTTTGCAATCATCAATGCCGCAAGCCGTGCATCGTGGACTTGCACCCCGCGCACACGGTAGCGAACAAGTAAATCCTTCAGAATTTGTCCCATTCTTTCCAGTTCAGGCAGGAACTCAAACTGGCTTTCGATCATTTCAAGCCGGAGATTCGCTTGCTCAATCGACAGCCCCAATCCACCAGGCAAATCTCTAGTACATACGTTCCAAAACTCAGCTAAGTTCTGAGACGTATAGACAAAAACCACACCTTGGCTTCCCAGTAACTCAATCGAGCGATCCGCATCCCTGCGTTCCAGACTGATCGGGTTCGTTAGGTGGATCAGAACGTTAGAATCCACCAACACTCGTCGCTCACCCATTAGGGATGATCACCATAGATAAACTCTCGCGTAATCTCCTGCGTCTTCATCAACGGATCGACGGGCCCGTGATAAGCCATCGCATCGAGAAACTCCCGGGTTGTCAGCTGGCGTTGACGACTCGCCACTCGAATTCTCGATTGCGCCTTTTCTAACAGCGCTTCACGAACATACTCGTCGACCGAGATGCCACGTTCAGCTGCTGCAACGGTCACTTGAGACTCAAGAGCAGGATCATTTTCCAGTTTAATCGTCATCGCCACACCTCAATCACAGTCTAACCCCGCTCACTTCCCCCCGTAAATCGCCCGATACATCTCCCTATTCCGCATAATGCTCTGCACATACTCCCGCGTCTCCGTAAACGGAATCGACTCCACCCACTCCGGCACATCCTTGTAGTCGTTCGTCGCCATCCACTGATGGACCGGCACGCCACCCGCGTTATACGCAGCCAGCGCATACTCCACCGTCCCACCGTAATGGTCAATCGTCTCTTTCAAGTCCGCCGTCCCAAGCTCAACATTTATCGTTGGGTTCAGCAGATCGTTGGTGGAAAAATGCTTCTCGCCATGCTTCTTCGCGTACATCTTTCCCGTCGAAGGCAACAGCTGCATCAACCCCCAGGCGTTCTTATTACTCGCCGCATTCGGATTAAACTCCGATTCCTGCCGGATCAACGACGCCGTCAAGTAAGGATCAAGTCCGTTCGCTTCCGAGTCGCTCTTGATCTGCGCCCAGTACGGCAACGGAAACTCGAGATGCCAATACACTTGCGGCACATCCTGCATCGGCAGTGAGAAGAACGGCAGCCCACTATGTTTCATCGCCTGCAGCGCCCGCGTGTCCTCGCCAAAGCTCTCATAGATCTCCGCCTCAGCCAGTACACCCCACGAGGCCGAAGTCGAGCTCAACTGGATCTCCGGCCGTATGTACTCGTTCAGTCCGGCATTCGCCAGCAATCGCGCTTTGATTAAATGCGGATCATTCTCCGGCAGCGCATCGGTTAGATGCGGATCGTTCACATCCCGCACTGAAGCCAGCGCCGGTGCCGCATCCACCGCCGCCTGGTTACCCAGCACTGTAAGCCTTCCCCGAGCCAGAATCGCATAGTAGCTGTTCACATAGGCTACGTTCAGTGCCTTGTAGTAATTCACCGCCTGCCCAAGGTTGTGTTCCACGTCCTCATACAAACGACCGCGCCAGTACAGCGCTCCAGGAATCTCTACACCCGCGGGGTAGTTCATGATCTGCTCATCCATCAACTTCGCAGCTTCCGGATAACGCCGCGTCCGGTAGTTCAGCCACGCCGCATGCCAGTGCGCACTCGGCGCATACACGCTGTGCGGAAAGCTCTCCACCAACTGCGTGTACTGCTCGATCGCATGTCCCTGGTCGCGCTTCACCAGATACATGTTGCCGCCCGAGTACAACGCTTCCTCCAGCCATCGGCTATGCGGATACTTCTCCAGCATCTCCTGCACCAGGTCATCATGCACATCCGGCTTGCCTTCGTTCCGCGCCAGCTCCGACTCCAGATACATCTTCAGCGCCGCACTGTCATCACCCGTCACCGGCAGATGCTCCACATCGCCGCGACTCAGCTTCTTCAGCTTCAAATCGCATACCGCCGCATAGATCTCCAACGCATCTCGATCCGCCGGCATCAGCTCGGCTTCATCCTTCTGCAGCGCACGATACTCCCCCTGCGCAATCTCATAGTGCTTCGCATTGAACATCGCATCCGCATGCTGCTTGCGCTCGCCCACCGTCAACGGCACATTCATCGTCGCCAGCTGTTTCTTCGCTCCATCGGCCTCACTGCTCAGCGGATCACCCACATAAATCCCGCGGTACAGCGTCGCCGCCGCCTGCACATTCCCACTAGCCTGGTATGCCTTGCCCAACGTAAACCGGAAGTCCGTATGCCCACCCGCCAGCCCCGATTGCAGCGGCTGCAACAACCTCACCGCACTTCCCGAATCTCCCGCAGCCAGATAAGCATTCGCCAGCAGGATCGGCGCCGTCGGCGCAAACAGGCTTCCAGGATGCCGATCCGCAAAGCGATCCAGCAATCCATAAGCATCCGTCGCGCGACCACCCTGCACCGCCGCCTGCGCTCCTAAGTAGTCCGCATAGTCCGCCAACGACTGCCCATGCTGGCTCGCCTGCCGGAACACACTCTCAGCCTCACCAAACCGCCGGTCCAGCGCATACGCATGTCCCAGCGCCAACTCCGCCGCCGCGGCAGCCTCACCCGGATGCGACGCCGCATAAGCCAGCACGCCGTTATAAGCCGCCGCACTCCGCGTCGCGATCAACTGCTGCGCCATCGGCCGCAGCTGCGACGAAGCCGTAAACGCCAGCGTCAGCCGCCGGCTCTCCGGCGTCTCCTTCAGAACCAACCGCACCGGCGCACCACGCCGCCCGGCAGCCGCCTTCCCTTTCGCCGTCCCACGCGAGGAAACGGTATGCCCCGCAGCATGGCCCGCAACCGAATGCGCCGGCTTTTTCGCCGCAACGGCACCCGCGGTCTTCTTCTTATGACTCACCGGCGCCGTCTGCGCAAACGCCTGCGCCGCCAGTAACCCCACCCCGACAATCCTGATACCCCAGCCCATGCTTCTCGCCTACCTTCTCATCTCTGACTCTAAGACGCATTCCCGCGTCGCACCTGTGGAACCCCTCACCAGCGCGAACCACCACAGGTAACTCCAACCCTCAAACCTCATCCCCCGCTTTTTTCCTCAAACCTCTACAGACACCTCTTGACACACCCCTTAGAATGGAAACAGCAGACAAAACATCCTCGCCCGGCCATCAGCCGGGCTTCGCATTTAACGCACTTTCCAACCATCCTCCCATTTCCTCAAGTCCAGCCCTAAGTCCTTATCCCTGCGAACTTTGAGCCAAAAAGACCCAGGGGGAGGGTGCCAAACCCAAAACCAGCCTCACTACCCTGAGCCATCCGCTCTTGTACACTTAGGATCAGCAAGTTATGGCAAGCCTTACTCCATCGACGGAACCGAAACTCACCGATCTGGTCCCGGATCTCCCGCCCGACGTACTCGCCGAGCCACCTCACCCCGACGTCGAGCTCGTCGCCCGCGCCAAGGCCGGGGACACCGCCGCCTTCGAGCAGCTCATCCGCCAGTACGAGCGCCAGATCTTCCGCACCGCCCAGCACATCACCCAAAACCGCGAAGACGCCGAAGACATCACCCAGGACGTCTTCTTCAAAGCCTTCCAGAAACTCGATCAATTCCAGGGAAACTCCAAGTTTTCCACATGGCTGGTTCGGATCGCGGTCAATGAGAGCCTCATGCGGCTGCGCAAGCGCAAAACCTCGAAAACCGTTTCCATGGACCAGGACGTCCAAACCGACGAGGGCTCTATCCCCCGTGATTTCGCCGAATGGCGCCCAAATCCGGAGCAAAATTACAATCAGGCAGAGCTCGCGGAGATTCTCCGCAAAACAATCGCGGGTTTACCCCCAGGATTCCGAACCGTTTTCACACTTCGTGACATCGAAAACTTGTCGACGGAAGAAACGGCAGAAGCGCTCGGGCTGAGCGTTCCCGCTGTCAAATCCAGACTGTTGCGCGCGCGCCTGCAACTTCGCGAGCGTCTCAGTCGCTACTTCGGCAAAGGCAAGGAACCAGTAAAGGCTTAGCAGGAACGTAATCGTCCTTTTCGTGGCGAGAACGACATTGACGATTAATACGGGTCACAAGTACTGTGACATGCGTGAGTGAGGGCTCCAAGTGAACTGCACAGATTTTCTGGCGAAACTAACCGATTACTTCGATGGCGAGATCGAGCCCGAGCTCCTTGCCGAAGTGAAAGAACACCTCGGAACGTGCAGCCACTGCGACGTTGTCGTGAACACCACCCGCAAGACCATCGACGTCTACCGCGGCCACCAGCCCTACGAGTTCCCCGACGAACTCTCCGACCGCCTCCGCAAGGCCATCATGGACCGCTGTGTAAAGTCCGGTGTCTACCCGGAAGTCGAAAAGTCCGCGGATCCACAGCCGCGCTAACTCTCCCGAACTAGCACCAAGTAAAGAGGCGACCCTAAGGTCGCCTCTTCTGTTCCCTGTTTGCTGCTTTACTTAACTACCGACTGAAACAGCGGCGAACCCAGCAGACTTGCGAACTGGCTATCAGAGGAAGAGTAACCCACGCTCAACACGCCGGAGTTGGAGTCGATCGTCGTCTCGTCCATCGCAGACTTCTCGATCGGCGAACCCGAGCTCTTCTTCATCATCTCCACGCCCTTCATCAGCGTTGCCGCCATTGATGCAGTCATCGTGTCGGACATATCCACGCTCATCTGGAACTTCACGCCATTGGCAAAGTCCATCGTGTACTTCGCATCCTTCATGCGGGTTTTCACAGTGTCATAGTCGGCCAGCTGCGAAGCATCGCCCAGAACGCTCTTCATCATCGTCTGCGTTCCATGCTGGTCCAGCAGGCTCCAAACCGCCTTAGAGTCCACCGAGACCATCGAGTTCATCATGTCGCTGTTCTGCAGGAAGTTCGGAATCAGTCCGTCGCGGGCGTCCAGCGCATTTCGCACCGCTTCCTTATCGCCAAATACCATCGTCGTCTGATTCAGGAACGCCACACTCATCCCAGCCGAACCCATCGGGTAAACATCGTTGTTCCGAATCTTCACCGGCTTGACTTTGTCCTTGGCAAACTTCGCCAGAATCGACGCGGTCTGAAACTGGCCCTGCGCCACGCCGATAATCCGCGTCCCGGCACCGGACGGAGCTGCCGCCGTACTCTTCGCCGCCGACGTTCCACCATCAGCCGCAGTCGAAGGCGCCTTGTACGCCGCGAACGCCAGCGTCTCGACATCCTGATCCACCTGCAACCCGGAGGTCTTCAGCGCCGTCTCCAGCCGCTTCAACTCCGGCGGAAGCACACGGTCCTTCAGCTGCATCGCGGCCGGCGAGTTCTGCATCGCCTTGTAGTCGACCACAATGATCTGCTGCACATCCTTCGGAATCGACGACCGAGCATCGCCGCTCAACTGCGAAGCCTGCATCATCGCCGGGGCCATCGCCATCGCGGCCACCGCGACCAACATCGTTCCGCTCTTACAGTTCTTCAAAATCATCACTTTGCACTCCAAAAAGGCACGCTCAGCGCACCCTTCTCATTCTTCCTTGAAATAACAGCCACGGCAAGCGGATTTCTCCCGAAACCCTGTCTACGGCCAGTCCAGCGGATGCCGCAACCGCCGCTCCAGAACCTTCCGTTCCGGATCAAAATCAATGGTTTGACGTACCCAGTCGGCATTTGGCTCATAGGCTTCTTCGGGAATTAATCCAATGACCTCACCCTCAGCGATCGCTGCCCCGTGACGCTCGGCCATTTCAGCCACCGTCGCATGCACCCTGGTCATCGGAGTGCGATGGAAGTCCGTGATATTCATGCTCACCTGAGCCCGTCCATTGGCCAGCACGCCCATAGCCTTCACTCCCAGCAAACCGCCGCTCGAAGCCCGAATCTCCTTCGCAATCGCCCTCGCCAGGCTCACATCTCCTTCCTGCAGGTAGATGTTGTATGCAATCAGGAACTTACGAGCCCCGACAGCGCTCGCTCCAGCCGTCTGATGTAGTTCCGGCCCGCCCACATCCGGACGCCGTGTCGTATCCTTCACCGCATCCCGCAGCAACCCCTCAAACTGCCCGCGCCGAACATCTTCCAGGTTCACCCGGTCCGGTCGTGCCGCAGCCGCCTCATAGAAGTACACCGGAACCCCAAACCGCCGCCAGATCGCCATCCCTGCCTGCCGTGCCAGCATCACGCACTGCACCAGCGACACGCCCGAGACTGGCACAAACGGAATCACATCCGCCGCCCCAATCCTCGGATGCACCCCTGTCTGCTTTGTCAGGTCAATCAGCTGTGCTGCCACTCCTGCCCCCCGCACCGCCGCTTCCACCACGGCTTCGGGCTCACCAGCAATGGTCACCACCGAGCGGTTGTGATCGGAATCGCGCGAGTAGTCGAGCAGATGCACGCCGTCCACGCGCATCGCCCGCACGATCGCTTCAACCTTCCCCGCGTCCATCCCCTCCGAAAAGTTCGGAACGCACTCGATAATCTGCCCTTCGGCCATCTACTCCCTATTCCCTACTGCCTATTCCCTGTCTTTCCTACTTCCACCACGAATACCCAACCGACATCTGCAGGCTCACATTCACGCCCGGATTTTTATCCCCCAGGCTCGCACTTGAGATATGCACCGCATTCACACTCATATCAATCGAACGCTTCGGTTTGATGAAGTAATGCGCCCCAACGCCGCCCTGCGGCGTGAAATTCCAAACACTGGTATCCGAAGCCGGACCCGTCTGCGTCGGATCGCTCGCATTTAAATCTCCAACCGCCGGATACTTATGGTTCGTCCAGACCACTCCACCCGCCGCCTGCACCCAGGGCATGATCTTCTTGCCATGCGTCAGGTTCCAGCGCAGCATGATCGGCGTAATGCTCACACCCGTAGCTGTCCCACCCACGGTATAAGGCGCGCTGCAGTTGTTGCCACCAAGGACCGTCGGCACTACGGGGCAGTAAATCCGCTGAAACTTCGGCGTATACGACTGCCAGAACGGAAACACTTCCACGGCATACTCCAAGTTCCCCTTGAACAATCCCGTCCCGAGTTCCGGCGTAAGCACCTTACCCAGATGCCCACCCACCAGCAGGAAGCTATAGTCCGTCCGCTCTTCCAGGCCAACCCCACCTTGCAACAGAGCCCCGTACTCCCAGTTTGCCTTCGCGGCATCTGCCACTGGCGACATCCCAGCAGCCACGCTTGCCGCGGACTGTGCCCGCGCCATCAGCCCTACCGAAAGCACCGCTATAGCCGCGCCCCACCGCATCGTCCGCTTCATCGCCATCCGTTCTCACCCTCACAGTCGAAAGCCGCCAACGAGTGGCGGCTCTCGCATCTCGTAACTCGTTCTGTTCTTACGCCGGTACCGATTCCTCATCCATGTCGAAGTTCGAGTACACATTCTGCGTGTCGTCGAGGTCTTCAATCACATCCAGCAGCCGCATCATCGCCGCCGCCGGCGCGCCCTCGAGCTTCGTGTAGGTAGAGGCAATCTTCGTCACTTCAGCATGCTCGGACGGAATCTTCGCCGCCTTCAACGCCTCCGTAACCGCTTCATAATCAGCCGGAGCTGTAAGAATCTCCCAGTTCTCGCCTTCATCGCTCAGGTCTTCCGCGCCGGCCTCCAGAACGATCTCCGTCAGCTTGTCTTCATCCGCGGCCGACTTCGCCACGACAATGACACCCTTCTTCGTGAACATATGCGAAACGGACCCAGGCGAACCCAGGTTCCCGCCATTTTTTGAGAACGCATGCCGGATTTCACTCGCCGCACGGTTCTTATTATCCGTCAGCACGTCCACGAGGATCGCGACGCCACCGGGGCCGTAGCCCTCGTAGGTCATCTCTTCGTACGACGCACCCTCAAGCTCCCCAGTACCCTTCTGGATCGCCCGCTTGATGTTGTCGGCAGGCATGTTCTCGGCCTTCGCCGCAGCGATCGCGCCGCGCAGCCGTGGGTTGCCGTCCGGGTCCCCGCCGCCGCCCTTGGCAGCAATGGTGATTTCCTTGATCAGCCGCGTGAAGATCTTGCCGCGCTTGGCATCCAGCGCGCCCTTTTTATGCTTGATTGTTGCCCATTTTGAGTGGCCGGACATTGAATCTACCTCTACAGCTTATGAAATCGTAACGTCTCAGAAAGCCCGCAAACAGCGGCCTTCCGCACGTCTTCGTCGCTGGTCAGTGTACCACGCAGACCCCACCGTCTGCCCTTCAGCAACCCGCTGCTTCCTGCCTACAAAATCTCCCCCGCCATCAAATCCTCCAGCGTCTCCCGCCGCCGCACCAACCGCGCCACTCCACCCGACACCAACACCTCCGCCGGCTTAACCCGCGAGTTGTAATGCGAAGCCAAACTCATCCCATAAGCCCCGGCATCGAGCAGCGCCACCAACTCCCCCGCCCTCACTTCAGCCATCGAGCGATCATGCGCAAAGAAGTCGCCACTTTCGCAAACCGGCCCCACAATATCCGCTACCTCGGTCTCCCGCTCAGAAACCACCACCGGCACAATCTCATGGTGCGCCTGGTACAGCGATGGCCGGATCAAATCATTCATCCCCGCATCGGTAATCACAAACTTCTTCTTCCCATTCACCTTCGTATAAAGCACCCGAGTCACCAGCGCTCCAGCCTGTGCCACCAAAAACCTCCCCGGCTCCAGCAGCAGATGCACCTTCGCTCCATCCAGCACCTTCAGCAGCGCCGCCGCATACTCCGCCACGCGCGCCGCCGGATCGAACGCCGCATTCCCATACTCCACACCAAACCCACCACCCGCATCGAGGAGCCGAATATCCATCCCATCCCCACGCAGCTCTTCCACCAGCGCCCGCACCCGCTTCACGCTCTCGGCAAACGGCTCTACACTCCGAATCTGCGATCCGATATGGACGCTCACGCCCGCCGGCTCAATTCCCTGCATCTTCGCCGCGCGCCCATATACCTCACGCGCCCTGGCAATCGCAATCCCAAACTTGTGCTCGCTCAACCCGGTCGAAATATACGGATGTGTCTCCGCAAACACATCCGGATTCACCCGCAGCGCAATCTTCGCCGTAATCCGCAGCGCCTGCGCCCGTGCAGCCAGAACCTCCAGCTCCGCCTCGCTCTCCACGTTGAACAGCATGATGCCCGCCTTAAGCGCCGCATCCATCTCCCATGCCTGCTTCCCGACGCCCGAGAACACAACCTTCCCCAAAGCCTCCGGCACCGCCCGACGAACCCGCTCCAGCTCGCCGCCCGAAACGATATCGAACCCGCAACCCAGCCCGCCCAGCATCTTCATTATTGCGAGCGACGAATTCGCCTTCACCGCATAGCAAACTGTATGCTCCTGCGCCGCGAAAGCCTTCTGAAGCATCTGCGCCCGCTCGGCAATCTGGTCGCCCGCATACACATACAGAGGCGTGCCAAACTCGTCCGCCAGCGCCGCCACATCCACACCTGCAACCGTCAGGCGATCCTTCTCATAGCCAAACGGCCGTCCCGCACTCATCTCACTCACGCGTTCGTCGCACCCGGTCCCTGTCCCTTTGGCGTATAAGCCTGGGCCGGCAGGGTCAGCGGCGCATCAGGCATCACAATCCATCCAATCAGATACGCAAGCACCGGCGTACCCACTCCAAAAATCGTCGCCAGCACAGTCACCAGCCGCACCAACGTCAAATCCCATCCGGTATAGAGAGCCACGCCCGCGCACACGCCCGCAATCTTCCGGCCTTCGCGAGGTCGGACTAACTGCCGCTGTTGCACTGGAGCAGCTGTCTCAACGGTGCGTCCACAATTGCTGCAAAACTTCGCTTCGCCGTTCATCGGACTTCCGCACGCCGCGCAAACCATAGCACTCCTCCCAGACGTTCATTCTGTCACAACAAGCACCGCCAAAAACGAAAGAAGGCGGCAGCTCCCGCGTGGGAACTGCCGCCTTATTCACCCCACCGCTTACGCAACAACCTGCGTCGGCCCAACCGAAGCCGGCGGCGGCGGAGGCGCGCTAAAGAACAAGGGCGCCTTCGGAATCACAATCCACGCCGCCAGGTACGCCAATATGCCGCACCCAACACCGCAGAGCACCAGCGCAACCAGCGCCAGCCGGACCAGGATCGGATCCCATCCATACCGTGCCGCCAACCCAGCGCAAACGCCGGCAATCACCTTACCCTGCCGCGCCCGAAACAACGTCGGCTGCGGAGCCGCATACGCCTGCGACGTGAACTGTTGACCACACCCACTGCAATAAACCCCACCCGAAATTCCCTGTTGATGACACGCTTGGCAAACCATCTGAAACCTCCTAAAACTGCACACTAAACAGTACGGAGATTCCGCCAAAAAGTTCCCTGGATTCGCCGGACTAAACCTGAAACCTGGAACCTAAAACCTGCTTCTCACTTGCCGCTAAAAGGCGTCTTCAAATACCGCTTCGCCGCCTCAGCCTGCGACTGATCCCCACCCGCCGCAGCCGCCATCTGATACATCCTCACCGCCCCCGCGCGATCCCCCAGCAGATCATCCATCTCCCCGGCATTAAGCTGCGCCCGCTTTCGCAGCCAGTCGCTGCAATTGGGCTGCTCCGCCGCCTGCAGATATCCATTCGCCGCCCCGTGAATATCGTTGTACCCCCGTTGCGTATCCGCCAGTCCAAACCAAGCCATCTGCAGCCGCGGATCGACAAAGTACCCCGGCGTCTTCGCTTCATCCAGTACATGCTCATAGGCCGCAATCGCCTCGTTGCCCTTACCCGAATCCTTCAGCAGGTTCGCAACCTCCAGCTGGAAGAGGTAGTCATGCGGAAACTGCGTTGCCAGCCCTCGCTGCCACTCGAGGGCCTCCGCATACCGCGCATCATGCCGCAAAAACAACGACAACGCCGTCCGCGACTCGATCCCCGTCACCGTCCCGTGCGCGGCCGCATCCTTCAGCTTGTCCAGTCCAGCCTGCTTATTCCCACCCACACCCATGATCCCGACGATCATCCGGACCCACCGGGGGAGGCTCGCCACCGCAAACTGCTGGATGCCAACCGCCATCTCCGCATCCGCATACTGCGGGTCGATCTTCAGCGCCGCCTCGCTGTCGTTCCGCGACTGATACCCTTGCCGCGCCGCGCTCGCAAACGAGTGGTCCACCAGCGTCAAAAACACCGCATGCATCCCCTTCGCATACCCCCGCGCAAAGTATGCATTCTTGTCCTGCCCATTCGCCGAAATCCGCGCGTCGCACATCGCGACAACCTTGTTCGTCAGGTCATCGATCTGCTGCCGCGTCGACGTCGGAATCTGGATCGTCCGCTTGTTCGAAAGAAAGCTGTCGTGCGCATAGTACGTCGTATCCATCAAATCCTGGTGATACAGCTCGCGAAACAGCGTTGCCAGCAGCACATAGTTCCAGGCCATCGGCTCATTCGGATGCGCCGCCGTCACCTTGTTGAAAAATACCAGCGCCCCATCGTAATCCAGGTTGTAGAACTTCTCGTATCCCTGCCGCACCAGCGGGTCAAGATTCAGCGGATCGGTATGGATCGCCGAAGGATCGCCGTGCCCCTTCGCCTGCCCTTGGACGCTTCTAACGCTCCCGGCTGCTAACCCCAACACCATCACCGCAACCAGTACTCGCCAACGTCCACTCACTCGCAGAAACCTCCTGCCGGCTGGCCGCTAACCGCCCCCGGCAATCGCATTTACACTATACCTTCGACGCATAAATACGGGTCCACGCACGTTTTCCAGAATCTACTTCACCCGTACAAGCATCTTTACTATTGCCATGGAATTCCAGACCATCATCGCTCCGGCGCTTCTGCTCCTTGCCTGCTTCGCCTACATCTTCTGGCCGCAGCCGAAGCTCGAAGCCGTGGTCGAAAAGACCCGTCTCGATTATCTGCGCGAACGCAAAGAGGTCGTCTACGACAACCTCCGCGACCTCAACTTTGAGTACAAGGCCGGCAAATACCCCGAAGACGACTTCTCCAGACAGCGCAACTCGCTGGAGTCCGAAGCCGCCAAAGTCCTCGCCGAAATGGACACCCTCGGCGGCTAAGTCTCGCAGTTCATGCGTCTGGTAACTAAGTCTCGCAGTTCACGCGTCTGGCAACTCGGAGGGCGCAACAAAAAAACAAGAGCCACTGCATACGCACTGGCTTTTGCTTTTGCACTTGCTTTTCTTCGCTTTCCATTCCGAGCGCAGCGAGCGAACCTGCTTTCTCCCGTTCTTTGCTCGCGCCGCCCTCTATACTTGCATTCCTACCGGGTGAGCTCCGCAATCGCCTTCAACCCACCCGTACTCTTCGGATTCAACTCCACCGACCTCCGGTAGTTCACCAGCGCCAAACCCCTATCCCCATCATCCGCATACGCCTCACCCAAACTGTCCCACGTATTCGATGACTGCGGATAAGCCCCCACATTCAACGCCAGCACCTTAATCGCCACCTCATAGTTCTTCGCCCGGATATACCTGTACCCCAGGTCATTCAGCTCACCCTCAGCAAAGTTATAGCGTCCCGGCGCCGCAGCCTTCAGCTCCCGATACTGCGCCACCGCTGCATCAATCCCCTTCGCCGCAATCGTGGCATGCATCACCTCCGAAATCGGCATCCGGCTGCTGTACGTCCTCTCGATCGTCGGCACCCAAGTCCCCGCCGCCGCAGCAGCCGTTCCCACACCCATCAGCAGCGTCATCACAAACAGCCCGCCTGCCATCGCCCATCGCCGCCCTGTTCCCGGCCGCGCCTGCGTCCTCAAATAGAGCTCCATCATCACCAGCGGAACCAGATAGCACCCATAAGCCCAGAACGCGAGCGCCGGTCCGGTAAACGTCGTAAAGTCCATCCCCAACGGCCCCAGCAACGCCACCCACATCGGCACGGCCACGCGCAGAAAAAAAACACCCAGCGATACCACATACAGCCGCAGCGCCCACTGCCTGTGCCGCACAAAATCCCGCTTCAGCGCATACCGCAACGCCAATCCCGCAAACGTCCAGATCAGCGCCGCATTCACAAACAGCGCCGCATACTCCAGCGGTCCTCCAGTGGTCCCTCGCCGCAGCAGCATGGAAACACCAGCGCCGCTCATCGCCAGCGCCGCCACCATGTACACCCGCCCGTTCCACCGATGCACCTTCGGGGCTCTCCGCAGCACCTGCGGCACCAACTGCAACGCGCCACTCAAAATCAACAGCACCACCGCCACCAGATGCACCACCACCACGCCATTGCCGATCGGCTCACCCGCCACATAGCCATGCTGCATGAACTTGTTAAACGAGTTCCACTGCCCACGCGCCGCCGCATGCGTATAGAACGAAGCCACCACAAACGCCAACATCAACTGCCCAAACACTACCAGCCCAAACCACAACCGCACGGCAAACTTCAGCGCGGTATCCGCATAAGACCTGAACCTGACCACCGGCATAGCCACAGCAGTACTCATCACAGCCTCCTTTACGAACACAGCTCTACCGCTAACCGCCAATCCCTGCTCCCTGCCTTTAGATCGGCTCCCGGTACCGCCGCATCTGCACCACCGCCGCCAGGAACAACGCAGCCACGACGAGCCCAATCCAAAGCCCGGGCGTCGCCAGAAACGTCCCCGGCGTCAACTGCGCCAGCCTGATCGTCGAGTGCATATCGTGCGCGTCTCCCGACTGATGCGGCTGAATACCAAACGCCGGCACAAAGAACCCGTTCATCCGGTACTTCAACATCTCAAAGAAGTAACCCGACCCCAGCGCCAGCTTCTCAATGATGCAGATCCCGAACAGCGGCAGCAGCGCCCAAAGCAGCGTCGCCCGCTTGGCCCAGCTTGAAACCACCAGCAGCCACCCATAAATCGGCGCATACCAGAGCGCGGACACAATCACCCCATACAGCATGATCAGGTCGATCTTCACCAGCGGAAGCTCCCGCCAAAGCATCCCCGCACTCACTCCATGCGCCGCCATCAGCAGGCTGCCGATAACCATCATCAGCAGGTGCGTCACCACGATCACCACAAAGGTCACCGCCGGCAGCACCACCATTGGGATCGCCGTCTTCGCCAGCACCGTCGTCGTGTCCGAAACTGGTAGCGACTTCCAGAACAGGATGCTGCGGTCCTTCCGCTCGCCATACAGCGCATCCAGGCAATAGAACACTGCGACCATCGCTGAGGTCATCATCACAAACGCCGCGGCCGCACTGAACGGTATAGACATCACGTTCGGCCGCGTCTCCGGATCCATCCCCGCCAGCAGTACCAACGCCTGCGGATGCCGCGCAATGCTGTAGACAACCGACAGCAGCACAACCACCGCCACAACCGCCGGCGCGATATAAATCGATCGGTTCTCCCAAATCTCCCGCTGCACGGACCACAGCATCGTCCGCCACACCGGCACACCGACCGACACTCTCGCTGGCTTTATCACCACAACCTCAGAACCCGCATTCTCAGCCAAAGGCATCATCGCGCCACTCCTTGTGTCTCACCCATCACTGCAACAAATAAATCCGCAATGCTCGGCGTCCGTACGTCGCCCAACTCCACCAACCGCTCACGGCTCACGCCATCGAACAGCATCACGGTCCGCCCAAACACCTGCCGTTCCTTCATCGGACGAAACTCCCTCGCCGCCGCCAGGTTCTCCGGCTTTACCATCAGCTCCGTATACCGAGACTCGATCGCATCCATGCTGCTGCTCAGCACGATCCGCCCATGGTTCACAAACATCAGGTCCGTCAGCACATCCTGAATCTCATCCACCTGGTGCGTCGTAATCACAATCGTCCGGTCGCCATCGAAGTACTCGTTCAGCAGCGTGTCGTAAAACTGCTTGCGATACAGGATGTCCAACCCCAGCGTCGGCTCATCCAGCACCAGCAGCCTCGCATCGATCGCCATCACCAGCGCCAGATGCAGCTGCGCCACCATGCCCTTCGAAAGCTCCTTGACCTTACTGGTGCGCTTGATGGTCGTCCGCGCCAGAAACCCTTCAGCTTTCGCCCGGTCAAACCGCGGATGTACGCCCGCCACGTAATCCAGCGCCTGCGACACCTTCATCCATCGCGGCAATACTGCAACGTCCGCAACGAAACAAACATCCAGCATCAGCTCATCACGCTGCGTCCAGGGATCAAGTCCCAGCACCTTCAACTCACCCTGATACGGCGTCAGCCCCAGCATCGCGTTCAGCGCCGTGCTCTTGCCCGCGCCATTCGGCCCAATCAGCCCGAGTATCCGGCCCTCTTCAACCCGCAGGTCGATGCCATCCAGCGCAACCGACTTCCCATAAACCTTCCGCAGTCCATGTGCCTCAATGCATGTCATAGCTCGAGCGCTCCCTTCTTCGCAGCCTTCGCGCCAACCCGCAACAGTTCTTCGGCCGAAAGCCCCAGCCGCTGCACCATCGCATACACGCGCGGCCACTCTTCGGTAAGAAACTTCTCCCGTTCCGCCTTCAACAGCAACTTGCTCGCTCCGGCTTTCACAAACATGCCCAGCCCCCTTCGCTTCTCGATCAGTTCTTCATCCACAAGCTCCTGGTAACCCTTCAGCACCGTCAACGGATTCACCGTCAACTCCGCCGCCACCTGCCTCACCGAAGGCAACGGGTCGCCCTCCTTCAGCCCACCATCCAGCATCATCGCGACCACCCGGTCCCGAAGCTGTCGATAGATCGGCTGACTTTCATTGAACTCTCGCACCATGTCCTGACTGCCCCCTGCTAGTGTTGTATATGACTACAACACCAACCCACTGTCAAGACCTTTTCGCAAATAATTGCAAAAAGTTTTCGCCTATTAGAACCTTCGCTCGCCACGCTGCTAACAACGGCCCATCCGGCCTCGTGTTCGAAGACAACAACAGCTCGCGTGGTGAACTACCTATCGCGAAACATACTTCATCTCTAACCGCAAGGGCCGCCTATCCGACTTAGCAGGATCAATCTTCTTAACCGTTTCGTTGTGCGCTCCAACAGAATCACTCATCCCAGTCTTTGCGCATCCAATTTCGCTTTGCGGGTTTGCGCAATTTGATTAAGCTGTTTGAGTTGTCCATTTCTCCCCAATGCCAATTGAACCATCGGGTCATCCCAACAGAACAAGCGAACCGGACCGCCTGATCCATGGCAACGGTCAGATGGCTGGGCTGATCCGGCATCACGACTGGAACTCGACTTCCCTCGGACCAATCGAAGGTTGGTCCGAAAGCCTTCTCTGCTCCGCCAATCTCATGCTCGCGTGCGCTTTCCCCTCACTGGTTTTCTGGGGTAAAGACTTAGTGCAGCTCTACAACGATGCCTTCATCCCCCTCCTCGCCGAGCGCCATCCCTCAGGCCTGGGCCAGACCGCAGCGGTCTGCTGGTCGGACGCCTGGCAGATCGTCGGTCCAAACCTCGACCGTGTGATGACTGGCCGCGAAACGGTCTACTACGAAAACACTGTCGTTCCCATCATCCGGAACGGCAAGTTGCAGGACATCCATTGGACCTACAACTACAGCCCGATCTTCGGCTCGGGTGGAGACGTTCTCGGCATCCTTGTTATCTGCCAGGACACCACCCGTGAAGTAAATGCAGCCCAGGAACTTCGCGAGACGGAAGCCCGTTCCTCGCGGGTACTCCAAAGCATCGGCGATGCGGTGATCGTGACAAACGCGGACACTCGCGTGGTCCGCATGAACCCCGCCGCCGAAGAACTAACCGGCTGGACTACGCAGGAAGCCAAAGGCGCGTTGCTCGCCGATGTCTTTCACATCGTGAACGAATCAACCCGCCTGCCTGTAGAGAGTCCCGCCGACAAGGTTAAGCACACGGGATCGGTTGTCGGTCTTGCGAACCATACAGTTCTCATCTCCAAAGACGGCAGAAGCACTGCGATCGACGATAGCGGCGCCCCCATCTTCGACGACAAGGGAAACCTCACCGGCATAGTCCTCGTCTTCCGCGATATCGAAGAAAAGCGTGCCGTAGAACGCGAAAAAGACCGAATCTCCGAGCGCCTGACCCAAGTCTTGGGCGTCACAACCGACGCGATCGTGGGCATAGACCGCAACTGGATTATGACCTATCTCAATCCAAAGGCGGCAGAGCTATACGCCTCCGATCGACAGATCCTCGGCCGCACGGTTTGGGAGGCCTTCCCCGACGCAGCCTTCGAAGGCTCTCCCTACATCGAGCATTTCTACCGTGGCATGAACGAGAGAATTCCCAGCAGTTTCGACGCCCATTATCCTGACCCACTCAATCTCTGGCTGCACATCGACGTCTATCCAACTCCCGAAGGCATCGTCACCTTTTCGCGAGACATCACCGAAGAGCGAGCCGCTCGCGAGTCCTTAAAAGCAAAATCCGAACAAGCCGAAAGCCAGCTCGCCGAAATCGACACTGTCTATCGGACTGCTCCAATCGGCTTGGCGTTGTTCGATACCAAAGACTTCCGCTACCTTCGACTCAACAACAGACAGGCGGAGTTCTTCGGTCTAAGACCTGATCAAATTGTTGGACGCACGCTCACAGAGATGGCTCCTATCGAAGGGCTCAAAGAACTGTTCGAGCAGGTGCTGGCTGGGCAACCGGTCGTCAACTTCCCTCTCGAAGGCGAATTGGTCACGCGTCCTGGAGAGCATCGTTACTGGACAGTCAGTTACTTCCCCGTCATCGCAGCAGACGGCACCGTCCAGGCCATCACAGCAGCCTCTCTCGAAATCACGCAGCAGAAGAAGGCAGAACAAGCCTTGTTGCAGAGTGAAAAGCTGGCGGTCGTAGGAAGGCTCGCCGCATCCATCGCGCACGAAATCAACAACCCGCTCGAATCCGTCACCAACCTGCTCTACCTCGCGGAACGCAGCGACGACCTGGCGGAAACAAGGGAGTACGTTCGGATAGCAGAGCGCGAGCTACGCCGCGTATCGGTCATCGCCAATCAAACGCTTCGCTTTCACAAGCAGTCGAGCAGTCCCCAGGAAATCTCTGGCGATCAGCTCCTCGAGAGCGTCACCTCCATGTTCCAGAGCCGAATCATAAACTCCGGCGTCCACGTCGAGGAGCGAAAGCGCGCATCCCGGCCAGTGCGATGCTTCGAAGGAGAGATTCGGCAGGTCCTCAGCAATCTGGTGAGCAACGCGGTCGATGCGATGCAGCCATTAGGTGGTGGCCGTCTCCTGCTACGCGATCGTGTCGGCACAGACTGGACGACAGGCAGACTCGGCCTCGTGATCACAGTCGCCGATACGGGCAGCGGCATGCCTGCTTCGGTAATCAATCGCATCTTCGAGCCGTTCTATACAACCAAAGGAATCAGCGGCACCGGCCTCGGCCTCTGGGTAAGCAGCGAGATCATTCACCGGCATCACGGCACGTTGCGCTTCCGCAGCAGCCAGATGGAAGGTCACAGCGGAACGGTCTTCAGCATGTTTCTTCCCTTTGACGCCGTGAGCCGCTAAGAACGCAGCTTTATAGAAGCCCCGAAGTGGAGGATGACGGTCAAGGAGTAGTTGCCGCCGGCGAAGGGTCCGGTGGCGCCGGAGACCTCATGTCAAACTGTCTCTGGTGCTGCCAGGTATCGTTCAAACTGTTCGACAAATTGAGCGACATGCAGGCCATCCGCGAGTGCGTGATGCACGTGGATGGAGACTGGCATTGTGAAGCGTTCTCCGGCTTCCGTGATCTTTCCAAACGTAATCAACGGCGCGGAGTGTCCGGCGGTCAAATTCCTTGCATGGGAGATGGACGTGAAATCGAGCCACGGCAGCACCGAAAACCGGATCAGGTCTTGCCCGTCGTATCGCTCCAAATCGTTTCTGCCCTTCACCCGCTCCAGTTCGACAGAGGCTTCTCGCACAAAGGAAAGAAGCTCAGGCTGGTAGGGATAGTATCCGAATCCGATGGTCCCATTCGACCGTCCGATGGCGCTTCCGCCATGGATGGTCGCGTATCTCCATACCGCGCCATCGACGAGGCGAGTCTTAAAGTTTTCGACCTGATTCGCTGCGATCAATGCGCGGTGAACAAGTGTCAGAAATACCGAGATACGAGACCGCTTGGCGAAACGATACGACTCAGTGCAATCGACTCGCAGACAGACCCCGTGAAAGGGTTCGTCGAACGCACTAAAGAGTTGGAAAAGTTCGCTACGCTCCCACGTTTTCAGGTCAATCTGGACTGCACCGGAACGGCTCTTCTCAAGCATGATTGCTTCATCGTAATACGTCACGCAGCGATCATTTCCAGTGGGTCTCTTCCGGTTCAGGAACAGTACAGGCAAGGTTCCGATGAGCGAACACTAGCTCATTGACTTTCTACCGCCAACTTCGTACAGTCAAACCTTCACAAGATCTTCAACAATAACAGTCAATCCACCTCAATCGAGGCTTTCCAAGGGGGTTAGACCATGAAGCAGATGCAGTCTACGACAAAGTGTTTCCATTTGGCAGAAGCCGTTGCCCACACAAAGCTCCGCAAAGCATTTTTCATCCTCCTTCTTAGCTTCATCGCACTGATGAGCTCTTCCCCGCTCTATGGTCAGGCCGCTGGAAGTTTCTCCGGGAACGTTGTCGATAAATCCGGATCGAGTATCCCTGGCGCTGCCGTTACCGTGGTTTCTCCGGCGACCGGCCTCACGCGTACGAGCAAGACGGACAGTGCCGGACACTATCTGATCCCGCTGCTCCCCGCCGGAACCTATACCGTACGCGTGGATACGACCGGCTTCCAAAGCGCTGCCTCGAAAGAGCTGGTGCTCCAGGTCCAGGAATCTCGCGAACTCGATTTTTCGCTCTCACCCGCCACGGTAAATACCACGATAGTCGTCACCGGTGACGCGGTTGCTCTCGAGACCGGCACTTCCTCCCTTGGCCAGGTCATCACCGCCCAGCAGGTATCGCAACTGCCCTTGAATGGACGCGATTTCGTGCAGCTCGCCACACTCACCGCCGGGGCTACGGCAGAGACCAGCACCAGCAGCTTCTTCACCTCCGGCGCTGACAGTGAAGTGGCGGCGCGCGGTTCTTTCTCTCTATCGGTTGGCGGATCGCGCCCTAACAGCACCGACTGGCTGCTCGATGGCGTCGACAACAACGAGCTCACCTCAGGCGGCATCGGCATCTTCTCCTCGATCGACGACATCCAGGAGTTCAAGGTTCTGACTTACACCTACTCGGCCGAGTACGGTACCCGTGCAGGCCCGACCGTTCTGGTCAGCACAAAGTCCGGCACGAATGCCCTTCACGGATCTCTCTTTGAGTTTGTGCGCAATACAAAACTGGATGCGCAAAACTATTTTTCCCAGACGCCCACGAAGTTCAACCTGAACCAGTTCGGCGGTGCCATCGGCGGCCCCATCGTCAAAGACAAGACCTTCTTCTTCGTCGATGCCGAACAGAAATTCCAGCGCGAGGGCACTACCTTTACAGGTCTCGTGCCTTCGCTGGCCATGCGTGCCGGCAATTTCACGAACGACCCATTCGGAGGTGTGATTTCCTCTGGCCGCGCCATCATTAATCCCAACACAGGTACCGCGTTCCAATGCGATGGTGCTGGGAACCCCCTTCCTGCAGGCGCCGGTGGTGTCCAGGGCGCTGGGACACCTTGCGACAAAATTCCAACCAACCTGTTCAACAGCATTGGACAGGCCATGATCAACCTGTATCCGGCGCCGAACGCGAACAACCCCAACGGAAACTATAACTTCGTCAACTCCCCCGTTCGCAGCTTGAACGAAACCAAGTTCGATGTGCGCGTAGACGAGACGTTCTCCAGCAAAGACACCGCCTTCGGTCGCTTCAGCTACGATCAGGCGACCTCGTATGTGCCTGGAGGTGGTGGGGTTGGATCGTTTGCCGAAGCCGGCGCGTTCGGCAGCAATCAACGGATCGCCAATCACGCACGAAACATCGCTCTCAGCGAAACCCACGTGTTCTCGGCCAAGATGCTCAACCAGGCCAGCTTTGGCTACAACCGTATCTTCGACTACATTCTGTCGCAAGGCACGGGGACCTGCGCCTCGGCCAAGCTTGGCATTCCCGGCGCCAACCTCGGTTGCGGCAGTGGTACCAATCCCACCTGCGCTGCCGGCGCCTATAGCTGTGGATTGGTCTCAACAGATTTCGAGAACGGTGGCTATTGGGCCCTCGGTGATCGCGGTTACTCTCCCTTTCAAGGTGGAACCGACATCTTCACCTACAAAGACACGCTCGACATGATCCTGCGCAAGCATGAGCTGAGAATAGGCCTCGATCTCCGAGCCAATCAGATGAATGTGGGCTCGGAAGCCTTCGCGGATGGTTTTTGGCTTGAGGGCCTCTTCGGCAACTCTACGGCGGGCACCGGTGCGTGTACGTCGAACGTGAACGGTTGTGCAGCCGCAGGCAATGTAGAGGCTGACTTCCTGCTCGGCCTTACGAGCGGCGGAGCCATTCACGATCAGACATACAACGGCGCTGTCACAGGCCGTCGCTGGAAGATCATCCGCCCATTCGTCGCGGATGATTGGAGAGTGACTCCCTCCCTCACGCTGAACCTAAGCCTCGCCTATGACATGACCACTCCAATCACGGAAGAGCATGGACGCATGGCCGACTACGTTCCTTCCACTACCGGCGGCAGCCTGCTCATCGCCAATCAAAACGGTGTAGGCGCGTCGGCAGGCATCAATATGGACTGGACGGCCCTTGAACCTCGTGTCGGCGCCGCCTGGAAAGTCTTTGGCAGCGACAAGACGGTGCTTCGCGGTGGCTATTCGCTGTACCACGACTCCTCCTGGAGCCAGGGCGCACAAGGCCTGTGGCAGAACCCGCCTTTCCTGGGAGAATCCGACAACTTCAGCGCTCCCAGCCTCTCCGCCGGCTTTGCGCTCCTTCCCACACCCTCCACCCTTGCGAACTACCAGGGCGCGTTTACTTATGAGCCCACAAACCTCAAGTTAGGCCGCGTCCAACAGTACAACGCAAACGTCGAGCGCCAGTTGTTCGGCAGCCTTGTGCTGACCGGAGGCTATGCCGGCGCCCATGGTACCCACATCCTGATGCTCGGCAATGACATCAACACAGGGGGACCTTCAGGATGCGCCGCGGCCGGCACAAACCACATCGGCTGTGTCGGTTCCGCCACCTATACGCCGAACTACGGGACCGGGAGCACGATTCTGGAGGCCGGCGATCTAGGCACGACCAGCTATAACTCGCTGCAGATCAAGGCGGAGACCAAGACCCCGAAGCATGGTCTCTACGCCCTTATCGCGTACACCTACTCCAAGACCTACGACGATGGTCTGAGCGACGGCCTCGGTTCCGAGCTCAGCGCCCCCTACTTTCCTCTTCCCAACTGGCAGAGCCTGGACCATTCGTTGTCGCAGATCAATCTCGATAACAGCTTTACAGCCAGTGTCATCTACGATCTTCCCTTCGGCCGTGGAAGGCAGTTCGGCGCCGATTGGAATGCTGTGACCAATAGTCTTTTGGGTGGTTGGCAGGTGACGCTGATCGAAAGAGCTTCTTCGGGATTCCCCGTTCCTTTGATCGATAGCAACAATCAATCCGGCGTCTCCTTCAACACCGGCGGCAACAGCTACGACTGGAACCGTCCGGACCAGGTCGCCGGCTGCAACGTGTACGCCGGAAACCACAGCGTCAGCGTTCATCGGTGGATCAACTCAGCCTGTTTCACCGCTCCTGCCGCCGGAAACCTGGGCGATGCGAAACGCGTCCCGGTCGTAGGTCCGGACTTCTGGAACAGCGATTTCTCGCTGATCAAGCAGTTCGCTCTTCCGCGCAAAGATATGGGCCTGAACTTCCGCGCGGAGTTCTTCAACCTCTTCAACCATCCGCAGTTCGGGATGCCCATCAATGATGTCAGCATTGCCGGTGCTTTGACCCCCGGCAACGCCCCCCCGGCCACCTCGTCATTCGGCGCCGTGAACTCCACGGTAAACAATCCTCGCCTCGTTCAACTTGCACTGAAGCTGGCGTTCTAAACAACCGGCGTTATTCCCGCAACAAGAGCATCAGACACGACCCGTCCTTAAGACGGGTCGTGTCTGTATTGCGGGCCAACGGTTCGAGTAAACTTCCTTCGTCGCAGCCCAACTCCACTTTTCGGCCACCAGCCTCCCGATTCCGCTTCCGCTGCTTTATCCTTAGCTGTGCTCGTCTTTCGAAACGCTCTCCGTTCCCTCGCCTTCCTCGCATCCATCGCCGCAACGGCCGCCTTCGCCGCGTCCACCATCACCGGCACGGTCACCAACAAGACCACCAACAAACCCTCCGCAGGCGACACCGTCACCCTCATCCGCCTCGCCCAGGGCATGCAGGAAGCCAACCACACCACCACCGACTCCCACGGCCGCTACTCCATCGACGTCGCCGATGATGGCATCCACCTCATCCGCGTCACCCATGACAAGGCCAACTACTTCCAGCCCGCCACCCCCGGCAGCACCGTCGTCGACCTTGACGTCTACAACGCCGCCGCCAAGGTCAAGGGCGTTGCCGAAGAAGCCGACGTCATGCGCATCCAGTCCGACGCCTCCGGCACCGGCCTCCAGGTCGTCGAAAACCTCTTCGTCAAAAACGACTCCACGCCCCCCATGACCCAGTTCTCGAACGTTCCGTTCGAATTCACGCTTCCTGAAGGTGCCGTCATCGGCGGCTCCGCCGCTCTCGCCCCCGGCGGCATGCCCGTCCAGGCCGCGCCCGTTCCCCTTGCGGAGCACAACCACTACACCTTCCTCTTCCCCATCCGCCCCGGCGAAACCCGCTTCCAGATCAGCTATCACCTTCCCTACAGCGGCAAGTTCACCTTCGCGCCGCACGAAAGCACCACCACCGACACCGTCGCCATCATGCTCCCCAAAAGCATGACCTTCACACCCGTCTCAGGTGCTCCGTACAGCGCCGTCAACGACGAGGTGAACGCCCAGACCTTCGTCGCCCGCAACGTCTCGCCCGACTCCCCCATGGGCTTCACCCTCTCCGGCTCCGGCCAGCTCCCGCGCGATAGCAACTCCCCCGACGCCGGCGGCAATCAGGCCCCGCAGCAGGCCTCGGCAGACTCCGGCCAGCCACTTCCTGAAACCCAGAACACCATGCCCGGCCGCGGCCTCCAGAATCCGCTCGACCCTGAAGGCACCCGCGACCCCTGGGCCAAGTACAAGTACTGGATCCTCGGCGGCCTCGCCGTCCTGCTCGCGATCGCCGCCGGCGTCCTCCTCCGAAAGCCCTCAAACGTGGTGAGCGAAGGCTCCACAAACGTCCATACGCCACCACAAACCGACCATAGACTCGACCACAAAAATCACCACGATTTGCTCCTCCAGACCCTCAAAGAGGAGCTCTTCGCTCTTGAGACAGACCGCCTGCAGAACCGCATCTCAGAGCCCGAATACGCCGAACAAAAGGCCGCCATTGAGACTGTTTTGCGCCGCGCCCTCAACCGCAAAACCGCTGTAACCGCCTGAAAATAAATGACAACTGTCCTCAGAATTCTCCGCCTCATCGCCATCTCCACCTGGGTTGGCAGCCTGATTTTCTTCGGCTTCGTCGCCAAAGTAGCCTTCTCCACGCTTTCCGACGCCCACAGCGCCGGCGCAGTCGTCCGCGCCTCTCTTATCTCGTTGCACCACTTAGGTTTAGTCGCCGGCATGATCTACTTCTTCATCACGCTGGGCCTTCTTGCCACCCAGGGCGACACCCACCCCGCCCGCGCCGCGGAACTCGCTCTAATTATTGCAATGCTTGGACTTACGCTCTACTCGCAGTACTCCATCCTGCCCCGTATGGAAGCTGATCGCGCCTCGCTCGGCGGCGACGTAGCTGCTTCCCCCGTCGATGCGCCAGCCCACATCCACTTCGACCGTCTGCACAGTCTTTCAGTGAAAGTCGAAGGCGCTATTCTCATCGAAGGCCTTTTGTTGCTTGTACTTGCGCCGATTCACGGGCGCGACGACTTCGACCGCTTTGCCGCTTAATCGACCGGCAACTTCGCCCGGTATCCGTCCCTGGTAATGACTGAATACTTCTGCGGCTTGCCCTTTTCATCCTGCATTTTCAATGGTTTACCTTCATTGTCCACCAGGTAGACCTTCACCTTGCGATAAGTCCCATCATTCTTGGGATTCGTCGGCTTGTAGGTCAGCACATACTGGTTCCTGATGGACTCGTTGATCTGCGAGAAGATATCCGGCAATTCCCCTTGAAAGATCGGCTTATAGCTTAAACCTCCAGTCATACTCGCAAACGTCCGCATCTGATTATCCGCCTGCAGATAATCCATATGCCTGGATCCAAAACCACCCCGAGCGTCGGACATTTCCCTCACAAACCCACCTGTGCTGATCGTGAAAATTGTCACGTTCGGCGTCGCCTTGATCTTGGCGAGCATCTGGTCCAGCGTGATCCTTGACATGGTGTCGCGGCCGTCTGAAATCAACAAGATGTACTTGCGTCCATCGACACGAGTCAGTCGGTCCAACGTCTCGTACAGCGCGTCGAACTCATTGGTTTCACTGAACGTCGGCATCATCAGGCTGCTTAGCGCCTGGGCGATCGTGTCTTTATTGTTGGTGAAATCTGTCAGGATATGGCTGCGCATGTCGTAGGTTTCGACCGCGATATAGTCCTCCGGCTGCATTGTCCTGAAAAAGCTTACCGAAGCATTCTGCATATCCTGGATGAAGTACCAATTATTGGCCGCGAACTCCAGCAGCATCACCGCTGTAATTGGGGTTTTGGTGACGCGCACGCTCTGGACTTCTTGTTCTACCCCGTCTTCCACCACCAGGAAGTTCCCTGCTTTCAACCCGGGGACGAAGTCATGCGTCCGGTCCAGCAGGACATTCACGTCGAGGTTGACGATCGGCACATCGACCCGCAGCGAGTAAATTTCGCCGTTCGGGTTCTTGGTCTTCTCCTCGGCCGGAGCTGGCGGCGGGGGTGCTTCTTCCTTCTTTTTCCCGAGCACGATGGCACCGTCGTTCGAGACCGGCCCGCTATCGTCGGGATTCGCTGCTGGCGCTGGCGCTTGTTGCGCAGCGGGTGGAGGGGGCTGTTGCGCCCACGTCCCTGAAGCAGCCGCAAACGCAAAGAGGATCAGCGCACCGATCGCGAGCCGGGAAACCACTCGTTCCGGCGTTTTGAAGAAGGAAATTGCCACCTCGATTGCCCCATTTCTTTGTTGCATTTTTATGCTAGCGCCCAGGATATTCCGTATCTTTAGACGCGGATTCAAGTTACTCGTTGACAGCATACTTTGGGCGGTAACTTGCGGGTTAAACACAATGGGCCGCTGGGGGGTGCCAGCGGGCCCATTGCTTTCAAATGGCGCCTCCTATCAAGGGAAATGGACCGGTGGGGGGTCCTCCCGACCAGAGGCGCCTGTTGATTATCCCATAAACAAGGGCCATGCTTCCACACCAAACAAAATTTTCCTACGGGGGTGTTGTAATCTCGAAAGTGGAAAGCAGCGTCGGCAAGACGACGCTGTGTGAGGAATTTAAGTTTCATGGCAGAGATTCAGGGATTGGCCGCCCACGCGGCCGGTGCTCAATTGTTGTCCTTTAAATATAAGGTTGGCGAACTTGCACCCAATGATGTTGAGGTCAAGATCTCGCACTGTGGTGTCTGCCACTCGGATGTCCACCTGATCGATAACGATTGGGGCATCAGCAAATATCCCTTCATTCCCGGCCACGAGATCGTTGGCACGGTCACTGCCGTTGGTTCCCTGGTGACAGACCGCAAGCTGGGCGACCGCGTCGGTATCGGCTGGCAGGCCGACTCCTGCGGTGTCTGCGAGTGGTGTCGGCAGGGCGACGAACATCTCTGCGCCAAGGCCCGGCCTACCTGCGTCGGCCGCAACGGCGGCTATGCAGATGCTATCCGCGTCAACTCCCGCTTCGCTATCCCTATCCCCGAAGTTCTTGAAAGCGAAAACGTTGCACCGCTGCTCTGCGGTGGCATTACGGTTTACAGCCCGCTGCGCAATCATCTGGCGCGCCCGTCTTCACGCGTTGGGGTGATCGGCATCGGTGGCCTTGGACATCTGGGAATCCAGTTCGCGCGCGCCTTCGGCTGTGAGGTCACAGCGTTTTCTACCTCCAAAGATAAGGAGGCCGAAGCCCGCACGCTAGGCGCGCACCAATTCGTGAACACGCTCGATACCGGTGCGCTCAAGAAAGTGGCCGGCTGCTACGACCTGATTCTTTCCACGGTGTCCGCCGACCAGGACTTCCAGAGCTTCGTCAACGCTCTCCGTCCGAAGGGAACACTCGTCGTCCTCGGCGCCTCGCCGTCACCGCTCCAGATCAATGGCTTCAGCCTTCTTTCGCAGCAAAAGGCCGTCGCTGGCAGTCCGACGGGCAGCCCGCGCGATCTTTACGAGATGCTCGACGTTGCCGCGCGCCACAACGTGAAGGCCATCACCGAAAGCTTCAAGATGAAGGACGCCAATGAGGCCGTGAAGCGGGTGAAGAACAACAAAGTCCGCTATCGGGCTGTACTCGCTAATTAGGCAATAGTCGAGCAGGATCAACATGCTAGGATGCCCCCATGAGGCACCTTTCTTTCCTGCTTGCGCTGTTTGCGTTTTCCGTTCCGCTGCAGCTGGCCGCTCAGAGTGAAGTCGAACCCGGCGTGAGGCTTGCGAGCCAGGTGTCCGCCGTTGAGCCGGCAGCCGACGGCCCCCAGGTGACGGCCATTCATGCGACGGCAATTGCATCCAACACGCACACGGGCAGCAATATGGCGCGCGGCCTTGTTTACTCAGGCCAGCACAACACGATCGAGATTCCGGGCCTCACGTCGGCAACGGTGCTCAGTGGCCTCAACCCTTTCTTCTACATTCGCATCGACGTGGAAGACCCCAACGATCAACGCGGACAGGTAACGCTGCTTCGGCTCAAACCTCAGAAGGAAACGCGCCTGGCCTTGAACATGACCGCGAACTCGTTTGGCGGCGGACGCAAGCGCAAGATGGATGAAGTGACCATCACCAAGGGCGAGGTGAAAGATGGCTGGCTCAAAGTGACGCTGCCTGCGCCGCTGACGCCCGGCGAGTACGGCATTATGTTCCTACCCAAGGACACCAACATGTTCACCGACCGGGTCTACGACTTCAGCGTCGTCGCTAAATAATTGCGCTTTGAACTCTTCATCGCCGCCCGCTATCTCCGCGCCCGACGCCGCCAGGCCGTTGTCGGCCTGATTACGGCGATCTCGGTGGTTGGTGTGGCTGCGGGTGTGGCTTCGCTCATCATCGCTCTGGCGATTACGAACGGCATGCGCCGCGACCTGCAGGAGCGGCTCGTCGGCTCAACCGCGCATGTGCTGCTGATGCGTACTGCCGGCGATGGCATGACGAACTGGCCTGAGCTGATGTCGCGGCTCGCGACCGTTCCGCATGTTGTGGCTCAATCCCCCGGCCTCTATGGTCAAGTGCTGATCTCGCGCGGAGCACGATCCGGCGGCGCGCTGATCAAAGGCATCATCCCGGCCGATGAGCGCAAGGTCGGCGACCTGCTGCAATCGATCAACCAGGGTTCTGCGGATGAGCTTGCGCCCACGGTCACACTGGCAACAGGCGTTACGCCACCCATCGTCATTGGCAATGAACTTGCCACTACGCTCGGCGCAACAGTCGGCGATACGCTGCTGGTGACCAGTCCGCAAGGTGAGCTTACGCCGCTCGGCCTCGTTCCCCGCTACCAGCGCTTTCGCGTGGTGGGCATCTTCGCTTCCGGCTTCTACCAGTACGACTCCAGCTACGTCTTTATGCGGTTGACCGATGCACAGCGCCTCTTTTCAGAGCCCGATGTCATCAGCGTGCTCAGCTTCCGTATCGACGATCTCTACAAGGCGCAGCAAGTAGGGGATGCGCTGGCGCAGGCTGCTGGGCCTGGTTTCCAGGCGACGAACTGGATGGAGCAGAACCGTGAGCTCTTCCGCGCGCTCAAGCTGGAGCAGGTGGTCACCTTCATCGTGCTGGCACTGATCGTTATCGTTGCGGCATTGAACATTCTTATCGCGCTCACCATGATGGTGATGGAAAAGACCCGCGACATTGCCGTGATGATGAGCTTCGGCGTTCGCGCCGAACAGATTCGGCGCATTTTTCTTTGTCAGGGTCTGCTCATCTCATCGATCGGCACCGTGCTTGGTTTGATCGCGGGTTATGCGGCCAGCGTTGCTGGTTCGCACTTCCGGTTTATCCATCTGGATGCCAGCGTGTACTCGATCGACTACCTGCCTTTTGCACCGCGCTTCACGGACGCTCTGATCGTCGCCGCCGTGTCGCTTGGTGTTTCATTGCTGGCGACGTTATATCCTTCAAGTTCGGCTGCCTCCATTCTGCCCGCCGAAGCGTTACGCTACGAATAAGGGCCCCTGAAGGAAAAAACGCGTGACCGTCGAACTGCCAAATCTGCCCTATGTGGCAGCGATGATCATCCTCATTTTGATCCTCGTCGCGCTGCAACAAAGACAGCCGCGCATCGCTATCGGAAGCTGGCTGATCGGATTGAGCTTCGTGCTCGCCGGGCAGATATCCGGCTACTTTCTTGAGACCGTCAAAGGCCCGTGGTATCAGGCGCCACATATCTTCCGGCTCTGGTGCGACATGCTCGCGGGTATGATCTTCATGCTCTACACGGGGCGACCGTTGCCTCGCGGCTTCCACCGCACCTTTCTGCCACTCTGGAACGCGATTCCGCTGCTTATGCTCGAGATCCTCTACGGCCTCGACATTCAGCGCCCCGAACCCTACATCGCCTGCGCGATCATTGCGGCAGCGGTCTGCTTCGGCGTAGCCGCGGATCTACGTATGAAATGGACGGTTCCTGCGGGCCAGTCAGCGTCGTGGGCCGTCATTGCCATCTTTTCGGCGTTCGGCGACTACCGGGCGGCGGCTTACTGGGGGTTAGGCGCCGTCTACGCCTCCGCTGCGGTGCATCTGTGGCTCCGGCTCCGCGCCGGGACACTTGGCCGGCTGATCATTGTCGGCTCGCTTTCCGTATGGTCGCTCTCTTTCTTACTCCATCCGTGGGTCTTTCACATGCCGGTCGTCGGCCCCATGGCAGAGATCGTATGGACCATGCAGAAGTTCTTTGTGACGCTCGGCATGTTCATCGTCCTGCTTGAAGACAAGGCGCGCGAGAACGAGCATCTTGCGCATCACGACGAACTCACGGGTCTCGCCAACCGCAGGCTTATGGAGCAACGGCTTCACGCCGCGATTGCAAACGGCCGAGCCAACATCCTCATCCTCGATCTGAACGGCTTCAAAGCCATCAACGACACCTACGGCCACCATGCGGGCGACCTGTTGCTCCAACTCGTTACCCAGAGACTTCAACCGCTCATCGGTCCCGGCGAAACGTTCGCCCGGCTTGGCGGCGACGAGTTCGTCATCATCTCGCCGAACAGTGTCGAGCCGCTCGTCGAGGCCATCCGCGTTGCCCTCTCGCAAGAGGTCGCGCTTGCGGACGTCGCCGGCATCAAGGTCAATGTGGCAATTGGGGCCGCACTGTTTCCTGGTGACATCGCTCCGGGAACGCCTGAGGAAATCGCCTCGCACCTGCTGCGCCTCGCCGACCACCGCATGTATCTCGACAAGCAGCCGCGACCCACGAGCACGACGCTTACCGGCATCGCCTAAAGACCAGGCGCAGGTCACCCTATAAACGTGTCTGCTGTAAAGTATGAGGAGCTGCTCATGGGTCTCAGTTCCGATCTCCTAGCGAAGATCCCGAACGTTCTCGCCATGCCGATCCTCATTGGCCTGCTCAGTCTCTTACGCAGACGCCACCCCACCCTTGCCACTCGCAGCTGGCTGCTCGCCCTTACCTTCATCGTCATCGCTCAACTCGAATTGCTGATAAGTTTCCATCCCCGCAATCGCTGGATCCTCCTCTTCCCTCATGTTTTGCTGGTAGTCGGCCAGATCCTCGCCGCCATCACGCTCGCATGTCACCAGCCCGTCAGTCGTCGCAACGAACCCATCGACGTTCCCTTCCTTGTCCTCAATACCTTGCCCCTGCTCGTCTTCTCCACGATCTACGGCTATTACATCCTCGTTCCATCGGTCTACCTCGCTATCTGCGTAGCCGCTATCGTGATGCTTATCGCAACCTCTCTGTGGAGGAGAAAATATCTTCGACGCGCCCTGGTGGGCAGCCTCTGCTACGCCATCGCCGGCGTGCTTGCCTATACCCTGCACTTTCGCGGCGCCCAGTACTGGCTACTCTTTTGTGTCTTCGTCCTCGCGATCATCAATCTGCGCACGAGCCTTCCCCAACGGACCCTTGGCCGATCAACCATGCTCGCCAGCCTCGGCGTCTGTGCCACCATCTTCATTCTCCATCCGCTGGTGTTCTCCCGGCCGTACTGGCAACCGTTCTCGCTCCAGGCCTGGGAGTTGCAAAAATTCTTCCTTTGCATCGGCATGCTGCTCGTCCTGCTCGAAGACCAGGTTGACAGCACCCAATGGCTCGCGCTCCACGACCAGCTCACCGGCCTGCCCAACCGCCGCCTTCTCGACGATCGCCTCGAAGCCGCCATCGAAGCGGCCCGCTACACCGGCGCCAGCCTCACTCTCTTCCTCATCGACCTCAACGGCTTCAAGGCCATCAACGACACCTACGGCCACGCCGCCGGCGACTTCGTCCTCGTCGAAGTCGGCCATCGGATGGCGGCCCAGCTCCAGCCCGGCGACACCCTCGCGCGCCTCGGTGGCGATGAGTTCGTCATCGTCTGCCCCAGCCTTTCTACACCCTCCCACGTCCTCCAACTCGAAGCACGCCTACAGAACTCCCTCGGAGAACCTATTCACTTCGCCGGCCTCGAACTTGCCATCGGCGGTACGTTCGGCTGCGCCACTTATCCCGAGGACGTTTCCTCCAAAGACCTCAATCGCATCGGCCCCAGTCTTCTCCACATCGCTGACACCCGCATGTACAGCCGCAAGTCCGCAAGAGTAGACAATAGAAACAACATCGCCATCCACGAAGGATCCCAGATATCATGAGCCAGCGACTGAAGTACAACGAACTCGCTCCCAAGGCGTACGCCTCGCTCGTCGCCCTTGGACATTACATCAACACGGCGACCGCTCTGGAGCCAAGCCTGCTCGGCTTCGTCTATCTGCGGTCTTCCATACTCAACGGCTGCGGCTTCTGCATCGGCATGCATACGGCGGAGTTGAAGCATCACCATGAGCCGCAATCGAGGATCGATGCGGTTGCACACTGGCAGAACTCCGATGCCTTCACACTGCGGGAACGTGCCGCGCTGGCCTGGGCCGATGCCATCACCAACATCCAGTCCACCCATGCTTCCGACGCGGACTATGCCGCAGTGAACGAGTTTTTCGACGGCAAGGATCTCGCCGATCTCACCTTCGCTATTGCGCAGATCAACGCCTGGAACCGGCTGGGGATTGCGTTTGCGCTGGAGTGGGATCCGCCGAAGCAGCATGCGGAGGAGAAAACCGATGAGGTCGCGGTGGTGGACGATGACGGTGGCAAGGTGGCGGAAGACTGATGATTATCCTCCGCGCCCAGTCGCTCGAAAAAACATACGCCCCACTTATCCCTGGCGCGCCCGGCCTGCGGCTGTTCCGCGATCTGTCGCTCGAAGTCGCTGCCGGTGAGATGGTCGCGATCGTCGGACAGAGCGGCGCGGGCAAGAGTTCCCTACTGCATTTGCTGGCTGCGCTTGATAAACCGACCTCGGGTGATGTGTGGTGCGGCGATGTCCATGTGACCGGCCTCAACGCCGCGCAGGCCGGCGACTATCGCAACCGGGACATCGGCTACGTCTGGCAGTTTCACTACCTGCTGCCCGAGTTCACGGCGCTTGAAAATGTGGCGATGCCGCTGCTTGCCCGTGGCATGAATCACAAGCAGGCACTCGCTGAGGCCGCAAAGTGGCTGGATCGCGTCGGGCTGGGCGACCGGGGACACCATCGCTCCGGCGAACTCTCCGGTGGCGAGCAGCAACGGCTTTCCATCGCCCGCGCGCTCATCACCCGGCCCAAGCTCCTGCTCGCTGACGAACCCACCGGAGATCTAGACACCCTCACCGCCGAACACGTTTTCAAGCTGCTGCAGGAGCTGCACCATGAGCATGCTCTCGCGAGCGTCCTGGTCACGCACAACCTGGAGTTCGCCAGCCGCTGCGACAGGGTGTTGCGCCTGCGCAAGGGGCAACTCATCCCAGCCTGACCCGAATTTTCTTGCTTCGCGCTGTGCGACTGCTCTACCCTGATTTCGTCTAATTGCCTCGATTCTGTGTGGAGCAACCTGTGACCTCTCGCCTCACGACCCTGCTCACTCTTCTGCCGCTGACGATCTGTCTCGTCCAGCCTGTTCACGCGCAATCAACCGCTTCTTCCGCTACGCCGATCCCTGCCGATCAGGACATCGCTCATGAGGGCCGCTGGCGTCGCGCGATCGAGAACGATCTCATCTCCGAGAAGTTCGACGACCTCGATCGTCTCGCCGAAACCTATCGTCGCGACAAAACACGCCTTCCCGGCGGCGACTGGGCACTCCACGTGTTCTATAGCACTCTGGACTCTCCACAGCAGACCGACAAAGACACCGTCGAGCATCTCGCACACCTGCGGAAGTGGATGGAGCTCCGGCCGGAATCCATTACCGCCCGCGTAGCGCTGGCAACCAGTCTGCACCGCTGGGCGTGGGTCGCACGCGGCAACGGTTTCGCCAATACCGTAACGCCGGAGGGCGCGAGGCTCTACCATGAGCGCAGCCAGGAAGCTCAGGTGATCCTCGACGGCTCGCGCGACATGAAGACCATGTGCCCGCAGTGGTACTCGCAGATGTTGGCGGTGGGTGTAGACGAAGGCTGGGACGTGCCGCGGATGCGAGAGATATTTGAGCGCGGCGTGCAGTTCGAGCCGGGCTATCAGTACTTCTATGAGCAGTTTGCCTATGCCATCCTGCCGAAGTGGTACGGCCAGCCCGGCGACGCAGCAAAGTTCGCAAAAACCGCTGCAGACAGGCTGGGCGGCGACACTGGCGACATGATGTACTTCGAGATCGCGACCAACCTCATCCGGCGCGGTGATGGGAACTTCCCTGTTCATGAGATGGACTGGGAGCGAATCCAGCGTGGCTTCCACGGGGTCGTCGCGCAGTACGGCTCCAGCCGGCGCATCCAGAACGAGTTCGCCTTTATGGCCTACAAGTACAAGGACACCGATGTTGCCCGGCAGCAGTTCGCCGCGATTGGCGACGACTGGGCCACCGGCGTATGGCGCGATCGCCAGTTCTTCGACCGCGCCCGCGACTGGGCCTCCGGCCACACTTCCTGGCCATAATATCCCCACCCAGCTTTACCCAGTGCTCTGTTTGAGTCCTTTTTCCCACAGGACTGTCCAATATATGGTGCAAGTGTCTTCGCTTCGGTTTCGTTTTTGGAGCCGAGACGGATACACTGGAACTAACTCACTGGGAGTCAACTGGCAACCAGTCCTCTCCGTCGCAGACGAACGCGACGGTGGCCACAGTAATCGTCATTCGCAAACCGCGCCCTTTGTTGGGATTCAAGAAGTTCGGCTCCACGCGCGGGGCGACGGTTCGAAGGGGGAGTATGTTCGAACGCTACACGGAGAAAGCGCGGCGCGTGATCTTTTTCGCGCGCTACGAGGCGAGCCAGTTCGGGTCGCCGTATATCGAAACCGAACATCTCTTATTGGGCCTGCTGCGCGAAGATAAAGCACTCACCAACCGCTTTCTGCGCTCGCACGCCTCAGTAGAATCCATCCGCAAGCAGATTGAGCAGCACACCACGGTGCGCGAAAAGGTTTCGACTTCGGTCGACCTTCCGCTCTCCAATGAGTGCAAGCGCGTGCTCGCCTATGCGGCGGAAGAAGCGGAACGGCTCAGCCACAAACATATCGGGACCGAGCATCTGCTGCTCGGCCTGCTGCGCGAAGAAAAGTGCTTCGCCGCGGAAATACTGACCGAGCGCGGCCTGCGTCTGCCTACCATTCGCGAAGAGCTGCAGCGCACGACACAGGAAAAGCCCGCGGCAGCAACCAGTGCCAGCAAGGGCCGTGGAGGTCAGCAGGAGCAATCCCTGCTGGCGGAGTTTTCCCGCGACCTCACGCAGGCGGCGTCCGATCAGCAGCTTGATCCGCTGGTTGGCCGGGATTTTGAAGTAGAGCGCGTCATCCAGATCCTGTGCCGCCGGACGAAGAACAACCCCGTCCTTATCGGCGAGCCGGGCGTGGGCAAGACCGCCATCGTCGAGGGGCTCGCGCAGAAGATCGCTGACGGCGAGGTTCCCTCTTTCCTTGCCGACAAGCGCGTCCTCTCGCTCGATCTTTCACTGATCGTCGCGGGCACCAAGTATCGCGGCCAGTTTGAAGAGCGGCTGAAGACCATCATGAAAGAGCTGATGGAGAACCAAAACTGCATCGTCTTCATCGATGAGCTGCATACGCTCGTCGGCGCAGGCTCCGCAGAGGGTTCGCTTGACGCCGCCAACATTCTCAAGCCCGCGCTCAGCCGTGGCGAGATCCAGTGCATCGGAGCGACCACACCGGCGGAGTATCGCAAGTCCATCGAGAAAGACCGCTCGCTCGAACGCCGCTTCCAGGCCGTCAAGGTGCCGCCGCCGAACGAAGAAGACGCGATCAAGATCATCATGGGCATCCGCGAGAAGTACGAGAAGTTCCACGCCGTCAGCTACACCGACGACGCGATCACCTTCTCGGTTTCGCACTCCAACCGCTACATCCCGGACCGGTTCCTTCCGGACAAGGCCATCGATCTCATCGACGAAGCGGGCGCCCGCGTGAAGTTGCGCCAGACAACGCTTCCCGAAGAGCTCACCGAAGTCCAGAAGCGCATCAAGTTCATCGTGCACCGCATGGAAAGCGCCATCGCGAACCACGAGTTTGAGAAGGCGCGCTTCTACTCCGACGAGGAACGCAAGGAGCGCGAGAACCTTCGCGCGTTGCGCGACAAGTACCACCTCGACGAATCGAGCTCCGGCATCGTCACCCGCGAAGACATTGAAGACGTTGTCTCCCGCTGGACCGGCGTTCCGATCACCTCGATCAAGGAAGAAGAGACCCAGAAGCTGCTCCGCGTGGAAGAAGAGCTGCACAAGCGCGTGATCTCGCAGGACCGTGCGATCAGTGCCCTTGCCCGCGCGATCCGCCGGTCGAGAGCAGGCTTGAAAAATCCTGCACGGCCGATTGGCTCGTTCTTGTTCCTCGGGCCCACGGGCGTCGGCAAGACCGAAGTCGCGCGTACCCTGGCGCAGTTCCTCTTCGGCTCGGAGAAATCGCTCATCCGATTCGATATGTCGGAGTTCATGGAGAAGCACTCGGTTTCTAAGCTCATTGGCTCGCCTCCGGGCTACGTCGGATACGAGGAAGGCGGCCAGCTCACGGAGCGTGTGAAGCGTTCGCCGTACTCGGTCGTCCTGCTCGACGAAGTCGAAAAGGCGCATCCGGACGTCTTCAACCTGCTGCTGCAGGTCTTTGAAGACGGCCAGCTGACCGACGGTCTCGGCAATACGGTCGACTTCAAGAACACGATCATCGTCATGACCTCGAACATCGGCGCCAAGCACCTCATGAAGCGTGAGGGCCTCGGCTTCCAGTCTTCGAAGGACGAAATCGTCATCGAGAAGATGCAGGAGATGGTGATGTCCGAGGTCAAGCGGACCTTCAACCCCGAGTTCCTCAACCGTCTGGATGAAGTCATCGTCTTCACGGCGCTTTCGGACTCGGACCTCATGCAGATCCTCGAACTACTGGTGCAGCAGCTCAACGTCAACCTGGTACACAAGGCCATCACCTTGTCCGTGCAGGACGACGCCAAGCGCTGGATCCTCGACAAGACCGTTGCCGATCGCACCTACGGAGCCCGTCCTCTGCGTCGCGCCCTCCAGCGCTACATCGAAGACCCGCTTTCGGAGGCGCTCATCGCCGGCCAGATCGCCGAGCGGCCTGCGTTCCTTGAGGTCTATCTCGACAACAACACGTTGCACTACCGCCCGGTTTCAGCCGATGGCAGTGAAGAAAAGGCTGCGGGCATGGCGATGACCACCGTCTAACTCGCAATCACTCTGGAACAGATACGCCCCGGTCTAACCGCCGGGGCGTATTGTTTTACAGGAGGTTCTTCACACCGATGGATCGTCGCGAATTCGCTACACTTTTACCCACTCTGCTTGCCACCACCGCCCTCCTGTCCGAAACCGCCTCTGCTCAGCAACCGGCAACTCCGGCCAACACGAAGGCCCCATTGCCCGAAATTGTCTCCGGCGTTTACCCGCCGGGGCCGGCTACCGGTTCTGGCGGACGCACCGGCCATCGCTTTCTCGCCGGCATGCTCAAAGCCGGCAACATCCAGATCAGATGCACGAGACTCGCCAGGAGCCTGGCACGCCTCACGAAGCGGTCGGTCACCACCTTCATAATGAAATCTGGCTCGTCCGTGAAGGCATTTGCGAACTGACCACCAACGGCGTTACCCGCCGCATGGTCGCGGGCGATGTGGGCATCTGTTGTGCAGGGGACCTTCACTATGTCGCTAACGCCGGCGACGTCCCTTGCGAGTACTTCGTGGTCACCGTAGGCCCGCCGGAGCCATAGCCTCTGGCCAGTCCGGAGCAAAAAAGAAGACCCGCAGCAGCTGCCGCGGGCCTTCTTTTCTCTCCCCAAGATCGGATTCGAACTAAACCAACTTCTGGACTGCCTTTGCAGCCTTTGACGCGGACTTCACATAGCCGCTGGCTACATCCACGACATCGTCAAACTGATCCTTGGTGGTATCGATCAGTTTCTGCGCTTCCTTGCTCAATTTCTCTGCCTGATCCTTCAGGTAATCCCCTGCATCTTCAAGGGCTTCGCCTGCGTCTTCAATGCTCCGCTTCAACTTCTTGCGCGTCTGCGCGCCGGTTGCTGGGGCGTACAGCAAGGCAGCAATTCCACCGGCCAATGCTCCCACTCCAAGTGCGATCCAGAATTCCTTGTGACGCATGGACACCTCCGACAAAATAAGTTCAAACCCTTGGATTCACGCCTGCACCGGTGGGTTGGTCGATGAGACGACTTTTGCCTATCAGGCCAGCCCGGCTAGCTCCATAGCTTTGACAAAGACCCGCGCGAACATCGCCCGGTTGAGCCTCCCCGTATTCGTGTTGCGCAACGAGGGATGATAGCTCCCCAGCAAGGTTACACCGTTTGGAAGCACATACTTGGCCCCATGGCCGAAGCTATACGCCGACCGCCGCTCGATAACGCCTTCAAGCAACAAATGGGCCAGATACCCGTCCCAGGCGATCTTCCCAAGGCAGACCACCACCTTTACCCGCTTGAGTGCAGCAACTTCGGCCGTAAGGTGGCTGGAGCAGTTTCGTATCTCGTCGGGCTTGGGCTTATCTCCTGGCGGAGCGCAACGAACCACTGAGCCGATCCACAGGTTTTTCAACTTCAGGCCGTCGTCCCGTCCTACCGCTTTTGGCTTGCTTGCCAGCCCAAGCTCATGCAGGACAGGGTACATAAAGTCGCCGGAGCCGTCCCCGGTAAACGGTCTTCCCGTGCGGTTTGCCCCATGCGCCCCGGGTGCCAGACCCAGAACCAGGATCCTTGCTTTCGGGTCTCCAAACCCGGGAACCGGGCGCGCCCAATATACTTCGTCACGGTAGGCCTTGCGTCGAACCTCGCCGATCCCACGGCAGTACTCGCGCAACCTCGAACACCGGACACAGGTAACAATATTTACATGCAAATCCTGTAGAATGTGTATATTGCCCCTCTGGTTTGGGGTCAACGTCCGGTTCGCATCTAATGTGTTGCTGGAAACTTTCACGCTCGGTGATCATAGCCGATAACAAAAGCACGCAACGGAAACGGCAGTAACCGTATCCGGCGGCCCGATCTTTGGGACACTGCCATCCATTCGGCCCAATTCAGCGTCTCCATTAGAAGAGCGCGCACAAGCTATTCTTTCTAAAGTCGGCCCTTGGATTGCATAAGTTTCTGGCGGGGAGATCGGTACATGAAGTTGGCAACACCCCAGTCGACCCGGCACTACTATTCGCGAATGCACCAGTGGAGCACCTCGGGATGGATGACCCCCGCTCTCCTCGGCATCCTGAGCCTCGCCCTAGTCGGCGGTTCCTTTGAGCACACCCGGGGTAACCTGCATCGGATCCGAAAGCACGTCGGGGTGTCGGACAACGCCACCGTTTCGAACGGTCCTGGCGGCCAGGATCCGCTTATCCTGAAGCGTCAGCGCAACATGACAGATGACCAGCCGGAGTTCGTTTCCGCCACCCTGCTTCCCGGCCGCGGCTTCAACCTTTGGCAATTGACCGCCTTTCTCCCCGGACACGGAGAGGTTCCATTGCTCATTTCTCCCTCCGTGGCTGACGCTACTGGGTTGCTGAACGGCACTGGGCCGGACGCCAGCGGAACGGCATCGACCAACTCCGGCGGAGCGTTTCTGGCACCGTGGGCCTCACAGCTTCAGGGCGGCCCTTCCGCTGCGCCAGGCTATCTGCAGACGCAATGGCACGGTGACCGGCTGGAGTTCCCTTCCGTCACGCCGGGCAGCTCACTTTCTGTCGAAGGCTTGCTACTGGCACGGGCTTCGGATGCCATTCAAACCAAAGTGACGCCGGACGGCGAGTCCGCGCAAACCACATTCCATGCCGGAAGCTTTGCAGGCGGCTGGCCAGGCAATACCGAGCTCACGATCTCAACGGAACTCTCCGGCCACTCCCTCATACTGACGATGACCGCCCAGAACATCAGCGCTATCCCGGAACCCTTCGGGATGGGTTGGCATCCCTATTTTGCAATTCCAAGCGGGGACCGCGAGAATGCGACCCTTGTCATACCCTCCAACAACCGCATATCGCCGCCGGATCGCCATACAGGACTGTCCAACGGCGCCATCCTCTCTACGCTGGACACGCCTTACGAGTTCTTCCACGCAGGCGGAACGAAGCTGGGCACTACGTCGCTTGACGACACGTATGTCAATCTCCACGCCGGAATTCTGGCAGACGATCCCATCGCAGAGTTGCACGATCCAGCCTTCAACTACGGCCTCCGCGTGATTCCGCTCAGCAGTAACATCAGGAACTTCCGTGTGATCGCGCCGGCCGGCAAACCCTGGGTTTCCCTTGGCCCGAACATGAACCTCCCTGATCCGTTTGGGCACGAGTGGGACCAGTTGGAGTCCAGCGGCATGATCGTTCTGCAACCGGGCGATACGGTGCAGTGGAAGGTGCGCCTCGAGATCTTCGCGCTCAATCGTGGCATAAGCGGTCTGCCTAATCCATAGCGCAAACGGCAATCGTCACACCTGGTTTGACCCTGCCGCCGCACCCTCGTATCCTTATCAATGATCTGCATAGACTGGCGCTCCATTCTGCCCAGTTCATGCGAAACCGTCACACCTCGTGGTGACGCATCCCTTGCGCGTTTCTTTAGAAAATTTCCCACGCCAGGATCTCCGGAAGGCATCAAGACTTTGACCACCTCAAACACCGTTCAAGACACACCCGAAACCACCAACGAACAGACCCTTGCCCTCGCCGAGACGCACGACCATGACCACGAAGGTCACGATCATGAAGGTCACGACCACTCCGGCCACGAGCATCATCACCACCACGCCGCGCCCACGCTGAACCCCGAGCTCACACGCTCGATCGAAGTCGAAGCTCCCGCGGAGGAAGTTTCCAAGGCTTACAGCAAGGTGACGCGCCGCTACGCCAAGATCGCCCGGATTCCCGGCTTCCGCGCCGGCAAGGTGCCCCCGGCGATGATCAAGTCCCGCTTTGCCCGCGAAGTCCGCGAGGAAGTGCTTGAAGCGCTGGTCAACGAGAAGTTCCGCGCAGCGCTGATCGAACAGAACATCACGCCGGTCTCGCAGCCGCAGGTTTCTGAATTGCTGCTCGCCGATGGCGCACCGTTGAAGTTCAAGGCCACCTTTGAAGTCCTGCCGACGATCAACATCGATGGCTACGACACCGTCGCAGTCACTCGCCCCGACGCTTCGGTCGAGGAAGCCGAGTACGAAGCGGAACTCGCCAACGTGCTCGATCACCACGCCACCGTCGAGCCGGTCGAAGAAGATCGCGCGCTCACCGATGGCGACTGGGCCGAAATCGAGTTCAAGGGCCAGATTCAGGACCTCGCACAGACTGTTGGCGAAGAAGGCCTCGAGACCAAGGCTGAGGCACAGCCCATCACTGGCGAAGATGTGCTCATCGAAGTCGGCGGTAAGAATACGCTCGCTGCTTTCAACGAAGCGCTGCGTGGTGCCAAGGTGGGCCAGGAGCTTGCGTTTGAAGCCAGCTATCCTGCTGAGTTCGGCGACGCTCGCCTTGCCGGCAAGACCGTCGCCTACGACGTGAAGGTCAAGGCCATCAAGCGCAAGACCTACCCCGAGCACGACGAAGAGTTTGCCAAGCAGCTCGGACCGTACACCGATTGGGCTGACTTTGAAACCAAGCTCCGCGAGCGCCTTGCGACGCGCAAGGCCGACACGCTCAACGCTGAAGCCCGCGACAAGATGCTCGACGAGCTTATCGCTAAGTTCACCTTCCCTGTTCCCGAGACGTTTGTGCAGCAGCAGATCGACACTCGCCTCGAGCGTGGTCTTCGCGCTCTTGCCCAGCAGGGTATGAGCTCGGACGCTATGCGGCAGCTCGACTTCAGCCGTCTGCGTGAAGCACAACGCGAACAGGCTGTGAATGAAGTGAGGGTGTCGCTTGTGCTCGATCAAGTGGCCGCGCGCGAGAACATCACCGTCAGCGACGAGGAGATGGAGCGCGAGTTGATGATGCTCTCCATCCAGTCCCGCGAACCGCTCGATACTCTCCGCAAGCGCCTCACTGACGACGGCTCACTGCTCCGCATCCGCGAGCAGATGATTCGCGAGAAGACAGGCAACGCTCTCTTCGAAAAACTCGCGTCATAACCACGAACCCGGGTGAAACCCCGATCTATCACTTTTGGAGATCGGGGTTTCACCGCCCCTAGTTACTACCTAGGTTTTCCGTCCAGTCTTCCACAGCCCACCTAACCTACACCCGCCTATATCCTGATTAGGCACGAAGAAAGAGAGAGCTATGGGACTCATACCAATGGTGCTCGAGCAGACGAGCCGGGGCGAACGCTCCTACGATATCTACAGCCGTCTGCTGCGCGACAACATCATCTTCCTCGGTACGCCGATCGACGACAACATCGCCAACCTGATCATTGCGCAGATGCTCTTCCTCTCCGGAGAAGACCCAGAGAAGGACATCCAGCTCTATATAAATTCCCCGGGCGGCTCCATCTCTGCGGGCCTCGCCATATACGACACCATGCAGTACATCAAGAACGATGTCGTCACGTTCTGCATTGGACAAGCTGCTTCGATGGGTGCGTTCCTGTTGATGGCCGGCAAGAAGGGCAAGCGCTTTACGCTTCCTAACTCGCGCATCCTCATCCACCAGCCGTCCATGGGCGGCCTCGGCGGACAGGCGACAGACATCGACATCCACGCTCGCGAAATCCTTCGCATTCGTGAACTGACGAACAAGCTCATGAGCCAATCCACCGGCCAGCCGCTCGACCGCATCGAGCGCGACGTCGAACGCGACTTCATCATGACCGCACCGCAGGCCAAAGAGTACGGCATCATCGATGACATCATCGACAGGCCACGCACAACTTAAACCAAGCCTTGAAGACAGCGCCTCATCCTCCAAAGGATGAGGCGTTTTCCTTTGCGAACGTCTACTCCTTCCCGACCTTTGCGTTCAAGGCTTTTCTCGCGAGCCCGGAACCTCCCTCGTCACCGGGTATCCACTTCTTCATCCCTGTCCCCTGTTCGGACACCCATAAGGTCGGCAGAGGTGTAAACTTTTATTTGTTCGTACCGGACGCCGCTCCCCGTGAGGCCCCGGTGCAAAGGAGTTTCACCTGTCTATGAAAACCTCTCGGGGCTCCGAAGAATCGCTTCGCTGCTCGTTCTGCCACAAGTCGCAAGACGCTGTCGCCAAGCTGATCTCCTCACCCTCCGACTATCCACGCGCTTACATCTGTGATGAGTGCGTCGCCGTTTGCAACTCCATCCTCGAAGACGACAAAGGTGACGCGCAGCCCGGTGCACAGCCTGCGCACCTGCCCAAGCCTGCTGAAGTCAAAGCCTTCCTCGACGACTACGTCATCGGCCAGGACGTCACCAAGAAGAAGCTCGCAGTCGCTGTCTACAACCACTACAAGCGCGTGCAGATGAACCGCACCCGCGGCAATGACGTCGAGCTCGCCAAGTCCAACATCCTTCTCGTCGGCCCTACAGGCTCCGGCAAAACGCTGCTCGCGCAGACGCTTGCTAAGATGCTTGACGTGCCCTTCGCCATCGTCGATGCCACCACGCTGACCGAAGCCGGCTACGTCGGCGAAGACGTCGAGAACATCATCCTCAAGCTCCTGCAGGCTGCAGATGGCGACGTCGCCCGCGCGCAATCCGGCATCATCTACATCGACGAGATCGACAAGATCGGCCGCAAGGATGAGAATCCTTCCATCACGCGCGATGTCTCCGGTGAAGGTGTGCAGCAGGCGCTGCTCAAGCTACTCGAAGGCACGATCGCCAACGTTCCCCCGCAAGGCGGACGCAAGCACCCGCACCAGGAGTTCACCATTGTCGATACGACGAACATCCTGTTCATCTGCGGCGGCGCTTTCGTCGGCCTCGAAAAAGTTATCGGCCGCCGGATCGGAAAGAAAGCCCTTGGCTTCAAGACGCAGGGTACAGTCAAGCCGGAAGAAGTCACCCCCATCCGCGCTCAGCGCGACGCTGAGCTTCTCCGCCAGGCCGAGCCTCAGGATCTGCTCAAGTACGGCCTCATCCCCGAGTTCGTAGGCCGCCTGCCGGTGATGGGCGTGCTCGATGAACTCGACGAAGCCGCACTCATCGAGATTCTCACCAAGCCTCGCAACGCGATCCTTAAGCAATACGCCAAGCTGTTCGACTACGAAGGCGTTAAGGTCACCTGGACCGATGGTGCAGCACGCGAGATTGCCCGCGAAGCCCTGAACCGCAAAGTCGGCGCCCGCGGCCTGCGTATGATCCTCGAAGAGCTCATGCTCGACCTCATGTATCACGTGCCCGGCAACAAGAAAATCAAGGAGCTGACGATTACCGAGGACATGGTCAAGTCCCGCGACATCACGCTCCCTGTCATGCTTGAAA
>JAMFSR010000022.1 GCA_026225395.1 Granulicella sapmiensis
CGAAGAAGGCACCTCGGCATCCTTCGTGAGGAAGCCACGTAACTTGAGGGTGTTTTCAAAGAGTGTCATCGTTGCACCTCCCGAGGGAGGACAACGCGGCCTAAGCCGCGTCGTCCTCCGTGATGGGTTCGGCATCGGGGTATCCACCTGAGGCCGGCTGCGCCAGCTTCTTGACGATGCTGGCGCGTATCTCCCAACCCCGGCGCTTGACCGTGGTCTTCTTTTTGCCCTCACCGACCTCGGCATCGAACTCGGTGCTGCGCAGCTCGCCCTCGATCTCGACGTAGTCGCCCTTCTTCAGATTCTTCGCGTAGTCGGCGGGCTTGCCGAAAACGACGATGCGGTGCCATTCGGTGTGGTTCACCCATTCCTCCTTCTGCTTGTCCTTGTAGCCGGACTTAGTGGCGAGTGAGACGACCACGAAGGTCTTCTGCTGTTTGGTTGCGAAGCTCTCGGCGTCCTTGCCGATGAAGCCCTTCAGAGTGATTTTGTTTTCGTAGAGTGCCATGTCATTTCTCCTGTTTGTATTTGCCCGAATTGCCCTCGGGACACTCTTGCGCGAAGCGACGCGAGGGGCCCCGCTCCCAAGTGCCAAGCGACGCATTTTCGGAAGGTTCGGAAAATCTTTTCTTTCGGCTCTCTTTGCCGGCTCTTGCCGAAAAGATTTTTTGAATGCCGAAAAAGCAGAGTCGCGCCGTGCCGCAGGGCGCGGGATCAGCACCGAAGCGAGTGACCGAGGGTAAGCAGGGGAAATGCGGGAGAGATGGCGCTCTATGGAAACACTTGCCTGAAGGACTCGATGGCGTTCAGGATGCCGTTGCAACCGGACAGCAGTGGAACCATCTGTGCCCACCTGCCGATGACCCGGCTGCAAAAGCAGAGCGTGGGTGAGCTGCGCCGCGCTTTGCCCCGCATCGTCCTCCGAAGTCCGCCACGCGAAGGACCTGCTTTCGGGCGGCGGAGTCGAGGGCGAGTTGCACCGCTCCAACGTCGGGGCGGCGAGAGCAAAAAGAAGACTTGCCTTACCCCGCAATTGGGAGTTGCGCATCGGTATCGCCCGCATACCCAAGCACTCGGAGAGATATCTCACGCTGCACTCCGTGGTCCGTGCTTCCGCGCGCAAAGTACATTGAGGGCACCGAGGATATGAGCCATCGAGGTATTGCGGCCGTAGAGCACTATGTCCGCGTAGCGGACGGGTGCGAGGTCGCCGGCGCGGTCCACCAGCAGCAACGGGACGTGCAGATCGGTTTCGAGCAGCCGGTGAATCAGCCTGCCTGCGTGGTCGCCCTGTCTTGCGTGGATCAGGATGCCGCACGCGAGGTGGCTCGCCATCATGACGGCAGCTGCGCTACGGCTGTCGTTGATGGCGGTCACGTCATAGGGTTGCAAGCGCAGCGCGAAGGCCGTTGCGGACAATAGCTCACGATCAACGCAGTAAAGCAGGATGGGCATCTTCGGTCGCATGGTAGTCAGCTCCCGAATGCCTGGTCTTCGTGGACATAGCTGATGACGACACCAAGCGGATTGGTGAGGAGCATCGCGTTCGGCACTTCATCGCGGAGACCGTAAACGACGTTGGCGGTCCACCGTTCGCGGCTTTGTTCCTGCTGATCGCCGAGTGAGTAGAAGACCTTCTCAAACTCGATATGGGCGCGATACGGCGCCTGCCGCGTGTCGTCGAGCACGACGGCTTTGATCTCGATGTCCACGTTGGGGGCACTGGGGTCGAGCAGAAAGGTTTCGAGGGTCTTGGCCTTCGTCACCCGTGCCAGCGTCGCGCCCTGCAACTCGTTCGAGAAGAAGTTCAGCGACTCTGCAAAGTCACGCTGAAGCGTGGCGTGATTGCGTCCGTAGTAAAGCTGCGCCCAGCGTGCGAGGTAATACTTGCTGACGCGCTCGACGGGGACCTTGGAGAAATCTGCATAGTTCATCACCTGACCGCGCCCGGCGTCGGTGATCGAGATGACGAGCGGTTTCAACCGAAAGGCGGCGGTCTCGGCGCGATAGAGAAGCGCAAGCGAAGCGAGCGCGACGACCGAGAGCACAAGGATGGCAACCTTGAGATAGGTATTAGTGACTACCGGCTCCGCATACAACTCAAGGAACTTGTGTCCAGCGTCAGTGGTGGTGGGATTTTGGATGGTCGGCATCATTGATCTCCGAGGTTGACCCAGGCGCCGGCACGTCCGCTGAGGATGGACGCTGTCAGCTCTGGGATTTTGACCAGACCGTAGATGCAAACAAAAAGCGTAATCAGCAGCGCGGGCAGGACCATGAGGGCGTTCGAGACGTTGATGTTTCCGATGACCTGGAACATCGACGTGAGGACTTTGGCGAAGACGTAGATGAAGGCCGAGGCGACGACCTGATAGAAGCTGAAGCCGATGAATGCTTTGAGCCAGCCCCAGAACAGCCAGTCCATCTTCGGAACGATGAACCACGGAATGAAGATGGGACCTATCAGGACGCACACGGCAGCGGCGACGTAACCATAGGCGATGACGGCAAACGCGACCGCCTCCATACTTGCCAGAATCAAAACGATCAAGAGATACGTCAGGTCTTCAAGGATGTTGAAGCTGCCCGGAGGAGCGCCTAGCTGCTGCTCGGCGTTCGTAATCGTGGTGGCGATCTGTTGTGTCTGATCGGACTCAATCTGCGCGGAGATACTCAGAGCCTCTCTGGTGATGAGGTCGCTGAAGCTCATGCCCACTCCCGGTATCGGTGTCGAGTAGTAGGTCAGCATTCCGAGGCCGAAGGAGATCATCAGGATCAGGTCGGCGAACTTGGCGAAATGAAAGCCGCCCCCGCCTTGGGAGGCGGACAGGGCGGCCTTAATGCCGAACCAGACGATCAGGATCACCGCAAGGCCACGGAAGATGTCGAGTCCCGTGGCCTGAAGCGCGGCGCTATGCGATGAGAGCAGCTGTGAGATGGCCTGCCCGACGAAGGTAAAGGGGTTCTGGGGCATGGCTTAGTTTCCTGTCGTGCTGAGGGAGATGGAGTGGATGGAATCGCTCACACCGCTGGTAACGTTCTGCATGGCGGTGGGAAAGTTTTGCTGGAAGTAAATCGAGTTGTTGATGGCGCGGTTTTGCGCGTCGATTTGCTGCTTCTGCGCGATGAGCTGCTGTTGTATTGAAGCCATCAGAAGCTGGTTCGTGTCCTGCTGCGAGTGGATCTGGAGCAGTGTGGCGGAGTTGATTTTGCCGAGCAGTGCATTCTGCGTCTGCTGGATGGGGTCGGTGGAGAAAGTGTCCGATTCAAGATTCGCGAGCTTGGTAGCGAATGCCTGGGCGTCCGTTCGGATAGTCCCGAGGGTGGCGAGCGTGCTGGTGGTCGTGGTTTGCGCGAGTTCGGATGTGGCGTATTGATTGGCGACAGTGGCCTGAGTGCGGGAATCAAGCGACGAATAGTTTCCCGAGGGATAACTTTGGGTCTGCACATAGGCGCTGTTGTATCCCTGCTGTGCCTGGGACAGACCGCCGAAGTTAAGTGCGTTCACCAGCGCGGACGAAGTGCCATAAGCGTTCGGTGGCGCGGCGAGGCTGGACCACTGCGACCAGTCAGTCTTGTAACGGGCCTCCAGATTCTGCGGCATCGTGGACATCTGATAGGCGAGGTTGTACATGGTGACGATCTGGGTGCGGGTCTGCTCCGCGGTCGTATAAATCTGCGCCTCTTTCAAGAGGTGCTGTGTCCAGTTGTTGAGTTCCTGCGTTTCGTGCTCGATCTGCTGAAGAGCATGGGCGCTCTGCGTGGGATCGTAGACGATGCCGCTGCCGAACTGCGCGTGCGCCACAGGCGCGAGCGAGAGGACAAAGGCGAGGATGGCGAAGAGAAATCTATTGAACTTCATAACTGCTCCTTTTCGGTAAACGCCGGCGTCAGCATCGGCACGGTTGGATGAACAGATCAGAAGGCACTCGGAATCGTGTGGTTCTCATACGCAGGCAGCAGCATGTCCTGCGTGATGTAGACCTTGATCCGGTGGCCTTCGCGGATGGTGATGGTGGGTGGGATATTGATGAAGCGGTCGAGCACGTTCGCGCTGGACTGCGAAAGGCTCGAAGCGATACCGGCTTTATAGGCTTCGCTTCCCGATTCGTTGTAGCCTTGGTTGGCGTTCGTGGCCTCGGCTGCGCCGGAGATAATGCCCAGCGCAATTGAAGCTCCGAATATCTCGACATAGTGGTTGTTGACCTGATCCTTGAGGCCGGTGGCTCCGGCCTGATCGAGACCGTGGAACTGGTCGAGATCGACGGAGTAGCCGTCCGGCATCAACAGGCGGTGGAAGGTGACGGCGAGGCGCTTCTGGCCAAGGCCGGAAACCTTCTGCACCTTGCCGAGGATGAACGTGCCTTCGGGGACCAACAGATGCTGCCGGTCCTGACTGTAGATGGGGTTGGTGACCATCACCTTCAGAGAACCTGCAAACTCACCATCCAGTCTGTTGACCAGCACGGTATCGATGGTCGTTCCCTCGAAGACAACGTACGGCTGGCCGTACGCGGAGTTGACGTTCACCTCCGGCGCAGGTCTGTTGGCGGCGGCAGGCACAGCGGCTGCCTGCGTAGGAGCCATCGGCGGCAGGCTCGAAGAGCGAGCCGAGGCCGCGTCACTAGGATTGCCAGGCTCCGCCAATGGGCGCGCAGCGCCATCACCGGCAGAGACAAGGTTGGAGGCAAAGCGCGCTTTGAAGGCCATCGCCTTCTCCGCATCCGCGACGGGATCGCGGGGCGGTTCCGTAACCGGCGGCAACTGCGTAGCTGGAGCAACGCCGGGCTGCGCAGGGTTCATCGCAGTCGTCATCGTTGCGGGCGGCTCCAATGCACCTGTCTGCAGCTTCTGTGCCTGTTGCTGACTCTGACGCTGATCGGCGCTCAGATCCTGCTCCAGCTCCTGAATCTTCCGCTGGTTCATGTCCGTGGACACGGCCAATGGAGAGATCGATGTTTCTTTCGGTGCAGGCTTGGCATGGTTCTTCGAGAACATGACGGCCATCAGGATCAGCACAGCAAGTCCGGCCATGACATAGCCCTGTGCCTGCTTCGGCACGACACCTTCCGGCTTCGTGCGCTTGTCGCGCACCCCGGCAGTGTCGGTGGACGGAGGCGCAATCTGCGGCTCCATCTCGGGGGTATGTTTTTCGTCTGCCATCGGCTTCACCTACTGGCCTTTCCGCTCAAAGTTCAGCTTGTGCTTGCCAATTTCGAGATAGCCGCGATCGACCACCGTGGGGATGACGTAAGTGCCATCCTTCAACTGGAAGGTGATGAGGTCGGGCTTGCCGTCTTTCAGCTCGTAGATGGAGAACTTCTCCGTAGCCGACGACTTGATGTAGGTGAACTTGTCGTCGTGATAGATGGCAGAGACATCGAAGGGCTTTTCGTCATGGAAGCTGTAATCGAACTTCAACGCCTGCGTTGGGTATTCCGAGCGGAACTGCTCGACTGCGGCGGAGGCGCGGGTCTGAGCAACTTGCACCTGGGCGCGTGCTGCCTCGACCTCGCCGGCGGATACGAGTTTGCCAGCGCCATTGGCGGCGGCGAGCGAGGATGGGTCGGACGGCTCGATAACGACCTTGAGGTCGGGATCGCCGGACTCGACATCGTCGAGCGTGAACGAGTACACGCTGCCCTTGTCGGTAATGAGGTTGAGGTTGGAGTGGATGCCTTCCTTCGCGGGATGCAGAAAGCAATAGTTGCCGACGGTGTCGATGATCCAGAAGTCTTTATCGCCGGTGGCGACCTCCAGAATCTTTTCTGTGGCCGGTAACTGGATGAGCGTGGTGTAACGCATTCGGGCACGGACACTGACGATGTCGTTGGCGTGGTATTTGACCAGCCGGGCTGTGGTCTGCTGGCCGTGGGCCACGATCGCGGCCAGGCCAAGTAGAAGAGGGATGATGGGTGCGGCTGTGCGCATGAAATCTCCTTTGAGGGTGAATCAGGTTATGAGTTGAGAGGGTTGGGGTAATCGTGAGCGAGCCGCAGCAAACCTTGCTCCGGCCCGAAGCGGGCGAAGTAATCCTGCTTGCGGATGTTGTCGCGGGCATTGTTGGTCGCCATCCAGTAACCGAGGGCGTCAACTTCGAGTACCAGCTTCTTAGTGCCGCGCGGCTGTATCAGGAGCAACTCGCGCTTGGGCACCAGCGACTCCAGCAATTCAAGCTGGGTGTCGTTCAACTGGAAGATTTCGGCATAGAGCTTACGGTCGATGTTGGGGTTCGACAGAAAGATTTTGGTGGGGCAGGACTCGTTGACGATGTGCAGCATGTCTGATGAAGCCAGCTCGATCACCGATTGGGTCGCCAGAATCATCGCGGCGTTCTTTTTCCTCCACGTCTTCTCCGCACGGGTGATCCAATCCCGGATCGTATGGTTCTTGAGGAAGATCCATCCCTCGTCGATGACGAAGATTTTGAAGGTGGCGGTGTTCGCGGGCTTTTCTATCTCGGAGGACGCACGTTGCAGCACATAAAACAGCACCGGCTCCAGCACGTCTGGGTATTTGTCCCAGCCGTCGAAGTTAAAGGTCTGGAACTTCGAGAAGGTCAGCGTGTCTGCTACGTTGTCGAAGAGGTAACCGAACTGTCCGGCCTGGGTCCAGCGGTGTAGCCGCTCGCCGAGAGGACCCAGTATGGATACGAAGTTAGAGAGCGTCCTGATCTCGGCGGGCAACTTGTACACGCGTTCGATCGCAGTGAAGAGCGACTTCTCGTCCTCCAACGTCAACTCGTAACGCCCACCAGCCTCGATGAGCACACGCAGGAAGAGATAGAGGAAGTTCTGATTTTCATGCGTTGGATCAAGAGAAAACGGATTGATCGTGAAGCCGGGATTTTTCAGGCCGACGTTCAGATATGTTCCACCGAAGGCCCGCGTCAGCGTTTCGTAGCTGCCACCAAGATCGAAGATGAAGGTAAGCGGATCGTATTTCTGCGCTGACTGTAGAGTGGTGGACAGCGTAAAACTCTTGCCGCTACCAGTAGCCCCGAGCAGCAGCGTGTGTGCCACATCGCCGCTGTGAAGATTCAGGTAATACGGAGTGCCGTGCGTCGATTCGAGAACGGCGAGATACTCGCGTTCGAGATGGGGATTCCATACAGAGCCGCTGTCCACCGTGAACAGAAACGACAGGTCGGCATAGTTGGAGTTGAGTGCCCACTGTTTGCGGAGATTGAACTGCCTGTTTCCGGGGACCGTGGCAAAGAACGCATTGAGCAGGTTGTAGCGTTCTTCATAGAGTAGGCCGTCGTGTTGTGTGAAGAGCTTCTGGAACTCAGCGACCGTGTGCTCGACCTTGGTGTGGTCCTCGTCGTAGATCACGACAGACAACGTAAATTCGCCAAAGTTCTTGCCTTCCATGCCCATCACTGTGAGCGCGTTACCCAACTCCGCGACGGCGGCGGCCTTCGAGTCGTCTACTAGGTTGTCCTGATTGCCGGTGTTCTGACGGTCCTGAAGGTTCGAGACGAAGCTGGTCTTTGAGTTGTGGTGATGGCGACGGCGTGACGCGATCTCTTTGCGGGCTTTCGCGTTATCGACGGGATGCCATTCGGTCACAACATGGAAGTTGGCCGGGACATCGAACAAGCCCTGCAACAGCAGGGGCCGTGTTTCATTGGGCAATTCCTTCAGCGTGAGAACGCGGACATAGTCGTCATCAAGACGGAGATAGCCGCGATAGGCCTCCAGTTCCGAATCGCACACCTGCCAGTCGAGGTGTCGCGCATCGCAGAGTGGAGCGTCGTTGATCTTGGAGGGGCGGAGATTTATGAGACGTCGCAGTATGCGAAACGTCTCCTCCGCCCCTGACAGCTCGACCGTCATGAGGTCGTTTAGCTGCCCACTCAAACTGTTGGTCTTCTGCTGCAAGCGCAGCCGGTCGCGCTCGATCTGCTCGTAGAGCAGCGTGCGCTCTTTGTTGCCGGAGAACAGGGCGTGCAAGTCGCGGAGCGACGAGCATGGCTGCTTCGGCAGTTGCGCTAGGGCGTGCAGCAGCCCCGTCTTCTGGTAGCTGCCGTCGATCATCACGATCCAGAAGATTTCTATGCTGTAGAGCCGGTCCGATTTAGATTCCAGAAAGGCGCTGCGCTGTTCCACAGCTGCGCGAACCAGAGCACTCTCATACTCGGCATGTGGAATCGCAGGCCGGTTGTGCTTGAAAAGAATTTGGTACAGCCGGGTCTTGTCGTCGAGTGAACGGCAGGCGGCTTCGAGCCGCTTCACTGCGTAGTCGAGACCGGCATGGTCGAGACTTTCGTGGTCGATGCCACCGATGCGCAGCGCACATCCTAGATCGCCACTTTTGGTAAGAAAGCAGTGCTCATCCCAGAAGCCGTACAGGTTTACCTGGGCAGCGAACGATCCCGCTTCCTTCCAGTCCTTCGTGATGTTTTCAACCTTGTACATTGCGCCTCGCTATGCGAACTTGCATCGTGTCCGCCTTCATCGGGTCGTACCGCCTGCGGAACTTGCTGGAGTTGAAGAGCACGCGCAAAATCTCCACGTCATGCTTGGTCGCAATGCGGGCGATGATGACGCCAACGACGAACAGGCCGATTCCGCCGAGCAATGAATGAAGGAGGGAGAAGATGGCGCCCCCGGAGATCAGAGCGACGAAGAACAACCGTCGCTCCGCTCCGAGAACAGTCAGCGGCCGGTTCATGGCCTTGAACGCCGGACTCACTCTGCGATCCGCTGGCTTAGACATGGATCACCTCCTCTCTAGCTCGGAAAGAGCCAAGCCATGAAGTTGACTGCGCCGATTGCCATACCCACGCCGAACACGATCCCGGCGAGGGTCTTCTTGGACTGGCCTTCGCCGTAGGCGAACATCAGTCCTCCGACGACGATGGCGACCAGGCTGAGGCCCTGGGCAATCGAGCCAGTGAACGCGGTTTTGAGGACGTTGACGGCGTTGTCCCACGGATCGCTACCGGTGCTTTGGGCATACACGGGCAGTGCCGTAAGGAAGAGCAGCGAAGGCGCGAGCCACCTCCGCCAGTGCGCGCGCAACGCCGGGAGGCGTGAGCGTTTCATGTGAACGAGTGATTGCATGTGCTCCTTTCATTTGCGTGTCGGTGAGTGGCACTCCCCGTTGCAATGTCTGGAGCGAAAGTAAAGCTGAATGGGGTGCATGCCCATTGCAGAATCGAAGGGGGGTGTGCAGGTTCTGCATACCCTCGGCAAACGAGACAAAACTCAATGAATATGCGGCTGCACGCACAGTTCAGCGTCGAAGAAGGGGAGATGGTGGGAGGAGCATCGACGGGAGACCCGGTGCAGAATGCACAAACCCCCTCATTCCCACGATGACCAGCGAAGAGCGTGCGGGGCGGGGTGGGTCAAGGCCGCGACGATCACATCGCAGAGCAATGGTCCGCCTTGAGGCTCCCCGGCACGGACGGATCATGAATCGAACGTGGGAATGAGGGAGAAGATCGCTTCGCGGCGATCCTCTCTTTCACTCGGCTCATACGGCTTGCGGCCTGTTCGAAGTACGCATCGTCCATCTCTATGCCGAGGTACTTGCGGCCTGTAAGCATCGCTGCCGCGCAGGAACTGCCGCTGCCTGCAAAGGGATCGAATACCAACTCGCCCGGCAATGTAAAGCTGCGAACCAGTGGAACCAGGGCCGCGACCGGCTTCTGCGTCGGATGCAGCTTGTTGCCGCTATATGGCATGTCCAACACATCACCTAACGGGTGCTTCGGCAGTGGCGGTCTACCCTTCGCCAGAAGAAATGCCTGCTCGTGCTGGTAGCGAAAGAACCTGCTCTTCGAGCTATAGCTCTTACGGAATACCAGGTGTCCGATCGGCTGGAAACCGGCGTCTTTCCATGCGTCGAAGAACATATCGACTTTCGTCCAGCCGTAAAACATGACAGCTACGCGGTCCTGCTTGAGTACGCGGTACGCTTCTCGCATCGCCGGCTTGAGCCAGTCGGCTTTGGCATCGTTCTGAATGGTGCGCCCATCGCGGTCACGGTAGTTCACGAGATACGGTGGATCGGTAAGGATGAAGTCCACGCTGTTCGCGGGCATCTGGCGCATGGCTTCGATGCAGTTATCGTGAAGGATTGTGTTGACTGGAAGCTGCTGTTGGATCGTATTCGTGTTCATGATGTCACTCCGTTTTGTGTGGTCTCCCGATGAGTCGGGGCACACTGCGCGAAGCGACGCGAGTGGGTCAGGCTTCCAAGGTCAAGGGACGCATTTTCGGAGAGCCCTAATAAAGTTTTCGCGCCCTTTGCGAAAAGTTTGTTTGGCGAGGAACCGAAAAAGCAGAGTCCCGCCGTGCCGCAGGACGCCGGTAAAACCCCGAGCGCGTGCCCGATTCAGAGAAGACCACGGCCCTGGAGTGCGCTGAACGCGAATGACTGCCAGCGTGCTTGTTTTACAGGGATTCTCCACCGATGGCGAGATATGCAGGATCTGCATACCCCCTCTCGATTCTGCAATGGCCCCAGCACCATTACGCGCCTAATTTGGGGTTGTTGACGGCTGTGAACCGTGAGGAAGTGGTTTCTCGGCCAGACTCTGAGGTGCAAACGATGAATCATGCGTCGGCTGAGGATCGGCGACCGGGATGGGCTGAAAATGTCTCGCAAAGACCGAATAAGGATGCTAACAATGGAGTTATTGCTAGGCGGCTCCTGAACGTCAGGGAGGCAGCCCAATATCTGGGAATCGAAGTAGACACGGTCTACAAGAAATCCAGGTTGCGGGAGCTTCCCTGCGTCAAGGTCGGTCGAGCGTTGCGGTTCGATGTGAAGGCACTTGAGAAGTACATCGAGCAACACTCGATCCAAACCATTGACTAAAGGAGAAGCAACTTATGTCTGTTGTGAAGTTGTCTGAAGGTTTGTATGAAGTTCGTTGGAGAGAGGAGGGTCGGCAGAAGACCAAACGGATTCATGGGGGCTATGACTTGGCTCGCAAGATCCTGCGGAAAAAACTGTCGACGCGAGACGAAAACCGGCACCTCGATGTGAAGAAGGAGATCAACTACCGGATGTCTGAATTGATCGATCGCTACTGGACGCACTACGGAAGCAGGAAGGCTTCGGCTGACCGCGAGAAGTCTATCGTGGAGGGGATTCGATCCGAGTTGGGTCGGATGTTCGTGCGGGAAGTTGACGGCGTAGCCGTACAACGCTGGTACGAGAACCTCACCGCGATTCGTGGCCTGGCCGATAACACCGCCGTGCGGCACTTCAACGTCATGCACCACATGATGGAGAAGGCCACCACGATCTGGTCGAAGGAGACCGGTCTCGACCGGAATCCCGCTGACCTTGTCGAAGTGAGGCGACCAGACGATTCCAGGGAGCGTTACCTGTCGGAGGACGAACTCCGCCGATTAATGAAAGCGCTTGACGAGAGGATGTACCGCAAAGGCACCAAAGACCTAAACCAGACGAATCTTCGGATGAGGCTCATCGTGTTGATCGCCGTGTCAACTGGGATGCGCTCAGCCGAGATTCACCGGCTCCGCTGGTCCGACGTGATGTACAGCGAAGGGCTATTGGCAGTTCGGGCAAAGCTGAAGAAGGGCAAGGTGCGTTACGTCCCTATGCCGTCGGAGTTGGCCGCGGAAGTTCGGCGCTATCCTGCGGTGATCGATGAAGATCGGATCTTCCCGCCAAACCGGGGCGACAAGAGCGGACGGCAGCGTCTGGAAGGGAGTTTTGATGATTTGCTCGTCAGGGCGAGGATTCAGAACTTCTGGTTTCACGACCTGCGCCACACCTTTGCGTCGTGGTACATGATGAACGGCGGCGATCTCTACGAGCTTGCGAAGATTCTTGGTCACTCGAATATTAAGATGACCGAGCGTTATGCCAAGTTGGGACGCGAGCACATCACGAAGACCAGCACCACCGCGAAGGTGATCTGGAGCCTGATGAAGAAGAAGCCGGAGCAGGAAGAAGGCGACCAACAACACGTCGCTTAGGCGATGGTCGTGTATTGGTCGTGCGACAAAAACTTGAACTCTTTGGTTGCCGCTAAGTTATTTAGAATGTGGTGGCCAGAGACGGGATCGAACCGCCGACGCCGGCCTTTTCAGGGCCGCGCTCTACCACTGAGCTATCTGGCCTTGGCAATGGTTTCCCCGCCGGGAGCGCCAAGTGCGCCCGTGCGTTTTGATATCTGTGTCACCTATATCAGGAGGGGACTTGCTGCTGGCGGGAACCGGCTGCTGCAAACATCAGATACAAGTATAACAATCCTCCCGCCCCTCGCCAAATCCACTCGCTTTACAGTGTTTTCAGCAGATACAAACTGAACAGCGCCGCCTGGTTCGCCGCAATCGGCCCCAGCCGCAGATAGTCATCGTTCGGCGCTTCCTGCGCGACATTGCTCCCTGCCCGTATCACCAGGTATGGCACACCCAGCGTCTGGCAAACCTGCCCCAGCGCTGCCGACTCCATCTCCATCACATCGGTATGGAACTTCGTTCGCAGCGTATCGATCCTCTGCTGCGTCACCCCAAACAAATCCGACGACGACACCACCCCTCGCCTTACCTTCATGCGATACGTCGCCCCATTCGCCGTCACCTCCGGCCCCTGATAACTCACCATCGCCTTATCCGCAACAGCCAGCAACCCCGCCGGCGGCGCAAACGAGTTCTCCACTTCATTCCCATTCACCGGCCCATTCAGCGGTCGATACACCATATCGTTCCGCGTCAGGCTCCCATAGTCATGCACCTGCATCACGCTTGCGACAATCACATCGCCCGTACGCAGCTCTTGATTCACCCGCGCCCCTGTCCCACTCATCAACACCACCCGCGGCGCAAACTCCTTGATCAGCAGCGTAGCCGTCATGGCCGTATACACCTTGCCGATCCCCGTAATCGCCACGACGACCGGCTTACCCTCAATCGTCCCCTGCCAATAAGGAATCCCCCACACCTCCTTTTTCTCCGTATCCTTCATCGCGCCCACAAACGCAGTGATCTCCTGCGGCACCGCCCCCAGAATCAAAATCCGCTCACTAGCCTTGTAATACTTCGGCGCGTCCTCCGCCTTCACCACGCCACACAGGGCGAACAGCACCATCGCAACCAGCACACGCACTCTCATCATGCCTCCACTCTAATGCAGCCCTTTCGGTTCCTCCGCAGACACGATATTCTTAGGCACACTTTCAGCAGGGAAGAGCACGCCATGGCATCCGCATCGAACCGCATCATCCTCACCTCGCTTCTAGCCTTCACAACCCTCGCAGCTTCCGCGCAGACACCCGAGCGGCGCGTCACCCATGCCTTCAACGAAGCTAAAAAGAATCCGCTGGCCCTCCGCGCCTTCCTGCAGGACTTCCCTAAGGGTGCCGACCTCCACTTCCATCTCGGCGGCGGCACGTCTTACTCGGAAACCCTCATTAAGGACGCCGTCGAAGACGGCCTCTGCTTCAACCCCACCACGCTCTCCCTCGTGCAGCCCGAGCCCAACAAGCGCGCTATCACCTGCGCTGATGGCGCCGTCCCCGCGGCCAACGCCTTCAAAGACCAGCACCTCTACGACAAGATGGTGAACGCCTTCTCCATGCGCAACTTCGTTCCCACCGACGGTCGCAGCGGGCACGACCAGTTCTTCGACACCTTCGACCGCTTCGACCAGCTTAATCACTCACACTACGCCGAGTGGGTCGATGAAAGCGCCACCCGCGCCGCCGCGCAAAACGAGCAGTACATCGAAGCCATGTACACGCCTTCCTTTTCAAACGCCGCCAGACTCGGCTACCAGATCGGCTGGCCCGGCGACAGACCCGCGGACATCCGCTCTACCCGCGACAAGCTCCTCGCCGCCGGTCTCCGCGACGACATCGCCATCGACCGCAAGCAGTTCGACGACATGAACTCCGGCCGCGAAGCCCTCGAGCACTGCCACACCCCACAAGCCACACCCGCCTGCGGCATCAAGGTCCTCTATCTCTATCAAGTCCTCCGCGGCTTTCCGCCACAACAGGTCTTCGCCCAAACCCTCCTCGGCTTCGAGCTCGCCTCCGTCGACCCCCGCGTAGTCGGCATCAACTTCGTCATGCCCGAAGACGGCTATCTCTCCATGCGCGACTACCACCTGCACATGGTCATGCTCGATACCCTCCACCAGCTCTACCCCAACGTCCGCATGACTCTCCACGCCGGCGAACTCGCCCCCGCCATGTCTCCGCCCGAAGGCCTTAAGTTCCACATCCGCGAAGCCGTCGACCTCGGCCACGCCGAGCGCATCGGTCACGGCGTCGACGTCATGTACGAAGACCGCCCCTATGATCTCCTCAAGCAGCTCGCCGCCAAACACATCATGGTCGAAATCAACCTCACCTCCAACGACGTCATCCTCGGCATCAAGGGCGACCAGCAACCTCTGGCTCTCTATCGCAACGCACACGTTCCCTGGGCTCTCTCCACCGACGACGAAGGCGTCTCCCGCATCGACCTCACCCACGAGTACCAGAAGGCCGTCGAAGAGCAGAACCTCACCTACGCCGACCTCAAGCAATCCGCCCGCACCTCGCTCGAGCACTCCTTCATCCCCGGCGCCGACCTCTATCCCGAACAGGACAACTTCACCCACCGCGCCGCTGCCTGCGCCGCTGCCATCACGCCCATCAGTCAACCCTCCACAGCCTGCGCTGTCTTTCTAAAGACCAGCGACCGCGCCACCCAGCAGTACGAACTCGAACACCGCTTCGCCGTCTTCGAAGCAGGCCACTAATCCGCGCCTCACCGAAAACTTGGTGATTTTGCGGCCACAAATCAGTGGGTTAAGTGCGTCGCCTATTATCGCCACGCATCCATTGTGCGAAAGACGGGAAGGACCGGCAGAGCGCTGCTGAGTAGGCGCATGGGTATCGGTTAGGGCAAGGGCAACGGCACGGATTGGCAATCAGGCAAAGCGTTTGCCGCTGTCTCCTGTTCGCCACAGAGAAAACTCTATTGCGGGCTGGTCGCGTTCAAGATCCTGAGCAGGATGTCCTGCGAACGGCGCTGGCCGTAGTTTGTTCCGTACGCGCTTGATGTGATGGCCACGACCATGTCCAGCGAAGGGATGATGTAGATCTTATTCCCACCGTTGCCAGAGGCGAAGTGAACGAGAATGCGACCGTCTCCTACAATTTCTTCCCGCGAATACCACATGTAACCGTAGAAGTCGGCGAAGGGATCGGAGAAGGATATGGGCACTTGGTTGGCGACGCTTTTCTCGACCCAGTCGCGACTAACCACGCGGACTCCTTTGAATTCGCCGTCATTGAGAAAAAGTTCACCGATCCTTGCAGCGTCGCGGGCCGTGATGCGGAGATTGCCCTGCCCCGTGGTGCGGTTAATGGGCACGTGGCGCCACTCAAAGGCTTCGATCCCAAGGGGATCGAACAGTGCTTGCTTTGCGAAGACATCGAGGGGCATCTTCGTGGCGTTTTCGATGATGGCTCCGGTCAGGAACGCGTTGATGGAGCAGTAGACATAGCGCTCGCCCGGCGTGGTCTTCATGGGAACGGTTTCGACGGTCCTCATCCAGTCAGTGGATTCATCCAGGCGGTCTTCGTTGCCTGGTGTCGCGGGATCTTCGTCGTTGGCATCCAGGCCGGACCGCATGTTGAGGAGATCGCGAATGGTGATTGCACGCTTGTCTTTCGGTAGACCGGGTAGATAGGTGCTGATGGGGTCGTCGACGCTATGGATGATGTGGCGATCGATGGCAATACCCATCAGGGTTGCGGTGAGACTCTTGGTGGCGGAGCGGATGTCGTGCAGTGTGGCCTTGTCGTCGCTGTTGAAGTACTGCTCTGCTGCGAGCTTGCCGTGGCGAAGGATGACGACGCCCTTGATGTCTTTGTGCGGGTCGGCGGCGAGACCTTGCCATAGAGTGTTGAGCGCGGGTTCATCCATTCCACTATGCGTGAGGTCGGTGACCGGCCAGTCGACCTGGCCTTGCAGGGCGTATGGTGACGCAAGGAGTGCGAGTGAAAAGGCTGCGGCGGCAGTGCGTTTCAGGAACACGGGACCTCACTCTTCTCGAAACGGTCTGGGAAACTGTGTTGTTACGCCCAAATTGCCGGCGAAGTTCCGTGCAAAGAAAAAGGCAGCGGACGGTCCGCTGCCTTTCGTCTTGATGTTTGAGGGCTGTTAGATCGCTTCGACCTTGCTGTACCAGGGTGTCGCGGCTTTGAGCGCTTCGTTGACGTTGCTGATGTTTTCGACACCGACAGTTTCGAGCCACTTGCGGAAGGCTTCGCGGCCCTGCTTGGCGTAGATCGGAATGCCGTCCTTCCAGGTGGCGCGGCCGCAGAGTACGCCGTTGAAGGCAGCGCCGGATTCGCCCGCGAGCTCGAGGGTTTCGATGAAGACTGGGTTCGAAACGCCGGCCGAAAGGTAGATGAACGGCTTCTCGGTGATCTTGGCCTGGTCGCGGAAGTGCTGGAGCGCTTCTTCGCGCGTGTAAGCAGCCTCGCCCTTGAAGGACTTGGTGCCGGCGACGAACTCCATCACGATGGGGACTTCGACCTTCAGTACGTCTACGCCGTAGCGGTCCTTGGAGAACTCTTCCATGGCGCCGGCGACGATCGACGGCTTCTTGAGTGCGTATTCGACGGTTTTTTCGTCTTTGCCTTCGGCGTCGTAGCCGACGAATTCGAGAAAGAACGGGATGTCGTGATAACGGCACTCGTCGCCGATGCGCTCGATCCAGGCGTGCTTCAGATCGTTGACGGCAGGGGCTTCGAAAGGCGTGTAGTAGAGCAGGATCTTGATGCAGTCGGCGCCGGCTTCTTTCAGGCGGCGGACGCTCCAAAGGTCGAGCAGGTCGGGCAGGCGACCGGGGGTGTTGGAGTCGTAGCCGGTCTTCTCGTAGGCCAGGAGCAGACCCTTGCCATTGCGCTTGTGGGAAGCCGGCAGGCCGTACTCGGGGTCGAGCAGGATGGCGGAGGCGTAGCGTGTGAGGACTTCGGTGACTTCTTCCTTGAACACCTCAAGATCGTGTCCGCTGGCGACCGCGCCGCGCTCTTTAGCGAGCGATTTCTGGAGAGAACCGCGTTGATCCATGGCGGCGGCGGCAATCACTCCGCGCTCATTGGACACAGCTTTTAGGCCAGCAAGTTTTCCGGGGGTAAGCTTCATCTTCCTCGTCTCCTCCTGATGTTTTGCCCGCGTTTCGACGGGTCTTCAGGCTGCGATTGTACACAGCGGGAGATAGAGAACGACAGTGCGGCTGCGCGATAGCCGCACGATACGCGCGACTATCGCGCAGAAGACAAGTCGGTCCAGACGGTTGGTTCAAGCGCACAGGCGGTTGCGCAGATCGTCCGCCAATTCCACCAGGTGGCGCAGCTTGGCGGAGTGAGCCGGCTGGGCTTCGCGGAGCGCAAGCTGCGATTCCAGCAGTAGCCCGGTCAGCGATGCTTTCAGTTCGTTCTGTAGCGAGATGGTGGCGGCCTGGCGAGCCTGCGCCTGGTCGTGCGCGCGGCGGATCAGCGCCGCACGCACCTGGCGCAGCACGCGCTGGGCATTGGTGATGGCAAAGTTGAGTTCCAGCACCGGAGCAGTGAGTGCCTTCTGGTAGAGGATCTCGGCTGTGCCTGGATCAGCAGTTGCAAGGCCCTCTTCGAGCAGCAGCAGAGAGTACTCATTGCGGCGAAGCGCGGCCATTCCGGCGCGGCGGTTGGGAGCGATTTCGACCACGAGATCGAGCTCGCGCTGAAGGACCTCGGCGACCGCGAGTGCGGCGTTGACCTCGGCAATGATCAGGATGGGATGACGCATGATGCAAATCTCCTCTGTGCATTGGGACAAGGAAGAGAACAGAGAACAGGGAATAGGAATGAGGGACGGGAGAGCTGTCCCCTGGCTATCCGTTTTCGTCGATGCCGTACTCCTTCAGTTTTCGATACAGCGTGGTTTTGCCAATGCCCAGCAGGCGTGCGGCCATGAGTTTGTCGCCCTTGAGCTGGCGGATGGTCGAGAGAATAGCTTGCTTTTCCAGCGCCGCGATGGAGGTGACCCCGTGGTCGGGTATGGGCTGCGTGCGGCCCGATTCGGCGACAGCTTGCTGTTCGATGTGATGGCGGTGGTCCTGCAATTGCGTTGGGAAGTCGGCCATGTGCAGCACGGGGCCGCTGGAAAGCGCGCAGGCGCGTTCGATGGCGTGCTCAAGCTCGCGCACATTGCCCGGCCAGTCATACTCGGCCATCAGGCGTAGGGTTTCGTCGGCAAAGGTGTAGGCGAGACCGTTTTCCCGTCGCATCCGCTCGAGCACATGCGTGGCCAACAGCGGGATATCGCTCTTGCGTTCGCGCAGCGGCGGAATCCTGATGTTGACCACGTTCAGCCGGAAGTAAAGGTCCTTACGGAAACGTCCGCTGGCGACCATGGCGGTGAGGTCGCGATTGGTTGCGGCCAAAACGCGTGCCGAAATGGGAACGGCCTGCGTAGCGCCGACGGGGCGTATCTCCTTTTCCTGCAGCGCGCGCAAGAGCTTGGCCTGAAGGTCAAGCGGTAGCTCGCCGATCTCGTCCAGAAAGACGGTGCCTCCTTCGGCGGCAGCCAGCAGGCCGGTCTTCGAACGGTTGGCCCCGGTGAATGCGCCCTTCACATGCCCGAAGAGCTCGCTTTCGATCAGCGTGGGGACAAGCGAGCCGCAATCGACCGGGATAAACGGCCTTCCAGCGTTGGGTCCGTTGGCGTGGATCGAGCGCGCGACCAACTCCTTTCCCGTTCCGGACTCACCCAGGATGAGGACCGGATGCGAGCTGGAGGCGACCTTGGAGAGGATGCGGTAGAGCTTTTCCATCGACGGCGCGCGGCCGATCAGGTTGCCCATGCCGGTCCCGGTGCGCAGGCGGTCGCGCAACGCACGGGATTCGCGGTCGAAGGCGCGGCGCTGCGCGGAGCGCTCGAGTACTGTGGTCAGCTCTTCGAGCGAAAAGGGCTTGGTCAGGTAGTCTCCGGCGCCCAGCCGCATGGCCTCCACCGCGGAGTTGACGGTGGCAAAGGCGGTCATTACCACAACGACCGTTTCAGGATAGCGCCCGCGAATCTCTTCCAGCAGCACCAGGCCGCTCCCGCTGGGCAGCTTGAGGTCTAGCAGCATCAGGTCGATGGATTGTCGCGCCAGGATGGAGCGCGCGGCGGGTAGCGACTCCGCTACCAGAGTGACAAGTCCCATACCAGCTGCAATTTCGGCGCAGGCTTTGCGGATGGTCGCGTCTTCGTCCACGACCAGTACGTGTAACGGAGAGCGGCGTTCCAGGTCGGGGCTCGCGCCTTCAGACGTGCCAAGCGAGCGGCTCGCCGGAGCCGATCGAAAGTCATGCGTGCGATGGAGAATATGCGGCCCGGCCGCTTTGGCGCCTAGCACTGGCACCAACGTTCTTTCTGAACGAGACGAATCCCGATGCGAGCGGCGCTAACCCTCGATAAGTGCTCGGAACTGCGAAGGTGGCGACGGGGTGAGTCGACGGACTGGCTGCGTCTTGGAGTCCTTGCGGCGTTACTGCTCGGCATAGTTGCCTGCATGGGGGCGTGCTCCGGATTGTGTTTTGCTGCGCTACTTCGGGTTATTGGTAATCACGTTGAGTGCCAAAGTGGAATGCCATCGTAAGACTATGAAAATGAAAGTCTAATCAATGAAGGTGTAGCAGAACGGCAACGAACGCATCCGCCCAAAATGGGACGGCAAACTTTTCCCTGCTCCAGATAAGTCTCTGCAGCATAAGGGTCTTACCACTAGTTCCATAACAGGACAAAATTTCCCGTTATGGTCCGGGTTCCTGCGGAGTTTGAACGATTATTACGCACGGCGGCTTGGAACGGACTTCTGAGATGTTGAAAAGTTCCTTGCCGGGACTATTTTGATCGAACCACGCCTTCTTTGGGAAGAAGTGGCACCAAAAAGGGAACGACGCCGCCTGTCTATAGAATGGGCTTCCATGAGTGATGTAGAAGAGTTGTTTCGAAGTAGTGGCCGCGCGGCTGACGAAGCCCGGGTGTTGCGGCTGACGCCGGGGTTTGTGGCGATGGCTGAGGGTTCGGTGTTGATTGAGGTGGGGCACACGCGGGTGTTGTGCAATGCGAGCGTGACCGACGGTGTTCCCGGATGGATGCGGAACTCGGGCCGCGGCTGGGTGACGGCCGAGTATGGCATGTTGCCCCGGGCGACGCTGACGCGCTCGCCGCGGGAAGCCGAGAAGGGCAAGATCGGGGGCCGTACGCATGAGATACAGCGTCTCATCGGACGCAGCCTGCGGTCTGTCGTTGACATGACTTTACTGGGAGAACGCACCGTAATTCTCGACTGCGATGTGCTGCAGGCCGATGGTGGAACCCGTACGGCGGCGATTACGGGAGCATGCACGGCGTTGGCGCTGGCTTTGAACAAGTTGGTAACGGCGGGCTCGCTGAAGGCTTCGCCGATGAAGCAGATGGTGGCCGCGACGAGCGTGGGCATTGTGGACGGTCGGGTGCTGCTCGATCTGGAGTACCAGGAGGACTCGCGCGCTGAGGTCGACATGAATGTGGTGATGACCGCCGATGGGGGCTTCGTCGAGACGCAGGCGACGGCTGAGAAGGGCAACTACTCCCGCGCCCAGCTGAATGAGATGTTGGATGTGGCAGAAAAGGGTATACGCGAGCTACTGGCGGCGCAGAAGGCCTGCCTGGAAGGTGTGAAATGAAAAAAGGCTTTGCAGTTGTTGTTCTTCTCCTGTGCAGCTCCTGTGTGCTGTTGGCGCAGAAGCAGCGGTATTCGCAGTCGTCCAAGTCGGCAGAGGCGTTGCAGTATCCATTGATTGTGCATGTGGCGCATGCACGGCTGATGGGCCAGCCGGTTTCGGTGCTGCATCTGGATGCGGTAATCGATGGCAAGACGGTCGAGCTGGAGGCGGGAGCCACGTCGCTGCTGCATATTGGCGAGTATCAGGCGCGCCTTTTGAAGGATGATGAAGGGAAGTCGGGTTGGTTCAGCAAGAGCTATGAGCTGCTCTTTACGGATGGAACGAAGGTCGTCTTCTCCGAGGTTGCCGAATCGGAGTGACGCTTTTCTCAAAGACAACAGAAGTTGTGGAGGGGAACGATGGCATGTCATCACTTTGAAGGCTTGAAGAAGGTTCCGGGCGCCGCGGCGAGCTATGCCAAAGGCTGCGAAGAGTGCGTGAAGATCGGCGGCACATGGGTGCATCTGCGCGAGTGCCTGAACTGCGGGCATGTGGGTTGCTGCGACTCTTCGCCGCACCGCCATGCGACCGCGCACTTCCATGAGACCAAGCACCCGGTGATGCGTTCGGTTGAGCCGGGCGAAAGCTGGGGCTACTGTTACGTGGACAACGTGATGGTTGATCTGGAGTAAGGCAACCCACAGGATTCAGAGGACACACTGCTATCCTGAGCGAGTTGGATGGAGGATTTATGGCAGACGAAGCGGTTCATATTACGGTGCGGCCCAATGGCCCATTGCGGGTTGAGGGTCATATTGTGCTGAAGGATGCCGATGGCATGGAGTGGGACCTGACGGGTAAGCCGGCGATCAGTCTTTGCCGCTGCGGTTTAAGCGAGAAGCGGCCGTTCTGCGATGGCGCTCACTCTCGGCAGGGGTGGCAGGGTGCGGATAGCCCTGGGAACCTGACGGGTAAATAGGTGCGGAGGGCAAGGGTGGGCTATGGGAAAGCTGTGTTTGGCTTAGTGTTCTGCGCGTGCCTGTCGATGGCAGGTGCGCAGGCGCCCATGGTTCGTCCTGTACCCGATTACGTGCGTTCGGAGGCGATAATTCCGATGCGCGACGGCGCAAAACTGCATACCGTGATCCTGCGTCCGGCCGGCAGTGAAAGCTTCGGCGAGAAGCTGCCGTTCCTGATGCAACGCACGCCCTATGGTGTGGATGAAATCACGGCAAGGATGATTGCCGGCGTGAAGCCCGAACTCACTGCCAGCGGCTACATCTTCGTCTACCAGGACATCCGCGGACGGTATGAGTCTGAAGGCCAGTTTGTGATGAACCGGCCAATGGTGAAGCACGCGTCGAAGAAGGATATCGACGAGACGACCGACACCAGCGACACGATCGACTGGCTGCTGAAGCACGAGAAGAACAACAACGGCAAAGTCGGGGTGCTGGGGGTGAGCTATCCGGGGTTTCTGGCGATCATGGCGGGCATCGACGCCAATCCTGCGGTGAAGGCCATCAGCCCGCAGGCGCCGATGACCAACATCTGGCTAGGGGACGACTTCTTTCACAACGGAGCCTTCCGCGAGACCTACGGCTTCGACTATGTGCAGCAGCTGGAGGCGCAGAAGAACGACGTCCGCGCCGACTCCAAGGAAGATCAGTACACATTTTTTCTCGAGCACACGAACTTTGAAGGCGCGGCCAAGGCTGCGGGCGTAACGCAGCTGCCTACGGCGAAGCACTTCCTCGCTGAACCGGAGTATGCGAAGTTCTGGCAGGATATGGCCGTCGAGCCGCATTTGAACAAGTCCGAGGTTCCTACACTGGAGGTGGGTGGCTACTGGGACCAGGAAGACATGTGGGGTACGCAGGCGGAGTATGCCGCGCTGCGTCCGCATGAAAATCCCAACGACCCCCTGCACAAAGTCTTTATGGTGCTGGGTCCGTGGAACCACGGCGAATGGGCACACTCCGCTGCGGAGAGCCTCACAAGCGCGTACGGCAAACTGGAGTTTGGCGGACAGAAGACCGGCGACTACTACCGTGCGACCTTTGAATTTCCTTTCTTCGAACTGTATCTGAAGGGACGGCCGGGATTCGATTTGCAGGATACGGCGAGTTTCCGCACGGGCGAGAATAAGTGGCATCGCTATGCGATCTGGCCGCCGGTAGAAGGTTTTCACGCCACGCGCGCCTATCTTGAGCAAAATAAGACGCTGAGCTTCCATGATCCCAAGGGCGACTACAACGTGAAGGCCGCCTCGTATGTCGCCGATCCTGCCGACCCGATTCCGTACCGGCACCGCCCGGTGCAGTCCACCTATGGCGACAAGAGCCAATGGCGGCCGTGGCTGGTGGAAGATCAGCGGTTCGTCAGCGGTCGCAAGGACCTGGCGAACTTTTCAACGCCTATGCTGACGGGCGATCTGACGGTTACGGGCGATGTGAAGGCGGACCTTTTTGCGACAACCACGGGCAGCGACGGTGACTGGGTGATGAAGCTGATCGACGTCTATCCGGACGACGCGCCGGATGGGCAGGCCGGTTACCAGTTGATGGTGGCCGAAGAGATTTTACGTGGCCGATATCGCCACAGCTTTACCGTTCCTGAGCCGGTGAAGCCGGGTGAGGTGAACGAGTATAAGTGGAGCCTGCACGGGGTGGATCATACGTTCTTGAAGGGGCACCGGATGATGGTCGAGGTGCAGTCGAGTTGGTTTCCGCTCTACGACCGCAATCCGCAGACCTATGTCCCTAATATCATGACGGCTCCGTCATCTGCGTATCAACCGGAGACGGTCACGATCTTCGGTTCGGCAAAGTACCCGTCGCATCTGGATTTACCGCTGGCTGACGAGCCCGTTTTGCCCTAGAAGTTGCCGCTCAAATGCTCCGAAAAGGGGCTTTATCGCAAGACGATGTTATTTCCTTGAAACCTTTGCCGGGCTGTCCCGTATTCTTTATGAGAGCACCTCAGCGAGACATTTTAGCGCCGTGAACGGCGAAACCGCTTTGAGGTTCAAGGAGCAGTGCGAATGCGAGCCGCGTCGTTGACGAAGTCGTCGATCCTGAAAGCAAGAAATCTTGTTGTGACCAGTACGGTAGTGCTGGCTGGTGTGGCTGGTATGGCCGCGCAGACTCCGGCAGCCCCCACGGCTCCGCATGCTTCGGGCACGGTGAAGGCGACTGCCGATGGCTCGATCACTGTAACCACTGCGACGGGCGATTACACGGTGACGGTTCCCGCGACGGCGAAGATCCTGGATGTACCGCCCGGCGCCAAGGATTTGAAGTCCGCAACCCCCGGGCAGGCGAGCGACATTGCGGTGGGCGACAAGGTGATCGTGAACGGAAGCGCGGGCGATACCGGCACGACGCTGACGGCGCAGCGCGTCATCCTGATGAAAGCCGCTGCTATTGAGCAGAGCCATGCTGCCGATGAGGCTGCCTGGAAAAACGGCGGCGGTGGCATCGTGAAATCAGTAAATGCCAGTGCGGGAACGATCGTGCTTTCGAGCGGTTTGAAGACGGTCACTGTAACGGCAACGCCCGCGACCATCGTACGGCACTACTCGGGAGAGTCGGTCCGGTTTGAAGATGCGGTTGCCAGCTCACTAGGTGCTATTCAGCCAGGAGATCAGCTGCGGATTCGCGGCACCAAGTCGGCGGACGGCAGCAGCATCCAGGCCGACGAAATTGTTGCAGGGACCTTCCGAAACTTCTCTGGATTGATCGCGTCCATTGACGGTACGGCAGGTACGGTGACGTTGAAAGATCTGACGACAAAGAAAACGGTAACGGTCGCGGTAACGCCGAACAGCGATGTGCGGCGAGTGCCGATGCAGATGGCCAACATGATTGCTGCACGCATGAAGGCAGATAGCGCGGGCGGCGCGGCTGCGGCCCGTCCGGCTGGCGACGATGGCGCGCGGCGCGCGGGCCGAGCCGGTGCTGACCTCTCGCAGATGATTCCCCGGTTGCCGACCGAGACGCTGGGCGGCCTGAAAGCAGGCGAGGCGGTGATGATTGTCGCCATTGCTCCCGCGGGCGATGCTGCAAAGTTGAGCGCGGTGACCCTGCTTACAGGAGTGGATCCGATCCTGACCGCGTCTCCGTCGGGAGAGACGACGCTTTCGCCCTGGGCGATTGGCGGAGCTCCTGGCGGTGAAGGTGGCGGCATGTAGTTTCGCCGGCCCGCCGCTGTATGCAATTTTGAGTGTGAGCTGTATCGAGAGCCTTCGCTGCGTAAGGCGAAGAGACGTCAGAGGAAAGTTCTGTCAACAAGGCGAAAGCCTGATTAAAGAAACTGATTTTTTCGAGGAGACTGGATGTCCTTCCGCAAGATAATGACTTTCGTGCCGATGTGCCTGCTACTGGCGATGCCTATGGCCATGACTGCGCAGACGACGGCCCCTGCGCCAACGAGCGGGACCAAAGTGCATGGCACCATCACCGATCCGGATGGTGAATTGATTCCCGGTGCGACGATTACGCTGACGCCGGCCAAAGGCCCTGCGAAGACCGTGCAGTCAGGTAGCGACGGTACCTATAGTGTGACCGTGCCGCCCGGCAGCTATACGCTGGTGGTTTCGATGAAGGGATTCGCGTCCTACTCTGCGCAGAACATGAAGGTGCCGGCGGTGCCGAGCACTACGGTGGACGCGAAGCTCAAGATCGGCACGACCGACGAAGTGATCAACGTGGATGCAAGCGCGTCTCAACTGAGCGTCGATCCGGACAACAACGCCAGTTCCACGATCATCACGGGCGATGCTCTCGATGCTCTTTCCGATGACCCGGATGACCTGGCGTCGGAGCTCAGCGCGTTGGCCGGACCAGCTGCCGGCCCCAATGGCGGCACCATTTATATCGACGGCTTTACCGGCGGCCAGCTTCCGCCGAAGGCTTCCATCCGCGAAATCCGCATCAACCAGAATCCCTTCTCGGCGCAGTACGACAAACCGGGCTTCGGCCGCGTGGAAGTCTTCACCAAGCCGGGAACGGACTCCTTTCACGGATCGGCCGGAATCCAAGGCAACGATAACGTCTTCAATACCGGCAGCCCGATTATTGCGAGTGATGTCCCGCAACCGGGCTATCACACGCTATTGGCGAACGGCCAGCTCAGCGGGCCGATCAACAAGGCCTCTTCGTTTACCTTTGGCTTCCAATATCGCAATATTCATAACAACGCGATTGTCGATCCTGAAGGCCTGTACTCGGAGACGGCAAGCCCCGGAACGCCTTGCCCCCCGGGAACTACAACGGGTTGCACCCTGCTGCCGTTCCTGGGATTCGTTTCTGTCGTGAGCGCTCCCGATACACGCTATGACATCAGCCCCCGCATCGATCTGGCGCTCGGGCCGAAGAATACTTTCACCATGCGTTATCGCTACGAAAAGGATACCGCTAACAACCAGGGCATCAGCGGCAATCAGCTTGCGGACAACGCGTACAGCACGCTGCAGTCCGAGCAGGACATTCAAATCAGCGATACGCAGACGGTGACCGACAAGATCATCAATGAAATCCACTTTGAGTGGCAGCGTGCCGTTACCGGCGATACGCCGCTGAACACCACGCCGCAGGTCAGCGTTGCCGGTGGGTTTCTTTATGGTGGTGATGGAAGCACGGGCCTGACGAATGACACGCAGAACCACTACGAGTTCCAGAACTATACTTCGATCGCGCTGAAGAAGAACTTCATCCGGTTGGGTGGACGGCTGCGAGCGACCTCTGAAACCAATACGACCAATGCCGGTGCGAATGGCTTGTTTAGCTATACAAGCACGCAATTCAACGGATACACGTACAACAACCCGCAGACGCAGAGCTACGCGATCCAGAACTATATCTCGAACCAGATTGCCAACTTTACGTTCACTCAATATGCACAGCCGACAACACAGGCCACTACCGTCGATGCCGGTCTGTATGCCGAAGACGACTGGAAGATCAAGCCGAACCTCACTTTCAGTTATGGCATCCGCTTTGAGACCCAGAACTTTATCAACGATAAGGACGATTTCGCTCCACGGCTTTCAGTGGCCTACGGTGTCGGCAAGAAGAAGTCCGGCGGTCCGCTCGTCGTACTTCGCGGCGGCTTTGGGCTCTTTTACGACCGCCTGACGCTGGCCAGCCAGATGAACACGGTGCAGGAGAACGGCGTGAATCAAAAGCCATTCACTCTTGCGAGCTCGACCACCCCTATCAACGGACCGACGGGCATATCGCCAAACTGCAGCCCTACTTCCACTGCAGGGCTGACTGCTTGTATCGCCACGGCGAGCGGCACGGCGACGGGACATCTCACGACGCAGACTGTCCAGCCCAACTACCACTCGCCCTATCAGATGCAGACCAACCTTGGGCTGGATGAGCAGCCATTCAAGAACGCGACGGTTTCGTTCAACTATCAGAACGTCCGAGGCGTCCACCAGCTGATCAACGCCAACCTTAATGCTACAAACGACATCACGGTCGCCAATGCGAACATCGGCAATCAGTATCTGAGCGAGGGTTCCTACCAACAAAACCAGCTCATTACCAACTTCAATTATCGTGGTAACTCAAGGTACACGCTCTCTTCGTACTATGTGATCAACTTCGACACGAAGTCGAATACGGCCGGCGTGAACTCTTCGCCGACCAATCCTTACAACCTTGCCGCGGACTACGGCCGCGCCAGCTTCGACATCAAGAACCAGGTGTTCCTCTTCGGCAACTTCAACCTTCCGCACCTGATTTCCCTCAGCCCGCTGCTTTCGGCGCGCTCTGGAACTCCGGTCAACATTACGACAGGTGAAGATAACTTCGGCTATCTAACGTACAACACGCGTCCCGTGTTCGCTACGCCGGGGCAGACGAACTCAACCGGCGTGGCCAAAACCTTCGCCGGTTGCGGAACGTTCATCGACCCGGGCAAGTCGCTCAACGCACCCTACACACAGATTCCGACAAACTACTGCACGGGTCCCTCGGTATTCACAGCGAACCTCCGCATTGCTAAGGGCTTCGGTTTCGGCAAGAAGACAGTCGCTGGCGGTAATCAGGGTGGTCCCGATGGCGGTCCTGGTGGTCCCGGCGGCCCTGGTGGTCCCGGCGGCGGTGGTGGCGGTCGCGGCGGTGGCGGCGGCTTCGGCGGTGGCGGTGGTCGTGGTGGTGGTGGCGGCGGTGGTGGTGGTCGCGGCGGTGGTGGCATGAGCACCGGCAAGAAGTACAACTTCGTCATCGGCGCCCAGATCCAGAACATCTTCAACGTGGCCGATCGTGGCGCGCCAAACGGTGTTCTAAGCTCCCAGTCGTTCGGCCAGCTGACCAATCTGGCAGGCGGATTGTTCACCACGAATGAAGCGGTTCGCCGCATTCAGTTGACGGCGTCGTTCAACTTCTAAAGGCAGGAACCGACGAGTAAGAAATAAGAAATAAAAAAGCCAAAGGGACGCCGTGTACACGGCGTCCCTTTGGCTTTTCGTGATCGGGATCAATCGTCGCCGAGATGGACAGCGAGGTGGTGGCGACCGCGAAGATATGGTTTGATTGCTGCATCCACGCTCCGGTCGGTACGTCGATGGCTGCCATTCTTGAGCGCGACACGCATTGAGCGGCGAGAGGATCAAACGTCTTTAGCGTCGTCGTAGGAAGACGCCGGCGGCGCAGCCGTCTGGGCGGGACCGGAGCGAAGCGCGCATGAGATTTAAGCACATATCGTACATGTCACCTAAAACACCCCCACCGCCATTTGCCTCCTATATAATTCGCGACACTAAGGCGGAGTGATACGCCATGACGGTTGACGAACTCGATGTTGGTTCGGCATTAGAGAGTGGTGAGTTTTTCCCGCACTTTCAACCCGTGGTCAATCTGCGGACGGGAGAGCTGCAGGGGTTTGAAATCCTCGCACGCTGGCTGCATCCGCAGCTGGGCTGGATTCCCCCGGACGAATTTATCCCCCTAGCTGAAAAGAATGGGTGGATCGACCAGTTGACAGGCGAGTTGCTGCGGCAGGCGTTTAAGACTGTCGCTGTTGTGCCGGGCACGCCCACGCTGTCGGTCAACATCTCTCCTGTCCAGCTGCACAATATTGCTCTGCCCGGACAGATACAGTCCATCGCCGAGCCTTATGGATTTTCGCTCGACCGGCTCATCATCGAGATTACAGAGAGCGCTTTTGCCGACGATGTTGTTCTGGCACGGTCGATCGCGGAGTCGTTCAAAGCTTTGGGTTGCAGGCTTGCGCTCGATGATTTTGGGACTGGCTATTCAAGCCTCACCCACCTGCAATCGCTGCCGTTCGATGAGATAAAAGTAGACCGCAGCTTTGTCAGCTCCATGACTAGCCATCGCGACAGCCGCAAAATAGTGGCTGCCGTTGTCGGGCTGGGACAAAGCCTCGGACTGACGACCGTGGCCGAGGGCGTCGAGACACAGGAGCAGGCCGAAATGCTTCGCTGGCTGGGCTGCGAGTTCGGGCAGGGATGGCTTTACGGCAGACCGGTCCAAGCCAGCCAGCTGACATTCGTAGCCATGAAGGCTCGCCAGGAAGAAGCCAATCTGCTGTACGAGGCGCAAGGGCGCATCTCTTCCAGCAGCCTGGATAACCTTCCCGGCCAGCGGCTGGCCCAACTGCAGGCGGTGTACGACGGCGCTCCCGTCGGCCTGGCGTTTCTCGACCGCAACTTCCGTTACATGAACCTCAACCGCAGACTCGCGAAGATGAACGGATATCCAATTGAACAGCATCTGGGTAGAACGGTTTCGGAAATGATCCCCGAGTTATTTCCCTATGTGGAACCGTATATACGTCGAGCGATGCAGGGAGAAGCCATTCGAGCAGTGGAGGCAACGAAGCCTGCAGTACACGGAAAAGAACCCCTCAGCATCCTTCTTTCCTACGAGCCGGCCCGCGATGAGGCCGGAGAAGTCGTCGGCGTCTCCGTGGCGATTGTCGATGTCACGGAGATCAAACGGGCGGAAAAAGCGCGCCAGGTGTGCGAAGAAAATTATCGCCAGATGATGGAGTTGATGCCGCAGATTCCCTGGATCATCGACCCCGAAGGCCGCGCGCTCGATGTAAGCCAGCGATGGCTTGAGCTTACGGGAATGACGGACGATCAGTGGCGCGGCTTTGGCTGGCTCGATGCCCTGCATCCCGATGACCTGCAGCCGACTATTGACGCCATGCATCGGTCGTTTGCAACCGGTCACTCCATCGACGTGATCTACCGCCTGCGCCGATCGCCCCGGGATGCCTGGAAGCCCATGCGCTCCAGGGGTTCCGCTCGTGTGGGGGACGATGGCAAAATCGTTTGCTGGTATGGCTGCCTGGAGGCCGTGGACGAAAGCGCGTAGCTGGTTGCAGAACGGCGGCTATTTGGAGCGTCTCGCCAGCCCGTAGATGGATGTGCCGCCAGCCGTGACCTCGCGCGTGAGCAGTGGCTGTTCCACATCGGCCAGCTTCATCTCCGGCAGCATTGGGTCTTCGAAGATGGTGAGTTGCGGCGGAGGCACGGGCTTGGAGGAGGCAACGACCACGGTCTTCGCGTTGAGGAACTCGCGCATGCCGGCAGCGGAAAGCTCACGTCCATAGCCCGACCGCTTGATTCCCCCAAAGGGCAAACGAGGATCGCTGGCAACAGGCGTGTTGAGGAACACGCCGCCGCACTGCAGCTCCTCGGTAAAACACTTCTGTTCTTCAGGGTCACGTGTCCACGCGCTTGCACCCAACCCAAACGGCGTGTCGTTGGCAAACTCGATCGCATCGCTCAGGGAACTCACACGGAACAGCAGTGCCAGCGGTCCAAAGGTCTCTTCACGGCATACAGGCGCATGGCGTGGCACATGCGCGATCACGGTGGGCTCAAAGTAACTTCCTTCACCCACCATGCGCTCACCACCGGCCAGCACGCGTCCACCCGCAGCCTTCGCAGATGCCACCTGCGACATAAGGTCGTCCACGATCTGCTGCGTAGCCAGCGGCCCAAGGTCGGTGTCCGGCTTCAGCGGGTCGCCCACGCGCAGAGATTCCATCAGGTCGACAAAAGCCTGCTCAAAGCGGTCATAGATCTCGTCATGGATCAGGAATCTCTTGGCCGCAATGCACGATTGCCCACTGTTGATGCAGCGTGCCTTCACAGCATTCGTAACCGCGGCATCGAAGTCTGCGGAAGGCATCACGATAAAAGCATCGCTGCCGCCGAGTTCGAGTACAGTTTTCTTGATCAGCCATCCAGCCTGCGCAGCAACGGCCCGCCCAGCGGCCTCGGAACCCGTGACAGTAACGGCGGCGACGCGATCATCCGCCAGCACCGCCTCCACCTGCCGCGCTTCGATCAGTAACGTCTGGAACGTTCCTCGCGGAAAGCCCGCTCGCCGCACAAGCGCTTCAATCGCCAGCGCACACTGCGGCACGTTCGACGAATGCTTCAACAGGCCCACGTTGCCGGCCATCAGCGCGGGCGCAAGAAAGCGAAAGACCTGCCACAACGGAAAGTTCCACGGCATCACGGCCAGAATCACGCCTAGCGGATCCCAGCGAACGTAGCTCTGTTCGTGCTCGGTTTCCACGGTTTCACGCATCAGCATGGCGGCGGCGTGTTCCGCATAATAACGGCAAGCTCCGGCGCACTTCTGCACCTCCTGCCGCGCGGAGCTGAGCGTCTTGCCCATCTCCAGCGTCATGGTCATTGCCAGCTCTTCGAGATCGTTCTCCAGCAGCAGGGCCAGCCGCCGCATCCAGAAAGCCCGCTGCTCCAGCGATTCGCCTGGATAGGTCTTTGCCGCTGCAGCCGCGACAGCCAGCTTGCCTTCGAGCGCCTCAGGCGTGAGCGGTTCAAAGCTGCGCAACAGCTTGCCGTTGGCCGGATTGAGAGACTGAATGGGCATCGCGAAACATCGGCGCTCACGCGCTAGCAACAGTTTAGACGCGGAGTCCGCAAAGCGTGCTACTCGTTGGCCAGTTTTGCCAGCGCCAGCGCCACAACCCGCGTCCCCAGCGCAATCGCTTCCGGTGTGGAGTACTCATCCGGCCGATGCGAAACTCCCGCGCGGCATGGGATAAAGACCATCGCAATCGGCACCACGGCGGCCATAAAAGTCGAGTCGTGATACGCCCGGCTCACCATCTTCTTATAGCTGGCCCCTTCAGCCTTGCAGATCGCCTCCAGCGTCTCCACAATGTGCTCGCTGCTCTTCGCCGGCGCATCCGCATTGATGAACTCTTCCGTAATCTTCACGCGGCGGTTCTTTTCAATCGCAGCGATATCCTCATGAAAGGCCGCCATCACGCCATCGCGCCGCACCACATCCGTATCGCGGATATCAAGCGTCAGCGTCACACGCGACGGCACCGAATTCACCGCCCCCGGATGCACACCAACCATGCCCACCGTTGCCACCGTATCCACGCCACCGGATTTCGCATTCGCCGCCAGCGCATGCTTCTCCACGGAAAGAATCATCTCGGCTGCGGCGCAGAGCGCGTCGCGACGGAACGGCATTAGCAGCGCGCCTGCGTGGCCGCCGAAACCCTCCACCGTGTACCGATAGCTCGCCGGCGCCGCAATGCCAGTCACAATACCCAGCGCTATGCCTTCGCGCTCCAGCAGTGGCCCCTGCTCAATATGCAGCTCCACCCAGGCGTCGTAATAGCCCTTCGGCAGCTTGACGCTGGCGAGCGTTCCGTTGAAGCCAGCCGCTTCGCGTACTTCGCCCAGATGCAGGCCCGCAGGTGCGGAAGGGTCGGTTTCGGGCAGGCGATCCAGCAGCTTGTCGGCAGCCTCGGGGTCCAGCACACCGCCTGCCAACCGCGAACCCAGGCACCCGATCCCGAAGCGCGTCGGCTCTTCGCTGGTAAACATCAGCGTCTCGATGGACCGCTTCGGTGTAAAGCCAGACTCCTTGAGTGCACGCATGGCCTCAAGCCCGCCTAGTACACCGACCGTGCCGTCATACATGCCTGAGTAGGGGATGGCGTCCGTGTGCGAACCCGTCCCCACTGCGCCAAGGCTCGGATCGGTGCCATCCCAGCGGATGAAGGTGTTGCCCACGGCATCCACACGTACGCTGAAGCCTGCTGCCTCGGCGAGCGCAGTGAGCCACGCTCGCGCTTCAAGATCGCGCGGCGTGAAGATGATGCGCGTCACAGCCTGCGTCGGCTCAGGCAGACTCTTATCCTGGGTAGGAGGGCAGTCGGTTAGCAGCGCGAGATGATGCAGCTCGGAGAGAAGACGGTCGGTATGGATTGTGACATTCATAGTTAGGCCAGCGTATGTCGATTGAAATCTTTGTAGATCAGGTACTTCGCAGGGGCCTTCCCAATCGCCCCAAACCACTGCGGGCAATAGGGCGCCATCCAGATGAAGTCTCCCGCGGTTGTCGGATACCAGCTATCTCCCAGCCGGTAGATGCCACCGCCTTCGAGCATCAACAGCCCATGCTCCATGTAGTGAACCTCTACTTGCGAAAGAGCCGCGCCGGGCGCATACGTCATCGTATTGCACGCGAAGTCGAAAGCGATGGAGTCAGGTAACAGTGAGCGGACCTGGAGGTCTTCATCGCCGTTAAGAGCGACGGGCTCGATCTGCTGCTCTTCGCCGATAAAAAACCATGTCTCCGGCACGTCATCGAAATCAAGATCATTCTTCAGCAAGTCGGGGTCGAGCGGAAGAAATGGCTTTTCAATCACGGCGATTCGCGCCTTTGTACTTGCCGAGAGGCTATACGGAAAGCCAGTGGGTAGATAGGCGTAATTGCCGGGAACAATCTTATGGAAATAGGGAGCGCTCGATTCACTTAGAAGTAGCTCCCCTTCGAGCACATAGATAAACCGCTGTGTCGGTCCCGGTAAAAGTGTGCCACCCGCTTCCAGCTCAATGGTCATCTGTGTGAATGCTGCGCCGGCCGCTGGCGCAACATGCACGATGGCAACGCCGCCCTTCAGTCCCGGCAGCGGTGTGCGAACAAAAGTGTCTGGCGTGAGCAGCAAATGGTCGCGTTTGTTCGAACTGCGTGTTTGTCCAAGGTTATGCATAGAAATCAAATTGTAGCGGCTACTTGTGCGGATGAAGATGCAACAAAAGATTCAACACCGTAGCCAGCGCGGCCTCCACATCCTCTTCGCGCACGGCCTCATCCGGATGATGGCTCAACCCTCCCGGCGACCGCACAAACAGCATCGTCGTTGGCACCACCGGCGCAAGAATCATCGAGTCATGCCCCGCCCCCGAAAACATCGACTTCGCATCATGCCCGGTACGCTCCGCCGCCTGGTGCAGCTTCACCGTCAGGTCGTGGTTCATCGGCACAGCCTTCTGCTCGGAAAGCAGCGTCGCCTGCACCTTCACGCCACGTACAGCTCCTGCAGCCTCCGCCTTGGTCAGCAAATGCGCCACCGCCGCATGCCGCGACTCATCCTTCGGATGTCGCACATCGAGCGTCACCAGCGCCGTTCCGGGCACGACGTTCATCGCTCCAGGCAGCGCCTCAATCCGTCCTACGGTCGCGACCAGCTGCGTGTAGTTCGCCGCATAGCGCTCAATCTCCACGATCCACTGCGCGGCCGCCGCCAGCGCATCATGCCGTAGCGGCATAGGCGTCGTACCCGCGTGGTTCGCATGGCCCTCAAACGTCAGCTTCAGCCGCGACTGCCCCACAATCGCCTCAACCACAGCCAGCGAAGCATTGTCGGCCTCCAGCACCGGCCCCTGCTCGATATGCACCTCAAGCGCCGCAAACGTATTCTTCGCCAGCGGACAGCTCTCGGGAATCCGCGTCGGATCCAGTCCGAAGCTTCGTATAGCATCAGCCACAGAAATACCATCGGCGTCAGTCTTCGCCAGCAACTCATCCGTAAGCTGCCCAGTCACCGCCATCGACGAAAGGAACGGAAACGAAAACCGTGCGCCTTCCTCTTCCGCAAACGCGATCAGTTCAATGTGGAAGGGAATTGGCGTGCTGTGCAGTTGCTCGATCGCCGCCAGCGCCAGCAGCACACCCAGCGGCCCATCAAACGCACCCGCGTTTGGCACCGTATCGATGTGCGAGAACAGCACCAGCATCGGTGCATCATCCTTCGCAGAACGCCGCACAGCCCTCAGGTTGCCGGCATCATCCGTGCGAGCCTCAAGCCCCGCCTGTCGAATCCACCAGGTCAGCAGCGTGTGCGCATCGCGTGTGGCTGGCGAAAGAAAGAGGCGCTGCGTCTTGCCCGGCGTATCGGTGATGCGGGCCAGCTCGCGGCAGCGGGCAATGATCTTCGCGGCGCGCGTCGTATTGGTTTCAGGAGCGGTTGTAACTGCTTGTTTCATCCACCAACATTCTACGTTCCCGGCCCGCCTTCAGGCGCGGCGAATCGTGGCCTCGATGGTTCCATGCGGCTCATCGGTGGGCACAAAAATGTGATTCGGGTTCCTCTGCCCAAACGGAGCCAGGTTCACCAGCAGGCAATGCTTATTCGGCATCCGCATATAAACCTCATCGATGATGTCCGTATGCTCCAGCGCCGCCTCCGCCATGGCATACAGCGTCTGCTGCACGGAAAGCGAATCATGCTTCGCAAACGCGGCAATCATCGTCTCGCGCAAATGCCCGCGCACCTTATCAAAATCAATCCCCGCGGCAATCGCGTCGGCGGTGTACTCCCAAGTAGCCTTAAGCGCCGTCGCAAAGATACGATCCGTCGTCTCCGGCAGCGTCGTCAGCTCATCCTTGATATACCCCACAAACCCCGAGTTCGCACTCTTCAGCACAGTCAGGTTATCGAGCCCGCTGATGATCTCAAATCCTGCACCCTGCGCCCGCGAAACCGTCGTGGTCTGCACCTCATCCGAACCCCGCATAAACGCCGTCGGAAACGGCTTCCCATCCACCGTCAGCCGCTTCCAAAGCGTCGACTCAATCACCACCTCAGCCTCAGTCACCTGCGGATTCCGCCCCAGCAGAAAATCCACCAGCTCCTTCGCATAGTCCTCCATGCTCGTAGCCTTGGAGTCGCGCGCCAGCGAGTACACCGTGTTCTTCATCGTGTCTGTTGGCAGAATCTTCGAGTTGTCGCCCAGCGTGTGCGCCGTCTCAAAGTCACCGGAGAGCAGTATCTGCACCGTCCACTCATCTAAATCGTGATGGTCTTCATGCTTCGTAACGCGCATCAAGCGGACTTTAGATTTGCCATAACGATTGGCAGCAAGTTTTGCAGGCATCAGTTCATCCTTTCAACTACGTTGTCTTCAACTTCCCCGATAAGTGGTGTAGCCGTTAGCTGTCAGTAATAACGGTATGTGATAGTGCTGCTCCGGGTCAGTGATGGTGAACACAATTTCGACATACGGATAAAGCCCTGTCAGCGACTGCGCGCAGAAGTACTCGCTTGTAGCAAACTTGATCTTGTACGTCGCTGCATCGAGCGGGCTGTCACCGAGCAGCGTCTTGCAGCGGCCATCGGCATCGGTAGCGCCGCGCCCAATCTTTTCCCAAACCTCACCCGAGAGCTTCGAAAGTATTAGCGAAACGTTCGCCGCCGGCCGACCGATTGCAGTATCCAGAATGTGCGTTGAAAGCCCCATCTACTTCGCCTCCTTCGGCACTGCCAGCCACTTGCGCAGCCGAAGCTGCGTAATTTGCCGCTGCTGCTCCGTGGCCTCCAGCAACTCAGTCTCCGAATCATTCGCCAGCCGCTTACGCAGAATCGCAAGCATCTCCTCAGCAGACTTCCCACTCGCGCACACGATAAAAATCCGCCCAAACGTCTCTTCATACACACGATTCGCCGCCGCCAGCGCCGCCTGCGTATCTTCGGTCAACTTCGCCGCACTCTGCTCCCCCGCAGACCACGTCAGGCTTTTCTCGGTCGCAGCCTTCGCCTTGTGCTCGCCAATACGCGGGTGCGAATCAAAAGCCTCCTGCCAATCCTCCGGCCCAAGCGCGAGCCACACGCGATCCGACGCCGCAAACAGCGCCTCATCCAACCGGAACGGCCGCATCTTCGCCAGCTGGACCGCCCATTCCAGGGATCCGTTACACGGCAGCACCGCCGCGACGGCAACCTGCGGCTCCAGTAAATTCCAGTCTTCGAGAATAGGATTCATCGTCATCGGCTGTGTCATCGCTCAAGCTGGTGTGATGTCACAGGATAACCCGTACTCGCGCCCGCGCGTCGTGTGCGCGAACACATCCCTGCTCGCGGGGTCGTACACACACTCACCCCGCAGCCAAGTCCGCCGCACCTCGCCACGCAGCGTCTCGCCCATGTATGGCGAAATTCGGTGCCGGTAGTGCAGCGCATCCGCCGTAATCACGCGGCTTGCTTCGGGATCGAACCCCACAAGGTTCGCATGTTTGCCCGGCTCAATCGAACCCACCTCCATCGCAAGCCCCGCCAGCCGCGCCGGCGCCGCAGACGTCCACTCCGCCAGCTGTGCCAGCGAATATCCACGCTGCTGCGCCTGGGTCCAGATCACCGAAATCGCCGTAGACAGCGATGCAATCCCACCCCATGCCTGATCGAACCGTCCGCCTTCTTCACCCGGCCCATTCGCCTCCAGCCGCTTCATCGAAGGCGGACACGGCGAGTGGTCCGTCGCAATCAAATCGATCGTGCCATCCTCCAGCGCCTTCCACAGCAGCTCGCGGTTCGCCCGGCTGCGAATCGGCGGTGTGCACTTGAACAGCGTCGCGCCATCAGGAATCTCCTCCGCCACGCAGTGCAGATGATGCGGACAAGCCTCCGCCGTAATCGACAAGCCTTCCTTCTTCGCCGCTGCAATCATCGGCAGCGCCTGGGCCGTTGAAAGATGCACAATATGCAGCCGGAACTTGTACTGACGGCAGAGCTCGATCAGCATCTCAATCGCCTCCAGCTCCGACTGGTCCGGCCGCGAAGCCAGATACGTCTCATACTTCCGCCAGTCCGCCCCCTCCGCCTCCAGCCGCGCAAAAGCCTCGTTGATCGAAGGCTCCAGCTCCGCATGCACCAGTAGCGGCAGCCCTGTGCGTGCAATATGCGGCAGCGCCAGCTCCAGGTTCGCGCGATCGATCGCCGTAAACCCATCGCACCCCGGATAAATCAGAAAGCTCTTGAACCCCGGAACCCCCGCCAGCGCCAGCGGTTCCAACTCCTCCTGGTTGCCATCCACGCACCCACCCCAAAGCGCATAGTCGACCAAACACTGCCCCTTCGCGGCCTCACGTTTTAACTCCAGTGCTTCGACGTCCGTGGTTTCGGGCAAACAGTTCAGCGGCATATCCACCAGCGTCGTAAACCCGCCCGCAGCAGCCGCGCGCGTGGCGGTGGCAAAGCCTTCCCACTCCGTGCGCCCCGGCTCGTTAATATGCGTATGCGCGTCGATCAACCCCGGCAGCAGCGCAAGCTCGCCCAGGTCCTCGATCTCGATGCCCGCAGCGACTTCGCTCACCGGCTTCACGGCAACAATCCGTTCGTCTTCGATAACAACAGCAGCGTCCACGATCCCCTGGGGCGTAACGACACGGCGCGAGCGCAGAGCATGTACCATAAATCTGATTATGCCCTGTTTCGCTCAGCGTTCGGGGATGTATGAGGTTTCAACCGAATGCAGGGAAATCCTGAATTTATGCGGCAGGCCATCCAGCTTGCCACCGACAACGTCACTAGCGGCCGCGGCGGCCCGTTTGGCGCGGTCATCGTCAAAGACGGCGTCGTCATCGCCACCGGCGCCAACCACGTCACCTCCTCCAGCGACCCCACAGCGCACGCCGAGGTCACCGCCATCCGCAACGCCTGCCAGGCGCTCGGCACCTTCACGCTCGAAGGCTGCGAGCTCTACACCAGCTGCGAGCCCTGCCCCATGTGCCTCGCCGCCACCTACTGGGCGCGCTGCAAGACCATTTACTACGGCTGTAACGCCGCAGACGCCGCCAAGGCCGGCTTCGACGACGCATTCCTCTACGCCGAAATGAAAAAACCCCTAGCCGAGCGCTCGCTCCCCATTCTTAACCTCTGTCCCGAAGATGCATGGCAGGCCTTCGCCGCCTGGATCGAAAGCCCAATGAAAGTGGAGTACTGATGTCTGAAAAGGTTCTAAACGTAGGTTTGCTGGGTTTTGGCACCGTCGGTAGCTCCTTCGCCGAGGTTCTCGCAGCATCGGGCCGCATGGATATACGCATCACCCACGTCTACAACCGTGGCATCGAGCGCAAAAAGACACACGAGCGTGCAAAGTTCGTCCCCACTGGCGCCGTCTGGACCGAAAACGTCGACGACGTCCTCGCCTCGCCCGACATTCACCTCGTCGTCGAGCTCATGGGCGGCCTCGACCCCATCGAAGGCTGGCTGCGCACCGCGCTCAACGCCGGCAAGCACGTCGTCACAGCCAACAAGCAGCTCATCGCCTATCGCGGCTCCGATCTCTTCGCCCTCGCCGCCAGCAAAGGCGTGCAGCTGCTCTACGGCGCAGCCGTCGCAGGCGGCGTCCCGGTCATCCCCGGCATGTCGCAGGGCCTCTCCGGCGACAAGATCACGCGCATCAGCGGCATCGTCAACGGCACTTGCAACTTCATCCTCAGCTCCATGGAAACCGGCGCCGACTACGGCGAAGTCCTCAAGAAAGCCCAGGCCGCCGGCTACGCTGAAGCCAACCCCTCTGCCGACGTCGACGGCTTCGACGCCCGCGCCAAGCTCTGCGTCCTCTCCCGCATCGCCCTCCGCGCCGAAATCAACCCCGACGACGTCCCCGCGCAGACTATCTCACATGTCTCGGCTATCGACTTCGCCTACGCCAAGGAACTCGGCTGCACGGTCCGCCAGGTCTCCCGGGCTCAACTAGACGGCGAAAAAGTAAGCGCCCGCGTAGGCCCCATGCTCGTCCCCACCACCTCGCCCATCGCCTGGTCGCACGGCACGCAGAACATGGTCGTCACCAGCGGTAAATTCGGTGGAGACGTAGTCTTCTCCGGCCACGGCGCCGGCGGACACCCCACAGCAGTAGCCGTCACCAGCGATGTCCTCGCCATCGCCGAAGGTAGCGCTGGCGTCCGCCTCCCGGCTCACAAAGTCCAGGTTTCCGGCGACGTCCTCGCCCCGCACTACCTTCGCTTCATCGTCAAAGACTCCCCCGGTATCGTCGCCGCCATCGCCGGCGCGCTTGCCAAGGTTGGCATCAACATCGACTCCATCCTGCAGCACCGCGGCCACACCGGCGACCGCCTTCCCTTCGTCGTTACCACCGAACCCTGCCTGAGCTCCACGCTCGAAAAAGCGATCGCGGACATGACGAAGATGGAGTTCATGGTCGAACCTCCGCAGGTCATGCAAATCCTCGTCGTCGACGACCGCGACACCGACTAGGGAAGCGGGCAACGCGCTTCCGTAAGCCTCTGTCGTCATCCGAAATCAGATGTAGCTCAGGGTATGATGGCGGGTATCAGGAGACTTCCTTTGCCTTTGGACCGGTCGTTACGGAAAGAGTGGGCGCTGTTCGCCCTCGCCGCAGTGACCGTGGTTGCTATCTGCTGGGTTCCGTACCACGTCCCGATGGAGCCTACGGTTTCGGACAGCTACGTTTTCGGCTACAACAATCGAGCAGGGGAAGCTCTTCTCTTAGTCGGAGCGTTTCTTGTAGCGCTGTTGAATGTGGATGTCTCAGGCCGTCCCATGCCGTCAAAGGCTCTCTCCCGTTCGTCGCTGCGGAAGGCCCTGGCTGGGACGATGGCCCTGTCCGCTGTACTGTTCTTGTTGACTCGCAAGCTGGGCGGCTTCCAGGAGTCGATTTATTTTATCGATCGGGTCAATGAGGCGGTTGCCGGTCTGCGGCCTTATACCGGCTTCGAATATCCCTACGGCCCGGCATTCATCTATGGCCCCGTGTGGCTGTCGCGCTGGTTTCACCTGGGGGTCAACGACGCGTATCTGCTTTTCTGGATGCTGCTTGCGCTGACCGGAACGTACCTGCTCTACAAAACAATTCTCTGGATCGACGAGCCGCCGGGCAAGCAAAGGGCGATCTTCCTGTTTCTATGGGCGATGTCTTTGGGCGGCTTGCTATCCACGGGCCTAAACTACTGTTTCTTCCGCTATATTCTGCCCTGCTGGCTGGGCCTGTTGATCTATAGGCGCATGAACCTCGCTGTGGAAGGTAAAGCCTCTGCTGCGCTGCCGTTTCTGCTACCTGTACCGTTTCTCGCACTGCTGCTGCTGGTTTCTCCTGAGATGGCCTTAGGCTTTGGCGCGGGTGTCGTGGCTTACCTGGCATGGTTTGGCCGCTTGCGAACCGGCAGGAACGGCTTATGGTTCGCCCTCATGCTGGCCGGCATGGGCGTCGTGTTGTGGCTGGCGTCACGGCTTGGCCTATTCATGGCGGTCGATGTCTTCCGCCGCGGCGGCATGAATTTTCCCATCATGCCGGCACTGCATCTGTTGCTGCTGTTTTTTTGCGTCGGTTTAGTCGCCTGCTACGTGGGGACACGGGTCCGCAGTCGAGAACCCAGCGCCCTGATGATGTTGATCGCGGTTTCAACCGTCACTCTAGCCTCCGGACTGGGACGTTGTGACTCGGGTCATGCGCTCTACAACCCGCTCGGCATTTGGATTGCCGCCTGGTTTATCGCCGCCGGAATGCCTTCGCTCTGGCGGTGGTTGTGGCCGGCGCAATGGCTCGTGTTTTTTCTCATTCCGATTGGTCCGGCCATCTTCCAGACAGGATCGTTGCTGTTCAAAGCTGCATTGCCCCGGATCCTGGCGAGCGAGCCGATGGAGCAGACGACCACCGTGGATCGTTGGGTCCTGAAGCGGATGACCGGCGCTCTCGGAGCACAACGCGCCGCCGTGAAGTTCGCAAACATCAAAGCGCTCGCTCATTCCAGCGACGTGATCGATGTGCCTGCATTATTCGGCCAGAAGCCGGGAACAGTCTTCGAAGCGCCAATCGGTTTTGCTCCTAACCGTTTCGGCACATACCATTCGCCCTCTATCGACGAGGGATACTTCTTTGAAAACTTTGACATTGTCCTTCCGTCTCAGGTAACGCGGAAGGTCGCTGAAATGGCCTCCTATCCGCAGCGGCCATTGTTACTGCTGCCCGGCTGGGAGGACAATTTTTCAGATGCCGGGCCTTCGTCGACAAGCGGGCTCAGCCATCTCTTCCTGTATCCCTACAACCGGCCGGTGGTGCATTCGGAAAATCTAACGCGACCAATCTACGATTACATCGAGCAGCACTATCGGCTGGCAGGGAGCGCGACACCCGAGCACTTTGGCTATGAGCTATGGATGCCCCGTGAAATCGCTCCCGCCAGCCACCCATAAGGGCAACGTGCTGCGAGATCAGCTTCACCTTCAGTTCAAGCCATACAGGTCTTCAGCGTAGCCATCGCAAGAGCCCACACCGTCAATACTTCGGTAGTGACGTATCGATCCGGTCCGCCCAGGCCAGGATTCCGCCCGCCAAGTTATGCACGTTCGTATAGCCTGCTTCCTTCAACGCCAGCGAAGCCTTCTGCGAACGCGCCCCGCTCTTGCACTGCAGGATGATCTCCGCGTTCTTGTCCGCGGGCAGCTCACTCAACCGTCCCGTCAGTGTACCCAGCGGAATCTGCGGTACGCCGATGTTCACAATTGCGTATTCATGCGGCTCGCGCACATCCAGCACAAACGGCTTGTCGCCCTTGTCCCAGCGAGCCTTCAGCTCTTCCACGCTCATCTGCGGAATGCCATCGACCTCTGCCACAGCCGCCACGTTCGCAAACGACGAAACCTCTAGCGGCCCGGTCTCGGTCGGCGGCGCGATCCCGCAGAACTGGTCATAGTCGATCAGCTCCTTGATCTCATGCGTCCCGCAGGCCGGGCATTCAGGGTTCTTGCGCAGCTTCAGCGTGCGGAAGCCCATCGAAAGCGCGTCTACCAGCAGCAGCCGTCCGATCAGCGGCTCGCCAATCCCCAGGATCAGCTTGATGACCTCAGTCGCCTGGATCACGCCCACAAGCCCGGGCAGAATCCCCAGCACGCCGCCCTCGGCGCAGCTCGGCACAAGTCCCGGCGGCGGCGGTTCCGGGTACAGGCAGCGATAGCACGGGCCTTCCTCAGTCGCAAACACGCTCGCCTGGCCCTCAAAGCGGAAGATCGACCCATACGCATTCGGCTTGCCGGTTAATACGCAGGCATCGTTCACGAGATAGCGCGTCTGGAAGTTGTCGGTACCATCGGCAATCACGTCGTATTCCTTGAAAATCTCAAGCGCGTTCGCCGAAGTCAGCATCGTGTTGTGCTTCACCACATTCACGTTCTTGTTCAGCCCCTTGAGCATGATCTCAGCCGAATCCACCTTCAGCTTGCCCACGGTGGCCTGCGAATGGATGATCTGGCGCTGCAGGTTGCTCTCATCCACCACGTCAAAATCGACGAGGCCGATCGTGCCCACGCCGGCAGCGGTCAAATAAAGCGCCAGCGGCGCGCCCAGCCCACCCGTGCCCACGCAGAGCACTTTCGCAGCCTTCAGCTTCTGCTGGCCCTCCATGCCCACCTCGGGCAGGATCAGGTGGCGCGAGTACCGCGCAATCTCTTCATTCGTAAGCTTCGGCAGTTCGGCGGCGGTTTCAATGAAATCTTCAGTAGCGATCATGGTGTCCTTCAGTGTAGCTGCGTTCGCCGCAAGAATGCGACAAAACGGCCCATATAGAGCAGATGCTCCCTACGGCGGTTGGATTCGATTGTGCGGGATTTGGGGGTTGTTCTCGCCTCTAGCGACAACAACAGCCCGCCAAGCAACAGGCGCCGCCGGCAATTGAGGGAATAATCGTAAGTTCGTCGTCGGCCTTCACGGGCGAATCTTCCTTGCCCGGAAGATAGCGGACGTCGTCCTCGTTCAGGTAAACGTTCACAAAGGAACGCAGCTTGCCTTCAGGCGTATACAGATTCGCCTGCATGGCCGGGTAAGTGGCAACCAGCGCCGCCAAACCCTCGTTGACGGTAGCGCCTTCCACGGACACAGTTTCCTGCTTGTCCGTAAACGCGCGCAACGGTGTTGGAATGTGAATCTTCATTGCTTCAATTATCTCTCAGTCCGGTTCGATCGAAATCTCCTGCTCTACAAACGCCTTATCGTCCTCGCTCGTTCCGGTCAGGAGAAAGCTCTTCGTGATCGTCGCGCGCCCGGTGATCTTGTCACCATCGGTGGCGGTTATCACATATGCACACCCAAACCAGTGCGCCTCGGCAAAATCCGTCTTCGACCACATCGCCGGGTGGTCCGGATGCGAGTGATAGAACCCCAGAATATCCAATCCTGACTTCCGTCCTTCACGCTGCGCCCCAATCAGCTCCTGCGGCGCAATGTGGTACCGGTTGTGCGCCGAGTCCGTCCGCGTGTTGCCGGCCTTGATCAGCATCCAAACCTCAAGATCCTCGCCGATGTTTTTCCCGAGCATGATGCCGCAACACTCGTTCGGATACGTCTGCTCGCCATGCTGCCGAATGGCCGCATGTACCTCCGGTGAAACCACAAGACGTCCCATGCTCAACGAGTCCCCAACTTCTCAGCCAACGCCGCATCGCCGTCAGCCGGCTCCGTCCAGAAACGTTCGCTCAAATACTTATCTGCCGAGTCGCACAGGATCGTAGCTACAACCGCCTCGCGCCCCGCCTTCGCCTCAGCCTCGGCAACCTCCAGCGAAGCCGCAACCGCCGCCGCCGCCGAAACTCCAATCAACAACCCTTGGTTCTTGCCCAGCCACTTCGCCATCGCATAAGCCCGCTCGGTGGCCATATCGATGTTCCAGTCCGCCAGCTTTGGGTCATAGATCGGCGGCACAATCGCCGTCGCCATATGCTTCAAGCCCTCAAGCCCGTTGAACGGCGAATCCGGCTGCATCGAAACGCATTTGATCTTCGGATTCAGCTCCCGCAGCCGCCGCGTAGTGCCCATAAACGTGCCGCTGGTTCCCAGCGACGCCACAAAATGCGTCACGGTGCCTTCGGTCTGCTTCCAGATCTCATTCGCCGTGCCGTAATAATGCGCCCGCCAGTTGTTATCGTTCCCGTACTGGTCGGCATAGAAGTACTTCTCCGGCTGCTCGGCGGCAAGCTTCCGAGCCATTCGGATCGCCCCATCGGAACCATCCGCCGGATCGGTCCAGATCACCTCAGCGCCATACGCCGTTAGGATCCGCTTCCGCTCCACTGACACATTCGACGGCATGCACAATACCACCGGAAAGTGCTGCGCCGCTCCAAGCATCGCATACGCAATGCCCGTATTGCCCGAGGTCGCATCCAGCAGCGTCTTACCCGGCCCCAGCTGCCCGGACTTCTGCCCCGCCGCCACAATCGACGAAGCCGCGCGGTCCTTCACGCTGCCGCCCGGGTTCATCCACTCCGCCTTACCCACGATCTGCACGCCCGGCAGATGCGCCGAAAGCCGGTCCAGCCGCACCAGCGGCGTATTCCCGATGCGCTCCAGCAGCGTTGTTCCCAACAAGTTTGTCTCAGTTGCTGTCATGATCTCAACTTCTTCAGAAGTAACAGTTTAGCTTGCGCCAATACCCATCTGACTCAGATGGTGCGAAAGATGATTCACATAGTCCGTAGCCAGAAATTCGAGCGTGACAGGATTATCCGCCCCGATCCGGCACGTCGTTTTCAGCTTCTTCTCCGGCAGATGCGCAATCACATGCGCCAGAAAGCGGTTATACGCGCTCCACAGGCTCACCAGGTGCGGCCAGTTCGCCTGCTGGAAGTGCTGCGCCCGCACGTTCCCATTCTGGTCGTATCCCGGAAAATTCAACGACTCCTGCAAACTCGCCCGCACAAACCGCTGATGATTGTTCGAAGCCGAATCAATCAGGTGGCCCAGAAGCTGCTTACGCGACCATCCACCCGCCAGAACGGGCTCGATGCTCAACGAATCGTCCACTTCCGCCAGCACGGGCGTGGCTTTGTCGACGAGGCTCAAAAGCTTGTGGCTCAGTGCTTTCATGGCGTTTCCTCCGTGGCGATCTGTCCCGTTCGATTGAAGCGTCCCGCGCCAATGTGCGACAGTTAGAAGCGCGACCGTTATGGGCGCGATCGTTGAATGCGCGACCGTGAGTTGAGTTTAACCCGAACACGCCGGCGTGTAACTTCCCGGCTGGGGCAAAGAGAGTTTGAATGGCAAAGACGAAAAAACAACCTACCTTCGACGAAGTAATGTCCGCCCTCGGTAATGAACGGTTTGATGTCTCGCCCGCGGGCGAAGGTGCAAATCGTGCAGCCGGCGCCCGCCGTGTCAGCAAATACGGCGTCGCCGCCGAGGTAGCCCAGAGCACCGAAACCGGCGCGCCCGTGCGCTTATTGGCCAAGCCCGGCCTGCTCGTCAACGGCGAAATCTCTCGCCTGCTCGACCGCGGCTACCAAAAGTTCTTTAAAACTTCGACCCTCGAAATCCCCGCCACCGCCGACGGGCTGCGCAGCATCCACAAGTTTTCCGAAGAGCTCAAGGAAGCCACCGGCGCCCAGGAAATGTACAACGAAGCCCTCGGCACCACCAGCGACACCTACATGTACGACCGAGTAAAGGGTAGAGAGTAATGTTTTGGACCGGCCGGGTCATGCGTGCTGCGGGCTGCAGCCTTATCGCGGCTGGCCTCTGTTGGTTGGCAGCCGCACAGACCGATGTCAAATATGCCCCTGCGACGCAGATTCCCATAGATCGTATGGCCGACAGCTACTCCATCTACCAGTTGGTGCTGCCGGGCAACGCCATCGAATGGAGCAATGTGCCCCGAACGCAGTGGCTGTTACAGGACGTGACAACGGCCAAGCCCATATCGGTGGAGTGCGACACATCGGGAATGACAGATCTGCCCAAAGCGGTTACAGCTCCTGCTGATCGCAAGGCGGAATGGGACGAGGTCCTGCAGGACTTCGCAGAGCATTGCCATGATCGATACCAACTGGATCCTGCCAATTTGCAGTTAGCCCTGCCAGTACGCCTTATGGATGAGGCCGCGCAGGCTCGCTATTGGAAGGGTGTGGCCGGGTTTATGCCATCCAGGCAAAGCATCATGCAGACGCCCCCCACACCGGATGAATTCAAGGGAGCAGCTGGTTTGCACAGCTTTTCCGCGGTTTACTTCAACCGGAGGCACACACTGGCTGCGGTGTATTTTGGAATGGGTTGCGGCTCACTGTGCGGCAACTGGACATGGGTTGTGCTGGAAAAGACCGTTGGCGGATGGAAGCGCCTGCCTTGGGTGCATGTAACCACGATGTCCTGATTCAGCTTTTCGCCCGCTGCCACTCCCGGTAAGCGTCACTCTTCCCAATCCCCCGGGCCTTCGCCACCCGCTTCAGCGCATCCTTCTCGCTCAACCCCTCACCCGCCATCAACCCCCGGACCTCCGCCACCAGACTCACCCCACCAGCACCTTCAGCCGTACTAGCCTCCGCAAGAGGCCCCAGCAGCAACACCATCTCTCCACGCACACTAGGCCGCGCATTCAACTCCGCCAGCAGCCCTCCCGCCGTCCCGCGCAAAAACTCCTCATGCAGCTTCGTCAGCTCCCGAGCCAGCACAACCCTCTGTGCCGCCCCGAACACCGAGACCACATCCTCCAGCGCGCCCACAATCCGGTGCGGCGTCTCATACACAATCTGCGTAGCCGCATCCTCGGCCCCAGCGCCCCGCATCCCAGCCAGCAAACCCTCCAGAAACGTCCGCCGCGCGCCCTCCTTCGACGGCAAAAACCCGCAGAACGCAAACCGCTCCGAAGGCAGCCCGCTAGCAATCAACGCACTCAGCGCCGCATTCGCCCCAGGAATCGGATACACAGCCACTCCCGCCGCAATGGCCTCCGCCGCAATCATCGCCCCCGGATCGGCAATTCCCGGCATCCCCGCATCGCTCACTACGGCAATCTTTCCGCCCACCCGCAACGCTTCAAGCAACTCACCCGACCGAGCCCCCTCGTTATGCATGTGATAGCTCACGGTCGGCGTCTTTATCCCAAAATGCCCCAGCAGCTTCGCCGTCTGCCGCGTATCCTCACACGCAATCCGATCCGCCGACCGCAGCACCCTAAGCGCCCGCAGCGTAATATCCTCAAGATTCCCAATCGGCGTAGCCACCAAATACAAGCCCGGCGCAAGCGGCTTCTCCGCCGACCGCAGCGACTCCTCCGCTAAGTCGCTACCCACCTAATTCCGCTCCTGGTTCTCGCGGATCTCCGTCCTCAGCCGAGTCTGCTTCACCTGGTGTACCGCCCGCGAAAGGCTCTGCGGCGTCAGAATTCCCAGCATCGCATCATCCTCCACCACCGGGATAAACTCACTCGCTCCCAGCGACGCCGCCCGCCGCAGCGCCAGCACCACTTTCTCGTCCGGAGCAGCTAGCTGCAGACTCCGCGTCATAACGCCCTGCAGATAGCTATCACCATTTGCCTGCAAATTGTCCGCAATCGTCTGCCGTGAAACCGATCCCACCAGCCTGTCGCCACGCACCACCGGAAACACATCCTGCAGGCTATGCACAGTACGTGCCAGCGCTCCCTGCAGCGTATCCGAGCTCGACAGCAGTGTGAACTCCGTCAGCATCACATCGCTCACCAGAATCGCGTCTGCATCGTTTTCGTTCAGCGCCTGTCCAGCCTTGATGTGCGCTCCCAACAACAGAAACCCGCCCAGCAGGATCAGCCACAAATTCAGCGGCCAGTAGCTCATCAGCAGAAAGCCCGCCAGCAGCAGCGCAATCGCCAGTCCCGTCCCCAGCCCAAACGCCGGTGTCGGCGTCCTCGTCCCCGCAGCCCGCACGCCTTTATCCTGCGCTCCCTTGCCCGCGCGCTGCCGAAACATCTGCCGCGAAGGCACCGTGGCCGTCGGCAGCAGGTTGATCGCCCCCATCACAAACTGCAGCCAGATAAAGCTGCGCAGAATGTGACTCATCGAAATCCACGGCTGTGCCAGCATCGGCACCTGCGGATCGATCGCATAACTCAGCCCCATCAGCAGGAAGCCCATCGTAAAGTTCGCAATCGGGGCCACCAGCGTCACTGGCTTCGGCAACGTCGCCGCTCCTGGAGTCCCCGGCGCCCGCTGCACCAGCGCCATTACGCCTCCCACAGGCAGCAGAAACAGCGCCCGCAGCCTCAGCTCCGAATAAGCCACCGCAATCGTCCGCGCCACTTCCCGCACCACTACGGCAAACAGCAGCCCTAGCCAAAGCCCTGTCCCGCGCACCGGGCTCCCCGTCACAGCCAGCGAGTAAGCCACCGCCAGCGCCAGCAAAAGCGGAAACGAAATATGAATACGCAGGTCGATGCCAAAGAACCTGCCGATCGGAATCGACGAACGAAGCATGAGCAATTGTAGGCCGGGAGCGCCCGCGCTGTACCCTTGAAGAAACAATGCGCATCATTGCCGGGAAATTCCGCTCCAGAGTTCTCCAGGCCCCCAAGGGCCTCGAAACCCGCCCCACCAGCGATCGCCTCCGCGAAACGCTCTTCAACATCCTCTCGCCGCGCATCGAAGGCGCCAAATTCGCCGACCTCTACGCCGGCTCCGGCGCCGTCGGCATCGAAGCCCTCAGCCGCGGCGCCGACTTCGTCTGGTTCGCCGAGCGCGAACCCAAAGCCACCCTCGCCATCCGCGCCAACGTCGCCGCGCTTAAGCTCCAGGGTGGCTACGCCATCGAAGACCGCAGCGTTGGCAAGCTGCTCAACGGCATGGTCCAAAACGCCCGCTCCATGGACATCGTCTTCCTCGACCCACCCTACGAATCCGGCGACGAGTACCGCGCCACCCTCGACTTCCTCGCCCACAACCACGAGACGATCCTCGCCCCCAACGCCATCGTCATCGCCGAGCACTCCCGCAAGCTCCCACCCAGCGAAAAGCACGGCGCCCTCACCCGCTACCGCCTCCTCGAACAAGGCGACGCCGCGTTAAGCTTCTACGCCATCGCGCAGGAATAACCCAGCCACCGCGTCCGCCCCTTCGCGAAACTACGCTCTTCACTTTGCGAACTTCGCGTCAGGGCTTTTGTCTTGCGTTCCCACCTTACTGCGGATGCGCCGTCAGAAACTTCGTATACTCCGCATCCAACCCCGTCATAAACGAGTTCACCAGCAGCAGCTGCCCCTGCAGGATATTGATTCTGTCGATGATCGTCCGCGTCTCTTCGGGTGTCGGGTCCGGGTCACTGTCCTTCATGCCCAGAAACGGCGCGAGCGCCACCATCGCATCGCGAGCAGCCGACTTTTCGCTGTCCGCCAGCAGGTCCTGCATCGTGTAGATCGAGGAAAAATCTTCCGCCTCGTCATAGGGCATATAAGAAAGCGCACCCGTCGTCTGCGCGGTCCTCCACGCCACGTTATCGAACGTCCGTATGCCAAAGCTGATCTCGAGGGCGCCCTGCTTCGGAAACTTCTTGGTCTTCAGGAACTCCTTCAGCACATCCACATCGTGCGATAGCTGATCCTGCCTCTTCTTCAGGTCCGTCAAAGTGTTCGGCATGCCCTTCGCATTGGACGCAATCTCAGCTCTCATGCTCGCCGCCGCATCATGCGCCAGGTGCCTGTGATGCTGCCACTCCACCGCGCCTTCCAGGCTCAACGCAATCAGCAAACCAATCGTGATCGTAAACAGATGAATCGCAAAGTCACGCACACCATGCGGGGTTTCATGCGGGGGATGGACATCAAGCACCGGGCTCACCTCGTCAAGTTTCATATCAAGCCTAGCCTAGCAAACGCTCCCATTCTTTCCCATGCCACCTCATCGTCAACCGATCAAACGGTAAGCAACTCTTCGTAAAAGCCGCCGATCTGGTTCGTTCTATAGACGAAGTGGATCTCCAGAATCCAATGCCGTTTCTGGCCGTGTTCATCCAGTGAGCGCATCGCCAGATGGCTCTTCGGATGGACATACAGCGTCACTTGTCGTCAGCAATTCGTTCGTGAGGGAATTGCCCGATGAGATGCCCGGCGATGGGGCCGCCAAACTCCCAGCCGTATTTTTCCGCCAGCGACTCGGCATAGCGAAAGAGCTCGCTGCTGGTGATCTCCGGATGCTCCTTGAAATATTGCTTACCGTCCGCGAACGCCGACTCGATGTCCTCACGCATCTTGAGTTTCAGCGGATCGGAGCCAAGAACAAACGTCCGTCCAAAATCCGCTTCCCACTGCTCGAAGACCGGGCCGAGATCAAGGAAGAGAATATCGTCCTCACCGAGGGTAAGGTCCGGAGGGTTCTCCGCATACGGAAGAAGAGTGTTCCTGCCAGCGCGAACGATTCGCTTATGCCAGTAGGTTGTGATTCCATACATCTCCTGCGCAAGTGCGTAGATTTCGGCGTGAGGCTGTTCTCGGTGATGCCCGGACGAATCAGCCCGCGAGCTTCTACTTCATGAAACAGTGCTTCTGTTTTGGTCTGAGCTTCCAGAAGCTCCGCGGCACGTTCCTCTTCCGTCACTGCCATTCTCGACTCCACGAAGAGATTGTCCGGGCGTTGCAGATAGGAACCCGGCATCAGGTTCTACTCTATAGCTATGTCAGATCCCCGACCCCACGTGAACGGAATCGACCTCGACGCTCAGACCCGTTGCATGCATTACAGCAAGCCCATAGACGTCATCGCGATCAAGATGAAGTGCTGCGACGCCTACTACGCGTGCAAGGAATGCCATGACGCCTTAGCCGGTCATGCGATCGAGGTTTGGGCGAAGGCGGAATGGAACCAGCGTGCCATCTTGTGTGGAGTGTGCGGGAGCGAGCTGGCCATCACGCAGTACCTGGAGTGTTCCAATCAGTGCCCGGGCTGTGGCGCAATGTTCAATCCGGGATGCCGCAACCACTATCGCTTTTATTTCGAGCAGTAACGAGACAACGGAAAAAGGACGCCCGTGCGGTGGGCGCAGGCGTCCTTCAGAATGAGTCAGCGGCAAATTACGCCGTCTTCACAAACCGCATCGCAGCCGAGTTCATGCAGTAGCGCAAGCCAGTCGGACGCGGACCGTCATCGAATACATGGCCGAGATGAGCGTCGCACTCACGGCACGAAACCGCAGTGCGCTCCATTCCCAAACTCATATCGCGTATCTCGACAATGTTCTCCTTGGCGATGGGCTGCCAGAAGCTCGGCCATCCCGTACCGGATTCGAACTTGGTGTCCGAGCTAAAGACCGCGTTATCGCAGCAGATGCAGCGATAAAAACCGCGGTCATGGTTGTTCCATGTGCTGCCAGTGTAGGGGCGTTCGGTGCCTTCTTTCCGGGCGACGTCAAAGGAGACCGGCGCAAGCTTCTGCTTCCACTCCGCGTCAGATCGCACGACCTTCGGGATCGTCACTTTACCGGTCGGCTTTCCTGCGTCGGAAAACTGAATGATCGTGACGTTCGCGGGACCGCCCGCAGCAGCAGCAAGAGATGGACGCCACACGGCAAGGCCGGCAACACCGGCTGCGCTAGCCGCAGTAATCAGGAACGTGCGGCGATTGGGGCGCTGCGTGGAAGAAACGCTGGGATTCGAAGGTTTGGACGGCTCGGGCAAATGGTTGGTCATAAGGACTCCCTTACTAATACGAACACAACAGTTGGACGGATGTTTCAGCCGAACGTGAAGGAGTACGCCTGCACACCCGGCACCAGAAATTCTATCCGGAACGTGCGGTCCTGGATTGCGCCTTGCTGCCGTATCAACTGGTAAAGACGGTCCTCGGTCACTGTGCCGAACCCATCCGCGTCCGTATCGGCTCCATGGTCCGCGCCCGGTGCTTTGCCGTCGAGGGTAACGCGGAAGCGGATCGGCTTTCCGGTCTTTGACGGCCCAAGTACCAGATGAAGATCACGGGCATGGAAGCGGTACACAATAGCGCTTGCTGGAGCGAGCGAGGTAGCAATCTGGCGCTCGTCCAGCCACTTGCCGGCCAAAGCCCACTCATTCAACTTTAGGCTGGAAGGCGCGTCGTAAGCTTGCGGCTCATTCTGATTGAAGCCACCCGGAGAAGCAAAGTTTTCAGCCCGATGGTAGCCGATGTAGGTTTCCGGAGATTGGACATCGCTGGAGTCGGCTGCCGCCTCAGCGCCAGATGCGGCAATCTGTGTAGCACTTCCCGGCAGCGGCTTGTGGTTCGCCTCTTCAAGCAGGCTGCGAATCCAGTTCTCCGATTCGTCATACCCGCCTTCGCCGAAGTGGTGATACCGAACCTTGCCCGTGGCGTCGATGAAGTAGTGCGCCGGCCAGTACTCGTTGTTGAAGCTTCGCCAGATGCGATAGTCGTTATCCATCGCGACGGGATAGGTAACTCCGAGATCGTGGACAGCCTTACGAACGTTCGACTCGTCCTTCTCGAAGGGAAACTCCGGCGTATGCACACCGATGATGACGAGTCCGCTGTCTTTGTACTTCTCGTTCCAGGCCTTGATGTAGGGCAGCGTCCGCAGGCAGTTGATGCAGGAGTATGTCCAAAAGTCGACCAGCACCACCTTCCCCTTCAGCGAAGCCAGTGTCAGCGCCGGAGAGTTGATCCACGCAGTCGCGCCGGAAAGATCAACGGTTGGCCCAGCAGCAGCAGCCGGAGCGCCACCCGCCGCCATCATGGCATTGTTCGCCGCCATCGCGGGTTGGTTGCCAACCATCATCGCGTTCGATCCCGCCATTGCAGGCTGATTCCCAGCCATCATGGCATTATTGCCAGCCATCATCGCATTATTCCCGGCCATCATCGCACTGCTGGGAGCCATCGCCTGATCCTTGGAAGCCGTCTCCGCCGTCTGGGGATGGAAGCGATCCACAAGCCGTTGCTCGAGATTCGCCGTGCTCGACAAAGACAGCCGCGTAAGGATGCCGCGATCCAGCCCAAAGGCCACCGCCACCACCCCAACGAGCACTGCCACACCGAGAGCGCGGCGAATCCATTCCTCTGCCCCGAGAGAGCGCTTCATAGCAGCAAACACGCGCCCGCCTGCAAGAAGAGCAATTGCCAGAGATGTGGCCGCACCTGCAGCGTAAGCCAGAAGAAGAAGTGTGGTGTGCGCACTCGCACCGCTTAGAGCTGCGCCCGTAAGAATGAGGCCAAGAATCGGTCCAGCGCAAGGAGCCCACAAAAGACCTGTCCCGATGCCGAGCAGAAAGGAGTTCAGCACTCCGGGCCCGGATTCCGGGTTGGATGCGTCAGAGCTGCTGGAAAGACGATTCCCCAGCCGGACAAAGGGGCGTGAAAGCCGTTCTGCCAGTGAAGAGAACAGCAGGGTCAGGCCGAAAATTCCGAACAGGACCAGTGCCGCGACGCGACCGTACTGGTTCGCACGGACAGCCCATCCTCCGCCGATGGTCGCCAGACTCGCCACCAGCGCGAACGTAACCGCCATGCCCGCCAGCAAAGGCAGCCCGCTCTTCCGAAACGGCTGATCGGAGCGTGCGAAAACGAACGGAAGGACGGGAAGAATGCACGGACTAAGGATGGTGAGGACGCCACCGACGTACGCCAGAAAAAGCAACAACATAATGCTCACCAACTCCTTCAGCCGTTACAGCGCTACAGGCCCGTGTGTCAGACTACGCAACCCGCATAGAAGTTACGCACCACGCCGACATTTAGTTTGCATTCAGATCTTCAAGCCGTCCGAGGCGCGTCATGCTCTTCGACATACTTTCCGACGATTTCGGCAATCTCTTCGAGCAGGCTTTTGTCTTCTTCGGTAAACGCGGCCGGATCGTGGCTGTCGATATCGATCTCACCGATCACCGTTCCATGGGCGTAAATCGGGACGACGATCTCCGATTTGGTTTTGATCGAACAAGACAGATAGCGCGGATCGGAGTTGACATCATCGACGATAACCGTCTCGCCGGTTGCAACCGCTGCTCCACAGATTCCCTGGCTGACAGGAATGCGAACATGTGGCGTTGGATCGCCTACATACGGACCCACGACAAGAGTCTCGGGATCATGCGGATCGAGCATGTAAAACCCCGTCCACGAGTAATAAGAAATGCTGCTCGCAAGCAGCTCCACAATCTGCTTCTGCAGAGACGCCAGCGACGAAGTCTTCGTTACCGCCGCTCGTACTCCTGTGAGGATTGCGGACCGGTCTATTTCGCTCTTCATTGTCATAGTGTCCTACAAATCGAAGCCGTGCCCTCAGTACCTGATGGATGGCCGGCAACCTAACGCGCGAACCCTCCACCCGAATGTTTCCCCGTTCGCAAATCCAGCACAAACGGCACATCCTTGTCCGACTGCATATTCCACCCCGTCCCATGCAGCGCCCCACCCACAACCTCCGTCATTGCCACACCTTCCCAACTAAGCCGCTCACTCTCCCACGCAACGCCATCTACCCCAACCGCCAGTACGCTGTGAAACCCCGCCAGCAACAACAGCCCATCCTCAGGCGCCGCAAGGATCGCCGTCACTGGTCGCATCGGCAGATGCACGCACCGCTCCGGCGTCAGCGTATCGACCAGGTACGCATACCCTCCCGCAACCGCCAGCAGATCATCCGCCCTCGGACACGCAAACACCCCCGAAGGCAGCGAAGCCTCCCGAAACCCCAGCGCACAAGTTGCCAGCAACACCCCACCCGTCGCTGGCTTCACCTCTACCAGCATCGCCCCACGCCCCATCGCGTCTTCTTCACCAGGCACATACAGCGGGTACACAAACTGCCGCGCGGGCGCAATCAGCGGAGCTGCATCAAGCACCTTCGCCGTCCAGCTATGCGGAAAAAACTCATGCACCGCAGCCTTCATCGCAAATGCTCCCACCCCTGCGCCTTCAACTCCGTCCGCTTGCCATCAATCCCAACCACCACCACCTGCGCCCGCCCTTTGCGTTTCGCCACAATCTTCCCAATCCTCGTAACCGGCACACCACCGAGCATTCGCGGCATCTTCGTCGCAGCCTTCGCCGTAAACAGCAACTCATAATCTTCACCACCATCAAGCGCCGCCCGCAGCCCATCTTCCGCACTCAGCTTCTTCGTCAAGGGATGCAACGGTAACCACCCCGCCTCAACCTCCGCCCCAACACCCGAAGCCTCACACAAATGCGCCAGGTCAGTAGAAATCCCATCGCTGATATCCATACAAGCCGTCGCCAATCCACGCCTCAGCAAAGCCTGCCCAGCCTTCAATCGCGGAGCAGGGAACAGGTGCGGATGATCCTCTCCCGCCTTCGCCTTGTGAAACTTCCCCGGCGCCTTCGACAACTCTTCCAACTCAACCGCCGCCCCACCCAGCGTCCCAGTGCAGTACAAAACATCCTCAACCCGAGCTCCACTCCTCCGCAGAGCCTTCCCCCTCGGAACGCTCCCAAGTAACACGATGTCAGCCAGAATATGGTTACTCGGCGACTCCGAAGTATCGCCTCCAGCAAGGACCACACCAACCTCCACACCCAGCCACAAAACACCGTCAAGAAGACCACGGATTTCACCACGATTTTTGGCAAATTCCCGTGGCAAAGCCAACGACAAAAACGCTGCCATTGGCTTCGCCCCCATCGCCGCCAGGTCGCTCAACCCTCGCGCGAGCACCCTATGCCCGATCGAAGGCATCGGATGCCACTCTCTTTTGAAGTGTCGCCCTTCCAGGCTAAAGTCTGTTGTTACAACAACATCGTCGCCTGCTTTGGGAGCAAGAATCGCGCAATCATCCCCGATTCCTACCCGCACCGTGCCCCTCGCCCCGCCCGCGCGCTGGCGAATCAGTTCAATCAGCGCCAGCTCTCCTGTCTTTGCCATGCCCTCCAGCATACGTCGCGATTTACACTCGCAGAACACGATACCTGCAACCGCAAGAACCCAAGGACCTTATGCGCCGACACCTATTTTGCCTTCTCCTCTTACTCTCCGCCGCAGCCACCGCCCAGCAAGCCCCCATCGCCCTCGAAGGCACTCTTGTCACCCCGCAGGACGTCATTCCGCACGGAATCGTCCTGATGCAGAATGGCAAGATCGTCGCTTCCGGAGCCGATGTTAAGGTTCCAACGGGTACGAAAGTTACTCATATCGAAGGAGTTATTGCTCCAGGCTTTATCGACCTGCATAACCACCTCACCTACAACGTCTTTCCGCGCTGGAAGCCCATCGAGGAGTTTGGCAGTCGCTACGACTGGCAGCAGAAGCCTGTTTATAACGTGCTGCTGTCCGCTCCTTATGCGGGAATGGTGAAGCTTGGCATGGCTTGCGATATGGAGCGTTATGCCGAAATCAAGGCCATCACGGAAGGAGAAACCAGCCTCGTCGGTGGTTTGCAGCAGGCATGTTCGAACGGTCTTGCGCGCAACCTGGATTACGATCCTGAACTCGGCAGCTCGACTGGCAAGATCGTTTACAACGTCTTTCCGTTCCAGATGAACGAAGTGCAACTCGCTGAAGCTAAAGCGGCTTTGGCGGCAACGCCGCGTGGTTCGCTACTAATCCACGTGGCGGAAGGAGGGCCAAACGACGCCTCTGCCAGCCGCGAGTTCACCATGCTCAAGGGCCGCGGGCTGCTTCTGCCGGGTGTTTCGGTCATCCATGGCGTGGGCATCAAGCCGGAGAATTTTGCGGAAATGGCCAAGGCTGGCGTGGGTTTCGTGTGGTCGCCGCGCAGCAATATCGAGCTCTATGGTGACACCGCCCGCGTCGCCGCCGCCAAGGCCGCAGGAGTGCAAATGGCGATCGCTCCCGACTGGAGTCCGACCGGCAGCGACGGCACGCTTGGCGAACTTAAGTATGCTTCGCGCTGGAACCAGACCCAGGGCTCACAGCAAACGCCCCCGCCGCTCTTCGAGCGGGATCTCGTGTTGATGGCGACAGCAACTCCTGCCGCGATGGTCAACCTCGCCGGGCAAATCGGTTCGCTGGCTGCGGGAAATGCCGCCGATCTTATCGTGATACGAGAGATAGGGGACGATGCCTACTGGAGTCTGACACATACCGCCCCGCAGGACCTGGAGCTGGTCGTCATCGGTGGGCAGGCGGTCTATGGCGACGCCGCTCTGATGAAGCAGATTGGTGCTACACATGGGGAAGATTTTGAGGTGTGTGGCGCAAAAAAGACGATCGAGTTGACCGGTAAGTCCCTGGCCGACACCGAGAAAGGTCTGAGTCACGCCATGAACCAGTTTGGGCGTACGCTGGCTCCTATTTCGGAGTGCGGAAACTAACGTTTTGCCAAGGACATAAACTACTCATAAATAAACACTTAAATGCTCGTTACAGGAATATTACTGAAACCCACAGATTTGCATCCGATGGGGCCTCGAAACGCTTGCCCTGGCGGGCCGGGTTCGTTAACATAGGGAGAACGTCCCCAGCCGTCCGCACGATTCTGGCCTGGGTCTGAACCGGGTTTTTGCCTTGGATCTGACGTGTGAAACACGGGCCTGCTTTTAAGCGTCCAGGTCTTCAACAGAATTCGGATTCGAGGCAGGCATTTTGCGGACAAGGTATCTGGTTTATGTAACGCGGGCGGAAGATGGAGCGGTCGATCGCGTCCACATCCCCATGCGTTATGTGTACGTGCTGATCGCGGCGGCGGTTACCGGCATGTTCACCATTGCCGGAATGGCGGGATCCTACTCGCGCATGCTCGCGAAGGCAGAGACGATCAATCGCCTGCGCGATGAGTTGGCGATGACTCGTAAAGACTACGCTCACCTCGAAAAAACCGCTCATGAAAAAGATGTACAGGCCGCCAGTCTGGGTTCGCTCGCGAGCGAAGTGTCGGCCATCTATGGCCTCACTGCCGGCAAACTGACACTGCCCCACGGGCATGGCCTGAAGGCCGCAAAAACCACCGTGGCAGACACCGCTAAGGCGCCCCTCAAGGACGACTCCTCCAGCTTTACGGATGACAGCTACTACAACTCCATAGACACATTTCACGCGCTGCAGGCGACCGCGCTCGAGGGTATAGCTGCGCAGAATCTCAACCCGACCCTGGGCCAGGGATTGGGGATTCGCAGCACGCTGAGCGGGTTTGCCGGTCTGGAAGCAGATGCCGGCGGGTCGAACATGCCCGACATGTGGCCAATCCTCGGGCCTATCAACAGCGGCTTTGGTGAGCGGGAAGACCCGATCCTGGGCAATGGCGAAGGCGAGTTTCACAAGGGCGTCGATATCGGCTCGCCGAATGGAACGCCGGTGCATGCACCTGCCGATGGCCGCGTGACGAAGGCCGGAATGGGCAATGGCTACGGACGCGAGGTCGAGATCGATCATGGCAACGGCGTTGTGACGCTGTACGCACATCTGCAGGGCTTCAACGTGGTCGCGGGCCAGAGTGTGGTGAAGGGCGAAGTGATCGGATACGTGGGGCATAGCGGAAGCCGGGTAACCGGGCCGAACCTGCACTACGAGGTCCAGGTTCGTGGCATCGCCGTGAACCCGCACAAGTATTTGCGCACGACCATGGCGCAGCTCGGCGGCACTTCCAGCGGCGGACTGTAGCAAGTCCGCTACGGAACCCTACGCAGGTACTCGACTTTGTTCCGGATGCAAGGCTCGAGGCTGCCATCCACACACTGCAACCAATGTATGACCGGGATGGTGGGAGTCGCTGCGTGCGCTTGTGGCGACACGACGAAGAGCAGGATCGTCGCAGCAAAAGGAGGATGGCGTGAAACTTGCCCATCCCCCAGTTGTGCCTGATGCGATTGGTTACTTCAAGGCTCTAAGCGGCCGAGATTTATTGTGCTGCTGCATGGGCCGGAGAAGTTTTGCCGCCGCCAACATAAGTCACGTGCCAGACGCTGCGACTGCCGTCGTCTGTGACGAAGAGGCTATCGTCCGGACCCATGGCGACGCCGACGGGACGGCCCCAAACCTGGCCGTCCGCGGTTACGAAACCGGTGAGGAAGTCGTCGTACTCGCCGGTGGCTTTGCCGTCGTGCATGGGAATGTAGATGACCTCGTAGCCGGCACGGTTGGCACGGTTCCAGCTACCGTGTTCGGCGGCAAAAGCACCGCCCTGAAACTCCTGCGGGAGGGGTTTCCAGTCCCGGTTGTGTATTTCGTTAATCGTGGCTAAGTACCGAGTGAACACCATTTCCAAAGACGCCATGTGCGGTTGCACCAGGACGTCTGGCGTCTTCACCTTGGAGGCAATGTCGGCACGTTTGCAGCTGGCGGCCTGGTCGGCGGTGAGTGCGGGAGCCTGCAGGTTGGGGCCGGTGCCGGTGGCGCAGGGATCAGGGAGACGCGGGTCCTTGTGTCCGCCCATGTAGTACCAGGGCCAGCCGAAGAAACTGCCTTCGGGCACGGAGGTCACGTAGTCGGGAACGAGGTGATTGCCGAGGTTGTCGCGCTCGTTGGTGGAGCACCACAGCGAGCCGGTGATCGGATTGATGGCCTCTCCCACACAGTTACGGATGCCGTGCGCGTAGACCTCGACGAACTTGCCGTCGGGCGTGTATTCGAGCACGTCGGCGCGATGGAACTCCTTGGGATGGGTGTCGGCGTCGTCGACGTTGGAACCGGAGCCGACGGAGACGAGCATGTGGCCGTCCTTGGAGAAAACGACATCACGCGTCCAGTGGCCGCCGCCGGTGAGCTGCGCGTAGCCGGGGATGTCGGGGACGATGGTTTCGGCAGCGCCTGTGGCGTGAAGGTCGCCGGAGTGATACGGGAAGCGCTGAATGGTGGTCGCGTTGCCGACGTAGACGTAGCGCGGATTGTCAGCCGGATAGAAGGCGATGCCGAAGGGATGGTCGAGGCTGGTGGCGAACTTTTCGATCTGGGCGGCTTTGCCGTCGGGGCCGACACCGCGGAGGACGAAGAGGGTGCCCGCGCCGGAGTCTGAGAGAAAAATGTCACCGTTTGGAGCGGTGCGGATGAGGCGCGGCTCGGTGAAGGTGCCACCGCTGAGCTGCATCTGCTCCTTGTTGTCGGCGCGCTGCATGGGGGTGGTGTCACCGCCGGCGTAGAGGGTGACCTTGAAACCGGCGGGGGCAATGGGCCACGCGTCCTTGGGCTTGGGGATAATGTGCGCGGTGTTGTTGACGGCTTCTTCGGGTTTGGGCTCGGGAAGGTCTGCGAGCGTGATCTTGTGGCGCACGCCGGGGTGCTGCTGGTTCCAGTCGGTGAAGGCGGCCTGTCCGGTCAGCAGGGGCTGCTGGGCGGCGACCGCAACGGAAGCGAGGGAAACGGCGGCAAGAAAAGTGCGAGCAATGGGACGCATGAGTCGACTCCGGAAGGACGTTAACTGCTTCGATGCGGTTGCGTTGAGTTTGGGTCCAGGCCTTTTGGCCGGAGACGCTTCAGTTACTTGGACGGCTTTCTGGCGCGGGAAGACGCCACGGGTACGGGAGTGGGCGGAAGCGAGGGCGCTTCGGCGGCGTCGGGGCCTTTGGAGGATGCGAGGGCTTTCATTTGATCGACGCTGGCCGACGCACTCAAAATGGCCCGGTCCTTGTGCTGCTCGAGCGTAATGGAGGCCAGCACGGCGCGCAGTGCGGCGTCGGCTGCGTCGCGCGGCGGCTGTGCGCTGCCGATGCCGCGGACAATATTGACCAGCGTTGTCATGGCTTCGACCGTGTGCTGCGCTCCGGCTTCGTCCGGCGCCATCTCTTCGATGCGCAGATGTACGGAGCCGCTGTAGCGCAGGCTGGCTACGAGGTCGGTGTCGTCGGCCAGCGGAATCTCGAAGCCCAGGATCGAGATGCGGCCGTTTTCGGCAAAGGGAAGGCCGATGTGGCCTATGCCCCAGGCTTGCGAGAGCAGTGGGACTTCTTGATAGCGCGCCGCCAGCAAGGACGAGCCAGGAGTGCCGATAGCCGATGTGCGGGCGCGGTCCAGCATGGAGTGGATCTGCTCGGCGGTGGGCATGTTGGAGGCGCCGATGGTGTCGTAGCCAAGCTGTGCGACGCGCAGAGTGCGGCCTTCGACGGGGATGGAGTAAATGTCGCGGCCTGCGTAGCTTTCGTGGGAGCTGGCGATGACGCTCAAGTACTTTCCGAGCCGCTGGCCATCGAAGCGTCCAACGAACACCTCGGAGTAGGCGACCGGGCCGTTGGGTCCCTTGGGATCGGCCATGCGATGCAGCGCGAAGGCGGCTTCGTCGATGTCGCGCTCAGGCACAATGCCGGTGGAGTCGATGAAGTTCTGGAAGTCCTTGCTGCGCGCAACAGGCGTGGTATCGAAGTGCGTGGCCGCGCGCAGGGTCTTCAGGTGGATGTAGACGATGGCGTCGGACTCGGGCAGCAGGCGCGCGGCTTCCGGGGGTGATTTGCCGCGCAGGTAGAGCGCAATGCCCAGCGCAGCGACAACGGCCAGGACGATCAGCAGCGGGATAAGGGTGCGGTTGCGCTGGCGCATAGGTTATTCGGTCACTCGATGATCGAGAACGTAAAGATCTTGCCCGTGCCCTGCATGCCGGCCGAAGCCGGTGGAAGGACACCGTACTCACCTTTTTCGATATCGACCGGAACGGTGAAGGTATACATCTGCGGAGCAATCTTCTTTGGGTGGAATTCTATCTCGTCACGTTCGGCGCCGGACTGGGAGTGAAAGACGCCGCCGGTCAGGGTGCGGAACTCGCGGCTATCGGAGTGCTCGCGGAAGCGCAAGAAGTCGTACTCGGTGGACTCGGTGCCCTGCGGCGTGTAGATCAGGATCTCGACGCCGGTTGGTAGTTTTAGGGGCGATTTGGCGCCTTCGATGTGGCCGTTCATATCGCGGCTGATGATGCCGTGCGTGGCCAGGCTCTTCAGCGTTCCGCCGGACTTGAAGGCGACGCGCTCGATCTTGAGCGGAATCCACTCGCCGTCTTTCGACTTGTAATAGACGCCAATCTCATCGAGGCCCATCGACTGCGCGGTCAGCTCGCCGCCCGGAGCCGGCTTGTTGGCGCGGATGTCGAGGCCTGTGCCGTGCGCCTGCATGGCGGCGATGACGCGCTGCGAGACGCCGGCGTTTTTGAGCGCGATAAGGTCGTCGGGCGTTACGTCGTAGTGGCCTGGCTGCAGGTTGATGGTCTGAATCAGGATGTTGTCGTCGAGTCCGGCCCTGGCCATGCGGATGATGGTGTCATTGTCGATCTGCTTGACGCGGGCCACGTCGGTATTGGGCTGCAAGGGCCCCTCTGTGCTGTCAGCGGACGGAGCCTGAGCATGGGCCGATGCGGAAAAAGCGAGCAGGAGCAGGATGGCCGGGAAAATCAGTCTCAGGTTGAGCCAGGGCTCGCGCCGGGTACACCGCATCATGGGCCTCATCCTATCATTGCCAGACGAGAGGACTGTAGTTTTCCGGGCCGCCCTGCTGTGATAAAGTCAAAGCTGCGCTGCGAAACTTGGCAGCGCAGTTTGCTGTTACAACCCAGACGGACAAAACGTCCGTCCGGTGCCCGAAACGGGCTGGCGTAGCTCAGCTGGTAGAGCACCTGATTTGTAATCAGGCGGTCGGGGGTTCAAATCCCTTCGCCAGCTCCAGATTTTTGCCAACAGCAATCGAAAGAGTTTGGTTGTACCTGCTTGTTGTTCTTCTCCTGCAGCGTCCGCCAGCCACAGCCTGAGTCGACCCTCCTCGCGCGGACATTTGCGCCGGACTCTGCTCGGAACGTGACGGGGTTCTGCGAAAGAGGGCGGTGAGTGGACATGTGCACAGGTGGCCGAGTGGTTAATGGCAGCAGACTGTAAATCTGCCCGTCAATGACGTACGAAGGTTCGAATCCTTCCCTGTGCACCATTTTTGTAGTTGTAAGCCACGCGGGGGTTCTTATGGATATGGCTCCCTCGGGCAATGGGCGGCTGGTTGTGGCGCTGGTTGTTCTTGGCTTGCTGGCTGTACTGGTCTGGCGGACAATGGAGCCTGGCAAGTTTCAGCAGTTGACGTGGTTGTTGTTAGGCTTTTTCGCACTGCGGGTCGTGCTTACACGGGTCCGGTCGCGGTAAAGTTGTAAGGAAGGCTGATGTAGCTCAGTGGTAGAGCACTCCCTTGGTAAGGGAGAGGTCATGGGTTCAAGCCCCATCATCAGCTCCAGAATTTCCGTGCGGCAAAATGGGCGGGAGTAACTCAGTGGTAGAGTCACAGCCTTCCAAGCTGTTGGTCGCGGGTCCGATTCCCGTCTCCCGCTCCAAAATTGCCAACGAGATCTTGAGTAGCAAGGATTTAGATTGAGCGCATTGCATCAGCAGGCAGTTCTTACCGTGACCGATCCGGCGACCTTCACCGCAGTCCAGGGCGCTGTCGACCAGTCTTTCTCGGCCGCGAAGGTGGAAAGCTTCCTCAAATCTCTCAAGAGCGCCGGCCTGCGTATCCGCGACTTCGAGAAGGTGTTGAAGGCCGGCAAGCTCGGCCCTTCCACGCAGGCCCAGTACGGCAAGCTGGACAACAGCGACCAGGGCCAGATTCGCGAGCACTACCTCGCGAGCCTCGAAAAGGTCGACCTTGACCTCCGCGACAAGTACTTCAAGCTCTATGCGTACTACTGAGCGTCGCGAGTTGTTAATATCCGCACGATAAAATTTCAGAGTCAATCGCTGGTTTGCGCCAGCTAGATACAGGGAGAAAAGTCATGGCGAAGGAAAAATTTGATCGCAGCAAGCCGCACGTAAACGTTGGGACGATTGGTCACATTGATCACGGCAAGACGACGCTGACGGCTGCTATCACGAAGGTTCTGTCCAAGCA
>JAMFSR010000023.1 GCA_026225395.1 Granulicella sapmiensis
CCATCCGCGACGAGGCCGGCGACCGCATCGGCTTCGGCGGCCATCGTTACCGCACCGAGCGCCTCGCCACCTCAGGCACCGGCTACACCGACACCTTCGACGACTTCCTCGCCTTCCTCCGCCCCCGCCTCGTCGAGGTCCACCGCATCCTGCACGGCGACAACCTCGCTGCCCTGCGTACGCTTCCCTCCGCCTCCATCCCGCTCATCTACGTGGATCCGCCCTTCAATACCGGCCACCGCCAGGTTCGCCCCACGCTCAAGACCATCCGCGATGAGGCTGGCGACCGCATCGGCTTCGGCGGCCATCGCTACCGCACCGAGCGCCTCACCACCTCAACCTCCGGCTATGAGGACGACTTCGATGACTTCCTCGAATTTCTGCGTCCGCGCCTCGACGAGGCCTACCGTCTCCTCACCCCCACCGGCAGCCTCTTCTTCCACATCGACTACCGCGAGGTCCACTACTGCAAGGTGCTGCTCGACCAGATCTTCACCCGCGCCTGCTTTCAGAACGAGATCATCTGGGCCTACGACTACGGCGCCCGCGCCACCAAACGCTGGCCCGCCAAGCACGACAACATCCTCTGGTACACCAAGCACCCGACCGACTACACCTTCAACCTCGACGCCACCGACCGCATCCCCTACATGGCCCCCGGCCTTGTCGGCGCAAAGAAAGCCGCCCGCGGCAAGACCCCCACCGACGTCTGGTGGCACACCATCGTCTCCCCCACCGGCAAGGAGAAGACCGGCTACGCCACCCAGAAGCCCCTGGGCATCCTGCAGCGCATCGTCCGCGTCCACTCCAACCCCGGCGACACCGTCCTCGACTTCTTCGCCGGCTCAGGCACTACCGGCCTGGCTGCTGCAAAGAACAACCGCAACTACCTCCTCATCGACCAGAACCCCGAAGCCGTCGCCCTTATGCAGAAGCGCCTGAACCAAGAAGGCTGACCTTCTGCGACCGCGTTGTACGATACGTTATCCCCTGTTTCGAGGCCAAGTTGAGACCTGCCACCCTCGCAGTAACAACCCTTCTTGCTATTGTTTCCACCGCCTATTCACAGGCGGCTAAACCTGCTCAGACCGTTGCCCTTTCCTGTCCCATTCGTACCACCTCACCCAGTGCGGCCGACCTCGCCTTGGATCATGACAAGTACGATGATGCGATCGATCTCTATCGCAAGGACAGCAAAACGGCCGACCTTGAAGGCGATCGCGCTCACAACGGACTCATCCGTGCGCTCCTGGCAGCCGGCAAGACTTCGGAAGCCGACACCGACGCCCATGAGTGGGCTACCAGATCTCCCACGAACTCCTGGGCGATGGCGTCGCTCGACGAAGTCCAGCTACACCATGGTAGCGTCGATCAAGCCATCGCCTCCATCCAGGCGGCAGGACGCCTCGACCACTGCAACATGCAGGTCCACATAGACTTCGCGAAGTTCAGCCGGCTCACCGGGATGAATCTTACTGCCAAGCGCCACCTTGACGTAGCTCACACCTATGACCCGTTGAACCCCGAAATCGTCGACGCCTGGTCGGCGCTGCAACCGCGGTCGGTCAAACTCGAACACGTTACACACACTCTCGAGACCGACAAGTCTCTTTCAGGCGACGAACGCAAGTCCCTGGAGAAGTGGAGAGAATCGCTCACCCACCCCGCCGAACCATGCCGGCTTGTCTCGAAAGTTACCTCCGCCATCATTCCCTTCCAGGGCATCAAGAATGGCCCGACGGGGGCCGTCCATTGGGGCCTCATCGTTGCCGTCAATGGCACAGAACGCCGAATGGAAATCGACACCGGGGCGTCGGGTCTCACGCTTTCTCATAGCGCGGCTGCGGCACTTCAACTGAAACCAGATGCAGAGGGCGCCATTGGCGGTGTCGGCAACGATCATGCCACCCGGGCCTTCCGCGCTCATGTAAAGAGCATCAAGATCGGTAACCTCGAATTTGAAAACTGCGACGTTGACGTGCTTGAAAGTGATGTCGCTGTGTTGACTTCGCAGGATGGTCTTATAGGCGGCGACGTCTTTGGTGACTTCCTCCTGACTTTGGACTTTCCGGCCCACCAGCTCAGGCTCGATCCGCTTCCACCCATTCCCGGCACCGAAAATCCGAATGGACCGTCGCTAACCACCGAAGGTGATGCCGACACTCCGGTTCGCGATGCATACACCGCACCGGGAATGCAGAATTGGTCGGCTGTCCTCCGCCTAGGACACGAACTCCTTCTTCCCGTTCGACTCAACGGAAAGACCCCCCATCTTTTTATGCTCGACACCGGTGCCGATGTCACGATGATCTCCGCGGAAGCCGCGCGCGAAGCCACCAAAGTATCTGCCGGTCCAGACATGGGCATTCACGGTCTGTCCGGAGAGATCCACAAGACTTACCTCACTGATAAAGTCGAGTTCGACTTTGCCGGACTCCGCTATCCCGCGTACAACGTCATCGCCGTTGACCAGGACGCTATGTGGTCGCAGCGTTCGCTCGAGGTCTCCGGCTTCCTCGGCGCCGGCATTCTTCGAATGACCACCATGCAAATTGACTACCGCGACGATCTAGTCCACTTCACCTACGACCCCAAGCGCCTTACTCCCTGTATGCCCGGCGTCTACCGCGAGGACTGCTACAAGTAGACACACACCACCCCATGGATGGCCCCTGATATGTGCTCTTGCACATAAATATCAAATTCTCCGCAAGCGGTCACCCGCAGGGAGACAACGGCAGACACGGTCAATACTCTAATGTACTGTCGTGTTCTCGGCTCAGAACCCGCCAGGCAAGACACACTAGTAGCCCACCTCTACGGCTTCTCCAGATAACTCTTCCAGAATAGAAATCTTCTCTCACTTGTAATAGGCCACATACTGGTCTTGACGCCAAGCTCCATCAGATCACGCTGCCCTTTCCGGTAAGGAAGCCATCCCGGCAAACCCCGTTGATTCGGATCACCGTTGCACACAAACTGCTCCCAATACCCCGAGACTTCCCTTTCCAGCTCATAGTCGATCGGCTCATACGGCCGCTGCAACGCAGCAAGATTCCCCAGCGCATACGGAATCTCGGCGGAATGAAACGCGGCAAACTCAGGATGCTCAGGCCACGGGATCGCCCGGTTGAAGTAGTAGAGGTACGCCGGAGTACGCGACGTCTCCGCACGCTTCTCTGCCCACAGATACATCGAAACCTGCCCGCGATCGCGAGAACTCTGCTTCAACGACTCACCAGCCTCCGCATCCGTTTCCCCCGGATATAACTTCAGAAACTCCTCGCTGTCCGCTCCATAGTTCTTCTTTGCCCTGGCCGCATACTCAGCCGCACTGACCTTGCCATATCCCGAAGATGCACTGCCCTCATCGGCATTCATGCCCGTGATGGTCGGCACATCGTTCTGCACCCCGGCAGAGAAAACATCCCCTACGCCGCGCGTAAGAAACATCCCATCAATATCCGGACGAAACCGCAGCCCGGGGCTCTGCTGACACTCCAGCACTCGTTCCGCACTGAGCGCCCGCAGCTCGCGCAGCGTCTTCCCGCCACACTTCTCCGCAAAGGCCGATCCATTTTGTTCAGCCTCTTTGAGCGGCACGCTCGTTGGCGGATCGAGGTCCGCCCCGCTCTCTGCAATCGCCCCTCGAAACAACCCCTTGGCCAAAGGCGAAGCGGTCATAAACAGAACAGCAGTAGAGCCGGAAGACTGTCCCGCAATCGTGACTCGAGAAGGATCACCACCAAACGCCGCAATATTTCCCCTCACCCAACGCAGCGCGGCAACGACATCCAGCAGTCCATAATCCCCCGACGCATGATTCGGCGACTCCGCCGTCAACGCTGGGTGCGCCATGAACCCGAAAGCGCCCAGGCGATAGTTGATCGACACAAAAACCAACCCTCGCTTTGCCATCGCGGCACCGTTATAAGACTCCGGCGCCGCCGAGCCTTCCACCAAGCCTCCACCATGAATCCACACCAACACAGGACGCAGCTTCGCGGTGTCACGCTTTTTAGCCGCCGTCCACACATTCAGATAAAGACAATCCTCACTGATGGGATACTGCGCCATAAACTCGCGCGTCCACGGAAGATGCTCTCCGCGTATCACCTGCATGCAACTCGCCGAGAAATGATCCGCACGCCGAACACCCTCCCATGCAACGGGCGGCTGCGGCGCCTTCCAGCGCAAATCGCCTACCGGTGGCGCGGCAAACGGAATGCCTTCGAACGCCGTCACATCGGTGCCTTGCACGCGCTCGCCTGCGACAACACCCGATGCAACCTTCGCCACAAGCGGAGTGGACGTCTGTGCTGGCGCACCAGGCGCCAGGAAGCATAAAGCCACAGCCAATATCCAGCGGGCACTGTATCCGCACCTTCTTCGCGACCTCATACTCACGGCGTTCTCCGTCCGAAACCTGTCATCGCGACACTCAGTTCGATGTCTCGAATGCGCCGTAGCCTAACACAAAACGAAAATCGAATTGCCCCAGCAACCTCTCACCCAACTTCGTGTTCGATAGCTCAGATGCCCTCGCGGGCATCGAAAGACAGCAGGGCGCAGTAACGTCATCGGGGATTGCTCCGTTGATTCGAATCGCACTCGAAACAAGTAACGTCGGGCCTCCGTCAAACGGAGATACAGAGTGAGCACCATGATCATCCGCAGAACACTTCCTCTCCTCTTCGCAATCCTTCTCCTCGGCAGCCTCGGCGGATGCACCAGCGGAGGTTCCATCGCCCCAGTCATTCCCCCGGCAAAGCCCATCTCCGTCCTGTTCCTTGGCGCACCGCCATCCTCTCTGGCTATCTACGCCTCAGCAACGTTCTCGGCCGGCATAGCTAACGGCACCTCCACCACCAGCAACGTCCTCACTTGGTCTATCACCTGCAGCAGCCCGGGAGCATGCGGCTCCCTCAGTACCACCACAGCACTCGGCGGCAGCCCCGTCACCTATACCGCTCCTTCAGCCATCCCCGCGGGCAGCACGGTCACCATCACAGCCACTGCCGTCGCCGATACCACCAAGTCCATCTCCGCTACGGTAACCATCGTCCCTCCCATCCCCATCTCTGTCTCGTTTTTCGCCACAGTTCCCGCTTCCACCGAAGTCGGAGCCTCCATCCCACTCAGCGCGGCCATCCTCAATGACGTCTCCGCCAATCCCAAGGTCCAATGGAGCGTCACCTGCGGCGCTTCTACCTGCGGTTCCTTCAACCCAATCGATACGACCTCCGAAGCCCAGACCACCTTCGCCGCGCCCTCGGCAATCCCCCTCGGAGGCACGGTCACCATCACCGCAACCTCGATTACCGATCCGACCAAGTCAGCCTCGGCCAGCATCATCATCACCGCAGCCGGTCCAGCGCTCGCCAACGGCACGTATGTCTTTCAGCTCTCCGGCCCATCCGGCTACAACGCTTCCTTCACCACCGGCGTCTTCACCGCACAGAACGGAGCCATCACCGGCGGCGAACAGGACAGCACCTACTACCTCTCCGACGCTGACGGGAATTCCAACGCCTACACCCAGTTCCAACAGCTCAGCGGCGGCAGCTATACCACCACCGCAGCCGGCAACCTCCAGATCAACCTGACCATCGGCCAGGGCGAAACCGAAACTCTAACCGGTGCGCTGACTTCCGGCTCCCAGGGCTTTGTCGCCCAACTCTATGGCACCCTCGGCAGCGGCTCGCTCGCCCTTCAAACCGCCGTGGCGCCGCCCGCAGGCGGCTACGCGTTCTCCACCTTTGGTGGCGATCGCAACAGCCAGTCCGCATCGCTCGGCGGAGTTCTCAACATCGACAGCCCCGGAAAGATCTCCGGCGCGGGCAGCGTCATCGACGTCAACGACGACATCAACACCTCCGGCGAAGAAGCTCTCGGAGCAAGCACCGTCTCCGCCCCCGACAAGTTCGGCCGCGTCCAGATCCAGCTCCTCCCCGGCTCAAAATCCATCCTTCCATCGCTCTATCTCGCCGGCTATATCGTCGACGCCACCCACATCTTCCTCACCGAAACCGGCGGCGACAACTTCCTCGGCGTCCAGGGCGGCCAAGCGCTCGGCCAGGGCGCAAGCACGGGGACCTTCACCACCAGCTCGCTCGCAAACTCCAGCTACGTCTTCGCCATATCGCAAACCGGTCTTCAGGTCGCAGGCGTCTTTACAGCCGGAGCCAACGGCAGCCTCACCGGCACACTCAATCGCAATAACCTTACCGGTACCGGCGCTCAATCCCCCATCCCCTTCACCGGCTCCTACACCGTCGACCCCACCGGCCGAGTTACCCTCTCGAACCTCACCGACGGCTCTACCTTCAATTACTCCCTACACCTCTACCTCAGCGGCAGCGGCAACGGTCTCCTGGCCGACAATGGCACCTCAACCCAACTCATCGGCCAGGCCTTCCAACAGCAGACCGTTCCCTTCACTGCAGCCTCTTTCAGCGGCGGCTATGGGATGAACGCCAGCCAAACCACCAGCTCCTATGTCGCAACTCCTCTGCTCGCCACAGTGACCTCAACCCCCACCAGTACCACAGACACCCTCGCAGGCTACGCCGTCACCAACAACCGCGTTGCAGACTTCGCCTTCACCGGAAATCTCACCGCCGCCGCAAACGGCGTTTTCACGGGCACCCTCACCGGACTGAACACCAAGTCCCCCGCAACGGCCAACGCCTTCACCTTCTATCTCATCGATAGCACCCGGGCAGTAGCCATCGAAACCGACACCACACAGCTAACCCTCGGCTACATGGCACACCAGTAACTAAGTATTCTGCGGCTCCACGCTCTTGAACCCGTAGGTCTCATACCGCGTCACCAGCTTCCCACCCCGCACCGACACCACCGTATACCCCTCCGCCGCACCCAGCCGCGTTCCGTGCCACCAGTTGCCGCACACCGCCCCGCTCGTAATGTACGGAACCCCATGCCACTCCACCCGCTCATTGATGTGCGTATGCCCCTGCAACACCCCGATCACGTTGTGCCCCTCAAACAGCGGCAGCACCTCCGCCGAGTTCCCCACCGTCATCCCGTTATGCTTCGGAGCCTGCGCCGGCGGCGGGGCATACTGGCCCACCGCCGTCACCAGCGGAATATGCGCCACAACAACAATCGGCGTCTCACTCACCTGCGCATTAAGGTCCTTCGCCAGCCACTGCATCTGATCAGCATCTACGCGCCCTTCATACGACCGATCTTCCGTAATCCCCACCGAGTCCAACACCACAAAATGCACACCCTTGTGGTCGAAGCTGTAATAGGTTTTCCCAATGTGATCCCGAAAGTACTTCTTCCCATACTGCGGATCGCTCGGGTCCACCCCGCTCACCGGCGTCAGCCCCAGCACATCATGGTTCCCAATCGCATGATGCACTTCCAGGCCAAGGTCCTGCTGCGTCTTGTCGTACATTTCAAACAAGCTCAGCGACCGCGCCTTCGGTACCGCCAGCGCGTCGAACACATGGTCCCCACCCTGGATCGCAAAATCCGCCTTCACCCCACGCATCTTCTTGAACGCCATATCGCAGCCCTTGGCGGCGTCGAGCTCCGGTTGCAAATGCGTGTCGGTAAAGAACACAAACTCAAAGTCCTGCGAAGCCACCGGCTCAGCGAAAGCCGGATAAATTGCCAAGCGGCAAAGCCGCTCCAGCGGCCCCAGCAAGCGAAAGAAAGCGGCGGCGATCCATGAAAGTCATGCCAGCAGTCTAGTCGCAAATCTTTACAGCATCGCAAACAAAAAAAGATCCGGCCGAAGCCGGATCTATCGTTTGAATCCTCAAAAGTTTAGTGCTTGCCCTGCGCGCTGGCAATCTTTTCTTCCGCAACCCGCGCAGCAGCGTTGGCTTCGTCGTACTTCACCTGCTCGTCGCCGGCTTCGTTCCAAAGTTCCTGCGCATGCTTCGCATCCGCCTGCGCTTCCGCCAGGTCGATCTCATTGGGATGCATCGCGGTCTCCGCCAGAATGGTCACCCGCTCCGGCAGCACCTCCACAAAGCCCCACGCGACGAAGAAGATCTGCTCACCTGCCGTGCCGCCATGCAGACGAACCTCGCCCGCACCCAGCTCAGCCAGCAGTGGAGCCGCTCCATAAAGCGCCTCCAAATACCCCGACATCGACGGCAACTCCACCGCCTCCGCCGTTGCATCCAGCAGCACCCGGTCCGGCGTCACCAGCCGCACCGTCAGCAACCCCGAATTTTTTCCAACCTCAGCCATCTCGTCTTGCTACTCCCTATTCCCTGCTACGCAGTAGCCTTCATCTTCTCAGCAGCTGCAAGAACATCCTCAATGCCACCCTTCAAATAGAAAGCCTGCTCCGGAATCGAATCATGCTTGCCTTCGATGATCTCCTTGAAGCTGCGCACGGTGTCTTCCACCTTCACATAAGCACCAGGGATGCCCGTAAAGATTTCCGCCACATGGAACGGCTGCGAAAGGAAGCGCTGCACCTTACGCGCACGCGATACGGTGAGCTTGTCCTCTTCCGACAACTCATCGATACCGAGAATCGCGATGATGTCCTGCAGATCCTTGTACCGCTGCAGAATCTTCTTCACACCCTGGGCCACATCGTAGTGCTCCTGCCCAACGATGCGCGGCGAAAGAATGCGCGACGTCGAAGCCAGCGGGTCAACCGCCGGGTAAATACCCAGCTCCGACAGCGGCCGCGAAAGCACGGTGGTCGCATCAAGGTGAGCAAAGGTCGTCGCCGGGGCCGGGTCAGTCAAGTCGTCCGCAGGCACATACACAGCCTGCACCGACGTCACGGAGCCCTTCTTGGTCGACGTAATGCGCTCCTGCAGCTCGCCCATCTCGGTCGCAAGGTTCGGCTGGTATCCGACGGCCGAAGGCATACGGCCAAGCAGCGTCGAAACCTCTGAACCCGCCTGCGTGAAGCGGAAGATGTTGTCGATGAAGAGCAGCGTGTCGGCTCCCTCTTCGTCGCGGAAGTGTTCGGCAATAGTCAGCCCCGTCAGTGCGACACGGAGACGCGCCCCTGGAGGCTCGGTCATCTGGCCATAGATCAGCGCGGCCTTGGACTTCGAGAAGTCCTTGATGTCGATAACGCCCGACTCCTGGAACTCGATCCAAAGGTCGTTGCCCTCACGGGTACGCTCGCCGACTCCGGCAAACACCGAGAACCCACCATGCTTCATGGCGACGTTGTTGATCA